>JAGBTN010000020.1 GCA_017631315.1 Bacteroidaceae bacterium | reverse complement strand
GTTGATATGTTTGCAAGTCGTAACACCTTCAATTATCAAAGAACGAATCCTTCTTTCACTTAAAAGAAGACTCGTTCTACATTATACCTTCATAGTATCACCCCACAATTAAAACAACCCGTCCGCATCTGCGGACGGGTTTGTTGTATTTATGCCGCATTTAACGACATAACGCTTAAGCTATTAAGCCTGCTTGCGGCGGAGCGCAAGCCCGGCCATGCCGAGGAGGAGCAGAAGACCAGAGGTCGGCTCCGGAACGGAAGCGGCAGCACCGGCAGTGGCAAGCGACCATCCATCGTCGCCGAAGTTCATAGTCTTGGTGTCCGTAGCATCGGCAACGAGACCAGAAACATCCATCTCCTTTGAGCCATAATACCAGGTGCCTTCGTCATCATACATACCAACAATGGCATACTTGCCATTGACAGTCGTCTTAGTTTCGAGCGGAGAACCCTCATTCCACATACCGTCATAGATAGTACCAGTGGTAACAAGAGAAGCACCACCATCGAGTTTATAAGTTCCATCTGCATAGATGGTGTAGGTACCAGTCCCTTCAGCGCCGAGGTAGAAAACGAGAGCTGTACCATTAGCATAGGTCTCGCCATCCTTTTCGAACACATCGCCGACATGAGCCCAGTCGACCGTACTTGCCTGAGCAACAGCAGCCATAGCAACCGCTGCAAGAGCAACCATTATCTTTTTCATTTTTGTTTTCCTTTTTTGTTTTAGCGTAGCAGACTATCCACTACACGAAATTAGAGATCATAGGGGTAAGGGAGCGTCATCGTGAAGCCAGTACCACCGCAGTAGTACCATGCGCCAACGCCCATTTTGATAAACCCAGCAGGAGCGATGGTAGAAGCATTCTTACGCCATGTATAGCTATTAGCATTATTATTGCGATAGAAGAGGTAATAAGTGTCACCATAAGCACCTGCACCATTATCGGCTTGAGGATCCCAAATCTTAACGAAATCCGACGCAGCAGCAGCTGTTGAAGCTTTACAATTTCCGGCCTCAACAAGAGCCTTCCAGAAATCTGTACCAAGAGTGTTCAAATCAGCATCTCCGGCAAAAGGAGCACCAATCATATTCATTCCAGGACGAATAGTCATACTCGCACCCTGCTGTGAATATTCAACCTGCCCAGGAACAGTAAACACTAACGGCTCAGAGCCAACCGGTGCGTTATGATAAAACCAGAAACACATACCAGATTTTATCTTAACATCAGCAGCAACGGTAGCACTCTTGCGCCAAGTGCGGCTGTTGGCATTATTATTACGAATAAAGAAATAATAGGTATCACTATATGCACCTGCGCCATTATCGGCGGTAGGATCCCACGCCTTAATTCTGTCAGATGCAGCTGCTGTCGTGCCTCCAACCAAACCTTCTGTCGTTCCGGGGAACAACTGTTCAAGTGTATATCCTTGGGCATCAGCCATATTGCCGAAGTTCACGGTAAACATATTGTTACCAGGATAAATCGTCAACGTCTGATAACCAACGACGTTTGCCGAGGTTACTTCACCAGCCGCGAAAAAGGAGCCACAAAGTGCCGCCGCAGCAATTACCATCAGTTTCTTCATAGTTTTTAGGCCTTTCGGTCATCGCATATTCCCATGCGAATGGGTGCTTCAGAATTCTGCTAAAGCTTCAGATCAAAACACGTTGAGACTACTACATAGCCTACTCCGGCCTTGACAGTTGTGAATCATATCATTTTTTTTCTTACTTTGCAAGTGCCCAGTTTGTCAAATAGAAAAGACACTTTCTAGATAACTTGGTGGTTTTTGATTTGCCAAATACTGGACACTCAATCTCCGCTTTTCTGTTATGGTTATGCGTTGGTTGGTTGTACTATTGTGTGTCCCTTCGCGGTGAAGTCCAGCCGTCCCCGAAGGGGTGGCGCGAAGCGCCAAGGCGGGACGAGCCGCGAAGGGAGAAAGATCCTTTCCTGCGTACTTGTTCATGGTGTAAACATTCTGAATACGACGAATCTTTCTCAGACGCTTGCGAACGCGTCTGTAGAGATCCATCCCGCTTAGCCTTGCTTTATAAGCTTTGAGTGAGTCTTTCTGTTCCGGTGTGAGCACATTGTCGTCAAGCACTCTTTGGTATGGGGTCTTTGGCTTGTCGTACTTGCACTTATAACCTTTGCCGTCGTCACGCTTTGTCTTTTCGACAAGCATTTTACAGGGGCAGAAAAAGTTTCTGAAGTCCGACCAATCATCGCATATTTTTGTGAGTTCATCTTGCAGGATCGGGCAGTCCAGTCTGATTTCTCCGAAAAGCTGTCTTCCTGACGAACGGTTTTTCTCTTCTACATGGGCATTGTCGTTGCTATGTCTCGGTCTTGATCGCCACAAGAATGTCTGCTTCGCTTTACTGCCAAGGTACGCACTGACATGGTGGTTGAGAATTTCCCCTCCGTTATCGGAATGGAGTGAAACGATTTCAAAGGGGAATTTGCCTTCTATGTGTTTGAGGGCTTCTAATGTGGCGTATTGTCCTCGGTTCCATGTCGGGCTAAGGACCGTCCATTGCGTTTTTCTGTCAGATGCGTCGAGTATCCAGAAGAAGTTATCTGAAGGATTGCCACCACCAAGAGCGAAGGTGTCTACTTGTACGTCCCCTGGAGGGACATTGCAGGCTCTGATGCTTTCGCCAGAGGCGCAGGGCGTGTTGTTTTTCACTTCATTGCGCCCACCCCGACCTGAGCGCTTGTTCCCTTTAGCCCACCCAGGCTTTATCCTTGTCTCTCCAGAAAGCATTCGTGACATGGTGCGGTCGCTCATGGCAAGAATCTTTTCGCGGATGGAAGGCTCTATGTGTGCAACCTGCGTAGAGTATTCGTCCACCCAGCGTCTAGATTCGGCTTTAAAGTACGGCAGGCACGGGCATCCGGATTCGAGCCAAACCTTCTTCAGTACGACGGCAACATCTTCGCCATAGGTTTTCCCTCTTCCTTTGCGTTCGCGGAACTTTCTGCTGCCTGTCAGCAGCCGATTGGCGTATTTTCGTTCGTACCCTGTTGTTTCGCAGACTTCATCAAGGATTCTAATCCGCTTTGTTCGGTCGGCTGTAGCATATAGTCGTCGTTTAGTGCCGATGTATTCATTTGTAGCCATCCTGGACATTGTTTTCATTCCTTTATTTTATCGACAGTGTCCAGTATTTGGCAAACGGGATGCAAATGGAAACAACCTGCCTTGATTGATAGTGTCCGTTATTATGGCAAACTGCG
>JAGBTN010000019.1 GCA_017631315.1 Bacteroidaceae bacterium | reverse complement strand
CGCGACCCTCGTTGGGGACGTGGGCAGGAGACTTATGGTGAAGACCCTTATCTGACGGCCGTGATGGGCAAGAGTGTGGTGCGTGGCCTGCAGGGTCCGCAGGATGCTCGCTATCAGAAGTTGTTGGCTTGTGCTAAGCATTATGCTGTTCATAGCGGTCCGGAATGGAGCCGCCACCGTTATAATGCGGAGAACATCAAGTTGCGCGACCTCCACGAGACGTATCTGTATGCTTTCCGTGCCCTGGTGAAGGAGGCGAAGGTGGCAGAGGTGATGTGTGCTTACAACCGTTTCGAGGGCAAGCCTTGTTGTGGCAGCGACCGTTTGTTGCAGCAGATATTGCGAGACGAATGGGGTTTCGAGGGTTTGGTGACAAGTGATTGTGGTGCCATCGACGACTTCTGGAAGGACTATGGCCACCATTACAGCAAGGGTAAGACTGAGGCTGTGAGCGAGGCTGTCATTGCCGGTACGGATGTGGAGTGCGGCGGCAGTTACGGAAGTCTTGTGGATGGTGTGCAAAAGGGGCTCATCGAGGAGAAGACTATCGACAGGAGTCTTTGCCGTTTGCTTGAGGCTCGTTTCCGTCTGGGCGACTTCGATGCTCCCCATCTCAACCCATGGAACAGGATTCCCGACGAGCGTCTTTGTTGTAAGGAGCATAGCCAGTTGGCACTCGAGGCTGCCCGAAAGAGCATTGTGTTGCTGAAGAACGAGAAGGAATTGTTGCCTCTTTCGGAGAAGGACGGCAGTGGTCTTTTCGTTATGGGGCCTAATGCGGCAGACAGCACGATGATGTGGGGCAACTACAATGGTTTTCCTCTTCATACGGTTACGCTGGCAGAGGGTATTCTGAATCTCTGCCCTTCGGCTACGCTGGTGCCTTGGGAGCGCGATGTGGAGAAGCAGGTGGCGGCTGCATCCAATGCCGAGACGATTGTCTTTTGCGGTGGTATCTCGCCAAGACTCGAGGGCGAGGAGATGAAGGTTGACGAGCCCGGATTCAAGGGTGGCGACCGTACGATGATAGAGTTGCCGCAGAGCCAGCGCGATGTCCTTGCTGCTTTGCACAAGGCTGGCAAGCGTGTTGTCCTGGTTCTCTGTTCCGGCAGCGCCATTGGCCTTGTGCCCGAACAGCAGACAACCGATGCCATTCTGCAGGCATGGTATGGCGGTCAGGCCGGCGGTCAGGCTTTGGCGGAAGTGCTCTTCGGAAAGGTCAACCCGAGCGGTCGCCTGCCTGTGACATTCTACCGTAGCGTGGATCAGTTGCCCGACTTCGAGGATTACAACATGGAAGGACATACCTACCGCTTCTTCCGTGGCGAACCGCTCTATCCCTTTGGTCATGGACTCAGTTACAGCCGTTTTGTCTATGGCAAACCTCGCTTTGCCGACGGCAAACTGACACTTTCTGTTGCCAACAAGAGCAAGCGCGACGGCGAAGAAACGGTGTTGGTATATATAAATAAGGTAGGTGATACGGACGGACCAGTCCGCACCTTGCGCGCTTTCCAGCGCGTGGAGGTGGCAGCCGGCGACAGCAGAGAGGTGAGCATCCCCTTGCCCGATTCGGCATTCGAATGGTGGGACCCCGCCTCGAACGCCATGCGCATCTTGCCAGGGCAATACATCGTCCAGGTGGGCAAGCATAAACTTCGCATCAAAAGAGACCAGTAGATATGCAAAAAATAGGTTAACCATTCTGTCGATAATGGTTAGCCTTTACACACAAAATGGTTAACCTATCTTGCCAGAATGGTTAACCATTATTTTTGTGTCGGAATGTCGGCGGGTGTAGAAATAAAAAAGCAACCCGGAGCAGGGACTAAAGAAAAAAGCTTTAGAAATGCTACCGGATTGCTACCACCCTTCGTTGCGGGGGCCCGACTCGAACGGACGACCTCCAGGTTATGAGCCTGGCGAGCTACCAACTGCTCCACCCCGCGATGTTATCATTTGTGAGTGCAAAGGTAAGGCAATTTTTTGAATCTGCCAAATAATTTCACGAAAAAGGCACACAGCAATCTGTAAAAAAGAAAATATCGACACAAAAAGCGTGAATTTGTGCATTTTTAACACAAGGAAATTGCACAAATCAATAGAAATGTGCTATCTTTGCAATCGGAATGGCAGTAGTAAAGACAAGAACAAAGTTAGTGGACGTGGCACGCCAGTTGTTCGCCAAGAACGGACTGGAGAATACCACGATGAACGACATTGCCCAGGCTTCGGGCAAAGGTCGGCGTACACTATATACCTATTTCAAGAACAAAGAGGAAATATACTGGGCTGTCATTGAGGGAGAATTAGAGCGCATCAACGAACGAATGAACGAGGTGTCCATGCAACAAATGGAACCCGAAGACAAACTCGTTGAGGTCATCTACACTCACCTCAACATGATAAAAGAAGCCGTGCAGCGTAACGGCAATCTCCGAGCAGAGTTCTTCCGCAATATCGTCATGGTACAAAAAGTGCGCAAGAACTTCGACCGCAACGAACAACGGCTCTTTGCCGCCATCATGGCAGAAGGCGTGCAACAAGGACGCTTCGAAATAGAAAGCATTCCACTCTGCTCGGACATCCTGCACTATTGCATCAAAGGTCTGGAAATACCATACATCTATGGCCGACTGGCCGACGGAATGCCACAAGGCATAAGCCGTGGCATCGTCCAGAAACTCATCCATAAAGCACTCTACCGACAAGAGAAAAAAATAGACCAATATCTATAGCCTCTCACAAACTCACCAGAAATAAAGTTTGGCAGGGGCTTAAATTAAATAATACGATATGAAACTATTGGAAGGAAAGACTGCACTCGTCACAGGCGCAGCACGCGGCATCGGCAAAGCGATAGCCCTCAAGTTTGCCTCAGAAGGCGCAAACATAGCATTCACAGACCTCGTCCTCAACGACGAAATGGCTGCCGGACTGGAAGCAACTCGCAAGGAAATAGAAGAAGTGGGCGTAACATGCCGTGCATATGCAGGCAATGCAGCCGATTTCGCAGAAACTGAAGAAGTAGTAAAGAAGATAAAAGAAGATTTCGGCGCCATTGACATCCTCGTTAACAATGCCGGTATCACAAAAGACGGACTCATGCTCCGCATGACCGAACAGCAGTGGGATGCCGTTATCAATGTCAACCTGAAGAGCGCCTTCAACTTTATCCACGCATGTATCCCCGTCATGATGCGTCAGCGTGGTGGCAGCATCATCAATATGGCCAGTGTGGTCGGCGTTCACGGCAATGCAGGTCAGGCAAACTATGCGGCCTCAAAAGCAGGCATGATAGCCCTCGCCAAGAGCGTTGCACAGGAGATGGGCCCAAAAGGAATACGCGCCAATGCCATCGCACCAGGTTTTGTGGAGACAGCAATGACTGCACAACTCAGCGAAGAGATACGCGAAGAGTGGAAGAAGAAAATACCCCTTCGTCGCGGAGGACAAGTGGAAGATATCGCCAACGTGGCAACCTTCCTTGCCAGCGACATGAGCAGTTATGTTAGTGGCCAGGTCATCCAAGTGGATGGCGGCATGAACATGTAAAGAAAAGAACAACGACAATCATGAAAATCCTCTACGAGGATAATCATCTTATAGCCGTAAGAAAACGGGTAGGGGACATCGTGCAAGGAGACAAGACTGGCGATGTCCCCTTGTCCGATATGGTAAAAAACTTCCTGAAGGACAAGTATCAAAAGCCTGGCAATGTATATCTCGGCGTCGTTCATAGGCTGGATCGTCCAGTGAGCGGAATCGTCCTCTTTGCAAAAACAAGCAAGGCTCTGCCCCGACTCAATAAGATGTTTGCCGAACACAAAGGCGTAAAGAAAACATACTTAGCCATCGTCGCAAACAAACCTTCACAGCCACAAGGCACACTCACTCATTGGTTGACACGCAACGAGAAGCAGAACACAGCCCGAGCTTACGACAGAGAAGTCCCCGGCAGCAAGAAAGCCGTACTCGACTATCGCCTCCTGGCCCAGTCAGAACGCTACTTCTTGCTTGAAATAGAACTGCATACAGGACGACATCATCAGATACGATGCCAACTTTCTAAGATGGGATGTCCCATCCGTGGCGACTTGAAATACGGAGCACCTCGAAGCAATCCCGACGGAGGCATCAGCCTTCATGCCTGGCGACTCGAACTGGAACACCCCGTATCGCATCAGAACATTGTCATAGAGTCACCTCTGCCAGAGGAACGGCTATGGCAGGAAATAGTTCCGACACACAAGTAATAAAGTGTCAACTAATACATAAAAAATCCCTATTTTAGCCTTAGCTCTGAATTAGATTTCGTATCTTTGCACATGGAATAGTGCAATGTAAATGAAACGCGCGCTAAAATACATATTCAAAACACTTTCGGTACTGGTATTGCTCATTGCGATGCTAATAGCCAGCCTCTATCTTCCGCCCATACAAAAGTGGGCAGTAGATAGACTTTCTGCCTGGGTAGATAAGGAAACAGAGTTCGAGTTGACAGTAGGCAGTATACATCTGACGCCTCTTCTCGACCTTCGTCTCGAGAGTGTGCACATAGAAAAAGCACCTACCGATGTGGTAGATGTGGAGAGTGCCATAGTTGATTTGGATCTTTCCCGCCTTTTGATGTTGCATGTCGGCGTGGAGGCCATCGAACTTTCCAAAGGCAATATCCACATAACAGAGTTAATCGAGTCAGTAGCATTAGATGCCAATATCAACAACATCACACTGATTGCCGACGATATAGACTTGCGAAAGAAGTGTGTAAGTGTGCCAGTTGCAATGCTGGATAGCTGTGTGCTCGACATCAAACTTCGTGAAACACCAGAAGATACCTCGGCAAGTTCTCCTCTAGATTGGCAAATAGATGTAGAAAAGGTGCATGTTTGTCGAAGCAAGATAGTTTTGCATTTGCCAAACGACACAATGTGTGTCAGCGCCTCTCTCCGTGAAGCAACTCTTGATGCTGCAGACATTAATCTAGGTAATGCTGCGTATGGAATAGGAAATATCAGCATCATTGCGGATAGTCTTTCATATGATATTCCATCTGCAGACTCTGTTGTGGGCTTGGATGTTAATCACCTTTCTTTCAAAAATGTCGAACTGAAACTTGACAAGTTGTACTTTAATCAAGGTTCTTCAGCACTTTATGCGCAATTACGTCGGCTTGCGTTCGAGGAAAAGAGTGGTTTCCGTTTGGATAACTTGTCTGTTAATCTTTCTCTCGATTCAACTTGTTTCGCGGCAACGGGACTTGACTTTCAAACACAATATAGCTCCGCAACGGGCAATATCAATCTTGATTTAGATGCTCTTTCTAAAGGCAAGCGAGGAAATCTGGAGGCCGAATTGCAGGCTTCTTTAGGAAGTAAAGACATCCTTTGTCTGGCTGCGGCATATTTGCCAAAAGATTTGGCGAAATGTTATCCTGCTCAACCATTGAACCTTAATATAGATGTGTCAGGCAATGTGGATAGCCTTTCTCTGCAGGTTTGCGATATAACAATGCCCTCGATTATAGATGTCCGCATGACGGGTGCTATACATAATTTAATTGACAGTGTAGCGTTGGGGGCAGACCTAAGGACTGATATCACCACAATGAATCTTTCTTGCATCAATCGCTATCTTGGTCTGACTGATGTTCATTTCCCAAAGATGGTTCTTCATGCAGATACGCGATTGCGACAGGCTTCGCAGATTTCGATGGATGCGTTGCTTCTTGAGGGCAAAGGCAGAGCGCATCTTGCAGGAAGTATTGATTTAGAATCTATGGTTTACCAGGCGAGGGCTCGCATTACCGATTTGCAGCTTCATGATTTCTTGCCTCACGATTCACTTTATCTTCTTTCTGCTCATGCAAAACTGTCTGGTTGTGGTACTGACTTCTTGAGCCGAAAAACACGATTGCAAGCACAACTGGATATTGACCATTTGGGTTATGCTTCTTGGACGCTGGATAGTATTCATGCCGATTGTCGTCTGAAGGACGGAAAGGCTATGGCAGAAATGAACAGCCGGAACGAGTTGCTTCAGTTTTATGGCTGTATAGATGCCACTATTGACGAGCGAAAGTTGCAAGAGACGTCATTCAATATGGATTTAGGCCATATTGATCTTTATGCGCTTCGTATGGCGGAGAAGCCGTTTTCTGCGAGTATGGTGATGCACATGGATGGCTCTTCTGATTTTCGGCAGACGCATACTTTGAATGCTCGTGTTGAGGCTATGGAGCTGGTGACGGCAGATAGTATCCTCCATCCTTATGATCTTGCTGTCAATGCTAATTTGACACCGGATTTTATTCAACTGGAAACTTTGGCTGGCGACCTTTCTTTGTCGGTTTCTTCCAGTCAGGGTTTGGATTCATTGCTGTGTTGTTTCGACAATGTCGGGAAGGAGTTGGAGAGGGAGATAGATAGTCTTCGTTTACAGCAGAACGTTCTTAAGGATCTTCTGCCACACTTGCGGGTAGATTTTGCTTGTGGGGCGAAGAATCCGTTGAGTAATATTCTGCGTCATACGATAGGTTATAGTTTCCGAGACATGTCGTTCCAGGTACTTTCGTCGCCAATGGAGGGATTGAAAGGTAATGGGCATATGCATGCTCTTAACACGGGTGCCATTCTGCTTGACAGCATGGAGTGGCGCATTTACCAGAAGGAGAGTGGTGTTTCGCTTGATGCTCGTGTTGCTAATGGGCCGAGGAATCGTATGGTTACTTTTCAGTCGGAGTTGCGGGCATCGTTGACTGATACGGGTGCAAATGCTAACCTTGTTTTTATTGATGCCAAGGGGAAGAAGAGTGTTGACTTTGGTTTGGCATTCAATCTTCTTGCCGATGGTGTTCAGGTGCACTTTACTCCGCTCAATCCGGTTATTGCTTATCGAAACTTTACGCTTAACGAGGATAATTTCATCCGTTTGTCGAACAAGGGACATCTTGCGGCATTGGTTGATCTTCTTGCCGATGATGGTACGGGCATTAAGGTCTATACGACGCCCAACGAAGAGGCGCAGCAGGATATTTCGTTGAGTGTGAATCATTTCAATGTAGGCGAATTGACGAAGGTGATTCCTTTTATGCCCGACATCAGTGGTTTCCTTCATGGCGACTTCCACTATATGCAGGCAGACAGCCTGACAACTGTTTCGGCTGAGATGCTGGTGAACGGAATGACGTATAACGGGGTTCGTCTGGGAGACCTTGGGCTCAATGGCATTTACTTCCCGAATGCTGACGGCTCGCATTATGTGGATGCTATCTGTACTCATGACGGGAACGAGATTGTTTTGCTTAATGGCAGATATTATGATGTGGGCGGACGGGGTATGTTGGAAGGTGAAAGTACATTCCAGCGAGTTCCTTTTGCTTTTCTCAATGCTTTTATGCCCGATGGTCCGCTTGCAATGTCGGGTTATGCTTCCGGTGATTTTATGTTGAGCGGCGGTATTGACAATCCGATATTGAATGGTCAGTTGTGTACGGATTCGCTTAACATCAAGGCGGATAGTTACAGTGTGAATCTCAGGATTCCCGACCATACCGTTACGGTTGACGACAGTCGTCTGGCTCTCAACCGCATTGAGGCGTATGCTGCGGGCGATACTCCGCTTGTTCTCGATGGCAATATCGACTTCAGTCGCCTGGATAATGTTTTGTTGGACATGAATGTGCGGGCGAAGGATTATCCGCTTATCAATGCGCCGAAGAAGCAGGGGGCATTGGCTTATGGCAAGATGTTTGTCAATCTTGGCGGTCGTCTTTGGGGTACGCCGACGGACCTCAAGATGCGTGGCCGCCTCGATGTGCTTGGCAGCACTGATGTGAGTTGCTACCTTTCGGACACGCCTATTACGGTCGACGACCAGCTTTCGGACATTGTCACCTTCCATGATTTTGGCGATACGATTGCTGTGGAGACGCCAGAGGCTGTCCGCCAGAGCATGGATATCCAGATGGATGTCAGCATTGCGGAGGCTGCTCAGGTGCATTGCTACTTGAGCGACAATGGCAACGACTTTATTGTCTTGCAGGGTGGGGGTGATGTGACATTGACTTACGACCTCCAGAACGATCTTCAGCTTTGGGGACGTTATACCATCAACAAGGGTACGATGCGTTATTCTTTGATGGCCATTCCGTTGAACGACTTCCAGATTGCCCAGGGCAGTTATGTGGAGTTTCAGGGCAACATGATGAATCCCCGTTTGAGCATCAATGCCAGCGAGCGTGTCAGGTCAACGGTCACGGAGAACAGTGTGCCTCGCAATGTGGCGTTCGATGTGGGCCTTGCTCTGAGTCGCACGCTCGAGGATATGGGACTGGAGTTCACCTTGCAGGCTCCCGAAGATTTGACTGTGCAGAATCAGTTGACGGCCATGACTCCGGAGGAACGCGGACGTGTGGCGGTTACGATGCTTGTCACGGGAATGTACGTCACGGATGACACGGAGGCAAATGGCGGTTACAATTATGCCAACACGCTCAATGCCTACTTGCAGAGTGCCATCAACGAGATTGCCGGCAAGGCTCTCAGCACGGTCGACGTCAACTTTGGCATTGCAAGCGGCACGTCGGAGGTCGGCACCACGACGACCGACTACACCTTCAGCTTTGCCAAGCGTTTCTGGGGCAACCGCATCAGCGTCATCGTCGGCGGTAAGGTCAGCGCAGGCTCCGATGCTGTCAACAACGGACAGACCATCATCGACAATATAGCCATAGAGTATCGTCTCGACAAGTCTGCTTCGCGCTATGTCAACCTCTTCTACGACAACGAATACGAGTCGCTGCTCGAGGGGCAGGTGACAAAGATGGGAGGCGGCATTGTGCTGAGGAAGAAGGCCGACAAACTGAGCGAACTTTTCATCTTCCGAAAGGAGAAAGAGAAGGTCAGGAAGGAGGAATAAAAAAACAAGCCGCGCCACCTCTGTCGACAAGCCACGTCGAATTGCCCAACAAGGCACACCATTATTGCCGGAAAGGTTAACCATTATGGCCAACAAGCCATACCTTGTTCGGCAGCACAAAACACCCCCTGAAAATCAGGGCTTAGAGAATAGAAAATGAACACCAAACTGAAAATAATAACACACCTGTTGTTTTGCCTGCTCCTCTCGGCCTGCTCCATCACAGAGAACCTGCCCGAAGGCGAGAAACTCTATCGGGGCATAAAGAGCATCGACTACGACGGAGAGCCTCGCGAACAGGCCAAAAAGCAAGAAGAAGGCGTCATCACAGCCCTTGCAGATGCCTACACAACCGTCGAAGGCCTGCTCAGCGGCGACGCCTCCGCCATGAAGTCGGAGCAGATGGACGAGGAAGCCCTGCGCGACAGCCTTCGCCGTGCTTCCCGAAAGGAACAGGAAGCCTACGATGCAGCAAAAGAAGAAGTGGAGGCCGTCTTGTCCTATGCACCCAACGGCGCCCTCATGGGCAGCAGTTTCATCACACATCCCTTCCCCATAAAACTCCTCATCTATAACAAATACGCCGGCAGCAAACGCCGATTCGGCAAATGGATGTTCAACACATTCGCAGCCAAACCCGTACTTATCAGCAACGTAAACCCACGAATGCGTACCGTCGTGGCTAAAAACACACTGCGCAGCCGAGGCTATTTCCGAGCCCAAACATCCTACGAAGTACTGCCCGATGCACGCGACACACTGAAGGAACGCGTGCGCTACGCCGTCCATCCCGGTCCGCTTTATCATCTCGACAGCGTCTCCTACGTGAACTTCCCCCACGCAATAGACAGCGTCATGCGCCGCAGCGGCGGACGCCCATTGCTGCGACGAGGCGACCCGTTCAGCGTCGTCACACTGGAGAACGAACGCTCACGCATAGTAAAAGCCCTCCGCGAACAAGGCTACTACTATCAGCGGAACGAACACATCTCATTCCGAGCCGATACAATCCAGACACCAATGAAGGTGAAACTCCAGGTGCAACCATCCCCAACAGTACCGAAGGAAGCAATGAAACCTTACTATATAGGTAACACGCGCGTGAATATATACAAGCACGGCGACCGCCGGATAGTTGATAGTCTCACCATGCGAGGCGGCTTCTCGTTCGGATACAGCCAGCCAGCCGACAAACCCCTGCTGAAGCCTCGCACCATCTGGCGTTCCATGATGTTCCACCGTGGCGACCTCTATCGCCAATCGCTGAACGATCTGATGCAAGACGGCTTAGCCTCCATGAACATCTTCTCGTCAGTTCGCATCAATTACGTGCCGCGCCAGAACAAAGAAGGAGCAGACGACACATTAGACATCGTGGTCAATGCAACCCTCGACAAACCCTATGATGCCGAGTTCCAAGGAAACATAACGGGTAAAATAAGCGGGCAGGTAGGCCCGGGAGCCAGTTTCTCATTCTCCAAACACAATGCCTTCCGCGATGCCGAAACACTGACATTCAAGGCGTGGGGCTCTTACGAATGGCAAACAGGCGCAAACACAGAAGGAAGAAGCTCACTATTGAACTCCTACGAATACGGTTTGAGCGGCTCGCTTTCCTATCCCCGATTCCGCTTCTTCGGTCTTGGATTAGGCAGAAAACTTAGCCGCCGCTATGTTTCTTCCACAGCAATCGACTTGCAGGCGCGCTGGCAAAACCGGGCAGGCTTCTTCGGAAGAGTGTCGTGGAGCGGCGGAGTCAACTACACCCTACAGCACAAACGGAACATAAAACATGAGTTCTCACCCCTGACCATCACTTACGACCAGTTGCTGCACAGCACAGCACGTTTCGATTCCATCGTGGCTGCGAACCCAGCCCTCTATGTTTCCATGCGCGACCAGTTCGTGCCCAGCATGTCATATACGTTCTCGTGGGCAGGAAGCCCCAAGCATCCATCCTCTCTCGTCCTCTCATTGAAGGAGGCATCAGCAGTGGTGTCAAGCATATATGCCATTTGTGGAGAACCATATAGCCAAGAGGGAAAGAAACTGTTGGGGGTACCTTTTGCACAGTTTGTCAAGGGAACCGTGCAATACACTCGTCAGGTGCCGCTCACCAGGCGCAGCCTGTTGGCCATGCGTGCCTTTGGCGGTATTGTATACAGCTACGGCAATGCAAAGGTTGCACCATACAGCGAACTCTTCTCTGTAGGTGGTGCCAACAGTATTCGCGCTTTCGGAATGCGAACAATAGGCCCCGGTTCTTATCATCCGAAGAGGTCGCAGTACTCGTACATCGACCAGATGGGCGACCTCAAGCTTGAGGCCAACATAGAGTATCGCTTCCCCATCATCGGAAAGTTACAGGGAGCCACATTTATAGATGCAGGCAATGTGTGGCTTTTGCGTGAAAGCGAAAGTCAACAAGGCGGTAAATTCTCTTTCAAGGATTTCGGCAAACAGATTGCCCTCGGTACAGGTGTCGGCATACGCTACGACCTTGATTTCCTGGTTCTCCGTTTCGACCTCGGCATTGGCATACATGCCCCCTACGACACTGGCAAGCGAGGCTACTACAATATGCCCAGCTTCGGCAAGTCTTTGGGCTATCACCTTGCCATCGGATATCCTTTCTGATTCCGTTATTCGTTCCAGAATTTCCAGCTTGCGGCGGCTTGGAGGTGAAGCATCTCCAAACCATTCTTGACCGTTGCTCCTTGCTTCCTGCCTTTCTTCATAAACAAGGTCTCCTCTGGATTATAGACGCAGTCGAAGAGCAGGTGCTGCGGAGAGAGAAGTTCGTAGGGAATGGCAGGAGCAGCATCTACTTTGGGGAACATGCCGACGGGTGAGCAGTTGACGATGACGGTATATTCTTGCAGGGTCTCTGCTGTGATATCTTCGTAGGTTACCATGCCATCGCGAGGCGAACGGCTGACGTAGGTCCATTCTATGCCCAAACGGTTTAGCCCGACACGAATGGCTTTGCTTGCACCACCGGTACCCAAGACAAGGGCTTTTCTGTGGTGTGGTTGCAGAAGAGGTTTGATGCTGTTTGTGAAACCGATGATGTCGCTGTTGAAACCTTTCAGTTTGCCGTTGCGAACACGAATAACATTCACCGCGCCAATTTCCATGGCTTCCTCACTCATTTCGTCGAGAAGTGGAATGACAGCCTGTTTGTGTGGCAAGGTAACGTTCAGCCCTCGGAGTTCGGGATTGTCGCGAAGAACATCAGAAAGCATTGCAACATCAGGAATCTCGAAGTTGAGATATTGCGCATCAATACTTTCGCGAGCAAATTTTTCAGTAAAGAAACCTCTGCTGAAGCTGTGCCCCAAGGGATAACCAATGATGCCGTATTTCGTCATTTCGTTGCAAGATACATTGTGCTAATACCAAAGGTAAAGCGACGCCATTGCACTTCAGTGAAACCAGCCTTGCGGAGAATGCCTTCCATTTGCTCGGGTTGTGGGAAGGCTTCCATGGATGCTGGCAGATAAGTATATGCACTATCGTCGTGGCTAATGAGGCGTCCGAGCAAGGGCATCACGACGTGAGCGTAAAGCCAAAACAGTTGCTTCATCGGGAAACTGGGTGGAGGCGTAAGCTCTACGATGAGAAGGTGTCCTCCGGGACGCAATACTCGTTGCATTTCCTGCAATCCTTTGTCAAGGTTTTGGAAGTTGCGAACGCCATATGACGACGTCACAGCATCAAACGAACCATCGGGAAATGAAAGCTGCATGCAGTCTTCGTACTGAAAGGAGATTACATTTTGCAGTCCATCTTCTTTGACTTTCTCTCGTCCAACAGCCATCATGCCTTCGCTGATGTCTGCTCCGACGATGTGTTGTGGTTTGATGCGTTTGGCAAGCAGCAATGCAAAATCGCCAGTTCCTGTTGCAATGTCGAGGATTTGCTGCGGCTGATGTATGCCAAGAGCATCAACGGCAGTGCGCCGCCAACGACGGTCTATGCCAAGCGACAAGGCATGGTTCAGCCTGTCGTAGGACGGCGCAATTTTGTCGAACATGCGCCGTATCTGCTCCTGTTTACTGCCTTCTCCGTAGGGAGTGACAGATTCTTGCTTATACATTTTACTGTTTGTTCAGCCATTCAGCCACGTTCTTTTCGATACGGGCTGCGATGTCGCCTTCGCTGTCGGCGGGTACAAATTTCTCGCCTACGATGTTTTCGTAGAGTTCGATGTAACGGTCGGCAACGCTTTGAGCGTATTCGTCTGTAATTTCGGGCATTACTTGTCCGGGCTGATTCATGAAGTTGTGTTCGATGAGCCACTGACGAACGAACTCCTTACTCAACTGCTTTTGGGGTTCACCTGCAAGGAACTTTTCTTCGTAGCCTTCGGCGTAGAAGTAACGACTGCTGTCGGGGGTGTGGATTTCGTCGATGAGGATGACTTTTCCGTCGCGTTTGCCAAACTCATACTTTGTGTCAACCAGTATGAGGTCCTTCTTTGCGGCAATCTCTGTGCCACGCTGGAAGAGGGCACGGGTATACTTGACCATTGTTTCCCAGTCTTCCTTGCTTACCAAACCTTGTTTGATGATTTCTTCAGCAGAGATATTTTCGTCGTGTCCTTCGTCTGCCTTTGTGGTTGGTGTGATGATGGGTTCGGGGAACTTTTCGTTTTCGCGCATTCCGTCGGGAAGCTTTACACCACAAAGTTCACGGCAACCTGCTTTGTAATCGCGCCAGGCAGAGCCGGTAAGATAGCCGCGGATAATCATTTCCACGCGGAAGCCTTCTGCTTTCAGACCAACTGTTACCATGGGGTCGGGTGTGGCGAGTTTCCAGTTGGGAACGATGTCGGCAGTGGCATCGAGGAATGATGCGGCAATCTGGTTGAGCACTTGTCCTTTGAAGGGGATACCTTTGGGAAGGATGACGTCGAAGGCGGAGATGCGGTCTGTAGCGACCATTACCATCAGGTCGTCATTGATATTATATACGTCACGCACTTTGCCGTGATACACGCTCACCTGTCCTGGCAGGTTGAAGTTAGTTCTTGTCAATGCTTTCATCTTTTTTCTGTTCTATTTTTTGTTGTGATTCGTATGCTTCTACGATGCGCGTCACGAGTTTGTGTCGCACGATGTCTTTTTTTGTGAGTTCTGTGAATCCCACGCCTTTTACGCCTTTTAGGATATGGAGGGCCTCGATAAGGCCGGAGCGAACGCTATGCGGAAGGTCGACTTGGGTGGTGTCTCCCGTCACAATCATCTTGGTGTTCATGCCCATTCGAGTCAGGAACATCTTCAACTGAGCAGAGGTCGTGTTCTGTGCCTCGTCGAGGATGACGACGGCATCGCTCAGCGTGCGGCCTCGCATAAAGGCAAGGGGTGCAATCTGAATGATGTTTTGCTCCATCATTTCGCGCAGTTTCTGGGTGGGAATCATGTCCTCCAGTGCATCATATAGTGGTTGGAGATAGGGGTCTATCTTTTCTTTCATGTCGCCAGGAAGGAAGCCAAGTTTCTCTCCGGCCTCTACTGCGGGACGCGAAAGGATTATCCTGCGTATCTCTTTGTTCTTTAGGGCTCGAACGGCGAGGGCGATGCTGGTGTATGTTTTGCCAGAGCCTGCGGGGCCGACGGCAAAGACGAGGTCGTTCTCCTGAAAGGCTTTGACGAGCAATTGCTGGTTGGTTGTGCGGGCACAGATGGGGCGTCCTGTGACGCTATACACAATGACGCCTTCCACACCTTCGCGCTCCGAGCGTTCGCCTCGGGTGATGTGCAGGAGTTCTTCCTCGGTCAGACTGTTATACTTGAGGATGTGTTTTTGCAGTTTCTCTATGATTTCCTCGAAAGCACACATCTCCAGTTCGTCGCCCATGACGTGGATGACGTTGCCGCGTGCAACAATGCGGAGCTTTGGATAGAGTGCTTTCAGCATTTGCATGTTGGCATTATTTACGCCGTACAGAAGCAATGGGTCGATGTCCTCGATAAGGATGTGCTTTTCTATCATTCGTCGTTATTTTAATGCAAAAGTAATAAACAATTTTGAGATTACCACGAATTTGTGTACTTTTGTACGTTAAAAGTATGAGAAGACTAAAGAAAAAGATATTTTTAGGCATTTTCGGAGGAACGGTCTTATTGCTTGGAGCGGTAAGGCTTGCCTTCCCCGATGTGGCGGAGCCTATAGGGAGTGACGAAACTACTACAGTTAAGTCGGCCGACTTAACACGTGAAGTTGCCAAACTTAACGTGGATAGTTTGCCAACTAAACACGTTAAGTTTGAAGAGCAATCAGAGGTGGCGGATTCGGCAACCCAGTCGGTCTGTCCGAATCCTCCTGCAAAATGGCATCCCGTCCGTAGTGTTCACTCGTATGCTGCCTGTTTCCCCGACTTGCAGGATGTGCAGATTGTGGCTGCAAAACAATGGGGCGTTTCTCCTGTCCGCGACAGAGAGGAGGCAGAAAAGCGCAGGAACGAACTCGTTTATGTGGGCGCAAGTCCCTTCTTCTGCATCGATAATAACATGAGGTACAGCATACCTTACCTCGTTCCCCGAGCCAGCCATTTGCTTTCCACAATAGGACGCAACTATCTCGACAGCCTGTATGTGAAGGGAATCCCCTTGCATCGTATCATCGTGTCGAGTGTACTAAGAACAGAAGCCGATGTTGCCCGCCTTCGCCGACGCAACCCCAATGCCACCGAACAAAGTTGCCATCGTTTCGGCACGACGTTCGACATCTGCTACAACCGCTTCTCAACAGTTTCCCCGCCAGATGGTCCTCAACGACGAACCGTGCGGAACGACACACTCAAATGGGTGTTGAGCGAAGTCCTGCGAGACATTCGCGAAAAGGAACTCTGCTATATTAAGTACGAAGTCAAGCAGGCTTGTTTCCATATAACAGTCAGATAATATAAAAACTGCAAGGAAAGCCTTCAGCTGTTAAACTTTTTGCCTGCTCCAATTGTCAAAGTAGAAAAGAAGAGAGAGAAACCTCATTCGTTGAATAAAAAGAAAAAGAAAAATGAGAAAGACAATTATCATGGCAGTTTTGGCTCTCATTGGGAGCACTGTGCTCTGCGCTCAAGAACGTATGAGCGAAGAAGAACTTCAGAAGGTAATGGCAGAACGTATTGAGAAAGCTGCAGAACGAATGGCAAAAGACTTTAGCCTAAAAGACGAGGCCAAGAATACTTTCGTGGCAACTTTCGTGGCATATCAGAAGGAAATGTTTGCCACAAACCAGCCCCGCACACAGCGTCCGGAACAAGGCGAGGGTGCAACAAAGCCCGAAGACCTCAGCGCAGAAGACGCAACAGCGAAGATTCAAGAGACATTCACACGTCAGGAGCAGCAGATAGCCACCATGCAAAAGCGTATGGAAGTACAAAAGAAGTATGCAGAAGAGTTTTCTAAGGTGCTAACTCCTCAGCAGGTTCTCAAACTGTTAACTCCCCAGCGTAGTCAGAACGGTCGTGGACAAGGTATGCGAGGTCAAGGAAATGGCGAACGTCGTGGCGGCTTCGAAGGTGGTCCACGCGGAGGCTTTGGTGGCCCTCGTGGCGGCTTCGGCGGTCCTGGCGGTGGCTTCTAAGAAGTTTTAACGAAGGAAAGATAAAGAAAAAGGTCCAAAGTTTTGCCGCTTTGGACTTTTTTTTGTAGTTTTGCAAGTAAAACAAACTTAAATAAAACAATGGGAAGAGTACTGATTATAGGAGCTGGCGGTGTTGCAACCGTAGCGGCTCACAAAGTGTGTCAAAACCCTGACACCTTCACCGAGGTAATGATTGCCAGCCGAACAGAGAAGAAGTGCATCGCTTTGGCTGAAGTCCTCAAAAAGAAATACGGCACCGACGTCAAGACAGCACAAGTGGATGCCGACAGCGTAGAACAACTTGTGGAGTTGTTTGGCAGTTATAAGCCGGACCTGGTCATGAACCTTGCGTTGCCCTATCAAGACCTTACCATCATGGAGGCTTGCTTGCAGACAGGGTGCAACTATCTCGACACAGCTAACTATGAACCGAAGGATGAGGCACACTTCGAGTATTCTTGGCAGTGGGCATATCGTGAACGCTTTGAGAAGGCTGGCCTTTGTGCCATTCTTGGCTGCGGTTTCGACCCGGGCGTGACAAGCATCTTCACAGCCTATGCCGCCAAGCATCACTTCGACGAGATTCAGTACCTCGACATCGTGGACTGTAATGCGGGCAATCACCACAAAGCATTCGCCACAAACTTCAATCCCGAAATCAACATCCGCGAGATTACACAGAAGGGCCTTTACTGGGAGAATGGCAAGTACATCGAGACAGAGCCGATGGAGATTCACAAGCCTCTGACCTATCCTGGCATCGGTCCCAAAGAGAGTTATCTGCTTCACCACGAGGAGATAGAGTCCCTCGTCATCAATTATCCGACCATCAAGCGCGCGCGTTTCTGGATGACATTCGGTCAGCAGTACCTCACTTACCTTGATGTAATCCAGAACATCGGCATGAGCCGTATCGACGAAGTGGAGTACAAGGCTCCCAAGGCCGATGGCAGCGGCGAGGAGGTCGTTAAGATTGTACCTTTACAATTCCTCAAAGCCGTGTTGCCCAATCCACAAGATCTTGGCGAGAACTACGATGGCGAAACAAGCATCGGTTGTCGTATCCGAGGCCTCAGAGGCGGCGAGGAGCATACATATTATGTATATAACAACTGTTCGCATCAGGCAGCATACGAGGAGACAGGTATGCAGGGCGTAAGTTACACTACGGGTGTGCCTGCCATGATTGGCGCGATGATGTTCCTCAAAGGCATATGGAGCAAGCCCGGTGTGCACAACGTAGAGGAGTTTGACCCCGATCCCTTCATGGAACAACTCAACAGCCAGGGTCTTCCTTGGCACGAGATTCATGACGGAGATTTGGAGTTGTAAGAATTAACTTATAAGACGAAACGAATATGGTAAAGAAAGAAACAGCAGATATATCGCCCAGCCAGCAGAGCGAGAAGTTGAAAGCACTTCAGGCAGCCATGGCAAAGATTGAGAAAGACTTTGGCAAGGGCTCAATCATGAAGCTTGGCGAGGAGAAGATAGACAACATTGAGGTAATTCCTTCGGGTTCCATTGCGCTGGACTATGCACTTGGTGTGGGCGGTTATCCCAAAGGACGTATTGTGGAGATTTATGGTCCGGAGTCTTCCGGTAAGACGACGCTGGCCATTCATGCCATTGCCGAGGCTCAGAAGCAAGGTGGCATTGCTGCTTTTATCGATGCAGAACATGCTTTCGACCGTTTCTATGCTGCTAACTTGGGCGTGAATGTTGATGAACTTCTCATCTCTCAACCCGACAATGGCGAGCAGGCTTTGGACATTGCCGACCAACTTATTCGCAGTGCTGCTGTGGATATTATCGTCATCGACTCTGTTGCCGCATTGACACCAAAGGCAGAACTTGAAGGCGACATGGGCGACAACAAGGTAGGTTTGCAGGCACGTCTGATGAGCCAGGCATTGCGTAAGTTGACTGCCACCATCAGCAAGACGAACACCACCTGCATCTTCATCAACCAGTTGCGCGAGAAGATAGGTGTTATGTTTGGCAACCCCGAGACAACTACCGGCGGTAATGCCTTGAAGTTCTATGCTTCGGTTCGCCTTGACATTCGCAAGTCTTCGAGCATCAAGGACGGCGATAACGTTATCGGCAACGAGGTGAAGGTGAAGGTTGTGAAGAACAAGGTTGCTCCTCCTTTCCGTCGTGCGGAGTTCGAAATCATGTATGGCGAAGGTATTTGTCGTGTAGGCGAGGTAGTTGATTTGGGTGTTGACTTCGGTATTCTCGAGAAGAGTGGCTCTTGGTACAGTTACAACGGTTCAAAACTTGGCCAGGGCAAGGAGGCAACAAAACGAGTTGTCCGCGACAATCCGGAACTTTGTGACGAGATAACTTCAAAAATCTATGAAGCCATGAATGCCAAGAAGGATTAACGGCAAACGATAAATAGAATATGGGAGTTGTGTGTGACTTAATCAGACATGCACAACTTTTTTTTATGCTGGTTAGTCTTTTGGCTGTCTGAAGGGTATTATATGTAGAAGTAACTCTTTAAAGATACAAAAACATGAAACGTAGTATTTTCTTTCTGCTTGCTCTTGTTGCAATGACAGGGCTGGCTAAGAATGTCGTTGTGGAACGTCCGGCATTCCGTTCTCTTATGAAGAACTTTAACTACAGGGCAGACATTTGGCCTGTCAAGGTTGAACTGACTAAGCATGCAACTGTTGTGCATTTCCATGTCGCCCGTGCTGCACGGAGCAGTTGGAGCACGGATGGTGGATGGCTTGAAGTCGATGGCCGGCAGTTTGCCTATCAGAAAGGACGCATCCTGACGCACGATGGCTCTAAAGTCCTTGCAGATGATGTTCTCGAACTGGGCAAGGACTACGAGAGGAACGCGCAGCAAGACTCCCTTATCCTCTATTTCGAGCCGCTTCCGAAAGGCACAAAGACGTTCGATTACATTGGTGGAGACGCCCCGAATGCATGGACTGTCTATGGCATCAGACTGGACAAGAAACTCTACCCCGAACTGCTTCCTGCTTACCAGGAAAGGGAGGATGACGGTAAGCCACTGGAACCTTTGGCTTTGACACATGGCGAGGCGTCTGTTTCTGTTACTGTCTATGGCGACAGTATCTGCCAGTTGGGTTGGTTTGATGCGCCTTTCTGCGACCCCATCACCGGGTTTTATCGCGCAAAGGACTACAAAGAAGGTACATCAAAACATTTTTCCAATCCTGTCTATACAGCAACCTTTCCCATCTTTACCTTTTACAAGATAGAGAAGAACACGCCCAACAGGCAGTTCCCCTTGCTTTTGATTCCGGGCGAGACACTGACTTTGGACGCCGACCCCGATGCTTGCGAGGCATGGCTTCAAGACTTTGCTGCGGGCAAGCCCAAGCATAAAGGCTATCGCTTTGGCGGTTCTACTGCAGACCTCAACGAGGTGCTGCTCGAAAACCTGAACATATATTATCCCGGTATGGCACCGTTGCCGAGCCATGAAGATGTGAAGGACTTTCCCGAGTGGCGCAACAAGTTGTGGCAGAACCTTGATACCTTGAAGCAAGGTGTGCTGAAGCGCAGGAACTATACCCGCAGGCAGAAGGACTTCCTGACGCTTCTTGCCGACAGACTCTATGTACGTTACTGCGTAGGAGGTGCCGATATGCTTGCTTTCCAAAAACGTATTGCGAACCCCGACAGCACGCTGGCACACCTGAAGAGCACCTTTACACTCGCCGACCCTCATGCTCGTGAACTCCAATTCTTCCGCGACGGACGCACTTTCTGGCAGCCTCTCATGCCCGAACTCCTGCCTTATTTCGAAGCAAACGGTATGGCCGAAACAGAGCCTTACAAGATGACGAAGGCGATGGCAGAAGCAAAGAAGATGCACGACATCATAGAACAAGGCAAGGTGATGCCTGAGGACTCGATAAAGAAGATACATCCACATTTCCAAGGTATAGTGAGAGAGTTCAACGACACCACACGTGTTCAACTCGAACGCTTGCAGCGAGAGGCAAAAGAACGCATGATGCCCACGCCGGAAGTGCCTGGCGACCAACTCCTCGAGGCGATTCTAAAGGAACATCCCGGCAAGGTGGTCTTCTTCGACCTTTGGGCAACGTGGTGTGGTCCCTGCAGGCAAGGCATCGAGGCAATGGAGCCACTCAAGGAGGAATTGCAGGGCAAGGACGTTGTCTTCGTATATCTTACCGACGAGAGCAGCTCCCTTAACGAGTGGAGAGAATACGTCGTCAAGACGCCCGGACTGCATTATCGCCTTCCGAGCAGCAAGTGGAAGCAGATGCCTATCTCCGGTGGCATACCCCAATACTACCTTTTCGACCGCCAGGGACGTAAGGTTTGGGAGCAGACAGGCTTCGGCGATGCAGTCCTCGAAGACATCAAGAAGCAACTCTATAAAGCATTAGAACCATAGCCTTGCCCAAACATTGCAGGCAACAAAATGCGGAGCGGTACATCGTTTATATCGGTGTGCCGCTCTTTTTGTGTTGCCTGTTAGTCCGACTTTGGATGTAGAGTTTGCTGCACATACACGTACGTGCGATTGAATATACATGTATGTGCAAATGAATATACATGTACGTGCAAACAATTCGGCTCGTTGTGTTGGGTTCTCAGCCTGCCTGAATTGGGCAATTTCCGATGTTATTTTTCGTTGTCAACCAGCATAGATAGGGCTAGGAAGTTTGTCGATTTGTCAAAAAATCCTATTTTTGTACAAATTTTTACTGTCGGGGTTAGTTTTTTCTGCCTTTGAAGGGTATTATAAGTAAAGCGTGATGGAACAAGAGGCTGTCAAGAGGCTGTTCATGCAGCACTACGTCAAGATGCAGAGGGTGGCGCGCACCCTGCTCTACGACGAAAAGGAGAGCGAAGATGTCTGTAGCGACGTCTTCGAGAGCCTGCTTCGTGCCGATATGCTTCTCGAGCCCGGAACGGAGGAACGCTACCTGATGACGAGTGTCAGAAACCGTTGCCTCAAGCGGCTTCGCCACGTAGCCATTGAACATTCACCATTGACCATTGACCATTTCGCAGCGGCAAATGGTACAGCCAATAATGGCGAAGATCCAATACACAATGGTCAATGTTCAATGTTCAATGTTCAATGTTCGTCGGACGACAGGCTGTCGGACATCGAGGAATTTGTTGTCAGTCATCTTTCGGAACGCGATCAGCGAATCTTCAACCTGCGTTTCTCGGAAGGTTACAGTTACGAAGAGATTGCTGTGGCAGAAGGCATCAGCAAGGTTGCAGTGTGGAAACACCTCTCACATGCCATCACAGAAGTAAAAAAACACTTTAATACGAAAAACGTATGAAGCCTTTAGACGATAAGCAGTTGTTCTTCGACATGCAGGAACACCCGGAGCGATACTCCGACGAGCAACTTGAGGCGATGATGGCAGAACTCGACAAAGAGCCGGATGCAGAAACTGCATGGCAGAAGGTCCTCTCTAACTCCCCCGTAAAAGAGGAGAACTCCATCCCCTTAAAGGAGGGCTGGGGTTGGTCTTCGCTTCGCCGTGTGGTGGCGATAATTACAGCTTTCGCCTTCCTTGGCATCATTTCACTGGCCGGCTATCATTCCTTCTTCTATAAGACGTCAACAGACAACAGACAACGGACAACAGATACAACGGCGGTCAAGACTGAGCGTTTCTATGTCGATGTGCAGGATGGCGACACCATCTTCCGTTTCGAAAACATCCGTCTGGACAGTATTCTGGCTGTCGTGAGCAGGCACTATGAGCGTCGAGTCGTTTTCAAGGACAAGGCCCCGGCACATCTGCGTCTCTATCTGACCTGTCATACGACACAAACACTCGAGGAGTTTGTAGAGACCCTGAACATGTTCGATGGAATCAATGTTACACAGGAGTTCTATATGTTGTATGTTGAATCGGACGAGAAGAAGGAGGGTAAGCAATGAAACGACTCGTCATACACATTATTATATATACGTGTTTCGGCCTCAGTCTCTCGGCTCGTGACCTGAGTTTTCGCGGCGAATCGCTTGCCTATGCACTCGCCACTCTGCGCGACATGCAGACGGAGTACAATATCAACTTCATTGCCAACGACCTCGAGACCTTACCCGTACATGCCGACCTTGCAGGACTCTCAGTGCCGAAAGCAGTGAAGTTAATCTGTTCGGGGCTTCCTGTCAAGGCAAAGATAAGAGGGAAGGAAATCTTCATTCAGTATGACAAGAGATACAAACCGCGTACCATCAAACTTTCCGGCGTTGTCTGCGATGCTCGGACGCGCGAGTACCTGATGGATGCAAAGGTGGAACTCCTCAGTGAAGACAGCACCCTCATCGACTCTGTCCGTGCCAGACAATCAGCCTTCTACTACGACGGTAGTGGCCGACAGGTGGACTACGATGCGCCACGCTACAACATAGAGGTGCCGGCCCTGTCTCGCCACTATATCTTCCGCATTTCGATGGACGACTATCGGACCGTCTGCTACGATTATGTGCTGGAGCGTGTCGGCCGACGGGAAACGTCGCGCAACATGTCGCCCTTCTATCTTCATAAGGTTTCGAAGACCCTGCAGGAGGTGACCGTCAAGGCGTCGCGCGTCCGTTTCTATCATAAGGGCGACACCATCGTGTATGATGCCAGTCTGTTCCAATTGGCGGAAGGCTCTATGCTCGACGCCTTGATTCGCCAGTTGCCGGGCGTCGAACTCAAGAGCGACGGACGAATCTACCACAACGGCAAGTTCGTGGACGATCTCTTGCTCAACGGAAAGGACCTCTTTCAAGGCAATCGCAAACTGATGCTCGAGAACCTGCCGGCCTATACAGTGAAGGATGTAGCTGTCTATGACAAGCAAACCGAGGAGAACGAATGGCTCGGACGGACCGACGAGAGCAGTCAGCACCACGTTATCGATGTGCGTCTGAAACGGGAATATAATGTCGGCTGGATAGCAAACATTGAGGCAGGAGCAGGCCTTCGGCAGGACGAGACGCCCTACCTGGCACGCCTCTTCGCCATGCGAAGCGACGAGCGTTCGAACATACGCTTCTATGCTAAGGCCAACAACCTGAACGACGAAGGCTCGGGCGACATGCTTTGGGGTGACGGATGGCAGCCCGACAGGTCGGGCAAGTTGAGTCGCAACGAGATGGCTCGTGTGGATGTCAACCTGATGTCCGACGACAGGAAACGGGATTACTTTGTCTATGTAGAGGCGCGCCACGCGAAGGAATGGCAAGACACACGCACCACGACGCAGACCTTCCTGCCCGACGGCGACACCTACGACTATGGTTTCGCGGGCATGAAGAACGAAGAGTGGGACGTCTCGCTGTGGAACCGATTCATCCATAACGGCAAACAACTGCGGACGAATGCATCGGCAGATGCCACCTACCGCTATTTCCGCAATGCCTCCGGCAGCACATCGGGCCTCTTCTCCGCGCCTGCCGAGGTCAGCCGTCAATTACTCGACGACCTCTTCTCTCCGACATCGCCTCGCCCGAACCTGCGCGATACGCTCATCAACCGCCAGCTGCGCGAGAGCAAAGGCACGGGGCACGACATCGAGGCGACTGCCTATTTGTTTGAGACACTGAAGATAAAAGGCTCGGGCGACTATATGAACTTCGGCATAAACGGCTTTTATGAGGAGAGCGAAAGGCAGGAGTTCATCCGACAAAACGTCAGTCCCCTCCCATCCTCCCCCTCGGGGGGAGACAGAGGGGGGCTCCTCTTCCGCCACCAGTTTGTCGATACGCCGCCTCGCAGCAAGTTCGGGATTACCCCCTTCGTGTCGTACACCTTTTCCCTGGGCGAACATTACCGGCAATTCAATATAGGAACGAATTTCTCCCACAACAACCGACGCGAGCAGGAGAGCATCTATCGTCTCGATCGCTTGGCGAATGCCGACTCCAGTTTCTCTAACCCCATCGATATACTTCCCAGTGTGAACGAATATCGACAGGTGTTTGACCGCACGAACAGCCATTTGGCGCATTACATCGACAATACAAGCAACATTTGGGCCGACTTTAAATACGGTTTGGGACAAAAGGCTTGGGGGCAGTTCTACCTTGATTTCAGGATTGATGCCACGCTGAATGCGCAACGACACGACTATGAGCGAGGTGCCATCGACACCCTTCTCCACCGTTTCAGCCCGACGTTCGAGTTCAAGACAAAGCCGTGGCTGAGGACCAAAGATGGTCATCATGCAGGACTCGAAGTACGGGTGAGGAGCGAAGCCCCAGACCTCCTGAATGAGGCAGGCATCGTAGATGACACCGATCCCATGAATATCCGCATTGGCAACCCTGACCTTCGATACGCCATCCGCACGGATGCTGTTCTCGACGGCAACCTGTATTCGATGAACAAACGTATGCATAACCGTATCGACCTCACTTATGGTTTCACCCACAACGCCATAGGTATAGGTCAGATATACGACCGTACCACCGGCCGTCGCACGTTCATCCCGTCGAATGTCAACGGTAATTGGGACGCCACAGCCAAGCACACCATCAACTACAGTTTTGGTGATGGCAAGAAACACAGTACCAGCATGGTCACGCAGTTCAGTTATAGGAATAGTGTTGACCTAATGGGTGACAATGGACAACAGACAACAGACAACGGTCAATTGCCCATAAACAAGTCTGTTGTACGTTCCGCCGCCCTTTCCTTCTCACCTAAATTGAATCTTTCGCTGGGCAAACATACCCTCGGATTCTCGTCGGATATTGCCTGGAACCGTTACACGAGCGACCGCACAACGTTCCAGAACATTAACGCCTGGCAGTATCGTATAGGAACGAATGCTATCGTCCATCTGCCATGGAAGTTCGACCTCACCACCGACCTCACGCTTTATGGCCGAACGGGTTATGCCGACGCGAGCCTCAACACAGCCGACGTCGTCTGGAACGCACGCTTGGCTCGTGCACTCTTCAAGGGCAAGTGGGTTGTAATGCTTGATGGTTTTGACATCCTTGGGCAACTGAGCAACGTTACACGTACCATCAATGCACAAGGTCGTACAGAAACATACACCAATGTCCTACCGCGATACGGCCTTCTGCACGTTATCTATAAATTCCAGAAGAGACCAAGGCAGAAACAATAATAGGAAGCAAATTTTCGAAGAGGTATCGTCGTCTGTTAAGAGTGTAAGAAGAAAAATAAAAGCCCGAGGGAACTCGGGCTTTTGTTGTGTGTATATAACAATTATATTGTTACTTGGCGTAAGCGATAGAGCGTGTTTCTCGAATCACGGTTATCTTAACCTGTCCAGGATACGTCATCTCGTTCTGAATCTTTGTTGCAATGTCAGTGCTGAGTTGTTCGGTCTGCTTGTCGTCAATCTTATCGGCACCGACAATGACACGCAACTCTCTACCTGCCTGGATGGCATAGGTCTTTACTACACCAGGATGGCTCATGGCAATGTCTTCCAAATCCTTAAGGCGTTTGATGTATGCCTCTACAATCTCACGACGAGCACCAGGGCGAGCACCGCTGATGGCATCGCAAACCTGTACGATAGGCGCAAGCAATGTAGTCATTTCCATCTCGTCGTGGTGTGCTCCGATAGCATTGCAGATTTCAGCCTGCTCTTTGTATTTCTCGGCAAGTTTTGCGCCATAGAGTGCATGTGGCAGTTCGGGCTCCTCGTCGGGTACTTTGCCTATGTCATGCAACAAGCCTGCACGCTTGGCTTTCTTGGGGTTGAGGCCAAGTTCGCTTGCCATAACAGCACAAAGGTTTGCGGTCTCGCGAGCATGTTGCAACAGGTTCTGACCGTAACTGCTACGATATTTCATCTTACCCACGATGCGTATCAACTCGGGGTGCAAACCATGTATACCAAGGTCAATCGTTGTGCGTTTACCTGTCTCGAGTATTTCTTCTTCAATCTGCTTCTTGACTTTGGCTACAACCTCTTCGATACGTGCAGGATGTATGCGGCCATCGGAAACCAACTGGTGTAATGCCAAGCGGCAAATCTCTCTGCGAACAGGGTCGAAGGCACTGATTACAATAGCTTCAGGCGTATCGTCAACAACAATTTCAACACCGGTGGCTGCTTCAAGTGCACGAATGTTTCGACCTTCGCGACCAATGATGCGGCCTTTTACCTCGTCATTGTCAATATGGAACACTGTAACTGAATTCTCAACAGCCGTTTCTGTGGCAACGCGCTGAATGGTCTGTATGATGATGCGCTTTGCCTCTTTGTTGGCTGTCATGCGTGCATCGTCCATAATTTCGTTGATGTAGGCTGCTGCATTTGTCTTTGCCTCATCTTTAAGAGACTCTACAAGGCGTTCGCGAGCCTCTTCAGCACTCAGCCCGGAGATTTCCTCAAGTTTTGTACGCTCCTGATTGATAAGGTCGGAAAAACGTGCATTAACTTCTTCTTCTTTTTTCTCAAGGAGAGCTTGCTGTGTTTCCATACGCTGACGTTGAGCATCAGCCTCCTGCTTGCGACGTGTCAACTCATCCTGTTTTTGATTGAGTTGCATCTCACGCTGCTTAATGCGATTCTCAGACTGTTGTATTTGTTGGTTGTGTTTTCGCACTTCCTTTTCCAGTTCTGCACGCTTACTCAGGAACTTCTCTTTTACTTCGAGCAGTTTTTTCTGCTTGATTACTTCTGCCTCTTTTTCGGCATTCTCTTTAGCCTCCTTTGCCATTGCTTTCCTTTTGGCGGGCAATACGATGAAGTACCATATTGCAGTGAACAGGATAACCGTCAATAGGAAGGTGACAAGTATGGCTATAATAATTGTCGTCGCTGTGAACATGAATGATAAAAATTGGATAAAATATTAATACTCGGGGTCACTTACTCTTAATTTTTGACGAGTGCGGCCTCGACTTCCGACAGCAACGGACGTATCATTTGCAGTATCGGCTCTGCATCACCCTCTGCTTCCTGCCGTTTGCTTTGCACGGCAATGTCGAGAATGGTCATCACCAGATACATCTCTGTGTTCTGTCCAGGGTAGCTGTTTGTATAGAAGTTGAATCTCTCCTTAATAAGTTTCTCAGCCTGACGATAGACATATTCTTCGTCACGCTTAATGGTCATGGGTAAAGTCCATGAACCAAAGTGGAGAGTTATTGATAAGGTGTCATCCATAAGACATTATTGTGTTACTTTGAGCATAGAGATGCACCGGTCAATATCGCGCACCATCGTCCTGATTCGGCCTCGCATGTCTTTGACATCATTGTCGGCCATGTCGATGTATTTTGCCATCTTGAGATGGCTATATTGCTGTTTGAGTTCTTCGTTCTGAATTTGGAGATTGAGAATCTCTTCGTCCTTCTGCTGAAGTTGCAGGCGCAGTTCTTTATGCTCTTCTTGCAATTTCTCTTGCTGCAAGATGAGCTGTCTGGTGCGTGTCTCCAGTCGGACTATGAGTTCTTTCAGTTCTTTATTCATAAGAATAACACTCAATTTTCGGCAAAGATAATACTTTTTTTATCTATATGCAAGTTTATTACTCACTATTTTTCTTTGGCTCCTTTTTTGCAAGCATTACAATAGTATGCACATATTCTGTCATCCATTGCTCGCTATAACCAAGCTTGTTTTGGTATTTACGAATGGAGACACAGGCGCGCCGCACACCTTCGTCCTTCCAATTGTTGTCCGTAAGGATCTGGTGGACCTGCTTTGCTACCATTTCTCGAAGAGCATTTCGGAAGAATCCAGGCAATCGCATCTTCCATTGCATGAGGTTGCCCATAAGCATCATTAGGTCTTGGCTAAAACCTTGGAAAGAGATGAGGTAGCTTTGGGCATCTTGAATCTTATGGCAATGCTTTCGGATACTGCCATCTATTTCGGTAAAGAACGCATCGCTGATGCCATATATCGTTTGCATCAGTTTGCGACAATGTTTCTTCTCGCCTAGACCAAGTTTGTTGTTAAGAGTTGGAACATGATATGTCTGCTTGAAGATGCGCAGGTCAGGTAATGCACCTAAATTGTTAAGCCCAGTTTGAGCAGCAATAGCTGCTTGATAATAGACGCGGATGAGCAGCATGAAATCTTCCATGCCGCCAACCTTGATTTGTTCATCGTTACTGTTCCGTCGGAATAATTTGCTGAATATAGACATGTGTGGTTTAGCGTTAATGTTTTATATGTAATTTATTCTTGTGTTGTTAGATTTCTTTAATAAAGAGATTATGTGGTGGAGCATAATACGAATGTCGAGCCAGAAACCCCAGTTCCGGTAGTACCATACATCGGCTTTGCTGTTGCCTTTCGTTTGTGATGCAAACCTATAGCTTGTAATACCGGCCCTAAGTTGGTATTCAGACGCAAAAAGCTGTTTCAATTCATTGCTATAACTTCTGTGATACTCTTCGTTCATTACTTGTGACCCTACAATAGACATACTTCCTATAAGAACATTGATGAACTGAGGCAATGATTCCAGTCGCGAGGCATGAAGAAATTTGCCAAAAGGAAAGTGTGTTGGGCTGTTTGTATCTCTGAAAGAAGATTCGTCATTGTAATGTTGTGTACGAAAAGTGATGCATTGGAAGCCTTTGCCATTCATTCCATACATTTTTTGTATTTTGAAAATTGGCCCTCTGCTTTGTTTCTTTATACAGATGTAAGCAATAAAAGCAATAATGGGGAAGATGGTTAGGAGAATGGTGAGGCTGAAAAGGATATCTGTTAGCCGTTTAATGGCTATATTAAAAGGGGTTTGCAGTGGAGGATTAGTAGGCGAAAGCACATTGACGGTGCCACGGTATTCACTTTGCATGGCTTGGCTCAATGCAGGAACAGCCTGTGGCAGAAGATGAAGCGTCAGACCATGTTCATAACAGATGTGAGCTACTTCTTCAAGTTCTGTAACCGACAATATCGAAGGTTCAATGTATATGCTATTTGTTTCGGGGTGCGTAGTAAGATATTCTTTTAGAATTTGCGCCGATGGTTGTTCGATGCGGGTTAGTGCCAATCCGTATGTGCTCTGCAATAAGACTCCTTGTTGCCAAAGGCCATCTTCTGTGCAGATGATGATGCTATGTTCTTTGTGGTGCAAAGCATAGTGAACAAACCAACTGTTAAGGATAAGGCGTTCGATTGCCAAGGCAATGCAGAACCAAAAGCAAGCAAGGGGTAGAAAGATGTTTAAGTAAATTGCAAAAGCAAGAATGCCGAATGCAAGGCCGGTTTTCATGGCATTTGCCACAACTTCATCGCGTCGCGCTGTCCGACTGTAAGCATTGTTGGGTATAAAACACGTAACAATGAGGAGTAAAGCGGTTCCTATCCCTATATGGGTAAACCATCTTTCGTCTTCCGGATCTTGTGTCCAGTTTGTTGCATGAAAACAGAATGCCCACACAATGGCTTCGGACGCACATGTCAGTACGTTGCGGAGCCATTGCGGTATAGTGTTATGTTTGTTTCCTTGCATTTTGTTGAAATTAGGAGTGTGGCATGTGTGCATACATCGTAGGCAAAGTTACAACAATTTATGTGAAATATGCCCATTAAAGCTGGGAAATGTTGTGTAAAGATAATTTTTAGATGTTTTTCTTTAACATTATCAAATATAGTTATAATTTTGTAGCCTGTATTATACATATATTGAAATCAATCTATAAAATAAAGAACGGATATGTCAGATTACATTAGTAATGAGGAATTACAGAAGGAAGAAGAGTCTGGTGGATTCTCCTTGTCTGTGATATGGACCATTATTGTCTTGAATTGGCAATGGATATTGTTATCTGCAGTTGTGGCATTGTGTTTGGCGTATGGATATTTGCGTTATTCGCAGCCAGTGTATTCCACATCCATGAAAGTGCTGATTAAGGACGACAGTAATAAGCGTTCGATGGGTGGCCAGATGAGTTTGGACGACATGGGTCTTATCTCCAATAGTAATGGTTTTGCCAATGAACTTGAAATCCTGACGAGTACTCGTGTGAACAGTAGGGTGGTGAAATCGTTGAAACTTTATGTTAACTATGCCATCGAGGGTCGTGTTCAGAAGATTGAACAGTATCAGTGCAATCCTATCATCGTTGACATGCCTCAGCATCAGCTTACGGAGTTGCAGACTCCGATTGAGATGGAGATGACGAAGTTGGGCGAGGGTTTGCACGTTGTGGGCAGGGTTAGAGTTTCCGGAAGTAAGGAGCCTGTTACTTTTGAACATGATGTGAAGAAGCTTCCCGGCAGCGTCAATACGCCTATGGGTGTTATCATTTTTCAGCAGAATCCCGGTGCTAAGTGGGGTGAAGAGAAGCTTTTTGCGACAATCAATCCGGTGGAGAGAGTGGCGCGCACTTATAGAAGCAAGCTTTCGGCGGCGGCTACGGCCAAGAATACGACGATGGCTCGTGTGACTTTCACCGATACGCAGATTAAGCGTTCGATGGATTATCTGAACGAACTGCTTAAGTGTTATAACGAGGATGCTAATGAGGATAAGAACGAGGTGGCAACCAAGACGGAGGAATTCATCAAGGAGCGTATTGATGTCATTCGTGGAGAACTGGATGTGACGGAGGGTGAGTTGGAGCGTTATAAGAAGAGTAATGAGCTCATTAACTTGGCCAACGATGCTACCTCTGCGCTTAGCAGTACGACGGAGTACCAGAAGACACAGGTAGAGCTGGAGACGCAGCTCAATCTTATCAATGCTTTGGTGAATTATGTGAACAATCCTGCCAATGCCATGCAGGTTATTCCTGCCAACCTTGGTCTTGCCGATGCTAATGTGAACGCTACGATAGCCAAGTATAACGATGCGGTGTTGCAGCGTAATCGTTTGTTGAGATCTTCGAGCGAGGATAATCCTTCGGTGCAGCGCTATACGACGATGCTGGAGGAGATGTGGCCTTCCATCAAGATGAGCCTTGAGGCCATCCGTGCAAATGTGATGACGCAGAAGACAAGTGTTGACAGGCAGTACCGTATGTTCAGCAGTCGCATCAGCAGTACGCCAACGCAGGAGCGTGCCTTGACGAATATGAGTCGCCAGCAGGAGATTAAGGCGAACCTTTATCTGATGCTTTTGCAGAAGCGTGAGGAGAACTATATTTCTCTTGTCAGCACTGCTGCCAAGGCAAGAATTGTAGATACGCCTCAGTTCTTGGGTCAGATTGCGCCCCAACCTATGATGGTTTGGCTCGTTGCTTTGCTGTTGGGCATTGTTTTCCCCATTGGCATTATCTATCTTATGCGCCTGCTTCGTTACCGTATTGAGGGGCGTGAGGATGTTGAGAACCTTACGAAGATTAGTATTCTTGCCGATATTCCTTTGGCAGGAAAGACGGTCGATGGCGAAAAGGCGCTTGTGGTTCGTGAGAATACGAACGATTCCATGGAGGAGTCTTTCCGTGGTTTGCGTACGAATCTGCGCTTCATTTTAGAGGAGGGGGAAAAGGTTATTCTCTGCACAAGTTGTATTCCGGGCGAGGGTAAGACGTTTGTTTCTACGAACCTGGCTATGTCGCTGGCTCTGATGGGCAAGAAGGTTATTATTGTCGGACTGGACATTCGTCGTCCTCGTCTTGTGAAGTTGTTTGGCATTCCTGCCGACAAGAAGGGCATTACGGCGTTCCTTTCCAGCACAGACCAGTCGTATGAGGCGCTCGATGCGCAGATTGCTCATGGTGTGGTCAATCAGAATTTCGATGTCTTGCCTGCAGGTATCATTCCGCCTAACCCGGGCGAACTCATTTCTCGCGACCGCCTGGACTATGCCATCAGCCTGCTCAAGGAGCATTATGACTATGTTTTGATTGACACTCCGCCGGTTGCTCTTGTGAGCGATACGCTGTCTATTGCCCGTGTGGCAGACATCAGTATTTGTGTTTGCCGTGCAGATTATAGTCCACGTGCCAACTTCAAGATGCTGAATGCATTGAAGGCGGACGAGAAGTTGCCTAAGATGAATCTTGTGCTCAATGGTATTGACATGCGCAAGAAGAAGTACGGATACTATTATGGCTATGGCAAGTATGGCAAGAAGGGTTACGGCTATGGCTATGGTCGCCATGGGTATTACGGCATCTATGGCCGATATGGTTCTCACGAAGGAAAGGGTCATACGGAGAAGTAGCCTTTGGCTTTCCGTGAGCCCCTGGTGATAGGGAAAAATAATGGTTAACCGTTCTGCCCGGAATGGTTAACCATTTTCTTTAATTAGGTTAACCATTATTGCCGTAATGCTTAACCTTTATTTCGAGACAGGTTCGCCTGTCTTTTTTAGTACCTTTGTTCGTTGGTGATGGCACGCTCTCAGAGTCCTACGCTGATGTAGTAGCGAGGCCCGGCCAGGAAGTAGCTCATATAGGCTTCCGCACGTTCTACGGCGGTGGAGAGGTTGTCGCCTTTGGCCAGATATGTGGCAATGGCGCTCGACAAGGTGTCGCCCGTTCCGTTGCGGTCGTCCAGCACGAGTTTCTTCTTCGGGTGTGGTGTGAGAGTGTCTGTGGTGCGGTCGTAGAGGTAGTCCACCAGGTAGTCGCCTTCCTCCACGCTCTTCACCAGCACGCTGCACCCCCATTCCGACAGTTTCTTCAAGTCGCTTTTCGGGTCGGTGATGGCATGTCCCAACAGGAAGGCCGCTTCGTGTACGTTGGGTGTTATAAGCGTGGCAAGCGGAAAGAGCAGCTTCTTGTAGGCTTCGATAACACCATCGCTCACCAGTTTCTTGCCCTCGAAGTTCACAAGGACAGGGTCGATGAGGATGGGTTGCTTGTTGTATCGCTGTAAAACGTCGGCTGCGGCATGGATAATCTCGTCGGTGGGCATGAGCCCCGTCTTGATGCAATCGGCACCAACGGTGCTCAAAAACGACTCCGCCTGCGAGACAATCAGGTCGGTGGGCAGGTTGTGGATGCCCTTGATGCGGTTCACGTCCTCGTCCACGATGCACGTCAGCGCAGCAGCCGCCCAGCCGCCGCAGCGGGTAATGGCCTTTATGTCAGCCTGGACACCGGCACTTCCCAGCGGTTCGCTGCCGGCAATGAGGAAAACTTTGCCTGTATTTATCTTTTTTTCCATACAAGGCGCAAAGTTACAGCCTTTATGCCGATAAATCAAAAAATAAGTGATATATTTGCACGCGCAACACTAAAATACTTTGTGTTTCAGGACTTTCGAACATAAAAATTACTATATAATATCAGGATATGAATAGAAAACTCACCTCTTTACTGATTGCCTTTGTCTGCGTTCTCGCAGCAACGGCACAGCCCTTCGATGGAAAGCTAATCGTTCGTGGCAACCATCACACCCAGCGTCTGCCGGGCGTCAACGAACGCCGCATGGAGCGTTTGGAAAAAATGCGCCAGGAAAACATTGCGCTCCGCCAGCGGAGAGGCCCATTCCGCGCCAACGAAAAAACCGATACAAAGAAGGGACTCGTTCTACTCGTCCAGTTTTCCGATGCAGCAGGCAAAATGAAAGACGATGCCTCCACACAATGGTACAACCGCTTCAATCAGCAGGGCTTCTCGCAATTCAACCACGTAGGTTCCGTACGCGACTACTTCATCGAGCAAAGTTATGGCATGCTCACCATCGACTTCGACGTCGTTGGCCCAATCACCATGCCACAAACTCGCGAATACTATGGCTCTTCTCCCAATAGTAACCTCGACGACCGAGCTCCCGAAATGATTATCGAGGCACTGAAACTCGCAGACTCCGAACTCAACTATGCAGACTACGACTGGGACGGCAATGGCGAAGTAGAGCAAATATATGTCATCTTTGCCGGCCGAACCTATTCCGATACGCCAGGCTACATATGGCCACACCAGTGGTATCTCTCTTCTGCCAAATACTTTGGCTGCGGTGCCGGTCGCCAGTGTCTCGATGGCGTTTACATCGATGCCTATGCTGTTTCCCAAGAACTGGCAGACGCCTCCACCCCCATGGGCATAGGTACCGCTTGCCATGAGTTCAGCCATTGCCTTGGTTACCCCGATGTTTACGACACAAGTTATTCGGGAGGAACTGCTGGTCAGTATTGGGACGTGCTCGACACCGGCTCCTATAATGGCCCGCGTCTGATAGGCGAAGTGCCCAGCCCCTACACTGCCTACGAGCGATGGGCAGGCGGTTGGATGGATCTTATCCCCCTGACCGAACCCTGCAGAGTAACCGATATGCCAGCCCTCAACGAGGAAGGTGTGGCCTACATCATTAAGAACACAGGTAGCATCAATGAATACTACATCCTCGAGAACCGTCAGCAGAAAACATTTGGCACGTACAACATCGGGCATGGACTTATGGTTTGGCACATCGACTACAACAAAACAGCATGGGCCAACAATACAGTCAACACCAATAAGAACCATCAGCGCATCACCTTCCTGCCCGCCGATGGTCAAGTAGGCGTCCTTCAAGGTAGCGGTGGCTATTACCAGTATTATGTCTCCTCTTCCGATGAGTCCGGAGACCCCTATCCCGGCAGGACGAAGGTTGATTCTGTTCAGCAACTCACATGGTACATTTCTGAAAGAGGAGGCGACAGAACACACAAAAACCGCATTCATAGCATCACCGAAAGCGCAGATGGCAAGATAAGTTTCACCTACGGAAACTATGTGCCACTAGCTGCACCGGAGGCGAATAACCCAACAGAGATTACAGAAAGCACCTTCCGCGCCAACTGGCTGCCAGTGCCGGGAGCCATAAGTTATAACCTCCAGGTTGAGGAAGAGGATGTCAAGACGATTCTGACAGAAGACTTTGCCAACTTCGAAAGTGTCGGCAACGGCACCCAGATAACGGACATGGACTCTTATACGCAAACACAGGGATGGGCAGCATCGTCCGCCTTTGGTACAGGAAAACCCTACGTTCGTCTTGCAACACCAATGAAGGCCGGTTCTATTACCACTCCCTCGCTTACAGCATCGGAAGGGACATTGATAGTTGAATTTGATGCATCTTACTATGCAACGGAAGCCGGAAACGTTACTGTTTCTGTGCTTAAAGACGACGTAACCATCGCCTCAGAAAGCGTTCAGATGAAGGCAGACCGGGCTACATACACTTGTACATTCGAAGGATTGCCTTCCGGTTGTAAGGTAAACTTTAAGGCCAAAGGACAGAAAAGAGCATACATCTACAATGTGAAGATCATGAACAAGTGGAGTACAAAATACGAGGGCTTGACAACCACCAGTTATCTTGTAGAACATTCTTGTGCAAATATGTACTATTATCGCGTACAAGCGGCGTGCGCCGAAGGAACTTCCGAGTGGTCCGACTGGATGAGTGTGGACATTGCTTCTCCAATCGATGCCATCGCAGGCGATAAGACTTCTGGAACAGAGAACGCAGACGCCTACGATCTTTCGGGCCGTCGATTGAATCATGTACCACAGAAGGGCTTGTTCATCCGTAGTGGTAAGGTATACATGAATCGCTAAAAAGCGTCATATAGTTACTAAGATCATAGCGAGGCATAGTGGTTTAAACCACTATGCCTCGCTTCTGTTTTATACATTATATTATATATGTTGATTACATAACATATCTGTTTACCGATGAAACATGTCCTTGCGATTCTTTAAGTCTATGGGTGAGATTCACACAAAACTCCATGAAAAAACTTCGCCTTCCTCTTCGTTGTAGGTGTAAATTTACCTTCAGGAATAGGCAATTTCGGGCTTATGTTTTATCCTGATAATTTTCGCAGTAAAATCATTATATATCCCACCGAAACAATAAATAAAGTTGCCTAAAACCAATGGTTAAATGTTAAATAACCTTAAAACAACCCTCTTTGCCACTATATAACATGCCTAATCGTTCTAAAAAATGTAAATTTGCTCTGTTGAGTGCATATAAAAGCAAAAAATAGGCTCAAAAAGTGAAAAATATAACAAAAAATGAAATAAATCAATGCGTATGACAAACCGTTTAAGCAAATGGAGCAGGCATTCCTCACGGGTGATGTGTCTGCTGGCGGCTGTCGGACTGATGCATGCTTGTAAGGATGAGTTCATCTTGGATGACGAAAAGCCTAGTTGGCTCAACTCAAGCATTTATGAAAGTCTGGAGCAGAAAGGTAATTTCAGAACGTACTTGAGGTTGTTGGCTGATAAGGATGTGAATCCCGAAGGCTTACGTCCACTGACAGACGTGCTGAATCGTACTGGCTCAAAGACAGTCTTCGTGGCAAATGACTCTGCCTGGGATGCTTTTTTTGCAGCTAATGCCTTGTTGCCGGAAGGCAATCCGTGGCATTATGCTACAAGTTACGAGAAACTAAGCCAAGCACAGAAGAAGTTGTTGATTCACACTAGTATGCTTAATAATGCTATTGTGATGGAGAACTTGTCCAGCAGCCAGTCAAGTGGCGGCTCTGTTCCGACTCCAGGAGAATACATGCGTCGTTATACCGACGTAGAGGCAACAGACTCAATCACATATATTGCATCTGAGGATTTGCCATTCAGCGAATCTCCAATTGAAAAGGATTATTGGGCACGTTTCCGTGAGGAAAACGGCGGCAAGGGCATTTATTTGGCCATTGACTCTACGTTGCCTATGATGCTTCACTTTACATCAGAGCATCTTACAAGAAACATTGTCACCGACGAGGATTTCAAATATATCATGGGCCGTCCCAGAAACACAAGTGACGTGCACATATATGATGCTATTTTGAAAGAGAAGGATGGTGTATGTGAAAATGGTTATGTCAATGTAACCGAGAAACCTCTTTGTCCTATGACCAATATGGCAGAGGTTCTTCGTACTAATGGCAAGACAAATATCTTCAGTCATATTCTTGACCGTTTCAGCGCTCCTTTCTATTGCGAGCGTATTACGGAGGCTTATAAGGTTCTTCATCCCGATTTTAATGACTCAATTTTCACAAAGAGATATTTCTCCGTTAACAACTTTTCCGTAAAGGGAGGATATGTTAAGGCAGATAATAATGGAGCAGTTCCTTTGTTCGAGCCGGGTCCGAGGGGCACTTATCAAACCTACAATCCATATTTGGATCCGACTACGTCATATACTCCGGCAGGTCTTAAGTTCGATCCCGGATGGAATGGCTATTATGATGAGGTAGATGTACGCAAGGATATGGCGGCAATGTTTGTGCCTAGCGACGACCAAATGTGGCATTACTTCCATAATGCAGGTGAAGACCTCATTCGCACGTATTATGCACACGAAGGAACAGAGAATGAAATTCCATACACACGCGCAACTACTTTAGAGGAACTTTATATGCAGATTGACTGCATTCCTATTAGTACAATTGCTGCGCTTGTAGATAATATGATGAAGATTAGCTTTATCGGTTCTGTTCCCAGCAAGTGGTCTAAGATTACCGATGATGCGCAAGATCCGTTGTTTGAGAATGTAGAAGAGGCTTTAGGTCAACTTGATACATGTTTGGTTGCAAACAATGGTGTTATCTATGTGATGGATAGAACCTGCGTCCCTGCGGACTATCGTGCCGTTACAGCGCCCGCATTTATCAGCGAGACAAACAAGGTTATGCAGGACGCTATTTATGCTGGCTACAAGGGAAGACCAGAGTTTATGAATGGTCTGAACTACTATGCATACCTTAAGGCCATGCAAAGTAAGTTCACTCTCTTGCTGCCAAGCGATAGCGCGTTGTTCTATTACTACGACCCTGCAAGTATGAAGAGCCGTACACCGCGTGCTGTTGAGTTTTATCACGTAGGTGGTAACTTCCCTGTAAAATTGAGATTTAGAAATTACTATTGCCCTTACAATAAGGGAGCAAATGAGGTGGGAAGTATTGGTAGTGTTATTCCTGGTGCAAATACCTATGAAAATGGAGAAGTTAGCAACCGTTTGAAGGATATTCTCGAGAGTCATACTATTGTGCATGACGGAACAAACCCGATGACCCGTGCCGACCAGAAATACTATGGAATTGATCCTTCGACACCCCTTGATGAATACTATTTGTCAAAGAATGGTAATGCAATTAAGGTAGTTCGTGATGAAAATGATAGTGTTATTGCGATTAAGGGTGGTTTCCAGTTGGAGAACGAACGCCAAGGTGTAGTTAGTGAAAATCCTGGTGTGCTTACTTGTAAGCTTACCAAGACACGTAATGTGGACAATGGTCATACCTATGTTCTGAATGCCCCAATGGTTCCTACTTATCGTAGTGTCTACAGTATTTTTACCAACGACTATGATTTGAATAAGGAGAATGCCGGCGAAACACCTTACAGCGAGTTCTATGAACTTTGTACGGCTGACGGCTATGAAACAGAAATTATCGGTTGTGGTCTTGTAGATGGAAATCTCACAAAGACCCAGCGTGAATCAGCTCTCAAGAAGTTCAAGGTCTTTATCGGTGATAATGGCTTGGATTACAATATCCAGTTCTTTAATAACTATCGTTATACTATTTTTGTTCCTACAAACGATGCTGTACGCGAGGCAATTGCAGCGGGCTTGCCTACATGGGAAGAGATCCGCGAAGATTTCCGTAGCCACTGCAAGCCAGAAATGGAGGAAGTAGAGAATGAAGATGGTACTACAGAATGGGTTGTGAAGCTTGATCCCGATGGTGAGATTGTATATACAGACTCACTCGAAACAACAGCAGATAGTATCCGTATCGCAGCCAAGATAACATACTTGACGAATTTTGTACGTTATCATTTTGCGGATAATTCAGTATTTGCCGACAAGACAGAATTGAAACCTAATGAAATGGTAACATCAAGTTACGACAAGGATCTTGAATTGTTCTGCAAGTTGCATGTAGATCGCATTAGAAATGGAGAGGGAACAGAACTTCGCGTATGTGACGATGTGACTTGGAAGAAGAATGGCAATAACATGGGTGCTGATCCTTTTGTTACTGTAGGTGAGAAGAATGTTCTTGCTCGTGACATTTCATGTAACAAATCTCCTATAGGTGTACAGATGAAGGGTATTACCATCAACGCCTCTAGTGCAGCTGTGATACATTCTATACCTGGCTATTTGAACCATACGGAAGTTATTGATGGTGACCATACTAAGACATGGGAGAATACCATTAAGGCAAAGGCGTATTTGCAGAGATATGCTATCCGATAAAATCATCCGACTATGAAGAATATATTATCTAAGTTTTTACTGCTTTGGGTGGTTGCAATGATGGCGATACCCGCAAGCGCACAACAGCGGCGTATTTCTGGTACCGTATCCGACGATATCGATGTTGTTATTGGTGCTAATGTCAAGGAAATTGACAAGAATAACCGTATTGTTAGTCAAGCTATTACGGATATGAATGGTAACTTTACCATGAATATCAAGGATCCGAATAACACTTTGGAAGTAACCTACATAGGTTATAGAAAATTCAGCCAAAAGATAGGTAGCGGTAAAAGTGTTTTCAAAATTACTTTGCAGGATAACACAAAAACTATGCAGGAGGTGACCATTACCAAGAAGAAAATGGCTCCCACTACTGGTCTTGAAATTCCTGCTCGTGAATATGCAGGTGCCGTACAGAATTTCAAGATGGACGATATGGAAGGTTTGGCTTTCGAATCTGTCGACCAGGCTTTGCAAGGTCAAATAGCTGGCCTTGATATCGTGCCGAATTCAGGTAACCTCGGTTCTGGTACAACTATGCGTCTGCGTGGTACAACGACGATTAATGGTAATGCACAGCCTCTGATTGTCCTCAATGATCACATCTTCGAATTACCGGAAGATGCACAAGACATTAACTTTGAAACAATGGATAACGAGGAGCAGTTCTCAACTTTGCTGCAGGTTAATCCAGAGGATATTGAAAGCATTACTGTTTTGAAGGACGCAGCAAGTACTGCAAAATGGGGTATGAGAGGTTCAAATGGTGTTATTGAAATTAAAACACGTCGTGGTTCAAGAGGTAAGACACGTGTGAACTTTACCTATAAGTTCAAGGGTACGTGGCAGCCAGAGGGATACGAAATGCTTGATGGCGACGGTTACACCATGATGCTGAAAGAAGCATACTTCAACCCCAATCATCAAAATACCAGTTTGCCCGAATTAGACTATAATACGGAGTTACCATACGTATATAGCCACTATAGCCATAATACAGACTGGGTGAAGAAGGTGCAGCAGTTTGGTCAGGAACACAAGTTCACCGTTGCACTTACGGGTGGTGGTGAAAAGGCTACATTCCGTATTAGTGCCAACTATGATAAGAGTGCAGGTACTATTATTGGCCAGAAACTTGACCGCTTTACCACCGCAACAGCTCTCGACTACTGGGTCAGCGACCGTATCAGATTCTCAAGTAATATTAACTTGGCTTTTACAACCAATAATAAGAACTACGGTAATGATATCCTTGCTCGTGCATACAATGCTATGCCTAATATGAGTGTCTACGAGTACAGACTTGATGAGTTTGGCAATCCTGTTCGGACGGATAATTATTTCAACATGCTTCCTTTGGCAGCTGTTTACAGTACTGGTAGCACTGCTGAGATGCAGAATTATGATGTGAACAGATATACGTCATATGACCTCAGGGATATGTTTAAGAACGGCAACCCTGTAGCACGTGCCACTAAAGCATGGTGGAAACAGAAACAATACAACCTTACTCCTCAATTCTTCGTGGAATATAAACTCCTGGGTAAGGATGATGATCACCATCGCTTGAACTATGTTGCAGACGTATTGCTCAACATTTACAATACCAGTAACGACCAGTATTGTCCGAGCGAACTCCGTCCAATGGAATGGGTTTGGGGTGGCGACAACGCAGCAAGTTTCGCTCCCAATGAACGTAACTATGTTAGCAATGACGAGTATAAATCGTTAGAATTCACAACTCGACATGATTTGCGTTATTATTCTGCATTCCCGAACCGTGATCATAGCGTTTCTGCTTTGGTTCGTTACGAAATGGCAACCGGTAGTAGTAGCTCTCAAATGCTTGGTTTGTGGAACGTCCCCAATGGCATAACAGATCCTACAGTTGTTGCCTTACTTCGTGATGCAAGTTCTGGTACCAGTGAGTGGAGAAATCAATCGTTCTTTGGTACAGCACACTATTCTTACAAAAGTAAGTATTCTGTAGATGCTTCTATACGTTGGGATGGTAGTACAAACTTCGGCCGTAAGTACAAATATGGATTCTTCCCTGCTGCCGGTGCACGTTGGAATATCATCGACGAGGACTTCATGAATTGGAGCAAGGATTGGCTTAGCATGTTAGCTGTGCGTGGTTCTTGGGGTATTACTGGTCTAGGTAGTGCAGGCGGTAATCAGTACAATAAGTATTCAACCAATGGATATTATAATGGCCACCAGGTAATTACACCTGAGAATCTTTCTTTGGAACAGTTACGTTGGGAAAAGACTAGAAAGCTCAACTTTGGTTTCAATGTTGGTTTCTTTAAGGACTTGATTACTTTCGAGGGTGAAGTCTATGACCATAAAACCACAGACCTCTTGATGGATAACCTTCGTATCGCAAGTGCCAATGGTTTCTCTAATCTTGCAAAAGTGAATGCAGGTGTACTCCGCAATAAGGGTTGGGAGCTTAACTTCTATACCTCTCGTATATGCAAGGTTGGTAAGTTCTCAATGAAACTTCGCGGTAATATTGCTCAGAACTTCAATGAGGTAGAGGAAATGAATCCCCTTATCCTAGAGAGTTTGAATGGTGCCGAGACATTCCAACCTGGCAATCTGCATTACAATCAGCGCGTACAGATTGGTAATGCGTTAGGTTCTATTTACGGTCTTCATTATTTGGGCGTTTATAAGTATGACTATGAACACAATGGTTATACTAATCAGTCAATTGCTAATTATGGTTATGCAGAAGTAGGTAATAGTGGATATGCTGGAAATGCAGATGGTTCTATTAATTATAATGAGCCCATTAACACAGCTGCAGCAGCAGAACGCCGTGGCGAGATTCATACTTGTCCTATCGCTTATGATGCAGACGGCAATATGTTGACTGATGCAAAGGGTATTCCTTTGCCAATGTACTATTGCTATAATGAGAGTTATCGTTATAAGTTCCAGGGTGGTGATGCTATTTATGAGGATATTAACCATGATGGTCAGATTGACCGTTACGATATGGTCTATCTTGGTAACTCCAATCCTAAGTGTAATGGTGGTTTTGGTATTAACCTCTATTACGGCAGACTTTCTCTGAATGCAGGTTTCAACTTCCGTGTGGGCAACCAAATTGTGAATATGGCCCGCATGAATTTGGAGAGCATGTTGAACAATACTAACCAGAGTTATGCAACAACCTGGCGTTGGCGTAAGAATGGTGATGAAACTGTTATTCCTCGCGCATTGAGCAGTGTCAACGGTTACAGCAGTTACAACTCTCTTCCCAGCGATCGTTATGTTGAGAATGGTGACTATCTGCGTCTGCAGTACGTTCAATTGAGTTACGACTTTGATGCAAAGAAATTGAAGAAATATGGAATTAACCAATTGAAGCTTTTCGCTTCTGTTGACAACCTTTGGTGTTGGACCAAGTATACAGGTGTTGATCCTGACGTTTCTCCTCAAGGATTTGCTGTGTCAACTGACAACAATCGTACTCCTCGTACAAAGTCATTCACATGTAGTTTAACCCTTGGCTTCTAAAATTGTTACTACAATGAAAAGTTTTAAGAATATATATAATATAATCTGTCTTGCTGGATTTTTGGCTTGCTCATCTTCATGTACGGATTGGCTGACTATCTACCCTCAGAATCGTGTTGTAGAGGAAAATTTCTGGGAGGACAAGAATGACTTGGAGGGTGTACGCTATGGCGCATATCGTCAGATGGCATCTACTATTTCCAAGTTTGCTCTGTGGGGCGATTTGCGTTCCGACTCTTACCAAGAGAATAGTGCTATTCAGAGCGATATTTCAACACACAATGTGTATTTGGAGATTATTAGCGGAATGCCGGATTCCAGCATGAATGTTTTTGACTGGGCTGGTGTATACACAACAATCAACTATTGCAACAAAGTGTTGCAGCATGGTCCTGAGGTTCTTGCGAAGGACAAACAGTTCACGACTGGCGAATGGACACAAATGCGTGCGGAAATGATTGCTCTTCGTGCATTAAATTACTTCTATCTTATTCGCGCCTTTAAGGATGTTCCTTATACAACCAAGGTGATCAATAAGGACTCCGAGGTTGAATCATTCCCCTTGACAAATCAGTTAGTAGTGCTGGACTCAATTATTAATGATTGTGAGAGTGTAAAAGGTAAGGCTCGTAATCGTTTCAGTAATAAGCGCGACTCCAAGGGTATGATTACCAATTGCGCTATTTATGCAATGTTGGCTGATATGTATCTGTGGCGTGGCTCTTTACATGAGGGACGCCATGGAAAGAAAGGTACAGACATCGTAAATGGCGAGGAGATAGCCCATAATGTTGATGAAGATTACAACAAGGCAGTAGAATATGCAGATCTCAGTCTTCAATATCTACATAATCAGAATGAGGAAGAAAAAAATAGTGCCGGACTTGGTTCTACCCTGGAAGAGACCGTTAACTACGGGCTTCCCAACTGCGATATGATTAAGAATAATTTCGAGGGCGCAGCTCAAGCAATTATCCCCAATCTGGAAGCGCATAGATCTATCTTCGGAACAAAGAATAGCCGTGAGAGCATATTTGAGTTGCAGTATAGTGTTTCCGATGGTTTAAGGAATTCTATTGTGAACAGTCTTTATGGTTTCAGCAATGGAACGCATTTGGCTGTCAATAAGACAGCTTTAGATGCATGTTACAATGGCGGTATTACGAGTGATGGAGATAATGGCGGTTTATGGGATTCACGTCTCTGGATTTGTTGCCAAAACAAGTTGTCTACTGGATCTGAAGCCAGTGCTCAAGCACAGTCATACTATTATTGTATGAAATATCACTTTGGAAACGAAGGTGCATTGAAGATGGATGGCTCAACAACCAATCGTGAAATTAAGAGCGTAACATATTCATCTACAGAGTATAATAACTGGATTGTCTATCGTATGACCGATGTGATGCTTATTAAGGCAGAGGCACTTGCCTGCTTAGGTAACTCTAATCTTAAGACAGTCAAGGCTATCTGTAATGCAGTTCATCGCCGTTCTTATTGCAACTATCGAAACTCTTCAAAGACTCCTAATACGGACGCCACGGCACAGAGTGCTTCTTGTGGTGATGGTTATGGTACAAGCAAAAAGTCAAAGAATAACGTGACTTTGACAGAAGGCATAGTCTATGTTATGAATGAACGTCAAATCGAATTCCTGGGTGAGGGTAAGCGTTGGTTTGACTTGGTACGCTTGGCAGAGCGTAGCTCATATTCGAAGACCGATCCAGAGGATCCACGTGAACCTGGAGTTCCTAACGGGCAGACCGGTATGGCAGCAATGGTAGAGTTGTTCTTGGGTTCTGGCGCGAACTCAAGTTATGCTACTACCTTGACCAATAGGTTCAAGAATCGTTATGGTTTATATTGTCCGATTTACTATATGGAGGTTAAGGCCAGCAATGGTGCCATCGAGCAAAACCCTGTATGGAATAAATCGAAGTACGAGCAATAAGAGAAAGGTAACAAATACGAGTTATAAAAGACATACAAAATATGGCTAATAACAGAATTAACAAATATGTCGGTACAATAGCATTCGGCACATTGCTTACTATGATGCCAGGCTGTACCGATACATGGGATGATCATTACAATATCGATGGCTCTGCTTCAACGGAGACAGCGACATTATGGGAAGTCATAAAGAGTAATCCTAATTATAGTCGTTTTGCAGATATTGTGCAGCATGCCAAATACTATAAGGATGATACGCAT
>JAGBTN010000018.1 GCA_017631315.1 Bacteroidaceae bacterium | reverse complement strand
TCTCAATTATCCTTTTGGATATTGACGGTTCGCTTGTACTTGTTTCTTGTACTACAATCTCTGTCTATGTAAATCTTTCAAAGAACGTGCTCCCGATGGAGCTTGCCTGACTCAACTTCGCTCCGCAGGGGGAGCTCTTGTTTCGTTTGCGGGTGCAAAGGTACGGCTTTTCTGCTAACTACCAAAATATTCTGCATCTTTTTTCATAAAAAAGGCGTTTTTCACTCCGTACACATAATATATAATATACGCGCGCGTGAAAGATTCTCATAAAATGGCTGAAATACGATAACAATGGGGACCGGAAAAGGGGAAACCGGAAATGCTCACGGCATGGGCTAAAGCATGGGGATGCATCGAAAAAAGGTTAACCTTTCCTGCAATAATGCTTAACCTTTCCAGCAATAATGGTTAACCTTTATGGCAAGAATGGTTAAGGTGTTTTTATTAGGAAGGGAAAAATTTGGAGGGAAGAGGAATAATTCTTATCTTTGCAACTACTTCTACAATACACTAATACTATTTATATGATGAAACGACTTAAATCATTATGCGCTATAGTTGCCGCAGCGTTGTTTTGCTTGGCTATGCCTGTGAATGCCCAACAGGAGGAAGAGGTTTCTGTCAGCTACCCACAGATTTTCGTTGGGGCTCAAGGTGGTGGGCAAATTACTCTTACGGATTACGACAACTGGAAGCTGCTGACTCCTACTGCCAGTTTGAGTGTGGGTTCTTTTTTCACGCCGATTATCGGTGCCCGTCTGCATGTGAATGGCATGTGGAACAAGGGTGGCTTTATGAATAGTGTTGATAATTTTAGATATAAGTACAAGTATGTGACTACTGACCTTGACCTGATGGTCAATATGGTGACGCTCTTTGGCAAGAAGTATTACTATCCGCTGAATATCTATCTCATTGGCGGTATCGGCATGAACTATGCTTGGGACAATGGCGATGCCTTTGCTCGCCAAAATATGATGGACGAGGTATTGACTATGGCTTATGAAAAGAACAGCATCAGCCACAATGCACGCATCGGAGCACAGCTCGACTATAACTTATCCAAACATGTCAGCATCAACCTCGAAGTAGCGGCCAATTGCCTTAAGGACAAATACAATAGCAAGATGAGCGCTCGTGGAGACTGGCAGTTGACTGCACAATTGGGCGTGGCATACAAGTTTGCTGCTAAGAAGAAAAAGAAAGTTGTAGTAGAAGAAGAAATATGGGAAACTCGTCAGGACACTATATGGTACGACGAAACCATAGTCACTCCAAAAACTGAAAGTGCTGAAGTGACATGGACCGTGTTCTACAAGATACGAGAAAGTGACTTCGAGGCTGACAAACAATTAGCAGAAATCGGAGCATTCCTAAAAGAGCATCGCGAATGCAAGGTGGACATAAAATCCTACGCTGATGCCCAAACCGGCAACCCGAAGATAAACATGGAATACTCTAAGTTGCGACAAGAGAAAGCCGTCAAAGCTCTGACCGATGCTGGTGTTCCCCTATCCGCCATCACATCAAGCTACTATGGCGACACCGTGCAGCCTTTTGTCGAAAACGACAAGAACCGTGTTACCATCATTATTGCATCTGGCCTAAAAGACATCGACGAGAAGCAAATACAAAAGAAGTTTAAGACCGAAGAAGTAAGATACAGAGTGAAATAAAAACAAGAAGCCGCCTCTCAAAAGGGCGGCTTCTTGCATTTCGAGCCACTAGGGGGACTCGAACCCCCGACCCACGCATTACGAATGCGTTGCTCTACCAACTGAGCCATAGTGGCAATTTGCGAGTGCAAAGATATAAAATAATTCAGAATTCGGAATTAACAATTCGGAATTATTTTATGATTTACGTAAAATTTCATACTTTTGTAGAAGAATTATATCAAAAGATAATGGGAAAAAAGTTTCTTTGGCTTATCTCTGGACTTATTGTAATCACGGCAGCCACCACGCTTCTTATTTATTCATTGGTATCGGCAAAGGTGCCATGCAACCATTCCGAAGCGGGCAAACTGATATATATCGATCGGGATGATAATGCTGACAGTGTCTGTGCAAAGGCAGAAATAGGATGGCGTTGGAATGTATATAATAATGTCATCAAGTACCATCTACGAACAGGATGCTACCGCATAAAACCCGGCACGACATATTTCACGCTTTACAGACAATTGCGCAACGGCATCCAAGAGCCAGTGAAACTCATTGTACCCTCAACGCGAACAATCAGCAAATTGGCCTCTATATTATCCCAAAGCCTCATGGTCGATTCTGCTGAAATAGCATCTGTCCTAACAGATAGCATATATTGTTCCACATACGGCTACACAAGAGCAACCATCCCTGCCCTATTCATTCCCAATAGTTATGAGGTCTATTGGAATATCTCCGTAGACAAGCTCATTGAACGCATGGAACGTGAGAATAATCGTTTCTGGACAGCCGAACGCAAGCAAAAAGCAGAAGCTTGCGGACTGACACGCGAGCAGGTGGCAACATTGGCAAGCATTGTAGATGAAGAAACAGCCAACAACGGAGAAAAACCAATAATCGCCGGACTATACCTCAACAGACTCCAGAAGAGAATACCTTTGCAAGCAGACCCAACTGTGAAGTTCGCTGTTGGCGATTTCTCGCTTCGACGTATCCTGAATATACACCTACAAGTGGAAAGCCCATACAACACATATCGTCATTCAGGCCTGCCACCAGGCCCCATCCGTATAGCAAGTATTGCGGGCTTGGACGCTGTACTAAATCATGCCAAACATAACTACCTATATATGTGTGCAAAAGAAGACTTCTCTGGCACACACAACTTTGCCGCCACACTTTCGGAACACAACAGGAATGCGCAACGCTACAGGAGGGCGTTGAACAAACGGGGCATCCGATAAGGTCAACTTCTCCCAAAACGAGCAATCAGATTCTGCAAACGCTCGTTGAATGTTTGCGATTCAAGGAGTTTCGAAATGGGCAAATGCATTCGATAACGCCAATAGTGCTTGGGGTTGGCAGGCACATTGATACGTTCCTCCTCTGGATATGGGCTCCTTAAATCTTCGTCAATAGAAAGCCAATCCTGCAAGCTAATGAGGCAAAGCATAGAGGGACATTCGAGGTGTTGTGATATGATTTCCTCGCAAATCCACCCAGCAGGTTCATCCGGAGCAACGCCATCATGCTCCAATACATCATTGTAATATAATTGCGTTCGTTCAGAATTCTCTTTCCACCAAAGTCTGAGTGTAGGCATATCGTGCGTAAAGATAGTCGCTACGCTCTGATAGGGATTGTTGTGCAACAGAGAGAAAGGTATGCCGTAAGTCTTTGGCATGGCCTGTATCTCAAGACTAAGGATGCCCAGTTGCTGCATGACTGGGCCAACACAACTTGGTACCATACCCAGATCCTCGCCACAGACGAGCATGTTGCTTGCTCCTATAAGTGCAGGCAACTTCTTCATAGCTTGTTCTGCCCAGTAGTTATCATGACGACGGAAATAGAAATCATCATAAAGACGAATATAAGCATCCTGTTCGTTGCTTGGCAAAGATTGCCATAATGGTTCGCCAATCACTCCCATACGCGGATGATAACGGCCAGGTTGCGTTGCATCGGGTAAGAAAAGTTCTTCACGGAAACCTAAGCCATAGGACTCTATCTCCTCTACCGTCATTGGTAAGGCAGGAGAGAATTGTCCGTATAATGCAGAGGGACTTCCCTGAGGTATTTGCCAAATACGGAAGAACCCAAGTATATGGTCAATGCGATAAGCACTGAAATAGCGCGACATGCCACTCAATCTCTTTCTCCACCACAGGTAACCATCTGCAGCCATCTGCTCCCAATCATAAGTTGGGAAACCCCAGTTCTGTCCAGTCCTTGAGAAATCATCAGGCGGTGCACCTGCAGCCATATCCGTATGGAAGAGGTGTGGCTCCTGCCAAGCCTCCACACTACATGGGCTTATGCCTATAGGCAAATCACCTTTAAGGAATACGCGGAGTTGGCGGGCGAAGTCGGATGCTTCGGCAAGTTGAATGTGCAACAGGTATTGAACAAATGTGTAATAGCCAACTTCCGTTACATGTTGTTCGAAGTAACTCATTACTGCACTTCGATTGTATGACGACAACACAGGCCAATCGGAAAAGTATGACGTGCCATACTTGTCGCGAAGATGGCAAAAGACACCATAGGGCTGCAGCCATTCGGCATTGTTTTCAACAAAACTGCGATAACCATCTTTTTGGCAGAGAGTATGCTGCTGTTCTTCGTAAAGTTGGTGCAGATAGTCCTCCTTCAGTTTTATAACTTCAACATAATCAAGAGCAGGGAGAGCATTCAGTTCATGCCAACGCGCCTTGAAATTCTCAAGTTTATTTACATCTGCAAGCGGAAGTTGGCGTAGGTCGATATATAAAGGATGTATGGCGTGAACACTTATGGCATTATATGGATAACTGTCCGTGTGGGTGCGCTCTTGTGTTGTATCGTAAATGGGCAGGAGTTGTACGGCATGCATTCCTGTCGATGCTGCCCAAGAGACGATTTCCTTCAAGTCGCCAAAGTCTCCAACTCCCTGGCTATCCTCTGTTCTCAACGAAAATAGAGGTACAACAAGGCCTGCCACCTTCCACTGTGGGGCTTCCAATCTTATTTCGCCATCCGTAAGAGCTACAACGATTGAAGACTGGCTGTTGACGATTGACACTTGGTCGCTGTTGGAAGGGCTTTGGCGATTAGGTCCTTCTTCCCATCTAACTGAATTATTCTCGTCTTGTACTACATATTTATATTGGAAAGGAAGACGAAGCCCATCGCCACTAATGGAAATAGTCCACTCTTGTTGGCGAGTTTGAATCATCGGCAGAGCACGCTCACAATCCCAATTACCCAAAGTAGGCTGGTCGCCAACGAGTGCCACCTTTTCACCTGGTGCAAGTTGTGGTGCCTGTACACGGAAGAGATATGTTCGTGGATAAAGGGCAACCGAAGTTGATATTTTATCATCGAGGCCGGAAGCGACTCTGTAAGCATCGGAATAACAATAGGACGATTCCGGTCTGTCGCGCCAATGGTCGACGAAGAAGTATGTGTGTGCATCGTCGGAAGGGAAGATACGAGGCACGACATTCCACTCACGTCGTATAACGGCAGAATCGTTCGTAACTATATATGTATAGCGGAGTTGATTGCCTTGCGAGCGAAGCATAGCAATTCCCTTCCACAGATAACCGTCGTCTGTTTCGAGGGAGATACGCTGCCAGTGTGTTTTACCATCTGCAGCAAGGAAGCATAGTTCCACTTCAACACTTTGCCCCCATTCAGTTCTATATTCGATTGAAAATTGTAATGTCATAGGTTATTTTCACATGTTTCCATAACAAAATTATGGATAATTAAAGAAAATAGCAAGAAGACATAAAGAAAATTACTAAAATACTTGTACAATAAATACAGAATCCGTATTTTTGCAATATCATTGAAGTCTGAGATGGCCTTGCAGCGAGCAAGACAAATCACATCAATATGGGCGTACTAGTTTGATCGGGATACTCATCAATTTACATTTTATTACCGAGAAATGTTTCGTATCCAATGGCGTGCCATCCCTTATTGGTTAGATGGATTACAAAAGGCTACGAACCCTCAAAACCTGTTTTTCGGAGTTTCATCACATCGCCAGTACGCCCTTTTTTATTTTCCACCTTTCAACACACGTTCCACTTCATCGTCGTTGTCTGTCAGGCAAAGAATGAGGTTCTTGTATTTCCCAGTTTCTACAAGCCTCGTAAGCAAGGGCCAAATTGGCACTTCTTCTGTCCAGAACGTCTTGTCCAAGAAGACCATTGGTGAGGAATAGCCGAATGTTAGGTAATGATTCTGCACCGCTTCCTGGAAAATCTCCTGCAAAGTTCCTGCGCTTCCAGGGGTATAGATGATGCCTCCTCTTGCTATAGTGAGAATGCCGTCTTCGCGAATACTGTTGTCGAAATACTTGGCAATGTGTGTAGCAAAAGGCGTTGAAGGTTCATGGCCATAGAGCCATGTTGGGATGCCAAGGCTTTTGTAGCCTTGATTGGGGAAACGATCGTAAACTTCCCACGCTGTGGCAAGCCAATGTTTGTCTGTATAGAAGGGGGCGACAGACAAGATGGCGAATGCTTCCTGGAATTCTGTTTCCGTTCTGCCGGCCATCCACGCACCAAGATGGGTTGCCTCCATTGCTCCGGGGCCACCACCTGTTATCATAAGGAAACCGGCTTCGGCCAGTCGTTTACTTAACTTTGCGACCATTTTATATGAGGTGTCGCAGCGAGAAAGACCATGTCCGCCCATCACTCCTATGAGGCGATGTTCGTCGAAGTCTTGAAGGAAATCTCGCAGACAGTCGCTAATGGAATGGTCATGAAGTGCCCGAGCCAGTGTTTCTTTGATGTCAGTTGCGTGTTTGCCTTTTTTCAGATAGTGCCTATAGACGCGTCCATCGAAACATTTCTCGTAGCTGCCTGGCACAAGAGGGTTGTAGCCTTCGTAGAGTTCTTCGGGGGTATAGAGGTGATTGGGGAAGTCGAATGTCTCGCCCATATTGGGCAAATAGAGGCAGCCTTTTGACTGGCGTTTAAGCCCCATCGGCAAGCGACAACTCAGAAAAATACATTCGCGATAGAAGTGTGCCAGTGCCTGCTGGGCATATAGAGTGAAGTCTACGCTCTGGAAGGCATAGCGTCGAAGTTCCTTCTCCTGCTGGCATAGGAGTTGCGAGAGTTCGTCGTTAGTTCTTATCCGTTGGTATTTACACCTCATCAGTAGTTCTTTTTAAACTGACGGTCAATGCTCCGTCGGTCTTCTTTTTCTTTGAGTGTTTCGCGCTTGTCGTATTCCTTCTTGCCTCGGGCGATGAAGATGTCGAGTTTTGCGAGTCCTTTCTCGTCGACAAACAAAAGTGTAGGCACAATGCTGAAGCCGGGCGACTTGACGGTCTGCTGAATTTTACGTATCTCTTTGCGGTTGAGGAGGAGTTTTCGGTCACGCCTTTCTACGTGGTTGTTGTAGGACCCTTGTTCGTAGTGGGCTATATACATGTTCTTGACCCACATTTCGCCTCCAATTACATAGCAGTAGGTGTCCACAAGGCTTGCCTTGCCTTTGCGGATGCTCTTTATCTCCGTACCTGTCAGGACGAGGCCGGCTGTGTATTTGTCCATGAGCAGATAGTCGAACTCTGCCCGTTTGTTCTTGATATTTATCTTTGCTCCCTTGTTGGGAATAAGCGTCTTTGCCATCTCGTATTTACCAATTAGCCATTTACTTTGCTACTGCAACGAACTGCTCGAGATGCTCGTCTACATAGTGAGCAATGATGTCGGTCACCTCTTCTTCCATCTCGACAAATTCATCGTCGAGGTCGTCGAACTGGGGATATTGCTCGAAGAGGGCCATGAATTCCTCGTCGTTGCATTCTGCAGTGAGTTCTTTTTCATGTTCTTCGAAGAGTTTGCGGCCCTTGTAGACGAGTTTACTGAAGTCGTGTGCGCCCCAAAGTCTCATTGCCTTGGCAAAGGGGTTGAGGAAGATGAAAGGACCGTAGCCATTGTGAATGAGTTGAATGAAGCCGCCGTCCATCACTTCTTCGCGCAGAATGTAGTATGCCAGCAGAGTTATTTGTTCTCCATTTAGGAGTGGCAGCGTTTCAGCATTAACCTCGCCTCCTACGGCATTCAGGATGGTGTCATGTATGAGGTTCAAGAAGGCATCTGTGCCTTGACTTGCAGCCTCCTGGAGTTTTATTTCCTGTATCTCGATTTTCATTTGCTTATTTATTGTGGCACAAAGATACAAAGAAAAGTTTATAAACGAAACATTTTTGATGGTTTCCTTTGTAAAAAAGAATCACCCTACATGGAAAGGAATTATCATAAGCGACTTATTGGGCTGTTTGCCATTCTATCTCGTTTTATGTTTCTTTGGTGTAATGGGCGAAGAAAGAAAGCAAGAGAAAACCTCCTCTCTCTAATTGACTTGTTCCTTCCTGTTTTGACACTTTGTTAGGATAATGCCTTATTTGCTTACATTTTGTATTTTTCCCAAGCGCTGAGAATTGAATAAAATGAAGCGACACTGCGGAGGGCTGTTTCTATCGCATTTTGGAAGCATTATCATAACACACTACAGATAAGCATATTACATTTTTCAACAATCGTAAAACCACGCAAAAACGAGAGAAAAACAACACAAAACAGGTATATTTTATGTGTTTTTCGAACGATTTTAACATGTAAAAATACCAAACTACACGTGTATCGTTGGCAAACTTCACACGTGTAGTTGAGAAAGTACTCCTGTTTCAGGTGACAAACCGACCTGTTTCGACGCTTGTTTTATCTATTTGCGCCGAAAATCGGTCCACTTTGAAAGTGACAAAATGTAAGCAAATCTACTCTTTTGCCACACTGAAGGGATAGACAAGTATGTCTTGCAACTCGCCGATGGGACGTTGTGTGAGGCAAGCCAAAATGTACTCTCCAGGCTGCAACACCTGGCGAGGCTGACATATAAAACTATCACTTTCGGCTTTAACATCGAACGCACTGGGTTCCAAACGAGTATAGTTGCACTCAATCAACAACGGCTTGAACATCTTCCGGTAATACTTCGACGTCTTCAGCCGCACAAGCACATAGTCAACAAGCACTTCTTTCTCGCCTGGCGTGACACGAAAAACTGGACGATTTCCTTCTGCCAACTGCGCTGCATGAGCGCCCGAAAGATAATGCGTCAACTTGCTCTTCATCTGGTAGTCCACAATCTTCCAGCCGGGCTTCAGTTCACTCTGTGTCTGCTGAGCAGGAATCTCAGCCCAATTCCCGCCAACCAAAATCTCCACCTTCTGCGCCTTAGCCACAAGGGCAAAAAGTAGCAGTACAAAACTTATCATTTTCTTCATAACAATGCAAAATTACAAGTTTTGCCAGAAATAGCAAAGCGTTGCTTGTCGTTTTGAGTATTTTTAACTACCTTTGCGCTGCAAAGAAAGGGAACTTTAACGTTAACCCTAACCTTAACCCTAACGAGAACTCTTAACTGAAAGAACATGACCATAGCCATTGTCTGCCTGATGCTGCTCGGCTACCTGCTCATCTGCACCGAACACATCACCCGCATCAACAAAGCCACCGTAGCCGTCTTCTGCGGCGTGTGGGGATGGGTGCTGTACGTCTGCGTAGGACCATACTACATTGAGACACTCCACAATGCCGGATTCCAGGAATTCCTTGCCGGCGAGGACTACAGCATCAAAGCCGTCAACGAGTTCATACGCCAAAACGTCTTCGCACGCCACGTGGCACAACTCACGAGCATTGCCATGTATCTGCTCACAACAATGGCCATCACAGACGTTCTTGCAAACAACGGATGCTTCGACCTCGTAACGAAACTCTGCCGCTCAAAAGGAACATGGCAAACCGTCTGGATGCTTGCCCTGTGCAGTTTCCTGCTCAGTGCCAACCTCGACAACCTCACCGCTGCCGTCGTAATGTTCACGGTAATGAACCGCCTGGTGGTAAACCACAGGCAACGCATGCTGCTGGGAGCCATCATCGTCATCGCCACAAACTGTGGAGGATGCTTCACCGTCATAGGCGACGTCACATCACTGCTCGTATGGACACGCGGAGCAGTCACACCCACCAACTACACAGCAGCGCTCGTACTGCCGGCACTCTTCGCCACCATCGTACCCACATACCTCATCGGCAGAAAACTCCCCCCGCATCTCGACCTGAAACGTGCCAACGTCATGATGTACAGAGGCAATGACACCGACGTAAAACTCTGGCAACAGATACTCATGTTCTTCTTGGGCATGGGCGGACTATGGTTCGTTCCCACATTCTACCGACTCACAAGCCTGCCCCCATTCCTCGGTGCACTCTGCGTGCTCGGCGTTCTTTGGGTGGCAAACGAAATCATCAACCGCAAACGCATCCTGTCCGACCAACCGCTCAGCAGAGAGACAAATCGCAGCCTGCAGTACGAAAGTATGCAAATGATAATGTTCTTTCTCGGCGTAGGACTCTGCGTGGATATCCTCATCGAAGTAGGCGCCATGAACAGCGTGCGCAACTGGTGCGACCAGCACATACACAACATCTACATCATGTCGCTCGCACTCGGACTCGTCAGTTCCGTCATGGACAATCTCGCCCTCGTCATCAGCAGCATCTCCATCTACCCCGTCCTCCCCGACAACACACCGGGCATGACCACCTACCTGCAAAGTTTCGTGGAAAACGGACAATACTGGCATCTCATCACCTTGAGCGGCAGCATAGGCGGATGCCTGCTCCCCATAGGCAACACAGCAGGCTACGCACTCATGAAAGCCGAAGATGTAAGCATCTGGTGGTACATCAAGCACATCACACTCAAAGTACTCCTTGGCTGGTTCGTCGCCTTGGGCATCTACTTCCTCGTCGACTACTTCCTCAGATAACATGACCTACAACCTCTCCCGACTCGGCATCACCGACCTCAACGCCATGCAACAAGAAATGTTGCAAACGGCACGCAAAGGAACATCCACTGTACTGCTCAGCCCCACTGGCTCCGGCAAGACACTCGCATACCTGCTGCCACTACTCCAAAAACTCGACGCTAAAAACGACAACCTGCAAGCACTCGTCATTGTTCCTTCACGAGAACTCGCCACACAAACAGCCGACGTTGCACGAAGACTCTGTTCCGAACTGCGCGTCGCTGCCTGCTACGGAGGACGGCCAACCATGGAGGAACATCAGCAAATAAGAGGACTGCAGCCACAACTCGTGGTAGCAACACCCGGCAGACTGCTCGACCACCTGCAGAAAGGCAATCTCCTCCCCGATAACGTACAAACACTCGTCATCGACGAATTCGACAAATCACTCGAACTCGGCTTCCGCGAACAGATGCAAGGCATCATCACCCTACTACCCCACCTGCAGCAACGCATCCTCCTCTCTGCCACAGACACCGACGACATTCCCGACTTCGTAGGAAGCAACAACTATACCCGACTCAACTTCCTCGACAACGAAAGCGACGAACGCATCAGCCTCCACATAGTCCATTCGCCCGAAAAAGACAAACTGCAGACACTTCGCAAACTGCTCGGCACACTTGGCACACAGAAAAGCCTCATCTTCGTAGGCTACAGAGAAAGCGTGGAACGCGTAGGAAACTTCCTCGAAGAGCACAACATAATGGCAGGTATCTTCCACGGAGGCATGGAACAACGCGACCGAGAAAGAGCACTCTACCGTTTCATGAATGGCTCGGCAAACATCCTCGTCAGCACAGACCTCGCATCACGAGGGCTCGACATCACAGACGTCGACAACATCATACACTACCACCTGCCGCCTAACGAAGAAACATCCACACACCGCAACGGCAGAACAGCACGATGGGACACGAAAGGCTCAGCCTATTTCATCCTCGCACCACAAGAACACCTGCCCGAATTCATTACCGACGAAATCGAAACCTACACCTTGCCCACAAAAGTCCCCGCACCAGAAAAGCCACTTTGGGTTACATTATATATAGGTAAAGGAAAGAAAGATAAAATAAGTCGCGGAGACATTGTGGGCTTCCTAACAAAACAAGGAAACATCGAAAGCAGCCAAATTGGCAGAATAGACGTCCTGCCACATTGGTCTTATGTTGCCGTCAAACGTGCCGTCTCACGCGATTTGCTCAATCGCATAAAAGGACTAAAGATAAAAGGACTAAAGACCATCTACACCCTCGCTGGTCAATAATAATTGCACAAAATACCTATATTGTGTGCATTTTTTAAGAAAAAACTTGCACAGATGGGATTATTGTGTTACCTTTGCGGCCGATTTCAACCAAAAAGGTAAAAATAATGAAAAAAACAATCCTTAGTTTGATGGCATTTGCCACAGTTAGCAGCGCATTTGCCGGTGGTCTTTTAACCAACACTAATCAGAACGCCGTATTCCTTCGCAACCCTGCTCGTGATGCAGTAATTGCCATCGACGGTGTTTACTCCAACCCTGCAGGTATCGCATTCCTCCCCAAGGGATTCCATCTTTCACTGAGCTGGCAGAGTGCCATCCAGAAGCGTCAAATCACTTCTAATGCACCTTTCTATGCGCTCAACACCGAAAACAACAATGCTGAGCACTTCTTTGAAGGCAAAGCTGTTGCTCCCTTCATTCCTTCATTCCAGGCAGCCTATGTATTCAACGACAAGTGGAGCGTTTCTGCCCAGTTTGCTGTTGGCGGTGGCGGCGGCAAGTGCGAGTTCGAGAACGGTCTGCCCATGTTTGAGCAATTGGTAGGCAGCAAGTTGCTTGGCGCTAATGCTACATCTTATGGTTTGAGCCAAAACCTTACCGGCAAACAGTATTTCTATGGTCTCCAGGTAGGTGCAACCTACAAGGTTACTGACAAGATTTCTGTATTCGGTGGTGTACGTGGCGTTTTGGCAAACAGTTCTTATGTAGGCGCCATTTCTAATGTTACTGCAAATGGTGTGGCTGCAAGCACATATTTGAATGGAGTTTCTCAAATGGCTGCCAGTGCTGCTGGTCAAGCTGCCGCTGCTGCTGGTCAATACGCTGCTGCTGGTCTGACAACTGAAGCTGCTAAATATCAGGCTATGGCTGCTGCTTATAAAGATGCTGCTACTACTGCAGCACAGGGTGCATATCTCTTTAATGACCCTCTTACACTCGACTGCTCACAGAGCGGTTTGGGCATCACTCCTATCATTGGTGTTGACGTAAACCTTGGCAAGTTGAACTTGGCTGCCAAGTATGAGTTCCGCACAAAGATTAACTTAAAGAATGAATCTGTCAACAGCGCAAATCTCACTGCAATGGCTTCTCAAGTTCCTGCTGTTGCCGTATATGCTGATGGTGCAGAAGTTCGCTCTGACATTCCTGCTCTGCTGACTTTGGGTGCACAGTATTCTATCCTCGACAACGTCCGCGTAATGGGTGGTTTCCACTACTTCTTCGACAAGGACGCCAAGGGTTCTGCTACAGACGTAGAGAAGAACACATGGGAAGTAACACTCGGTGCAGAATGGGACGTAAACAACTGGCTCACAGTCAGTGCCGGCACACAGCGCACAAAGTACGGTTTCGGCCAAAGCATGCAGGACACAAACTTCAATGTTAGTTCAACTGCCCTCTGCCTTGGCGCTACATTCCACGTAAACAAGATGGTGAACATCAACGCTGGCTACATGCACAGCTTCTACAACGAAACAGAGATTATCCGCGACGAGAAGCTTGGTATTGTAGACCTCTACACTCGCAAGAACGATGCCGTTGGTGTCAGCGTAGACCTCAAGTTCTAAAAACACAAGTGAGTATTTGGCAAACTTAACACGTGAAGTTCGCCAATTACACACGTGAAGTTCGCTAATTACACACGTGAAGTTCACCCACTAAACGTGAGAAGTTTGAGACTTCATCACACAACAAGCCGTCCGATTTTCCTTTCGGACGGCTTTTTCTTTTATACATTTTGAATATTTAATTATTTATTGTACCTTTGCACCCCAAACAAGTATATATACAACACACACTATATGAGCAAGAAATTCACAGAGCGCAATAAGCTCAACCTGAGCGACGTGAACAAAGAAGTGCTCCAGCAATGGGATGCAGAAGACGTGTTTCACAAGAGCATAACCGAGCGAGAAGGATGTCCCTCGTTTATTTTCTTCGAAGGCCCCCCATCTGCCAACGGACATCCAGGCATTCACCACGTTTTGGCACGAAGCCTCAAGGACACCTTTTGTCGATTCAAGACAATGAAAGGGTTCCAAGTAAAGCGTAAAGCGGGATGGGATACCCACGGACTTCCCGTTGAACTCAGCGTGGAAAAAGAACTGGGCATCACAAAGGAAGACATCGGCAAGACCATCAGCATTGAAGACTACAACCAAAAATGCCGAGAAAATGTCATGATGTACACCAACGAGTGGGCCGACCTCAGCCATAAGATGGGCTACTGGGTTGACATGGAAAACCCATACATCACTTACGACAACAAATACATCGAATCGCTTTGGTGGCTCCTCAAGCAACTCTATCAGAAAGACTTGCTCTACAAAGGCTACACCATCCAGCCCTATTCTCCGGCAGCAGGCACCGGACTCTCAAGCCACGAGCTCAACCAGCCCGGCTGCTACAGAGATGTGAAAGACACCACGGTCACTGCACAGTTCAAGGTAACAGATACTAATCTGAACATTCCGAACGCACAGAACACTCCGACATATGTCCTTGCCTGGACAACCACCCCCTGGACACTGCCATCCAACACTGCACTTTGCGTAGGTCCAAAGATTGACTATGTCGCTGTAAAGGGAACCAACCCCTACACCGACGAGCAGGCCATCTACATCCTCGCAGAGGCACGACTCTCAGCATACTTCCAAGCCGAAGAAGGCAAAGAACTCGAAATACTTTGGAAAGGCAAAGGCACAGACCTCGTCGGCACAAAGTACGAACAGCTCTTCCCATGGGTAAAACCCTGTGACTTAGACAACGGAAAAGTTATTGACAAAAGCGGAGATGCATTCCGCGTAATACCCGGAGACTACGTCACCACAGAAGACGGCACAGGCATCGTACACATCGCACCCACCTTTGGTGCAGACGACGCCAAGGTAGCAAAAGACGCCGGCATCCCAAGTCTCTTCATCATCGATAAGGCTGGCGGCACACGACCCATGGTAGACTTCACCGGCAAGTACTTCCTCAAGGAAGACATGGACGAAACCTTCCGCCAACTCTGCATTAACGAAGAGGCATATGCCATCCACGAAGGCAACTACGTCAAGAACGCTTACGACCCCAAGTTCAACGAAGACGGCAAATACGATGAGAAAGCAGCATCCAAAGAGATGGACCTCAACGTAAAGATGTGCATCGAGATGAAAGAAGCCGGCACTGCCTTCAAGATAGAAAAACACGTCCACAACTACCCCCATTGCTGGCGTACCGACAAACCCATCCTCTACTACCCGCTCGACTCATGGTTCATTCGCTCTTCTGCAGCAAAGGAACGCATGATAGAACTCAATAAGACTATCCTCTGGAAACCAGAAAGCACCGGCACAGGACGCTTCGGCAAATGGCTCGAAAACCTCAACGACTGGAACCTCAGCCGTTCACGCTACTGGGGAACACCGCTCCCCATCTGGCGCAACAGAGATACCAAAGAAGAAATCTGCATCGGCTCCGTCGAAGAACTCTACAATGAAATAGAGAAAGCCGTCGAAGCAGGCATAATGACAAGCAATCCGCTCAAAGACAAAGGATTCGTACTTGGAGACATGAGCCAAGAGAACTACGACCGCATCGACCTGCACCGCCCATACGTTGACCACATTATGCTGGTTAGCGAAAGCGGAGCAGTTATGAAGCGCGAACTTGATCTCATCGACGTATGGTTCGACTCTGGCGCAATGCCCTACGCACAGATACACTACCCGTTCGAGAACAAAGAACTGCTCGACAACGGAACCGTCTTCCCCGCAGACTTCATCGCAGAAGGTGTCGACCAGACACGCGGCTGGTTCTACACCCTCCATGCCATCGCAACAATGGTCTTCGACAATGTCTCCTACAAAGCCGTCATCAGCAATGGTCTTGTACTCGACAAGAACGGCATGAAGATGTCCAAACGCCTTGGCAATGCCATTGACCCATTTGGTGCAATAGAGCAATATGGCAGCGATGCCGTACGCTGGTACATGATAACAAACAGCGCACCATGGGACAACCTCAAGTTCGACGTTGAAGGCGTGCAGGAAGTAAGCCGAACATTCTTCGGTAAGCTCTTCCAAACATACTCCTTCCTCACAATGTATGCCAACGTAGATGGCTGGTGCTACGAAGAGCCAGACGTACCCATGAACGAACGTCCAGAGATGGACCGCTGGATACTCTCCTGCCTGAACAGTCTCATACGCGAAGTCAACCAGTGCTACGAAAGCTATGAGCCAACCCGTGCAGGCCGCCTCATTCAAACCTTCGTTGTTGACAACATCAGCAACTGGTTTGTACGCCTCTCAAAGAAACGTTTCTGGGGTTCTGCCATGAGCCTCGATAAGCTTAGCGCCTACCAGACGCTCTATACTTGTCTTGAAAAGGTTGCACAACTGATGGCACCTATTGCTCCATACTATGCAGACCGCCTCTGGAGAGACCTCTGCGAAACGACAGGCAAGGGAGATGCAAAAAGCGTACACTTGGCTAAATTCCCCATTGCAGACGAGACAATGATTGACCTTGAGCAAGAACAACGCATGGCACTCGCACAACAGGTGACAAGCATGATTCTCTCGCTCCGAAAAAAGGAACAGATTGTCGTAAAACAACCCCTGCAACGCATTGCCATTCCCGCCATCGATGCCAATCAGCAGCAACGCATCCTGGCTATGCAGCAACTCATCCTGGACGAAGTGAACGTCAAGGAGTTGGAATTCGTAGAAGCACAAGGCATGCTCGTCAAGCAGGTGAAATGTAACTTCCGCACCATGGGTAAGAAGTTCGGCAAACTTATGAAGAGTGTCAATGCTGCCGTATTGGCAATGAGCCAAGAACAGATTGCAGAACTGGAAGCCACAGAACATCTGCCACTCACGCTTGAAACTGGCGAACAAGTTGTTGTTGACCTCGAGGACATTGAAATCTTCAGTCAAGACATTCCCGGCTGGAGTGTTGCAAACGAAGGCACACTGACCGTAGCTCTTGACCTCACCATCACTGAAGACTTACGCCTGGAAGGCATTGCACGCGAACTCATCCGAAGCATACAAACCCTTCGCAAGGAGAGCGGTTTCGACATTACCGACCGCATCAATGTTACATTGCCGGAAAATGATGACAACCGTACATGCCTCAACAAGTTCAGCGACTACATTGCATCACAAGTTCTTGCCAACGAGATTAGCTTAGGCACAAAACTCACTGTTACAAAACTATAATAACTCAAAAGTATGGAAGACAACAAGGTTAGATACACCGACGAAGAGCTCGAGGAATTCCGTTTGCTCATCAACGAGAAGCTCGACCGAGCTAAGAGCGATTACGAGATTCTCATGGAGAAAATCAATGGCGGAGGTGTTAACGACGAGGAGACACACTCCACTTACCACACACTGGAAGAAGGTTCTGAAACACTCTCGAAGGAAGCGCTCATGAACGAAGCCATGCGTGCGCAGAAGTTCATTACGGGACTGCAAGCCGCATTGATTCGCATTCAGAACAAGACATACGGCATTTGTCGCGAGACTGGGAAACTGATTCCCAAGGAACGTCTCCGTGCTGTTCCCCACGCCACACTCTCTATCGAAGCAAAGCAAGCACGCGACAAGAAACGCTAATGACTCGCAAACAAGTCCAAGCACTAACTGCTGTCTGCCTTGCGATTGGCATCATTGCAGTTGACCAAGCCATAAAGGTAGCTGTCAAGACGGGTATGTATATGTATCAAAGCATACGCGTCACGGATTGGTTTTACATTCTCTTTACGGAGAATGACGGCATGGCATTCGGTATGGAAGTCATCAACAAGTGGTTTCTCACTTCCTTCCGTATCGTTGCTGTTGCTGCACTTATCTGGTATATTTGCAAAAACATTAAGAGCGGCATCCGCTGGGGATATCTTATCTGCCTGACACTCGTTACGGCAGGAGCGGCAGGAAACATCTTCGACTGCTTGTTCTATGGCATGATATTCAACAACCCGCCTGCACCATTGAAAGCCGAATTAGTTTCATGGGGCACTGGCTATGGGCAGATGATGCTGGGACGTGTGGTGGACATGTTTTACTTCCCGCTTGTGGAATGGGACTGGCCATCGTGGTTACCATACATTGGTGGCAACCATTTTATATTCTTTTCTCCCATCTTCAACTTTGCCGATGCCAGCATAAGTTGTGGAGTTATTGCGCTTATCATCTTCTATAATAAGAAAATGTTCCGATGATACGCTTTGCTGCCCGGTTGCTATTCCTCGTCTTCAGTTTATTCTTTTGGGCCTGTACCCCTAGTGTACCCAGTGGAATCTTGAGCGAGGAGAAGATGACAGATGTGTTGGTCGACATACATCTGGCACAGGGCATGGCTGAAGCGCAAAGCGAGAATACAGACGTTGCGCGTTACAAATACATTCAGGCAGTTTTCAAAAAGCACCGTATTACTGAAGCAGAGTTCGACTCGTCGATGGTCTATTACAGCGGTCGTGCCGAGAAATTCATCTTTGTATATAATAATGTGGTGAATCGTGTACAGGCACAGGCTGAGCGAATGGGACTTGAATCCGTTGAGAAACAAGACAAGTTTGAGTCTCTCACGAGCGAAGGCGACACGGCAAACATTTGGCTTGGTAAGGATTTCACTTGCCTTGCCGCGAACCCTGTGCAATGTGTCTATTCATTTCAGATGAAGACCGATTCCACCTTTAAGGCCGGAGATAGCTTCATCTGGCGTTTCAGGTCGCAGTTTGTAGGGCGATCAATGAACAACGAGGCCATTGCATTGCTCAGTTTTCAATATGAAACAGACACAGTTGCTGCCGTGACGGAATTGGTTGGAAACAATGCTGAGAATGAGTTGAAGTACTTTCCCGACAAGAGTATCGACAGCCTGAACCTTCGCACGATATCAGGATACATCTATCTTCCCACGAACCACGATGCCGACAAGCCTAAACCATTGCTGATTAGCAAAATGCAACTAATCAGGATGCACAAGCGCATCGAGGAAAAACCGATTGTCAAAGCCGATACGCTACGTGTTGATTCCGTCGCCACCGACACTATGCCGCAGCAAAAGGCTGAGCGTCTTACTCCGTTACAGGTGCGAGAAAGCCAACCGAAAGAGAAGAAAATCAACGTCGTAAAGGAGAATCCGAACCCCATTCGTCCTATGCGAGGAATTCCCAACCGAACTAACAGACGACGCTGATGAAACGTGCCTACCACGACATCTGCCTACCCAACGGGGATTTACAACATGGCCCGGTTGTTGTGGAAACCAACGACAAAGGAGATTTCCTTGGCTGGCACCAACTCCAAGGCGAAGAACCTTTCACCGAATGGGTGGGCGGGACTTACATTTCCCCCAAGTGACATTATGTAAACCTTTTCGCCGAAACACCTTACATTCTGTATTTTCCCCGTTCTCCGAGAATGCCTTCAAAAAGTTCAAACCACATCATGATAAAAAAGAACGCATTCTCGCTGAAAAATATAACGAACTGGCAATGTAGCATTTACATTTTTATGTGATAGGATTTATGCCATTAAATCCGGGAAATTCGAGCATAAAAGTGGCATTTTTTGAGTGTATGTTCGGCCAATTACTCACGTTAAGTCAGCAAACTACACACGTTAAGTCAGCAAACTTTACACGTTAAGTCGGGCAACCACACACGTTAAGTCGTAAAATGCTACACAGGAAATGCCTGAATACGACTCTGCTCAACCTAAACGTCAGCATTTTACGTCCAAAACCGAAGTATTAAAAAGAAAGCAAAACGTCTGTTTGGCTGACAAAATGGCTTTTGGACTTCTACACGCCAAACAAGCACGAAAAATTAAAAACACACTTTTAAGCAAAGAAAAGAGCAAAGAAGGTTGTCTTTTCGGACAAAATGTAGTACCTTTGTCACACATAAATATACAACCTGATATCTTAATACTTTATGAACGGAATACCTCTAATGAATCGTGCAGCCGACAACATCCGCATACTGGCAGCCGCGATGGTAGAGAAAGCAAAAAGCGGACACCCCGGCGGAGCAATGGGCGGTGCCGACTTCATCAATGTCCTTTATAGCGAATACCTGCAGTTCGACCCGAAGAACCCACGCTGGGAAGGCCGAGACCGTTTCTTCCTCGACCCCGGCCACATGTCGCCCATGCTCTACGCTGAACTGACCCTCATCGGCAAATTCAGCCTCGAAGAACTGCAACAATTACGCCAATGGGGCTCTCCCACACCAGGTCATCCCGAAGTGTGCTACGAAAGAGGTATCGAAAACTCAAGCGGCCCTCTGGGACAAGGTCACACCTATGCCATAGGCGCAGCCATCGCAGCCAAGTTCCTCTACGCTAAAACAGGGAACCCAACCTTCAAGAAGGAAACCATCTACACCTACATAAGCGACGGCGGCATACAAGAAGAAATCAGCATGGGAGCAGCCCGCATAGCAGGCAACCTCGGGCTCGACAACCTCATCATGTTCTATGATGCCAACGACATACAACTCTCCACCGAAACAGACGTCGTGACAAACGAAGACGTAGCCATGCGCTACCGTGCCTTCGGCTGGGAAGTTATCGACATCGACGGCAACGATGTAGCACAAATCCGACAAGCACTCGACAAAGCAAAAACCGTAGAAGGCAAGCCAACACTCATCATCGGACACTGCATCATGGGTAAAGGCGCACAGAAAGCCGACGGCAGCAGCTACGAACGCAGTTGCCAAACACACGGCGCACCCCTTGGTGGCGATGCATATCGCAACACCATCACCAACCTCGGAGGCAACCCCGACGAACCATTCGTCATCTTCCCCGAAGTAGCAGCCATCTACGAAGAACGACTCAAAGAACTCGAAAACATCGTAGCTGAACGCTATGCAGAAGAAAAAGAATGGGAAGAAAACAACAAAGAAAAGGCAGCACAGCTCAAAGACTGGTTTGCTGGCAAACTCCCCAACATCGATTGGGATAGCATACAGCAAAAGCCAAACGACGCAACACGCAACGCATCAAGCGTATGCCTCACACTGCTCGCCAAGCAAGTTCCCAACATGATTGTCAGCTCGGCAGACCTCTGCAACTCTGACAAGACAGACGGATTCATCAAAGGCGGAGCAACAGTCATCTCACGCGACAACTTCGGCGGAGGCTTCCTGCAAGCAGGCGTTGCAGAACTCACCATGGCATGCTGTTGCATCGGCATGATGCTCCATGGCGGAGTCATTGCAGCCTGTGGCACATTCTTCGTCTTCTCCGACTACATGAAGCCCGCCATCCGCATGGCAGCACTCATGCAAATACCCATCAAGTTCGTTTGGAGTCACGATGCATTCCGCGTTGGCGAAGACGGACCAACACACGAACCCGTCGAGCAAGAAGCACAAATCCGTCTGATGGAAAAAATGAAAAACCACAGCGGCAGAAACTCCATGCTCGTCATGCGCCCTGCAGACGTAAAAGCAACAACATGGTGCTGGAAGCTGGCAATGGAGAACACACAAACACCATCAGCCCTCATACTCAGCCGCCAAACAATAGAAGACCTTCCCGAAGGAACAGACTACGAAGGAACAACTCGCGGTGCATACATCGCAGCCGAAAGCGACAACGAATTCGACATCATCTTCGTCGGCAACGGTTCCGAAGTCAGCACCCTCATCGCAGGCGCACGCCTCCTCCGTAAAGACGGATACAAAGTGCGAGTAGTCAGCGCACCCAGCGAAGGCCTCTTCCGCGAACAACCCATTTCATACCAGCAGGAATTGTTCCCCATCGGAAGCAAAGTCTTCGGCCTCACAGCCGGATTGCCCGTCAACCTGCAAGGCTTCCTCGTCGGAGCACACCAAAACAGCACAATCTGGGGACTTGGAAGTTTCGGTTACTCAGCACCGTACAAAGTACTTGACCAAAAATTCGGCTTCACCGCCGAAAACGTTTACGAACAAGCAAAGAAGATATTAGCATGAGCAAAATAGGACTCGCAAGCGACCACGCAGGCTTTGCACTTAAACAACACGTAAAAGACTACCTTACACAAAAAGGAATCGAGTTTCACGACTACGGAACATACAACGAAGAAAGTTGTGACTACCCAGACTTTGCACATGCTTTGGCAGCAGGCATAGAAGCAGGCGAATGCGAGAAAGGCATTGCCATCTGCGGCAGCGGAGAAGGCATCAACATGACCCTCAACAAGCATCAGATTATTCGAGCCGCACTCTGCTGGAAGCCCGAGATAGCTCACCTCGCAAGACAACACAACAACGCCAACGTGCTTGTCATGCCAGGACGCTTCATCACAAACGAAGAAGCAGATGCAATCATGGACGAGTATTTCCAGACACCCTTCGAAGGCGGTCGTCACGAAGCCCGAATCGCAAAAATACCTCTCCAATAGTGTTATAGATATAAAACATAACTGACAAAAACAATACGCCTTCAATGCAGTTTTGCTTGAAGGCGTATGTTTTATGACAGCTAAACATCCATAAGAATAAAAAAGATGGACAGTCAAACCATCCATCTTCAACTCTGTGGAGAATATCGGGCTCGAACCGATGACCTCTTGCATGCCATGCAAGCGCTCTAGCCAGCTGAGCTAATCCCCCCTTAAGGCGATGCAAAAGTACTTACTTTCCACCGAACATGCAAATAATTAGAGCATTTTTTGCACGAAAGCATGAAAAAACGTATTTTTGCACACATTATATATAATAGACTAATCTACATGAAAAGACATATCCTCAGCTTTATCCTGGCCAGCATATCCATTTGGACATTAGCAGTTCCCGCCTTAAGAATCCGCCGAAGCGTAACACTTAACGACGGACGAATAGTTATGGTAACTGCCTATGGAGACGAAAACACAGACTATCTCGTAACAGACGAAGACGAAGTAGTGCTGGAACAGGACGGCTTATTTTTTGCCACAGGCCTTTCAAGAAAAGAATTCATAGCATCACTACCTCCAGAACACCTTTCTGCAAGAAAAAAAGTTGGTAGTATCGAAACTGCATTAATAAAGCCAACAGGCACGAAGAAAATACCTGTCATTCTGGCTTCATTCAAAGACAAGAAGTTCAGTGTAGGCGTATCCGACAGCCGAGTACAAAGCTTTTACAATAATTTCTTCAATGGCACAGACATCTACACCTCTACAGGAAACTGGGGCAGCGTCCGACAATACTTCATCGACCAAAGCATGGAACAATTCCAACCAGAATTTGCCATCATCGGTCCAATCTTGCTCGATAGTGTCTATAGTTATTACGGAGGCGATGCAGGTAATGCGAAAGACATTCGCTACTCTCAATTCATCAAAGAATCTTTTGCCAAAGCGCAAGAGATAGAAAGCAACTGGAACCAGTTCGACAACGATGGCAACGGAGAAGTCGATATGTGTGTAGTAATCTTTGCCGGACTTGGACAAAACTATACTAATAGCTATAACGACAAAAACACGATTTGGCCTCAGGAAAGACCGTCAACCTATACTGTCAACGGAATAACACTTGCCGGTTGCTCCTCAAGTTGCGAACTCCGCCCGACAGCTGCCAGCGGAGGTTACATCACAGACACACAACCGGACGGTGTGGGTGTTGTCATCCACGAAATAAGCCATGCCCTCGGCCTGCCAGACCTTTATGACACAAGAAACAAAGAGTTCGGTCTTGACTATTGGAGTATTATGGATTATGGAATGTATACGAGAAGCAGCAAAGTGCCCGTCAGCTACACAGCCTATGAACGTGAGTTTATGGGTTGGCAACAAACAGAGGCTATCAAAGGCCCAAGTACACTCCGTCTGAAATGCTTTGCTCAAGGAGGCAAAGGATATAAACTCGTCAACGACGCTAATCCCAACGAGTATTACATCCTGGACAACCGACAAGCACAAGGTTGGGATTGGGGCATGTGCAGCAATCGCGGACACGGAATGCTGGTCATGCACATTGACTATTCTGCAAGTGCATGGAACAGCAACACTGTAAATACCAATTCTGCTCATCAACGCCTCACCATCATTCCTGCCAACGGAACCCTCATAGGTTCTAACAATGCCACTTCCAAAGAAGCATGGCAAACAAGTTTGCAAGGAAATCCATACCCGGGCATCACGGGCAATAGTGAACTGACTAACGACTCCTACCCTGCAAGCCTTGTCTATACAGGTAACTACATGAGCAAACCACTTGTTGACATTGAAGAAACACCTGATGGCATTGTTATTCTCAAGGCAATGCCCTTGGGAACCTTAGAGAAACCCACTGGCCTAAGTTTTGAAGACACAAAACCAGGGAGCACTACTGCTATATGGGAACCGGTTGGCAATGCTACCCTCTACAATTTACAACTCTGGTGTGAAGGAGAATTGGTACTTCAGAAAGACAGCATTGCGGGCACATCATTCAGGTTGAATGATCTTAAGGCTGACACAGACTACACTTATTCTGTACAAGCCATCAACGACCAATACCGAAACAGCAGCTGGGCAGAAAGCGAATCCTTCCGTCCCAATCCAGATGCGATTTCCGATATAAGTAAAAGTATTGAGCGAATACGGGTGTATGATATAAAAGGACGATTCGTTGGAGAGTGCTTTGCCGATGAGCTACAACGTTTCTCGCTCAGGCATGGTATTTTCCTTATCCGTAGGAACAATGGAGATGTCAAGAAACTGTTAATACAATAATAATTCTGCCTAATGATGCGTAACCCTATTCTCTGCATTGTTCTTTACCTCTACGCCTTATCTGCATTTTCTGTCCCTGCGAAGAGGGAAAGGTGCACACTCCTCCTGGCAGACGGCACCTCGGTAGAGGCAACATGGATGGGCGACGAAAACATACATTTCTATCGGACAGACGAAGGTTTGCTCCTTGATTGTGGCAAAGACGGCATTGCTCGTTTCATCAATGCCGATAGTATCCAAAGATGCTGGACTGCAAAGGCATCCATGCGGGCAAAAACTCTTGCCAAACGAAACGCAGCAAAAAGGGAAAATAAACAGAACAGTATTACTGGCAGCAAACGAGGGTTGGTGATATTGGTTCAGTTTCCAGAGACTCCGTTTCACTATACAAATGCTGACTTTCAGCGTTTCTTTAACGAAAGAGGCTATTCCGACGAGTTAAATTCAGGCTCTGTTCGAGATTATTTCCACGATGCAAGTTACGGATTATTTGATTTCAGTTTTGATGTTGTAGGACCAGTCACAATGAGTAAACCGCTGTCATACTACGGCGGGAACAACATCAATGGCGACGATGCACATACTGCAGAGATGATATCTGAAGCAATTCACCTAGTGGACAACGACACGGATTTTAGTCTGTATGATTGGGATAACGACGGAGAGGTGGAACATATCTTCGTTATTCATTCGGGTTTTGACGAGGCGCAGAGCAGAAGAGCTGCCGACATATGGTCTCATGCGTGGTTTCTTTCGGAAGCATATGAGTACGAGAACGACGGCAAGGGGGCAGTCATTGCTGACGGTGTAAGGATTGATGCCTATGCCACCAGTGCAGAATTATTGGGCAGGAGCGGAACATCTATTACGGGCATTGGTATTGCTTGCCACGAATTTGCACATTGTTTTGGGCTTCCGGACTTTTACGACACAATGGGAAGTAATTTTGGCATGGACTCGTGGGACCTTATGGACTATGGTGAGTATAATGGAGATGGTGGAACACCTGCCGGTTTTACGAGTTACGAACGTATGTTCTGCGGTTGGCTTCAACCAATTGAGCTCTGCGAGGCAACGGCAATAACCGACATGGCAGCTTTGACTTCCGAACCTATTGCATACATTTTGAAGAACAATGGTAATGATAACGAATACTATTTGTTAGAAAATCGTCAGCAAACAGGTTGGGATAAACACCTTGAGGGACATGGAATGCTAATTCTTCATGTGGACTACGACAGTTTTGTCTGGGCTGAGAACACTGTAAATACCGTACGTTCACATCAACGCATGACCATAATCCCAGCGGACAACATCCGCACTTCCTTCACCATGTCTGCCGACCCCTGGCCTGGCACTTTGGGAAAGACAGAACTCACCGACATGTCTGTACCTGCATGGAGTCCTTACAATTCCAACCTTGAAGGTAAGAAGTTAATGGATCATTCCATCACAGAGATTACCGAATCGGCAGACGGGCTTATTAGTTTTGTCTTCGATTCCGAGGCGTTGGGCATTGGTTTCCGTTCCACCTTTCCAACCGAGACGCAACGATACAATCTCAACGGACAGAGGGTATATGGAAATTATTCGGGGATAATAATCCAAGAAGGGAAGAAAATCTTAAACCAATAACAATAATTATGAAACGATTCCTTTTGCAATTTACCTTCCTATGCCTGTGTATGCATCTCACAGCTGCATCGATGGCTCGCTACAGCGGCAGCCGCATCTTTTGGGATGCACGTACACCCGTAACCATATTTAATGGCGGGGGATACGGAAGGCTTATTGAGTTGAGCGACGGACGGTTAATGGCTTGTTGCGAAAGCGGCGGCATCAAAGTCAGTTTCTCCACCAATCAAGGCAGGACATGGTCTTCGCCTACTCTTATTGCCCCTAACACGAATAATACCCCCAACTGTGTTCCGGACCTCGTACAACTCTCTGATGGAACAATTTTGGTTGCATACAATCCTCGTCCATCTGAGCCATTCACCAAAGACCGGCGTTTCGGTATCCGACTGCGCCGTAGCACGAATGGTGGAAGAACATGGTCGAACGAAATCTTTGTCTATGATGCAGACTACATTTTCGAGAACGGATGTTGGGAACCATCGTTCCTTGAACTGCCAAGCGGCGAGCTGCAACTGTATTTTGCCGACGAGAGTCCTTACACAACGACAGGCGAGCAGCAGATTTCTCTCTGTCGGAGTTTTGATGGCGGACTGACCTGGACTGCGCCCCAACGCATTTCGTACCGAAGCGGTTATCGCGACGGCATGCCTGTTCCCGTATTACTCGGCGACAAGAAAACTATCGTGGTTGCCATTGAAGACAATGGCTGGAGTGGCATTGGCGACTTTGTTCCCACCACGGTTCGCACGCCGCTCAGCAACAACTGGAAGAACAATTCCTTCGTAAACGGCACGAGTACTATGCGCAACCAGAGCATAAACTACGGCTATTGTCCTGTCTGCAAAGGCGGCGCCCCTTATTTGCGCGTACTGCCAAATGGCGAGACTGTTATGTCGCACCAGTCCACATACGGCGATGGCGACAACATGAAGATGTATGTCTATGTAGGAAACAAACAGGCTAAAGACTTCAAGGCTATGTCGAAGCCATTCTATCAGGGCACGACGAAAGGTAGTTGGTGGAACTCTCTGGCTGTCATCGACACAGGCATTGTTGTTGCTGTAGGCGGATTGGACGGGAAGGTGACAATGGTGAAAGGCTATCCCATGAAACAATTCCATGCGCCCTATGCCAAACCCGTAATAGACGGTCTGTCTTCCGGCGATGATACCTACTACAACGCAAAGGGACAACAAATCCCGATGGGCAACGAAACGGGCACATTCTCCTATACAGATTTTGCCTACGATAGCGATGCGCTCTATATGTCGTGCATCGTCTATCGGCGTAATGCCAAAACAGAAGAGCCGTTCCCCGACGGCATCGTGCTGTATGTGGACAACAAATATGCAAACACCGACGTTCCGATGCCAACATCCTACCGTTTCAACATTTTGCCTGACGGCACCTTTAAGACATTCCGCGGCAATGGAAAAGATTGGGCAGAGACAGCCTTACCAGACATAGAATGTGTAGGAAAAGTAGTATCGGCCTATTATCGGATTGAGATGGCAATACCATGGGCCTCCATCGGCCTTTCCGAAGCACCATCAGAAAAGAAACTGGGCATAAATCTTGAAACCATTACGGGCGACGGCACGCAGCAAATCGTAGAATGCATACCCGACGCTTTGCCGGCAAAACCTGCCACATGGGTTCCGCTATACCTCATGGCACCACCAATAGACGATGCCATTTCGCCGGTTATCTCCCAGCCGAATTCAACAGATGCCACATACGACCTTCTCGGACGGAAAGTGGAAAACACAAGAGAGTTCCAAGGTATCTGCATAAGGGGAGGAAAGAAAATTGCTCTGAAATAGCGCCTGGGCAACATACGCCCCACACATAGTCGAAAAACATCTACTGTTAAGTTGCCCAACAAGGCACGTTAAACTGCCCGACTTGGCACGCCTTTATGGCAAACTTAACAGTAGATGTTTTCCATTATAACAAAGAGATTCATAAGACAATGGCAGCCAGAGGGATACAAATCCTTGTCCTTATCGTCTTACGATTCGCTTTCAGTAATATCCGTAATGCGTCCGTCCTTCATGGAAATCTTGCAGTCTGCAAGAGAAGCCAGTTGCTCGTCGTGCGTAACAATCACGAAGGTCTGCCCCATCTTGTCTCGCAGATCGAAGAAAAGGCGGTGCAGTTCCTGTTTGTTCTGCGTATCGAGCGACCCGCTGGGCTCGTCGGCAAAAACCACATCCGGCTTGCAAACAAGAGCTCTTGCAACAGCAACTCTTTGTTTCTCGCCGCCCGAAAGTTCGTTGGGCTTGTGCGAAGAGCGCTTCTTGAGCCCCATGAAGCCAAGCAGTTCCTCAGCACGCTGTCGTGCTGTACGTTTGGGAACACCGCCTATGAGAGCAGGCATCATCACATTCTCCAAAGCCGTAAACTCCGGCAACAACTGATGAAACTGGAAAACAAAGCCCATGTGCTTATTGCGAAAAGCCGAGCGTTGGGCATCGTTCAACTTCATAACATCCACTCCATCGATAATCACACTGCCGCTGTCGGCCTCATCAAGAGTACCCATGATTTGCAGAAGTGTCGTCTTACCTGCGCCACTTGAACCAACAATGCTTATCACCTTACCGCGTTCGATGTCGAGATCAATACCCTTAAGCACTTCAAGACTGCCGAAACTCTTCTTTATGCCACGTATTTTTATCATGTTCGTCATTTCCTATATGTAACATTATTTGTTCAGGAAAACCTTCTTTCTAGTTCCCTTCTCGTCTGTAATAATATATATTCCCTTCGAAGGATGTTCCACTCGCCTGCCCTGCAAATCGTATATTCCGCGCTGCTTGAGCGAAGAAGGCACCGAAGCAAGGCCATCGTAGTTCGAAAGCAGATAGTCAAGACCTGCCTCTGCATCAATCTCACCATAGCCATAATCGTTGTTGGGATACGTCAGCGATGAATCCGGACGACGGCAAGTGGCCTGAAAGACCTCAAGCACCTGCTCGCGCGACAACGTTGGCACGGCCTCCATCCACTGTGCTATGATGCCAGCCACCATGGGGCACGACATACTTGTGCCCGATTCCATGCCCCATGCATAGTCCCTACCCTTGAACGAATAACGGGCAACATCGTGTTCCGAAGTGTTATAATCGGGATTCATCTCTACGTAGTAACTGTTGAACGCCGCAGCAATATTCGTTCCCGGAGCAACAACATCGGGTTTGATATTACCCAAAAGCGTTGGGCCCCGACTGCTATATGTCGCCACTACTCCACCTGTACCTCTGTCTCTCGATTGCCATATCCCGTCGAAGTTATAGAAGCCGGTCTTATAGGAAGTCGCTCCCACACATATAACACTTGGGTCGGAAGCAGGATAATGAATGTTGTGACTTGATTGGGCATCTGTATAATTGAGATATCCCGGTTGGCTGGTGAGATAACCTATTTGCTGAAAAACCTCCACCTCCGAAGATGCACCACTCACACCTATGCCCATCTGTACGGTAAGAATCAAGCCTTTCCCAATCTTGCTGATAACGACATCGGTCACAAGTTGAGTGGAATCGTAACAACAAGGATAGGCACCAAAGATAAATTCGTATGTCAGACCGCCTGCGGTAATAGTATCAACAAGAAGACTATCCTCGGCAGCAAGAATATCCTCGACCGGCATCTCATAACTTCTATGCAGCAATGTTGGCGAAGCCATAAAGTCCAGTTGAATTTTGAAGTCGCCGCGACTGCGCAACATCATGTAAGTTGTGTTTCCTGTTGGCTGAATAAGCGATGCCACACGCTCCTTCCCAACTGTTTTTTTCATGTATGTGCCATAGAGATGCTGATTGCCTGCCGAGGCACAGATAAGGCGTCCGGGGCGTACCAGACTGTCGAGAACAACGCTGTAGAGTTGTGCTTCGCCCCAAAGGTCCTCGTGAGAGCCCTCGCTGAAACTTGCCACACAGGGTTTCCCCACCTTGTCGGCATAGCGGAAGATGTATTCAAAACCGAGCAAGTCGGCAACAGGACCATAGAAATCCCACAAAGAGTCTGGGACCATTTCCTTGTCGGAAGAGACACAATTAGACACCAGACAGATGTCTGCATCGGGAGCCATGCCCACATATGGAGAGTCATATCCGCTTCCGGCTGCAGTGCTGGCCGTATGAGTTCCGTGGTATTGCAGACGACTATCGGAAGAATGAGCCTTCCGTAATACGCTTGCACTCGAAGTGTAAGCCGCTCCTATGGGCATCTCTTGTTCGCTTTCTCCGTCATAATCGAGCATGTCCCAGAAAGAACGGACACGATATGTACCGAGGTCACGACTATAGAAAGTGGGGTTTGTCAAGTCGAAACCGATGTCCATAACGCCCACCACAACGCCTCTGCCCGTGTATGCTGAGCGATAAGGTGTTGCCTCGCGCAACGGTGCGGAACGGATGATGATGGCAGACGTATCGATGTGGGCATCGCACACTCTGCCCCCTTCTATGCGCAAAATCTCCGGACGAAGCGACAGAGCTGCCAGTTCCGACTTCGGAACAGACACGGCATGAATGTCTCCCCAGTGTGCAAAGCTGTGGCAACCATAGGCCTCGAGCACATCTTCGTCGGTGGTCTGCACGAGCGTAAGCATTCTCTCGCCTCGGTTTGACAATGCTGCTTGACGATGTTCTCTGCCGTGTGTCTTCGAGGAAGAGTTGGAAAGAACCTGAAGCCTAACCATTGGCGACATCTTGTCGAAGCGAGGACGTTGTGCCGTAGAGAGAAGAGAAAAGCAGGGAAGCGACAGGAGGAACAGCGTCAGGGCAGAACGGCGTGCTGTAAGGAACTTGTGGCGCAGCCAATCGCGAATGGAACGTGGTTGCCTTTGTACTGCAGTACCGTTAGGCATAAAGACGGAGATGCTTTCCTGTGGTTCTCCCCATTGGTCGGGGAAAAGCAGCATCACGTTCGTGTTGCTGAAGTAACGATGGATGAGCAATGGCAGTTCCTCGAACTTGTTCTGATAGGAAATGAAGCCCGGCCTTGCCGTAACGGCTACCAGCATGGTGTCGAGTCCCATTTCGTTACGCAGATTGAGGAACTGCATCCAGCGGTTCATTTCGTTGTAGTGCGAACGGACGTGGCTGTGCTTTTGTTCCATATAGCCTTTTATATAAGGTAAGGTCTCGGCATGCGCATGGTATTCCAGATGGCAATCGAGTTCCTCGCCTATTCGGCAAATATGTTCCAGCCATTTGTAGAACCCCACTTCGTATTCTGCTTTCTGCGGAACGGCTACAACCACTCTTCTGATTGTTCCGGGCGGAACAATGCTACGCACAGCCATCACCTCACGGTGGGTGCCGCCTACGACGTTATCGATGACCGTTCCCAGGGAAGACTTTGCCATACCGGTGGTGCGGTCGTTGAGGCACATGATTACCTCACCGCAGTCATATTCGTTCATCGTATGGAGTATGCCGCCTGCAATGTTAGTGCTCATGCGGTTGAGTGTAGCCATAGGAACATCTGCCGCAGCGGCAATCATCTGTGCCTTTTCGAGCAGGATGCGTCCTCGCCGGTGCATCTCTACGCCATCGTTGTCGCTGCCGGCATAGGCTACGGCAAGTCCCATAAGGTTATCGGGGATGAATGGATTGCGGATAAGTATGGCAAGTTGGGTCATTACATCGACATTGTCTTCCTGACTGTAAGTAATGAGACATTTGCCGTGATAGGAGCCTCGGTTGTCTTCGAGCGACGTATCGCTCAAGGCAAGTTGCTTGGCACCATGGTTTGTGGCAAAACCGCTGATGAGGCAACTGAAGAGAATGAGCATGACTGTGCCGCCCAAAACCTCGTCGTTCATGAGTTGCACTTCCGGCGCTGTGCCTATGGTCACAATGGCAAGAGCACCGGCGGCATGTGCATTGGTCAGGCCAAACATGAGCCACATGCTGTGACGGCTCTCGCCCATGGTCCATGCCATTATTGCAGAGGCCAGCCATTTGGTCAAGGCTCCCGTCAGCACCATCACGACGACAACCCAGAGGGCTTCGGGGTGTCGGACAAGGATGCCGAGGTCGATTATCATGCCTACGCCTATCAGGAAATATGGGATGAACAGGGCATTGCCTACAAATTCAAGGCGTGTCATCAGAGGACTCGTCTTCGGAATGAGTCGATTGACTATCAAACCGGCAAGGAACGCACCGAGCAAGCCTTCCAGTCCCACCAGTTTGGCAAGCGATGCACTGAGGAAGACGAGCAGAAGTACAAATATATATTGCATGACACTGTCGTCGTAGCGGCGCATGAACCAACGGCCTATACGGGGAAAGACAAAGATGACGAAGGCGATGTATGACACGCATTTCAGGCCAAAGAACAGCCAGGTGAGCCACGATGTGTCGGGGTTTTGCCCATCGATGACCAACGCCAGGACAAGCAGGGCAGCAAAAAGCGCAAAAGCCGTAGCAACAACCGTGACGACAACCGTGCGATGCCGGCTCAAGCCATAACGTCCTACGATGGGATAGGTCACGAGTGTGTGGCTGGCATATATGCAGGCAAGCAGAATACTTGTTGCCAAACTGAAGTCGAGCAGCAGCATGCTCGAGGCAATGCCTATCACAAAAGGAATGGCAAAGGTGAGGAAGCCAAAACGAAGGCCATCGCGTCCATATTGCTCCACGCTGCCCATTTCCAGTTCCAGACCGGCAAGGAACATTATATAATATATGCCTACCTGCCCAAAGAGTTCAAAAGAACGGTCGTGCGCCAAAAGGTTGAATCCGTATGGGCCAACAAGAATACCCGCCAGAATAAGCACAATGACGGGAGGAATACGCAACGGCCGAAGCAACAACGGAGCAAACAGAATGATGCCCAACACCACCGAGAAAACCCATGTGGGGTCGGTAATCAGAGCCGAAGCCAACAGAGACTGTTGCACTTGAGCCTGCGCCAAGCATAAAAATGTACTGAGAAACACCATTCGTCGACCGTAAAACGTATAAATCGGGAGCAAAGATACAAAAAATCTTTCAACATTCCGACTTCCGCTTTCAACTTTTTTCGCGCACACAAACACTACCTCACCCAAACACAACACACATCAGAGCAAACCGGACAAAACAATCTGAAAAACAACCCCATACAGTCGCAAGTAAAACCTGCCAAAAGAAGATTGAAAACTACACACGTTAAAACGGTCAACTACACACGTGAAGTTGGGCATCTTTACACGTGAAGTTTGACATCTTTACACGTGAAGTTTTCCCTCCTTACATTTGACATTTATCAAAAACACACAACAAACACAAAATCTCCTCACGTCAAACAACACACTCTAAACTTTTTTTGTATCTTTGCAGCCGCAATAATCCATTAACATTAAAATAACAAAAACCTCTCCCTGGAGGGGGAGGTTTGGAGGAGGCTTTATGAAAGTAGCAATAGTAGGCGCAAGCGGTGCCGTAGGACAAGAGTTCCTGCGAGTGCTGGACGAGAGAAATTTCCCCATCGACGAACTGCTCCTGTTCGGCAGCGAACGCAGCGCAGGCAGCAAATACACCTTCCGAGGAAAAGAAATAGAGGTAAAACTCCTGCAGCATAACGACGACTTCAAAGGCGTAGACATCGCCTTCACAAGCGCAGGTGGCGGCACAAGCAAGGAATTTGCCGAAACCATCACCAAGCACGGAGCCGTAATGATAGACAACTCCAGCGCGTTCCGCATGGACGAAGACGTGCCCCTCGTCGTGCCCGAATGCAATGCTGCAGACGCACTCAACCGCCCACGCGGCATCATAGCCAACCCCAACTGCACCACCATCATGATGGTCGTAGCACTGCAGGCACTGGAAAACCTCTCGCACATCAAGCGCGTACACGTTTCCAGCTACCAGGCCGCCAGCGGAGCAGGAGCAGCAGCAATGGCAGAACTCTTCGAACAATCACGCCAAGTACTCGCAGGCGAAAAGCCAACCATCGAGAAGTTCGCCTATCAGCTCGCCTTCAATGTCATACCGCAGATTGACGTCTTCTGCGACAACGGCTACACAAAAGAGGAAATGAAGATGTACAACGAGACCAAGAAAATCATGCACACCGACTGCCAAGTCAGTGCCATGTGCGTCCGTGTACCCTCACTCCGCTGCCACAGCGAATGCGTATGGGCAGAAACAGAACGCCCCGTCAGCGTAGAAGAGTTCAGAGAAGCTGTACGCAACGGACAAGGACTCGCACTCGAAGACTGCCCCGAAGAGAAGAAATACCCCATGCCACTCTTCCACGAAAACTGCGACGACGTCTTCGTTGGCCGCATACGCAAAGACCTTGCCAACCCCAACGGTATCACCTTCTGGCTCGTTAGCGACCAGATAAAAAAAGGAGCAGCCCTCAACGCCGTACAGATAGCCGAATACCTCATCAGCGTAGGCAACATCAAGTAAGACAACTGTCGGACACATAAAAAAAGCATAATTACCCCTTTGCACGCCTCGAAAGAGATGCCGCAAAGGGGTAAATTGTACCTACACATTAAATAATTAAGTGTACAAGACATAAAAAATTTAACTTTTCTTTGTGTCGTATTGCAAATAATACTAACTTTGGTGCGAAAAATATAATAATTAACCAATATTTATTAACTAAACTTCTACAAGTATGAAGAAACATTTATTAATTCTCGCTTCGCTTGTGTTTGGCATCGGACAGCTATTTGCTGATGAAGCCATATTCAATGCTAGCGACTTGAGAGCAACACTACCTCAGGGTAGCACTAAGATTGATGTCCCGTACACATGGAAACATTCAGATGGCCATGTAACTATTGACATTGCTAAACAGGATGGAACCACTGGATCCCCAACTGTTAGCACTGTTATTGGGCTTGATGCAACATACCAGATGACGGTTAATGTTGCTGGTACAAGAGGCACTCTTAACGGCATCACGCTTACAACGAATCCCGCAGCTCAAAAGGCAAACGCGACGGCTAACACAGGCACATACTCCAATGGTACTTGGACACCAGGAGAAGCGACAAGTTCCGTAACTTTTACTATGACTGGTGCTTTCCGTCCGACTTCTATTGTGGTTGACTACACTCCAGACCCAGACTTCACTCCAGAAGTGCCTGTAATTAAGACTCCTAAAGTAAAGATCGTTGCTAATGCTGCACATTACTATGGCGGTACAGAGCCCTTCGTTAAGGATGTATTGAATGGTGAGATATATGCCTACAACAACAAAGGCCAGTACGAGAAATGGGGCAACATGGACGAAGTTGACGACCTCGCTACTACAACAACTTATGAAGGTAAGCTCGTCATTCTTAAGGAAGACAACAGCGAGTACAAGTATGTTGATGGCGCATGGAAGAAAATCGGTTCCCTCCGTTCTACCGAAATCGCTGACACAAAGTATCAGAACATGAACAACTGGACCTGCCGCTTTGGTTATGGTACCACATACGACAACATTGAAAATGAAGGCAATAACAACTTCTTCAACCCCTACAAGGGCGAAGGTGGTTGGGAACCATACCAGTGCAAGGTTGAAGGTTTGACAGTTGGTGAAACATATCGTGTTTCATTCAATTTCACATCCGATGGCTGGACTTCTTGGGACAATGATAGATGGGCAGCACTTCCCGTATTCGTAACGAACAACTGGGACTTCCCACAAAATGATTACTATCCCACTTCTGTTGGCGGAGAAATTCTTGGTTTTACAACACTCCCAAAAACTGCACAAAACAACGCACCCCACTCATTCACTTTTGTTGCAGATGCTCCTGAAACCACACTTGCCGTAAACTTTGGTGTAGTTGACGACGCTCCCCAATACCTCTTCCATTTCGACAATATTAAAATTGAGAGTGTTCCCATTCTTGAAGAATACGACTCAAGCATCTTTGAAATTGACGAGACCGACAACCACACTTACAGCCCGTTGGCATACATCGAAAGCACCGGCGCAATAAGAGAGAACCCCTTCACGCTGCCCTACATTCCTGTTACAGCAACCCAGCTCCAAACTGCATTCAATGTTTATGACACCTCTGATGGTTGGTGCGGCATCTTCAGCGCACGTAACACATTTGCAGGCACTGGTATTTCCCTCTATATGAACGGCAACAAACAAAACTTCGGTTACTTCACAGGTGAAACAACAGGCGGTGGCGACAACTTCGCCCCCTTTAGCGTGAACACCGATTATGAGGTAACAGCAGACGTGACGAAGTTGGTTGTGAACGGTACAGAATATCCTACAGGTCAAACAGAAACTATTCCTACCTCTCGCGCTTTGTCTCTTTTCGCAAACCCAGAATGGGACAACCCAATGCGCGGACGTATCAACTACATGACCATCAAAGAAGGCGACAATATTATCTATGACTTTAAGCCTGTAATGCGTAATGATGGTGCATTCGGCTACTACGACACGAATTCCAAACTCTTCGTACAGCCTCTGCAGAATTACAATGGTTACAAATATGTCCTTAGCGAGGATGGCAGTTACATTATTTTCCCCAACGAAAACCGCACACTCTTCGTAGGCTTCACTGCTAAGTATGAACCTACCGTGCAGAATATGGCAACTCCCTCTTTCACTTGGACTTCTTCCAATGAAAATGTTGCAACTGTTGCAGCCGATGGTACTGTTACCGGCGTAGCAAGAGGTACAACCATCATCACTGCTACCGACGCAAATAGCAACTGGACTGCAAGCTACGAGTTAAAGGTTGAGCCTGCTGTTGTTGCAGCTGATAATATTGAAGTTTGGGACGGCACAAACGATGCCATCGTAGGTTCTATCAAATGGAGCGGTGAACAATACAAACCTGCATACACTATGACCTTCGACTCTGGCATGGGCTACAACGATAGCTACTATAATCATATTTATGGTGTTCCTGCAGCAGATGAAAACGGCAATGCATGGTATGAAACAGATTTCCAAATGATAAATGTTCCAGATGCTGTATGGAGCTACAATAACAATATCCTGCCAAATGGCTGGTCTGGCAACATGGGTGAGGTTTATGTTCGCCGCTACTTCAAGGCTGAAGGCGAACTGCCCGCACAACTCTACATGCCTGCTCCTCATGACGATGCTCCCTGCGAATACTACATCAATGGCACACTCGTATGGTCACGTACTGGTTACGAACCTGGTGTTGACGGTTGGTATGAAGGAGAAGTTGTGAAGCTCACTGCTGAACAGCGTGCTCTTATCAAGACTGACGGTTCTGTCAATGTATTTGCTTATCACGTTCACCAGAATTGGGGTGGTCGTTATGCTGACGGTGGCATCTATGGCAACAGCATGGCTGAAAATTCTCCCAGCAAGGCCTTCGAAGGCAACGAAAATCGCAAGCGCCTTAGCAGTGCTTTGGCACAGGCAGAAGGCGTTGAAGGCATCGATGCTGATGTTCTCGCATATGCAAAGAATGCCAACGTATGCTTGCAGGATGCAGGTCGTGCTCTCAGCCTCATCCGTTGGGAACTCCGCAAGGCTCTCTCTCCGCGTCACAACTATACCTTCGCTTCAGCTGAACCCGCCGATGGTCTGGAGTGCTGGCTCTACAACGTAGGTGCCGGTCAGTTCCTCGCTGGCGGCAACGACTGGGGTACACACACTTCACTCGACTACAACATCAGCTCATGGCCCATGGTACTCCGTGCCAACAGCAGCGGCGAAAACCGCTTCTCTATCCAGACAAACCTGCCCAACGGACGCCGTGGTGCAAACGACGGTCTCGGTCACAACGGCTATGTTGACTGCGGTTTTGGCGACGACTTCACAACTGGTGAAAATTGGGCTTGGACATTCGAAGCTGTCGGAAACGGTAACTATCGCATCATCCAGAGCGGACTTGAAGGAGTAGAAGGCAAATACCTCGGCATGACAGAGGACGAACGCTACCAGGTGGACACAGACAAGGCTGGTGCCGACAACCTCTACAACCAGTGGAAGGTCGTTACTCGCGAACAGCTCGACGCTCTTGCAGCAGCAGCTACTCCCGAGAATCCTGCTGACGTCAGCTACTTCATCCATCAGAACACATTCAGCCAGAACGACTTCGATGGCAACGACAAGGGAGCTGCAAATGGCGACCTCAATGATTCTAAGTGGGACCGCAACGCTGGCTCTATCTGGAACTGGAAGGGCAACGACGCAAATGGTGACTATGTATTCGAAATGTGGAACACCGCTGAAGTAGGTAAGGTTTACCTCAAGCAGACCATCGAAGGACTGCCTGCCGGTAAGTACATCGTAGAATGCACAGGCTACTATCGTGATGGCGACTGGGATTCTGCTATTGCAGGCAACGTCAGCCAGCTGGCATACATCTATGCAGGTTCTGAGGAGAATAAAACTCTTCTGCCCAGCATCATGGAAGGTGCCAACAAGGGTGCAGGCTATGGCCGCTTGGATAGCGATCAGGTTATTCCCGACGCTTGCGCTCAAGCTCCTCGCTTCTTCAGGCTCGGCACTTATACCGTACAGGCTCCAGTAGTGAATGTTGGTGCAGCAGGAACACTTGAGATTGGTATCTATCGCGACGCTGAAGACGTTAAGGAAAAAGATTGGATTGTTGTAGATAACTTCCGTCTCTATCGTGTTGGCGCTGCTGAAGCAACAGAGACTGTTACCATTGGCGAAGCTCTCTATGCTACATATGTTGCACCCGTTGACGTTGACTTCACTGGTACAGAGGTAAGCGCATTTGCTGCTCAGGCAATGGATGGTTATGTTCACCTCGAACCTGTTACCACCGTTCCTGCTGGTACGGCTGTTGTTGTAAAGGCTGACGCTGCAGGCACATACAATGTCAACACTACTACAGGTGCAAGCCTTGGTGCTACTAACGAACTCATTGCTGCTACTGCTGACGTTACAGCCGACGGTACTCAGTACATCCTTGCTAAGCAGGACGACGAGGTTGGCTTTGCAAAGGCAACTACCGGTTCTACTATTGCTGCCGGTAAGGGTTACTTGCAATTCACAACTGCTGTGAAAGCATTCTATCCCTTCGCTGGTAACGATGCAACCGGCATCAGCGGCATTGAAGCTATTAACGGTGACGCTCCTATCTACAATGTTGCAGGCCAGCGCCTCGGCAAGATGCAGAAGGGCATCAACATCGTTGGCGGCAAGAAAGTGCTGAAATAAATTTCTCCTTCCCCTTCCCCCTCCCTATACGTGGGAGGGGATTGAGGGGATTTTGAAATGATGTATATATTATATAATGTAACACCAAAACAAAATTAGACTATGAAATATTTAGCACCATCTATGAAGGTTGAAGAGGCACAGGCTGCACAGATGCTGGCCGAGAGCCTGATTATCAGCGACACCACTGTTGACGGAAGCCAGGCTTTAGGCAAGGAAGACAACAGTTGGAGCATTTGGAACGAAGAGGAATAACTCTATACTTCTAACCTCTGCCGAAAGGCAGGATAGCGAGAATCCCGATACACATTTGTGCATCGGGATTCTCTTGTTTACATGGTCTGAAGACCACACACGTCACAATAAAAACAGGTCTGTATCGACAATTCGCTGATATAACATGTTAGATTATCATGTATAACATCCTTTATCTGCACGATAAAGCCAAAATAATACTACTCGGAGTAAGTTTTGGGCAAAGATTTTGCATTATGTTGTTATTCTTAGTATCTTTGCGGTAAATAAACCTAATAAAAGCAAAACTAATGCAAAACAATTCTACTGGTAAGATGACCAACTATCGTTGGGTTATCTGCGGAATGCTTTTCCTCGCAACAACTATCAACTACATGGACCGTCAGGTTCTTTCCCTTACGTGGAAAGACTTCATCGCGCCCGAGTTTCACTGGACGGATGCCGACTATGGTCGCATCGCCGCCATCTTCTCCATTGTTTATGCCATCGGCAACCTCTTCAGCGGTCGTTTCATGGACTGGATTGGCACAAAGAAAGGCTATCTTTGGGCCATTGGCATCTGGTCGCTGGGTGCTTGCATGCACGCCTTCTGCGGATGGGCAACAGTAGAGTGGCTGGGGCTTGAAGGCAAAGAAGACCTCATCAGCGCAGTCGGCACCAGCACAGCAGTCATTGCTTCCGTCAGTGCATGGTTCTTCATCATCAGCCGTATCGTGCTCGGTTTGGGCGAAAGCGGTAACTTCCCCTGCGCCATCAAGGTAACAGCCGAATACTTCCCTAAGAAAGACAGAGCCTTCCCCACCAGCATATTCAACAGCGGAAGCACCATTGGCGCACTCGTTGCCCCAATCTGCATCCCTCTTATTGCCAAGTTCTACGGTTGGGAAATGGCATTCATCATCATCGGTGCATTGGGCTTTGTGTGGCTTGGCGCATGGATTTTCATCTACAAGAAGCCCGAAGAGTGTGCAGCCGTGAACAAGGCAGAACTGGCATATATTCAGCAGGATGAAGAAATTACAGAAGAGGAAGTGAAGGACGAAAAATCTATTCCTTTTGCAAAGTTCCTTACATTCCCGCAGACTTGGGGCATCTTCTTTGCCAAACTCATTACCGACGGTGTTTGGTGGTTCTTCCTGTTCTGGACACCGGCATACATCAGCGATGTCTATGGTCTGAAGACCGACAACCCAACTGCCATGTTGCTCATCTTTGTACTCTATGCCATCACGATGCTCTCCATCTATGGCGGCAAATTGCCCACCATCATTGTCAACAAAACCGGACAGCACCCCTACGATGCACGCCTCAAGGCAATGTTCATCTTCACACTGTTCCCTTTGCTCACTTTGTTTGCCCAACCCCTTGGCGCATACAGTTACTGGTTCCCCATCATACTGATTGGTCTGGCTGGCGCAGCACACCAGAGTTGGTCGGCCAACCTGTTCTCTGTGGGCAGCGACCTCTTCCCCAAGAAGGCTGTAGGCACAATGACAGGCATCAACGGCATGGCAGGCGGCATCAGTTCATTCCTCATCAACTGGATTAGCGGTTATCTCTTCGACTATGCTGACAAGACACAAATGCAATTCCTTGGCTTTGAAGGCAAACCTGCAGGCTACTTTATCATCTTCTGCTACTGTGCCGTTGCCTACTTGCTCGGCTGGATGGTGCTTAAGGCCTTCGTGCCAAAGTACAAAGCAGTACAAGGTTAAAAATAAAATACAAACTTGACAAATAGAACACACACCATGAGTAATTTGTTTGATATCACCGGAAAAGTTGTAGTCATCACTGGTGGCTATGGCATTTTAGGCCGAAACATTGCACACTATCTTGTAGAACAAGGAGCCAAAGTCGTTGTCCTGGGACGCGGAGAAGAACAAGGCAAAGAACTGGAGGCGGAACTGAAGAAGAAAGGTGAGGCTCTCTTCCTTGTCTCAGACGTCATGAACAAGGAAATCCTCGAACAGAACCGTGATGAAATCGTTGCACGCTATGGCACCATTGACATATTGCTCAATGCCGCCGGCGGCAACATGGCCGGAGCTACCATTGCACCCGACAAAACCTTCCTCGACCTCGACCTCGATGCTTTCAAGAGAGTTGTGGAACTCAACCTCTTCGGCACAGTCATCCCCACACAAGTGTTCGTGCCCGTAATGGCAAAGAACGAAAAAGGAGCCATCGTGAACTTCTGCTCCGAAAGTGCATTGCGCCCACTCACACGCGTTGTAGGTTATGGCGCAGCAAAAGCAGCCATCGCCAATTACACAAAGTACATGGCAGCAGAACTTGCCACAAAGTTCAGCCCCAAACTGCGTGTCAACGCCATCGTGCCCGGCTTCATCCTTACAAACCAGAACCGTTCACTCCTGACGAACGAAGACGGTTCGCTGACCGACAGAGCCAAGACAATCATTGCACACACACCAGCCGGTCGTTTCGCAGAACCGGAAGAGCTCTTCGGAACCGTACACTACCTCATCAGCGACGCCAGCAGTTTCGTAACAGGAGTCCTTTCCGTAGTTGACGGCGGCTTTGATGCCTTCTCAATCTAAACATAACCTAACATCTATATAATATGTATCTCTGCGAACAAAGTTTCCGCTGGTATGGGCCTAACGACCCTGTCAGCTTGCAGGACATCAGACAGGCTGGTGCCACTGGCATCGTCACCGCCTTACACCACATCCCCAATGGCGTGGTTTGGACAAAAGAGGAAATCCTCAAGCGCAAGCAGATTGTTGAAGACGCTGGCCTGCGTTGGGCTGCCGTAGAAAGCGTGCCTGTCCACGAACATATCAAAACACAAACGGGCGACTTCCAACAGTATATCGACAACTACAAGCAAAGCCTCATCAACCTCGGAGAATGTGGCATTGATGTCGTAACCTATAACTTCATGCCGGTTCTCGACTGGACTCGCACCAATCTGGCATACGAAATGCCCGACGGCAGCCGTGCTCTTCGCTTCGAAAAAGCAGCCTTCGTAGCCTTCGACCTCTTCATCCTGCGCCGTCCAGGAGCAGAAGAAGAGTACACGGACGATGAGAAGAACAAGGCAAAAGCCCGTTACGAGCAGATGGATGAAGCGGAAAAGCAACTCATCACACGCAATATGATTGCAGGCTTGCCTGGCTCCGAAGAAAGTTTTACGCTCGAACAATTCCAAAAGGAACTCGACAGATACAAAGACATCACACCGGAAAAGCTGCGTGCAAACCTCATCTATTTCCTCAAAGAAGTATGCCCCGTTGCTGAAAAAGCCGGAGTGAAACTCGTCATTCATCCAGACGATCCCCCCATGTCAATACTTGGTCTGCCCCGAATTCTCAGCACTGCAGAAGACTTCCAAGCACTCGTCGATGCTGTTCCGAGTCCGGCAAATGGGCTTTGTCTCTGCACAGGCTCGTTCGGCGTAAGCGCAGAAAACGACTTGCCTGCCATGATGCGCCGTTTCTGGGACCGCATCGATTTCGTACATCTTCGCAGCACTCAAAGAGATGCTGAAGGCAACTTCCACGAAGCGAACCACCTCGAGGGCGATGTGCCGATGTATGAAGTGATGAAAGCCTTCCTGGAAATTCAGCAGAAACGACAGAAGAGCATCGTCATGCGACCCGACCACGGACATCAGATGTGCGACGACCTCAAGAAGAAAACCAATCCCGGATACAGCTGCATTGGCCGCCTGCGAGGACTGGCTGAACTGCGAGGACTGGAGATGGGAATCGCTATGAGTATGAGTTAAGAGTTAAATGTTAAGAGTTAAGTAATATAGACACTGACGAGATGAAAACATTCATGGACGAGAATTTCCTGTTGCAGTCGCCAACGGCACAGGCACTCTATCATAACCACGCAGCACATCTGCCCATCATCGACTACCACTGCCACCTCAATCCCAAAGAAGTTGCAGAGGACCATCGCTTTTCCGGCATTACAGAACTATGGCTTGGAGGCGACCATTACAAGTGGCGTGCGTTGCGAAGCAACGGTGTGGAAGAGAAGTACATCACAGGAAATGCAAGCGATTGGGAGAAGTTCCAGAAGTGGGCAGAAACAATGCCTTATTGCATGCGCAACCCTCTTTATCACTGGACACACCTTGAACTGCGCACTGCTTTCGGCATAAACAAGATTCTGAATGCAACTACTGCACGAGAAATCTATGAGGAATGTAACGAAAAACTACAACTCCCCGAATTCTCTGCACGTGGATTGATGCGTCGCTACAACGTGGAAGTTGTATGTACAACCGACGACCCTGCCGACACATTGGAGCATCACATTGCCACTCGCGACAGCGGTTTCGAGACAAAAGTGCTGCCCACATGGCGTCCGGACAAGGCAATGGCGATTGATAATCCTACTGCATACCGAACATACATCGAACAGCTGAGTAGCACTGCAAAGCAAGATATCCAGACCTACACCGACCTTCTCGATGTTCTACAAAAGCGCCACGACTTCTTTGCCAGCGTTGGCTGCCGCCTTTCCGACCATGGCGTCAACGAATTCTATGCCGACAACTTTACCGAAGCAGAGGTAAACAACATTTTCCAGAAAGTGATGGACGGAAAGCAACCCACAGCCGACGAGGTGAACAAATTCCGTTCAGCACTCATGCTCGAAGGTGGAAGAATGGACGCGAAGGCAGGCTGGACACAGCAATTCCACTATGGTCCAATGCGAAACAACAATACACGTATGTTCCGCCAACTCGGTCCGGACACAGGTTACGACAGCATCGGCACATGGAACACCAGCGAAAGCCTGTCGCGTTTCCTCGACAGACTGGACTGCGAAGGCAACCTCGCCAAGACCATTCTCTATTGCATCAATCCTTCCGACAACGAAATGCTTGCCACTATGATTGGCAATTTCCAGGAAGGTCCTGAAGCAGGTAAAATACAATTCGGCAGCGGCTGGTGGTTCAACGACCAACTCGACGGTATGGAACGCCAGATGAACTGCCTATCTGTACTTGGTCTCTTGAGCCGTTTCGTAGGTATGCTGACCGACAGCCGTTCGTTCCTCTCCTACCCTCGTCACGAATACTTCCGCCGTTGCATGTGTAACCTCATCGGTCAGGATGTGGAAGACGGCAAACTGCCGGCAGAAGAAATGCCATTCATACAACAAATGGTTGAGGACATCTCTTACTTCAACGCAAAAAGATACTTCCGTTTTTAACAAACGAGATTCCATATTACAAAGCCCTTGCAAGCATTTATTTACTTGCAAGGGCTTTTTGTGTCTAAACATTTTGCACATACAAAAAGAAAACGTACCTTTGCACTAACTATATTTTAAACAACTAAAAAACACAAAAATGAAAAAGAATCTATTCATGACAATGCTTGCTGCCATCTGTATGGTAGCTTGTACAGAAACACAAACAGAAACCGTGATTAAAGTCTCCGGCAATTTAGGCGACCCACAACCCACTTTCCTTCACAATATGTTTGGCGCTGAAATTCTTGCCGAAGGACAGGCTGCCGACAGCATTATCACATTTACCGTCGACACATTAGACCCCGTCATTGCAACGATTGGCCGTAGTGCCGACAGACGTCAGCCTGTAAGCACAGTCTTCATCGATGGCGAATCTATCGAGATAACCGTTAATGCAGAAGGTAAAGCTGAGGTGACGAAAGGCTCCGAGAGCAACATGAAACTGGTTGAAGCCATGGAGCGTGTAGATGCTGCCGGCAAGCCTATGGAACAACTCATGGAGGAATACGGCGTAGCGCATCAGAAATATAACGGTGATGTTCCAGCCGAGATGATGCAGGGCTTCGACAAACGCTATGACGAAATCGCTGCGGCAATCAACGAAGTTAAGAAACAAATTATTCTGGACAACAAAGACAACCTCGTACCGGTATTCTTTCTGCGCACCGGTGGCGATGCTTACGGTGTTGAATTCCTGGAAGAGTTCCTGAAGGATTACAAATATAAGGACTGCAAGGTTCTGGAGCCTGTTTTGAAATCAATCAACGGCGAAAAGAACAAACTCCCCGGAGCTCCTGTTGTTGATTTTGTTGGTAAAGACCTCAACGACAACGAATGTCATCTCACAGACTATGTAGGCAAAGGCAAGTATGTGCTTGTTGACTTCTGGGCAAGCTGGTGCGGTCCCTGCCGCGCAGAAATGCCGAATGTAAAGGAAAACTACGAGAAGTATCGCGAGAAAGGTTTCGAAGTTGTAGGCATCTCCTTCGACGACAACAAGGAAGCATGGGGAAAAGGTGTTCAAGACCTTGGCATCACATGGCCACAAATCAGCGACCTGAAGGGTTGGCAGTGTGCAGCCAGCGACCTCTACAACATTAAGGGCATTCCTGCAACCATTCTTTATGGCCCCGACGGTAAGGTTATCAAGGCTAACCTTCGTGGCGAAGAACTTGGCAAGACTTTGGCTGAATACCTCGACAAATAAAAATAACAGTTAATACTCAGAGTTAAGAAAGATATTCCAGTTCTTTTGGGGAATATCTTTCTTAATTCTTTTCTAACAGATATGCGTTACTTTATCACACTCTCCTACGACGGCACACACTATCACGGCTGGCAAATACAGCCTAATGGCGACAGTGTTCAACAACGACTGCAAGAGTCTCTGTCCACTCTGTTACGACAGACAGTCGAGGTGGTGGGAGCCGGACGTACAGATGCCGGGGTTCATGCCAAGATGATGGTAGCGCACTTCGATTGGGACGAGAATATCGATGGCAAGCAATTAACGTACAAACTCAACAAACTTCTGCCACCGGACATTGCAGTCCAGGAAGTGAAACAGGTCAGCGACGAACTGCATGCACGCTTCTCTGCCACACGTCGGACCTATCACTACTTTATTCATATCGGGAAGAATCCTTTCCTGCAAGCATATAGTTGGCAGATTCCGTTTGCACTCGACTTTGAGAAGATGAACGAAGCAGCAAAGATAATTCTCGAATATAAGGATTTCACAAGTTTCTCGAAAGTCAATACCGACACAAAAACCAACCTCTGCGACCTGCACGAAGCATACTGGGAAGAGGTTTCCCCCGGGCAATGGCGTTTTACAATCACCGCCAACCGTTTTCTTCGCAACATGGTTCGTGCCATTGTAGGCACACTTGTCGAAGTAGGCAGAGGCAAGATAAGCATTGAAGATGTGAGGCAAGTTATCGAAGCAAAAGACCGTTGTCGTGCCGGCGAAAGTGTTCCCGGCAAAGCACTCTTCCTTGTAGATATTAAATACTGAATCGCAAGGCTTAAATAAAATTGCAAAGACTCCATGTGGTTGGTACTCGCCTTTCTCAGTGCAGCGTTGCTGGGCTTCTACGATGTCTGTAAGAAGTACTCACTTCGAGGTAACGCCGTCATTCCCATTTTGTTTCTCAACACACTTTTTTGTTCTATTATCTTCCTGCCAATGGCATTCCAGACACCCTTTGGCGGTTGGGAAGTGCAACGCTATATATTGCTGAAGGCATGCATCGTGCTGAGCAGTTGGCTGCTTGGCTACATCGGCATCAAACATCTGCCTATCACCATTGTTGGCCCCATCAATGCCACCCGCCCCATGCTTGTTCTGTTGGGGGCGTTGCTCATCTTCGGCGAGAGGCTGAACCTGTGGCAATGGGCTGGTGTGATGTTGGCCATCTTAAGTTTCTGCCTGCTCAGCAAAAGCGGTAAGAAAGAAGGCATTGACTTCAGACACAACCGATGGATCTTCTGCATTGCCGGTGCTGCCATATTGGGAGCAATCAGTGGGCTGTACGATAAATACCTGATGACTACAGAAGGCGGATTGGGCTTACCCAGGCTGACTGTTCAATGCTGGTATAACTTCTATCAGGCTGGCATCATGGGAGTGATGCTGCTTTTGCTGTGGTGGCCGGGCAGAAAAAAGAGTACGCCCTTTCAATGGCGCTGGAGTATTCTGCTCATCAGTATATTCCTGAGCCTGGCAGACTATGCTTATTTCTATAGTCTGTCGTTGGACGGTGCTTTGATAAGTGTGGTGAGTATGGTGCGCCGGAGCAGCGTGCTGGTGAGTTTCCTGCTTGGTGCTCTCCTCTTTCAGGAAAAGAATTTGCAGAGCAAAGCCATCGACCTTGCCCTTGTGCTGCTGAGTATGTTCCTACTCTGGCTGGGTCAATAAACGATTTATCTCACGAACCTTGCCTTCTGCCTTTTGGCGTTGCTCCTTGGTCAATTCGCCAGTCTGCAACTGCCACGTAATGAAATCGTTTTCTTCCGACAGGGAGGCTTTTATGAGAGGCAGAGCCTGTAAGGCAAGGCGTACATCCATATCGATATCTTCATCCAGAAATTCATCTACCGACGGACGTTCAATGGCGCATGGCAACTCGTTCCATTGGATGTCGAAAAGGCGTACACGGCTGTCTGCCACAGGACCGTTGTATGTCTGCACCATGCAGAATGTGCTGTCTGTGATGAGTCGCATCTCCACTACACAACGCTCGGAAAGACGCATCCGCAAGTAACGGTCGTTAAGGATAAGCAGTTCGCTATGGCCGTCGAAACGGTTCTTTACGACAGCCTGCATATTGTTCTCGCGGAAGTCTATCTGGTCGAGCCTGTTGTTCTTCGTCAGAAGTGGGAAGATGCTGTCGGGGGCAGCAGCATAGACATCACGGATACGTGTCTGGGCAAAGAGTTCCACTCCGGAAAGGAGAAGAGCAAGAAATAATAAAACAAATGGAACACGCTTATTCATCTTCGTCTTTCTTTGTGTATGGCAGCACCCTACTTGGAGAGATGCTGCGAGTGTTTCAGTTTCCAATAAGAGAGGTTTGTCTCCTTCTCAACAGCGGCTTCTGTTTCGTCGGGCAAGTTGCAGAAGAAGTCTATACCGGTCCGTTTCTCCAGTTCGTCGATGGTGATGGCATACTTCGCACTGACCTTGTCATTGTTTTCCTTGTGCTCCATCCAGAAGGCAATAGCCTTGTAGCCGCCATTGGCCTTGCTGTACTTCCCGGAATAAGCAAGAATGGCCATGTAGAAGTACTTGGGACAAACAAGATAGCCTGCTCCGCTTGCCTTTATCTTCTTGTAGTCACCCTTTGAGATGGTGCCGCCTTTGACTATATATAATGTGTCGCGGAAAAAAGGTTTGTCGTAATTGTTGCGGAGGAACTTCTCCAGGTTGTACCAGATGCCTTGTTCGTTGAAGTCGGGCAACTGCGGATGGATGTTGCTCAGGTAGAATGTCTGTCCGTTTGCCTCCTTCGAATTGAGTCGGTCGGCACTGCCCAGTATGTGTCCGCGCTGATAACCCTTGCCGTAGTCGCTGGTGTGGGTACGCAGTTTCTTGGGCAAGACAGGGTCGGGCTGGAAAGGGTCTGCACTGCCGCCATAGCCGTTGAAGGACTCTCCTTTTCTCCACCTTCCGCGTTTCCACACCTCGTCGTGCGACGAATTGCCTTCGTACCACTTATATGCCGTCCAGCAATTCGCCTTGAGCCTTGTGTTGTAACCGATGCAATAGTTCAATGTGCCATCCGGCAGGGTGTGGACAATAAAGGCATCTGACGTGCCCGTCTGCAACGAAGGAATCTCCAGACCATACATTGCCGAACTGCGGACAGCAGCAGGCGTGGTGTTTTCTGTGAAGAGCGTCAAAGGCTGACAGACATTGGCATTCACGTTAGACTGCGGAGGTGTCGCCGTAGCACTGCTGCCGTCGCTGCAATAAGCGAGGTAGAGGAATAAAAGACAAAGAGGTGCAGACAGCCAAATGCGTCTGCACCTCTTGTTACATTTCTTTTTATTCATGACCATCTATATCTCCCTTTTCGGCGGGAGTTTAGAGGGACGTACTTCTTACTTCTTAGCGCGAGAGTAGCGGCTCATGAACTTATCTACGCGACCAGCGGTGTCAACCAGCTTGCTCTTACCAGTGTAGAAGGGGTGAGAAGTGTTACTGATTTCGAGCTTGTAGAGGGGATAAGTTTCGCCTTCGAACTCGATGGTGTCGTTTGTCTTTGCCGTAGAGCGGCTGAGGAACATATCGCCGTTGCTCATGTCCTTGAACACTACGGGGCGATAGTTTTCGGGATGAAGTCCTTCTTTCATTTTGTTTTGTTTTTGTGCCCCCGAGTTTCCTTCGCTGGAAGTAGATAAGGGGCGGATTAATACCAATTTGCGCTGCAAAGGTACAACATATTTTCTAAAGCACCAAATTTTTCCAAAAGGAAATGATGCTATATCCATTCAAACGAACATCCGCGCCCCTATTGCAACCATATATTATTCAGGCCACAAGAGAACTTTGCCATTTACTGCAGAGAAGTTGGCAAACTTCACACGTAAAGTCGGGCAACTTCACACGTGAACTTTGCCCAACGGACGCGTCCGTTGGGGCAAGTGGACTGCAGGGGTTGGTTCACTTATGCGATGACGTTACTTCTTCACACGGACGGGGCGAACGCTACGGCCGAAGTAGCGGCTGTCGTAGTTCGTCCAAAAACTGCTGGAATAGAAGTACAGTTCATAAGCGCCGTAGCTGTAGTTCCCGAGCGAACGCGACCAACAGTAGCCGTAGCTACCTGCATTTTTGAGGCTCGCCTCGGAGCGATAACCGGCAGCCGGAAAGAAAATACTATTGCCATTGCTCTTGCTTGTTATCTCATAGCCATAGACACCATTCATTGTTGTCCATGTCGTGGTGGTGTAACTGCTATTGTAGAGTTCTCTGCACTGTTCAAAACTCGGCATCTGCCAACCGCTACCCCAGTTTGCTATGGCAGCATCGTCAGACGGTTCGAGTTCAGTCTTGTTGTCAACTGAGCCGTAACTACTACTTGTGCAGTACTTTGTCATTTTACTAGCATCGCCCTTGCTGTACTTATAGGTACTCCAGTTGTATGACGTTTTAGGCTGGGTTTCGCCCCAGGCAAAGTAATCACCATATTCTTCAGGACTTGATGCGCCTACATTGCAAGTCGCCCACAGTGTACCAGAAGGCAAACCGAGGTCGACATAATCATGACCATCCAATGTATCGTCAATATCCGGTTCAGGTTCCTCGCCATAGCCATAAACACCCACACTTTGGACTTCCGATGCCTTATAATAGACCTTCGTTCCATCCGTTTTGTTTACGACAATGCCTTGTGCCGAAACCTGCATCGCAATGCCACACCACAACATGGCGAGGCAAAGACTCTTAATAAATGTCTGTTTCATCGTTTCTGTATTTTAAATGTTGTATTATTTGTCTTTATTATGTATATAGCAGATCGTAAAGTATTCAGAGAAAGGGAAAGATTGCCATTGGCATCAGTCTGAACTGTCTGCACAAGCAAGCCTGCCATGTCATAAACACTTACTGCGCTGTTAGGTGTACAGCCTGTCAACTGTAATTCTCCTTCCTTGAACTGCATCTTGCTCGTTGCTTCTGGTAGGGAAATCCCATCCGGGTCATTCACTGCTGCATCCTGCAAAGTAAAATATAAGACATTGTCTGCCTGATACTCTACGGTATGTTTTGCCGAATGTAGCGTAAAGACTGTTTCGCCAATCTTCACCTCTGGACGTTCTTCTAAATCATAGCCGTGCACCTCACCACTGCGAAGCCAAACATAGAAACGTAAAAAAGGTTCTGGCACAGTAACACGACAAGTGGCACGCAATCCATTGGACGTTTGAACCATCAAGTTCGCATCGCCTACTGCAAGACCCTTTATAAATCCACCCTTAGTAACACTCACAACCTCGGGATTATCATTAAACCATGTCAGTTCTGTCTTTGCATCTGTGGGCATAAAACTGATATCAAGTTGTCTGCCTGCACCAAGTTCAAGCATTACATTCTCGGAAATGGATAAACTTTGGGGATGTTCGGGCAACACCTGCTCAAGAGTGAACTTGTCGAGCGTATCACGATGAATATCTATTGATAACCGATCTGTGCTGAAATGTACGATGTCGCCTTCGAGGCTGAATTGTGGTTTGTCTGTAGAAAGGTATCCTGTCTTGATACCGGCCTTTGTCCAGACAAAGAGTTGAAAAAGCGGCAATGGCACAACAATCTGACATTGACCGACAATACCATTGTGCGTGGTAGCCGTCAATGTTGCCTCTCCTGGCCGTAATGCAGAGACAACACCAGATTGGTTAATTGAAGCAACTTCTGGATTGCTACTCTTCCACGTCAAACTTGACGTAGCAGCATCTGTGGGAACAAATGAGCATGTAAGCGTCTTGGTTCTACCCATAAGAAGTTCCAATTCGTCCGGGATTATGGACACCTCCATCGGCTCTTTGGGAACCGTCACCTTACAGGTGGATACCTTTCCGTTATCTGTGGTAACAGTAATGTTTGCCTCGCCCGGAGTTTTTGCCTCCAGACGTCCATTGCTCACCGAAACAACATCAGGAGCATCGCTCTTCCAAGACACCGAATAGATAGCATACGACGGAGAAACTTTATAAGTAAGTGTTTCAGTACCTCCAACAGGTAAACGGAGCGAAGTCTTATTGAGACTTACACTGGAAGGAACAGGCTTATATACCTCCACATCGCACGATGCTGCAAGACCGTTGGCAGTTGTAACAGTAATGCGTGCAGTGCCTACGGCACGTCCCGTCACAGAGCCTCCACTTACCTCTGCGACTGTAGTATTGCCGCTACGCCAAGAATAGGTTGTTTGGGCATTGGCTGGATAAAGTTGGGGAGTTAGCTTTACGGTTTGTCCAATGTATATAGGGCTTGGAGCAGGAAGAGAGACACTTGTTGGGTCAACCTTATTTACACGAACCTGACAAGTAACGGGAGGGCCTGCACTATTTTCTACCGTGATGACACAACTGCCCGGACCTACGGCATAGACATAACCATTGCTGTTTACCGTAGCAACATTGGAGTTACTGGAATACATGCGAACCGTAGGAGTTGGGCTAATGGATGGACTTAATGAATACTCCAACCATGCACCTTCTCCAACATTAAGCTGCATATTTGTGGTATTCAAGCGCGTATTTACAGGATTACAACTTAAATAAAAATAAGTTGTCGCCCTATTTTGATGCATTGCTCCATAATTGTCGTACCAATAGTAATAATAATCACAACGAATCTCTGCCGTACCGGTAAAATAGGAATTGATTGTTGCCTTTACACCATACACGCTTGTTCCTACTCTTTGCTCTTCCAAAGTTACATTTCCACCATAGCACCCCCATGCAGAAGTACTCAAAGCCGTATTGGCAGGAGTGCTCGGTGCGCTGAACAATACACTCTGCCCAACATAGGCAGACCTCGATTGTTGGGCAAACAAAGAGAACGCTGCAAAATAGCATACAAGGAACATCCTAATACGTAAAAGGAAACAGTATGCCTTATCTGTAAACATATTCATTTTATATCCTGTTCTCATACATCTTTATATTATATAGTCATTCATCAAACTTCGAGCCAATCTTGTATGAGGCGATAGGCGATGGAGGATGGGTCGGGCAAGCAGGGGAGGTTGTCTCTTTTGTACCAGCCACCGTCGGAGAGTTCGGCTTTTTGCAACTGCAGTTCGCCCGAGAGGTAATCTGCCGTGAAGCCTACCATCAGTCCGCTTGGATAGGGCCACGACTGCGAACCAAAGTAAAGGATGTTGGTGATGTGCAGGTGTGTCTCCTCCCAGACTTCACGACGGACGCAGTCTTCGAGCGTTTCGCCTGTCTCCACAAAGCCTGCCACAAGACCATAGTGACGGTCGCGAAAAGTATGGGCATGCACCATCAGGATCTCGTCTCCCCTCGTCACGCGGACAATGATGGCTGTTGCAAGGCTGGGCCAAAGTTCTTTGCCACACTCACGGCACTGCTTGCTGATTTCCGTTTGCCACTTCATCTCGCCACCACAAACGCCACAGAACTTCGAGTTATGATGGAAGTAAACCAACTCGGCACACTTGCCTGCAAGTTGATAGTCCTCGGGCGAAAGGATGTGAAATGTTTTGCGAAGCGGCACCATCTGAAGGTCGGGACGGTCGGTAACGGGATGAGAAAGAGAGGCGACAATAGCCCCCCTCCCAACCTCCCCCCGAGGAGGGAGGCTTAACCTTGTGACCACTTCCCAGGGCTTCAGTTCTATAGGGGCAGAAATGCCAAAGGGGACTGTTCCTTCTTTGGTGAGAAGGATGTCCCCCTTGCAGAAGAGGAAGTAAGCAGACCCCCTAACCCCCTTTAGGGGGAACTTCTTTTTATCATTAACTTCAAGCATAAATAGGGAAACCCCTTTCTCCCCCTAAAGGGGGCCGGGGGGGTCAAATTCTCATGGACTTCTTTATCTCTTCGACCTTTGCCTTTGCCTTCTCTACGCAAGAGGCATAGCAGTTGGCACAACCCATTGTGTCCTTGATTTCGAGGTAGAACTTAATCTTGGGTTCCGTGCCGCTGGGACGAACGCTAACCTTTGTGCCGTCCTCGCAGAAGTACTGGAGCACGTTGCTTGTTGCAGGCATGTCGAGGTCTGTCTCTTTGCCTTCGCCATCGCGAGCCTTGAGTGTCTTGAAGTCTTTGGCGAGAACCACCTTACTGCCGGCAATCTCGGTGATGGGGTTGTTGCGGAAGTCTTCCATCATGGCCTTGATTTCGTCGGCACCTGTCTTGCCGGGCTTAACGACATTGACAGTGTGTTCGAAACTGAAACCGTACTCGAGATAGATTTGCATCAGGAGGTCGTAGAGCGTCATGCCATTGTCGCGAGCCCAAGCGGCAATCTCGCAGATGAGGCAGATGCTTGCCGGAGCGTCCTTGTCGCGCACCTTGTCGAAGGGCAGGAAGCCGAAACTCTCTTCGCCGCCGCCAATGTACTTCTGTTTGCCTTCGCTGAGTGCAATCTCGCGGGCAATCCACTTGAAGCCTGTATAGCAGTCGCGAAGTTCGATGTTGTTCTTCTTCGCCATCTCGGTAATGACTTCTGTTGAAACGATGGTCTTAACGAGGAAGTCGGTGGGCTGGAGTTGTCCGAGGGCAATCTTATTCTTGATGATGTAGTAGCAGAACATCATGCAGGTCTGGTTGCCATTGATGATGGTCCACTCGCCCTTGCTGTCGCGGCAGACGATAGCAAGACGGTCGGCATCGGGGTCGGTGGCAACAACGAGGTCGGCATTGAGTTTCGTACCGAGTTTCATGCCCAGAGTCATGGCCTCGGCGTTCTCGGGATTAGGACTTACGACGGTTGGGAAGTTGCCGTCCACAACCATCTGCTCGGGCACAACATGGATGTTCTGGAAGCCCCAACTGCGAAGGCAGAGGGGAACGATGAGGCGACCTGTGCCGTGCATTGCGCTGTAGACAATGTTGAGGTCTTTCTGGCGAAGGATGACATCCTGGTCTATCATGGCTTCCTTAACGGCTGTCATGTAGTCGTAGTCCATTTCGCCACCAATGATCTCGATGAGATCGGGGTTGCCTTCGAACTTAACATCCTCGATTTTCACTTTGTTCACCTCGTCGATGATGCCCGTATCGTGCGGAGCAAGTACCTGTGCGCCGTCTTCCCAATAAGCCTTGTAGCCGTTGTATTCCTTGGGGTTGTGGCTGGCTGTTACGTTCACACCAGCCTTTGCACCAAGCTGACGGATGGCAAAACTAACCTCCGGAGTTGGACGAAGGCTCTCGAAGAGATAAACCTTTATGCCGTTGGCACTGAAGATATTGGCTACCGTCTCTGCATAGAGGCGGCCATTGTTACGGCAGTCGTGACCCACAACAACGCTCAACTGTTGTCCGTTGTCTGTTGTCCGTTGTCTATTGATGTAATTGGCAAAACCTTGTGTGGCCATGCCGACGATGTACTTGTTCATGCGGTTGGTGCCTGCGCCCATAATGCCACGAAGACCGCCTGTGCCGAACTCGAGGCTCTGATAGAAAGCATCCACAAGGGCTGTCTTGTCCTCGTCTTGCAACATGGCAGCGATTTCCGCCTTTGTCTCTTCGTCGTAATAGGGAGAGTCGAGCCAGGCCTGTGCCTTGGCTTCGCAATCTTTGATAAGCTGTATATCCATAAATTTTCGTATTTGTTTGTTCCTAATTTATTTTGGGGACAAAGATACAACATATTGGCAGGAAAACAAAAGAAAAGAGGCTCTTTTTTCAACACAACAGGCATCGACTCCAAACGACACACGTTAAGTTGCCCGACTTAACACGTTAACTTTGTAAACTTAACACGTTAAGTTTGCCAACTATACACGTATAGTTTCAGCCCACACTTTGGCAGAATGCTTCGTACGACTGTTCGAGCCTTGCAATCTGGTAGGGTTGAAGGCGGAGAGAGAATGTGCCCGAGAGTTCATCGAGGCCAAATGCCACCTTGACAATGCTGGCAAGATTGAAACTGCAACCACTGCCGCGCTTCATGAGTTGGCGGGCAACCTTCAAGACTTCTGCCCTATCGTGTTCCACATAACGCAGGGAACGGAGCAAGAGAAAAAGGCAAGGCAAAGTGTCTACACGAATCAAATAGACCAGCTGCTCACGTCCCTTGGCAAGGCCAAGAAGTTGGAAAAGTTGTTCCACCTGTTTCGGCTGCTCGAGTTCGGGCAACAGAAGCAGTGCCACCTTCTGCCTTTCCACCTCATTGAAACCTGCTGCAAGACGCCCGAAAGGCACATCGGAAAGCGATGCCGTGCCCCGACTCAAACGCAGGAGAAACGTCTTCATCAGTGTGATAAGATATGCCTTGCTGTCATAACACACAAGAGCCTCCGTCATCTGCCAGTACAGCTCGGCAGGGCAATCCAGCAACAAACGCTCTCCAAGCATATAGCCAGCAGTGCGCTGCTCACTTCTGGAGAACGACGAAAGCAGTCGTACGAGTCCTTCAGAATCGGCCTCCTTCAAGGGTTGAAGCAGATGTTGCTCAATGGTCTTGCTGTAGTGACGGTCGGGCATAAATGAAAAATCGAGGAATTGAAAACGAGAACTTTGCCGTTGTCCGCAGAAATCAATGCAATGGTATCTAAACTAAAATTGCCGCCCTATGGCGGCAATTCTGGAGCCTCTTGTCGGATTCGAACCAACGACCCCGAGATTACAAATCACGTGCTCTGGCCAACTGAGCTAAAGAGGCGGGAGGGAAAGCTTACTATATCGCGCCGCTACGACCTGCTGCCCTTGCTGCGATCAAGCCCTGGGGGATTCACAAGGAGCATGCCGTATAGGACTTTCCCATTTTGCGACTGCAAAGGTACAACAATTTAATGGAAAATAAAAAGCGAATAAGCGAAAATTATTCTCCCAAGACGTTTTTTTCGTCTCTTTATACATTATTTATATTATTATTCCGTAACTTTGCGCATTCTTTAGCGTAACGCATAATGACAAAAACAAAACCATCACTCATAGACGCTGCCAACTGGATGGCTCTGCCCATAGGCATCATGTGGGCGGCCAGTTTCTTCTGCACAATGTACGGATACGACCGCCCGGCACTCTCGATGCTGAGTTCCGCCCTGGGCGTCTTCAGCATCTTCGTGCTCTACAAACAACTGGCAAACTACCGCAAACTCTTCCCCTCGACAAGTTGGCTGCATGTCTTCCGCCTGTCGTTCGTAGTGTGTCTGCTGGCAGGACTGCTGACCGATGCAGCGCAATACCTCTATTTCCTCTTCCTCGACAACGGGCGTCTGCTCTCACTCCTAAGCACCACCATGCAAAGCGAAGAGTACCGCGAAGCATGGCAACAGATAATGCCGGAGGCCAATCTGGAAGAGATGCAAAAGATGATTCAGCAAATGACCGTCAGAGACATCATGATGCAACTGGCAACATATAACATCATGCTGGCACTCCCCCTCTCGCTGCTTGCAGCACTTCCCGTAAAAGCCCCCCGCACAGAAAAGGAAGAAGGAAAAAACGAAAAACAATAAATGACCAAACGCAAATAACACTATGGATATAAGCATTGTCGTTCCCCTGTTCAACGAAGACGAATCGCTACCCGAACTCTTCAACTGGATAAAGCGCGTTGCAACGTCGCACAACCTCTCATACGAAGTCATCTTCGTCAACGACGGCAGCACCGACCGCTCGTGGGAAGTCATCGAAGAACTCCAAAAAGAGAACCCCGACACCGTACACGGCATCAAGTTCCGTCGCAACTACGGCAAAAGCCCGGCCCTGTACTGCGGCTTCAAAGCAGCACAAGGCAACGTCGTCATCACAATGGATGCCGACCTGCAAGACTCTCCCGACGAAATACCGGAACTCTATCGCATGATAACAGAAGACGGATACGACCTTGTGAGCGGATACAAAATGAACCGAAGCAAAGGCGACCCACTGTCGAAGACGATTCCCACAAAACTCTTCAACGCCACAGCAAGGCAAGTGAGCGGCATACATAACCTGCACGACTTCAACTGCGGACTGAAAGCCTATCGCAAAGAAGTCGTAAAGAACATCGAAGTCTATGGAGAGATGCACCGCTACATTCCTTATCTCGCCAAGAACGCAGGCTTTGCCAACATCGGAGAGAAGAGAGTTCGCCACCAGGCACGCAAGTTCGGCAAATCGAAGTTCATGGGGCTCAATCGTTTCGTAAACGGCTACCTTGATCTGCTATCACTTTGGTTCCTGACCAACTTCGGACTGAAACCGATGCATGTCTTCGGCTTCATCGGCACACTGATGTTCTTCATCGGCTTCCTGTCTGTAATGGTTGTAGGCGGCACTAAACTTTATTGCCTCGCAACAGGCATTCCCCATCCCCTCGTTACCGACAGCCCGTACTTCTACATTGCATTGACTATGATGATATTAGGCACACAGCTCTTCGTGGCAGGCTTCCTCGGAGAACTCGTCAGCCGCAATGCACCGGAACGCAACAACTATCAGATAGAAAAAGAAATATGAAGCATCGGCTCCTCGTCATATTGCTAAGCATACTCTTTGTTGCCTGCGAGAGCTACGACTGTACGCTCAACAACTATGTAGGAATGTATGGTGCATTCGACCGCGAAGGAGTAGCCGTCTCTATCGAAGACACACTTACCATCACCGCAGGCAAAGCAGGCCCGGTTCTGCTCAATCGTTCTGTAAATACATCCAAACTAAATCTTCCCCTGAGTTATTGGCAAGACGAAGACACTCTTGTCTTCCACATCCAGGGGAAAAACCAGGATAACGAAGAATACCTCATACGCGACACCGTTTGGATAAAGAAGAGCAATCAGGTTCACTTCGAGTCGCCCGACTGCCCTGCTACACTCTTCCACACCATACAGGACGTTCGTTCAACCAACGAAATCATCAAGTCCATTACCGTCGTTCGCTCGTCCGTGAATTATGAACTTACCACAAATCTGCAAATACATTTGTTCTGACCGCCTCATGAAACAAAGAGTATTGTCCATTCTCCTGGCCATCCTGCTATGCGTTCCCATGCAAGCACAAGAACCACAAGAGAAAGAGAAAGCTCCTCTGCTGAGTGGCATTGCCGTCAGTGCAGACCTTGTTGGCCTTGCCATGAAAGCCATGGGAGCCAAGTTTGCCAATATGGAAGTGGCAGCACGACTTAATCTGTACGACAAAGTCTTCCCCATTGCCGAACTCGGTATTGGCAGCAGCCACAGAGAAGGTGCAGAAACTGGTAATATCTTCAGCACAACGGCTCCGTATATGCGCTTTGGCCTTGATTACAATTTCAACAAGAAACACAACGGAAACAGGCTCTTTGGCATCCTTCGATATGGCTTCAGCAGTTTCAATTACGACATCGAAAACAAAGCCTTTACCGACCCTGCGTATGGCACGACAACGCCGTTGGAGTTAAACGGACTGAATGCTACAGGACATTGGCTGGAATTCGGTGTTGGCCTGGAAACGAAGTTATGGCGTTTCATTCGTCTGGGGTGGAGCATGCGCTACAAATTCCGACTCGCATTAAGCCACGAAGAAGAGATTGCACCTTATTATATCCCAGGATTCGGCAAGAATAATGACAACGGCTGGGGTGGCACAGTAAACCTCATCTTTGACGTGGGCAAAACATCAAAAAAAGCAAAAAGCAACAATTAGAGAGTAACAAACCATGAACAAACGGAAATTACTTCTTGCAGTGCTTACCATCATTGCTATCGTTGGCTTTTCTTATCTGAAAAAGTCGAATAGCAACGAACGTCCATCGAGCTACATATACATCCACAACGAAGGCACAACTTTCGGTACAATCTATCATGTCAAATATCTTTACAACAAAGATTTGAAGACTGAAATCGAGGCAGAACTGCATCGTGTTGACGCTTCGCTCTCAATGTTCAATCCCCAAAGCACCATCAGCCTCATCAACAAAGGTGAAAGCAACACTGCTGACAGCATGTTGGCAGAAGTACTGCAACTCTCTTTTGCTGTCAACCGAGCCACCGACGGCGCCTTCGACCCTACGGTTGCGCCATTGGTCAATGCCTGGGGATTTGGATTTAAAAAAGGACAGTTGCCCAACAGCACACAGGTTGACAGCCTTCTTAATCTGGTCGGGCTCTCGAGCATACACTTCCAAGACGGCAAGGTCACCAAAGACAACCCGCTTTCCATTCTCGACATGAGTGCAATAGCGAAAGGATATGGAGTCGACCGAATTGCCCAATTGCTACGTGGTTACAGTATCACAAACTTTATGGTTGAGATTGGCGGAGAAGTTGTTGCCGAAGGCATAAACGAGAAGGGGGCGTCTTGGCGCATAGGCATTAACAAGCCGAACGAAGACTCTACCTCATACAACACAGAATTACAAGACATTGTATCACTTTCCGGTCATGCCATTGCCACCAGTGGAAACTATCGAAACTTCTATGTGAAAGACGGGAAAAAGATTGCACATACCATCAATCCTAAGACTGGCTATCCTGCCCAACAGGACATTCTTTCAAGCACTGTCGTTGCTCCCACTTGCGCAGAAGCAGATGCTTTTGCCACTGCATTCATGGTGATGGGAATGGAGAAAGCGAAACAAGTGCTCCTGGAGCAAAGCCAGCTTGATGCCTACTTCATTTATTCCAACGAGAAGGGGAACTACCAAACATGGGCATCAAAAGGTTTTGACAGGCTTATTGTCAGATAGCGAGGAACAGGATGCACGACCTCAGCACACGATATGCTCTGCTTACCCAACTTCCGCTATTCAGAGGTGTTAGCAGCACAGAACTTCTCGGATGGGAAGATGCCCTGAAACTCTTCCCCGACGAATTGCCAGCCTCGCACATACCACTCATACGGCAAGGCGAGCATTGCAGCCATCTACTCTTTCTTGTGGAAGGTGAATTACACAGAGAACATTGTTCTGCTGAGGGGAACTATACGTTACACTCGTACATACAGGCTCCTGCCGTCATAGAAGCAGACAGGCTCTTCGGCCTTACACCCACATACAAACACACCTACACTGCGAAGAGCGACATTAAAATCCTGGCCATACGTAAGACATTTATCGGAAGCCATTTAATGAAAAACGATGTCTTCAGGCTCAATCTATTGAACTTACTTTCGGCCACAGCACAGAAGAGAGATGCTGCACTACGTCCTCTGCAACTCAACAATCCTGAAGACCGCCTGCGATTGTTCCTCGAAAGAGTTTTTGTTGACTGTGATGGGGAGGTTGAAATCCACATACTAATGGACGATTTGGCACGTTACATTGGAGAAACACGACTCACCGTGTCGCGACTCTTAAACCGTTGGCAGGAAGAAGAATTGATACGCCTGGGAAGGGGGAAGTTCGTCATCCATGACATCAGGAAGTGCATCCTTAGCCGCCCATGAAGGACATAGGATATCCCTATAGCAACGAGGTAACGACCGAAGCAAGGAAATAGCGCAAAGAATACATACGTATAGGCAATGGCAAGAGGCCTTCGCTGCGAAGTTGAGAACAACGTTGCTGTAATTCGCTATGGCTCCGCGTCAGCATCCAAGTGTTCTGAATATAGTCAACAGTCAGTTGTCTAATACGCCTGCTGAGCAAAGGTTGTTCCAAAGAACGCAGTGTCATGATGATTGAAAAGATGTCGTCAAGTCTTTTCTTTACCATTTCGAGAGACTTTGCATGCGTGATGGTCCCCTCTCGCTGACGATAAAAATATGCCTTCGCATCAAGCAGGCGAAACGATTTTACGCGTAAGAGGAGTTGGGGAGTAAAGAGTTCGTCCTCGTGCAAAAGGCCTGGAGAAAAACGCAGATTGCCCAGAATGTCCCGTCTGAAGGCATAGCCCCATGCTGCTGCACGCAGATTGTGTCGCAACAGGAAGTCTTTCCCCGTTGTCTGTCTGGCAGATAGTCGTCTGCTTTTCTCGCCTTGTTTTGTTGTCATCCTAAACATTACGGCATCATCTTCCTGGCTACGCAAATGTTCTAACACTGCTGCATAAGCCAACGGTTCCAGGCAATCGTCGGCATCGACGAACTGAATGTATCTCCCGTGCGAGCAAGATATGCCGGTATTGCGAGCCACCGACAGCCCGGCATGCTCCTGACAGACATAACCCACAAGAGGAGAAAGGGAGCAGACCTTGTCCTGAATCTTATGCTCAACTCCATCTTGCACCACCAATATCTCAGCCTCATCCGGCGAAAGATTCAGCGCAAGAATACTCTCTATGCAAGCACGCAGCAAAGCATAGGGCTCGTTGTAATATGTAACGACAAAAGAGATGAGCGGTGTCATAAGTGAAGCAAAGGTACGAAGGTTAATTCAAATTCCCAAATATCTGATTTCAATTTTTCTGTGTTCGCAGGCTATTATACCTCAAGGGAGAAATATATCACCTGATAATATTAACCTCAAGAGGAAAACAGACTATTTTTTTCTCCTCGAGGTTAATCCCCCTTTAATAGTTTCCCCCTTTTAGTCCCCCTTATATATATACCCGGATATAGCCGTTTTGTCAACCCCATAATAAAAAATTTTTTTCTAAAGTTGACAAAAAGACATTTATAGGTATGCAATAAGCAGAGAGGTTCCAGAAAACAACTACTGTTTAATTGCCCAACTTAACACGCTTAGTTGGCCATCTTAACACGTTAAGTTACCCGACTTAACACGTGATGTTTATGGCAAGCCAACAAGAGGCGGATTATGGCAACACTGCTCTGAACTCCGACAACAGAATTAATTCCCGACAACTGCAGCGGCCTCTTGCCTATCTTAGCAACTCATTTGACTTGAAAATTCTCAAAAAAGTTGTTGAGTTTTGTCCTCCATACAGAATAATTCTTTAACTTTGTAAAAAATTACGGCAGTGACTGCATTCTGCCGAATTGTATTAACCAACAAGAAGGTATTAGACAACAATGGTAGTTTGTATCGCCGAGAAGCCCTCTGTGGCTCGCGAAATCGCTCAGATACTAGGAGCAAACAGTCAGAAGACCGGTTATTGGGAGGGCAACGGCTACCAGGTGACCTGGACCTTCGGCCATCTGTGCGAGCTGAAAGAGCCACACGAATACACGCCGATGTGGAAGAGTTGGAGTTTAGGACAACTGCCCATGATTCCACCCCGATTCGGCATAAAACTCAAAGAGGACAAAGGCGTCGAGAAACAATTCCACACCATCGAAAGCCTGATACAGAAAGCCGACGAAATCATCAACTGCGGCGATGCCGGGCAGGAAGGTGAACTCATCCAGCGATGGGTGATGCAAAAGGCTGGAGCAAAATGCCCTGTAAAGCGACTTTGGGTGAACAGCCTGACAGAAGAAGCCATAAAAGAAGGTTTTCAAACACTGAAAGACCAAAGCGCATACCAAGGTCTCTACGAAGCAGGACTGATGCGAGCCATCGGCGACTGGTTGCTCGGCATGAATGCAACCCGGCTCTACACACAGAAATATGCCTCCGGCAAACGCCAGGTGCTCAGCGTCGGGCGCGTACAAACCCCCACCCTCGCCCTCGTCGTTGCTCGCCAACGAGAGATAGACAACTTCGTTCCACGCCAATCATGGATGCTCTCCACGCTTTATCGCGACACCAAGTTCAATGCAATCGTCCGCGACGAAGAGGCAGAAGCAGAAGATGCGGCAAACGTTGCCGCAGCCGCAGAGAAAGGGAAAAAGCAAAAGCCCAAAGGAAAAATCTACAAAGCACTGGAATGTGCAACAGAAGATGAAGGCAAAGCACTCATCGACAACATCAAAGAGAAACCATTTACCATCCTTTCTATCGAAAAAAAGAAAGGCACAGAAGCACCACCACGACTCTACGATCTGACAGGCCTTCAGGTGGACTGCAACAAAAAGTTAGGACTCTCTGCAGAACAAACACTCTCCATCATACAGAGCCTCTACGAAAAGAAAGTGACCACCTATCCGCGTGTCGACACAACATTCCTGCCCGACGACGTCTATGCCAAATGTCCACAAACCATGAATGGACTCTACCAAACAAAGTTTGCAGGAATTGCCCCCTATGCCGCCCTCATCCGGCCACTTGGCGGCGGTGCCCCCTTACGTAAATCAAAAAAAGTCTTCGACAACTCAAAAGTAACCGACCACCACGCCATCATCCCAACAGGCGTCATCCCTCAAGGCCTCACAGAGCTGGAGCAGAAAGTGTTCGACCTTGTTGCCCGCGCTTTCATCGCCGCCTTCTACGACGACTGCAAGTTCGAGACAACAACCATCATGGGCGAAGTAAAGGACAACAGCGATGCAGGCATCCTCTTCCGCACCACAGGCAAGGTAATCATCGAAGAAGGCTGGAAAGTGGTATTCCCACACAAATCCTCCCGAGGAGAGACACCCAATCCTTCGCTTCCAACAGAGACTGAGGCAAAAGAAGCAGACGACACACTTCCCATCTTCGAGGAAGGCGAGAGCGGACCTCACACACCAACACTTTCCGAAAAGTGGACCACACCACCAAAACCATACACCGATGCCACACTGCTTCGTGCTATGGAAACAGCAGGAAAAACCGTCGAAGACGAAACACTGAGAGATGCCCTCAAAGAGAATGGTATCGGCCGGCCAAGTACAAGAGCTGCCATCATCGAAACACTCATCAGACGCAACTACATCAAACGCGAACGCTCGTCGCTACGTCCCACGACTACAGGCTTCGAACTGATTGACCTCATCCACGAAGATGTGCTCAAAAGTGCTGAACTGACAGGACGATGGGAGAAGAAACTGCGCCAGATAGAACGACACGAATACGATGCAAAGACCTTCCTCGACGAACTGAAACAGATGGTTTCCGACATAGTTCTTGCCGTACTAAAAGAGAAAAAGGCCTCCCTATAAAGAAAGGTTCAAAAGGCTTTCATACAATAAAAGACACCTTTCTGCGTTATATATAATATGAAGACGCTACTGCGAATTATAATTATTGCACTTTTTGTCACAGCATGCACCCCCGAAGTCTATGTCAAAAAGGGCGACCAATTCTTTGCCATCGGCGAATACTATGACGCCGCAGCAGAGTACAAGAAAGCCTATTCCCGCACACAAGTCAAAGACAAAGCAAAACGAGGTCAACGAGCCTGGAAAATGGCGGAATGCTATCGACGCATAAACTACACGGCAAAAGCAATCGGAGGCTATCAAAATGCCATCCGATACGGATATCCCGACTCGATGGCGTTGTTCTATCTCGGACAACTGCAACAAAAGAACGGCGATTACAAAAGTGCCACCAAGTCATATACCGCTTTCCTCGAAAAGAAGCCAAACGACACACTGGCAATAAACGGACTGAAAGGATGTGAATATGCTCCAGAATGGAAGAGACAGTTTTCACTCTACAGCATAAAGAAAGAACCCATTTTAACCAGCCGACGGAGCGACTTCTGCCCTGCCCTGCTTGGCGACGACAGCAACAACACGCTCTATTTCACCTCTACACGAAACGATGCTAAAGGCGAAGAGATAAACGGCATCACAGGTACGAAAAGTGCCGACATCTTCTTCTCGAAGAAAGACGACAAAGGAAAATGGGAACAACCCGAACCGGCAGAAGGAGAACTTAACAGCGAATACGAGGAAGGTGCCTGCTGCTTTTCGCCCGACGGCAAGACAATGTACTTGACCGTCTGCACTCACGACCCCGACTTTCCACGCTATGCCCAAATATACACCAGCACTCGTAGCGATGCATCATGGAGCAAGCCACAAGTCCTTCCCATTAGCAAGGACACTCTTTCCAGCTATGCACATCCTGCCATCACACCAGACGGCATGTGGCTATACTTTACAAGCGACATGCCAGGCGGACAAGGCGGATTCGACATCTGGCGTATTGCTATCACGGAGCATGGGTTGGGTGGCGTAGAAAATGTTGGTCATCCTATCAACACGCCTGGCGACGAGATGTTCCCGTCTTTTCGCCCAAACGGAGACTTCTATTTCTCCAGCAACGGACATATCGGCATGGGTGGATTGGACATCATTAAAGGTGTTTGCGACAGCCTGGGAGTTTGGACACTCGAAAACCTCAAATACCCTATGAACTCCAATGGCGACGACTTCGGGATGACCTTCGAAGGGCTTCACAACCGTGGTTATTTTGCCACAAACCGAGGTGATGCCAGAGGCTGGGACCACGTCATGTCGTTCGAACATCCGGAGATCATACAGACGGTTAAGGGCTGGGTCTATGAGAAAGACGGCTATGAACTGCCTGAAGGTCTTGTGTATATGGTTGGCAACGACGGCACATATCTCAAACTGAGTGTTCGCGGCGATGGCTCTTTCGAGCAGGAAGTAAAACCCAACGTCGACTATATCTTCCTGGGAACCTGCAAGGGTTATCTTAATCATAAAGAAGAGCTCAGTGTTGACACCAGCAGTGTCAGCAAAGAATACACGCTTCAGTTTCCACTCGCAAGCATTGAAAACCCAGTACTTATCCGTAACATTTTCTATGAGTTTGACTCTGCTGCTTTGCTGGACAGTTCTTGTGTAGCACTCGACAGTCTGGTCATCCTGCTCAACGAGAATCCTCATGTCACCATCGAACTGGCAGCGCATTGTGATTTCCGCGGTGCAGACAAGTACAACGAAAACCTTTCGCAAAGAAGAGCCGAAAGCGTTGTAAACTATCTCATTGAGCACGGCATAGACTCTCTTCGTTTGTCGCCTGTCGGCTATGGCGAAAAGCGACCTAAGGTTGTAACACGAAAGATAGCAGCCACCCATGATTTCCTCAATGAAGGCGATACGCTTACCGAGGCGTTCATCCTTGCGCTTCAAGACGAAGAGAAGCAGGAAATCTGTCATGCCCTGAACCGTCGCACAGAATTTAAGGTGCTACGAACCACTTATCGACTCTTCGACCTCACTCCCCCTGCCAAGCCTGCAGCCGAAACAGAAAATAAAGAGGCAGAAGGAACAAAAGCAGAAGACAACGAAGAGACGAAGCCAGAGGACACGACTGTCACTTCCGAACAGGAACCAACCACACAAGAAGAAGCAGCGACTCAGAAGTCATCTTCTCCTGCCAAACAGCCAAACACGAGAAGAAGGGAACCCTCTAAAACAAGAACTCCTTCCAGACCAAGAAAAACAAACGAGTAAAAAGCGGTATTGCAACATTAATGCTGGGAAGATACACGATGATTCAGTTCCTAAACGGATGTGTTTTTATTGGAAGATTTCCTATACCTTAGATTATAAAACACTATCGTCTGCAGTTATTGTTTGACGTATTTGGGGAGAGGACAAAAATGTGCATGGCGGCACTTTTTGTTCTTCTACGGGCAGTGCATTAGTTTCATACGTATAGGCTTTTGTGCCGGAAACATCATATAAGGCTATAAAGTTAAGACATAATTTCGTGGTGTGACTTTTTTTTGTTACTTTTGCGCCGCGTAATTATGAAAAACAAGATTCTCACTCTCATATTTTTGTTTGCCAGCCTTTTCGTTCAGGCTCAGCGCACCAATCAGGCTTTCTGGTCATACATTGACAAGTATAAGGGTTGGGCCATCGAGCAGATGAACCAATATGGCATCCCAGCAAGCATCACCCTTGCACAAGGTCTTTTAGAAAGCAATGCCGGCCGAAGCACATTGGCTACACAGGCCAACAACCACTTTGGCATCAAAGTGGGCAGTTCATGGACAGGTCCTTATGTCCTTCGCGACGACGACGCGAGGAACGAGAAGTTCCGCAAGTACAAGAGTGCCCGCGAAAGTTATGTGGACCACTCAAAGTTTCTGCAAGGAAAACGATACCAAGGTCTCTACAAACTCGGCAAGACCGACTATAAGGGATGGGCTCGCGGACTTAAGGCTGCCGGCTATGCCACCAATCCCAACTACGCAGATGCCCTTATCCGCACCATCGAGATGTACAATCTCAATCAGTTCGACACAGGGAAATACCGCTCAAGCGCCAAAAGCACAACAGCCGCAAGCGTCACAACAACGAGTGAGTTCTGGCAACGCCATACAGTTTACAAAGGCAACAAGAACTACTTCATCATCGTAGAAGTGGGCGACGACATGGCCACCATCAGCAAAGAGACAGGCATCAGTCTGCGCAAACTATACAAGTATAACGACTTGCCCCTCGACTATGCCCCAACGGCTGGCGACATCATCTACATGGAGAAGAAACGCAGTTGCGCTTCACGCGAGTTCCGAAAAAATCCAATTCACATTGTAGAAGCCAATCAAAGTCTCCACGACATTGCCCAACTCTACGGCATACGCCTGGAGTCGCTCTGCAAACTGAACAAATGGGAGGAGCCCAAAGCAGTAGAAGTCGGAGAAATACTCCGGATAAGATAACAAACCACACACGTGAAGTTGGGCAACTACACACGTGAAGTTTGCCAATTACACACGTGAAGTTTGCCAACTACACACGATAAGTTTCGAAGAAGAACAAGTAACCTCAAAATAACAATCATTAAGTCTGTATGATTACCCTTTCCGATATCGCCGTACAATTCGGCAAACGTGTCCTCTATAAGGACGTCAACATGAAGTTCACCAACGGCAACATCTATGGCATCATCGGTGCAAACGGTGCCGGCAAATCAACCCTCCTGAAAGCCATCAGCGGCGAGCTGGACCCGACGAAAGGCAAAGTGGAGCTTGGCCCCGGCGAACGACTGAGCGTCCTCAGCCAGGACCACTTCCAATACGACCAGGAGACCGTCCTCAACACCGTGCTGATGGGACACACCACAATGTGGGAAGTCATGCAGGAACGCGAAGCACTCTACAGCAAAGCCGACTTTAGCGACGAAGACGGCATCCGTGTGGCAGAACTCGAAGAAATGTTTGCCGAGATGGGAGGCTACGAAGCAGAAAGCGATGCAGCAGCCCTGCTTTCAGGTCTTGGCATTAAGGAAGACAAGCACCACCAGCTGATGGGCGAACTCTCCGGTAAAGAAAAAGTCCGTGTCATGCTTGCAAAAGCACTCTTCGGCAACCCCGACAACCTCCTCCTCGACGAGCCTACCAACGACCTCGACCTCGACACCGTGCAATGGCTGGAGCAGTACCTCAGCGAGTTCGAACACACCGTGCTCGTTGTCAGCCACGACCGTCACTTCCTCGACTGCGTCTGCACCCATACCGTCGACATCGATTTCGGAAAAGTCACCATGTTTGCCGGCAACTACAGCTTCTGGTATCAAAGCTCACAGCTTGCCCTCCGTCAGGCACAGAACCAGAAAGCAAAGGCCGAGGAAAAGAAGAAAGAGCTCGAGGAATTCATTCGCCGATTCTCTGCCAACGTAGCCAAGAGCAAGCAAACCACCAGCCGCAAGAAGATGCTCGAAAAACTCAATGTTGAAGAAATCAAGCCCTCCACACGAAAATACCCGGGCATCATCTTCCAGATGGACCGCGAACCCGGCAACCAGATCCTCGAAGTAGAAGGACTGAAAGCAGTCAACGAAGACGGAACAGTACTCTTCGACAACGTCAGCTTCACCGTTGAGAAAGGCGACAAGGTAGTCTTCCTGAGTCGCGACCCCCGCGCCATGACTGCACTATTCGAGATTATCAACGGCAACCGAGAAGCTCAGGCAGGAACATTCAACTGGGGCGTCACCATCACAACAGCATATCTCCCTGTCGACAACACAGACTTCTTCCAAAGCCAACTCAACCTCGTGGACTGGCTCAGCCAGTTCGGCGAAGGAAACGAAGTGTACTTCAAAGCCTTTCTCGGACGCATGCTCTTCAGTGGCGAAGAAGTACTCAAAAAAGTCAACGTACTCTCCGGTGGCGAAAAGATGCGTTGCATGATAGCACGTATGCAACTGAAAAACGCAAACTGCCTCATTCTCGACACACCAACCAACCACCTCGACCTCGAAAGCATACAGGCCTTCAACAACAACCTCAAGCTCTTCAAGGGCAATATCCTCTTCAGTAGTCACGACCACGAATTCATACTGACCGTTGCCACACGCATCATAGAACTCACACCAAACGGAACCATCGACAAACTGATGGACTACGACGAATACATCAGCAGCGATGCCATTAAAGAACTTAAGGACAAAATGTACGGGCCGAATGCCTGACACGCTGTCGATTGGCACATTTCTTGTAACTAACAAATGTAGTTCTGGAGTTCGAACATAAACTCCCCAAAATATAGCAATGATGAACGAAGAATTGAAAGACGAAGAACTGAAAGAAACACAACAGGCAACAGAAACAACCGAGACTGCATCTGAACCAAACCAGGAGCCACAGGAAGAAGAAAAGCAACTGACCGCAGAAGAACAGCTCGAGGCTGCCAACACCGAAATAGCCAGCCTCAAAGACCAACTGCTCCGCAAGATAGCAGAATTCGACAATTACCGCAAGCGCACCATCAAAGAGAAAACAGAACTCATCCTCAATGGTGGCGAGAAAACCATCGTATCCATACTGCCAGTCATCGACGACATGGAACGAGCACTGAAAAACATGAAAAGCGCCGAAGACGTTAGCGCCGTTGCCGAAGGAGTAGAGCTCATCTACAAGAAATTCATGGACATACTTGGCAAACAAGGTGTCAGCATAATAGAAACAACAGAGACAAACTTCGATGTCGACGTGCACGAAGCCGTTGCACAATTACCATCTCCCACACCCGAACTCAAAGGAAAAGTAATGGACTGCACCTTGACCGGATACAAACTCAACGACAAAGTAATCCGTCACGCACAAGTTGTAGTGGGAGTATAAAACAGCAGGCAAAATAATCCGAATCTATTAATCACACATTCAAAATTGCACACCCCAAAAGGGTATGCAGGGAGAAGACTCCTTTATGGCAGAGAAGAGAGATTACTACGAAGTGCTTGGCGTAAGCAAAAACGCCAGCGATGCAGAGATAAAGGCCGCCTACAAAAAGATGGCCATCAAGTATCATCCCGACCGTAACCCGGACAACAAAGAGGCCGAGGAAAAGTTCAAGGAAGCCGCAGAGGCTTACGATGTACTTCACGACCCCGAAAAACGTCAGCGTTACGACCAATTCGGCTTTGCAGGCATGAATGGCCAAAGCGGATTTGGAGGAGGTGCCGGCATGAGCATGGACGACATCTTCAGCATGTTTGGCGACATCTTCGGTGGCGGAAGTTTTGGAGGTGGCTTTAGCGGATTTGGAGGCTTTGGAGGCTTTGGAGGCAGAAGCGGTGGCAAACGCGTAGAAAAAGGTGCAGACCTGCGTCTCAAAGTACGCGTCAACCTTAAAGAAGTCGCTTCCGGCGTTACCAAAAAGTTCAAGATTAACAAGTACGTAACCTGCCCCCATTGTCATGGCAGCGGCAGCGAAGACGGCAAGAAGGAAACCTGCGAGAAGTGCAAAGGCAGCGGTGTTACATACCGCACCATGCAGACCATGTTTGGCCATATGCAGACACAAACAGAATGTGATGCCTGCGGCGGAACAGGTTCCATCATTCGCAATAAATGTAAACATTGTGGCGGCACAGGCATCACTAAAGGCGAGGAAATAGTAGAAATCAAGATTCCCGCCGGCGTTCAGGAAGGCATGATGGTCAACGAAAAAGGCAAAGGCAATGCTGCACGCTGGAATGGTGTTCCTGGCGACATTCACGTCTATATCGAGGAAGAGACTCATCCGGAATTACTACGCGACGGACAGAACCTGCAATACCATCTTCTGCTCGATGTACCCACTGCGATTCTTGGTGGTAGCGCCGAGGTTCCGACCATCGATGGCAAAGTTAAGATCAAGATTGACCCGGGCACACAGCCAGGCAAAACGATGCGCCTCAGAGGCAAAGGTCTGCCAGTTGTTCAAGGTTATGGTTATGGAACTGGCGATTTAATAGTCCAGATTGGCGTATATATTCCCGAGAACCTCTCTCGTGAAGAGAAGGACATCTTCGAGAAACTCCGCTCCAGCGAAAACATGAAACCGGGAGCAACAGTCAAGGAGAACTTTTTCCAACGCTTCAAAAAGATGTTTGAATGACTTACAATTCGGCTGTTCAATACCTTTTCGACTCTGCCCCTTTGTTCCAAAACGTAGGGGCAGCAGCGTATAAAGAGGGACTCGGCAATACTCATTTACTTGACGAGCAATTCGGGCATCCGCATCGTCAGTACCGTACTATACACGTTGGCGGAACAAACGGAAAAGGTTCTGTCAGCCACACGCTTGCAGCCATACTGCAAGCACAAGGTTACCGTGTAGGCCTCTACACGAGTCCGCACCTCGTCGATTTTCGCGAACGTATCAAGGTCAACGGGGAAATGATAAGCAAGGAAAGGGTTATCGACTTCGTTACTGATTTCAAAAAGAGAAATTATAGTGCCGTTTGTTCCGGATTCTCTTTTTTCGAACTTGCCACTGCACTGGCTTTTCAATATTTTTCGGAGCAGAAGGTGGACTTCGCGGTGATTGAGGTTGGCTTGGGTGGCAGGCTTGATTGCACAAACATCATCATGCCTGAACTCAGCATCGTTACGAACATCAGTTTCGACCACGTGCAATTCCTTGGAGACACCCTTCCGAAGATTGCATCGGAAAAGGCAGGCATTATAAAGACAGGCATTCCTGCATGCATTGGTGAGAACGCCAACGAAGACGTCAAGGCCGTTTTTGCTAACAAAGCGAAAGAAGTAGGAGCACCCATCACTTTTGCAGAAGATGCATTCGTCAACACCGCCATTAACGACGAACTTGCAGGGCTGTTCGCCCTCAAAGGCTTTTGCCAGGAAAAGAATATCCGCACAATTCTTACCGCAGTCCGTTTGCTTCAAGAAAGGGGCATTGCAATTAGCGACGAAGCCATCAGGAAAGGTCTGGCAGAAGTCTGCTCTATGACGGGGTTAATGGGGCGTTGGCAAACGATTGACGAAAAGCCACTCACCATTTGCGACACCGGACACAATGTAGGCGGAATGCAGTACATTGTCAGGCAACTGCAGCAAACGCCACACAAACGGCTGCACATCGTTATAGGCATGGTAAACGACAAGGACGTTGATTCTGTATTGCGTTTACTGCCCACAGACGCCGTCTATTACTTTACCCAAGCCTCTGTAAAGCGAGCCATGCCGGCAGAAGAGTTGGCTCGAAAAGCCTCTCATCTTCAGGGAGCAGAAGAAGGCGCCTTCCAAGATGTGCCTTCTGCGTACCGTGCAGCAAAAAGAAATGCCACCACCGACGACCTCATCTTCATTGGCGGCAGCACCTTTGTTGTGGCAGACCTGCTCGCTGATATACTACCATCCGAATAATCTTGCCTTATTTTATACATTATAGTATACTAAATAATGCAAGTCTGAAAATTCTTGCATAAAGTATTGAAAACAAACACTTACGTGTGTTAACAAAACATCGCGTGTTAAGTCAGTCAACTTAACGTGTTAAGATGGCAAACTAGGCGTGTTAAATTGGCCAGTTTAACACGCCTAGTTTTTTTATATGGTATACGAATGACTCTGTCTATCCTGGCTGCCCGGAAATCTTACGTCTTTGTCGTATGCTCTTCAACATTTTTTAATAGGCACCGACGAAAGTTTTGGTATTTTCTTTTGAAGTATTTATTTTTTTCCTTAAATTTGCATGGAAAACATCTAAAAACTTACGACAAAACCAATAAACATTATATGAGCGAACTTATTTCCGGACTTAAGAGAGAAAACTTCCAGGCTGTCGTTCAGGGAAAGGAGACAGACCTCTTCGTCCTGACGAACAGCAACGGAATGGAAGTCTGCATCACCAATTACGGAGGTGCCATCATGGCCATCATGGTTCCCGACAAGGAAGGCAAGATGGCCAATGTTATTCAAGGACATGACTCCATTCAGAACATGGTCAACAGTCCTGAGCCTTTCCTCAGCACCCTTGTAGGTCGCTATGGCAACCGCATTGCCAAGGGGCACTTCACGATGAACGGCAAAGACTATAGCCTGGCTGTCAACAACGGCCCCAACCATCTGCATGGCGGTCCAACTGGTTTCCATGCACGCGTTTGGGAAGCAGAGCAAATCAACGAACAAGAATTGGTGCTTCGCTACATTTCTTCTTACTACGAAGAAGGTTTCCCAGGCGAGCTGCACATGAACGTCAAATATAGTCTTACCGATGAGAACGAACTCATCATCGACTATCGTGGCACAACCAACAAGAAGACCATTGTCAACATGACTAGCCATGGCTTCTTCTCCCTCGCAGGCATTGCAAACCCGACGCCAGAAGCATTAAACAACATACTGACTATCAATGCAGACTTCTTTATCCCCATTGATGAAACAAGCATACCTACAGGCGAGATACTCAAGGTAGAAGGCACGCCCTTCGACTTCCGTACACCTCATACCGTAGGCGAACGCATTGGCGACACAAAATGTCAGCAAATCGTCAACGGCACAGGCTATGACCACTGCTATGTGCTCAACAAGCGAGAACCTGGCGAATTATCGTATGCAGTCAAATGTGTTGAGCCCACCAGCGGCAGAAAAATGGAAATGTGGACCACCGAACCCGGTGTGCAATTCTACAGCAGCAACTGGCACAGCGGTTTTGCAGGCAACGGCGGTGCAACTTATCCCAAATACAGTGCGCTCTGCTTCGAGGCACAACACTTCCCCGACACACCGAATCGTCCCTACTTCCCAAGCTGCATACTCAAGCCAGGTGAAGTCTATACACAAAAGACCATCTATAAGTTTGGCGTAGAAGAATAAGATTCCACCAAAAAGAAGAAACATAATAAATAATTATAAACTCAAATACTAACAAAATTATGCAACAGAAACAGAACTACACATTACCTATTATCGTAATGTTCTTCCTGTTTGCGATGATTTCCTTCGTAACAGGTTTCCAAAATCCATTCGGTATTATCCTTAAGCAGCAATTAGGTCTTGCCAACTGGCAGTCACAGCTCGGCAACGCTGCAAACTTTATTGCTTATGCCTTCATGGGTCTTCCCGCTGGCATGATTCTTCAGAAGAAGGGTTATAAATTTACCTCTATCTCAGCCGTATTGGTTGGTTTTATTGGTGTAGCATTGATGTTTGCCTCAAGTTATGTTGAGGACCCTAACACCATCTTTGCAATTTACATGACCGGTGCTTTTGTTGGCGGTTTCTCTATGTGTATGCTCAACACCGTAGTTAACCCCATGCTCAACACCCTCGCAGGTGGTGGCAACAAGGGCAACCAGCTGATTCAGATTGGCGGTTCACTCAACTCCTTGGCAGCAACCATTTGCCCCGTATTGGTAGGTTACCTCATGGGTCAGGTTACACAGGAGACCAGCCTGATTGACGGTCGTCCCGCTTTGATGATTGCAATGGGCATCTTTGCACTGGCATATGTTGTATTGCTCGTTTCAAAACTTCCCGAACCCATCCTGGACGCATTAAAGAATGGCGAGAAGAAAGAAGAGCCTGCTCTTAAAGGCTTGTTCCAGTTCCCCCACTATGTAATGGGTGTTATCGCAATCTTCCTTTATGTAGGCATTGAGGTTGGTATTCCCAACATGGCAAATCTCTACATGACAAGCACAGCCGACAAGGGCGGTTTGGGCATGGACGCTACAATTGCAGGTTCAATTGTTGGTGCATACTGGTTCCTCATGATGATTGGTCGTCTCGTTGGCGGTGCAATTGGCGGCAAGGTATCAGCAAAGGCAATGCTTTCTGCAGTATCCACAGCAGCACTTGCATTTATTGTCCTCGGCATCATGATGCCTTCAAGCACAGTTGAAATCATGAGCTACACCATTCCTCTGAACGTATTGTTCTTTGTATTGTGCGGTTTGTGCACATCTGTCATGTGGGGCGGCATCTTCAACCTCGCAGCAGAAGGCCTTGGCAAGTACACAGCATTGGCATCAGGCTTCTTCATGGTTATGGTATGCGGCGGTGGTCTCCTGCCACTCTTGCAGGGTGCCGTAGCAGACTTTGCAGGCTACCTGAACAGCTATTGGGTATTGTTTGCTGCACTTTGCTACATGCTTTTCTATGCACTTGTCGGTTCAAAGGTTACCAAAAGAGCTGAAGACTAATTTTTATAATGAACTAATGTAATAATAAATATTATGAGACTTACAATTGACGACGTAAGAAGTCGTTTCATCAAACACTTCGACGGCACAACAGGCTCAGTTTATGCCTCTCCCGGCCGTATCAACCTTATTGGCGAACACACAGACTACAACAATGGCTTCGTATTCCCCGGAGCCGTAGAACAAGGTATCATTGCAGAGATTAAGCCCAATGGCACTCGCAATGTTGACGCCTACAGCATTGACCTTAAGGACCGTGTACAGTTCTCTCTCGACGACGAGAATGGTCCCACAGCAACCTGGGCTCGCTACATCTACGGTGTTTGCCGCGAGATGATGGCTCTTGGTGTTCCTGTTGAAGGCTTTAATACAGCATTTGCTGGTGATGTTCCCCTCGGTGCAGGCATGAGTTCTTCTGCTGCATTGGAAAGCACATATGCATTTGCACTCAACGACCTCTGGGGCGATAACAAGATTGAAAAGATGGAACTTGCTAAGGTTGGTCAGCGCACAGAGCACAAGTATGTTGGCGTGAACTGTGGCATTATGGACCAGGCTATCAGTGTCCTCGGTAAGAAAGGCGCACTGCTTCGTCTCGATTGCCGTAGCGGCGAATACGAGTACTTCCCCTGGAATCCGAAAGGCTACCAGCTCATTCTCGTTAACAGCTGCGTTAAGCACGAACTGAAGGGCAGCCCATACAACGAACGTCGCCTGCAGTGCGAGCACGTTGCAGAGGTTATCGGCAAGATTCATCCCGAGGTAAAGAGCCTCCGCGACGCAAACTACGATATGCTCGAAGAGGTAAAGGGCCAGATTACAGAAGACGAATACAAGCGCGCACGCTACGTCATCGGCGAAGTGGTTCGTGTACTTACAGTATGCGATGCTCTCCAGAAGGACGATTACGAGACAGTAGGCAAAATGATGTACGAAACTCATTATGGTCTGAGCAAGGAATACGAAGTAAGCTGCGAAGAACTTGACTTCCTCAACGATGTTGCCAAGGAAGAAGGCGTAACCGGTTCACGCATCATGGGTGGCGGTTTTGGTGGCTGCACCATTAACCTTGTTGCCGACGAGCTGGTGGCAAACTTCAAGAAAGTTGTTGTAGAGAAGTTTGAAGAAAAGTATGGCAAGAAGCCCATCGTTATTGACGTAGTCATTGGCGACGGCTCTCGCAAACTCTGCTAATTATAATAGAAGAGAACAGGAAGGAGAGGATTTTTGCTTTCAAGCAAAAAGGCAATATAGCCAAACTCCAACCCACACAGTGTCTCTTCATATAACACTAAACCAGAAGGCCTTCCTCCCGAGCAAAGGGAGAAAGGTCTTCTTTTAGATACACATACAAAAACATCCTGAGGAAGAACCAAACGCACTTGACACATGGAGAAACTTAATGATATTATCGCCGATATTAGCAGCCTCATTTGGGGAGTCCCGATGGTATTATTGCTGTTAGGGACACACATCTTTCTCACCATTCGACTACGCTTCCCTCAACGATACATATTCAAGGCTATAAAACTTTCAATAAGTAAAGACCCCGGCTCGAAGGGCGAGGTGTCACAATTTGCAGCCTTAACCACGGCTTTAGCAGCAACAATAGGCACAGGCAACATCGTTGGTGTAGGCACAGCCATTGCTTTAGGCGGACCGGGAGCAGTGTTCTGGTGTTGGCTTACAGGCCTATTGGGCATTGCCACCAAATATGCCGAGGGATTGCTTGCCGTAAAATACCGCATACAATCTGGCGACCGCATGTTAGGTGGACCAATGTATGCCATTGAAAACGGTTTGGCAAATAACAACAAAAAACTTGTTCGATGCTTTTGGAAAACCATGGCTGTAATGTTTGCTTTCTTCACAGCCATTGCAACCTTCGGAATAGGTTCTACGGTACAGGCAAATGCTATTTCCACACTTAGCCATAAAGCCATCGGCATCTCGCCTATCGTCGTCGGTGGCATTGTTACAATTTTGGCAGCGGCGGTCATCATGGGAGGTGTTAAGAGTATTGCCCGCTGTTGTCAGGCTCTTGTCCCTCTTATGGCGGGCATCTACATTCTGGGATGTATCACAATACTTGTCATCAATAGTCACTTTTTGTTGCCATCCCTTAGGCTGATAATTGCTTCTGCGTTTGACCCTTCTGCCGCTGGGGCTGGTTTTGTTGGTTCTTCTATCATGATAACAGCCCGATATGGTATTGCCCGAGGTCTGTTCTCCAATGAATCCGGCATGGGTTCGGCTCCCATTATTGCTGCTTCTGCTCAAACAAAGAATCCTGTGCGCCAGGCTTTAGTCTCCTCTTCTGGCACGTTTTGGGACACAGTTGTCATTTGTGCCATTACAGGATTGACTATTGTTTCCTCCATTCTGGCCTATCCTGACATTCAGATAAGCGATGGCGGCGAACTTACTCAATTGGCATTTTCTAAGATTCCTTATATTGGGAAACCGCTATTGGCTTTTGGCACACTCACCTTCGCATTCTCTACCATTTTGGGATGGGGCATCTATGGAGAGCGTGGCATTGAATATCTTGCCAGAAAAATAATTAGGAGACACTGCCAGAAAAGAAGTATTTCGCCGTCTTCTGCTGAAATGGAAGCAAAGATGCGCAGTGTTAACAATGCTTATCGGATTATCTACCTTATCACCGTCTATTTAGGTGCTGTGGTAAGTCTTGATTTAGTATGGAACCTTGCCGACATCTTCAATGCACTAATGGCAATGCCCAACCTTTTGTGTCTGCTTTTCCTTTCCGGCGTGATTGTAAAGGAGACACGCAAATACCTGTGGGATGGAAGCATTGACGAAAACATGTGACCTCTGGAGGCAGCCTGCAAATTTAAACAATAAAAAGAGGTTATGTCAAAATAGACATAACCTCTTTTTCATACTTCTTAGTGATCCGGATGGGGCTCGAACCCATGACCCACAGCTTAGAAGGCTGTTGCTCTAATCCGACTGAGCTACCAGACCAACCTTAATTTGCGGGTGCAAAGTTACAGTTTTATTTGTTTCTATGCAAGTTTTAAGGAATTAAAATTTCCTTCCCTTCTGCAATCGTACGGAGCAACTTGTTTTAGATGCATTTAGAGGGACTTACTTTGGTAGTCTGCCTTCACTTCTTCGTAGAAGTTTGCAAACGTGCTTGACATATAAGGAACGAGCCAGAAGTAACCGATACCTAAGGTGAACACGCACAGAATTGCCCAACCGATGAAAGTAAGGTAGAGCCAGAGGAGTTCCATCTTATGTCCTTCCATCATTGCCATGCTGAGTTCGATGGCTTCGTTGTACTTTGCCTCTTTATTGTCACGCAAGATGAAAGCTGTCATCGAGTACGAGAGTCCTTTGATGATGCCGGGAACGATTAACAGGAGTGTCCAAAGGAAAATATAGACATTCGTCAGAAGTGTTGTCAGGAAGATGCGCGTAAAGTCGCGATAACCATCAAAGAGGCGAGACACGTTGAATGGGTCGGCATCCGTCTTGCGATGGTTGGCCAGGAAAGTTACACAGTAACTCCACCCCATTGGGATGACGAGCAATGAGAGCAACGTACCGACGCCAGGGACGAGAAGTTCTACTCCGGCGGAGACTGTTGCGCTAAAGATGGCAGCAAGAACATAATAAACGAATGTAAAGAGGGCGGCTTCGCCCCAACGGCCACTGAGGTCGCTTGCGCCTTTTTCGCGCAAAAGTTGTGCAGATGAAATCATGATGCTTATAAATGAAATGATAAATTGAAAATACTTTTACAAAATTACTACATTATTCCTTTGCTTGCAAGATTTGCAGGGCATTTTTTACTTCCTCGACGGAGATATTTAGTTTCTGCATTTGCAGGGCCAACTCGGGAAGTGTTTCCAGAAAGAAATCTTCACGTAGGCTTTGTCGGATATTGTCGGAAGCACGCTCGTTGACAAAATAGCCCATTCCTCGTTTGTTGAAGATAATGTCTTTCTGGCTGAGCCAATCGTATGAACGGACAACGGTATTGACGTTGACTTCTACCTCTGCTGCATATTCCCGAACACTTGGCAGACGTTCGCCTTCGGGATAGTGTCCTTGCAGTATCTCATCGCATATGTGCTCGGCAATTTGCAGAAAGATGGGTTTATGGTCTTTGAATTTCATAGGTTCAGGGATTACGTTTTGTTGTCAGTTGTGCTCGTTTGTAGAGACGATAGGTCAAGAGCCAAATGCCGACGTAGAGCAATGCAGCGAAAACATTCATGCAAATGATGAAAGGTGTAAAATGTTCATCAATATCGATAAGCCAACTGGCGAACCACGAGACCTCTGCCTTCTCTATGGAGAAAAGCATACATACGGATAGGATGATTAACGGCAAAATGCTCTGAAGAAGGAAATGAAAGATACATGTCAATAGAATGTTGTGACGGTATTTCCATGCATTCACAAGGCAGTAAGTTCGCACATAACAGAGTGTCATCAATGTGACATACAAGATAACGCCTATATGGTTGCTCGATAACAAGTTTATCTGTTCCCAATACTTCCAGGCAACAACAAAAACATAAAGGAAGATGGAATTTATCTCTGCACCGGGCACCATGAGACGGAAAAGAATATGAATCAGGTCTGCAAGGAGAACTCCAGCAATGAAAACCAGATGAACACCGACAATGGTGACTACTGCGTGCCAAAGGAATCGTTCGAGGTTAGTGGCAGGCAGCGTAAATTCATGGATGCGGCCTTGTTTGGTGAGCAGGTTGTGAAACATATAACCCGACGATATTATCATGTAAGCCATTCCAATCCATACGATAATTACAGCATACACTCCTACCTCATCGGTTGTTCCTATGTAAGAAAGCCCGGGCAGCATTATCTTGAAAAGGTATGACAGGCATACGGGCATACAGATTGTTGCCACCATGAAGAGAGCAGAACGGGTATAGAACTTGCTATTGATGGTGAGGTCCCAACGGGCAACGTTTATAAATCGTTTGAAACTGAACATATCATAAAAGACCCTCTCCCTACCCCTCTCCCTTTAGGGCGAGGGAACTGCTTCGCAGGGTCATGGGCAGTTGTGTGTTAAATGATTTGGATACTGATAGGTTCTCTCCCTTAAGGGAGAGTTAGAGAGGGTCTTTTACCGTTTTAATGAACAACTCTTCCAGGTTGACAGCGTGGTCTTTCTCCTCGATAGGTTCGTTGAGCAACACCCTGTTGCGCTCGATGATGCAAACGTGGTCGAGCAAGAGTTCTACGTCGTGCACCTGGTGCGTGGAGATGATGATGGTCTTGTCGGCCGACATGCCTCCGATGACCGCCTTACGGAACTGGCTTTTCGAGAGGATGTCGAGTCCATTGGTTGGTTCGTCCATCAGGAGATAGCGTGTGTTTGAAGCAAGGGCAACACTCATATAGACCTTCTTCTTCTGCCCCATCGACAGAGAGCCGAGGTCGATGTCCGTAGTCATGTCGAAATTTGCCAGACATTGTTCGAGCAACTCATTGCTGAAACGCGGATAGAATGGTTTGATGACCTCTACATACTTGCGCAACGAGATGGACGGAAGGTCGTACTCCTCCGGCACAAGAAACACCTCGCTCATGACCTCCGGAGTGCGAAGCGATGTGCCGACACCGTCGATAGAAACACTACCCTTCTGCGGCCGGAGCAGTCCCATCATTAAATATAATAATGTACTCTTGCCTGTTCCGTTCTTGCCCAGCAAGCCATAGATGCCGCCTTGTGTGAACTCGAGCGAGAAATCGTCCAGCACAACCTGACGACTGTTGTAGCCAAACCTTACATTCTTAATGCTTATCATAAATCTACTTTTTAGGTGTAATAGCGTAATAGTACACTGCAAATGTATGACATATTTGTGCCAACTTCCAACACTATTTGTAATTTTAACATTTATTTAACGCTTAATGTCGAATCGGGCCCCTGGAGAGGTTGAAAAACAACTACAGTATAGTTGTCAAACTTCACACGTGTAATTGGCAAACTTCACACGTGTAATTGGCGGTCTTTACACGTGTAGTTGGCGGTCTTTACACGTGTAGTTGGCCAACGACACCTGCATAGTATAATATAACAAAAAGTGCCGCCCTGTGAAAGAGCAGCACTATATATGTAACGCATTAAGAATCTTAGTCTTTTATCTTCTTGAGCACGCAGGCTGTACGCGTGGGCAAGTAGAGTTTGAGCCAGCCTTTGTTGTCGCGAGACAAACGATTGTCGTAAACGGTGTAATGGATGATTTTATCGTCGTTGAAGCCGTTACCACCAAATGCAGGGTCGTCCGTGTTGAGGATATACTCGTAAGCACCCTGTTCAACCATGAAGCCATAGTCCGTATATGAGTTGTTGGGACTGAAGTTGAAGAAGAAGAGCAGGTCGCCACGACGGAAGGCAAACACCTGGTCGCCATCGTTGTGCCATATCTCTACCACACTCTGCTTCTCGAAACTCTTATGCTTCTTGAGCACCTTGAGCATAGCCTGGTCGAAATCGCCCAAGTAGTGGAAGCAAAGTTCCTTATTGTCTACAAGGTTCCACTGACGGCGAGCATACTTGTAACTCCAGTCGTTACCCTGACGTGGGAAGTCAATCCATTCCGGATGACCAAACTCATTGCCCATGAAGTTCAGGTAACCGCCATTGATGGTGCCAAGGGTAGCAAGGCGAATCATCTTGTGCAGAGCAATGCCACGGTTGACATTCGAGTTCTCGTCGCCCTTCTTGAAGTGCCAATACATGTCGCTGTCGACAAGACGGAAGATGATTGTCTTGTCGCCCACAAGTGCCTGGTCGTGACTCTCGGCATAGGATATCGTCTTCTCGTCGCGGCGGCGGTTGGTCAATTCCCACAAAATGCTGCTCGGTTTCCAGTCCTCGTCGCGCAGTTCCTTGATAATCTTAATCCAATAGTCAGGAATGTTCATTGCCAGACGATAGTTGAAGCCATAGCCGCCATCCTTGAAGGGAAGAGCCAAGCCAGGCATACCGCTCACCTCCTCGGCAATGGTGATGGCATACTTGTTAACAGAATGAATGAGCTCGTTGGCAAGTGTCAGGTAAGTAATAGCATCGCCGTCCTGGTGGCCGTTATAGTAGTCGCCATACGACATAAAACATTCGCCAAGTCCGTGACTATAGTAAAGCATAGAGGTCACACCGTCGAAACGGAAACCGTCGAAACGATATTCCTCAAGCCAATACTTGCAGTTGGAAAGCAGGAAGTGCAGCACCTCGTTCTTTCCATAGTCGAAACAAAGGCTGTCCCAAGCCGGATGCTCACGACGCTCACCCTGGCAGAAGTACTGACATGGGTCGCCGGCAAAGTTTGCCAAGCCTTCCACCTCGTTCTTCACTGCATGGCTATGAACAATATCCATCACTACAGCAATGCCCATGCTGTGAGCCGTATCAATCAACGACTTCAGTTCGTCGGGCGTGCCGAAGCGACTGCTGGCAGCAAAGAAACTGCTTACGTGGTAACCGAAACTGCCATAATAGGGATGCTCCTGTATGGCCATAATCTGGATGCAGTTGTAACCGTCGGCTGCAACACGAGGAAGAATCTTATCACGGAACTCTACATAAGTGCCAACCTCTTCCTTGTCCTGAGCCATACCAATGTGGCACTCATAGATAAGCAAAGGGTTTGTCGTAGGACGGAACTTCTCCACCTGCCACTGATAGGCCTCCTCCGGATTCCAAACCTGAGCACAGAAAATATGCGTCTCGGCAGACTGGACAACTCGAGTAGCCCAAGCCGGAATACGTTCTCCTTGACCGCCCTCCCAATGCACAATCAGTTTATAGAGCGAACCATGCTTGAAGGACTTGTTCTTTATCTTGATTTCCCAGTTTCCTGCAGAACCCTTCACGCGCTTCATCGCATAGCGGGCGCTTTCCTTCCATCCGTTGAAATCGCCAACAACATAAATCTCGGTGGCATTGGGTGCCCATTCGCGAAGCACATAACCATCCTCTGTCTTGTGAAGACCGAAGTAGAGATAGCCACTCGCAAACTCGTTGAGGTTGTTCGAGCCCGCAGTAATCTCTGCCATCTTACGAGAAACCTCGTCATGACGGCCATTGATGGCATCCGCAAAGACTGAGAGTGCACTGTCATTTTTTATGAGTTTGAGTACATTCTGCGTAGGAATCGTCTTCTTAGGTGCCGCTGCAGCCTTCTTCCTCGTAGTTTTCTTAGTCTCCTTTGTAGTCTTTGCTTTTGTTCTTACCATATGTGGGTGATTTAATTACTTTCAATAGTACTGACAGGAATCCCGTCTCGATAGACAACCCTGCGCAACAACTGACCGTTTTTGTCCTTTTCCACGAATTCGCCGTTCTTCTTGTCGCCGCTGAAGTTGCCTTCATAACGTATGCCGTTGGCATCCTCGAGAATGCCTTTTCCTTCTTTAACTCCCTTACGGAATGTCCCCTTGAAGCGAACTCCGTCTGCCTGTCGTAGAATACCTTCTCCGTCAAGAAGCCCTTCTGCCCATTGGCCTTCATATTCATCGCCATTAGCCCAATGGTATTTGCCCGAGCCATGTTGCTTGTTACGCTGCCATTGGCCAATGTAATAGGCTCCGGTGTGCCACGTAAAGGTTCCAGTTCCATCCTGTTCGCCTTCGGAGAAGTGTCCTACATATTTATCGCCATTAGCGAATGTATATATGCCTTCGCCTGTTCGTTGTCCGCGAACATATTGTCCTTCATAACGATTGCCGTCGGCAAAGACAAAGATGCCTCTCCCGTGTTGTTGGTCGTCGCTCCATTCGCCTGTATAGGAATCGCCTGTCGCATAAGTAAAAGTGCCCTTGCCGTGCTTCTGATTCTCACGCCAAGAGCCCTCATAGCGGTTGCCATCCATCCAGTCGAAGATTCCCTGACCGTCTTTCATGTCATTCTTCCATTCGCCTTCGTAATAGGCTCCACCTTGAGCATATGTATAACGACCGGCTCCTTCGCGCTTGTCTTGAAACCAGGAACCTATATAGATATCGCCGTTGTAGTAATACATCGTGCCTTGACCTTGCTGATAATCGCGAAACCAAAGACCTTCGTAGCGATTGTTATTGGCAAAGTAATAAATGCCCTTGCCATGCTGCTGATCCTGGAACCATTCGCCATCATACTTCTCGCCATCGGCAAACTGATATATTCCTTGACCTTGACGTTTACCTTTGACATACTGTCCCTCATGATAATCGCCATTGGGGTAAACCGTCTTACCTGTTCCGTAAGGTTTACCCTTGAACATTTCGCCTTGATATTCGCCACCTCCCGGAAACGTATGGTTCCCTATTTTTATCTGCTGAGCATGGAGGCAAAAAGCGGGAAGGCTAAAAATGATATATAGTAAGAAAGCAGAATGCTTCATCATGTCCTATCTTTACTGCGCGCAAAGATAAAACATTTTTTCTAACCACGCAAATAAATGCAGATTAAAGTGTTGCGTATAAGATATTATTAACAAAAGTTCAGTCAAAAGAGAGCTGTAAGCGACTCACAAGTTCGCCAACATCTGCATTTTGCTCCTTCATTATTTTCAGAATTTCGGGCGCACTATATGACTTTGTAACCTCACGAATCTCCTCAAGTTGGGTCACGATGGAGAACTCATAGTTCTTCAATTCCTGACGCATCGTGCTGAGAATTTGAGTCATCAGGTTATCCACGGTTTGCTGAACCTGTTGGTTGCTGACGATGAGTAATGCCGTATTGTCGTCCTTTACTATTGGTTGTAACCCCTTGAGGCGTTGGGCAAGCGCAACACTGTCGTGTGGCAGGGAATCGATGAAAGCATACCAGGCCAACCCCAGTCTTTCTTCATTTATCGGTTCCTTCAGATACTCAACCGTCTTGACTTCTTCCTCATTCTTTTTTTCTTCTGTTTTCTTTCCTGCACCAAAGTTCTTGAACGAAACCTTCATCAGTTTCTTTGGCGCAGCACTTTCCGGGGCGATTGGTGATGCAGTTGCAGCCAATGGTTTGGGAGCCGTCCCAGCCACAGGAGCAGGAGTCGGCGAAACAGAAGGCGGGATTGGGGCTGCGGGAGATGCAGAAGGTGCTTTCTCAACAGGAGGAATTGCCGTTGCCGCCTTCTTGGCTATAGGTTGAAGTGTTTTTGCAGGGGCAGGATCATCCTCGCCCGCAGGCTCAGCGGCGACAGCACTCTGTATTAGGCATATTTCGACCTGCAATCGTTTATTGCGACTTGTCCGATAGGCTTGGTCGCAATCATTGGCAAGTTTGAGCACTTTGTATACGAAACGTATGGGGCACCGCTGCGCTTGTTCCTGATAACGGTTGCGCATCCTTTCGCTCATCTCAAGGAGAGGCAGTGTCACGACATCCCGACTGACCAGAAGGTTACGCATATGGGTGGCAAGTCCGGCAATGAAATTACCGCCGTCGAAGCCTCTTTGCAACACGTCGTTAAGGAGAAGTAAACATTCGGGGACTTTCGATTCGAGGAAATAATCTACAAGTTGGAAGTAGTATTCTTGGCTGAGTACATTTAAGTTCTTGCAGACATTGTCGTATGTGAGGTTTCCTGCGGAGAAACTGACCATTTGGTCGAAGATGGAGAGGGCGTCGCGCATTCCGCCATCGGCCTTTTCTGCTATCAAGGAGAGTGCTTCCAGCTCTGCCGTGTATCCTTCCTTCTGGGCGACATACATCAGATGGTCGATGGTATTTTGAGTTGTCATTCGCTGGAAGTCATAGACTTGACAGCGGCTCAAGATGGTTGGAAGTATCTTGTGTTTCTCGGTTGTTGCAAGGATGAAGATTACATACGATGGTGGTTCTTCCAGTGTTTTGAGAAAGGCATTAAAGGCTGCAGCGGAGAGCATATGCACCTCGTCGATGATGAACACCTTGTAGCGTCCGGTCTGAGGCGGGATAAGCACTTGTTTGCACAGTTCTCGGATGTCATCCACAGAGTTGTTGCTGGCGGCATCAAGTTCGTGGATATTCATGGAACGCTGTTGTTCGAACGACAGGCAGCTTTCGCATTTTCCGCAAGGTTCTCCGCCCTCTTGGGGGTCGAAGCAGTTTATTGCTTTGGCAAATATACGGGCGCATGTGGTTTTGCCCACGCCACGAGGGCCGCAAAAGAGGTAGGCATGCGCCAGTTTCCCAGAGGTTATGGCATTCTTCAGTGTAGTCGTCAACGAACGCTGACCTACAACGGAGTCGAAATTGAGGGGGCGATATTTAAGGGCCGAAACCATGTATTCTTCCATCTGTCACTAACCTTTTAGTTATTTACCATTTGCTATTTTGTGCAAAGTTACAAAATTATTCTCAATTCTTCTTTTTATATTATCAATTTCTTCTTAATTTTGCACAAAATAAACAGCAGGCACCTTATGAGCAAAATACATTCTGTATGGCATTTCATGCGTAGGCACAAATATCTGCTTACGGTTCTTATTATCGCACTCATTGTTGGCATTGTGGACGAGGACAGCATATTGAACCGCCAGCCCCGCAGGGCGCGCATCGACATGTTGCGTCGGGAGATTGCGAATTACAAGCAGCAATACGACGAGGCCGACAAGAAGATTCGTGAATTGGAGAGCAATCCGAAGGCTGTAGAAAAGATTGCACGCGAACGTTACCACATGAAGCGCCCTAACGAAGACGTGTTTGTCTTTGTTGGAGAAACGGAAGAATTGGAATTCGAAGACTAAAGATTACGCATTACGGCTGAATGAAAGAACTGAGTCCTCTTGAAAACTTGTGCTTCCGCACGGGATTGGTGTTGATGCTCGTCGGCATTGCTGTGTTCGTCAAGTACCCCACGATTAGCATGTACGTCTATGGCATCGGCACGCTTATGTTTGCTCTCATGCGAGTAAGGGCGGAATATCTCGGAAACGACTTTGTGCTCATCCGTTTGCGTCGCCAGCAATTACTTGCCTGCTGCATGTTTGTCTTCGCATTGGTCATGATGAGTATGCAACTAAACAACTGGGGACCTTTCCGCCGAAGGGAATGGGTGGTCGCCCTTGCCATTGCCTGCATATTGGAACTCTACACGAGTTTCCGTATTCCCCACGAGTTGAAAAAAAGCAAATAGGCTGCCGTCTGCACAACTCGCCAAAACCTTCAAGAAAAACTTCGTTAACCATTCCGCGAAGAATGGTTAAGCATTATTGCTGGAAAGGTTCACCTATTTGGCCATAATGGTTAACCTTTCTGTACAAAAAGGTCAACCTATTTCGGGAACTACTTATTGGGGACGCTAATTGGCTCTGTCAGAGCCTTGTCGCGGAACTGCTGCGGAGTGATGCGCACAGGCTCTTTCATGAACTCCGGACGGCTCCAACTTCGCAGCAAATGGCGGAAGTACTCCGGATTCTTCTGCGGCACAAGGAATGGCTTATGCAAACGGCCATTGCAGTCGAAGTATGCGAAATAAGTTCGCGTATAATTGCCATCGTCACGCCGACTTTCAAGAAGCACCCAGCGGTCGTTGCTCGAAAAAGACGGATAACTTTCCGGCAACGGGCTGTTGAGAGCACGTGTGTCGAGGAGTTGATGCGTCTGCAAGTCGAGCACCTGCGCCTCTGCCGACGTATGCCATATATGGAACAGTCCCCAAGGACCTTCTGCAAAGACTACATAACGACCGTCTTGAGAGACACGCGGCTGCACGGCACTGCGATTCTTGCTGACGGCGTCGTAGATAAGTTCCGGTTCTCCGAACGTCATAGACTCTGCATCGAAGGAGAGACGATACAGATTATATTGCAACGACTTGTAGTTCTCGAGCAATTCCTTTGTGTCCTCATACTCACCCTTATACTCATAGTGTGCCGAACAATAGTAGAGCCACTTCCCATCCGGACTCCACGAAGGGAAGAGTTCCAACTCGGCAGAATCGCAAAGGACGGTTTGAACACGATTCTTTTTCACGTCGTAAATGACAATATCACTGGCCGACTCCATAACCTCAACCTTCGAAATGTCACGCGTATGAAAGCTTTGCATCGTGTGGTCGGTGCTGAAAGCAATAATGGGCAATGTAGGATGCCAGGCATTATATGCTGCAGCCGAAATCATTTCGTCTGTCTTCAGGTCAACAAAAACCAGTTCCCCTTCGCAGACAATCATAGTTCCCGGATGCTGCAAACGCATGTGGAACATCATATTGTCTGTCTTGTAGTTCTGATATGAATGACAATTAATGCACTGCCCCTCAAGGCCTTCCGATATCATCCGATTGTTATAGATGACCGTTTCCTCGAAGTTCTCGATATTGCGCTGGCGGATTGACAGTTCATCGAAGCCCACAAAAGTCGGTGGCAACACACGATAGGAAATATAAGGGTCTATCTCCTCCTGCGCCACATAAATGGAGAAAGGCTTATAAGCCAGCCATTCGTCATCCTTTTTCGCATAAACAGTTACGGCAAGGCTACAGCCTTTTGCCTCGGCAAGCATCGATTTCCACTCCTGCTCGTCAATCTGAACACCATTTCCCCTCCCACCATAAGAGTATGCACTGCAAGGAGAAACAACATGAGCCACCACGTCATCAACACTATCGACCAAGAAATTGAGCGGCGCAATATTGGGCGGAATCGTCACACCCTTATAGTCAGGCCATATGGTTAGTTCGCCATCCGACTGGGTATAGTTCTTCGGCAACGAGCAATGCCCTCCCCTTCCGGCAAAAAGAAAAAGAAGTATGCCGGCAAGCAGAAGCAACACCAATGCCAGAAAGATATGTTTTGCTCGAATTGTCATAAATAGATAGTTATTATCGTCTGCCATGCATCACATCGTTTCATAGAGGCTCCGACATTTTTCATTTAATTGGTTTGCACCGCACTCAACGCACAATAATCCCACATATAGGTGTCGCCAAACTCGGGGCGTAATGCTCTGCCTATTTGCTCCCCACTCATTCCTTGACTTACATACTGCCTCAAGCGATCTGTGAACGACTTGTATCGTGCCAGTACACGTTCATCGAACTTCACAAAGGAAAGATTAATGCCCGGCATCTTCCTTTCGTAGACATCGAAAAGCATTGCCTCCTGAACATGAGTGGGGAAGGCCTTGTCCCTGTTTATCTCATAATAACGCTGGACTTGCGACCAGAAACAACGCTGATCACGCATTATCATGGCACATCCCAATGCTACCTGCTGAGCCTCCGGGTCTGTCGTGAGAGTGTACATCCACTTCTTATTGAGCGTCATCTCAACATAGTTGTCGTCCGTCCCCACAAGTTCAGTCCCCTCCCTGTAAAGTTTAAGTGGCATACGAAAACATGCACTTTCCTGCAAAGGCTTTACACCATCGACATATGGCCTCATCTCTTCTACCCACTTGCGCTGGAAGAAAGTTTTACTCAACAAACGCAAATACTTGAGAGCGTTGTCCTTCTCTCCGTTCAAGATGGCACATTGTGTCAACATACGCATTGTGTAGTAGGAATACCCATAATGCATACAACGCTCCATAGCACGACGGATGGCAAAAACAGTCTCACCGTAATTGAAATAAATAAGGTCGGAAGCCTGGTCCTTAATGCGTATCTGAACAGAATCGTTTATCGGCAAAGGAGGAACACTCTGATTGTTGTAAGTATATCGTGCAGAACAAAACTCACCTCTATTAATAAGAGCAATGTCGCGCAGCATAATCATCTCGCGAGTAACAGGGCCTTTCACTCTTGCAGCCTCCTGCAAAACATCATCCCAACGACATTCCTCTACTGCACGTTGCATACGCATTTCCGCATGAAAGTTATAGTCAGCGACATCGCAAGCATACGAAAAACTGCACATCAACACTGCCGAAACAACCATCACACCCTGGCTAATCATCTTTCTCCCTGATTTCAAACAACCAACAAACGGAAAGAGTAAAGCACAAACAAATACAACATAAAAGGGAATCTCCAACGAATAATCACGAATTCCATCTATCTCAAAAACCTGAAAGCCATAAAACCAAGGCTGATCAGAACGCATCAACGTAGAACCGACAGTCTCACATAAAGGCACAAGCCAAAGCGAAAGGAGAAGAACAATTATATTGATAATCAATAATCTTATACTTCCCAATGACTGACGAATGGCAATAATTGATGCTGCAAGCAATGCATAAACACCAAGCGGATAATAAAACAATGCTGCTATCAACGGGATCCATGCAATTGACAACCATTGTTTTGCCTTTTCGCCTAAAGGTGTATAATTATAAAATGGTGCAGAAAGCAGGACAGAAAAGAACAAGCCTAACGAATGGTAAAATACATAATCCACATTCGTAAGCATATATACCCAATAACCCAGTTGAGTAATACTACACAGCAATGCAGTCAAAGGAACAAAGAGAAGGAAACTCCATTCATCTGCAATGCGAAACAGATTCTTTGACAACAAGAAGATAAGAAGCCAAAGACCTATAAGCATCGCGCAACCAAGCGCAGGATAATAAAAAAACTGTGTCAGACATGCACCAAACCAAGCAAGCAATCCTCCCGGAACAGCAACGCAGTCTTGCCAAAAGAGCATAGTGCCGTTCCAACTTCCTCTGTCTTGCAAGAAATACACTAAATCTGCATTCCTCACATAGAGGAAGAACCATGCAATGACAGCAAAGCCTATGCAATACAGGTATTTTAGGAACTTGCTAACATTAATGCTCATATTTTAACGGCTACCAGCGATGGGGAAGACAAGATTTGTTTTCCCCATCGCATTAAGAGTTAGGCAAATGCTGTTATTTGCCCTTTGCTAACTGTTTTTAATATAGTTTACAATCCAAGCACCTACTTCTTTCGTGCCATACTTCTCGCCACCTTCAACTTGTATCTCGGGAGTACGAACATTCTGGTCAAGTGATGCATTGACTGCTTCGCGAATGATTGCGCCTTCCTTCTCTAAACCAAAGTACTCGAAAAGCATTGCCACAGACAATATCTGCGCCAAAGGATTTGCTATGTTCAGGCCTTTACCTTGAGGCCAACTGCCATGAATTGGTTCGAAAACTGGAGTAGAACTTCCGGTTGAAGCACTTGGGAGCAAACCCATAGAGCCGGTGATGCAGGAACCTTCGTCGGTAAGGATGTCGCCGAAGGTGTTTTCTGTAACCATCACATCGAAGAAACGTGGATCTTGAATCATGCGCATTGCAGCATTGTCCACATACATAAAGTCGGTTTCAACATCGGGATACTCGCCCATAATCTCTTGTGCGACCTTTCGCCATAGGCGGCTGGAGGCAAGAACATTGGCTTTGTCGACTACCGTCAAGTGCTTCCTGCGCTGACGGGCATACTGATAACCTACACGAAGGATGCGTTCCACTTCGGGACGGCTGTAGTAGTTTGTATCGAGAGCATCTTCTATGCCTTCCGCGTTGACTGTTGGTTCTTGCTTCTCGCCAAAGTACATACCACCGGTCAACTCGCGGATGCATACGAAATCGGCACCACGAACGAGTTCGTCTTTCAGTGGAGATTTGTGTACGAGGCAATCGAATGTTTCGACAGGGCGAATGTTTGCATATAGACCAAGCTTTTTGCGCATGGCCAGAAGGCCTTGTTCAGGACGGACTTTGGCAGTGGGGTCATTGTCGAACTTTGGGTCGCCTACACTGGCAAAGAGTACTGCATCTGCCTCTTTGCATGCCTGATATGTTTCCTCTGGAAAGGGATCGCCCACCTCGTCGATGGCATGAGCACCGCAAAGAGCCTCTTTGTAACTTACTTCATGACCGTACTTCTCGGCCACTGCGCTGAGCACTGCTACGCCTTGTTCCATTATCTCCGGGCCGATACCGTCGCCCGCCAATACTGCAATCTTGAGTTTCATCTTATTACCGATTATTTTGTCTTTTATTGTTTTACCTTTTATTTTTGCGAGACAAATGTACGATTATTTTTTTGATATTGCGATGTTTGTGGCAAAAAAACTGGCTGATTGTTGCATTTGCATTGCTCAATGTGTTTGGGGATGAAGTCGATTTGTTGTTATGGCAACAGGATATCGAACATGTGCCATGCAAATTTCCCCCAGATGCTTAAGGCAACGATGACGGGAACCAGGATGCATATTACAATAACAACAAGTATTCCTTTCAGGCAGCCATTGTTTTCTTTCTCCACGATGATGGGCTGTGAGTCGTCGACAACTTGCTGAGCCAGATTGTCGGGGTTGACGTCTTTTCCTTGCTGACGCAAGCGTTCTTCCGAAGTTACTGCTGCGGGTGTAATGAGCCACATTGCGATATAGACAATAGGGATCAGGAAGACGGGCACGAGCAGTGTGAGAGCAATAGCGCCAAGTCGCCATATGACAGGCTCTCCGGCATTGAAATAAGTGGCGAGTCCCGAGCAGACGCCGCCTAGCACCTTGTCGTCGGCACAGCGATAGAAGCGGCGTTTGGCCATGTAACTTTTGCCTCGGTGGTATGTGTCGTGTGCAAACCTGCCGGCATCATCGCAGAATTGTCCGAAACTTTCCTTGAAATTTTGGGGGTCCTTGGCAGCCGACGTGCCGTCGTCGGCTATTTCTTCGGGGTTACCTATAGTTTTAATTATGTCTTTTACGACTTCTATGTCGACGGCTGTCATGCCTGCTTCTCGACGTTTCCACAGAAGTTCTGCCACACGATGCTCTATGTCGTCGGCTATTTCTGCTCCGCCTTCCTGGCGACTGAAATAGCGCTGCATGCTCTGCAGGTAACTGTCGAGAAGGTTATATGCATCTTCGTCTATATTGTATAGAACGCCGAAAAGATTGATGCTGATGTTCTTTTTCATTGTGATATGTTTGTTATGGTTATGTAATTACTGTTTCAGCAGATTGACTGTTCGCTGTATTTCCTCCCAACTGGCATTGAGTTGGGCAAGAGCTTGCTGCCCTTCGTCGGTAAGGAGATAGTATTTGCGTGGTGGCCCCTGTGTGCTTTCGCGCCACTCGTATGCGAGCAGTCCGTCGCGTTTGAGGCGTGAAAGCAATGGATAGAGCGTGCCTTCCATCACAATCATCTCGGCTTCGCGCAAACGCTGGATGATGTCGTTGGTATAACAAGCCTGATGGCGCAAAAGTAGCATAATGCAGTATTCGAGCATCCCCTTGCGCATCTGCGATTTTGTATTGTCTGTATTCATCGTGTACCTAAAATGATTTTCACCGATGCAAAGTTACCTGTTTTTTGAATACCTTGTATCGCAAGGTACTAATGTTTAACAACCTTTAACGATTTAACATAGCTTGCAGCATGGTTTTGAGCGGTGATATTGTAATGGTTTTTCTCGTTTTTGCCCGACTAATACAAGAAATTTTGAAGAAATCGCACGCAAGGCGACTAATCAGGCTATTTTTACAAAAATCAGGAACTGCTTTGTTTTTAGATACTTATAACATCTCACAAACTGCCTTCACAGCATAAATCGGGCAAAAAGGCATGGTTTGTAGCAAATTTTACCCCGTTTTTGCATCAAAAAGGGCATAGTCAACAGGCAAACTTCACGTGTTTAGTCGAGCAACTATACACGTTTAGTTGGCCGACTTAACGTGGGATGTTGGGGAACTACCTGCAGCAAGTTGCCGACATCGGTGTTCCGTACGGCAAGACTTCCCAATATCTTGTCAGATTTTTTCTCTTCAAACTATCTTAATATCTTCTTCCCCCTGTGGATATAAACGCCGTGTTTCACGTCAGTTTTTTCAACCTTACGACCATCAAGGCCATAGATGGCATCGGAGATTTCTCGCTCGCAAGTCGATTGGGGAGAAGCGATGCCATCAGCATCTTCTGCCTCCTCAATAGTGAAATACGCCCGACGTTCGGCAGAAGGAAGGTAACAACTGAACGGAGGCAATTCCACATTTCCTGTCACACGGTAGAGATGAGCGCCTGTACTCCTGAAATAAAAACCCTCGCCCGCAGTCAAAGTCTTCCCGGGATATACGCCCGAAAGCAGATTCTGCGGCCATTGTGCAGTCAGATACTCAGCCTTTACCTCATTCTTCTTCAAGGCCTTGAGCGTAATGGTTGACTTTGGAGCACCCTTTACAAAAACCGGTGTCCCGTAAGGCACATAGTCGCCCGCCCTCGCAATCGCATTCAGCACGACAGACTGCGAAGTGGTTTCCGAAACAATGTAAGCAGAGTAGCCCTCTGGCACCTGCCACACATAAGGCAGACAAACGGCAGCATAACCATTGGAGCCAAGCGTATAACTCATCTCCTGCTTGCCGATGATACCCACAAGTTCGCCCACCTGAGTTGCATTGAGCGCCCTGCCATACAGACGTACCATTGCCACATCGCCCATATAAGGATAGGAGCCAGTCTGCATGGCAGTCTCATAATTGCCTTTTGCATCACCTCCTATAGCAAACCACGAAGAAGGAGCCCATTCATAAACAGGGCACTCCTTGAAAGTAAGCCAACGCGTATTGGCAAGTTCTCCGTTGACATAAAGTTGCGACGTATAATTCATGCGGTCGAAAACAATGACGTAATGCGTGTAGTCCGTTGTCAAACAACCATCTTCCAACCACGACCACTGGGTTTTAGTAAAAGTGCCGTCGGCCTTGTTGCCCTGTGTAGTAGTCGTATAGCCGATGTTGCCCTTGGCACTCATTTGCAGTCCTGTTCCGTAACCGTTAGGAAAAGAAAGCGGCCGAATACTGGCAGTAGGCTTGGCACTGCTGCTTCTACAAAAGACTTCCACACTATAGGCATCGGAAAGTTGACTCATAATCAACGGCGAATCACCAATGTTGTATTTGAACAGGTGCGTCCTGACCTTATTGAACTGTGCCTCGTAGAGGTTATAATCAGCATTATAATTCATCGGCACCTCACCCACCATCTGAACAGGCCTGTGCTGAAATCCCGATGCACGATTGATGGCCCCGTCAGATGTAAACTCGCAATCCAGGAAAAGCTCTTTGCCACATACCGATTGCGGCTCGGTAAAAGCCTTCACCTCTGCGTTGTAAAGTTTAAGAGCGGCTCGTTGCGAGAGCGCACCATCATATATTCTTGCAAACACAAAACTACAGGCAGACGAATTCTCCGCACTACCGCCAACAGAACCCGAAGTGGCATCTCCACCCAAACAAATCCACATATCCCTGCGCCCCTTTATCGTTCCACATAAAGGGAACGGCATATCCGTTCCGGCACGTGTGCCTGTACAAACAAGTTTGCCATTCAAATAATACCGCATAATATGGCTCATTCTGTCCATCGTCACAACAAGATGGTAAAACTTGCCGGCCACAAGGATGGAGTCGCCCGTAATACTCTTCATCGTACTCTTTACCCCACTCTCATGACAGTAGGAGAAAGTGCTTGCAAGGGCAGAGTTATAGAAAGCCCAACCGCCGTTCCCCTCTTCGTTTCCGAGAATGCAAGTTCTGCCAATGTTGCCGGATGCGTCTGCCATAGCATCGAGGCGCACAAGCATCTCCCATGTCACATTACTGTTGAAAGCGTTGGCAAGTGACGTTTCTTCGTCATATGTTGCATAGAAAAAGTCTGATGATTTTGCCTTTGTACAACCAAGATAAACATTGTTGGCTGCATCATAAAGCGTAGTTGCTGTGCCGCGTTTGCCAACCTTGGCATCGTATGTACCATTGTTTACAATACCTTCTTCCGTAAAACTCAAATCGAGCAGCCGCTCAGCCTCATCGACTTCGTCAGAACGCTTCAAGCCACGCGTGATGATTCGTTGTGATATCAACGCATCATAGATGTGGTCGGCAAGTTGAGTGCTACCAAATGTTGTGGGATGAAGTTTGTCGAGAGTCGTAGCACTCCAGTTATTGCTCCACGGAACTGTTGTGCAATCGACGTAATATTGTCCGAACTGTTTGGCAATGTATCTGATGCTGGCATTGGCATCAGCCTGCGACCATCCCTGGGAATTCTTGTCGTTTACGCCATTTCCTCTGGGGAAAATGCTAAGACATACAATACGAGATTGAGGATACCAGGTGGTAAGTTTGTACAAAAGCCGCTGGTAAGCACCTCGAAAAGAAAGGGAATCCGTAAAGTTTTCCGTTCTGTATGAGCCTAAAGGCACTTGCGCAGCATACCAGTCATTAGTTCCTCCCGCAATGAAGATGAAGTCGGGATCACCTGCCCTGCCCAAGGCATTTACGCGATGATTACTGAGAAATGGTGAATTGCTGTTGAGTGCATCGGCTGCAACACGACTGCCACTCCATGAAGCATTTGCAAGGAAAGTGAGACCAGAGAGGCGGCTCAGTTGCATCCACCAGGTGTCTCCCACCTGAATTCCATAACTTTTCTCACGGTCTTGACTATAATAAACAGAATAACCCGAAGGGATGTAATCGTAATATGTAGAAATGGAATTGCCCAGCACTGCGAATGTCAGACTATCGGGATGGGCCATTGACTTTGTAAACGCTGACAAAAACAGGAGAAATATAAGTTTCTTCATGGGTTAAAATTGTATTTGATTTTGCTTACAAAGGTACAAAATATTCATATTCTATCATAAAATTCCATTAAAGTTTTATGTTTTTCGGAGAAAAGGCTCTGTTTTTAGCGGGAGTTTGTGCTTATTTTTTGTAACTTTGTGGCACGAAGTTTTACATTAAACATAAACCAAAACAGATATGACAAAAAGATTTTTTTCCACTTTGAGCATCCTGCTGATTGCTCTTGTCGGCTTTGCCGAAGGTAAAGCCAAATATGTTTTTTATTTCATAGGCGACGGCATGGGCGTGAATCAAGTTAATGCTGCCGAGACGTATCTTGGTGCGCTCGAAGGAAGAATTGGCATTAAGGAGTTATGCTTTGCCAGTTTCCCCAATGTTGGGCTCGTCAATACGCAGAGTGCCACAAATGGTGTAACCGACTCTGCTGCCGGAGGAACGGCTCTTGCTACTGGTAACAAGACGAAGAATGGTGCGCTGGGTGTGCTGAAGGACCTGACAACACCCATTACAAGCATTGCGGAATGGGCACAGGAGGCTGATGCTGCTGTCGGCATCACCACGAGTGTCAGCATCGACCATGCCACTCCTGCATCGTTCTACGCACACGTCGGCAGTCGCAACGAAAGTTACAAAATTGGCGAGCAACTGACGAAAACCGATGTTGACTTCTTTGCCGCATCCGATTTTGTCAGCCCAAACAATCCCAATGGCGGTTCCGACCTTTACGAACAGGCAAAGTCTAACGGTTTCACTATTGCTCGTGGTTACAAGGACTACCAAAAGAAGTCGAAGAAGGCGGACAAGATGATTCTCTTCCAAACAGAGGAGGCAAGCAAGGTGGACCGTGGCTCTATTCCTTATGCTCTCGACCGCTCTAAGGACGACCTCTCTCTGCAAGACATCACTCGTGCTGCCATCAATTTCCTCATGAAGAAGCAAGACGACAAGGACGGTTTCTTCCTCATGGTGGAAGGCGGTAAGATTGACTGGGCTTGCCATGCAAACGACCCCGTTTTTGTTTCAGAAGTTATTGACCTGGACAATGCCGTGAAGGTTGCCTACGAGTTCTATCAGCAACATCCCGACGAGACTCTCATTGTCGTTACTGCCGACCACGAGACGGGCGGCCTTGCCCTCGGCCGTGGCCCCTACGAGTTGAACCTCAAAGCCATCTCGCACCAACGCATGAGCATGGTCAAGTTGGAACGCGAACTGAAAGCAATGAAGGACGCGAAGGGCGACAAGTTCACATGGGAAGAAGCGAAGAAGTTCCTTACTGAAAACTTTGGTTTCTGGGAAAGCATCAAGGTGAGCGACGACCAGACTGCACGCCTGGAACGCTCTTGGAACGAATTCAAAGAAGGCAAAAGCGGTGCCGACCGTTTGTGCAACACCGTGAAACACATCATATCCGAGTGTGCTCTGATTGGCTGGCAAAGTGGCGGCCACAGCAACGGATACGTCCCCGCCTTTGCCATCGGTGCTGGTGCAGAGTTGTTCCACGGCAGATTCGACAACACGGAAATCAGCAAAAAGATAGCGAAAGCTGCCGGTTGGGAAGCGAAATAACATAGAGGGATTTATCGCTCCGCAAGCCGGGGAGACAACCCTCCCCTGCATAATCAAAAAACATCTACTGCCAAGTTAGCCAATTAGGCGTGCCTTTCCGGCCGACTCAACGTACCTTGTTGACCAATTTAACAGTAGATGTTTTTTTACACGGCAAACGAAATGCAACAACACACAACTAAAAGTAAAAACACATGAACAGCAAGAAATTACTCCTCTCACTGCTACTCCTCGTCCCCCTCTACATTTTTGCAGAAGGCGGCAAGAGTCAAATTCCACTGGCAGACCCCTATATCCTGCTCGACGGCGACACCTATTACGCCTACGGCACTAACGACGCAAACGGCATTCGCTGTTATACGAGCGACGACTTGCGCGTGTGGAAATACGAAGGGCTTGCCCTCAACAAAACCAATACCACAGAAACACAATGGTTCTGGGCTCCCGAAGTCTATCGCATCGGCAACAAGTACATCATGTACTACTCGGCCAACGAGCACCTCTACGCTGCCACCGCAACATCACCCAAAGGACCATTCAAACAAGTAGGCTCCTACCAAATGGAAAAACTCATTGGCAGCGAGAAGTGTATCGACTCACATGTCTTCATCGACGAAGACAGCACAGCCTACATCTTCTTCGTCCGCTTCACCGACGGCAACTGCATCTGGCAGGCTAAACTCAGCGACGACTTCATCACACCAGTAGAAGGCACACTGCGCAAATGCTTCGCTGCATCACAGAGTTGGGAGCTGAAAATGGGGCGCATCAACGAAGGTCCGAACATCATAAAACAAGGACGACGCTACTACCTCACATACTCTGGCAATCACTACGAAAGCCAAGACTATGCCGTTGGCTATGCCTATACCACCAACATCGCCACCGGAACCTGGACAAAATACACCAACAACCCCATCCTTCGACGCTGGGACGACCTCGTAGGCACAGGACACCATTCGCTCTTCTACGACAAAGAAGGAGCCCTACGCATAGTCTTCCACACACACAACAGCACCGAAAGCATTCACTCAAGACTCATGTATATCGGAACCATGCAATTCCGGAGCAACAACCTCGTAATGCTGAACGACCCCGTCATACGCCCTACGCTCTCCACAACTGCTCCGTACAACCCGGAACTCATCACGAAATCCTGGGGTTTTAAGAATGGCGGAGCGGTCACCGCAGATCTGAACAATGATGGTTACCAAGACATCGTGGCCGGTGGGTCAACCAGCGTTCAGAACTCCGCCACAAACGAAACAACACAAAAGAACATCTCATATCTTGCCCTCTTCAGTCCAACCACACACAAATGGACAAAGACCTCGAAGACACCTGCCTTCTACGAATTGACAGAATCACCCTCTCTCGTCCCATGCGACATAAATAACGACGGATGGATGGACATCATTGCCTTCGACCAGTCGAACATCGAAACCGATGACATCACCGAAGGAATCTTCTTAGGCAACGGCAACGGAACATTCACCGCCGCAGAGTTCTCCATACTCAATTCCAATGGAACACACGCCAGCAACTTCAATATCAAAGCAGCATGCAATGCAGAAATCATAGATGTTGATAATGACGGCAGGCTCGACATCATCCTTGCTGGACACCAGGGAGAAGAAAACTACAACATAATCCTGCACAACCAATCGGACAATGCAATCTCACTCTCCTTTAACATTGAACCATACGACACAGAATACCTGCTCCGCGAAGCAATCATACAACCCGCAGATCTCAACAACGACGGCCTGCAAGACTTCGTCATCTCTGCCGTTGTAGATGGCAAAGAAGACCAAGTACGCTTCACCGATGTCTTCATGAACAACCCCGACCAATGCGGTCACTTCATCCGCCTTGGCCTTGGCGAAAAAGGAGCCGACATCAAACGCAAATCCAACGGAACATTACAGGTCGCAGACTTCAACAACGACGGTTGGCTCGACATCCTACTTGCAGGGCAAGGAGAAGCCTCATCCGGAGAAGCCACTGCTCGCCAACGCATTTATGCTAACAAAAAAACAGAAATCCCCAGCTTCAGCGCCATCAGCAGCGAACTGCAGACAGACATCTACGCACTGTCCTCCTCTGCCAACAACTCTGCAGGCATCATTGACTGGAACGGAGACGGATACTACGACGTAATGCTCGGAGGTACAAAATCTAACGTCTTCTGCGGCATGCTTTACCTCAACGACGGAAACGGACGCCTTAAACGCAGTATAACCATTCCCGGAGCATTAGGAGCCAGCATCATATTCCCCGACTACAACGGCGACGGACGCAAAGACTTCCTGCTCATCGGCGAGACAAAAGATAAGAACTATCTCAGTGCAGAACAATACGGAGACAATGCCATCTTATGTTATAATCTCCTCCCCCCAATCTCACGGCCAGAAGCTCCACTCAACCCTTCTGTTAGCCAACAGGATGGCATCGTTACACTCAGTTGGGAAATGCCCGCTTCTGCCAAACAGGGATTTACCTACGAAGTCTATATTAAAGACGAAACAGGCAATTTGCTTTGCAGTACACCCTCTTTCATAGGCGACACAAAAGACGGCATTAGAAAAGTAAACCGCCCTGGCCGCATCGGACCAAGAACAGAATGGAGATACCGACCATCTAAACCTGGAACCTACACATGGGGAGTACAGACAATCGATGCAACCTACACAGGTTCCGCCTTTGCTTCGGGGCCTCAGTTCACAATTACAGAAGAGGATATAGCAAACGGCATTACCTCAACAAGAGATAATGCCGTAGAAAAAATCATTTTCAACCTCGCTGGCCAACGCCTTTCGAAAGCACAAAGAGGCATTAATATCGTTAACGGACAAAAGAAAATCTACTAACCCTCCTACTTCACTGGAGCAGAAGGAGGCGTTGCACTTTCGGCGCTACCCCAAACCTTGTTGGGCTGACTGCCCATCTCAAGCACGAGGGTGGCGCCATTCTTTATGTCATCATGACTGAACCATGGTTTGTCCCAAGTCTTTCCATTGAGTGTTGCACTCTGAATATACTTGTTTTCACGGCTACTTCCTTTGGCTATAATACGCAATTCCTTGCCTGTTGGCAGTTTTACACGAATGTCTGTAAACAGAGGAGAGCCGATATTATATGCAGGGAAACCTGGAGTAACAGGATAGAAACCAAGTGAAGAGAACACAACAAACGAGGTCAAACCACCACCATCTTCGTCTCCAGGAACGCCCATCACATCATTACGGAACCATGTATCAAGACACTGGCGAATACGTTTCTGTGTCTTCCAGGGTGCACCGGCATAGTTATATATATAAGGTATATGGAGCGAAGGTTCATTTGCCATAGAGAACTGACCGATATTACCTGTTTGATCGGGCAATTGGCCATAGAATTGCCATTTGCTTTGCCCCATTGGTTCGGCAAAAGTTCTATCAAGTTCTTGAGCCATTGCCTCTCTGCCTCCCATCAATTTGGCAAGGTCTGAAAGGTTGTGCTGAACATCCCAACGGTAAGTCCAACCATTGTTTTCGTCATAAGCCTCGCGAGCTCCGAGACCGCCACTGAAGCGATAATCAAAATTGGGAATGAAGTTTCCGTCTTTATCTTTAGGATGGAAGAATCGTGTATCGGCATTCCAGACATTACGATAATTGTAACTCAGCGCAAGATACTTGTCTGCAATATCCTTATTACCCATAAATTCTGCTATGCGCGACAAGCACCATTCGTCGTAGCTTGTACCTAACGTGACTGCTACGGGCTGTCGGTTTTCAAAACCTTGCACGTTGGGATCAGTCTCTTTCTCGCCTTTTGCAAGAGCAGGAATATAGCCGTGCTCCTTGTAGAAATTGTCGAGCCATCCGGCAGGGTTGCCGCACCAAGGTGCCAATGTCTTCTCTTCTATGCCACGACGACAATAGTCGAAACCTCTTTCTGCATCTACGTCAAGGCCTTTCCACAGAGCATCGGCCACCATTGCAACACCGTGATTGCTGTTCATGCGTCGTGTATCACCTGTCATTTCAGGGAAAGTAGGCATCCATTTCGTGCCCATCTGCTCTGCCATACGCAGATAACTTTCGATAATATCTTCTTCCTTTTCGGGCTGAATGAGTGCGCGGAGGGGATGTGCGGCACGGTAGGTGTCCCAAATCCAGTCGTCGGAATAGAAGGGTTTACCTTCGTCGTCATGTACTTTACCATCGAATGCGGAGAAATAGCGTCCGTCTTCGCTCAAGCAAACTGGGCGTTCGAAGGTTCTGTAATAGGATGTATAGAGGACTGCCTTTTGGTCTTCTGTTCCGCCTTTGACAAGGATTGTACTCAGTGTTTCGTTCCATTCCTTGCGTCCGTCCTTGATGACTTTGGCAATATCGAATGCGTCGGCCTGCTCTCTGTTAAGGTTCTTCTGTGCCTGTTCCTGACTGATGAGAGAAACACCGTAGCGGAAGCATACTTTCTTTGTGCCGGCGGGGAAGCGAAGGGCTGCACAAGCACGGGGTTCTTCGGTAATCTTCTTGTCGGAAATCTTACCGTCGTAAAGCAGACCTACCTTTTCCGGTTCTACATCGAACTCGCCCGACAGATAGATACTCATGTTTCTGCTCAGACGCTGACTGCCGGATGCTGTTCTGCCGTCGACCTGCATTTTGCCATTTTGAGTATAGAAAAGTACAGTCGCTGGCTTTGAGGGGTCGCGGAAGGTTAGTTCGTAGATAGCACTCTGATGGCAGACTGCAAGGTGAACATCGATGGAGTTATCTACAATCTGCACTTGATAATCGTAGGGAGTAACCTTTTCGTTATCCCAGGTCGTAGTGATGATGGGGCTTAGCTCTTCGCCTTGAGTTACACTCAGGCGAAAGGCGCTACGTTCGCGATGGTTGGTCACAACGATTGGCAGGCCGTCGATATATTCTGTTGTATAATCGTTTCGTGACGGATAAATACGCATCAAGCTGTTCGGCAGCTGAATGGTTGGGAAACAAGGTACAAGCAAATGACTGATACTGCCGATATAAGGATTGACATAATCCACGGGCTCAGTCTCTGCAAATGCTGCAATTGGTGCCATCAAAAATGCCATGGCAAGGCTTTTAAGGTTAATTTTCATAGTTAATTTTTAGTTTATTCGGTGCAAAGTTATGAATTTATAACGAATTTACAGCGCTGGGCGGTGGATAATTCAAAAGTTTTGCTAATTTTGCACTACGAAATTAAATTAATACATATCTACATGAAAAAACTTTTATCTCTTATGCTTGTTCTTGCATGCAGCAGCGCGTTTGCTCAACCTGCCATCAAGACAACCTTTGTGAGCGGAACAGGTCGCAGTGGCAGCGAAGGTGCTGCCATGGCATGCGATGGTCAGATCAACACAAAATGGTGCATCGATTTCCCTCGAATGATGCCATACACGATTATTCTCGATGCAGGTCTGCAGACAAACGTTGCCGAGTATGGCCTCATGACGGGTGATGACACCAGTTCTTATCCCAGTCGTAACCCTGTGACTTGGCGAGTGAGTGGTTCAAATGACAAGGAGACCTGGACTACCATCGACGAGCAGAAAAACAACCGCAGCCTGCCGGCTGAGGACCAACAGGAGTACAGGTTCAAGCCTACATCGCCCGATGCCAAGAGCAAGTTCCGTTACTTCCGCTTTGAATTCATCAAGGTGGCCGACGGAACACGTCTTCAACTCAGCGAAATCTGCTTGTACAATACCGTGCAGACGCCCGTAAAAACGACCTTTGTCAGCGGTTCCGGCCAAGGCAAAAAAGAAGGCGCAGACATGGTGGCAGACGGCTATTTATTCTCGAAGTGGTGTATCGACGAGCCCCGCCAGATGCCCTACAATGTTGTACTCGACGCTGGTCAGCCAACGCCCATCAACGAGTACCGTTTCTATACGGGCGACGACACCCACACATATCCCAGCCGTAACCCCATCACATGGCGCATGAGCGGCTCTAACGACAAGCAGAACTGGACTGTTCTTGACGAGCAGAAAAGCACTCGCAGACTTCGTGACGAGAACGAACAGGAGTATCGTTTCAAGCCAAAGAGCACAGGTTCTTTCCGCTACTATCGCTTCGAATTTATTCAGATGACTGCCGGCACTCGCCTGCAACTCAGCGAAATTAAACTCTTCAAATAAGGGGAACAACTCCTCTCGGCTTACCCCCTTGCCGTTTTCGGCAAGGGGGTTTCTTTTTACGCCGTAACCTCAACGGGCTGTTCCCGGCAAAACACCATCACACAAAGACATTGCCATCGCCTTCGAACAGACACTGACACACTATCGCATTGTAAGGCTCCTCGGCCGTCTCGTGGAAGAAGGACGCCTCGTTCGCGAAGGGAAAGGCGCACAAACACGCTACCGCCTGCCTAAATAAACAAGAATAGGGATTTCCCCCGCAGTAATTCGAAAATCCCCCACCGACAAGCAACGAACATATCGTAACTTTGCAGCAGACAAACACTAAAACATAGAATTATGAAACACGCAATGTTACACACGGAAGGCAAATTCAAGGGGCATTATTTCCTTATTGCTATCATACTTATGATGTCTGCATTTGCATTTACTTCCTGCGTCGACATCGAAGATACCAACCAGTCAATGGCTCTGTCGGGTGAATGGAGAGGAGACTTCGGCATGTATTACACCTATGTAGACGGCAGGGGCAGGCACTACACCTTCGACTCCTACGACACACGCCTCACGTTCATTCCTGCCTATGCCCATGCCCTACACGGCAGAGGAACGCAGGTTGACTACTACGAATACGGCCCATACGAGTATCAATACTACAAGTTCAGCTGGTCCGTAAACAACGGAAACATCTATCTCACCTACGATTACGACCACGAACTCGATACGCGCATCAGCAACTATCGCATGACCAACGACTATTTCTCCGGCACGTTTGCATCCTCCGGCACATCGTTCCGCCTGTGTAAAATTGCCGATTATTACAACTGGACACCGTATGTCAACATCTACGGCTATGATTCAAGAGACTATTGGTACGACAACTATCCGTACTACGCTCCCTATAGCCGCAGCAACGGCGAAGAATCACAGGACAGCACGAGTGCCACGGGCTACGTACTCTCTCGCGGCCGCAAGTAGAAGAACACCTTCTGCTGGCCGCGCCTACCAGCAACTCTCGACGGCATCGAGCCGGATGTCGCTAACACTAATGTCCGAGCCCCAGAATTCAAAGCCTTTGGGTATTGTCTTCTGGGCTGCTCCTATTGCCCTCCTGCGCTCCATGGAATAACTGTACAAACCATCGTCGATGAAAACCTCTATTGAGGTGCGGTCGATATAAATATCCATTGTGAGCGAAAGGCTTGTAGGGTCCTGAGGAGAATAGAACTGACCATTCAACGTATTCCTGTTGAGGTCGTAGTCGACAAGCGTCTGCCCATCGAACTTCAGCCCTGCACTTGTGGCATATGTGAGGTTCAGTGTAGCGCGGAGATGCAAGCAGTTAGCCCCCTCCCCGCTCCCCCTTTGGGGGAGTGCCTTGTTCAGAGCGACATTGGCCTCCTGCTTCTTCAGGCCACTTTCGCTGTTATAGAGCGGGCTCAAAAGCGTTTCAACCTCCTTGATAGGCTTGCTTACGAGACGGACACCATCTTTCGTGGAACGCAAAGTCAACTCCGTCGGCAGCAACATCTGCCCTCGGAAAGGCATTCCACGATGATCGATGTTCGCCCACCCAATCTGTATTCTTCGCCCGTCCGGCACATCATTGAATGTCTGAGCAGCATATATGGCACCTGTAGAGAAACGGTGTTTTCCACTCTCTGGCGTAAAGACCTTCCCGTCGAAACGGCCTATCATATACGTATTGCTTGCACCATACATCACCCACCGAACATCATCCGCATTGCCGTCAACGGGCAAAGGGAACAAGTCGGGACATTCCCAGAAACCATTAACATGGCTTTGATATGTCCATTCCTTCAGGTTGGCAGACGTATAGATGCTGTGTCCGTTCCGTTCGTTCAGGACGAGAACCCAATGACCTCCTGGTTCATACCAGAAAACACGCGGATCTCTCGTGTCACGAGTCTGCCATTTGTCGTGCGAATCAATAACCGGATTACCCTTGTACTTATGCAGTGTCATACCGCCATCGAGGCTATAAGCAATGCATTGCACCTCCTTCTCACTTCGGTCGGCAGTATAAGCATAGACAAGAGGCGGATTCTTCTTCGTTCCGAAGCCAGAAGTATTGTCCTTATCGAAAACGGCCGAGCCACTAAACATCGTGCCGAGAGTGTCGGGGAACAGCACCGGAGGTTGCTCCGTCCAGTGCAAAAGATCCGGACTTGTGGCATGGCCCCATGTCATATTCTCCCATTCGCGCTCGAAAGGGTTATGCTGATAATAAAGATGATACTGCCCATCGTGCCATATACAGCCATTGGGGTCGTTTATCCAGCCACGTCGAGTTGTGAAATGAAACTGAGGACGATTCCTTTCGCGATATATCGAAGCCGCATCACGAATAGAATCTGACTGATAAACCTGCATGAGCGCATCCTCCGGTCCGTCAAAGGTAATGGTCAGAGTCTTGCCCCTATAGGCAGAGATGTCCTTGAACACCCAATACTCCGGATTGGCAGAAAGACGGGCAACCACATTAAGGTCGTCCACGCCCTTTGCCCTAAATGTAAGCCGAGAACGTTCAACCTCATGCGACACTGGCAAGTTCAAATACCTGCACCTAACTTTCAAACTCAACTCTGCTGCTTGCGCAAAGCACAAAGCAATGAATGTCGCAATGACACACAAACTACGTTTCATCATTCGGAAAAGTTCTTCTTTGGCAAAAATGCCGCTACTAAAATGGTTACTATGGGACTTAAGTAACAGAAAAAGCAGTAAGGCGCATAAACCAATGTGCTGACGCCAAGCACACTCGCCTGCGTCATACCGCAAGTATTCCAAGGAATAAGCACAGACGTAACCGTTGCACTATCCTCGCAAGTACGACTGAGCAAACACGACTCATATCCGTTCTTCTTGTAAGTGTCGCCAAACATTGTTGCTGTCAAGATGATGCTCAAGTATTGGTCTGCACTGACAATATTGAGAAACATACCCGAAAAGGCAGTGCTCGCAACAAGGGATACCGTCCCTCGAACCAGTCGAAGCAGTGCCTGCATAATGCTTTCGAGCATTCTGGTTGCCGTCATCGCAGCCCCAAAAGCCATCGCACAAAGAATAATCCAAATGGTATTTAACATCCCCGCCATTCCCTTTGTGGCAACAAGGTCGTTGAGTTCTGGTATACCTGTATCAAGGTCGGTGCTACCATAAACAATGATAAAAGCACCACGGATACGCTGGGCAATGCCTTCATGGGTTATTCCTGCCACCTGGTCAAGCAAGTGCGTCTGGCACCAGACTGCAGCCACAACACCTAAAAGCGTCGCAAGGAAAAGCACAACCATTGAGGGCAAACGCATCAGGATAAGCACAAATGTCAACACTGGAACGAGAATAAGCCAAGGAGAGATAATGAATATTTGCTGCAAACCATGCTGAACTGTTGCAACATGAGAAGTAACCATCTCGCCTTGTCCAAGCCCTACGACAGTAAAGATTGTCAATGTTATGAAATATGTCGGCACCGTAGTATACAGCATATAACGGATATGCGTAAACAAAGGTGTGCCGACAGTGCTGGAAGCAAGAACAGTTGTATCGCTCATTGGCGACATTTTATCACCGAAATAAGCGCCGCTGATGACGGCTCCTGCAATCCAAGCTTCCGAAAAACCTAATGCCTTACCGATTCCCATCAATGCAACGCCAATGGTTGCAATCGTTGTCCAAGAGGAACCAGTCAGCACACTGACAAGCGAACAGATGAGGCAAGCAGAAACAAGGAACCACTTCGGGCTCATTATCTCCATACCATAATATATAATAGTAGGCACTACCCCACTCACCATCCATGCTCCGCCAAGTGCGCCAATAAGCAGTAAGATAATAATCGCAGAACTGACTCCTCCGACCTTATCGCTTACTGCTCGTTCGAAATCATTCCATGAAATAAGGTTCGTTACAATACCTATGCTTACGCAGGATGCTGTTGCAACCAGCAATGCCAGTTGCGAAGCACCAGCCAACGTCTCATCTCCAAAGATGCTGACTACACAAGCAATGAGTGCCACCAGCAATGCCAGTGGCACACATGAGAGCCAAAGAGGAGGAAGTCGCTTCACCTTAAGCAACCTTATTGAGCTTCTTAATGATAGAGAAAATAAAGAGAGCAGCAAGCAGACAAATGCCCATCAATGTACCCCAAACAATGTAAAGCGGCATATCCCACATATGACCGGGAATACTAACGAGCTTATTGCCTAAAGCCGTTGCCACGAACCAGCCACCCATCATCATGCCCTTATACTTTGGAGGAGCAACTTTCGTAACAAACGAAATACCTATGGGCGAAAGCAACAACTCTGCAAAAGTCAGGATGAGATAAGTGCTGATAAGAAGATTGGGGTTGAAATCATAGACATGATTAGGATGATTTGTTGCTGGCAAGCCAAAGCTGCAAACCATCATAAGTACATAGGCACATGCCGCCACAAGCATACCCAAACCAATCTTTACTGGTGCTTTAGGCTCTTTTCCCTTCTTGCCAAGCCAGCTGAAGAGTGCTATGCTGATTGGTGTCAGCGCAACAACGAAACAAGGATTGAATTGTTGGAAGATAGGTGCATCCACTGTTACTACATCGCCAGATGTCTTTACGTAATTATAACCTAAAATTGCTGCAGGAACAAGAACGAGTAAAGCATTTATCATTTTGCCCTTTGAACTTCCTCCACTAAACAAGCCGCAGATTCCATACACGATAAAGATGCACCAGATGAGGTTCATCACATTGAAGGTCATGCCAGTAACACCAGTTGCAGAGCGTGCGGTAAACTCATCGGCAAACCATGTCAGCGTCAAACCGTTCTGATGGAACGCCATCCAGAAGAAGATGACAACGGCAAACACCAGACACAGACATACAATACGCTCACGCGTTTCTGCGGGAGACATATCTTCAACTTTCTCTTGTGCTGCAGAAACCTTATCTTTCTTCACTGTCAATACCTGTTTGTAAGTGCTCTTACCGAAGAAATATATTAGGATAGAGACGATGACAGACACGCATGCTACAGCAAAAGCAAAATGATAAGAGTCCGCCTTGCTATATCCAAGCGATGTTTGTGCCCAGTTCATAATGCCAATGGCTGCCGTCGGAGCAAATAAGGCGCCAACGTTGATTGCCATATAGAAAAGTGAGAAACCTGAATCGCGCTTGTCTGCATATTCCGGGGCATTATAGAGATCGCCCACCATCACTTGCAGATTACCTTTGAAGAGTCCTGTGCCGAGGCTAACCAGCAACAGTGCTGCTCCCATAGCGGCAATTGCAACTGTGCCACCGCCAAGAGGTACAGAGAGCAACAAATAGCCAAGGAACATGATCATGATGCCGATAACGACCATCTTACTATAGCCCCAACGATCGGCTGCCATACCTCCGACAAGGGGCAAGAAATAAACTGCCGTTAAAAACCATGTGTAAATCTCGCTTGCTGTACCAGCATCGAATCCAAAATTCTCGCCAAGGAATAGCGCAAAAACAGCGAGCATCGTGTAGTATCCGAAGCGCTCACCTGTATTAGCCAAAGCGAGAGTCCATAAACCTTTGGGTTGTCCTTCAAACATATTTAAGTTGATTTAAGTTAATAATTTGCCGACAAAGTTATAAAAAATTGTTCAATGTTCAATGTTCAATGTTCAATTTGTTGTACTTTTGCAGCATTAAAGTAAAAGACATGAAAGGAATGACTCCAAGAATCATCAGTTGTTTGAAGAATTACAATGAGGGATTGTTCATGAAAGACCTGATGGCAGGCATTATTGTGGGCATTGTTGCCTTACCATTAGCCATTGCCTTCGGCATTGCCAGCGGCGTAACTCCCGAGAAAGGTATCATTACTGCTATTGTGGCAGGCTTCCTCATCTCGTTGCTTGGAGGCAGCAAAGTACAGATTGGTGGTCCTACCGGTGCCTTCATTGTCATCATCTATGGCATTGTCAACAACCCAGAATATGGTTTGCAGGGTCTGCTCATTGCCACCATCCTGGCTGGTGTCATCCTCATTGCTCTTGGCGCTTTCCGCCTGGGTGTTATTATTAAGTTCATTCCTTATCCTATTATTATAGGTTTCACGGCAGGCATTGCGCTGACCATCTTCACGACGCAAATCAGCGATATTCTCGGTTTGACGCAAACTGCGATAAGCAACACCGGTGAAGTAATACGTGTTCCTCTGAAGACGCCCGGTGATTTTATCGGGAAATGGATTTGCTATGCCCAGAACATCGGGACGTTCAACCTCTGGAATTTCATCGTTGCCATTGGTTCTCTGCTGGTTATCATTTTCTTGCCTAAAGCATTGAAAAAGGTTTCGGGCCTCAACAAAATCCCCGGTTCGCTTTATGGCATCCTGCTCGGAACCATTGCTGTCATCATTATGAAGCAGTATGGCATTGAGGGAATCGACACGATTGGCGACCGTTTTCAAATTCAGGCACAACTGCCGGAGATGGTTGTTCCGAGCATTACCTTTGAACTTATCCAGAAACTCATGCCGGTTGCCTTCACCATAGCCATTCTCGGAGCCATAGAGAGCCTGTTGTCGGCGGCAGTAGCCGATGGCGTTATCAGCGACAAGCATGACTCGAACATGGAACTCATTGCGCAGGGTGTGGCAAACATGGTTACGCCACTCTTTGGCGGCATCCCTGCCACGGGAGCCATTGCCCGCACGATGACGAACATCAACAATGGTGGCCGCACGCCTGTTGCAGGCATCATCCATGCCATTGTCCTGCTGGCCATTCTGCTTTTGCTGATGCCTTATGCCGAATATATCCCCATGGCGTCGCTTGCGGCGGTATTGGTCATTGTTGCATACAACATGAGCGGTTGGCGAACAGTCAAGGGCTTGTTCAAGAATCCGAAGAGCGACGTGATTGTTCTTGGCGTGACGTTCTTCCTGACTGTTGTCTTCGACCTCACCATCGCCATCGAGGTTGGTCTTATTCTTGCCTGCGCCCTCTTTATGAAGCGCATCATGGAGACAACTGAAATCTCTGTTATCAAGGACGAAATCGACTTGGGAGATGTTTCGGACATTTCGGTGAACGAGGAGCATTTGACGATACCCCAGGGCTGCACAGTTTATGAGATTAACGGCCCATTCTTCTTTGGTGTTGCCAACAAGTTTGACGACCTTATGGCAAACAGCGGTCGTGAACGTCCGAAAGTGCGCATCATCCGGATGAGAAAAGTGCCCTTCATCGATTCTACAGGCATACATAATCTGCAGACACTCATCGAGATGAATCACGCTGAAGGCATCCACGTCATTCTTTCCGGTGTTAACAAGAAGGTACACAGCCAGCTCTTGAAAGCTCGATTCTACGACCTCATGGAGAGCGACCACATTTGCGACCACATCGATGTCGCTCTCGCCAAGGCCCGCAAGATTCTGGAGAAATAATCTCTCCCCATTGTTATCATAAAAAACAGGTTAACCTTTCCGCAAAGAATGGTTAACCTTTCGAGGCAATTAGGTTAACCTATTTGGCAAACTTAACGTGCCATGTTTTGGAGCATCCCTGCATGGAAATTCTCTCGCACTACATTATTTTTCATATCTTCGAGAAAAATAGTTGTCCTTCTCCTATTCACGTGTTTTTATTTCGCTATATTTGCAGAGCCAAAACCACATAAAGAAAGGAGAAATTATGAAGACCTATGAATTGATGGCACTGCCCTACGAGGCAAATGCTCTGGAGCCAGTAATCAGCCGCAACACTATCAGTTTCCACCACGGCAAACACCTGGCAGCTTATGTCAACAACCTTAACGGACTTCTTCCCGGCAGCGATTTTGAGGATGCCACACTCGAAGAAATCGTTTGCAAAGCAAGTGGTGGCTTGCTAAACAATGCCGGTCAAATCCTGAACCACGAACTTTACTTCTCACAGTTCACTGGCAAACCCACGCAGACAAAGCCTGCAAATGCCTTGGGCGAAGCCATCGACCGCGACTTCGGCTCTTTCGAAGCCTTCAAGGAGGAGTTCCAGAAGAAAGGGGCAACACTCTTCGGCAGCGGATGGGTTTGGCTTTCTGCCGACAAAGACGGCAAACTCGTCATCACACAAGAGGCAAACGCAGCCAACCCCATACAGCAAGGTCTCACTCCCCTACTGACCTTCGACGTCTGGGAACACGCCTACTACCTCGACTTCCAAAACCGACGCCCCGATCATCTTGCAGCATTGTGGCAAATCATCGACTGGAACACCATCGAAAAAAGATACCAGCAAACCACATAACACTCAGGCATGAAAGAGGTTCGAGTCTACCATTCCGCATGGAGGATGCTTTGCCTCATCACAGCAAGCATCCTCCTTGTCTGCGGAGGCATCCTCATCATCCACATCCACAAAAGCATGCTCGGATGGATAGCCGGTTGGGCAAGCATTCTTTTCTTTGGCTTCTGCGCCATAGTAATGGCATACACAATGCTGAAAGAAAGGTTAACACACCAGCCATTCCTGACGATTACCGACAAGTACCTCATCACTAACAGCCCGGAAACAAAGGTAATAAACTTTTCCGACGTAGAATCCTTCTCGCTAAAGAACGTCTGCGACTCAAAATTCATAACCGTGCGCTACAAAAGTCATGTAAGAAGACAAGAAATAACGAATAGCAACATCATCAAGCGCATTATGCATTCCGCCGACACCTGCATAATAAAAGCACAAGACACCATCACCGTCACAGGATTAGACACAAAGCCGGAATACCTATTGGAACTGCTGAACGAAAGACTACACTCATTATAAAACACCGTCACACAGAGCATCATATAAACAAACACATAAGTCATGAACATCCGAAAACTACTGTCCCTTCTGCTGACCTTCACTGCAATCGCAGCACAAGCACAAGTCCAGGCAACCACCGCCCTGATCGGTTCGTGGTCAGGCAAGCTCAAAGTCGGCTCCTCCGCACTTACAATAGTCTTTCATCTAGAGCAAGCCGACGGATATACTATAGTCCGGATGGACAGTCCGGACCAAAGCGCGAAAGGAATACCCGTTCTGAAAGAATATCTCAGCGACGACTCGTTGGCCGTAAAAGTAGAAGCACTCGGCATTACATATTCAGCCCGACTCAAAGAAGGCAAGCTCGACGGGACATTCACACAAATGGGTTTCTCCGCACCACTTGAATTAACAAGAGGTATCTCCCAAGTGAAACGTCCCCAGACACCACAGCAACCATATCCCTACACAACAGAAGAAGTAACATTCCGAAACGATAAAGATGGCGCAACACTTGCCGGAACACTCACCTGGCCCATAGGTTACGACCCAAAAAGCCATAAGAAACCCACCGTTGTCCTCCTTGTCACAGGCAGCGGACAACAGAATCGTGACGAGGAAATCTTCGAGCATAAACCCTTTCTCGTCATTGCCGACTACATGGCTCGGCAAGGCATTGCATCACTTCGCTACGACGATCGTGCCACAGGGGCTTCCGTCGGCGGGGATGTTGCCAGTGCTACAACCGAAGATTTCTCTCGCGATGCAGCGGCAGGTCTTAAGTTCTTGCGAGGAATGAAGGCTTTCTCGAAAGTTGGTTTAATTGGACATAGCGAAGGAGGTGCCATTGCTTTCATCCTTGGAGCAAAAGGTATGACAGACTTCATTGTATCGATGGCAGGCCCGGGCGTTAAGGGTGATACGCTCTTAGTGATGCAGCAAAATCGTGTTGCAGAGTTGATGGGAATACCAACCAAAACGTCAATAGCGCAACTTCGCAAGAACGAACAGCTTTTGAAGGCTCCCTGGTTCCGATGGTTTATTGATTATGACCCGTCTGCAGACATCAAATCTACACGTTGTCCGGTCTTTGCCATTAACGGCAATCGTGATTGCCAGGTAATCTCCCTGCAGAACCTCACGGCCATCGAGCAACTTCTTCCTAAGACAAAGATGAATCGCGTGAAGGAATACACTGGGCTTAACCATCTTTTCCAACACTGTTCTACTGGCAACACGAATGAGTACCGACAGATAGAAGAAACTATTTCTGCGGAAGTTCTGAGCGATATTGCAGAGTGGATAAAAGGTCTGTAGGAGCTGGGCAACATTACAACCCAATATGGCTAAACATTCGGCGGTATGCCTCTACTTTTTTGTCAAAGGCTAAAGGGTATGCGCGAGATGACGAAGGCAGTCGCCACAGGCATATCTGCTCGCCATCAGCATTATGGAGGGCAGAAATAGGGACTGATGTATTGACTTTCGGCAAATCGTCGATGTGCAATGTCGCACAAATTGTTTCGGTTGCTTTCTCGCCTGTAGTAACGATGGCCCTTAAGTGTGGCAGTTGTGCAAGCAAAGCGGCAATGTCTGTTGGTTCAACAACTTCGAGAAATTTGTCGGAAGCATTGTCCTTAAGACGACGAACTGCTTGTGCCGTATCGAAGAAGGCAAGGCCTTTCTCCTCACAATGCCTCACTATCTCATCCTGCTTGAAGCGCTTTCCCCCCTCAAGGACAAAGTGATTGCGGTCGCCGAAGAACACCTGTCCTTCGATGCGCCAATGGTCGTTGATGAAATTAGGATAGAAGAAGTCTATGCACCAACGCTTTCGCTGAGGTGGGAAGCTGCCGAGAAACAGCACCTTCGCCTCTGCCGGCAAGAAGGGTTTCAACGGGTGATACTCTACCTCACCGGTGCTTCTGGCTATATTTTCTTTGTTTAGGCAAGACATTTCTGCTGCAAAATTACAAAAATATCTGTGCTTCGTAGTATTGTATGACATTTTTTTCGTAACTTTGTAGTGCTAATTTTTAAAAGAAAAGACTATGAAAGATTTGAAAGGAACCAAGACCGAGCAGAACCTCAAGGAGGCTTTTGCTGGTGAGAGCATGGCACGTAATAAGTACACATACTTTGCATCAAAGGCAAAAAAGGATGGTTATGTGCAGATTGCAGCCCTCTTCGAGGAAACTGCTGCCAACGAAAAAGAACACGCCAAGTTGTGGTACAAGTACTTGAACGGCGGTCAGGTGAGCGACACACAAGCAAACCTTGCCGATGCTGCCAATGGCGAGAACTACGAATGGACAGACATGTATGCCCGTATGGCAAAAGAGGCTCGCGAAGAAGGCTTCGACGAAATTGCTGCAAAGTTTGAGTTGGTAGGCGCCATCGAAAAGCATCACGAAGAGCGCTACCGCAAGTTGTTGAACAACATCGAAGGCGACATCGTTTTCTCTCGCGACGGAGACGTTATCTGGCAATGCTCTAACTGCGGCCACATCGTCATCGGCAAGAAGGCACCCGAACTGTGTCCCGTTTGCGTTCACCCCAAGAGCTACTTCCAGATTAAAGCCGAAAACTACTAAGCAGCGACGCCTTGCAGACAGGTCTGCTGCTTCACGGAAACAAACACCGCGGGCAGAGTCTGTCAAACAGGTTAACCTAATTGGCAAAATAGGTTAACCATTCGGGGCGACTTAACAGTAGATGTTGGCCAATTAGGCAGTAGATGTTTGAATGCCCAATGTGCAAGAATATCAAAACAAGCACACGCGGTTCATAATCAAACACATAGAGCACATCATATAGGTCAAAGGAGACTACAATGTAAGGCACATTACATGTAGATTATCCTTTGACCTATTTCTTTATTCTGCAAACATCTGTCGTAAAGAAACTTTCTGCCTTCGGCGAAAGGAGGTGGCATCCTTTGGGCCTTTTTGTCATAAGAAGTTGCCAAGTACGACAAACAAAAAGGGCTGGAGGCACCAGTCCTCCAACCCTGTAACAATAGGACCCCGTCTCGAAGACGAAGGTGTTATGTCCTTATTTCAAGCCACGGCGTTTCAAGAATGCCGTATTGTCCGGCAGACGTCCTGCAAACTGTTGGAACAACTTCATTGGTTCTTCGCTGCCACCCTTCTCCAGGAAAGTCTGCCTGAACTTGGTTGCCAGCTCCTTATTCCATACATTTCCGGTAGCCTCGAACATGGAGAACAAGTCCTTGTCCAACACTTCAGCCCAAAGATAACCATAATAGCCAGCACTGTAGCCACTGGAGAAGATATGGTTGAAGTAGGTAGTACGATAGCGCGGGCCAATCTCCGGAATGAGTCCCATCTCCTGACAAACCTTCTTCTCGAAGGCTTCGATGTCAATACCATCAACACTCTCCAACTCGTGCCACTTCATATCGAGGATTGAAGCCGCACAAAGCTCTGTCGTCATAAAGCCCTGATTGAACTTCAAGGAGTTGTTAATCTTCTCTACCAACTCGGCAGGAATAACCTCACCCTTGTCATTGATGGCATATTGAGCCAACAATTCCGGCTGGAAAGCCCAGTTCTCGTTGAACTGAGAGAAGGTCTCCACAAAGTCGCGCACCACGCTTGTGCCACTGACAGAAGCATAATGACACTGCGACAGCAAGCCATGCAATGCATGACCGAACTCGTGGAAGACAGTACCTACCTCGTCAATGGTAAGATATTCCGAAAGGTTGCCCACATTCACGATAATGGGACGAACCATATTTCCTTCAGCATCCACATACTGGTCGCGAACATTGTTCATCCATGCGCCACCGCGTTTGCTGGCACGAGGCAGATAGTCTGTGGTAAAGATGGCAAGCAGACTGCCGTCAGCATCAGTAATCTTATAAGTAGTAACAACATCAGAGTTGTACGAAGGCACGTCCTTCAACTCCTCCACATTCAAGCCATAAAGAGTGTTTGCTGCAATAAAAATGCCCTTCAATACATTCTCTAGCTTGAAGTAAGGCTTCGTAAGTTCCTCGTTCAGATCATACTTCTGCTTACGCACCTTCTCTGCATAATACCACCAGTCCCAAGGCTCTATCTTGCTGCCAACAGGAAGTTTGCCAGCCGCAATGTCCTCGTCCATCAGTTTCTGCATATCATACACCTCGCCCTTTGCCTTATCCACCGCCGCCTTCATGATGTCGGCAAGGAAAGCATCCACAGTCTCTGCATCGTGAGCCATCTTAGGTTCGAGGATGTAGGCTGCAGGAGTCTTGTAACCCATAATCTGTGCCTTCTCAATACGAAGACGCATAATGTCGAGAACAAGCTGACCATTGTCGAATTCGTTGCCGTTGTTACCACGCATGGTGTAGGCCTCAAGCATTTCCTGACGCAGAGAACGGTCATCTGTCGTAGTCATTGCATTGGGATAGTCGGAGACACTGATGCCGAACTTCTCCTTGAAAGCATTACTCTCCGAAAGGATATTGTTGCCCAACTTCTGCGACTTGGAAGCCATCTCCGTATTAATTTCGCGCAGACGAGCCTGTTTCTCTTCTGGCAGACCAATACCATTACGTTCGAAAGCCTCAAAACGTTTCTTCAGCACCATTTGCTGTTCTCGGTTGAGCTGACTCTGGTCGGCACGGTAAATCTTAGCAATTCGCTCATATAAACCTTTGTTGAATGAAATGTTGTCCCCGTGCTCAGTAAGCATCGGCAAAGCCTTCTCCATAACAGAATCGAGCTCGTCTGTGCGATCTGTCTCGGAAACATTAAACAAGACACCCGACACCTTGCTCAAGATTTCGCCGGACAATTCCAATGGAACAACCGTATTCTCAAATGTTGGACTTTCCGGATTGCTAACAATCTCATCAATCTCCTTGTTCTGCTGTTCAATACCTGCCTCAATAGCAGGAATGTAGTCCTCCACCTGAATATCTGCAAAAGGAGGAATACCGTAAGGTGTGTTCCATTCGGTTAAGAATGGATTCTGGCGACTGCCATCACTGCATGCCATGAGTGACAATACTGCTGTCATACCTAAAATGATCTTTTTCATAGTTTATAGTTGTTAAATGTTCAATGTCTTAGGAAAGAGCATCACTGTTTCTACTGAATGAAGTCTGAAGAAACGAGTGATTCCTATCAGAAAGGTGAAATGGCTTTCTGGATGCGCGTCTTCAGCTCGTCGAGCAAACCTTTTCGTATGCTGACAGACATACGACAATCCATATCGTATGACTGCTCCAGAATGCGTGCATTCATATCTCTGACTACTTTCATTACCGCAGTCATCAAGGGGTATTCAAATGAGAAGTCGTACGTCGCCTCAACCTGTCGTTCCTCTATCGTTGCTGCGGCGATGGCTTCGGCTGCTGCTGTACGATAAGCCACGATGAGTCCGCTGGTGCCAAGTTTGACACCTCCGAAGTAGCGGACCACAAGGATAATGATGTCGGTCAACTCGTTCGAGTTTATTTGACCAAGAATGGGTTTGCCTGCCGTACCACTCGGTTCGCCGTTGTCGTTTGAGCGAAACGTTTCTCTGTCTGCTCCAATCATGTAAGCCCAGCACACATGACGTGCATCGTAGTACTTCTTCTGGTACTGCTCTACAAGTGCCATTGCCTCCTCGACAGTGCTGATAGGATGCGCAAAAGCGAGGAACTTACTCCTGAGTTCAGTGTAAGTACCCTCGCTTTTGTCTTTTATGGTTTTGTATATATCAATCATCCAATTTATGAATCACAAGACCCGAACGGAGTTTCGGTTCGAACCATGTTGCTTTAGGAGGCATGATGTTGCCACTGTCTGCAATATTCATGATTTGCGTCATGCTGACAGGATAAAGCGCCAAGGCCATCTTCATCTCGCCATTATCCACACGACGCTTCAACTCACCCAAGCCACGAAGTCCACCTACAAAGTCGATGCGCTTGTCACTACGCAAGTCTTTGATGCCGAGCAACTCGTCCAAGATGAGTTTACTGCTGATGCTTACGTCGAGGCTGCCAATGGGATCGTTCTCGTCGCAAAGACCTTCTTTGAGTTTGAGGCTATACCATACTCCTCCAAGATACAGACTGAATTCATGCAACTCAGCAGGTCGATAAGGCTCTAAACCTTTCTTCGTGACTTCAAAGTTTTTGGAAAGTGCATCAAGGAACTGCTCGTCGGTCATGCCGTTGAGGTCCTTAACGACACGATTATAGTCTAAAATCGTGAGTTGGCTTGCGGGGAAACAAACCGCCATAAAGAAGTTGTATTCCTCGTCGCCACGATGATTGGGGTTCTGCTTTGCCTTTTCTGCTCCAACAAGTGCTGCTGCTGCGCTGCGATGATGTCCGTCTGCTATATATAAATAAGGTATAGAGGCAAAAGTCTCGGTGATTGTGCTGATGTCTTCTGGCTCCTTGACCAGCCACAACTGATGACGGAAACCATCGACGGGAGCAATGAAATCATATTCCGGAACCGTTGATGTTATTCGGGCAACAAGTGCATCGAGCACGGCATTATCAGGATAAGCGAAGAATACGGGTTCGAGGTTGGCATTGTTCACACGAACATGCTTCATGCGGTCCTCTTCTTTATCACGACGTGTTAGTTCATGCTTCTTGATAACGCCGTTCATGTAGTCCTCTACAGCAGCAGCCACAACAAGACCATATTGCGTCTTGCCGGAAGCCCCCCGCAGTCCCCCAAGGGGGGATTCTCCTATTGTCTGCGCATAGATGTAATACATCTCCTCTGCATCCTGTTTGAGCCAGCCCTTCTCCTGGAACATCTTGAAGTTCTCGACGGCTTTTTCATAGACACGAGGGTCGTACTCGCTTGTGCCGACAGGGAAGTCAATCTCGGGCTTGATGATGTGATAGAGCGACTTCTCATTGTCGCCAGCCTCAGAACGAGCCTCCTCAGAGTCAAGGACATCATAAGGACGGCTCTCTACTTGCTCGACAAGATCCTTCGGTGGACGAACACCCTTAAAAGGCTTTATTTTTGCCATCTTTATTATTTTAGGATTTAAAGATTTTATATTTTAGGATTGATTTGTTTGGGCATTGATAAACCTCATTGAAGATTATCTGTTTGAAGATTGGGTAGATGGAGTTTCTTTGCCTTCCGATTTTAATGAAGTCTGTACGGTGAGTATTGAACTGATAATTATTTTCAGGAGTTCTTGACTTTCGGCATATAATGCGCTGACGCGTTTACGTGGGAGCATTTCTGTTTCCATGATGATGTCGAGCCACATCCCTGTTTCATCCAGTTCCTCCTCTACCATCTTTAACTTATTCAAGAAATCTCTTTTAGACTTTCCAAGACATGCAGCCCGATAGTTGGCAATCGGCGAAGTGCCTGAACGTACAACTTGTTTGGCAATAGCCGCAGAAGATATAGAATGAGGCATAGAATCAACCATTTTAATGATTCTGATTGCAAAGTTCATCAGCCTATCCTTCAACTCGGCCTCTGTCATTAGTATCTAATCGTTAAATATAAAATCCTTAAATTATTAAATTTATTAGTTGACTTTGAATTTAGTTATTCCATCGCGAAGGAAGCCCACAATCTGGTTTGCTGCTGCAATGCCGGCATTGACGTTTGCTTCTGCTGTCTGTGCGCCCATCTTCTTCGGTGTGGCGAAGTAACGACCGGCAAACTTCTCTGCGAACTCTGCATCTGCATCGGGCTTGATGTCTGTAAGGTACTTCAGGTCTTTACGCTCCTCCATCAGTTTGATGAGACCTTCTTCGTCGATGACTTCCTTACGTGCAGTGTTCACAAGGATGCCACCCTCCTTCATCTTGCCTACGAGGTCGTAGTTGATGCTCTGCTTTGTTTCGGGGGTTGCAGGAATGTGGAGCGACACGATGTCGCAAGTCTCGAAGAGTTCGTCCTGATTCTTTACAGCCGTCACGCCGGCAGCCTCGATGGCTTCTGCAGGACAGAAAGCATCGTAAGCAGCAATCTCCATGCCAAAGCCTTTTGCAATGCGGGCTACATTACGACCGACGTTGCCAAAGGCCAAGATGCCAAGCCGCTTGCCCATCAGTTCTGTGCCGCTTGTACCGTTGAACATGTTGCGAACGCCGAAGACGAGCAAACCGAACACCAGTTCTGCCACGCTGTTGGCATTCTGTCCGGGTGTGTTCATGGCAACCACGTTGTGTGCTGTGGCTGCAGCAAGGTCGATGTTGTCGTAACCAGCACCGGCACGTACAACAATCTTCAGTTGCTTGGCTGCATCCAGGACTTCTGCATCCACTTTATCCGAGCGGATAATCATGGCATCGACATCCTTTACGGCATCGAGCAACTGGCTCTTTTCTGTATATTTCTCGAGGAGAATAAGTTCATATCCGGCAGCATCTGTCACTGCCTTAATGCCATCTACAGCAACCTTGCTGAATGGCTTTTCTGTTGCTACAAGTATTTTCATTTTGTCTATTGAACATTGAACATTGACCGTTGACCATTATTAGTTTGCAGTCGCTTTGGTTGTCCTTATGATTTTTGTCAAAGTCGCCGCTATCTTGCCACAATCATTATAGATGGACTCAAACTGTTGGTCGTCCAAATAATTTGATTCGTGAAGCAGTTCCAACCAATATTCACTTTCGTTTGCCTCCTTTAGGGCAATGTTTAATTTGTTTATAAAATCCATTCTACTTTGAGCATTGACACTCTCTCGGACATTAGCCCCTATGCTTGTGCCGCTTCTCAACAACTGCTTTGACAAGACATACACCTGTTTCTCTTGCTTGAGATAATTGTATAGCCTTATTATCCGAAGAGCGAAGGCCTTACTGTCAAAAAGTATCTGATTGTCGTTTCGCATTTCTGCTCATTGGAATTAATGGTCAATGCTCAATGGTAAATGATGAATGGTCAATGACTCTTTTCAAACTCCTTCATGCAAGCCACGAGAGCCTCGCAACCTTCTATGGTCATAGCGTTGTAGCAACTTGCACGGAAGCCGCCTACGTCGCGATGTCCCTTCACGCCTACCATGCCCTTACTGGTGGCAAATGCCATAAACTCGTCTTGCAGTTCCTGATACTCGGGCTTCAGTACGAAGGTGATGTTCATGCGTGAGCGGCTGTCTGCTTCGGCTGTGCCGACAAAGAGTTTGTTGCGGTCAATCTCCTCGTATAGAATTGCTGAACGCTGGATGGCCAACTTCTCCATTGCCTCGACGCCGCCCTGCTTTTTAATCCACTTCAGGTTCTGCAATGCGCAATAGATGGGCACTGTGGGAGGTGTGTTGAACATGCTGCCCTTCTTGACGTGTGTACGATAGTCGAGCATTGTGGGGATAGGACGGCTCACCTTGCCCAACAAGTCTTCCTTGATGATGCAGAAGGTGACGCCTGCCATGCTCAGGTTCTTCTGGGCACCGCCATAAATCATGCCGTATTTGCTAACGTCTATGGGACGGGAGAAGATATCACTACTCATGTCGGCAATCACCGGAATGGGGCTGTCTATGTCTTTGAGGAGTTCTGTACCGTAGATGGTGTTGTTGCTTGTGATGTGTAAGTAATCGGCATCCGTTGGGATGGTGAAGTTCTTGGGGATGTATGTAAAGTTCTTGTCGGCGCTGGAAGCCACTTCCACCACTTCGCCGAAGAGTTTTGCTTCCTTCTGTGCCTTGCTTGCCCAGACGCCGGTATTGAGGTAGGCTGCCTTCTTCTCGAGGAAGTTGTAGGGCACCATGCAAAACTCCAGACTTGCACCACCGCCGAGGAAGACAACGCTGTAGCCTTCGGGTATGCTGAGCAGTTCCTTGAACAGAGCAACTGCTTCGTCGACAATCGGCTGGAAGTTCTTTGCACGATGACTTGTTTCCATGAGAGAAAGTCCGCTGCCCTCGAAGTCCAAGCAAGCAGCAGACGTTGCCTCTATCACCTCGCGAGGGAGGATGGAGGGGCCTGCATTAAAGTTATACTTTTTCATTATCCTAAGTGTTTATTCTTTCTACTAAAGTGTTTTTGTCGTTTTCTTAACATAGGAAAACGCAAAAGTACGAAGAAATTAAGACCTGAGTGAAAAAACATAAAAAAATATGTTCACTGCAACTTTTTTGGCATCTCTGCTTTGTGTTTTAAATAAAAAGTCGTACCTTTGCACCGCTTTTCGCAAGACATTGGGCCTTAAGTCTCCATAGACAATGGTCCTCCGCGCATTAAAAGCGCGACTTGGTGCTAAACCAAGAATGGTCAATGGTCAATGGTCAATGGTCAATGGTCAATGGTCAATGGTCAATGGTCAATGGTCAATGGTCAATGAAAAAGCAATCGGGGTGTAGCGCAGTTGGTAGCGCACCTGGTTTGGGACCAGGTGGTCGCCCGTTCGAGTCGGGTCACCCCGACTTTTTTTTGCTCCTTTCAGAAAAACAATCAGTCGCCCCACCAGAAGAGGCGACTGATTTGTTTTTTCGGGGTCTCCTGCTCACTATATAATATATAATGTATAAGCGCAAAATTGCCACCGTTTGAACGATTGCTGTCCTGCCACGAGAATCATCACATCATACCGCAGAAAGAGGCCCTGTTTTTCAGCACCATAGAGATGTCGAAAAACTTCTGCAGTGAAGTTGACAAACTTCACACGTGAAGTCGGGCAAGTTCTGCAGAGAAGTTGGTAAACTTCACACGTATAGTTTGCCGGAAGGACGCGTCCTTCCGGTAAATGGACTGCAGGACACTTGTTCTCTTTTACTATGGAGTTACTTCTTCACACGGACGGGGCGAACGCTCCAGCCAACGCAACGAGTACTGTAGACATCATAGTTCGCCCTAACAGTGCTAGAATCGAAGGACAGACAGGAAGCGTAAATGCAGCCCCACGGATTTAAAGAATTCGATACATAATTACCATCGCTACCTACATCATGGAGACTCGTACCGCCGCGATAACCAGCAGCCGGCAAGAAGATACTGTTGCCGTTGCTCTTACTGGTTATCTTCCTGCCATAAACGCCATTCATTGTTATCCAGGTTGAAATAGTATATTCTCTATCGACGAGTTCATAGAATTGGCCATCACTCGGCATATGCCAATCTGCCCCCCAATTTGCTATGGCAGCATCGTCTGATGGTTCAAGTTTTCTCTTTCCATCAACTATTCCGTAATGACTACTTGTGCAGTACTTCGTCATTGTATCATAAGTGCCTTTGCAGTATTTGTAGGTGCTCCAGTTGTATGTCGTTTTAGGTTCTGTCTCGCCCCATGCAAAGTAATCACCATATTCTTCGGGCTTTGATGCACCCACATTGCAAGTCGCCCACAATATGCCCGAAGGCAGGCCAAGGTCAACATAATCATGACCATCCAATGTCCCAGAACTATCATCACGAACCGTCACTTCACATTGCGCCCATACACCACTACCGTCTGTTGCAGAACAGGTAATCGTGCATGTGCCGACAGCAACTGCAGCCACCTTACCCGCTTGGTTAACTGTTGCAATTCTATTGTTGCTGCTGTACCACTTTACATTCTTGTTTGTAGCATACCAAGGCAAAACTATCGAAGTTAAATACGTAAAATCCTTAAGATATAAATATGGTTTATCTTTTAAAAGTTCTATGTTAGTTACCATAACTACACTTTCCTTGTTTTTTTTAACACGTACGGGACGGACGCTCTTGCCGTAGTAACGACTGCCGCTGACCGTACCGATACCGTTAGAATATAAGTCCAAGCCATAAGCGTAGTTTTCAATCGTACTGACTGAACGCGACCAGTAGTTACCTTCGCTACCTGCATCGTTGAGACTCGTGTTCTCGCGGTAACCCGCAGCAGGCAAAAAAATACTATGACCGTTGCTTCTGCTTGTTATCCTTCGGCCTTTGACACCATTTAAGGTCGTCCATGAAGTGGTTGTATTAAAGCCATCTAATAGTTCTTTGAATTGTTCGTAGCATGGTATCTGCCAGTTGCTACCCCAATTTGCTGTGGCTGCATCGTCTGACGATTCAAGTTCTATCTTTCCGTCAACTATTCCGTAATAACTACTTGTGCAGTACTTCGTCATTGTTTTATATGAGCCATCACAGTACTTGTATGTACTCCAATTATACGTTGTTTTAGGTTCTATCTCACCCCAAGCAAAAAGATATCCTTGGAACTCAGGCCTTGATGCACCGACATTACAAGTTGCCCACAAGGTGCCCGAAGGTAAACCGAGGTCAACATATTCGTGAGTGTCCTTCTCCTCTGTTGCATTGCCACCAGGAGGCGTAACCGTAGCAGGGGGAGTTTCTTCTACATCGTCCTCCGAACAACTACAGAAGACACTACTGCCAACAAGGCAAGTTGCCAAAAGCAACAAAAACATCCAGACGTTTTTTGTTTTCATAAGTTTATTTATTGGGCGGATAAATCATTTCATCATTATCAATACGCTACCTTGTCAGCGAGAACTTCATGGTCATGCCGAAGTCTTGGGTGATGGTGGGATAACTGCTGCTGGAAAGGAGCGGTTCTGAACGCTGGCGGTCGTAGAAGAGGCTCAGCGTAACCATACGGCTCAGGGTGTAGTCTATCTGTGCACTTGTCTTGATGGCCATATTGCCGCTCGTTGCCTCGCAGAGGTTGGTCTGCAAGTCGCGCTTGATGGCACTCTGGTTGCGTATGCTGAAGTCGAAGCGCAGATTCAAGTCGTGGGCAATCTTCTGTTTGTTACTTCTGCTTGTACGGCTCTGTGTTGTACTTTGGTTTGCTGCTGCGTCTTTTTGGTTGGCACCTGCTCCCTTGCCCTTGGTGGTTCTTGTCCTGCCAGCAACCTGTTCACTTGCCTTCTTGGACCTGAAGAGACTGCTAATGTTGAAGTCGTTTATCTTGTAACCCCAACCGAAGACGAAGTCCTTGGAGCCTGTCTCCGTCAGTTGCGCACTCGTCATGCTCAGATTCAAGACACGTGTGGTTCTATACTCTGCCTTGAAGGTCATGTTGTTGTTGAGCGTAGCATTGATACCCAAAAGCGGCGAGAAGTTCTCGTTGATGCTGACTGTGCTTACGTCGAAGAGGCTGTTGGGTGTGTAAGAGCCCGTTGTGGTATTCTGTATGAAACCTAATCCGCCACTGCCCATGCACTCTACCCACGAGCTGTAGGACTGATAGGCACCCACGGCATAGATGCTCTTATAGGAATGAGTGAGGTTGACACTCTTGAAATGATCTCTCACCCAAGGCAGGTTGCTGAGTCCCTTGTAGTTGACCGTCCAGTTGGGCAACATCTTGAGCAGCGACGGGAAGATGTCGAGCGAACTGCTGCCCGTATAGGCATCGAGGAAAGCAGGAATCATAACGTCGGCACTGTACTTGTTGACCGTACCATTCTCGGGATTGAACACACCGTTCATGCCTGTTCCTGCAGGATAACGTATGCCTTGATAACGGGCCTCGATGCGCTGCTGATACCTGTCCAGATTGTTTTGGAACGTCTGGAATGTCTTACTGAAGTATCCGTTGCTTGCAGAACCGCCACTGGCAAAAGCAGAGCCAATGCTGATGGTTGTCATGTTGAACGAACCGCTATGCGTTGGCGGTGCACCATACATATACTGAATGCTCTTGTTGCGATTGTCGGTGCGACTCATATTGAGGTCGATCTTCAGGTCTGTGAAAGGCTCCAACGTCATCTTCACCTGCACATCCTCTGTGCCGGCAATGGTGGCAGGCGTTGCAACACTGTCATTGCCCAAGAGCCAGCCCTTCGACTTGGCATCGTCGAGATAAGAGTCGTCAACAAAACCGAAAGCAAAAGCAACGCCTGGCGAGAAGATGCCATCTAACTTCCTCTGTCCAAGCATATCGCCTACCTCCGGCAGGAAGCCAGGGACAGTAAGGTTGTATGTGTTGCGATAACTTACACTGACACTGCGCAACATCATCAAGAAACGTGCTGCTGCCTGTGCCACACCATACCACTTCTGCTCCGATGCCTTGGGCAAAGCCACAACATTCAAGCGTACCTTTGTGGTGTCGACCGGTGTCTTGACAATGCGAATACTGTTCTCGTCGACCTTCTTGAACTTTATGTTATAGGCAAAGCCGCTGCTATCTCGTGCAGTGACACGAACACGCTTGGACTTCTGTCCGTGGGAGACAACAAGGTCGGAGTCCGGATAGAGAACTATTTCTTGAACAAAGCCTTTGTTCTCAGCCTTCTTCTTTGTGCTGACGCCCGAAGCATTACCCTGTTTGGAAGGTGTCTTCTCGTTCTTGGCCAATATGCTGTCCAGAGGAATGCCTGTCTCCATAGCCTCCTGTTCCGCCTTCTTCCGGGCTTCCTTTTCTTTCTCCTTAGCCTCCTTTTTAGCCTTGTCTTCCTTTTCCTTCTCCATACGCTTCTGGTTTGCACCGGCTTTTGCGTTTGAGGCAGAGAAGCGTTTGTTTGCCTCCTTGAGGAACGGACTGTGGTTGTACAGTTTCTCTAAATCGAACTTGCCATTCACATTGACAGTACGCTGGGTGTTAATAGTATTGCCAAGCGACGGGCGACCTGCACGTTCGGCTCCTCGCTTCCAAGAGTAGGTAGAATTGTAGGAGACATCGGTGGACACCCAATCGAAGATAGGTATCTTTTCTAAAGGTACCTTGTAACTTATCTGTGTATTCTGACTATAATCGAGCGGACGACCGAAATTGCGAAGACTCCACTTCACGGAATCTTTCCATGCTTCGTAACGGTCGGGATACAAATCCTTGTTTATCTGCGTATATGGTTCCTCTACCTCTGCCCTCGTTCCGCTCTGGAAAGAGAAATGCAACGACTTGAATACATCCCACTTGAGAGAGAAGTTGCGATTCCATGTCCAGTTCTGGCTGAAGGTGGCAGGCAAAGCAGAGAAATCGCCCGGATTTTCGAGGTCACGTTCCTGCAACTCATAATAGTTGCGACTCATATCGGTAGAGAATGTGATATTCTGCGGCGCATAGGACAAGTTTTGTGCCTTGAGAATATCCAACCATTTACTCTTACCCTTCAAGTTCTTAAAAGGTTCCCATGGTTTCCAGTTGGGACTCCACGAATAATTGACGTTTGCCTTCCAGTTCAGTTCTCGTTCGTAAACTGTTGTCTGCCCCTCGGTAAGTTGAGTTGAACGGCTATAACCGAATGTGAAGTTTGCCGGGTCGTAAGGCATGGGATGCTTTCGGGTGCTGATATTAAGTCTGACACCACTGAAAGAAAGATTCTTGTTGGTCTCTACGTGATTGGTCAAACTACGCAGTGAGTCACGTTGTTCCTCATTGGCAAGCGCATCGAGTGCATCGTCCAAATGCATGTCTGTATCGAAAGGATTGTATTTGGGTGAAACCTTCTCCTTGCTGTAACTATAGTACATAGGCACAGTGAGTTTTGCCTTCTCTGGCAAGATACGTCCCAAGTCGAAACTCGTGGTAATAGAGTAATTGAGATTGTCCTCGTTCTTGCGCTGAGCAACACTCTGCTCAATGCCGCCAAAGCCCGAAGTGATCATCTTGGCAGAAGCATTGACAGAACCAAGATCGCTGAGTTGAACCTGCAAATTGCCTTGCGCTGCCCAACCGCCACTATTGCTGAATTCCTGAAGTCGGAGTTCGTTGACCCAAACCTCTATGCTCTTTGTCTTGCTGGTATTGTTACGCACACCAACCATGATAGTCTTCACCTCGCCCAACGTAGGATTACCCATAATGGAGACACGATTGTTGGGATGATTCTCGTCGTAAGTAGAGAAGAGGCGATTCATGGCAGCAACTCCTACACTTGCCTGTGCGTTGCGTTGCTTTTTGAGCGATGTGAACATATCGAAATCGATATCCACCATGTTTTCAGATGGCCAGACAGCCAGACAGCCTTGAGCACTGTATGTGTCGTAATTCCCTTCCGGCGTGAGTTTCAAAGGTACTTCGTATTCATAATAATTGCTCTTATAGTCTGAACCAAGACGAATAAAGATGCTACATTCGCCATCGGCTGTCGCAGTAATGTTTTCAGCCAAAGCATTTGCATGGACGTACATTTGCAAATGCTTGTACTGGCGCATATCGTAATTACAGTTCTTATATACAGCCTTTGCCTCACTGTCGCCAAGATTACGAGCCACCATACACATGGCCTGTTCGTTAGATTCTACCAACTGCGACTGCGACGGGTCTGTGATACGAGTAATGCCTGGAGGGAGTACATAGTTGACCGGTTGCTTATCGTTGTTTTCTTCGATGCTGACCGTACTTACTTCTAGAACTCCGCCACCGCTGGAAACATTATTGCCAGTGTAAAGAGGCTGCTGATAAGTACGCCAATCACCCTGAACAAGATCAAGTGTAGCAAGACGCAAAATTGTTTCTTCCTCGAAACCGGTCATAAAAATACGCATGAAACGGATGCTCGTAAAGTCGCGGATGTTTCCTTCCTTGCTTTCGTATCCACGCAAAGGAATACGGAAAAGATACCAAGTACACTCCTCGGTATTACCATTTCGCAATTTAACACTTGCCACGCGCTTGTCAGCAATATGGTTACGCCCGACAACCATATCCTCCGGACGAATACTTACTCTGTATTGGTAATACTTCTCGTATTCGTTAAGAGTATAGTCCTGGTTGATATCTTCGACATCAGGAGTTGACTTCCATGCTGTCTCATAACTTTCCGGACTCGTATCGGAATCGGCACTATTGCCTTGAGGCATATTGATACGCTTGTAACGATCAAGAATAGATCTTTGCAGATTATCGTAGTCTGTGCCACGATAATAGTGATAGTTGTCATTGGCAGGGTCTGCCAAAATACTATCATAAACAGCCTGAGAAACCTTGCTCTGTATCTGCTGCAAGTAATTTGCATAAAGGCTGAATTCGCGTTCTTCTTCATCATTAAGGCCATTGATACCGACATCCTGACGAGCACGCGCACCTGCTTCATTATTAAATGCATAGGTCACGCTGCTGCTGTTAGGAATACGACCCCAATATCCATCCACATAATATTGCGGATTACCATCTACAGGCATACCACTTTCGAAATACTTCTTACCGTCTTTAAGAATATCTTCCGATACCTCGCCGAGGTTAAAATAGAGATCACCACCATGGTTACCTGGCAAATTGCGCTTATAGATGAACGGGTCCATCATCCAGAACTCGATGTACTCGATGTTCTGTGCTTCAAAGTCCGTATTGTCAAGTTTACGCATCATGCCACCCCAAGTTTCTCGCGGTCGATTGAGATGGCCATTTTGATCGACATCTGTAGTAAGATTGTATGCACCTCTTTCCTTAGGATAGAAAGCAAGGTTCAGGACACTGAGGCCTGTGGCTGTACTGTAATTGTTTTGAGATTTCTGCGGATACAACTCACGCTCATAAACCTCACGAACATAATGACTGGACAACTGGTCGAGGTCACTCTTAATATGGCCAGGAGTGAGTGTGCTGCTTCGACGGGTAAAGATGGGGTCAACATAATACCATGCCAAAAGCGAACGTTTGTAACCATATGCAGCATCGCCAGACAATTTGCTTTCTGCAAACATACTCGGAGTGCTGGCCATACTCCAATACGTCGGTTGCGTCAGGGTACTCTTAATACTACTGCTTTCGAAGTCATCCAAATAAGATGCATCGCCTTGTACACTATGGTTTTGACCTGCTATTAACTGTGCAAACTCACCATTGAAAGCAATAAAGCTGGGTTGGGTACACTGTATGAGAGGCAATTTGTCGATGATATTGGTTAGCCATTGGCTTTCTTTCTTCCAGCTGACATGGAAACCCCATAAAGTATTTTTCAAAGGCTCGTTACCCATGCTTACCTTTGTAGTGAGCGGCTGCTCGCTAAGGTACATCAAGGTACCACCTATCGTGAAGTTCTTATTAATTTCGTAATCCAGATTCAAACCCAGCATTGTCTTTCGCTGCATTCCGTAGGTGTCGTTACTCTCTACAGAAGCACTTATGTTGGTTCCGGCATCAATGAGACTTTGATTGATGATGGTAACACGACCCATATTGTAGTCGACCGTATAGTCGACATTCTCTGTAAGTGTTGTTCCGCCAGCTGTGACGACAACAGAACCTCTGGCAACATTGGTTACACCAAGGTCTATCTCGCCGGCATTATTGCCCTTGAAGCGGCCTGTCAAAATGAACTTGTCGTGCTCTGTTATCTGCTTGGCGACTGTCTTGGTACTATCATAGAGTTCAGGGAAACAATACTTTTCTGCCAAAACCGGATCGCCAATCCATTTTGCAAGATGTTCGCCAAAAGGCTCTGCTACGGGAAAGATAACTCGACCTTTATTGATAGTATATCCCTCCACAAAGTCAAATTGTCCGTTAGGGTGCGGATTGTTCTTCGCATCCAGTCTGTCAAGATTAAGAGCCCTAAGAAGAATGGTGTTCTTGAACTTCTCTTCTGGCAAATAACTTAGATAAACACCTGTCGAATCACTCTGGTACTTGATGTCAAGACGGAACTTATCGCTCTGTACTTTTTGTGTACCGAGATAATAAACGTTCTTCATCATCAAGCGCCATGTTGGGAGAGTTGGGCTTCCCGTTGTACCCTTCAGAAGCTTGACAAAGAGTGCTTTTGAATTATCTGTAATATCACTTGCAAACTCACCTACCTGGTAAGTCGTGCCCATATAAGTGTACTCGTAGGCTACCGCAAGGACGTCATCTACCTGCAATGTGCTGGAAAGGCTGACATAGCCTAAAGCATTGTTGACCGTATATTCGCTGCTGGACAGTTTTCGAGCAGCCTGTAACTTTTCATAATCTATGCTTCCCTGGAAGTCGCCTATACCATCTAAAATAGTCGTTGCTTGAGAAATATCGCGCGCATCGGCATAGTTATTTACCAGAATATCATACTCACTATTCGAACGGTTGCTCGGGACATTGGTTCCTGTACCTGTCCACATACTATTGTAAATGTATGTCGGTTCACCAAGGTCAGCCAATGCAATGATATTTCGGTTGTTCTCGCTCTTTCCACTTTTATTGGTTACCCATATTTCTACGCGCTTTATATTAATGCCACTTGAGATAGTAGGTAACGACTCCATGCTTTTGTCGAACCTCTCGCGGAAGAAATGAGAGAGGAAGAAGTGACGATTCTCTTCATAGTTTGTAGCGCTGAACTCAAAATTCGTTGTCTGCGAACCACCTTTACTGTCGACGCTGTTTGTCGCACTCTTCTTCTGGCTTACGACCGATTGTATCTTAAGTTTACCAAATTGCACATCTGTTCGAAGGCCAAAAAGGCTGCTGACACCGGGAACAAGACTGATATTGCTGGGGAAAGAGACGTTACCTGCTTCTATAAGCTTAACTATTTCGTCTTCCTTTCCGTCGTATTTGAGTTTAAGGTTTTGAGCATCGTAGTCAAAAGTGGCTTGTGTGTTGTAATTTAGGTTCAGGTTGATTTTATCGCCCACCTTGCCATTAAGGCTAAGATTGATTTTCTCCTCGAAATCAAAACCTACGGTCTTACGGCGCGAAGAAGCAAGTGCTGGATTCTTCACGTTCTTTGAGTTGACGCCTACTTTGAGTTCTGCACTGCCTTGAGTCTTAATCTGCACACCGCCAGGACCAAAGATTTTCTCGGCTGGTCCAAGGTCAAAGTGCATATCTGTGAAGTCAAACTTCTTTTTTCCTTCTGCCTCAAAGGCTTCTTCGTTCTTTTGACGCCAATATTGCTGCAAACTGTTTTGCAGCGACCAATGCTGGTACTCTTCCGGTGTCATCAGCAATGGGGCATTGAGGAAACTTGTTGCTGTACCGAGTGTGAAGCCTGCTCTGCCTGGAAGGATACTGCCTGAAGAGGCTCCGGCTGCGCCTGTTGATGATGCCTGCGTTGATGTTGTGCTTGAATTGCGAGTACTTGTGTTTCTGCTGGAACTGCCACTTCTGCCGCCTTGGCCTCTACTGCCACTGCCAGACTCTTCCGAACCAACGAGAGATGTTCCGATGGTATAGGTGTCATCCTTTTCGTCGTAGATAACCTCGGTTTTCAAGTTGTCCGGATCTCTCAGGTCGGCACTCTTCTTACGCAAGGATTTTGTATCCTGTGTTCCAGTCTTGCGAACAGTAAAGCGTGGCTTGCCTTCGGGTACAGTATCTGCAACATAGGCCTCCCCCCTAAGAGCACTTCCCAAAATCGGAAGTGGGGATGAGACTATGATGATGCCCAAAAGTAGAGTAAGGGCTAATATGATTTTTCGCACGCTCATGTCTTTTTATTAACGTATGCGCGTGTCTTTTTATTATACAAAGATGTGTTTTTCTCTGCTTTTTTCTTGTTTTCGCATCATTATTCGTAAAATCTTTGTATTTTTGCTTCACAAAGTCATCAAGTTGTCTATTCGATATGATTGAATACCTGAAAGGAACTCTTGCCGACCTTACTCCTGCACTTGCAGTTATTGAATGTCACGGAGTGGGATACGGCGTAAATATTTCTCTTAATACCTTCTCTGCCATTCAAGGCAAGCAGGAGGTCAAACTGTGGATAACCGAATCGATTCGCGAAGATGCCTACCAGTTGTGGGGGTTCAGCACAAGGACAGAGCGAGAATTGTTTCTTTTGCTGACGAGTGTAAGCGGCATCGGTGCAGGCACAAGCCGTGTTATTCTTTCATCTATGACCGTTCCCGAATTGGCTGCTGTCATCAGCGAAGGAAACGACAAAATGCTGAAGACGGTGAAAGGCATTGGCCCGAAAGCGGCACAGCGCATCATTGTGGACCTTCGCGACAAGATTGGTTCGCTTGGAATTGAAGCAGCATCGCCGACTGCGCCGGCTTCCCCTGTTGTAAATAAAGAGGTTATGGACGAGGCTGTTGCCGCGCTCACCATGCTCGGCTTCAGTCCTGCTCCTGCACACAAGGCTGTGCAGAAGATACTTACCGACGAGCCTGAAGCACCGGTTGAACGCGTTATAAAATTGGCCTTAAAGATGCTTTAGCAGTATGAAACAACTCCTCCAGATTGCAATCGATGCTGCTCTTGATGCCGGAAAGGCTATTATGCGCATCTACAACGACCCCAATCAAGACTTCGGCATTGAGCGAAAAGCCGACAACAGTCCGCTGACACTTGCCGACAAGGCAGCACACAATTGTATTGTACGACATCTGCAACAGACTGGAATCCCAATCCTTAGCGAAGAAGGCGCTCATCTTCCCTACGAAGAGAGACAGGCATGGCGCAGACTTTGGATTGTCGATCCGCTGGACGGCACAAAGGAGTTCATCAAGAAGAACGGCGAGTTTACCGTCAACATTGCTCTTGTGGAAGACGGAAACCCCATCCTCGGCGTCATCTACGTACCGGCAAATGACGTGCTTTATACCGGCATCGTCGATGGACAATCTGCTCCACAGACCTCTGCTAAAGGAGAGGCATGCAAGATGGAGTCCGGAGATATTCAGTCCCTCCCATTAGGCGGAAGACAGGACAGCACTTTCTGCATTGTGGCAAGCCGTTCGCATCTCAGCCCAGAGACAGAGACATTCATTGAGGAGATGCGCCAAGAACACGAAGACATCAGGCTCGTGAGCAGTGGCAGCAGCCTGAAAATCTGCCTTGTTGCCGAAGGGAGTGCCGATGTTTATCCGCGTTTTGCCCCAACGATGGAATGGGACACCGCCGCAGGCGACGCCATAGCAAGAGCTGCAGGGCGTGAGATGGTGAATGCCGAGACTGGGGAACCACTGACTTACAACAAGCCGAACCTGCATAACCCATGGTTCATTGTCCGATGAACCTGCGCTGACGCTGTAAAGTTTTTTCCTTAAAACAAGGCTATTCAAAGCGTATTTTTGCGCGAAAGCCACAAGAAGGCTTCCGCTACCCTATTTTTCGCAAATTTTCTTCCTTGCTGATGCCCAGCAAGTTGTGCTTCTACGCTCCAAATCGAGACATCAAAAGAGGGCGGAACACCTATGGCTATTTGCAATATGACGCAGGTTTTGGGCATAAATTTACCACGCCTCTTCGGACATTTTAGCTAAGGTTTCCTGCCAACTTAACGTGTTAAGTCGGGCAACTTAACGTGGAGCATCGACTATCGTCTCAGGCTTAATCGAGAAACTAAGCACTGGAGTTTCTAAAATATTGTAAAGTTTTTTTCGTTTCATAACAGGCACAAAGGTACGTTTTCGCCTGCACAAAAGCCCCATCTTGCACTAATAATTTCGAAAAACGGCACAAAGAATTGTGATTTGTGGATAATTTTTCGTACCTTTGCACGCAATTTAAATCAAAACATAGCATAAAGATATAAAGCAATGAATATATCATATAAATGGCTTAAAGAATACGTCGAAACGACGCTCAGCGCCCAAGAGATTGCAGAAGCATTGACCAGCGTCGGCCTCGAAGTTGGCAGCGTAGAAGAAGTACAAACAATCAAAGGCGGCCTGGAAGGCTTGTGGGTGGCAGAAGTGCTGACCTGCGAAGCACACCCCAACAGCGACCACATGCACGTATGCACTGTCAATGTCGGCCAGGAAGAACCCCTGCAGATTGTCTGCGGCGCACCCAACGTAGCAGCCGGACAGAAAGTAATTGCCGCCGTTGTAGGCACAAAACTCTATGATGGCGATGAAGTCTTCACCATCAAACGCAGTAAATTGCGTGGAGTGGAAAGCTTCGGCATGCTCTGCGCCGAAGACGAAATCGGTATCGGCACAGACCATAACGGCATCATCGTACTGCCGGAAGATGCCGTAGTAGGCACACCCGCAGCAGAATACTACCACATAGAAAGCGACTACCTCATCGAAGTCGACATCACACCCAACCGTGCCGATGCCTGCAGCCATTATGGCGTAGCCCGCGACCTCTATGCATGGCTCGTTCAAAACGGCTATAAAACAAGCCTCCAACGTCCCAACTGCGACAACTTCAGCATAGACAACGAAACACTTCCCATCAGCATCACCATCGACGACGCCAACCTTTGTCCGCGCTATGCTGCAGTCACACTGACCGGTTGCCAGGTAAAAGAAAGCCCCGAATGGTTGCAAAACAAACTGCGCACCATCGGACTCCGCCCCATCAACAACATCGTCGACATCACAAACTACATCATGATGGCCTATGGCCAACCTTTGCATTGCTTCGATGCCGACATGATAGAAGGCAAACAAGTCATCGTAAAAACACTGCCCGAAGGCACATCCTTTGTCACACTCGACGGCGTAGAGCATAAACTCTCCAGCCAAGACCTCGCCATCTGCAATGCAAAAGAACCCATGTGCATTGCCGGCGTATTTGGCGGCAAAGGCAGCGGCACATACGACACCACAGTAAACGTCCTCCTCGAGAGTGCCTACTTCAACCCCACCTGCATCCGCAAGAGCGCACGTCGCCACGGTTTGAACACCGATGCCAGCTTCCGCTTCGAAAGAGGCATCGACCCCCACGGACAAATCTATGCCTTGAAACAGGCCGCCATCCTCGCCCGAGAACTGGCAGGAGCCAAAGTAAGCATGCAAATTGTAGATGTGCAGGCCAAGCCAATGCCCGACTTCAAAGTGTCACTCAAATATGATTATGTGGACAACCTCATTGGCAAGCACCTCCCCGCTGAGACCATCAAGAGCATTGTCACCAGCCTCGAAATGACCATCGACAGCGAAAACGAAGAAGGTTTGGAGCTTACCGTACCCGCATACAGAGTAGATGTGCAACGTCCCTGCGATGTTGTAGAAGACATCCTGCGCATCTATGGATATAATAACATAGAGATACCCACCACACTTAAGAGCAGCCTTACAGTCAAGACTATTCACGATTTCAGCCATAAACAACAGAATATCATTGGCGAACAGCTTGTGGGTGGTGGCTTCAACGAAATACTTAACAACAGCCTTCAGCGTGGTGCATACTACGATGGGCTTGAGTCCTACAAGAGCGAAGAACTGGTTCGCCTCATCAATCCCCTTAGCCAAGACCTTAACGTGCTGCGCCAGACACTGCTCTTCGGCGGTCTGGAAAGCATTGCACGCAACGTCAGCTACCGCAATACCGACCTCCGTTTCTTCGAGTTTGGCAATTGCTATCGCTTCCAGAAGGAACGCCGTTGCCCCGACATCGTGCAGGGTGTAAGCAGCAGCCGCGACCCTGAAGTCATCAAACACGTACTCGATGCATACAGCGAAGACTACCATCTCGGACTCTGGCTTACGGGTAAAAGTGTCAGAGGCAGTTGGGCACACCCCGACGAAGACAGTTCATTTGCACAACTCAAGGCATACGTGATGAACATCTTCGCCCGTCTGGGCGTTCCCTTTGGCACACTTGTTTTCTGCGAAGGCAAGAACGACATCTACAGTGCAAGCCTTTGCGTACAGAACAGAGGTGGTAAGATACTGGCCGAGATGGGCATCGTTTCCGGCAAACTGACTAAGGCATTCAACATCGATGCACCTGTCTATTTTGCCGACATCCGCTGGAACCAGGTGCTTCGTGCCATAAAGGGTCTGAATGTTACATACACGGAGATAAGTAAGTTCCCTGCCGTTAGTCGTGACCTTGCCCTTTTGCTCGATGCGAATGTGCCTTTCGCCGAAGTGGAACGCATTGCCTATCAGGCTGAGAAGAAACTGCTCAAGGCTGTCAAACTCTTCGATGTTTACGAAGGCAAGAACTTGCCCGCCGGCAAGAAGTCTTATGCTGTGAACTTCATCCTTCAGGACGAGACAAAGACATTGAACGACAAGGCCATCGATGCTGTTATGCAACGCCTCATTAAGAGCCTCACCGAACAGCTTGGAGCCGAGTTGCGATAAGTTTCACGGCACGATATAAAACAAGATAGAAATACAACCGAAAGATAATTTCATACTGAAAAAAACACATTATGGGAAGAGCATTTGAATACCGCAAAGCCGCCAAGATGAAGAGATGGGGGCACATGGCGAAGACATTCACCCGCCTGGGCAAGCAGATTGCCATTGCCGTTAAGGCAGGAGGTCCGGAGCCTGAGAACAATCCTGCACTGCGTAGTGTCATTGCAGTCTGCAAACGCGAGAATATGCCGAAAGACAATATCGAGCGTGCCATCAAGAATGCAATGGGCAAAGACCAGAGCGAATACAAGAGCGTCACTTATGAAGGATACGGCCCTCACGGCATCGCTGTCTTCGTTGACACCTTGACAGACAACACTACCCGCACTGTGGCCGACGTTCGAAGCATCTTCAACAAATTCGGCGGCAACATGGGCACGACCGGTTCATTGTCATTCCTTTTCGACCACAAGTGCGTCTTCACCTTCAAGAAGAAGGCTGACATGGACATGGACGACTTCATCCTGGAAATGATTGACTGCGGCGTGGAAGAAGAGTACGACGAGGAGTACGACGAGGAAAAGGATGTTACAACCATCACCATTTATGGCGAACCCACAAGCTTCAACGTCATACAGAAAAAGCTTGAGGCCGATGGTTTCGAAGAAGTTGGTGGTGAATTCACATACATCCCCAACGACGTGAAAGACGTGATGCCCGATCAGCGCGAGACCATCAATAAGATGGTGGAAAAGCTTGAGGACTTCGACGACGTGCAGACCGTCTATACAAACATGAAGCCGGAAGAATAAACCGAACATGGAACTACAAGCAGGACAAGTGCAGGTGCACGACGGCGAGAAGCAATTGCTTTACAAAACAACAGGAACATGTTACCAGTACATTGAAGTAGCCGTAAAAGACAGCAAGCTCACCAAATGCTGCTTCTATGGTGGCTGCAATGGTAACACACTCAAGGTGTTGCAAAACTTGTAACGGGAATGGAGACAGAGGAAGTCATCAAGCGACTCAACGGAATCCGTTGTGGCACGAAATGCACATCCTGCCCCGACCAGCTCTGCCGTGCACTCGAGCAGTTACAGGAATCATAAACATTCGCAGCAACTGCCAAGTCCTTGATTAACGGACAAATAGACACTGTCGAAAATAAAGGCCTGCCTTTCTCGCAAGAAAGGCAGGCCTTGTTTGTTATAATGGTTAAGCATTATGGGCAGAATGGTTAACCTTTTCGACAATAATGGTTAACCTTTTTCTCTTACTATGTTAAGCGGAGATTAAAATTCGTCGCCCAACTGCGCCTGCTGAAGTCCACCAAAGGAATCATCGGCGCCAATGGCTTGAGCAAGTCTCTCAGTCTCTGCCATCTCCTCTGCCGTCATCTTCGGCGACACAAAGCGTCCGCCCATGTCGCTTTCCTGCGAGTTTGGAAGTGGAATTGATGTTTCGAGGTCGGAGAATCGGGCAAACTCACTACGGAATGCCAACTTGATATCATCCACAGAACCATTACGATGCTTGGCCACGATGAACATCGCTTTGCCACGCCAGTCGAAGCCTTTTTCGTCTTGATACAACTTATAATACTCCGGGCGATGAATGAAACATACAATGTCGGCATCCTGCTCTATGGCACCCGATTCACGCAAATCGCTCAACTGCGGACGCTTGCCTTCAATGCCCTCACGGCTTTCAACGCCACGATTCAACTGGCTCAATGCGATAACCGGAATATTCAATTCCTTGGCAAGAGCCTTCAACGCACGGCTCACCGCACTAACCTCCTCTTGTCGGCTATTGATATTGAGGCCACTGGCCTTCATCAACTGCAAATAGTCAATCATAATAATCTTGACACCAAACTCACGAACCAGACGCCGCGCCTTGGTCTGCAACTCGAACACACTTAGAGAGGGCGTATCGTCAATGTAGATGGGAGCATTATACAACTGCCTCACGCGCTTGTCAAGTTGACCCCATTCGTATGGTGCAAGCTGTCCGCTGCGCAACTTCTCGCCGCTTAACTCGCTGACATTGACCATAAGTCGCTGCACAAGCTGCTGGTTACTCATCTCAAGACTGAACATGGCGCAAGGAATTCCATGGTCTACAGCCATGCGCTTTATCATGGAAAGCACAAAAGCCGTCTTACCCATTGCCGGACGGGCAGCAATAACCACAAGGTCGCTGTTCTGCCAACCATTCGTAATCTTGTCGAGTTCATGGAAGCCTGTCGGCAGACCACTCAGACCACCCTCCTTTGCCTGCGCCTTCTGTATGAGTTCGTAAACCTGACTGATAACAGGGTCAATCTGCGTGAAGTCCTTCTTCATGTTCTTCTGCGAAATGGAGAAAAGCATGCTCTCCGCTTCCTGCATAAGGTCGGCTACATCGACAGTAGCGTCGAAGGCCTTCGTCTGAACCAGACTGGCAAAGGTAATGAGCTGGCGTTGCAAAGACTTCTGTGCAATAATCTTTGCGTGATACTCGATATGAGCAGAACTGGCAACCTTAGCATTGATTTGCATCAGATAGACCTCACCGCCGGAAGCCTCCAGATTATCCGTTCGCTCCAACTGCTCAATGACAGTCATTATGTCAACAGGCTTCTGCTCGGCATTAAGCGTCTGAATGGCCTGATAAATCAACTGATGGCGATGGTCGTAGAAACTCTCCGGTTTAAGCAACTCTGCCACCTGCCCATATGAATCCTGTTCTACCATAAGAGCACCCAGCACAGCCACCTCCATGTCGAGGCTCTGCGGCTGCTTGTGTCCATATTGGTCAACCTGAGGCACTTCCACTATCTTCATTGCCCCGGAACGTTTCCTTCCTGATGTCCCTGCCATATCTTGTCTTCTTGTATCGGTTTAATGTCTATGCAAAGTTAATTACTATAAACGAAAAGTGCAAACATTTAACCCTATTTATTCCCCTACATTGTGGCTTTGTATTATAAGCACACAAAATCCCCTGACCCAGAATAGGCCAGAGGATTTTACTATTGCAGTCTTCTATCTAGAGACTTACTCTTCGCTCCAGATATCCCAGGAATTATCTTCCTTTGTGAGAGCCTGGCTGCCGTCAACCGTTGTGTCGCTAATAATCAAACTCTCGGCGAGCATCTGAGCAGCCTGTGCCTCGCTGACAGCAAGGGCAGGAGTTAAATAAACCTTTTTCATAGTAGATATACTTTTAGTTTTTATATGTTTTCTAATTACTTTCTCCTCCCGACATTGCGGGAGGAGAGTTGTTCATTTAGAAGAGAACCTTCTTACCGTTCACAATGTTGATACCCTTCTGCATCTTCTGGAGACGCTGACCTGCAATGTTGTAAATAGCATTGTCTTCGTTAAGGTTAACATTTACATCGCTGATGCCTGTTGCATCACCACTCTCGAAGTAGAATGCCTTCACACCGCTTGTGCTCTGGTAGTAAGCCTTGCCTGCAGCAATGGTACCCTCAGCTTTGTAGAATCCAGCCTTACCATCAAGCTTAGCAAGGACATACATTGTACCGTCTGCGTCAATGTCCGTATCAGTGCCCTTAAGGTCATTGGGAACACTAATAGCAGGAAGGTTCGCAGCCACCTTATTATAGTATGTACCCTTCAGCACAACAGGAGTTGCAACAGGAACACCCTCTACCTCTGTAAGGTCGAGCCAAGTTTTGTTGAGTGCCGCAACATAAGCCTTAGCATCACCATTCAATTCGTAACCAGATGTTGTATCATACATTGTTGCATAACCTGCATCGCCAACATAAAGAACAGCAGGAGCATTGAATACGGGATGGCCGTCTGTGTCAATGGTCTGGCCAAAGGCCTTACCCAACTTATAAGCAAGTTCACCGCTAGCAAGCATTTCATCATTAATCTTTGCAGGTCCCCAGTTAAGGTCCATATTACTATAGCAGTTTGTTATGGTGCAGCCACCGGGGAAGCGACCAAAGCCGTCTGTATTGATTGCATCGCCAATGGCATAACAGTTCTCAACAACAGCACCATCACCACCCCAACCAGTAAGCTGGCCATTCTCGCCATTACCTTTAATAGCACCTGTAGAGTAACAATTGGTCATATAAAGTTTAACATAACCACCATTTATCATGTTAACACCGAGAATACCACCTACATTATTGCCTGCTCCTGTTATGTCAGCCTCATTACCAAGGCTTTCCAAACGAACCTCGCCGTCATGAGCTCTCCATGCCTTGCCGACAATACCAACAGCACCATTGCCCTTAATAGAGCATGAACTTGCAAGAGTGAAGTTCTTAATGACTGCACCTTCTGCAATAACGCCAAAGATACCTACCTCATTTTGTTCGAGATTGATATTGAGGTTTGTAATCTTGTAACCTTGACCATCAAATGTGCCGTTATAACGTGTATTGCCTTGTCCCCAAAGGCCACCAATGGGTGCGAAATCCTTTACGCCAGTAAAGTCAATATCGTTCATCAAACGAGCATTAACAGGAGCATTGCAGTCTTCATTTGCAGTAAGATTATGTACGTTACGATAATCCTTAATCATTGCTGCGAACCAACGCATCTGCTTGTTGTCGGAGATTTCGTAATAGCCGTCTTCTGCAGGTGTCATGTAGTCTGCAACATAAGAGGTCATTGAATTACATACTGTGCAGAATCCTTTATCCACAGTGTGTTCATCGCGGCTTACTTCGTCAACATTTGAATAAACGACTGCTCCTTTGGGAGTACCGTCGCAAGTGTATGATGCATTTGCGTAAACTTTGCTGTGAGAAGAGAAAGGTACAGGCATTGCATCTTCAGTAAGATTCTGGAACCAGTTGTCGCCTTCGCCATTCAACATGCAGCAGAACTCACCTGTTGCTAATCTTGCATCGTCCTGCCCGACCTTATAGCAGTTGACTGTTTGGGGATTATTACGTGCGAAGTCTGCACTATTTCCATTCTTTGTGTATTCTGCAGGGGCAATGAAACAATTGATGTATTTATTACCATTACCAGAACCTGCCCAACCAACAAAGCCACCATTACCTTCAGAAGTTCCTGTATTGATAGAGCCAAGGAATGCGCAGTTCTTGAGAGTAACTTGACCTTCCATATTTGCAAAGAAGCCGCCGCAAGTAGCATCACTATTAGAACCAGTGTAGCTTACAGCAGTTTTAACGATGACATTTTCGATAAGTGTACCGTCACTGTCTGAACGTCCGCCAAGGCCACCTACGCAATTGTTGCCGGCAGAAGTTGCACTACCTTCAACTACAAGATTTCTGATGGTGGCAGCGTTAATGTAGGCAAAGAGGCCTGTACGGGTTGAGCCTGCGTTTACGATATCGATCTTAATGGTATGTTCTTGACCATCAAATACACCACGGAAGGGAGTTCCCTGGCTTGTACCGATGAAACCCTGCTTGTGGTCTGTGTAGTCGATGTCGGCAGTGAGCTTTGCTTTGGCAGACTGGTTAACAGTTGCTACGATTTCAGCAAACCATTTCAAGTCATTTGCATTACCGATGTTATAGAAACCTTCAGCATCTGCAGTAAGGTAGTTTTGGTCTAATGAACCGCAAACTGAACACCAACCATTTGTATTTGTATGGTCAGGAATAACAGATTCGTTGGAGTTGCTATATACAAGTTCTCCGCCGGCACTTGTGCCATCGCACTTCAGTTCGCCGTTGGCATAAACTTGCAGACTTGTAGAGAAAGGAACGGGGTATTCGTCTGTTCCGATAGTCTGATAAAAACTGATTGTTGTTTGGTCGCCGTTAAGTTTGTAGCAAAGTTCGCCACTTGCAACCGTTGACCTGGCTACCTTTGTTCCTTGTCTATAAGATTCGTTGCCATTAGCATCATAGCAGTTCGAAACAGAAACACCGTCACCACGATAAAGACTATTGTTATCTTGCATATTGTAGATATCACCAATATTCCAGCAGTTGGTGAAGGTTGTGCCAGACTGCGCCCAACCTGTAAATGCAGCACATTGTCCATCCTGACCACGTACTTCTCCTGTATTGGCACAGTTTGTCGCAAAGATTTTAGTACCATCGGTTGCACAGCCTACCAGACCTGCAGCATTAGCATCGGTAGAACCTGTTGCTTCTACACGTGCTTCATTGATGACATTTTTGAGTGTGACATCTCCACTTCTATCACGTGCAAATCCGATAATGCCACCAACCTTAGCTACTCCCTTGAAGGAGCTGTTGGCGCCAATTACCAAATCATGAATATATGCTACATCAGCATAGCAGAAAAGTCCAATATTGCTATAGTCACTGTTTACAATAGCATAGTCAATGGTATGTCCGTTGCCATCAAATTCTCCCTTGAACTTGTGCTTGTCTGAAGCCATGGGGGTAAATGTTTTACCCTCGAAACTGAGGTTTGCAGTTAGGCGAGCCTTTGATGCATTTGTTGCATCTGTGGCTATATATGCAGCAAACCAGTAATAGTCGTTTACGGATGAGATAAGATAATAATCGCCGTCTTTTGAAGGCTCGGTCAGTTTCTCTGCCTTGATTTTCAATGTGCTCGTATTGAAACTCACAAGATACATGCCTTCTTCTGCAACGCAGAACTTATTGTCTCCACTACTATTTGTGGAGAGGTCTGACCATTCAGAGGTCAATACAGTTCCCTGAGAAGGAGCCCAAAAACCATCCCAACCATTAGTAGTGTTTGGGATCTTAAAAAGGCCATTGTCGCCTTCGCCAAGTGTCAACTTTACGGCTGCTGCCCAATTTGTTCCGTCTGCAGAGTAGGCACGTACGGCACTTCTTTGCCACTCACCCGTTGAGAAACCACTATTGGTAGCGCCACCGACAAGATAATACTCGTCCGCTGAAATACTTGCAAAGCAAGCGAGCGCAAAAAGAAAAGTAAATAACTTTTTCATTGTAGTTTAATTAAATGGTTTGTAATATATTTTGTTTATTTAGTGTCTACAAATCGGAACAAAGATACAGATTTTTTTATTTAATTCAGTAAAATGAACAGAAAAACATTTGTGAATGTAAAATTTGTATAGGTTTTCGAGTCTTCTTAGCCTATATTCGCAAATTTCATAACGCAGTTCCAAAAATAAGATGACATTTTGCGATTTCCAACACGTTAACATCGCTGAAAATAATGGTTAAGCATTCTTTGGGAAATGGTTAACCTTTCCGGGCATAATGGTTAAGCATTATACGAAGAAAGGCACACCTTTCTCGCAGGAAAGGTGTGCCTTATTGATTGTTACCGTTTATTGTGTGCAAAAACGGCGCATTATGTCTTGTTTACTCCATTACATCCTTCGTACCGCCAGTGGTTTGGAAGAATGTCACTTGAGTGGTGGTCTTCTTGTCGAAAAGTGTATTGGAGAGCATTTCGACGATGCCGAACTGCCCCATCGGCGTCTCCATGCTGACATATTCCTTGCCTTTATAGTTGATGCTTATGCTTGTCCTGGCAGGAACATTATAGTACACACCACGCTCCATCTTCGCACGTTTCTTGGCCACGTCTTCCGAAGGAACGGTTGTAGGAATGGGTTCCTGCACCTTTACCGAAACGGCTACCGGCTCGCCCGCAAGGTTGTCGGCATCCAACACGCCAAGCTTCTGCGAAAAACGGAAAAGGACATCACGTTCTGTCTCCTGAACGGGATCGTAAAAGAACGAAAAGACCTCAGTATCGGTCTGCGTTGTGCCACAGAAAAGAGACTCAAGGACTGCTGCCTGATGGTCAAGCTGATCGAGCATAAGTTTAAGCTGTGCTCCGTCCTTCGGCGTATTGTCTGCTTCTCCGCGGACAAGTGCATTCTTACTTTCGCGTATGTCGTAAATCTCTTGGGCACAGAGTTCTGCCATCTTGGCCTTACTGCCGGCTGCAAGTATCTCTTGCGTCATGTACGAACGAGGATTCTCCGGCCTCTTACCTTGTTGCGGTTTAGGCAGCTCTGGCAGGAAAGATTCGTCTGCATCAGTATTGATACTCAACAAAATGCCATCGCGGCTAAGACCTACCAGCGGCGCCACTGTCTTGCTTTTCAGCTTGATGCTATAGGCTTTGTCCCTGTCGGGTTTTCCGAATGGTTCAAGCGTAATGCTCTTCAAACTCCACTGAACACTCTCCTCGGTCGGTACATTCTGCAACCGCAAGAAGCGGTCGGCATACATATAGAAGTCACCGGGGCGGACAGTTGTCCTTTCGGCTATAACAGTGACCCGAAAGGCGGTGCGAGGCAAGTAGTAGCAAACACCCTCGAGCGTACTGCCGGGAACGAAAGCATCAACCTGCGTCTGAGCAGTAGATGTCAGGGACAACGCAAAACAGAGAACAGGGATAAGGGAAAAGAGATTTGTTTTCATTCTTGTTTCTTAACTCTTAATTCTAAACTCATTTGTGTCTATTGGCACGCTGACGACGTATGTCTGCTTTCTTCTTGGCAGCACCACTCCCATGCGCACCCGTAATGTATTGCTTCTTCTTAGCCTTGGTCTTGACCTTAGACTCTTCCTGTTTCGGTGCACTTTTAGAGCTGCCTCGGAAAGTAATGCCGTCTAAGATAACGGCATCGATGTCATCTCCTCCGAACTTAGCCATAAAGCTTTTTATTAATGATGGAACAATCTAACGCCGGTGAATGCCATTGCAATGCCATACTTGTCGCATGTCATGATAACATGGTCATCACGCACACTGCCACCTGCTTGGGCAATATACTCCACACCACTCTTATGAGCACGCTCCACATTGTCGCCGAATGGGAAGAAGGCATCGCTTCCGAGGCTAACCTTCGTATTCTTCGCAATCCACTCCTGCTTCTCCTCACGGCTGAGAGGTTCCGGTTTCTCTGTAAAGAACTTCTGCCATTCGCCATCGGCAAGAACATCCATATAGTCCTCGCTGATATACACATCGATAGTATTATCACGATCCGCACGACGAATACCAGGAATGAAAGGAAGAGCCATCACCTTCGGGTTCTGACGCAGCCACCAAATGTCTGCCTTACTGCCAGCAAGTCGAGTGCAGTGGATGCGGCTCTGCTGGCCGGCACCAATACCAATAGCCTGACCATCCTTAACATAGCATACGCTGTTGCTCTGAGTATATTTAAGCGTAATAAGAGCAATGATAAGATCGCGACGAGCTTCCTCGGAGAAGTCCTTATTGACGGTGGGGATATTCTCAAAGAGAGCAGGGTCGTCAAGCTTCACCTCATTACGGCCTTGCTCAAAGGTTACACCAAACACCTGCTTGCGCTCGATGGGAGCAGGAACATAATTGGGATCTATTTTTATGATATTGTATGTACCCTTACGCTTATCGCGCAGAATCTGCAATGCTTCTTCAGTATAATCTGGGGCAATCACACCATCACTCACCTCGCGCTTGATAATAAGAGCCGTTGCCTCATCGCAAGTATCACTCAAAGCAATAAAGTCGCCATAGCTGCTCATACGGTCGGCGCCTCTGGCACGAGCATACGCACAAGCAATGGGACTAAGGGGAACCTTAATGTCATCAACAAAATACACCTTTGCCAAAGTGTCGCTCAGAGGAAGACCAACAGCAGCTCCAGCCGGAGACACGTGCTTAAAACTCGCTGCAGCAGGCAAGCCTGTAGCTGCTTTAAGCTCCTTAACTAATTGCCAGCTGTTCAAGGCATCGAGGAAATTAATATACCCAGGGCGTCCGCCAAGTACCTCGATAGGCAACTCGCCCTCTTCCATATAGATGCGTGAAGGCTTCTGATTGGGGTTGCAGCCATACTTGAGCTGCAGTTCTTTCTGTGTCATATTGCTTTTTGTCTATAATGTTTTGCTTGCAAAGATAATGCTTCTTTACGAAATATGCAAGAAGTTTTATTTGGAAATGGACATTCGTACAATCTTCTGTTCCTGATTGACAAGTGCACTAACACGATAAATATTGGACATCGGTTGTTTCGTATCGCTTCGGCTGATTGTTTCCTGCAAATTGAATTCTGCAGAATAACCTATACTGCCATCATGAAGTGTCTCCTTGCGAACGCTCATTTGTTGCGCAATAACATAATGAAGTCCGATGACATCCTTCTCCTTCTTCTCGTTAGCATATTGGATAATTGCTTCTGCGTCGGCATTGTCTTTGCCGCAGAAGTTAATCATTGAATCCGGGATAGCAGCCCGAGCAGCTTCAATATCTTGGTTGGCAATGACTTTCGCAAAGAACGACTCGAGTGTACCGCGTATCATGGTTCGCTCTGCAACCGTTACCTTCGAAAGCAGCAGGGCATTCTTTATTTCTGCGGCTTCGCTTGTATATCGGCCAAAGGGATGTCTTGCCAAATAATCGGTAATGGCGTTTTCATTACCAACAGCGACAGCCTCTTGCCAATCAATAGAGTCGAGCATATCCTCACATGCCCTTTTGCGAAGCGTGGTCGGATATTTTTGCACAAACCGTGCTAACGCTGCACGATTGACGTTCTGCAACAAACGTTGCCACTCTTCTGCCTCTGCCTGCAAAGCAAGCATACGTTCGTTTACTTCATCAAAGTGCTGACTCTCGGGATAATCGTCGAGAAACTGCCGGAAGGTTTTGGGATCTGTCATATTAGCAAGCCGTTCGTAATCGGATTGCTCTTTTTGTCTCATCTGCTCTGTGGTATAATAATAGTAGCCTGCGAAAGCAAAAAGGGAACTGATAAGAACAAAAACACATGTCCATCCTATAGACTTGTATGATTTTTTCTTCTTAGATTCATTTGATGAAGCTTTATCCTCTACTATTTCATCCTTTTCTGCAGTAACAACTGGTATTGGTTCCAGCTTCTCTCCACATTCCGGGCAGGTGTCTTGTGTCTGGAGACAATACTCGTTGCAATGAGGGCAGTGACGTAATTGTCCGGAGATGTGAATACCACAATGGGGACATGTGCCAGCCATTGTTGAAACACGTCCTTTACATTCAGGACATTTGATGATGCTCATTAGTATAATTATATATAAGGTGCAAAGGGGCACAGACTTTACGGCTGTGCCCCTTTGGGTTTATTGGTGTGATAGCCAAATTACTCTTCTGTTGCTTTCTGTGTCTCCTCAGCGGCAGGAGCCTCCTCGGTTACAGTTGCTTCTTTCTGAGCAGCTACGCTTTCGTTGTTTGACTCTGCAACAACGGTGAAAGCCACCTGTGCAGAAACTTCCTTGTGAAGCTTAACGGTTGCCACATAATCGCCTGCAGTCTTTGCGTCCTTAACGACAATGATCTTGCGGTCGATGTCGAAGCCGAGCTTCTGGAGTTCCTCTGCGATGTGCATGCTGTTGATGCTACCGTAGATAACACCAGTTACAGTTGCCTTTGCAGTGAAAGTGAGGCTTACTGCGTTCAGTTTCTCTGCGAGTGCTTCGGCGTCAGCCTTAATCTTAGCGAGCTTAACAGCCTTCTGCTTGAGTTCCTCGGCGAGTACCTTCTTTGCGCTTGCGCTTGCAATTACGCCCTTGCCCTGAGGAATCAGGTAGTTACGGCCATAACCAGCCTTTACGTTCACGATGTCATTCTTGTAACCGAGTCCGATTACGTCTTCTTTCAGTATAATTTCCATAATCTTCCTCCTTACTTTACTTCATCAAATCGGTTACGAAGGGCAGCAGGGCGAGGTGACGCGCACGCTTTACTGCCTGAGCGACACGACGCTGATACTTGAGAGAAGTGCCAGTGATGCGGCGGGGCAAAATCTTACCCTGCTCGTTGAGGAACTTCTTCAAGAATTCGGGGTCCTTGTAGTCAATATACTTGATGCCGCTCTTCTTGAAACGGCAATACTTCTTCTTCTCGACGTCGATAGCGGGAGCGGTCAAGTAGCGGATTTCTGATTGCTGTGCCATGTTTATGCCTCCTGCTTGTTTTGTTTGTTACTTCTTCTCTTGGCTGCGTATTCAGCGGCGTACTTCTCCATCTTAATGGTGAGATAGCGAAGAACTTTCTCGTCGCGACGATAAGCAATTTCGAGAGTTTTGATAGTCTCGGGAGCTGCATTGAACTCAATGAGCTCGTAGAATCCTGTTGTCTTCTTGTCGATGGGATAGGCAAGTTTCTTCAGGCCCCAGTTCTCTTCGTTGATGATTTCAGCACCAGCTTTTGTGAGAACGCCTTTGAACTTCTCTACCGCTTCCTTCATCTGTTCATCAGACAAAACGGGAGTCAAAATGAAAACGGTTTCGTATTGGTTCATAATACGTTAAATGAATTAATTAATAAATTTGTTGCTTAAAAGCGGGGCAAAGGTACGTCTTTTTTATGGAATAGCCAAACATTTGCTGCATTATTTTCGACAGATCTCGAATTTCGGGTCCTATATATAAATATGTCGTAGCATAGCAACATCTATCAAGACACAATATCAAAATGCAAGCTGAATACATGGTTTTACTTTCCATTTGATATTTCAATTTGAGTTGCAAAACGGAATGAAATAGGACTAAAAATGGTGCGCGGGACGACGACCTACAGTCTTTCTCTCAACCTTACAAGGGTGTTTTGCAAACTTCACACGAGTGTTTTACCAATCACACACGTTTAGTTTGGCATTTATTCACGCCAAAACATCGACTTCTGCACGCCAGAAAACGCCATTTTGCGCTTCAAAACACACCTTTTCACCACAAAGACGGGGCTCACTGTAATTTATAATACACATTATCAGACAATTACGAATACAGCGAAAATTACAGAAATCCTGTACCGGAGTACAGCCCGAAGATTTTGACGCAATTTTCAGAGGGTTACCAAAAAGCAGAAAGAAAGCAAAATGGCCACAATACTAACTTTTTGTCAAAAGAGTTTACTCCTTTTCAAAATTTACAACTATTTACCAAACAAGTTGCCGCCATGTTCGTACCGCCCGTAATCTAAACTATAAGCTATAAAAGTATCGAAAATTTGCACATATGGATTAACTTTCGTAACTTTGTGCTTCGTTAAAGGTTTGAAGGACCAACGACTCTTAACCTTTATACATGCTAACAATACAGAACACAACACAATAATAATTTATACAAAAATGACACACTTGTCTCTATTACAAGCCGCACCAATAGAAAGCGGGAAAGAAGTTATCGAAGCCGTCAAGACCGGGAAAATGGACGAATTCATTGAGCAAATCATCATACTGGGAACAGAAGCCGGGAAAAGCATCCTGCTTGCAGCCATCGTAGCCGTCATAGGATACTACATCGTTCGATTCATCAACAACATGGTTGCGAGAATACTGGAACGCCGAAACGTAGAACCCACAGTACAGTCCTTCCTAAAAAGCTTCGTCAACATAACATTGCTCATACTACTCATCCTGACCGTAGTCAGCACTCTTGGCGTAAACACAACGAGCCTTGCTGCGCTGCTCGCATCTGCAGGCCTGGCCGTAGGCATGGCACTGAGCGGCAACCTGCAAAACCTGGCAGGCGGCATCATCCTGCTGCTCTTCAAACCCTACAAAGTGGGCGACTACATCGAAGCGCAAGGCGTAAGCGGCACCGTAAAAGCCATACAGATATTCCACACCATACTGACAACACCGGACAACAAAGAACTGTTTATCCCCAATGGTGCGCTTTCAAGCGGCAACATCACCAACTACAGCAAAAACGACCTGCGTCGCGTAGACATGGTTGTCAGCGTAGAATACGGAACAGACACCGAAAAGGTAAAACAAGTGACACAGGAACTCCTGCGTAGCGACAGCCGCATCCTCAAAGACCCCGCACCCTTCGTTGCCGTCAACGAACTGGGCGACAACGGAGTGTTCTTTTCAATCCGTGTATGGGTAAATGGCAGCGATTACTGGAATGTCTTCTTCGATACAAACGAACGTATCTACAACGAATTCAACAAACAAGGCATCGGCTTCCCATTCCCACAAATACAGATTCATCAATAAACCATAACCATCGCATTACACACGGAAAGAATCATGGGCGGCTACATACAAAAACAGCACACCGGCAACATAAAGCGATTCGTACAGACGCTGACGCTCAACTCCGACGAAGAGGCAAGGCGCGAATACATCAAATGGCACTCGCCGGAACACAACTGGAAGGAAATTCGCAACGGCATCCGAGAAGTCGGCATCATCGAGATGGAAATCTACATCCTGGGCAACACATTGGTCATGATAGTAGATACCCCCGAAGACTTCGACTGGGAAAAAGCAATGGCTCGACTCGCCACACTCCCACGCCAAGCCGAGTGGGAAGCCTTTGTCAGCCAGTTCCAAGGCTGCAATGCCAATGCCACAAGCGACGAAAAATGGCAAATGATGCAACGGATATTCTTTCTCTACGACTAAGAATAACCCTTGCATAATGAAATAAAAGAATAGAACAAACTTATGAAAGTCGCCGAAAGACAAAACCTCCTCCCGTTCGCCCTCGTTTCAATACTATTTCTTTTGTGGGGTTTGGCAAACAATATGACCGACACCTTGCTGGCAGCCTTCAAGAAAGTAATGCAGATGAGCGATTCGCAGACATCCCTCATTCAGTTTGCCTTCTATGGCTCCTACTTCTGCTTCGCCTTGCCAGCAGCGCTATTCGTCAAAAAATTCTCCTACAAAGCCGGCATCATTCTGGGACTGATGCTTTATGCAGGAGGTGCCATACTATTCCTGCCCGCTGCAAAAGCCGAAAGTTATTTGTTCTACCTCGTAGCCATCTACATCCTTGCCGGGGGCTGTTCTGTGCTCGAAACAACAGCCAATCCCTACATCCTCTCAATGGGATCGGCCGAAACAGCAACCAGAAGACTGAACATCGCCCAATCACTCAACCCGATTGGAAGCATCATGGGCATCATACTTAGCAAGCAATTCATTCTCCGAGACATCTCGCTCAATAGCATATCCGAGACCTACATGGGGCTGGGGTTAGTACTGCTGGCAATCATGATAATAATGCTGATGTCAAGAATGCCAGAAGGAAAAGACGAAGAAAAAGGCTGCATTAGTGTTTCATTCAAGCGACTAATCAAAAACAAACGCTACACCTGGGGCATTGTGGCGCAATTCTTCTATGTCGGAGCACAGATTGGCGTGTGGTCGTTCACCATCAGATTGGTAATGCAGGAGCTCAACATCGAGGAAGCCAATGCAGCAACTTACTATCTGGCAAGCATCATCTGCTTCTGTCTGGCACGTTTCTTTTTCACCTGGCTAATGAAGTTCTACCACCCGGCAAAGCTTATGGCCTGGGCATCTGCAGCGGACATCATACTCTGCCTAATCGTAATTCTGATGAGCGGCAGCGGCATGATTGCCGTCACAGCACTCGTTCTCATAAGTTTTTTTATGTCACTCCAGTTCCCAACCATCTACGGCATTGCCCTCGAAGGCATGACCGAAGATGCGAAGATTGGCGCATCGGGACTCATCATGGCAATCCTCGGTGGAGCACTTCTTACGCCACTTCAAGGATATGTCAGTGATGTGTTTGGTGTTTCAGTGTCATATGCCGTACCACTCGTCTGCTTCGTTGTAGTGCTGTGGTACAGTCTGGCGAACTGTAAACCACATTGTAAAACGGTAAAAATTAAATAGTAAATGAAAAAAGTCTTTGTCAGCGGTTGCTACGACTTGCTCCATAGCGGACACATAGAATTCTTCCGACAAGCCGCCCAATACGGCGACCTATATGTCGGCATTGGCTCAGATGCCACAATACTGCAGTACAAAAACCACAGGACCCTATACCCCGAGCAAGAACGGCTCTTTATGGTACAAAGCATCAAATATGTAAAAGAAGCCTACATTAACAAAGGCACTGGTGTAATGGACTTTGTACCCACGGTCGAAATGCTAAAACCAGACCGTTTCGTGGTAAATGCAGACGGCTCGAGCGAAGAGAAACGACGTTTCTGCGAAGAACGTAACATTGAATATATTGTGCTTGAAAGAACACCTGCCAAAGGACTCAATGCACGTTCTAGCACGGACATAAAAACCGAGATATGCGAAATACCAACACGGCTCGACCTCGCAGGAACCTGGATAGACCAGCCATACGTCAGCTGTTTTGCTCCCGGATGGGCACTCACCATCTCACTCTTACCAAATTTCGAGATAAGAGAGCGCTGTGGCCTCTCTACATCAACACGCAAACAGATACAGAAGATTTGGCCAATGAAATTGCCGGATATGGATGCAGAGATGCTGGCTAAACTCGTCTTTTGCTTCGAAAATGACCCTGAACGAAGCGACGGAATTATCTCTGGAGCACAAGATGCCATCGGCATTTGCATACCAGGACTTTGCCGCCACCATTACAATGCGCGTTTTTGGCCTGATAAATTTGAACAATGTAAAGACGAAAGGATACTCTGCTGGCTTGAAAATCATCTGTGTTTAGTACCCATGTTCCCTCGGAAACCCGGTTGTTCTGTAGTCGAGAACAAAGACATTACAGAAACAAAGGTGAAGGCTTTGGCAAAAGCCGCAGATGATTGCTGGGATGCCATCATGCAAACTGATCTCGAAGCATTTGCCGCTGCATATCGTGCATCATTTGAAGCACAGATTTCAATGTTTCCCGCAATGATACAACCCGGTGTCCAAAACTATATTAACCACTATTCAGTTATGAATGACGTCTTGGCCTGGAAGATGCCCGGAGCCGGAGGCGGAGGCTATTTGGCACTTGTCGTTGAAGATGCCAGTGCATTCTGCCAATCCACCACAGAAGCAATTCCATTAACCATCCGCAGATAAAAAAAATGAAGATAGTCGTATTAGATGGCTTTACAGCAAATCCCGGCGACCTTTCGTGGGACGAACTTGGAGAAATAGGCAAACTCGAAGTTTACGACCGCACGGCTCCTGAAGAATTATTAACCCGCGCAGAAGGGGCCGAAGTACTATTAACCAATAAGGTTATTATTGATGCAGAAACAATGGCTGCTCTACCTTGCCTACGCTACATTGGAGTCACCGCAACAGGCTACAACGTTGTAGACATAGCAGAAGCACACCGACGCAACATTATCGTAACCAACATACCAGCATATAGCACAATGTCGGTAGCGCAAATGGTAATGGCGCATCTACTAAATATCACAAACCAAGTGGCACTCCATTCTGACGCGGTTAAACAAGGTGAATGGGAACAGAGCCCCGACTTCTCATTTACAAAATCACCCATCACTGAACTTGACGGGCTAACAATGGGCATCATCGGCCTTGGTAATATAGGCTCCGCCACAGCACGCATGGCACAAGCAATGGGAATGAAGGTAATGGCCATCAGTAGTAAAACGGAAGAAGCGCTCCTGCAAATAGACGTCCAAAAAGCCAAGAACTATGAACAGCTTTTCAGCGAAGCAGATGTTATAAGTCTGCATTGTCCGTTGACCGACGACACGCACCATATTATCAATCAAGAGCGTCTATCTCTAATGAAATCCACGGCCATAATCATCAACACAGGTCGCGGCCCCTTGCTCGATGAAGAAGCAGTTGCAGAAGCACTTTCAACAAAAAAAATCTATGCTGTTGGCATAGATGTCTTAACCGAAGAGCCGCCACTAAAGGGAAGCCCTCTTATTTCTGCCCCACGATGCTACATTACACCTCACATCGCATGGGCCAGTAAAGCCGCTCGACGTCGCCTCATCGACATCGCAATATCAAATGTAAAAGCATTTGCATGTGGGGAACCGCAAAATCAAGTTTAAAACAAAACCGTCAAACATAGAGAGGGCTACACCAATTGGTATAGCCCTCTAAAACTTTTTGCTCAGCTATTGCTTATTCAGCAGCGGGAGCCTCAGCGCAGCAAGAGTCAGCAACGCAAGAGTCAGCAGCGCAAGAGTCAGCGCAGCAGCTGTCAGCGCAGCAAGCAACCTCTTCTACACATACGCTGTCGCTATCGCAGCAAGAACCCTGTTCTGTCTTCTGACCGCAAGATGCGAAAGATACAGCAACCACAGCTGCGAACAAAAATGCTAATTTCTTCATTTTTTTGCTTTTTAAAACGTGTAAAACAATCAATTGTTTATTAAAACGCTGCAAAGGTACGACGATTTTCCGAATTAACAACAATTATTAAATACTTTTTTTCAACTATTTTTAGTACTTATATAGTAAAACACTGATAATCAGGCCCCGCATTTTGTTGTCTTTCTTAATAAAAGATAAACTTTTTATTAATGGTTTTATAATTTAAACTTTTTTTCTTATCTTTGCGACATGAATACACTAAAAGGGAAAAAGGCGGTATTCTGCACACTGGGCTGCAAATTGAATTTTGCAGAAACTAGTACTATTCAGCAACAGATGGAGGCTGCAGGTGCTGTAATTGCTCACAATGGAATCGGTGCCGACATTTGCATCGTGAATACATGTAGTGTTACAGAAGTTGCAGAGAGCAAATGTCGACAAGCCATTAGCAAGTTGCGACGCAAAAACCCTGGAGCAATGATTGTCGTTACCGGTTGTTATGCACAACTTCGCCCAGAACGAGTTGCTGCACTTGAAGGCGTTGATTTAGTTGTTGGAACAAAACAAAAAGGAGATATTATCAATCTAATCCAGAACTTCTCCAACACCAAAGAAACAGTAAGTTGTATCGAAAAGCATATAAACGAACCTTTCTTCCCTGCTTGTGCATGCGGCGATCGCACACGATTCTTCCTAAAAGTACAAGATGGATGCGATTATTTCTGTACTTACTGCACAATTCCTTTTGCCAGAGGGAGAAGCAGAAATGGGAGTATCGCCTCTCTTGTCAAACAAGCAGAAGACGTAGTACGCCAAGGAGGCAAGGAAATTATATTGACGGGCGTTAACATTGGCGATTTTGGAAGAACTACTGGAGAAAAGTTCATTGATCTCATCCGTGCGCTCGACGACATAGAAGGAGTACAACGATACAGGATTAGCAGCATAGAGCCCAATCTGCTTACAGAAGAAGTCATACGCTTTTGCAGCCAAAGCCGTGCGTTCATGCCTCACTTTCACATTCCGCTTCAAAGCGGAAGCGATGAAGTACTTCGCCTCATGCACCGACGCTACGACACGACTTTCTTCTCTGAGAAAATAGCCGAAGTACGACATTATATTCCCGATGCATTTATTGGCGTAGACGTCATCGCAGGAATGCGTGGCGAAACAGACGACATGTTTGCTAACGCTCTTAGTTTTATGGAATCACTGCCTGTCAGCCAATACCATGTCTTCAGTTATAGCGAGCGACCAGGGACAAAGGCACTTAATATCCCTACCGTCGTCTCGCCCGAAAAGAAACACCAGCGTACGCAACAAATCATAAATCTTAGCAACAACAAATTACACACATATTATAATATATATATAGGACAAACACGTCCCGTTCTCCTTGAAAAAAGTTCCACATCTTGTCAAAATCATAGAATAATGAGCGGCTTCACGGACAACTATATACGGGTTGACGTTTCACTTCCCATAGAAAGTGAGCAGATGAAGGCTAACGACATCGTTCAAGTACGTTTAGGAGATTGGAACGAGAGTAAAGATGCACTGATTGGAGAAATTATATATTAGTTAAATCGCAAAACCGTGAAATTGAGCATCATCATACTCAATTGGAATGGAGTCGACATGTTGCGTCGATTTCTGCCATCTGTCATCGAGCATTCGCCCGAAGCCGAAATTATTGTTGCAGACAATGGCAGCACAGACGAATCGCTTCAACTTCTTGCAGAAAGATTTCCAGACATCCGAGTCCTTGCCTTTGACCGTAACTATGGATTTGCAGAAGGATACAACAAAGCCATAGCTCAAATTGAATGTAATTATTGTTTGCTTCTCAATAGCGATGTCCGCGTAGAAAAAGGATGGTTAAAACCCATGCTTGATTATATGGACAACCATCCTGAAGCAGCAGCATGTCAGCCCAAAATAAGATGCGAGTGGTCACCTGACATGTTAGAATATGCTGGAGCGTGTGGTGGCTATATTGGCCGATTGGGATTCCCTTTTTGCCGGGGACGTATCCTTGGTACTGTAGAGCACGACAATGGGCAATACGACAATATTGCCACCCTAGCTTGGGCCACAGGAGCAGCCCTATTCATCCGTCGGGGAATTTATTTAGAAGTCGGCGGATTGGACGCTCGATTTTTTGCACATCAAGAAGAAATTGATCTCTGTTGGCGTCTCAGAAGCCGTGGATATAATATCGTATGCATTCCGGAGAGTATTGTCTACCATGTTGGCGGTGGCACCTTACCGAAAGAAAGTCCACGCAAAGCATACCTTAACTTTCGAAACAACCTGCTTCTTCTCTACAAAAATTTGCCTGAGAAAAAGTTCCGAACAGTTATGTTTTGGCGTCGACTACTAGACATGGCTGCAGCACTTCACTTCTTGGCAGGCGGCCATTGGGCTGCTTGCCATGCAGTTATTCAAGCCCACATCGACTTCCGACGTATTCACAAAGACTTCCAAACAGACCGAGATTCCAATTTGGCAGCAACTATCGTTCCACCCGAGCAAATACTTAGCCCTATAAACCTACTCTGGCAATATTATGCAAAACGCCGCCACACATTCAACCAACTACCACTTAAAGAAAATAACACCCATACGCATCATAACTAAAAGATGAAAAAAAGTTTTCTTCTCTTTTTCCTGCTTTGTGCAAGCGCTGCACCAGCTCAACAAACGTGGACACTACAAGACTGCATTGACTATGCGCTGAAGCACAACATACAAGTACAAAAAAATCGTATAAATGAGGAGCGTGGCGAAGTCAGCTTATGGCAAGACAAAGGTACACTTCTTCCCAGTCTTAGTTTCAACACAAACCAAGGGGTTGGCTATCGTCCATTCACGGAAGTCATCAGTATCGTCCAAGGCGACCAAGTAACTAGCACACGCAGCAATGTTACATATCAAGGCACATACGGTTTAAATGCTAATATCACACTTTGGAATGGTGGCATTAACCACAAAAATATCAAAGCACAAGAACTACAAAATCGCATAACAGCCCTTACCACGGAACAAAGCGAGCTTACCATCCAAGAACAAATTGCCCAATTCTATGTGCAGATAATGTACACAAGAGAAGCGGAGAAGGTTAACGAACAATTGCTTACTACCGCACAAAGCCAATACAATAGAGGAGTTGAAATGATGGCACAAGGACAAATGGCAAAAGCCGATGTTGTTCAACTCGAAGCACAACTGAATAGTGCAAAATACTCTGTTGTTAACACCAAAACACAACTTGCCAATTACAAGCGTCAACTCAAGGCCCTGCTGGAGCTTGACCTCAACACTCCTTTTGACATAACAGGCAATATCCCTACCGACGAACAAGTTCTCTCTCTCGTACCAAGTGCACAAGAAGCCTATTCTAAAGCACTTGAGATGCGACCTGAAATCAAAAGCGCCGAGCTAAGCATTGAAGCGGCCAATATGCAGCTTGATATTGCGAAGCGTGGATTCCTTCCTACCATTGGCGCCAGCGCAAGTCTCGGAAGCAATCATTCTACAGGTAGCAAAAATGGATGGGGAGAACAGATGAAGACCAACCTAAACATGAGTGCCGGCATAAACTTTAGCGTGCCTATCTTTGACAATCGACGCAACATGACGAACGTCAAAAATGCAAAATTGCAACAAGTTACTTCAAAACTTGATTTACAAGATAAGAAGAACACACTATCCAACACTATTGAACAGTATTGGCTCAACGCAAACAATGGACAACAGAACTACGTTGCTGCAAAAAGTCGTGCGAAAAGCCAAAAAGCAAGTTATGAATTATTAAACGAGCAATTCCAAAACGGATTAAAAAATACCGTCGATGTATTGCAAGGACGCGACAACGTCATCAGTGCAGAACAAGATATGCTACAAAGCAAGTACATGGCACTGTTATACATACAACTACTTAAATTCTATACTGGAGAAAAGTTAGAGTTGTAAATTTTCCGAATACACTATATAACATTTCATATAAGATGAAACATCAAACAATCATCAAAGCTACCATGCTAACAGTAGTACTAGCCATTGCTAGCAGCTGCGAAAAAGGAATAGAATTTACTTATATTGAAGAGGAGGCAATAGTACAAGACGTTACAACAAGCGTGACAGCAACGGGCACAATTGAACCTGTCACAAGTGTTGATGTCGGTACACAGGTTAGTGGTATCGTCAGCAAACTCTACGTTGATTATAATAGTGTCGTTAAAGCAGGAGATGTTATTGCCGAATTAGATCGGACCAATCTAATAAGCGAATTGAGCAGTGCGCAAGCTAATCTAAAAAGCGCACAAAGCGACCTTAACTACCAAAAGACTAATTACGAACGGTATCAAATTCTGTATGACAAGGGGTTGATTTCTGCAAATGACTACGAACAGGCCCGCCTCTCATATATTAAAGCGCAGCAGACCGTAACACATCATAAAGAAAGCGTAAAAAAAGCTCAAACCAATCTTGGGTATGCCACAATTACAAGCCCCATAGATGGCATTGTCCTAAAGAAAGAGGTAGAAGAAGGACAAACAGTTGCATCAAGTTTCAATACCCCTACTCTTTTTACAATCGCACGTGATTTAACCGACATGCGTGTAATTGCAGATGTTGACGAAGCAGATATAGGAGAAGTAAAGGAAGGACAACGTGTCAAATTCACTGTTGACGCATTCCCCAACGACACATTCCTTGGAGCCGTCACCCAAGTTCGCCAGCAAGCAACAACAGAGAGCAATGTCGTAACTTATGAGGTTGTCATCAGCGCTCCAAATCAAGACCTCAAGTTAAAGCCTGGCCTTACAGCCAATGTTGTAATCTATACTCTTGAAGTACCCAACGTGCTTGCCATCCCGAGTAAAGCTCTTCGTTTCAAGCCAAGCGAAGCGATGCTCAATAAAGGAGAAACAATCATAGATACCAATAGCCCTATTAAAGTTTGGACAAAAGAAGGTTCAAATCTTAAAGCCATAGCAATACAGACGGGTGTTACTAATGGCACATTGACACAAGTAACGAATGGGTTACAAGCAGGAGCAAAAATTATCACTGATGTACAGAGCAATATCAGCGAAATGATGGACACTCAACAACAAAATAGCAACCCCTTCATGCCTAAGCCTCGGAACAGAAACCAAAACAAAGACAAAAAGAAGTAATGGAAAAGAAGGACAGGAAGGTAGTCATCGAGCTGCAGGACGTTCGTCGAGAATTCCATGTCGGCAGTGAAGTGGTGAAGGCTCTTCGAGGTGTTAGCTTTAAAATACACGAAGGCGAGTTCGTCACCATCATGGGCACGTCTGGTTCCGGCAAAAGTACATTGCTAAACCAATTAGGTTGTTTGGATACGCCCACCAGTGGCGAATACATTTTGGACGGCGTGCCTGTTCGTAAAATGCGTCGCAGCGAAAGAGCAATTCTTCGTAATCGGAAAATTGGGTTTATTTTTCAGAATTATAATCTACTTGCTAAAACAACTGCAGTAGAAAACGTAGAATTGCCTCTTATGTATAACAAAACATACAACTCTCACCAACGCAGAGAAGCTGCCGTCAAAGCATTACAAGCTGTAGGGCTTGGAGACCGCCTTGAACATAAAAGCAACCAGATGTCTGGTGGACAAATGCAACGTGTGGCCATCGCAAGAGCTCTAGTAAACAATCCCGCTGTCATTCTTGCCGACGAAGCAACAGGAAATCTCGACACACGAACCTCATTTGAGATATTATGCCTTTTCCAGGAATTACACCGTCAAGGTCGTACCATTATCTTCGTTACCCACAACCCCGAAATAGCACAATACAGCAGCAGAAATATTATGTTGCGCGACGGGAAGATACGTGAGGACGCAATAAACACTAATATCCTTTCCGCAGCAGAAGCATTGGCCGCATTGCCTAAGACAAACGACGATTAATTATGAGCATCACTAATCTACTTAAAGTTGCAATAACAGCGATATTGAGTAACAAGTTTCGCTCCTTCTTGAGCATGCTTGGCATTATCATCGGTGTTGCTGCTGTTATTATCATGATGGCCATTGGACAAGGTTCTAAACAAAGCATACGAGCCGACCTGAGTAAAATGGGCACGAATCTGCTCACCATACGACCAGGAGGCGAAATGCGAGGCGGTGTTCGTCTGGATCCTTCGGCAATGCAAACTCTCAAAATCGAAGACTACGAAAGCATCCTTAGCGATGCCAAACTCATTACGCACGTCAGCCCAGAAGTGACAAGTAGCGGACAAGTCATTTACGGATCTAAGAACACTAACAGCACGATGTACGGAGAAAGTCCCGACTACATGACTATCAAACTCTGGGACATCAAGAGCGGGGACTGCTTTACAGAAGAGGATGTCATAAAGAGTGCGAAGGTTTGCATTGTCGGCACCACGATTGTCAAGGAGCTGTTCGGCAGCGAGGATGCCGATTGTGTTGGTAAAATCATTCGTTTCAAAAGCATTCCTTTCCGTATTGTAGGTGTTCTCAAATCAAAAGGCTTCAACAATTGGGGCATGGACCAAGATAATGTAATGATTGCCCCATACACAACGGTGATGAAGCGTATTGCTGCGCAAACCTATTTCAGCAGTATTGTTGTCAGCGCTTTGGCCGAAGAATTGAGCGACGAAGCCATTGAAGAAGTGACGCAAATACTGCGCCGCAATCACAAATTGAAGGAAGACGCGGAGAATGACTTCACGATTCGTTCGCAGGCAGAATGGATGGAAACGATGTCGTCAACGATGGATACAATTACCATTATTCTTGTTGTTGCAGCTGCATTTTCATTGCTTGTGGCTGGCATTGGCATCATGAACATTATGCTGGTAAGTGTTACGGAACGAACCAAAGAGATTGGTTTGCGCATGAGTGTTGGTGCAAGAGGCATAGACATCATGAGCCAATTCCTTATTGAAAGCATAATGATATCGCTAACGGGAGCCTTACTTGGCGTAGCATTAGGTTATGGTGGCAGTTGGCTGGCAAGCAATCTTTTCATGTTGCCAAGCAGCGTGCCCTTCTGGAGTGTGGGTTTGAGTTTCTGCATCTGTGCTTTTATCGGAATATTCTTCGGATATGTTCCTGCACGAAAGGCTGCACTCATGGACCCCATCGAAGCAATAAGATACGAATAAAACTATATAATTATGAAAAAGAACATTCTATTTGCAGCACTTCTTTGTTTGCCACTTCTCCTAATGGCACACAAGGACGACAAGAACCCCAAGTATCTGCTTGGAGCTGTGCCTGAAGTGGATGGTGTCGTAACCTTCCAAAAGAACTTCAGCGTTACTGACAAGAACGAGCAACAGATCTATGATGTCATGCTCGCATACATCAAAAACTCCCTTATCGGCAACGCCATCCAGTTTCCTCAATCCGAGTACACACGCATCACTTCCGAGGAAAAGGAGAACGGCACCATCGTGGCTCGCGTTGACGAGTACATGACCTTCCACAAGATGTTCCTCAGTCTGGATCGCACTCGCTTTCGCTATATGCTGTCTGCCAGCGTAAAGGGACAGAAGGTTAGCCTTGTTCTGACACAAATCTCTTATTACTATAACGAAGACATGGACGGCAAGAACGGCGTACACTACAGAGCTGAAGAGTGGATTACGGACAAAGCTGCCGTCAACAAGAAGGGCACAAAGCTCTATCCTCGCAGCGGCAAGTTCCGTCGTTTAACTGTGGACCGCGTACAAAATATCTTCGAAGGCTTCATGGACGCTCTCTCTACAATGGAGGTTGAAGAACAGGTCATCACGAAGAAAAGAAAAGGTATTGTAGAGGAATAAGAGCATTTCCCCTCAAGTGAGATGTTATTTTATTGAGTTGCTTCTAATTCAATGACATCATAAAAGTAAAGGACTTGAGGGAAAAGACATGCACATACTATTAACATCAAGCAATAAACTATGAAAACAAAACTGATTCTCCTTGCCCTTGCTTTAGGCTGTATTGCCGGCACGGCTGATGCGAAGAAGAAAAAAACCAGTGGCAACCCCATTTTCCCCGGTTGGTATGCCGACCCCGAGGGTGCGGTTCTCGACGGTAAGTATTGGATTTTCCCCACCTACAGTGCTCCTTATGACCAGCAGATTCACTTTGATGCATTCTCCAGCAAAGACCTTGTGAACTGGACGAAGCACGAGAATGTCATCACCAAGGCAGACATTCCTTGGCTGAAACGTGCTCTTTGGGCTCCTTCCATTATCGAGGCTAACAACAAGTTCTACCTTTTCTTTGGCGGAAACGATGTGCACGAAGGCGAGATTGGCGGTATCGGTGTTGCTGTAAGCGACAAGCCCGAAGGCCCCTACAAAGACGCTCTCGGCAAGCCGCTCATCAATGAAATCGTAAACGGAGCACAGCCTATCGACCAGTTTGTCTTCCGTGATGACGACGGACAGCACTACATGTTCTATGGCGGATGGAGGCATTGCAACGTCTGCAAACTGAGTCCCGACCTCCTTTCCATCATCCCCTGGGAAGACGGCCAGAAGTTCCACGAGATAACACCTTGCAAAGAATATGTGGAAGGTCCCTTCATGCTGAAGAGAAACGGCAAGTATTACTTCATGTGGAGCCAGGGTGGTTGGACCGGTCCCGACTACTGTGTGGCATACGGCATCAGCGATTCTCCTCTGGGCCCCTTTGAACTCAAGGGCAAAATCCTGCAGAGAGACGAAAGCATCGCTCGCGGAGCCGGCCACCACAGCGTAATCCAGGTGCCCGGCAAGGATGAGTACTACATCGTTTACCACCGTCGTCCCCTCAACGAAACAGATGGAAACCACCGCGTTACCTGCATCGACAAACTCATCTTCAACGAAGACGGAACCATCGCTCCCGTGAAGATGACCTTCGAAGGCGTCGGCAAAAGCAAAATCAAGAAATAACAACCCCAAAACATCAGCATACCTATTTGCCCGAAAAGGTTAACCTAATTGGGCAAATAGGTTAACCCTTATGGCAAGAATGGTTAACCTAATTCAACAGAAAGGTTAACCTTTTTTTGAAGCACCACACTCCCCTCTCAAAACAATGACTCGCAAACAGTTATATCGCGAAGTAGCAACATACTTCCGCCAGGCAATGCCGGATGCAAAAACAGAACTGCACTACGGCAATCCATTCCAGCTGCTCGTAGCCGTCATCCTCAGCGCACAGTGTACCGACAAGCGCATCAACCAGGTCACTCCCAAACTCTTTGAAGACTATCCCAACGCCGAAGCAATGGCTCTGGCCACACCAGAAGTCATCTACGAATACATCCGTACCGTCTCCTACCCCAACAACAAAGCCAAACACCTTGTAGAAATGGCACGAATGCTGTGGGAAAAACACGGCGGAGAAGTACCGCAAGACCTGAAGCAACTGACAGCACTGCCAGGCGTCGGACGCAAAACAGCCAACGTCATACTGAGTGTTGTCTGGGGAGAAGCAAGGATGGCAGTCGATACCCATGTCTTTCGCGTAAGCCACAGACTGGGACTCGTACCAAAATCCTCTACCACACCATTATCCGTAGAACAAACACTCACCAAACATTTCACCGAAGAAGAAATCCCCAATGCACACCATTGGCTCATTCTCCACGGCCGATACACCTGCACCGCCCTTCGACCCAAGTGCGACAAATGCGGACTTCGCCACCTCTGCAAAGCCCATAACACACCATTGCACAAACAAACCACCATCCCCCACACAAGCGAATCAAAAAAGTAAGCCCGTAAAACTTGCACATTTCATAGAAATGTCGTACCTTTGTGGCGGAATCTCCTAAGAAGATAACAAAACAACAAACAACAATATAACACATTACATTTATGACTTTCAATGAGTATAACTTTGCCGGCAAAAAGGCAATCGTGCGCGTTGACTTCAACGTACCCCTGAACGAGAATGGTGAAATTACCGACGACACCCGCATCCGTGGCGCACTTCCCACACTGAAGAAGATTATCGCCGACGGTGGCGCAGCAATCATCATGAGCCACATGGGCAAACCCAAAGGCAAGGTAAACCCAAAATTCTCACTCGGCCAGATTCGCGCTGCCGTAGAAGAAGCACTCGGCTGCCCCGTAGCCTTTGCACCCGACTGCGCTAAAGCTCAAGATGCAGCCCAAGCACTCAAAATGGGCGAAGCACTCCTTCTCGAAAACCTCCGCTACTATCCCGAAGAGGAAGGCAAGCCCGTAGGCATCGACAAAGAAGATCCCGCCTACGACGAAGCAAAGAAGGCAATGAAGGAAAGTCAAAAAGAATTCGCAAAAACACTGGCAGCCTATGCCGACTGCTACGTAATGGATGCCTTCGGTACAGCACACCGCAAGCACGCCTCTACAGCAGTCATCGCAGACTACTTCGACGCCGACAACAAGATGCTCGGCCTGCTTATGGAGAAAGAAGTAACCGCTGTCGACAACGTACTCTCTAACATCAAGCGCCCCTTCGTAGCAATCATGGGCGGCTCTAAAGTAAGCACCAAGATTGGCATCATCGAAAACCTGCTGAGCAAGGTAGACAAACTCATCCTCTGTGGTGGCATGACATACACATTCTCCAAAGCTCATGGCGGCGAAATCGGCGCATCTATCGTAGAGCTCGACAAGCTGGACGTTGCACTCGAAGTAGAAAAGAAAGCCAAAGAAAATGGCGTAGAACTCGTTTTGGGCGTAGACAGCGTATGCTGCACCGGCTATGACTTCGGCAACTTCTGCGTAAAGCCAGGCGAGCAAGTGAAGGTATTCCCCTCAAACGCCATCGAAGAAGGTTGGGACGGATTGGACGCAGGTCCAGAAAGCCGTGTGAAGTTCGCCAACGCCATCAAGGGCGCAAAGACAATCCTCTGGAATGGTCCTGCCGGATGCTTCGAGTGCGACGACTTCACAGCAGGCAGCAAAGCCGTTGGCGAAGCTATTGCACAGGCAACAGCAGAAGGCGCATTCTCACTCATCGGTGGCGGTGACAGCGTAGCATGCTGCACCAAGTTCGGCCTGACCGACAAGGTTAGCTACATCAGCACTGGTGGTGGCGCACTGCTTGAAGCAATCGAAGGCAAAGTACTTCCCGGTGTTGCAGCCATCAAAGGTTAAGCCATCGACCACTTTTTTGAACATTGAAACAAACACTACTGGCAATAATAGCCACTATCATGCTGGCCTCCTGCTCCGAGCGACAGGAGGCCATGCAATTTAAGGCTGACAGTATAAGCATCGATACTACGGTATTGCGCATTGCTGTCATGCCCACCATGAATTGTTTGCCTGTATATTATGCCGAACAAAGCGGGCTTGCGAACAAACTTGGCATGAAGATACAGTTGCTTCGCTTCCAGGCCCAAATGGATATTGACACGGCTATCCAACGCGGACACACAGACATTGCCTTTACCGACCTTATCCGCTGCACAAGATTAGCACAAGCAAAAACACCTGTCAAACCGATTGCTTCTTGCGACGAACCGCTATCACTTATCTCACTCAAAACGAAACGGGTGAAGAAAATCAACCAGATGAAGCAACAAATGATAGCAATAAGCCGCCTTTCTGCAACAGATTATTGGTGTGACCGCCTGCTTGACGAAGCCAACACGAGCCATGATGATATATATCGTCCACAAGTTAATGATGTTTGTTTGCGTGCCGAGATGCTTCGACAGGGACTTGTCGATGCTGCAATGATGAGCGAACCTTTTGCAACTTGGATGACAAGATTGGGGAACAAACGCCTTTTCTCTTCGGAGGGGAAACGACCTTGGCTCTATGTTTGGGCTAATGTTTCTGCCACACAGGCACAAGAAGAAACTTTCCTGAGCATGTTGGATTCGGCTATAATCTACATGGAGAGAGATGCTGAGAACGTTATAGTGCGCAACATTCTTAAGCAAGATTATCAATTGCCGCCTGCCTTTGCCGACACTCTTGAACTTAAACCCGTCAAAAGTCCTTCTGCTATTCACCCAGAAGACATGAAGGATGCTGAAATCTGGCTTAACAAAAGGAAAGCTAAGAAATAAGCCATTTCGACAACGGGGGGATTACTTTTCCTTTTTCTCGATTCTTCATTTTACAGACGATTGTATATGATTGATGCCAAAACTCTTCGTCTCATTACTCAAAATGGGTTGCAAGCTTTTGCACAAGGGCGCATTTTGGACGGCATTGCCGCATTGAAATCGCTTTTGCCTTATTGTACTAACGAGGCTGTTATCTGTGCTGACGCCGAGAGTTTGGAAAAGAATTATCACTACATGCTTTCTTTTCTGCGTGGCGGCGGGGATGATGAAAAGCGCAACGAGGTACAGACAAAAATTCAGCGAAGTGGCATTTCTCTTATTGAACAAACAGGCAGGAAGATTCGCCTGCATCTGAATGACGATCGATATTCTGAGGCTTTCAATCGTTTGCAAAGCACCTATAGCGAGCCGATGTCTGTTCTTTTCGAAAAATGGGACAGCCTGCTCACGCCAGAAGAGAGAAGCGATATTCAGGATGACCTCTTTGATTTGCTTTGGACATCAGGGTTTTGGACACCACAGGATTTGGCCTTTTGGTATGGCTTCATAACAGAACAGCACGACATGGTGCAACAGCATTTGACCGGGGCCCTTTTTCTTTCCATTTGGGAACATTATGATGGGGAGAAGATGCAGCTCCTGTGCCTTATGGCAGAAAGCGAATGTCGACGCACCCATATTACGGCTGTTGCCTATCTGCTATTGCTTCGCCTACGGCATAAAGAGGTGACAGCACTGATGCCAACACTCCCGGAATGTTGTCTCTCGCGGAAGAAACGACTTGTTGCTGACACATGTTATGAGATGTTGCTTATGCTTCTGTCTGAAAAGGACATGAAGCAGGAGTTGGAAGAGGCAGAGAGGCTCTCGCAAGAACTCTTTTCGTCTAAAAATTCGCTCAACGCATCCAACATCAAGGCTATTGTGACGCTGAAAGCCCGCTACATGCAAAACCGCCTCCAGCGAGGGCTCGACCCCAATTTGGCAAAGGCTCCCTTGCTGCACAGCTGTGAATACCTGCGCCGCATAGCCCACTGGTTCTTGCCTTTCGACAAGAATCATCCGCTCTTCCAGTCGATTATGATTGACGAGAAGGGCAACGAAAAGCAGAAACTTTCCACACTTGTTGACTTTATTCTGGATTGCGATGTCGACAAGCTGGCCATGCTCTATCTTGTTGCCAACGACAAGGATTTCTCGAAAGCGGCCTTGCAATTAGACAAGCAGGAGTTGCCCGATTTGGAGAATGCCGCTGTTCCAGAGTATTCACTGCGTTTTGTCATACAAGACCTCTTTCGCTTTTTTGTACATTCGCCCTTGAGTTCACAGCTCATCAACCCTTTCCGCGAAAAACTAACGCTGTTCGATTTCCCCGAACTTGCCCGTCTCATTCCAGCCAACGAAAGCATCGCTTGTTGCGAATTGCTACTGGAATTGGAGCAACCGAGGCAAGCGATTGCCGTGCTGAACAGTGTCATCGAACGCGAAGGGGCCTCTGCATCCATTTTACTATTAAAGGGTCAGGCACTGCTCAAGACTAAGCAAATAGCAGACGCCATCAGTTGTACTCGCAGTGCCGAACTCCTCGAACCGGAAAATACCGATGTTCTTGGATTCCTCGCTCAATGCTACGGGTTGCAGAGTCGCCACGAAGAAGTGCTGGAATACTTGCAAAAACTTGCAGAACTCATGCCCGAAGACAAGAGAGTGCAAAAGCTCATTCCGCTGACAATGAACAAGGTGGGGAGAAAAGAGGAAGCCTTGAAACACCTCTTCAAACTGGATTACGAATCCACAGAAAACGACGACGACTACAACGAGATACTCTCCCACATAGCAGACACTGCACTTTCTCTCGGGAAATTAGACATCGCAGAGCGATACACAGAGAAGGTATTGGAACGCCAAAACGGCAAAGATGCCGATGCACTGCTCCGGGCAGGGCACATCAAACTCCTCCAAGGAGACTGGAAAAGCAGTCTGGACAACTACGAGCAGTTTGTCAATCTCTATTGCAAGCAGCACAACGAGGACATCAGTTCCGCACTTTCACAATGGAACAAAAACCGCGAAATGCTCATCGAAAAAGGGATAAAAGAGTCGGATCTCCTGCTCGTTCGCGACATCATAATAGCCGATTCCAACAACTCAACACAGCAGACACAATCATAGCCAACAGATGGCTCGAAAATTAGGTTAACCCTTTCAGCAATAATGGTTAACCATTCCAGCCATAATGCTTAACCTTTTCGCGAATAATGGTTAAGCATTTCCCACGACCTCTCCGCCGAAGGCAATCTACAGCCTACGCAAACAAAAAGCATTTGTTCAAGCCCGCACTTAAAAATTCTTAAAAACAAAGTCCAAAAGGAAAAATGAACAAATCAATGTGCCATTTAGACCATGAGGGCTCTCGCCGTTTCGATATTTTTTCGTACCTTTGCAGCCGATTTACGAAGCACAGAGAGGAATAACATTTCCGCCTGACAGTTTACCAGATTTCTGCCAGTTGAACAAGAAAATAACCAAACAATTTATATAACTGTATGAAAACTCTATCAACACTCCTAACGATTATGTCATTGACAGCAATGGCATTACTGAGTTCCTGCAGCGGTAAGAAGCAGCAAGGCGCCATGCCTACACCCACCTTCAAAACCGGCAAGGTAGAAAGACAAGACATCACACTCACACAAAAGTATTCAGCTACAATCCGCGGCCGCCAAGACATCGACGTATATCCGCAAGTAGCAGGCACCCTGCAAAAACTCTGCGTTACAGAAGGACAGAAGGTAACAAAAGGTCAAACCCTCTTCATCATCGACCAAGTTCCCTATCAAGCAGCACTGAACACCGCAGAGGCAGCACAAAAAGCAGCCAATGCCGCCCTCGCTACAGCACAGCTGACATACGACAGCAAGAAGAAGCTCTTCGACCAGCAAATCATCAGCGACGTCGAACTCCAAACAGCAAACAACACCCTGCTCACCGCAAAAGCACAAGTGGCACAAGCCGATGCACAAGTAGTCAATGCACGCAACAGCCTCAGCTACACCGTAGTAAAGAGCCCCGCAAACGGCGTTGTAGGCACACTCCCCTATCGCCAAGGCGCACTCGTGAGCAGTGCAATGCCACAACCCCTCACCACCGTTTCCGACAACAACGAGATGTACGTCTACTTCTCTGTTTCCGAAGCACAGTTCCTGCAAATGGTTCGTAACAACAACAACGTAGAAGAAGCCATCGCATCCATACCCGAACTGACACTGCAACTCGTGGACGGCAGCGAATACGAACACAAAGGCAAGGTAGAATCTGCCAGTGGCGTAGTGGATCGCAACACCGGCTCAGTACAACTGCGTGCCGCATTCACCAACCCCAACCACATCCTACATTCCGGTTCTACCGGCAATGTAATCCTCCCCGCCGAATACAAAAACGTAATCGTCGTTCCCACCACCGCCGCTGTACAGCTGCAAGACAAGTACAAAGTATTCGTCGTAGACAAAGACAGTATTGCCCATAGCCAAATCATCAGCATTATGCCCCAAACAAACGGCAAGCAATACATCGTAACAAGCGGCCTCAACGGCGGCGAAGAAATCGTCAGCGAAGGAGCAGGCATGGTCAAAGAAGGCCAAAAAGTAAAAAACTGAACACACAAGAAGCGAAAAGAACTTTGAATTTTGAATTTCTAAATTTTGAATTCTGATGAAAGGTAATATCTTCATAAAGCGCCCCGTGATGGCCATGTCCATTGCCATCATGATAGTCTTTGTCGGAGCCATCAGTTACTTCTCACTGCCGATGGAATCATATCCCGACATCGCACCCCCAACGGTAAGCGTCAACACCACCTACGTCGGAGCAAGTGCCGACGCCGTAATGAATGCCGTTATTCAACCACTTGAAGAAAGCATCAACGGTGTAGAAAACATGCTCTACATGACTTCTACTGCAACCAATGCCGGTTCTGCCACCATCAATATCTTCTTCAAGCAAGGCACAGACCCCGACATGGCAGCCGTCAACGTACAGAACCGCGTATCGAAAGCACAAGGCCTACTGCCCTCCGAAGTAACACGAATCGGTGTGCAAACGCAGAAACGTCAGACATCCTTCCTGCAAATTGATGCCCTCACCTGTACCAACGGACAGTATGACGAAACATTTATTGCCAACTATCTTGACATCAACGTCGTTCCGCGAATCAAACGACTCGAAGGTGTAGGCGACGTCACACTGTTGGGAGGAACATATTCGTTGCGCATCTGGATGAAACCAGACGTGATGGCACAATACAAAGTAATGCCAGACGACATCACAGCCGCACTGGCAGAGCAGAACCTGGAAGCCCCTGCCGGACAATTGGGTGAAAAGCCTATTAACGGCAACCACGGATTAGCCGTACAAAACGTCTTCCAATATACACTGAAATATAAAGGTCGTCTGAAAGAAGTTACAGAGTTCGAAGACATCGTTATTCGTGCTAACGACGATGGTAGCGTTCTCCGCCTGAAAGACATTGCCACCGTTGAACTTGGTGCAGCAAGCTATGCATTCCATGGTGAAACAAATGGCAAGGAAGGTGTGCAGTTCCTTTGCTTCCAGCTTGCAGGTGCCAATGCTAAAGAAACAAACGATCGCATTACGGCCCTGCTTGATGAAATTTCCGAGGAGTTGCCAGAAGGACTCGAATTCGTAAGCATGATGTCGAGCAACGACTTCCTGCTTGCCTCTATCGCAAATGTAGAAGAAACACTCATCGTGGCAATCATCCTTGTTGTCCTCGTTGTATATTTCTTCCTCCAAGACTTCCGTGCAACCATCATCCCTTCAATCGCTATTATTGTTTCACTCGTTGGCACCTTTGCATGTATGGCACTTGCCGGTTTCACGCTCAACCTGCTCACGCTCTTTGCTCTGGTACTTGCCATCGGCACGGTTGTGGACGATGCCATTGTTGTCGTCGAAGCTGTACAAGCCAAGTTCGATGCAGGCTACACAAGCCCATACGAAGCAACGAAAGATGCAATGAACGATGTAACAATGGCCGTTATATCTTGTACACTTGTCTTCATGGCTGTGTTCATCCCCGTAAGCTTTATGCCCGGAACAAGTGGTATCTTCTACACGCAATTCGGTGTCACTTTGGCAACATCTGTCGGCATATCATGTATTTGCGCCCTCGTGCTTTGCCCCGCCCTTTGCGCAATGATGATGAAACCCGCCAGCGAAGAACGCCGTAAAGGATTCTTCGGCACAATCAACTACCGCACTCGCTTGGCATACGAAGCAACATACAATGCTCTACTCACCAAGTACTGCCATCTGTTACGCCGCCTCGTTGGTCGTCGTGCCCGCTACGTTGTCAGCTTCGGTGCGCTTGCTATTGCCATCCTTGCAGTACTTCTCTTCACCAAACACTTGCCACAAGGACTTGTTCCACAAGAAGACCAGGGTGTTTGCATGATGAACGTAAGTGGTGTACCCGGTAATAATGTTGCCTCAACATACGACATCTTAAACCGTGCAGAAAACATCGTTAAGGAAATACCCGAAGTTGCACAGCGGAGTAAAGTGGCCGGATATGGTTTCATGTCCGGACAAGGTTCCAGCTATGGCATGATGATTTTGAAACTTAAGCCATGGAGCGAACGTCGATATGGCTTCTGGCACCCCATTGACAACTTTATGTCAACTTCGACGATGGTTGCCAATGCGAAGCTCAACGCACGCCTTATGGCAGAAATTCCCGATGCACAATGTTTCGTCTTCGAGCCTGGCATGATTCCCGGCTACGGCATGGGTGGCATCGAACTCCAGCTGCAAGACAAGACGGTTGCATCAGACAAGGAAGTCTTCTACAACTACACACAAGAATTCCTGGCAAAACTCGGCCAGCGCCCCGAGGTAGGTCGTGCCGTGAGTACTTATGCCCGTAACTTCCCACAATACCGTGTAACTGTCGATGCCGCACAATGCAAACGTGCAGGCATCAGCCCAGCCTCTGTGCTCAGCGCACTGGGAAGCTATTGTGGTGGTGCATATGTCAGCAACATGAACCAATTCTCTAAGGTTTACCGCGTCATGTTGCAGTCGGCTCCCGAATATCGTATGACAGAGGCTGACCTTGCTAACATGTTTGTACGTAATGGCGCTGAAATGGCACCTCTCAGTCAGTTCATTAAGTTGGAACAGGTTGTAGGTCCTGAAATTGACACACGATTCAACCTCTTCAGTTCTATCTCTGTAAATGTTGCCGCAGCAACAGGATATAGTAACACACAAGTCATGGAAGCAATTCATGAAGTTAAAGAGGAAGTGTTCCCCATTGGCTACGACTATGAATTTAGTGGCATGTCACGAGAAGAAGCACAGACCATTGGCAGCATTGACACATATCTTATATATGCTGTCTGCGTGTTGCTTATCTTCCTCATCCTTTCATGTCTTTATGAGAGTTTCCTCATTCCGTTCTCCGTTATCTTTAGTGTTCCTGCAGGCCTTATGGGTAGCTTTGGCTTCGCATGGCTCTGGAACCAAGGCTATGCAGCATTGCCCATCATATTCCTTGGTCAGATAGAAAACAACATCTATCTGCAGACAGGTGTTATCATGTTGATTGGTCTGCTTGCAAAAACAGCTATTCTTATTACAGAGTTTGCTCTGGAGCGTCGCAGAAAAGGTATGGGCATTGTTGAAGCTGCCTTTGCTGCTGCCGAAGCACGTTTGCGTCCAATCCTGATGACGGTATTAACCATGATATTCGGTATGATTCCTCTTGTACTTGCAACTGGCGCAGGTGCCAATGGTAACCGCACCATAGGTTTGGGTGTCATCGGTGGCATGACAGTTGGTACAATTGCCATCCTCATCACAGTGCCTCTCTTCTTCATCATCTTTGAGTGGCTGCAAGAACGTATCCGTCCTGTTATGCACGAGGAGGTCGACCAGCAATTCCTCAAGGAACTCGAACGCTCGAAGAAAGAAAAACAGGAAGCTCACGAAGCATAATTACATTAAGTATTAAGCTATGAAAAAAATATTTCCATTTGTCATTGCAGGCATGCTTTTCAGCTCCTGTGGACTATACAAAAACTATGAGCGTCCGTCCGACATCATTACAGATGGCATATACGGAGAAATGCAGACCGCCGGCGACAACAGTCTTGGCGACCTCGGATGGCGCGACATCTTCACAGACACCAATCTGCAGGCACTTATCGAACGGGGTTTGAAGCAAAACTCCGACATGAAGAATGCCGAACTTCGCATCAAGGAGGCTGACTATGCACTGCAATGTGCCAAGCTTGCCTACATTCCCAGCTTCTATTTCAACCCCAGCGGTTCCATTAGCCGTCCTTGGGATCCATACGACAGATCCAGTTTCACGGCAAGCAAGTCCTACGCTCTGCCTGTAACCATGAGTTGGCAGATAGGCAGCATCGGTTCGTTGCGCAACACAAAGAAGAAGGCCGAAGTGTCTCGCGAACAGCTTCGTAATGCAAAGCAAGCCATCCAGGCACAACTTGTTGCCAACATTGCAGCCATGTATTACAACCTCTGCATGTTCGACGAACAACTGGCACTCACTCGCCAGACAGAACAGAACTGGGGCAAATACCTGCAGATGCAAAAGCAACTCATGGATGCCGGCCAGTCCAACACCGCTGCCGTTGCAAGCATCGAGGCTACATACTACAGCATCTCAACCTCTATCGTATCACTTGAGGACAACATCCACGGCCTTGAAATTGCACTCAGCACACTCATCGGCGAAACATACAGCCACGTACAGCGCAGCTCACTGGCTTCATTCCAGACACCGGCTGTCATCGGTACAGGCTTGCCCATCAGCATTCTGGACAGACGTCCCGACGTTCGCAATGCCGAACTCACACTGGCTTCTGCATTCTACGACAAGAACATCGCCCGTAGCAGCTTCTTTCCACAGATAAGCTTCTCCGTCACCGGCCAGTACACAAACTCTGCAGGTTCTGTCATCAACCCCGGCGTCATGATAGGAAATGCTATTGCCAATCTGGCACAGCCTCTCTTCCAGAATGGCCGCATCCGTGCGCAATACAAGATTTCGAAAGCCGAGCTGGAGATTGCCACCAACGACTTCAAGCAAGCAGTTCTTGCTGCAGGCAACGAAGTACACGATGCCATGGACAACATCCACGTGGCAAATGACATGCAGGTTTTGATTGACAAACAAGTAGAAGCACTGAACCGTGCACTCGGTGCAACACAACAGCTCTATCTGAACACTGGCACAAACTACCTGAATGTCATCACAGCCCAGAACTCACTGCTCAGTGCCCAGATGAGCCAGATCAGCAATCGCATGAACGCCATCAATGCAACAATCAACCTCTATCAGGCTCTTGGTGGCGGAGCAGAGTAATGCCAACACACATTGCGGCGTACCTTTTGACGCTGTTTAACTCATACTCAATAAAAAAAAGTCAGTGGCATATGCCATTGGCTTTTTTTATACATCTACAAATTTCCCTTTTCTCTAAACTGCCTACAGCATAGGAATGCGCTTATCCCACTCTTGCAGGGGACAACGAATGATAAACAAATCTAGTAGCGTGAGAAATGCCTTTCAGGAAGGTGTCCCTCACTTTTTGTTTGCGCTATGTTTTAAGCTCACGAGCTTCGGCAAAACTTCTCTGCAGAAATCGCTCGACTTCTGCAGAGAAAATGCCAGACTTCTCACGAGAACTTTTGAGAGGTCTCACAAGTATCCGTCAATCCTCTCGCGAGGGGGGGGGCACAGAAGTACACGATCTTCCACCAATAATTTCACGATCTTCTACCAATAAGTACGTGAACTTATGATCGGAAGTTCACGTACTTATTGGTAACTTCTCACATTGTCTTTTGTGAGGAGTATTTTGCTCGTGTATAAGTCAAAGTTTTAACAAACCTAATTACTTGCCTTGTCTTGTTCTATGCGAATCAAGACAGCCAACAAGCAATAAAATCTACATTTATGATAATTTCTGTGGAAAATGGCTCACTTTTATAAATAATTTACATAAATTTGCAAACGTCGATGCCATTGCCGAAAGCCCCAATGGGCGGAAGCGGGCGCGACACATATCATAAAAAGGCGTAACTGAACGCTTTGGTTTTGACGTAGTAGAATCTGGCAGTTCTAAAACAAATTGTCAAAAACAAAGCAACGGGGACGCCCCTTGGGATGTTTATATACAGCCCCCATAGGTCATTGGCTACAAACAATGTTCCTTTTGAGGGTATACTATATACTCATCGGCGTGGGGCTTTCGGCGTTGCTCGTTTCGACAATTTGGGCAATGCCAGAGCCTTACTACGTGGAACGAGCATCAGACTGGCTCCACGCTTTTTTTGTATATGTTCAGACTTTAGTTTTGCAACGTTAGCTCAGGAGTCAGGCTAACACAAAACAGTATAACTGAAACATATTATGAGAAAACATCTACTATTAGCATTAGTCGGCTTATTCTCTATTTGTTTAGTGACAAAAGCCGAGGTTTTATCTGGCGAATGCGGAGCCAGTGGTAATAACTTGACTTGGACTCTCGACACAGAAACGGGGAAATTAGTTATAAGCGGAGAAGGGGCTATAGAACAAAGTTCATGGCGACAATTTCAAAATTACATTCGCACTGTTGATATTCAAGAGGGGGTGACATCAATTCCAAGCAGTGCTTTTGATGGTTATTCAAATCTTTCAAATGTCATTATAGCGGAAAGCGTGACTAGCATCGGTTATTATGCGTTTTATGGTTGTAAAAGCCTTATAAACATTACAATTCCTAACAATGTTAGCTATATCGGCAGTTCTGCTTTTGCAAATTGTACAAATTTACAAAGTGTTATAATACCAAGTACAACCTTAGAAAGTTATGCTTTTCAAGGGTGTGAAAATATCAAGAAAGTCACTATTAGAAATAGAGTGAAAGAAATTAAAAAAGGTGCGTTTGATAGATGTACATCTATTGAAAAAGTTATTGTTGAGGATGGCGCTGAAACCCTAACTCTTGGTGCAGCAGGAGGATATAGTAAAGGCTTATTTCGAGATTCTCCAATTAAGAATTTATATATAGGTCGTAACTTAGAATATAATACAACTAGTGACTATGGATATTCTCCATTTTATGCATTAAGAACTTTGACCTCACTTAGTATTGGTAGCCAGGTTTCTTTATTAAAAGACAATGCCTTTAGCAATTGTAGCCAATTAAACTCTATTACTTGCCTAAATTCCAATCCTCCAACATGTGGCACTAATACATTTAGCTCTGCTATCACTTCTTCTTGCAAACTTTCAGTTCCCACATCTTCTATAAATACATATAAATCAACAAGTCCTTGGAGCGACTTTAAAAATATAACAGGAAATAAGAATGTTTCTGGTACTTGTGGAACAAATCTTACCTGGGAACTTACTCCAATGGGTGAACTTAAGATCAAAGGAAAAGGAGATATGAGTGATTATAAGTACTATAATACTCCTTGGTTTGATTATAGAACCTCAATTGTGAAAATTAGTATTAGTGAAGGAGTCACTTCAATTGGAGATTTGGCTTTCTATAATTGTAGCTTTGTGGATACCATCGATTTATCAAAGGATATAACACATATTGGGAATTATGCTTTTGAAAATTGTGCAGTAATTTCAACTATTTCTTTACCAGAAAAACTATCATACATTGGTAACGGAGCCTTCCTAGATTGTATAAGTTTATATTCCTTTACTATACCAAATAGTGTTACTTACATTGGTGCATCGTCATTTGAAAACACTGCGTGGTATAATGCTCAATCTGATGGCATCTTGTATATAGGCAGTGCACTATATACATATAAGGGAGATGCCCCTTGGGACACGTCGATTAACATAACAGAAGGCACGAAATATATTTGTCCGTATGCATTAAATGGTCGCCAAGGCATTACATCTGTTGTTATTCCAAATAGTATGATATCTATAGGAGAGTATGCTTTATATGGATGTCGCAATATAACATCCATATCTTGCAATGCAGAAACTCCACCCACATGTGGAAATTATTCTTTCGAAAATATTAATAAATCTATCCCAGTATATGTTCCGGTTTCTTCTGTTTCCACATACAAAAACGCAGACTTATGGAAAGATTTTGAAAATATACAGAGAAACGATATCGTTGCTTCAGGTTCTGAAACATATAACCATCCAAACGATACATCTATTCTAATATGGAAACTAACATTAGAAGGAGAACTTATAGTTGAAGGCACTGGAACTTTTAAGGGCAGCCCTGGAGGTGAACACAAGGCATCTATAAAAAAAATAACAGTTTGTAATGGTATATCCGCCTTAGGAAATTGGGCATTCTCTGATTATGAGAATGTGATATCAATTAGTTTACCATCAAGTATAACTAAAATGGGTACGGGAGCATTTTATGACTGTTACAATCTACAATTTGTAACATTAGAAAACGGTCTAACTGAAATAGCAGATCAAGCATTCTTTGGTTGCAGCGGCCTGACATCCATCACCATCCCCAACGGCGTGACTAGCATAGGAAAGTGGGCTTTCTCTGATTGCTGTAGTTTGATATCCATTGCCATCCCCAACAGCGTGACTAACATTGAAAATAATGCTTTTGCGTACGCCAACAGTATAGCAGACGTTTTTTGTTATGCTGAAAATGTTCCTAGAACAAACTCTTACGCTTTTAATGGTTCTTCTATTTCTTCTGCAACTCTCCATGTACCATATGGTTGCAAGGCAGTATACGAAGCAGCATCTCCATGGAATCAATTTGGTAACATTGTGGAAATGCCTAGCGTCATCGAAATCGGCGAGACTGGTTTTGCCACATATTGTTCTACAAACGCTTTGGACTTCTCGGAAGTTATGGATATCAAAGCATACATTGTCAGTGGATTTAACCAAGAGACTGGCACACTGGTGCTCACTCGTGTGACGGAAGTGCCCGCAGGCGAGGGACTCTACATCGCAGGAACACCAGGCAGACATGAGATTCCTCAGACAGAGACCACTATGTTCTATTCCAACCTGCTGAAAGGCGTAACAGAGCCAACAATCATTTCTCCCACAGATGGTAATTACACAAACTACATTCTTTCGAATGGCAGTTATGGTGTAGGCTTCTATACGCTCTCCCAAACCGGCACATTGGATGCAGGCAAAGCATACCTGCAGTTACCGACGGCAAGTGTTGCCGGCATCAAAGCATTGAAGATAGAATTCGATGAGAATGACGACCCCACCGGTATCGCCATCACCTCAACTTCTCCCACAGAAGAGAACACTATTTACAACCTTGCTGGACAAAGAGTAAGTAAGGCACAGAAAGGAATCAATATCGTAAACGGAAAGAAAGTTTTCATTAAATAAGGTAAAAGTAGAAAAATGAAAGCAAAATACGAAACACCACAGATGATTCAGGTATCTATCTCTACAAAACACCTGGTCTCTGCTTCTACAACAAATGAAAACATTTATAACGACGACCCACAAGACCCAGGAAATGCGCTAACTAAAGAAAATAGCGACCACAGCATCTGGGACAATGAATGGTAATCATACATGATAAAGTGAGGGGTATCTCAAAGGTATCCCTCACTTTTTGTTTCCGCTCTTTTGGGAACTTCTCTGCCACATCTCATTTCCTAAACGCCATCGCAACTAAAAAAATGAGACTGCCCGCGTCATTCAACTACAGGCAGTCTCAACTTTATCGGTCGTTTATGTTCTGACTGACGAAACGGTTATGGTTTCTTTGACATTGTCAGATTCAGTGTGCCACCATTGGTAACATCGGAGAATTTGATGCTTCCAGCCTTGCTCTTCTTGCCATTGATAAGTTTAGAAGGCTTTACGTAGATGTTCTTCTTGCTGTTGTTCTTGGCTGTGATAACAAACTCCTTGCCCTTGAAATAATCGGGATTGAGTTTGATGGTCACCTTGTCGAAAATGGGGCTGCCAATGGAGAATTCCGGTTCCGGTGAGGTAAGTCCATCCACTGCAAAGAGTCCGATGCCTGCCAAGACGTACCATGAGCCAAGTTGGCCCTGGTCTTCGTCCTGACCATAGCCGTAGCCATGGATGCCATCGGTGCCGTAGAACTCGTCGCAAATAGCACGAACCCACTTCTGTGAGAGGTCGGGACGGCCGCTATGATTGAAGAGCCAAGAGATGTGCAGACAAGGCTGATTGCCCTGATTGTAGTAAGTACGAAGTCCTGCAAAGGCATCAATCTCCTTACCACCAGAGAAGATTTGGGGCTGAGAGGCTGTGAAGATGTCGTTCAAACGCTTGTTGAATTCGTCCTCGCCCACTTTCTTGATGAGTTCTTCGGGCATATGAGGAACGTAGAAAGTGTATTGAACAGCGTTGCCTTCCTGGAATCCACGCCAAACTTGCATGGGGTCGAAGTTTGCAATGAACTCACCGTTGCGCAGACGGGGGTGCATATAACCGGTCTTTTCGTCGAAGATACGCTCCCAACCACGAGCCATCCACATCAGTTTGTCGTAGTCCTGTGTCTTGCCAAGGCTCTTTCCGAGCATGGCTGTGGCATAGGCAGAGAAAGCATATTCCAGAGTGTGTGAGCCAGAGAAGTAGAAGTCCTCACCACGTTCGCCAAGTTCTTTGTGCGGAGCATAACCAAGTTCTACGAAGTCGGCAGTATCGTCTTTGCCTGCGCCCTGCGGCCTGTTCTTGCCATCCATTTCATTCTTGAGGCAAGCCTCGTAGGCAAGTTCGAGGTCGAAGTCGCGGATGCCGCACTGGTAGGCTGCATCAATCATGAGAGGCAACTGGTTGGTGCCTACGCCAGAAACGTATTTCGAGTTGGCAAGACCATCGGCGAGCCAGCCGCAATCCTTGTATTCCTGGAGTGTGGAAGAGACGAATTCGGAGAGATGTTCCGGATAAGCCAAAGCCCAGAGCTGTGTGAGATTCCACTGTCCACCCCACATTGCGTCGGTGTTGTACATGCGATACTTAGGCTTTCCGCCTTCCATTGGAACCTGGCCGATGGTGCCATTATGCTTGGGGTATGCACCATTCACATCACTCATTACGCCTCTGCCGAGCAGAGCATGATACAGACCGGAGTAGAACTTCTTGAGGTCGTCCTGATTGTTGCCTTCCACAATGATTCTGCCCAAAGCCTCTTCCCATGCCTTCTGCGATGCAGCCTTCGCCTCGTCGAAGCTCACGCCGGTTGCTTCGGCCTTGAGGTTGATGCGAGCATTCTGCACGGAGGTATAGGAGATGCCTACCTTCACGGTTATTTGCTCGTCCTTGCTTGTGTTGAAATCAAGATAAGCTCCTGCACCTATACCGTGGGCGTAGGTTTGATTCTCACTTACCTTGTTGCCATTGAACACACCGCCCTTGGTGGGTTTCTTGTCGACAATGGCCGAGAAGTAGATGCGCTGGTCGGCTCCCGGCTGGTACTTCTTGATGTATTCGGGCAGTGTAACAACCCAACCCTCGACGCTTCCGTCTTCGTTAATCCATACCTCGGAATCCTTCACCTTGCCGCTCTCGCCTTGCTGATGGCCGATGTCGAAGATGAGGTGCGATGACTTTGATTCGGGGAACGTGAAGCGCAGATAGGCAACACGGTCGGTGGCTGTCACTTCGGCATTGATGTTGTAGTCCTGCAGCATAACCTGATAGTAGCCTGCCGTTGCATACTCTTGGTCATGAGAATAGGCTGAGCGGTAACCCTTAGGACCTGTTCCGTCAGGATTGCCGGGGAGAGTACGCAACTGTCCCGTAGAAGGGGCTACAGTAATGCCGCCTACCTGGAACTCGTGGGTGCAGACAAAGCCTTCGATGCTGGTGTCGCGATAGTCATAGCCCGTTGCCTGCCAGCCATCGGCGTTACCCAAAGAGCCATTGGTGGAAGGGCCTGGTTTGGCCATACCGAAAGGCATAGAACCCGGTGCAAAGTGGAAAGAACGACAATGTGCCGTACCAATACGGGGTTCTACGTACTGAATAAGTGACTGAGAAGTCTGTGCTTCTGCTCTCAAAAAAGCGCAAGAAGCAAGAAGCATTAGTGAAAGAAATCCTTTTTTCATAGAATATTATATAATAATGTATACGTCTTGGTGCAAAGATAGTACTTTTTTCGAGAAATACCACCCTCACAAACCAACTAATTGCAAATAAAGGAAAAATGACACGCAGCACGCATGTGCAGGAATAATGGTTAACCTATTTAAGGATAATGGTTAAGGATTATGCCAATAATGGTTAACCTTTCGGGCAATAATGGTTAACCTTTTCAAATCAACGTCTGAACCTACCGAACAAATTCCTAACGAGCGACGAGCGACGGACAAGACGGCTGATGCTCAACAAGGCCGATGCAACGAAGGCAATACCACCTATCGTGTACTTCTCTACTGCCGACGGAGATACCACATAGCAATACTCCACAGCCGTCAGCAGACAAACGAATTGGGCGAGGCAAAAAAGCATCGTACTTCGACGAAGCTTGAAACCATAACGCAAATGGCAATAAAGAAAATAAACCACCACATCATATACGGCACCTATCGAGAACGCTATGCCTGCACCTATAAGCCCGAAAGCACTGTAACACAACCAGAATAGCAGGCAGAAAAGCAACACATAGCAAACCTCCAGCAGCAAATATGCAATGCTGTGCCCCTTCGCCAAAATGCTATATGCCATAGGCAAAGACACACAACGCAGAAAGACATAGAACACAGAAAGCGTGGCCATACCTGTAACAACCAGGAATTCATCCACATAAAGCAGTTGCAAAACCAGTGGCATGAACATGACAAGCAACACAAGGAAAGGCGTAATGATGAGCGTACAAACATCAATCTGCTGATTGATGGTGTCGTTCATGCGCAATCTGTCACTATTGACTGCCGACAACCTCGGGAAATAATCGGACTCTAATGCCAGGAAGACTAGCCCGGAATAACCAATCATCAACGACCAAGCCGCCTTGTAGTACCCCAACTCCAGCATCGAATGGGAAGCAAGAATGATGACCGGAATCACCATCTGCAAGCCGGCATTGGAAAGATTGGCAAGCACATAAGGAATTCCTATCTTAATAAGTGGCAGCCCCTCCCTGAAAATCCTCCCCGAAAACGGACGCACCTTATACGGAACCAAACGGAGCGAGAAAAAGAAATGAGCAGCAGCCGACAAAAAACCACAGGCAATCAATCCGACAATAACACCTCGAATACCGAACAATAAATATACTGGAATAGTGCAAAGCAACGTTCCCAAAGCAATAATCGTCTCAATCAGAGCCACCTTACGCACCTGGCGCAAGCCCTTCAGGATGGCACATTCTCCCTCCGCAACAATGTGACTAAAAGCCACAAGCGAAGTAAGCATCACCACAGGCCAACGCGTCCAATCATGATCGAAAAAGAAATAACTGATGACAGGCGAAAAGAACAAACAAATAAGCACCGACAAAAAGGCCGACCACAACACCCAAGTGCGAATGACCATCACCTGATGTTCAATCTCCTCCGCCGTGCCATTCTCGAACAATTCACTGGTTCTGCGCGTCGCATTCAACGGGATGCCCATATTACTGGCATTGTTCAAGAACTCAGAAACAGAGTTGTAGGCAGACATCAGGCCTACACCCCATGCACCGATAATGGCAGCCGTAAGTTTCATTCGCAGAGCACCCACAAGCATCTTCAATCCCTGCACGCCACCAAAGACACCCGTATACTTCAATACATGATCGTAAGAAGTATCGTTCGCCTCTGTGCTATGAAGATTCTTGAGTTTACTCATCAAATAAAAACATTAGGGTTGCAAAGATACAAATAAAATCAATTTACATACCACGCAATTCATATTTATTTTATACTTTTGCGTTAGAATTGACAAAAGGCAAATCGTAAATGACAAATCCCAGAGAACTCATCTCCGTCATCGTATGCACCTACAACCAACAAGACACCATCGGACGGACACTCAACAGCATCCTGTCACAAGAATGTCATTTGCCTTTTGAAATTATCATCGGCGAAGATTGTTCGACAGACAACACACTCGCCATCTGCAAACAATACGAACAGAAACATCCCGACGTCATTCGTGTCATCGCAAACCCTGCAAACAAAGGCTTCGTCCAGAACTACTTCGACTGCCTTCGCGCTTGCAAAGGCAAATACATTGCCGACTGTGCCGGCGATGACTTCTGGATAGACAACAAAAAACTTGAAGACGAATCAATTATACTCGAGAATGATCAAAGCATCGGGATAGTCCATACCGATTGGTTCCGCTATAATGAAGACACCAAAGAACTGTCTTCCCCCGGAAAAGCCCAAAACCATAAACCTAAGGTCGACGGGAAAAGTCTGCTGGCAGCCATTCTCATGCCAGACTCCCGACCTGCCATTCACCTTTGCACATCTCTCTTTCGCAGCGACTGGATACGAAAAGCCATGCAACAATACCCGCAGTTCTTTGACCCCCAATCATACCTATGCGAAGACGTCCAGATAGCTTTCTTCCTCGCTCACATGGGCAATGTTGCATGGATTGACAAGGCGACCCTCGCATATTCCTGCGGCAAACACACGATTTCCAATCCCAACAGCGAAGAAAAACAATTCCATTTTTGGGCAAATGCCACAAAACTATCCTACAACCTGGCACAGTCATTCAACCTCAAAGACAAACAACTTGACACCTTCTTCCAAGCTCGCATCCACAAACTCATGATGCACGCATTTCGTAGCGGTAAACCTTCATTAAAAATTAAAGCTATGGAAATGCAACAGGAAATGAACATTGAAGACAATCGCCGAATACGCATTTGCAAAATTCTCTTATTCCCCGGTATTTGGCAAATGATGCGCCATATAAGAAGCATCATTAAAACCATAAAAACACAAAATTAAACTTTTAACAAGAAAAAACTCCTTCGGATGCTTGCAGAAAAGGGAAAAAGTTGTACCTTTGCAAGCCGATTATTATCAAGGGGTTCCTAAAATCCCTTATGGAGCGTGTGAATAGTTCGTCTCTTTGGCCTGAACGAACGGTTCGTGAATCGCCCATAGAAAAGAGAAATAAACAAGGTAGAAACAAAAAACAAAAGCAAAACAAAGAATGGATACTTTGAGCTACAAGACCATCTCGATGAACAAGGCTACCGTAAAGAAAGAATGGGTCGTAGTTGACGCTACAGACCAGGTTCTCGGTCGTCTCTGCACAAAGGTGGCAAAATTGCTGAGAGGCAAGTACAAGGCAGAGTTTACTCCCAATGTAGACTGCGGTGACAACGTAATCATCGTGAATGCCGACAAGATTATCATCACTGGTAAGAAAATGACTGACCGCACTTATCTGTCATACACAGGTTACCCCGGCGGACAGCGCGCAACAAATCCCGCCACAATTTTGGCTAAGCCCAATGGCGCTGACAAGTTGCTTCGTCGTGTAGTTAAAGGCATGCTGCCTAAGAACAAGCTTGCAGATCAACTGCTCGGCAATCTCTACATCTATGGTGGTGCAGAGCACAAGCAGCAGGCACAGAGCCCCAAGGCTATTGACATTAACCAGTATAAATAATCAGCAAACATGGATACGAAATACATAGCTAATGCGTTGGGCCGTCGTAAGTGCGCCGTAGCCCGCGTCTATGTCAGCGAAGGTTCTGGCAAGATTACTATCAACAAGCGCGACCTTACCGAGTATTTCCCCAGCACCATCCTGCAGTTCGTGGTAAAGCAACCTTTGACTCTGCTTGATGTTGCCGAGAAATACGATATCAATGTTAATCTCTATGGCGGTGGCTACACCGGTCAGTCTCAGGCTTTGCGTCTGGCTATTGCCCGCGCTCTTGTAAAGATTAACGCAGAGGACAAGAAGGCACTTCGTGCTGAAGGCTTCATGACACGCGACAGCCGCGAGGTCGAGAGAAAGAAGCCCGGACGTCCAAAGGCTCGTCGTCGCTTCCAGTTCAGCAAGCGCTAATTGCTGCATAACAGACTGGATTGCGTCAAGCTGTTTAGCATCTAAATCTGCCAGACTCCCTATATACATTATATATTATATATATGCAGAGGACTACTTGCAGATTGATTCTAACACAAAAGAATTAACAAAGAAAGTAAACAACACAAACAAACACAAAAACAATGTCAAGAACAAATTTTGATACACTGTTGGAGGCCGGATGTCATTTCGGTCACCTCAAGAGAAAGTGGAACCCCGCTATGGCTCCTTACATCTTCATGGAGCGCAACGGCATTCATATCATTGACCTTCACAAGACTGTTGCTAAGGTTGATGTTGCAGCCGAAGCTTTGAAGCAGATTGCCAAGAGCGGCAAAAAGGTTCTCTTTGTTGCTACCAAGAAGCAGGCCAAGCAATGCGTTGCCGACCTCGCCACTTCAGTAGGCATGCCCTACGTTATCGAACGCTGGCCCGGCGGTATGCTCACCAACTTCCCCACAATCCGCAAGGCTGTGAAGAAGATGACAAATATCGACAAGTTGTTCGCAGACGGCACATTCAACAACCTTTCAAAGCGTGAGGTTTTGCAGGTAAGCCGTCAGCGTGCTAAGCTTGAAAAGAACCTTGGTTCTATTGCCGACCTTAACCGTCTGCCCTCTGCCCTCTTCGTTATTGACGTAATGAAGGAGCACATTGCAGTACGCGAGGCAAACCGTTTGGGTATTCCCGTTTTCGGTATCGTTGACACAAACAGCAATCCCGACAACATCGACTTCGTTATTCCCGCAAACGATGACGCAAGCAAGAGCATCGAGGTAATTCTCCAGGCTTGCTGCGCTGCCATCAACGAAGGTCTCGAGGAGCGTAAGGTTGAGAAGGCAGACAGCGAAGCTGCTGCTGAGCAGGAAGACCAGCCCGTAAAGAGAGGTCGTCGTAACGGCAAGGCACGTGAGGAAGCAGCAGAAGTTGCTGAGTAATCCTTGCATAAACATCATTAACACACTAAAAAGACATTCATACTATGGAATTTACAATGAATGACATCAAAAAGCTCCGCGAAGTAACGGGTGCTGGTCTGGCAGACTGCAAAAAGGCTCTGGCAGAAAGCGACGATATGGACGGTGCTATTGCATACCTGCGCAAGAAGGGTCAGGCTGTTGCTGCTAAGCGCAGTGACCGTGAAGCTGCTGAAGGTTGCGTACTTGTTAAGGCAGAGAATGGCTTCGGTGCTATCATCGCCTTAAAGTGTGAGACAGACTTCGTTGCCAACAATGCAGACTTCGTTGCCTTGACTCAAGACATCCTGAATGCCGCAGTTGCAGCTAAGTGCAAAACATTGGAAGAGGTATTGGCATTGCCTATGGGTGACAGCACTGTTGCTGAAGCAGTTACTGCTCGCAGCGGTATCACTGGCGAAAAGATGGAGCTCGACGGATATTGCACCATCGAAGGCGAATACATTGCTACCTACAACCATATGAACCGCAATGGACTTTGCGCTATTCTTGCCTTGAACAAGGCTGTTGAGGACGAGTCTATCGGTAAGAACATCGCTATGCAGATTGCAAGTGCTGCTCCCGTTGCTATCGACGAGAATGGTGTAGCTCAAAGCGTTAAGGACAACGAGTTGGCTGTTGCCATCGAGAAGTCTAAGGCTGAGCAGGTGCAGAAGGCTGTTGAGGCTGCTATCAAGAAGGCTGGCTTCAACCCCGCACACTTCGACAGCGAGGAGCACATGGAGAGCAACCAGACAAAGGGCTGGATCACCGCTGAGGATGTTGTTAAGGTGAAGGAAATCATCGCAACAGTTTCTGCAGAGAAGGCTGCTAACCTCAATGAGGCTATGATTCAGAACATCGCAAAGGGTCGTCTGAACAAGTTCCTCAAAGAGAACTGCTTGATGAGTCAGGAATACATTTGGGACAAGACCCTCACTGTTGATTCTTACCTCAAGAGCATCGACAAGGAGCTCACCGTAACCGACTTCAAGCGCTTCACACTGCGCGCAGAATAAGCAACATTAGCAAAACGCTAAATAATGAGAGAGGGTTATACAATTAAGTATTTCCCTCTCTTTTTTGTTTCAACAACTATAGAAAGATTATTGTAATCCAGGGCAAAGAGCGCAAACAAGACAATGTCATTTGACATGGCTGCCATTCGGGACAAATGCGACATAAAACTACTGCAAAGAAGTTTGCAATTTACTCTAGAGAAGTTGGGCAACTTCACGTGTGAAGTTTGCCAAATGGACGTGTCCATTTGGCAAAGTGGACGAGTGGTGCGCGAAAACGTCACGCGAGAAGGTTTTTGTTTGCTTTTAACTCCTAATTCTAAACTATTCTTCGTATCTTTACGCCCGATATGAAGATATTTGGTATAGGAATGAACTATGCAGCACACAATAAAGAGCTGCAAAATTCGTTATTAAATATAGAAGATGATTCCGCACAGCGAAGTCAGCCCGTTGTCTTCACAAAAGCAGACTCTGCTCTACTGACAGACGGACGGCCTTTCTTTATTCCGTCTTACACAAAACGATGTGAATATGAGACTGAACTTTGTGTACGCATCAACCATCTTGGGCGTAGCATTCCCGAGCGTTTTGCACACCGCTACTACGACGAAGTAACAGTTGGCATCGATTTCACTGCTCGCGACCTGCAAGAAAAGTTTCGACAGGAAGGTCTTCCCTGGGATCTCTGCAAAGGTTTCGACGGTAGTGCCGCCGTCGGGAAATGGATGCCACTGAAACATTTTGACAAAGATGTTCAGAACCTACATTTCCATCTGCTTCAAAACGGGAAGCAAGTACAGACAGGATATACGGCAGACATGTTGTTTGGAGTCAATAAATTGGTAAGTTTCATCAGCCAATACTTCACACTCAAAACGGGTGACATCATCTTCACAGGAACTCCGGCAGGTGTAGGCCCTGTCAACATAGAAGACCACCTGGAAGGATATCTTGAGGGAGAAAAAGTGCTGGAGTTCAACGTAAAGTAGCCCCTACAAAAACTCCCCTGAGGAGAAAGACATAAATAATAATTCGTAAATAGTCAAATCGTACATGAAACGACTTTTCACAATATGCCTGATGCTGATGGTGCTGATGCAATGCATCAATGCCCAGCAGGAAAAAGGACTCAGCTTCACTAGCCTGGATTGGGAGGAAATGAAGATAGACTCCGTACTGCCCGTCTATACGGAGGTAGTACCATTGAACACCGATTATCGTCTTCATTCCTATTCAGTTGCACTTCTCTACCCGGAATATGCCGCACTCAGCAGTAAGGAAGCACAAGTGGCCGAGCGTTTCGACAGCCTTTTGAGTGAAGCCATTGATATAGAGACCTTCGTTGGTGTGGAACGCGGGAAAGGTTTGCTCGACATTTCCTTCATCCCTATACGGAAAAACGCAGGCAGATACGAGAAGCTCATCAGCGCACAAATAGTCATCAACGCCACTTGGAACGGCAAGCAAAACGCTCCCATCACAAGAATTGCAGAGACAGGTCGCTATGCCACAAGCTCCAAACTGGCAACAGGTACCTGGGTAAAGGTCAGCATCACAGAAGATGGGCTTTACCAATTCTCTCGTGCCACACTCCGAAAGATGGGTTTCACCAATCCCGACAACGTCCATCTTTACGGATATGGTGGTTATCTGCTGCCCGAACATGTCTTTCCTGGCACACACCACGACGACCTTGTAGAAGTGCCACTCTATTATAATGCACAGACAGACAGCTGGCTTTTCTGGGGCAATGGCCTCATCCATTGGCAAGAAGATACACGCATCAGCAACACTTATGCCCGACAAGCCTGCTACTTCCTCACGCAGGAAGACACACCCTCGCAGATAGAAACCATCGCATCGTCTAAATACGAACCGCAGCATAACATTTACACGACGAGGGCGCACACCCTATACGAGAAAGACAAGGAAGCATGGTACTCCATCGGACGTCATCTTTTCGACGGTGATGACTATGCAAAAAACAATTCACACAGTTACAAGCTCTCTGCCATTGACCCCGTTGGAAACGGGCAACTGACTGTGGTCTTTACCGCATCCGGCTCCACATCAAACAGAGTCAATATCAGTCTGAATGATACTGTTCCATTTGCATTTACCGTTGCAGCGAATAGTGACGAATATGCCAAAGCCACTGAAGCGAAACGAGTCTATGAACTTGACACTCTGTTTGAAGGAGGGACACCAGCTAATCTCAACGTGCACATCCGCTCCGAAGTTGGGAAGAGAGCACGATTAGACTATCTCGCATATAGCTATGACCGCAAACTCAGCATAACGACAACCAACTACATTGACTTTCGTTCTACCGAAAAGGCTGTCACAGCATTCAACATTGAAGGTTCAAACGTAAAGGTTATCCGCACAGGAAAAGTTGGTCAAAAAGATGCCCTCGTGGAAGGCACACAGCATGGAGGTCATTACCGCATTTGCGTTGACGATGGCACACAGCACTTTGTAGCATTCAATCCTTCTGCGACTTTCCCGGAACCAACCATCGAAGGCAATGTCGAGAACCAAAACCTGCACGCCATCGACAGCCTCGACATGGTTATCATCATCCCCACCAGCGGCAAATTACTCTCCGAAGCACAACGCCTGGCAGACGCACACCTGCAATACGACGGTTTGCGAGTAGGCATCGTCCGTGCCGACCAAGTATACAACGAATTCTCCAGTGGCACACCAGACCCTACAGCCTACCGTCTCTTCATGAAGATGCTTTACGACAAGGCCAAGAACCCTGACGTTGCTCCACGCTACCTTCTGCTCATGGGAGACTGCGCATGGGACAACCGAATGCTTTCTGGTGCATGGATAAACAAAAATCCCGATGACTATCTTCTCTGCTACGAAAGCGAAAACAGCTTCAGCGACACAAAAAGTTTCGTCATGGAAGACTACTTCGGCTTACTCGATGACAACGAAGGTTATGAAATCAAACGTGAGAAAAGCGACATAGGCATTGGCCGATTCCCCGTCACTCGCCCTGCAGATGCTAAAATCATGGTGGACAAGACCATCACATATATGAGCAACAAAAATGCTGGCTCATGGAAAAACCTTGTTTACTTCCTTGGCGATGACGGAGACAAAAACAGCCACATGAGGTATGCCAACAATGTGGCCGAGAATACCATCTCACTCTATCCTGACATCGAAGTACACAAAATCATGTGGGATGCATACACCCGAGTTAGTTCTCCAAACAGCAACACCTTCCCCGAAGCTACAAAACAAATAAAGAAGCAAATGAGCGAAGGTGCACTCGTCATGAACTATACCGGACATGCCGGCACACACGCTTTCAGCCACGAGAATGTATTGCTACGCGGTGATTTTGAAGAAAACAAATGCACCCAGTTACCTCTGTGGGTAACATGCGCTTGCGACGTAATGCCTTTCGATTCGAACACCGAGAATATCGGCGAGAGTGCAGTTCTCAATCCCAACGGAGGTGCCTTGGCATTCTATGGCACTGCCCGTACCGTTTTTGCCAGCCAGAACTATCACATGAATCGATACTTCATGCAATACCTCTTCTCGCGCAGAACAGGCAAGAGCAACGAACGCAACCGCATAGGCGATGCAATACGATTGGCAAAGAACAGCATCATCAGCGATAATAAAGAATCGGGATACACTGAGAACAAGTTACAATACGCTCTGCTTGGCGACCCGGCTCTCACCATAGGCAATCCCACACAAAAGATTGTTGTGGACAAAATAAACGACCACGACGTGAATGGCAATTCCATCCCCCTAAAGGCAGGCGAACGCGTAAGGATGTCCGGACATATAGAACGCGAAGACGGCACGACAATGACGGACTTCAATGGCATAATCCAGACACGTATGTTTGACAGCAAGGAGAATATCGTCTGCCTCAACAATGCAGGAGAAGACGTTGAACCATTTGTCTTTACAGAGCAGAACATTCTGTTACACGAATCGCAAGACAGTGTTCGAGCAGGTTTGTTCAGCAAGGAGTTTATCATCCCCATTGACATCAACTTCAGCAATCAAGAAGGACGCTTTGTTTTCTATGCCATCAACGATGCAGGAAACATCGAAGCAAACGGACACAACGAAGACATTCCCCTTGGTGGCATTGTGGACAACACTGACTTCGACAAAGACGGCCCACAGATATATGCTTACCTCAACAACGAAGAGTTCCAGAATGGTGGCACAGTGAATGCCACACCACTCTTCGTGGCACAACTCTCTGATGCTAGCGGCATCAGCTCCAGCGGCAACGGCATTGGCCACGACCTCTCACTTTGCATCGATGGCAGAAGCGACCTCACATATAATATCAACGAATACTACTCAAACGAATTTGGCGACTTCACAAAAGGAACAGTTGCCTATAACATTCCTACACTCACGAATGGCGCACATAGTCTTACATTCCGTGCATGGGACGTACTGAACAACACAAGCCAGATACAACTCGACTTCGTTGTTGACAACACCATGGCGACAGACATCCTGCACATGGTGGCAAGCCAAAATCCAGCAACAACCGGAACAAACTTCATGATTAGTTACGACCTTCCCGGCAGTGAATGCGACTTCATTGTAGAGGTCTTCGATTTCTCCGGCCGTCGCATATGGATGCACGAAGAAAAAGCAAGCGAACCAAGCGGTGTTTACAGCGTTGCATGGAATTTAACAAACGGAGCCGGCTCAAGGGTTGGTACAGGAATCTACCTTTACCGATGCAGTGTAAGGTGTGGAGATAGCAAATGGACCACAAAGGCACAAAAAATTGTGGTATTAAACAATAAATAAGGCTCTTGCGTAGTTATAATAGAGTTATGAAAGCACACAGAATCATTCTTATCCTGCTACTTGTTGTATGCAGCGCAGGAACAGTCCTGGCACAGGACAAGCAAAATATGTTCAACCCTGTGAACACAAGTGTCACCTCATTAGCCATTGCACCTGATGCAAGAGGCGGCTCCATGGGCGATATTGGTGCAGCAACAGAAGCCGACATCTATTCACAGTATTGGAACCCTGCAAAATATCCTTTCAACATTGCCCGTGCAGGTGTTGGCATCAGCTATACGCCATGGCTTCGCAAACTGGTAAGCGACATCAATCTGGCAAACCTGACCGGCTTCTACCGTATTGGTGACTACAGTGCCGTACACGCCTCTTTGCGCTACTTCAGCCTTGGTGAAGTTTATCTTTCTGACATGGAAGACATGACTATCAAGCCTTACGAGATGGCGATCGATGCCGGTTATAGCCGTATGTTGAGTGAGAATTTCTCAATGGCTGTCAATCTGCGCTTCATACTTTCCGACATCAAATACGACTACACTGCCGAAAGCAGTGCCGGCAAGGCATTTTCTGCCGACATTGCCCTCTACCGTTTGGGCTACTTCATGGCTGGCAACCGCGAGTGCAGTTTTGGTTGGGGTATCAATCTTAGCAACATCGGCTCGAAGATTTCATACGGTGGTAGTGATTACTCCGAGTTCATACCAACAAACCTACGTATCGGTATGAACTTGACAATCCCATTCAACGAGTATAACAAATTCAGCATTGCCGGAGATATAAACAAACTTCTCGTGCCTACCTACCCCAAACAAGATGAGGGCGAGGCAGAAGAAGAATATACAGCTCGTGTGGAGAAGGACTACTATGATGTATCTTCCATTGCCGGTATCTTCAAGAGCTTCGGTGATGCACCAGGTGGTTTCAAGGAAGAGATGCAGGAGATTCAATGGAGTCTTGGTTGCGAATATACCTACAACGACCGTTTTATGCTACGTGCCGGTTATCACCACGAAGCAGAAAACAAGGGTAACCGCAAGTACTTCACTGTCGGTGCAGGCTTCCACATGAGTGTTTTCTCGGTCGATGCTGCCTATGTCTTCTCAACGGCACAGACCAATCCTCTGGACCAGACCATGCGTTTCTCACTCGGTTTCGACCTGGACGGCATGCGCGACCTCTTCGGTAAGATGAGAAGAAGATAAAATACATTTACCATTTAGCCATTTACTATTTACTTTTGAGTTATTTACAGGAAGCAATGACGAAATCTGCAAAAGCAATAAATAGTAAATCGTTAATCATAAAATCGTAAATAAAATGATACGGGTTGGCTTTGGTTTTGATGTCCATCAGTTAGTTGAAGGACGTGAATTGTGGTTGGGTGGCATTCGCCTTGAGCACTCGCTGGGCTTACTCGGACACAGTGATGCAGATGTTCTCATTCATGCCATCTGCGATGCCTTGCTGGGTGCAGCCAATATGCGCGACATTGGTTACCACTTCCCCGACAACAGTAACGACTTTCACAACATAGACAGTAAGATTCTACTCGGCAAGACAATCGAACTGATTGCAACCAAAGGCTATACGGTAGGCAACATCGATGCCACCATTTGTGCCGAGCGTCCGAAGTTGAAGGCACATATTCCCGAAATGCAAGCATGTTTGGCAGAAGTGATGGGTATTGACATCGACGACATTTCCATTAAGGCTACAACTACCGAGAAACTTGGTTTTACCGGCCGCGAAGAAGGCATTTCGGCATACGCCACAGTCCTCATCGAGCGTCATGCGTAAGCAATCCTATTCATGAAGGAACGCATCGGGTATATCGACCTTGCAAAGGGCATCTGCATTCTACTTGTTGTTTTGGACCATGTTGCCAACGAAGGTTACTTTTGGAGTGGCAACTATCCACTGAATGAAGTCTTCGACCAGATGCGTATGCCGCTCTATTTCATTCTTTCCGGGCTGTTCTTCAAAGACTATCCTGGTGGTCTTTGGGAGTTTCTCATACGTAAGACGAACAAAATTCTTGTCCCTTATCTTTTCTTTATTCTGTTATTCAGAGCGATAACCTGGTTGGTTCAGAACTACACAGATTTTGCTTCGACGGGAGTAAACATTGCCGGAATATGGGGACCTTTGTGGTTCCTGCGTTGCCTTTTCTTCATGAATATCATCTTTGCTGTGGCATACTATGCTACGCACCAACTCTTACGCATGTCTGTCGGCAGAGAGATTCTATTGGGCATCTGCATGTTCGGCGTTGGTTTAATCGGCTATCATGTCGGGAACTGGCACTTGAACTTTGGGACGGCATTGACTTGTATGCCACTCTTCTGGTCGGGTTATTTCATGAACAAAAAGTTGCATCTGTTGGGTAAGAACTTCAAGTGGGGCTGGGCCCTGAGCATATCCGTGCTTTTGTTTGCAATGATACATTACCTGTACATGGGCGACAATTACTTTTACAGCAACACCTACAGCAGTCCTCTGCCTCTTCTTTACGTCTCCGGATTGGCAGGGTCAGTGGCTATACTACTCTTAAGCAGCATTATTCGCCGGTTGCCCATCATCTCTTATGTGGGCCGCTACTCCATCATCATGCTTTGCACGCATCAGGTCATCATAACACTCCTCGTTGCAGCAAAGCATTTCCTGCCAGCGATGTACCAGCAGACTGGTTTGACAGAAAGCCTCATCTTCTTTACGTTCACCGTCGGCACATCTATTCTATGCTGCTGGTTCTTGAAGAAGTACCTGCCTTGGTTTACGGCTCAAAAAGATTTGATTAAAATACCCTGCAGTGATGTTGACGAATTTCTGCAGTGATGTTGGCAAACTTCACTGCAGAAGTTGACGAACTTCACAGGAGAAGTTTGCAGACTACTTTAGTAACCATCGGAAGTCAAACTGTACGGAGCATCCTTCTTGGCTGTTCCCAATTGCTTGTTCGGCTTGTCAGACATCTGTAAAGAGAGTGTTCCACCAGAAACCAGTTCCTTGTAGGTGATATAGTTGCGTGTAATAGACTGACCGTTCAGGCTGCGTTCGGCGACATAGACATTCTGTTTCGAATTGTCCTTTGCCTCAATAACGAACTGCTTTCCGTCTTCCATTGTGATGGTTGCCTTACGGAAGATGGGACTTCCGAGCACATATTGGTCTGTTCCAGGCGTAACTGCATAAAGGCCTAACGCAGAGAGAACATACCACGACGACATGCCACCTTGGTCCTCATCACCAGGGAAACCATCGGGCGTACTGTTATAGAACCGCTCCATTATCTGGCGAACCCAGTACTGCGTCTTCCATGGCTGACCCGCATAACTGTAGAGATATGGCATATGTTGAATGGGTTGATTGCCGTGAGCATACTGTCCCATACCCGCGATCTCCATCTCCGTCATCTCGTGAATCTTGCCGCCATACCATCCGGGCTTAATTGTGCTGGGTTGCGAAAAGACGCTGTCCATCTTCTCCACAAAGGCTTCGTCACTGCCAAAGAGGTCGATAAGACCCTGAACATCGTGGAAAACGCTCCATATATAATGCCATGCATTGCCTTCGGTGTACGGTCCGCCCCACACAAGAGGGTCGAAAGGCTCCATGCTCCACCTGCCGTCCTTACCTCTTCCTCTGAAGAATTTCGTCTCAGGGTCCCAAAGGTTCAGGTAGTTGCGAAGCACTCTTTCGAATATCTTCTCGTAAAATGTATTGCCACACGAGCGGGCAAGTTTCCAAGCGCACCAGTCGTCGTAGGCATATTCGAGTGTTTGAGTAACACTTCCATGCGACTCAGGGAAGGTGACATAACCCAGTTGCCAGTACTCTTTCCAACCTGCTCTTCCGTTCGCACCACCTAATGGGCCTTTGTTCATAGCCTCGTGAGCATATGCAGCCAATGCAGAATCTGGGTCGAAAGAATGTATGCCTTTTGCCCAAGCATCAGCTAAAAGCGAGATACTATGGTTGCCACACATGCCTCCGGTCTCGCCTGGGCAAGACCATGCAGGCAACCATCCGAACTGCTTTTGCGCATCGAGAAGGGCTTGCATGTAATGACCTTGCTGCGTAGGATGCAGAATGTTGGTCAAAGGGAACTGACTTCGGAAGGTATCCCAAAAGCCGTTGTCAGTCAGCATATAGCCGTCGTAAATCTTTCCGTCGTAAGGACTATAGTAATAAGGCGTGCCGTCCGACCTGATTTCATAGAACTTGCGGGAGAAAAGGTTCGCGCGAAAGAGGCAACTGTAAAAGGTTCGCATCTGTTCTTCAGTGCCCCCTTCGACCTTTATACGGTTGAGCAGAGCATTCCACGTCTTGAAGCCACGTGCCTTTGTCTGTTCCAACTTTCGGTCCGCGCCAAGTTCCGATTGCCAGTTCTGCCAGGCCTGTTCTTCGGAAATATAGCTACTTGCAGCTCTTGCCTGCACCTTACTGCCCGGACGGAACTTGAGGTAACAGCCATAACGCTTGCCCTTGCCGTCCTTCTCTTGCGGAAACGTTTGCTTCTGCTCCCCTTCCCAAATGCCATAATCGAGTATTGGCTGGTCGAACTGAACGACGAAATAGCAGCGGAAGTTCTCGCTGTGATTGACGAAACGATGATTGTTAACCCATCCCGTAACCTGCCTCTTCTCAGGATTTACATGGATTTCTGACTGATCTGTATAGCCGTCAATAACCAAATAGGCATCGTCCTTCTTGGGATAAGAGAAACGCAAGTGAACACCTCTCTCTGTAGGCGCCATCTCTGTCTGAATGCCGTTATCGAAGGTTACACTATAGTAATGGGGCTGCCCGACTTCGTTACAATGGCAGAAGCTTGCGCCTCGCTTATCGGGATCAACTTCCAGCGTGCCCGTTTCTGGAAAGAAAGTATAGACAGCATAGTCGCTAACCCAGGGCGAAGGCTGGTGGCTCTGACCGAATCCTCTGATTTTGTCGGACTCATAAAGATACTTAAATCCCTCGCCGTTGGGTCCCGTCTGAGGCGTCCACATGTGCTGACCATACGGCATAGCCGTTGCAGGGAAGGTGTTGCCGTGTGAAAGACCAAAGTTCGAATGAGTGCCTTGCAGAGTATTTACATACTGAACTAAATCCGATTGGCAGGCTGCCTCAACGAACAAAAAACTCGACAAGAGAACAAAGAAAAAAGAAAAATATCGGCTGCCCATAAGTTCGTTATTTAATTACTACGGTGAAGTTGCCAAACTATACACGTTAAAATGGCAAAGTTCACACGTTAAGTTTGGCATTTTAACGTGTGAACTTTTTATGCACAATACGTCGCCTAATTATCAGCGACATATAGTATGGAGTATTTTACTTGATATTCGGCTCCTCAAGACCGAGTCCCTTCTTTCTGTCAACAACCTTCAGCACGAAGCCAAGCAACAAGGCTGCAACACCCAAAAAGGCTAACATTACGAGCGGAGCAGTATAGTTGAACTTCGTGGGGTCAGTAACACCGGGATTTGTAGCATCGAGCACCTTGCCAATAAGCATCGGGAAAAGCCAGAGACCAATGTTCTGAATCCAGAAGATGAGCGCATAAGCCGAGCCTATCACCTTGGCATCAACCAATTTGGGAACAGAAGGCCACAATGACGCAGGCACAAGCGAGAAGCTGGAGCCAAGCACAAGAATGGTAACATAGGCAATGACCGTACCGCCTACTGCAGAATCCTTAAACAACGGCAAAACGAAAGCAAAGGTCAAGTGGCAGAAGATGAGCAACAACGAACCTAAAATAAGCATCGAAGCAGCCTTGCCCTTATGGTCGACATAAGAACCGAGAATCGGGGTAATCAGCACAGCCAACAGTGGGAAAACAGCAAAAATACTCTCAGCAGACTGTCGCATGTAACCCATATAGCAGTAGGCAATGAGTGACAATATGCTAAGGCCAAGCAATCCATACTTCATGTTGGACTTCTTCTGGAAGTTGCTGGCAAACCCTGCGGCTGCAACAATAAGCATGATGACATACTGAACAATGGTGACATCAGGCTTTGCCCAAAACGAATCTGCATCGGGAGCCACCAGAGTAAGATTGCACTGAAGCATGTTCACAGCATATTTCTGGAAGGGGAAGATTGCACTGTAGTAGAGAACACAAAGCAAGGCCACAAGCCAGAAACCACTGGAAGTAAGAATCTGACCAAGGTCGCTAATCTTGAATGGGTCGTCCTTCTCTTCCGCCTCACCCGTCTGTGCATCGAGTTTTCTGTCCATAAAGAAATAAACAACCATCATGATTAGGGCAATACACATCAAAACAACGCCAAAAGCAACCGAGCGAGACACGCTGACCTGACCGCCCAAACGAGCAAAGAAAGGTGAGAAAATCATACAAGTTGCCACGCCAAGACGTGCCAAAGCCATCTCCGATCCCATAGCCAAAGCCATCTCACGACCCTTGAACCACTTAACAATTCCGCGGGAAACGGTAATACCAGCCATCTCACAGCCGCAACCGAAAATCATAAAACCAGTGGTGGCAAACTTTGCAGAAGCAGGCATGCCCTCATAAAACGGCGAAACACCCAACTCCTCAAACAAAGGTATGTAGTTCAAATTGTTTGTAAACCAAGCCTCCAGACCACTGCCAACAAAGCCATCGCTCACAGCATACCACTTGATGCAAGCACCAAAAAGCATAAGCGCTGTAGAGAGAAGCATCGTAAAACGAACACCCATCTTGTCGAGAATAATGCCGGCAAAGATAAGGAAGAAAGCAAAAACGTTGAGGAACACCTCAGAACCCTGCATTGTGCCAAAAGCCGTAGAGTCCCAACCACGTGTCTCCTGCATCAAGTCCTTGATGGGAGAAAGGATGTCCATAAAGATGTAGCTGCAGAACATGGCAAGTGCCAAAAGCAGCAATGCAGTCCAGCGCATACCGGCACTGTCGCGAAGAGTCTTTTCCATTTACAATTTAACGATTTATTGTTTACTATTTTATTTGATATTTCATTCTCAATTCTCTGCTCCCAAAGAAGAGGCAGAGGCTGTATTCAGCCACTTGTCGAGCCATGCAAAATAAGTCCTCTGCCAGAGAATACCATTCTGTGGTTTGAGCACCCAGTGATTCTCGTCGGGGAAGATGAGCAATTGGGCCTCTATGCCTCTCATACGAGCTGCATTGAAAGCGCTCATACCTTGCGTTGCATTGATGCGATAATCCTTCTCGCCATGTATGCAAAGAATGGGCGTATCCCACTTGTCAACAAAGCGATGTGGACTATTCTCATAAGTGCGACGTGCTCTTTCTGTCTGGTCCTTATTCCAATAGGCATCGTCATACTCCCAGTTAGAGAACCAGTTTTCCTCTGTCTCGGTGTACATAGCCTCAAGATTGAAGGCACCATCGTGAGCAATAAAGCACTTGAAACGGCCTTCGTGATGACCTGCAAGGTAATAAACAGAGAAGCCACCAAACGAAGCACCAACGGCAGCCAAACGATCCTTGTCCACATACGGCAAGTTTTCGACGGCATCGTCAATGGCAGACATGTAGTCCTTCATGCACTGTCCGGTCCAGTCACCACTTATCTCCTCTAACCATTCCTGACCGAATCCAGGCACACCTCTGCGGTTAGGAGCAATCACAACATAACCTTGCGATGCCATAATCATAAAGTTCCAACGATAACTCCAGAACTGCGAAACGGCACTTTGCGGACCACCCTCACAGAAGAGCAACGTGGGATACTTCTTTGAAGCATCGAAATGAGGAGGCAAGATCACCCACGTCAGCATCTCCTTTCCGTCGGTTGTCTTCACCCAACGTTGTTCTACAGTAGGTTTCGCCAGTTGGTCGAGGATATCCTTATTGACTTCCGTAATCTGAACAACCTTTGTATCGGCAACGCTGTCGCCAGGAGTCACCATATAAAGGTCAGACGGTTCTACAAAACTATGGCGTTCGGCCAAAAGCATTGTATTGCTAACCACCTGTAAAGAACCAAAGTCTGCCAAATCCTTGGTAAGTTGTTTAACCTCACCCTTCAAATTGGTTTTGTAAAGATTCTCTGTACCATGCCAAACACCAATAAAATATAAGGTGTTAGAATCCGGTGCCCAACCGTAATCATCAACACCTGAATCGAAAGATTCGGTAATGTAAGATTTTGTTTCTTCTTTCAAGTCGTAAATACAGAGACGGTTACGGTCGCTTTCATATCCATCTCTCTCCATTGACAACCATGCCAAATAGCGTCCGTCGGGTGAGAACTTAGGATTGGTGTCGTAGCCTAAATTATAGTCCGCTGCCTGTTGGTTGACACCTTGAGTACTGAGCGACTTCGTAGGTTCGACGGCAGGAGCCTGATAGTCGGCAGGCTTACATAGATTTCTTGTTTCCTTCGTCTCAATATTATAAAGGAAAATATCCGAGTCGGTAGAGATGCTGTAAGCAAGTCCAACCTTCTTGCGGCATGTATAGGCAATCTGTTTGGAGTCGATACTCCATGCCAATTGTTCCATGCCTCCGAATGGTTCCATCGGACACTCATAAGGCTCACCGACAAGTATATCCTGCATGTCTGAGGCAATCTTGTCACCATATACAACAGCCACAAAAGGATGCTGTATGCTCTCGACGTAATGGTCCCAATGGCGGTACATCAAATCGTTCACCACACGACCGGTCGCATAGGGTAAATCTTCGGGGTTCTTCTGAATAACCTCATTGAAGTCAATGCTCTTCAAAAGAATAACTTTCTTGTGGTCGGGAGAAAACATAAAGCCCTCCACCTTGCCATCGGTCTGAGACATCTGCTTACGCTTGTCGCCATTTAGAGACATCTTCCACACCTCGCCTCCCTTTAAGAAGGCAATGGTTTCGTTGTCTATCCATTGAGCGTCGGCCTCATTGTCTGCATCCTTTGTCAGTTGACGCTGCTCAGTGCCATCAGCATTCATCAACCAAAGAACTTGATGGCTCTTGTTCTCCTTAACACTATAATAGCCCATTTGGAAAACAATATGCTTACCATCAGGTGACGTTTGATAAGCGCCTATGCGACTCATTGCCCAAAGCGCCTCGGGTGTCATCACATCATTATCGAGCTGTATGGTTTGCCTCTCTATGTTCACCTCGTTGTTCTCTTTCTGAACGCCACAAGCGGTACATAACAAAACCGCTGCAGCAAAGATTGCCTTTAACTTCATATTACTTCTCCAATACTTTATTTGCGGCCACGGGCTTGCTGTTCCTGCTGCATCTTCTGCAATGCTTCGAGTCGTGCCTGAAGACCTGACATTTTCTTGGGATCGTTCTTGTGTTGCTCACGATATGCCTCCAGACTTGCCAAAAGTTTTGCGTCATCTGTTGACCAACGCAAGTACCACATGGTAATGATGCTGAGCAAACCAGAAACGAAGTAGTAGTAACTCAAACCGCTACTGTAGTTATTGAACATAAAGAAGAACATCAAAGGCATGAGATACATCATCCACTGCATCATCTTCATCTGTTGTGCTTGCTCACCTGTGAACTGGTTCTGCTGTTGACGCATCGAAATCCATGTATTGATGAGGTTCGTTGCACTAAAGAGGAGACAGAAGATGCTGAGGTGATTTCCTATCAGCCAAAGGTCTGCATCCCAACGGATAAGGTCGTCGTAAGCGCTCAGGTCGTCTGCCCAAAGGAAACTTTCGCCACGAAGATCAATAGCATTTGGAATGAAGTTAAACAAAGCCAACCAGATTGGCATCTGTATGAGCATTGGCAGACAACCACCCATTGGGCTTACGCCATACTGACTATAAACCTGCATCATGGCCTGCTGCTTCTGCATAGCCTGGTCGGGATTGGGATATTGTTTTGTTATCTCGTCGAGTTTCGGCTTGAGGACACGCATCTTCGCGCTGCTCATGTAACTCTTCTTCTGCGTTGGCCAAACTATGATTTTAACAATCACAGTCAAGAGCAACAATACAATGCCCATAGGCAATCCCATTGCCTTGAGCCAATCAAAGATATACAGAATTGACCAACGATTGATGAAGCGGAAGAAAGACCAGCCAAGATAAACGAGTTCATCAAGGTCTGCATCCGAGCCATAAGCAGTCATTTTACTGTGTGCCTGAAGAACATGGAAGTCATTCGGGCCAAGATACATCTGCAATTGGGTAGCATCCTTTCCCGTTGCATCAAAGGGAACTTGGAAAGAAGCCTCATATCGTTTCAGATAATCTTTCTCGTCGGGAAGTTGTGTCGTTGAGAGCGACACTTGCGTCATTGGCTGAGAGCCTATGAGCACTGCACTGAAGAACTGGTTCTTGAAGGCAATCCATTCCAATGCTTCTTCAGGTTTTTTACTCTCGTCGCTCGTCTCGCTGAGTTGTTTTACACTTTTTTCCTGACGTTTGTAAGTCAGCGAACTATAACGGTTCTCAAAGTCTGCACCCTTCTCCTGTTGAGGGATACGTGCAACCCATTCTACAAGGAGATTGCTTGCTCCAGGCATTGTCATGCCTTCCATTCCTGCGCTTGCAATTTCCATGTCGAGCATATAAGATTCGGGACGCAATATGTAACGCACCTGCAATTGCTTTTCTCCTTGCTCAGCCACAAACGTAACGGAAGAATCTGTCTGCTCTGCGATATTGAAACAGAGATCGGCAAGACAGAGATTCTGTTGTTTGAGGGGCAGTGTCAGACGCATCGAAGCGTCTTCCTTGCCAAGAATAACAACATCGCCTTCTCTGCGACGGCTCTTATAACCAATAATCTCGGCATCTTCTACCACTGCGCCCTTGCTATTGATGCCAACTTTTACCTTTTCGTTCTGGAGCAGTACGCGCTGTCCTTCGCCTGTAAGTTGTGAGAAGAAAAGAGCACTGCTATCGGGAGTTGCTGAAGTTGCAGTAAGTGTCTGGCTGTTTGCCTGCTCTGCTTCTGCCTGTTTCTGTTGCTCTACGGCAGCAATACTGTCTCTTTGTGCCATTGCCTCCAATTCTTCACGGCTGGGCTGGCTGTACCAGCTGAAACCAATGACAACGAGAGCAATGAGAATAAATCCTGTAATTGTGTTCTTATCCATGTGTTCTATGTATTTTCTACTGATTTGTTTCTACTTTGACGGCAACAATCGTGCCGTTTATATATAACGGGGGTGCAAAGTTATAAAAAAGTTAATAGTTCATGGTTCTTAGTTCGCATTTATTTTGTACTTTTGCACAAAATTGGGATAAATGAAGCGTTTAATAATACTTTTCTGTGTCTGCACAATGGCTTTGGGCGCTTATTGTGCATCACAAACAGAAAACGAAGAAGTAGTAACAGAAAGAACCGACTCGGTGACCAATGCGGTTACCGACTCGATTTCTTTAGTTGACAAGTATCTTGCCATTATCGACACATTGGCAAAAGAACGTGACGTGCTCAACGCTACAACAACGCCGTCCATGCTCAATGCCTACTACTACCAGCTTCTTTCCCCTCCTGCGCTCTACAATTCTCCGCTTCAGCAAATGATGAGCGAAACAGACACGTCTTGTCCCGACCCTCAACTTCAGCGACTCTATGCCTCTCGAAGAGCCCTGTCCACGCTATACACCGATGCTCCCTGGTTGGTTACGCAGACAGAAAGCGATATCATGGGGCAGGCGAGCATTCGAGACGACGTGAATGAGATTCTGCAAAGTTCCGACAAGCTGGCCGACAAGGTGGTCGACTCCAAACTGACTCCGGAATTTAACGAGCCTGTGGAGGTTATTACTCGCAGACCAAACTTCTGGAAATTCTCGGGCGACGTATCGTTACAGTTCGTTCAAAACTTCTTCTCCGACAACTGGTACAGAGGTGGCGAGACGAACGTCACCGGCAACCTTAACATGACATTGAGGGCGAACTACAACGACCAGCGCAAGATAAGTTGGGACAATGAAGTGAACATTCAGTTGGGTTTCCAAACGACGAAAAACGACGAAAAACGTTCCTTCCACCCTTCGCAAAACCTGCTACGCTACACCACCAATGCCGGCTATAAAGCATGGAAGACTCTTTCCTACTCTTTGCAGGTCATCATGCAGACCCAGATTGCTCCCAATGTTCAAAGAAATAGCGACAAGGTCAACTCCAAGATTCTTTCTCCCCTTGAAGTAACCGTTGCCCCGGGTATGAAGTGGGACTTCGCTGCCGGCAAGAAGAAACAGTTCACCGGCCAACTCAACGTGGCTCCTCTTGCCATGAAGGTTCTCTATGTCCACGACGACGATATTGTGAAGAATTATGGTCTTGAGGAAGACACCCACAGCAAGTTCACCTTCGGTCCTAACATCACCCTGAATTCACGATGGCAGATATGCAAGCAGATTTCATGGTCGAGCCGCATATATTGGATGAGCAACTTCGAGTATAACATTCTGGAATGGGAGAACACCATCGACTTTTCCGTTACAAAACTCATCAACACTCAGTTGTATCTCTATCCACGTTTCGACAACAGCAACGAAGGTTACCGCCAAAAGAGCCGTTTCGACACATACTTCATGTTCAGGGAGTTCCTCAGCCTTGGCTTGAAATACAACTTCTAACTCTCAAACTAAAAACTCTGTTTCCCAGAGGATGGGAGCAAGCAGAAAAGAAGCCTCATGATTATCAAATCCGCCGAATACACCATTAGCAGTGCCCGAGTGGACCAGTGTCCGCAGGGAGAGCTGCCCGAATTTGCCTTCATAGGGCGAAGCAACGTAGGCAAATCAAGCCTCATCAATATGCTGACGGGTAAAACCCATCTGGCAAAAACCTCTGCCACACCCGGCAAGACGGTTCTCATCAACCATTTTCTTATCAACGGGAATTGGTATCTTGTGGACCTTCCCGGCTATGGTTATGCACGCAGAGGCATGGGGCAACGGGAACAGTTTCAGCAGATGATTAGCAGCTACATCCTGCGACGCCCGCAAATGATGAACCTCTTTCTGCTTATCGATTCGCGCCACGAGCCACAGCGCATCGATTTGGAGTTCATCGAGTGGCTGGGCGAGAACGGCATCCCGTTTGGCATTGTTTTCACGAAAGCCGACAAAATGTCGCGAGGAAAACTTGCCGCAAACATCAAGCTCTACCTCAACACGCTTTCCAAGCAATGGGAAGAACTGCCGCCCTACTTCATTACAAGCAGCGAAACAAGGCAAGGCAGGGAGGAAGTTCTCGGCTGCATCGAGGCAATCATGCAAGGTTAGTTTTGTCACTAAAAACCCCTTTTTGCTTTCTTTTTGTCAGTTCGATTTCCGACGTCTTACGGCACAAAATAGAACGAAAAACAGGAAAGAAACAAACTTCACGAGAGAAGTTTATTGCCTTAACGTGTATAGTTGACAAACTTCACGTGTATAGTTTGCCGACTTCACGTGCGTCGTTTGGCAAAAACCGTCAGCTTATTACCCTACAAAAAGTGCCTAAAAGCACAACATCCCACTCCAAATCGGGTGCTTTTTCTGCCGTTGAGACATCGCCAAAAGCATAACTTGCACATTCTCAACAAACTGACAAATTAACATTTCCTTGAGAAAATCTATACCCCTGTACAGGGTCTGAAATCTGGAGGCCTTCTCCGTGCATCACAAAAGGCAAAAAGTAAGCAAAAACCCTCTTGTGGCTTACATTTTGTCAAACAGGAAGTGCCTTAATACCACTCGACATTGGTGCCATAAGAACTCTGCTTCTTCCAGCGGAGAGCATCGGCAAGCGTACCGGCCTTCGCTGCAAAAAGGAAATTGAAGCTGGTGTAGGGCGAAATAACCATGCTGCACGACATGGAGAAGCAATGGAGGTCGCGAGCCAAAGAAACGGTTGTCATGCTGATTTTCTTATAGTTGAAGTCATAACCTGACGAGAAGTTGATGTTCCAACCCTCGGATATACGAACATTGCCGGAGAAGTTGAGCGTCTGATTGAAACGGTAAGGATAACGCATTCGTTTGGGGTTGATCTTTGCGCTTGTGTCCTCACGCATCGAAATACCATAGCTGACAGAAAGACTCCAAGGCATCTGGAACTTGAGATAGCCGTCGGCATCCAATTCGGCAGAAGAACTTTCCTCGGCACCCTTCATGCTCTTCTTGCGCTCGGGGTCGAGATTCTGCATCGTAGGATCTGTTTCCTCGTCGTCCATATCCTCGTCGTCCGAACTGCTATTACTGCTCAACCGACTCGAAACCTTATCTCTAAGGCCAAACAATTTCTTCAGGGTCTGGTTGTTGAAGGTGTATGAAATGTTCTGACTCATACCCTGAAAACGTCCAAAACGTCCTCTTCCCCACTCCGTGTGGTCGCCCACAACGACGTTGCCGTTCTTGTCGAACTCGTAAGCATATGTAGCAAACACGGCATTCATGGAGAAGGTATAGCTCTTGGTAAGTTTGAGACGGAGGCGCATATTAAGGTCACTCCAGGGCTTTCGCTTGGCTGCCATGTTGTAACTCATAGAAAGGCCAAACTCGTCGATAAGACTTATTTTCTTCATTCCTGTCGTATCCTTGTCCGACCTAACCTTCATTTCCACGTTATTCGAAAGGTCGAACTGCACGCTACCCGTCATGGCACTGGGCGCCGTACCATAGGTTCCGCCGCTGAACGGAGAATAAGTGACAGTAGAAACCTGACCGTTGGCATCCGTTCGAACATAAGTATCATAGAATCCCCACCTCGGAGAACTGAAGTCTGGAGCATAGCTGAAGGTAACAGCAGGCGTCATCATATGACGAATTGCCTGTATCTTCTTACCGCCAAACCAAGGCGCAGGCGTATAGAAGCCATAGAGTTTAGTATTGGCACTCAACGACATACTGAAGTTATAGACATTGTAGAAACCCTGCAATGTATCACGCTTCACCCTGCGGTTCTCCTCGTCCCACGACTGCATGACCTTGTTGGTGTACATACGGTCCACAAATGTAAAGCCCGGAGTAACGTTGATATACTTGAATATAGGGAAGCTGGCATTGATGGGAATCTGGTGGCGCATACCATTACGCCAATCCTTCACCAGACTACTCTTAAAGAGAAGGTTCTCCTTGGTGTTGATGCTATTCGTAAGCGAGCCTGAGTAACTCATGCCAATCTTCTCGTACCATCGCTCCTTTCCGGCAGTCTTCTTACGCTTGAAGGGATAGAATCGGTTGAGCTGAATGTTAAGGTTGGGCAATGTAACAGACAGACTGCTGTCGCGCATGTTTTGGGAAAGATTGAAAGTACCACTCAACGTCAGTCCGATGTCAGGGAACGATTTGCTGTAAGATATACTGCTCGTACGCGTACTCTGCGTGTAACTTTCCGGATTATACATGCTGACCAGGTTATTACGCTCATAACTGCTGGTAGCAAAGTTCACGCTGGCAGAGAAAGACTGTGTCGGATTGGACTTCGGGTCTTGCCGGTGGCTCCACACCACCTTAAAGCTTTTTGATATTGCAAAGTCAGGCATATTCTTCTCGCCCGTCTGCGTGTACTGATAACTCAGAAAGAGGTTACCATTGAAACGATAACGCTTTCTGTAGTTGGATTGCAGAGAAAGAGCCCAAGAGCCCTTCGTATATATCTCACCCAAAACCTTGGCGTCAACATAGTCATTGAAAGCAAAGTAATAACCACCATCGCGCAAATAAAAACCTCGCGATGTTTCGTCGCCATAAGAAGGCATAATAAAACCACTGCTATACTTGCTCTTGAAAGGGAAAAAGCCGTAGGGAATAGCCAAAGGCAACGGAATGTCCTCTACAACAAGATAAGTCGGACCAAAAACAATATCCTTGCCTGGACGCATCTTGGCTCTCGTCATGTTGAGATAGAAGTGCGGATGCTCGGCATCACATGTAGAGTAGAAAGCCTTCTTCACGTACATCGTGCCACTACTGTCACGTTTTCCGTCCATACTCTTCATGAAGCCTTCGCCCTGCTGAGTATAGACATTCGAGATGAAAGCCTTACGTGTCTTGAAATTATAGCTCATGCTGTCGGGCTCATACTCATCCTGTCCCTGCCTGAAAAGCGGTTTTCCCGTAACATTTCCTACAGAGTCGGTTCGACCCGTGGCATGCACTAGACTGCTATCAATAGATATCCTGATAATGTCTGCCTCTAACTCCAGATTCTGATAATTAACCTTACTTGCACCATAGAGATTAGCACGGGAACGGGCATAGTCAAAGGTAATTGAGTCCTCTGCAGAATAACTTACAGGCATGTCCAAAGAACTCTTGCTGCGCGATGCCGTATCAGCCGAAAGCGTATCCTGCACTGTAGTGTCTGGCTGAAGAACATGAGCAGAGAGCGATGCGCTATCAGTACGAAGCGAATCACTCCCTTCCAACAGAAAGACATTTCCTCCCGCAGGACGAGCCATCAGCGATGCCCAAAAGTAACACGCCGTTAATATCAATACTATCTTTGCCTTCAAACCAGTGCCTAATAGTTCCAAGTTGCAAAGATACAAAGAATTTAAGAATTAAGAATTAAGAATTTGGAATTACTTCTTATAAAGCGTTTATTTTATTACTTTTCTACTCAAAACGCACCATCCAAGCCTTGAATACCTCAATCCCTTCGCCTCCAAATTTCTCAAGGCTTCGGATAGCCTGTTCCGAAGTCTTCTCTACGCCCGGACGTGTCTTCGAAAAGAATTTATCGGCATAGCAAATGATCTGTTCCTCTATGCTCTGCGGTGTAAAATCCTGAAGAGGTAACGGAAGATTCTGCCTTTCTATTTCTGCCATTGTCAATCCGGTTCCTGTATGACGCTCTGCAATGCGTGCATGCAAGTGAAGCCCCTCGTTGCGTAAAATCTCCGCTCCAAGAATACCATGACGGATATAAGGTTCTGTGCCGTAACAATATATTGACGGAGCATCGACCTTCACAACACCAATATCATGAAGCATTGCACCTTCCCAAATCAATTTCTCATCCGCCTTCAGTTCTGGATGTTCTTTCGCTACACGCAACGCCCGATTTGCCACATCGCGACTGTGGCGACACAAAACCTCCTCCAACAGTGCATTACCTTGACAATACTTGGATATTATTTCTTCAACCATTTCGAATCTTATTTCGGGCAAAATTACTAAATAATTGGCAATACGTTGTCCAGAGTTCGGAGTTTTTTCGTACATTTGCACATTGAATAGTAAAATGAATGTTATAAAATGAAGTACGGATTCGACAACGACAAGTATATATCCATTCAGTCACAGCATATTCAGGAACGCATCGCACAATTCTCCGGCAAACTTTATTTGGAACTTGGCGGCAAACTCTTCGACGATTATCATGCCAGCAGAGTATTACCCGGCTTTCAACCCGACAGCAAACTGCGCATGTTGCAGCGACTGAGTTCATCAACGGAGATTGTTATTGTCATCAGCGCTCTCGACATCGAAAAAAACAAGGTACGTCAGGACTTAGGCATCACCTACGACGAAGATGTCCTCCGTCTGCGTTCCGAGTTCCAAAATCGTGGATTCTTGGTAAATGGTGTTGTCATCACTCACTATAACGGACAAGGCAGCGCTACCATATATCGTAAACGCCTGGAAAACCTCGGCATCCGCACATACTATCATTATAACATTGAAGGCTACCCCAACAACGTACAATTCATCAATTCCGACGAAGGCTTCGGCCGTAACGATTATGTCGAAACGACACGGCCGCTCGTCATCGTAACAGCTCCTGGCCCTGGCTGCGGAAAGATGGCCGTTTGTTTAAGCCAGCTTTACCAAGAACGCAAACGCGGAGTAGAAGCCGGATATGCAAAATTCGAAACCTTCCCTGTCTGGAACCTCCCTTTGAAGCATCCAATTAACATTGCCTATGAATCAGCTACAGCAGATTTAGGCGATGTGAACATGATTGACCCATTCCACATGGATGCCTACAACAAGGTTGCCATCAATTACAACCGTGATGTGGAAATCTTCCCTGTGCTCAATGCGCTCTTCGAAGGCATCTACGGCGAATGCCCCTACAAGTCTCCTACAGACATGGGAGTGAACATGGTGGGTTTCTGCATTTGCGATGACGAAATATGCCAGCAAGCAGGCAACAATGAAATCATTCGTCGCTACTATACTGCCTTAAATAGAATGGCTGAAGGTGCATGCAATGAAGCCGAAGTCAACAAGATTGATTTACTTCTCAAACAAGCTAAAATCAGCACCGACAACCGGCGGGTGACAGTCGAAGCACGTCTTAGGAAGGAAGAGTCGGGAGTACCATCATCGGCAATCGAGCTCGAAGACGGAACAATCATTACAGCTGCATCCTCGCCATTGCTCGGCACAGCTGCATCGCTCCTGCTCAATGCAATGAAACACTTAGCTGGCATAGACCACGAATTGAAACTCATTTCACAAGATTTCATAGAACCTATCCAACATACAAAAATTGAATACCTGGGCGGACGTAACCCACGTTTGCATACCGACGAAGTTCTTGTTACCCTCAGCGTACTGAGCCGCCAAGACGAGAACTGCCGCAGAGCTCTTGCTCAATTACCAGGCTTGGCCGGCCTACAAGCACATTCCACTATTATGCTCGGAGAAGTAGACCGAAAGATATTCAAGAAATTGGGCATCGACCTTACATGCGACCCAGTAAGGAAAAACTAAACATGTACAAATAAGAAGCGCCTCAAGGCGCTTCTTTGCTTTCTACCAGAAAAGTTTTTATCAGTCATTTGAGAAGTCTGCAAGAACCTGGCGATAGACTGTCAGGACAGAGCTTTTACGAATAAATCCCACAAAAACACCTTCTTCGTCAACAACAGGAAGCGTCCATGCTCCAGTCTTGTCAAAGACCTTAACCACGACATCCATCGAATCGTTTACTGAAAGTTGGGCTTTGGGCTGCGTCATAAGCTGCGAAACCGTAAAATTCCTGTGCAATTCTGTACGGAAAATAAGATGACGGATATCGTCTAAATAAACTGCGCCAACAAACTGCATCTGCTTATTCACGACAGGGAAAACATGGTTCTTGCTATTTGAAACCTGGGTGGCAACATCTCCCAAGTTCATATCGGAGTAAAGAACCTTGTCATAATGCTGTATCACACTATCCATACTCATCAAGGTAAGAACTGAACGGTCGGTATGATGAGTGAGAAGTTCACCACGCTGAGCTAATCGGATAGCATAAATACTATGAGGTTCAAAACACTTAATGGTAAGATACGAACCTACGGAAACTATCATGAGCGGCATAAAAAGGGCATACCCGCCTGTGAGTTCTGCAATAAGAAAGATACCCGTCAGAGGAGCATGCATCACACCGCTCATAAGTCCACACATACCCAACATAGCGAAGTTGCGTTCAGGAATATCGAAACCTAATACGTCGTATGTATTCCAAAGACGGCAGAATATAAAACCACAGACGCAACCCAAAAACAGGCTGGGTGCAAATATTCCACCACAGCCACCGCCACCATTGGTAGCAGTAGAAGCAAAGACCTTAAATATTACTATCAAAAACAGATAAACTAGCAGATAATTACTGCCATAGAAAAGAGACCGGTCCATGGCCGTATCCCAATCTGCTTGTCCGTTCCCGTTGAGCAGAAGCGTAATGAGATCATAGCCTTCACCATAAAGCGATGGAAAAAGATATATCAGTAAACTCAGCATTACTGCTCCTAAAAGGAATTTTCTGTAGCGTCCCTGCAATTTGCGAAAAACGTTCTCGAGGAAACTCATGGTTCTGGTAAAATACAGAGCCACCAATCCGCATACAATACCCAACGCAATGTATGCAGGAATACGGTCTACCGTAAAAGCATCTTGAAGGCGAAACTCAAAGATAGGATTTGTGCCGGAGACTGCAAAGGTAAGTCCTGCTGCAGTAACACTCGTTACGAGCAATGGCAGCAAACTGGTCATTGTCAAATCTATCATTAGGACCTCCAGCACAAAAACAAGACCTGCTATCGGAGCCTTGAAGATGCCTGCCACTGCTCCGGCTGCACCACAACCGACAAGAAGCATCATGTATTTATTGCTCAGGCGACAGACTTTGCCCAAACTGCTACCAATTGCACTGCCGGTAAGGACAATAGGCGCCTCTGCTCCCACACTTCCACCAAAGCCGATGGTAATGGCAGAAGCGACAATAGAGGTCCATGTATTATGGGGCTTGATGCGACTTTGTTTGCGGGCTATGGCAAATAGAATCTTAGTTACACCATGACCTATATCATCCCTCACAATATAACGGATAAACAGCATTGTCAGCCAGACACCGACAACAGGATAAACCAAGTAAAGCCAGTTGGAACTCGTTGCAGCAAACTCGTGCGTCAGTAAAACTTCTATTTGCTCAATAAGCCATTTCAGGAGCAAACCCGCTAGAGCAGTAAAGACACCTACAAGCAAACTTATGAGCAGTACGAAGTTTCTGTCGCTGAGATTCCTGCGACGCCAACGAAGGAGAAATGCTATGAGTTTCCTATGATTCACGCTTACTTCCTGATTATTTGAATCTGTCCGTCGAGTCCCAACTTGATGATTTGGCTGGGTTTACCTTTACTAAGGTCATTTTGGCGAGACAACATAATATAATCCACGCCATTTTTTATCTCATCAGATATTTCCGCAAAGCAAGACGGCGATGGGGCTCCACTGATGTTAGCACTTGTGCTGACAATGGCACGCTCGTAACGATAGCAAAGCTCATGACTGATATTCTCCCTTGTCACTCGGATCCCAACGCTGCCATCTTCGGCAATGAGACTTGGAGCCAGATTGACAGCACCGTCGAGAATGAGAGTAAGTGGTTTTTCCGCAAACTCCACTAAATCCCAAGCAACATCTGGAACTTGTCGCAAATACCGTTGCATACGGTTGGCACTGTCCACAAGACATATCATCGCCTTGCTGTCCTCACGCTGTTTGAGTTGAAATATGCGACGGACTGCATCCTCGTTGGAGGCATCGCACCCAATGCCCCAAATCGTATCAGTCGGATATAGGATAAGACCACCTTTACGCAAAGTCTGAACGGCAGTCTTTATGTCTTCTGCTATTTGTTTTTGAGTCATCTTGTCAGAATTCGCTTGTAAAGTGGAACTTTATGTGTTCAAAGTCTTGTTGAGCCATTTGCAGTACATAACCCGAATCGGCAAGGAAGACGTCTCTACCTTCTCTGTCGCGAGCCATGTACTGATGCTTACGCTTCTTAAATGCATCGAGCTCACTTTCATAGCCGGGCATTGCCTCCACCCAACATGCCTTGTACAGACTTATTGGTTCCCAGCGACACTTGGCACCATATTCATTTTCGAGACGATACTGAATAACCTCGAACTGCAATTGGCCGACGGTACCTATGACCTTGCGGTTATTGAACTGATTGATGAACAATTGCGCCACACCTTCGTCCATAAGTTGATTGATGCCTTTCTCCAGTTGTTTAGTTTTCATTGGGTCGGCATTCTCGATGTACTTAAACATCTCGGGAGAGAAGGAGGGAAGACCACGATAATGCAGTTTTTCGCCTTCGCTCAGTGTGTCGCCTATTTTAAAGGTTCCGTTGTCGGGCAAACCGACGATATCGCCTGGCCAAGCCTCATCGATGGTCTCTTTGTGCTGCGCCATGAATTGCGTGGGGCTGGAGAATCGAAGCGTCTTGCCTTGACGGACATGCAGATAAGGAGCATTCCGAACGAACTTGCCTGAACAAACCTTACAGAAAGCAATACAAGAGCGATGGTTCGGGTCGATGTTTGCCGTTATCTTGAAGATGAAACCCGTAAATTTAGGTTCATCGGGGGTAACGGTTCTCTCTTCTGCCTTTGTCGGGCGAGGATAAGGAGCAATCTGAACGAAGCAATCGAGCAGTTCCTGAACGCCAAAGTTATTGAGAGCAGAACCGAAGAAGACAGGAGCCACGTCGGCATCAAGATAACTCTGTACGTTGAATTCTGGATAAACACCATCCACGAGTTCGAGGTCTTCACGAAGTTTTTCCGCATCTCGTTCTCCTACTCGTTCGTCCAGTTCCTGGCTATTGATGTCCACCTCCACTTTTTCTGTCACCTTCTGTTTGTCGGGGGTGAAAAGGTTGAGGTTCTGCTCGTAGATGTTATAAACGCCTTTGAATCTCGCACCCTGGTTGATAGGCCATGAGAGGGGGCGCACACTGATTTGCAATTCTTCTTCCAGTTCGTCGAGCAGGTCGAAAGGGTCTCTGCCTTCGCGGTCCATCTTGTTTACAAAGATGATGACAGGAGTTTTGCGCATACGGCAGACTTCCATCAGTTTCCTTGTCTGTGTCTCCACGCCTTTTGCACTATCTACAACGATGATTGCGCTATCGACAGCAGTCAGAGTGCGAAATGTATCTTCGGCAAAGTCTTGGTGACCGGGGGTGTCGAGGATATTGACTTTATAACCTTCATAGTCAAACTCCATCACGGAGGTGGTCACACTAATACCACGCTGCTTCTCGATTTCCATCCAGTCGCTCGTAGCGCTCTTGCGTATCTTGTTACTCTTGACGGCACCAGCCACTTGTATCTGACCACCGAAGAGCAACAGTTTCTCGGTGAGAGTTGTCTTGCCGGCATCGGGATGCGAGATAATGGCAAAGGTGCGTCTGCGTTCTATTTCACTTAGCATTGATTATATTCTAAATTTATAAATTCAAAGATCAAACTTGATTCGCCTTTTCTTCTCCGAGACGGAGCAGCTCGCTGATAGGTTGGAGGGCTGCTTGTGTTCCTGCCGAAAGGTCCTTGCCTTGCATGCGGAGCAATGTGGCTCCATAGAGGGCATCTATGCAGTTCTCCATCTCATGCTTATCCTTGTTGTTGCCTTGCGAACGGAGAGTCACAATGTGTGGTAGAGCCTTATAGTAAGCCGTCTTGTATGCCTGCTCCTCGCTATCGTCAAGAAGTTCGCGATGGTGGTCCTCCATGAGGTCGATGGTGTTCTGTACCACACGAATATGTCCTGCCTGTTCCTTTCCTTCTTCACGCATCATTCGTGCAAGAGACTCATACCATTCCTTTGCTTGCTGCAACTGTGTGTCGTCATAACCGAATCGAGGCAGATATTCCGCAGCGATGCGTTCGGCATCAAGGCCGTAAGCACGCACCAAATCTTCTGTCTGATACATGTATATCAGGTAAGCGCAGACGCTTTGACTTCTGAGTTTCTGGGCTATGAACATATTTCTCTATCTGAATAGCGTATAAATCAATCCCACCGACGACGCCACCATTACCAAGAGGCCAAGCAAACGGTTGAGCACACTGATGGTGTTCATGTCGAAACGGGAACCAAGTTTATTGAGGGCGGTTGTCAAGCAGAGCCACCAGACTATTGCACCCACGAATACTCCTGCATAGCCTATTGCCTGTTCTGCCGGATGGTCGGGCACAACGAAACCGCAACGGGCAAAGAGTGCAAGGAAGAGGAAGACAATGAGCGGGTTGCTTGCCGTTATGGCCAAGCCTGTGAACATATTGTGCCAGAAACTGCCAACCTTTCCGCTCGACTTGTGGGGTTTTGTTGGTTTCACGAAATAGGTGTATGCTCCAAAGAAGAAGAGCATGATGCTGCCCAGTATCTTAAGACAGAGAACAGTTGTGGGACGTTCTATGAAGTCCATCACAAAACTCATGCCCAAGCCCGTCAGCATGGCATAGATAAGGTCGCTCAGCGCAGCACCCAACCCTGTAGCAAAGCCATACCAGCGTCCCTTGTTGAAGGTTCGTTGAACGGTCAGCACCCCTACGGGTCCCATAGGTGCGCTTGCCACTATTCCCACCACCATACCTCGCACCGCAAGGTCTATGGCGTTGACAGATTCAATCCACATCATTTCGGGCGCAAAAGTACGAAAAAAAGTTCATAAGTCATAATAATTCCCTCTGCTTGATACTTTACTCTTCATTTTTTTATATATTTGTGCAGAAAAACGTCAGACAACGACGTCAACAAATTACGCTAACCATTAACTCATAAATTCATAAACTAAAACAATGGACAAATTGAAACCCTATGTAATTGGTGTGGACCTGGGTGGTACCAACACTGTGTTCGGAGTAGTAAACGCTCGTGGCGAAGTTGTAGCAGAGAACAGCATCAAGACGCAGCAGTACAAGACGGCAGAAGAGTTCGTCGAGGCAGGCGTGGCTTGCATGAAGCCTTTGCTGGAGCAGATTGGCGGTGCCGATCAGGTTCAGGGCATGGGCATCGGTGCTCCTAACGGCAACTACTACAATGGCACCATCGAGTTCGCTCCCAACCTTCCCTGGGCACACGACGGCATCATTCCTTTGGCTAAGATGTTCAACGAAGCCACAGGCATTCCCGTTAAACTCACCAACGACGCCAATGCTGCCGCAATGGGCGAAATGGCATACGGTGCTGCACGTGGCATGAAGAACTTCATCGTCATCACTCTCGGCACAGGCGTTGGCAGCGGCATCGTCATCAACGGCCAGTTGGTATATGGCAGCGACGGTTTTGCCGGCGAACTCGGTCACGTTGTAATGGACCGCACAGAGAAGGGTCGCAGCTGCGGTTGCGGTCGCACAGGTTGCCTCGAGGCTTACTGCTCTGCCACCGGTGTAGCGCGTACTGCTCGCGAGATACTTGCCACCACCGACCGTCCTTCTTTGCTTCGCGACAAGCCTGCCGAAGAAATCGAATCGCTCGACGTAAGCATTGCTGCAAGCAAGGGTGACGAAGTGGCTAACGAAATCTTCCAGTTCACAGGCAAGATGCTGGGTGAGGCTTGTGCCGACTTCGCAGCCTTCAGCAGCCCCGAAGCCTTCATCTTCTTCGGTGGTCTTTGCAAGGCTGGCGATCTCATCATGAACCCCATCAAGGAAGCCTACGACAATGCCGTACTGAAAATCTTCAAGGGTAAAGCCAAGTTCCTTGTTTCCGGCTTGATGAATGCCAACGCTGCCGTTCTGGGTGCAAGTGCATTGGGCTGGGAAGCAGCAAACGAGAACTAAACGAAGAACATCCCATTCCATACAAAAGCCTCTCCCTATCTGCTTGGGGAGAGGCTTCTTTTTATGTAAATTAACAGGTTTGTTTTATCGCCTTTCTACGAGTTTCTTTTTTCCTCCCTCGATATAGATGCCTTGCGCTGGTTTATCGAAGAGTTGTCTGCCTTGCAAGTCGTAAAGCCTCGCTGGCGAAGAAAGAATTTGTTGGTTACGTAAAGACGTTGGATTACCAGTCATACATTCCAGTTCCACCGTCTTATTGTAAAGTTGAACTTGATATGTTCCTTTCTTGAAATTTGATATGCGCGCTTCTATGTTGTAGTTGCTGAAGCAATCCACATCAGCTAAAGAGTAGGTCTTGAAAGAAATATTGTCTCCCTCCAGCACACAAGCAGCATAGGGCTGCAATGCGCAGGACGTGCGAAGTCTGCCCCACACATGAAGCGTGTCGCCCGAAAACTCAGCATTAAGATTGGTTGGAGCACTACTCCACTCCATATATGCCTCCCACTCCTCGTCTGTCTCTATTTCTCCGCCTTCCCATTTCGCTTCTGCAAAGTTCATGTCTGCTGTCTTGATATACTGATTGTTGGGATAGAAACAATAGCAGAAGAAGTCCGAACCATCGGCGTCTTCATCTGTATCGTATCGAGGACTCGTCAACAGATATATTTGTTTGTAACAATCGTTTGCACGCATAATGCCTGTATAGACAGAGCCAATCCCCTCCATCCAAACATCGCGTTTCCCCTCCTCGTTCCGGAGTTCTATCAGGCGCAGACTTCTGTTGTTCGCCAAAGTGTCGCGTACATCGGTCACTCGATATTCCTCTCCATTGAAGGCGTCGGCAAAAGTGTCACCCTGTTCCAAACCAAAATCGAATAACAGATGTTCCGAATTGGTCCTGGTGTCATAACAAAAGAATTTTGTTCCGTCTTGTCGGAGCAGGAGAAAGGTCTCCTCATATTTGTTTCCTCCGAAATAAGCCGAATACCGCCAATACCTTTGTCCGCCCAACATAACATTCTGATGCGGTTCAATGTATAGAGTCTCATATAGCCCATCTGGTGTAACCACGAAATAGGTTCCCTGAAAGTTTGCAGCAACGTTCGAGTCCTCTTTTGCAAAACCATTGGTGTTACACAAGAAAAGCAGCAGGGATATCAGCAAAGTTGATTTCATACAATAAGTTTTTAATGGTTATATATTTTTAGGTTATACAAAAGTCCGCCCAAATGTACTGCTTTTTTTTTCACACACAAGACTTCAAAGAATTATTTTTTAATCCATTGAAAAAGAAATCATTCTTTACATCCGCAGGGATAAGACTCAAGGCAAAAAAAAACCTCTCAAAAGAAGTTTTGAAAACACTCCAGAGAACTTCGCCAACTTCTGCAGAGAAGTTGCCCGACTTCTCTGCAGAAGTTGGGCAACTACACACGTGAATTTTGCCGGAAGGACTGCAGGGTGATCATCCGTCTGCAACAAAACCTCAAAAAGAGAACGGTTCGAACCATTGCCGCCAAACTTTTTTCGGACGGAGATACAGCGATTTCATCGGTTAGTTTACCACACTCCCCAAAGCAGTGTGCCATCGGCAGACTGTCCCTCTGCATCAATGCTCAAACTTGTCTGACGCGAGTTGTTATAGAAAGTGATGTTGGCTTCTCCGTTCTCGTCCAGTTGAAGATTGGGGTTCCAATACAAAGTCCTGCGATAGTCCTTCTGTCCTTCCGGCAACTTGTGCTTGCTGTAGTCGGGATGATAAAACTCGGCAGGATATGAGAAGCCTTCAAGAATATAGCGGCGGTCGCGATAAATCGGGCGTATGCTGTTATCGTAGAAAGGATAAATCATTATGCGCGTCTCGGGCCTGTTTGATCCCATGTAACGGGTACTGCCTTCCAGCCGAGGCTGATAATCTGTATATACGACATATTTATCTATCAAGAATCGTGGGTCTTCTACGGGTGTTCCACCAAAGAATTCGCTAAATGCATCTGTAGAGTTGCTTTCATTATCTCCGGAAGGAATGCCGCCAGACTCATTATGAGGAGAGTTCCCGGATGCTTCTCCAAAGTTTGCTCCTCTTCCCTTAGTTGAGTTTTGCATACCGTCAGACTTTCCCGAAATGATATCATTGAATTCACCAGAAGTACGATTCACGGGCTTTCCTGTAGTTACGTCTGTATCCACAGAACTCAGGAACTTCGGATGATAAAGCGAATCATAAGGGATGCCCATGTCCTGAGTCAATGTCCGGCGTTGCAGACTTGTGTAAATACGGTCGTCTCCGTTTCCATCCTTTTCTTCGTTCACCCCATAGTCATTCAAATAGACACGAGCCATTGCCTTGCCTATCTTCTTGTAATCGAAGATAGGTACGCCGGCATCTTCTATCGTATTCCAAGCATCGTACGCGTCTACCATAAAAGCCGGGTAGGCATAATTAAATCCTTTGAGTCGGCTTCTTCGGCGTGCCGTAACAGTGACTTCACGAAGAGCCTTTGTGGAATCTGCCAACAGTTCGGCAGGAATGTCATATCCGTATGCTGCAGGCTTCGGAGGTAAATGCGTCTGATAGAAACCGTATGGCTTAACAAAGCGTGGATAAGGCCATGAAATGTAGGCTCTAAAGTCTGCCTCCTCCAAGTCGAGTTTCCTCATGACACGCATAGAATAATCTTCGCCATAACCTGCCATTTGAATCCACACATAGTCCTTTTTCTTCTTCTCCCATTTCACCGTGTCGGCTACTGAAAGGAAAAACACGCAGTCATCATAGAACTTGGGAAGAGGTATCTTGAATTTGTTGCCTCTGTATGGTTCTTCGGCTACTACTGTTTCGTTTGTGTACAGATTGATGAGTTCTGCGTGTACGAGAATACTGGATGTTAAATCCTTTCTCGCAAGTTCCAAGGCATATTTATAGTCACGCAATATTATATTGCCTTTGCTATCACTTAAATCACTAATACCTAAATAAGATATCCTGTTCGGATTGAAAAACACTTCCCCCATAAGGATGGGGTATTTCTCGTTAGGTTGGGTTAAATCCCATTCTCCTTTCACAGCCATATCTCGCCATACAAATCGACGCCAACCCTGAGTCATCATTAGAAGGTCAAGTGCCTCTCGATGCTCGTCATCATCTTCCTCGAAGAACCAGCCAGGATTGGGGATGAAACCTTTCACTTCAGAGCAGAGCAGCATCTCCGTCATAATATTCCCGTTATCGAAGAGCGGGGCGGTCTGATAGTTATCACGAACAGACAGCGAAATAGGCGTATTCTTCGCTTTTCCTTCAATCTTCAGTTCGACCTTCTCGTATGGTGCTATTTCTCCTTTTTCCCCAATAATTGTAAGCGTCGGCTCCGTTTGTTCCGGCTTGGTGACGAAGAAGAGACGGTCTGCCCAGACACGACCTTGCGTATTGAAGACTGTCACTTGATGAATGCCTGCTGCCAAATTACCTATCTTTATACTCAAACCATCGCTTAAGGCATGAAATTTCTCCTGTCTGCCTTCGTGCATGAGAGTGAGTCCCAGGCTGTCGGCATTGAGGTCTGCAAGAGTCATGTTAATCGCAATACTATCTTCCTCATGCGTCACTTTTATTGCAACACCTTTCACTTCCGGTTGGGGGAGCGTAGCAGAGACCTTTTCGCCGTTTGCAGCAATAAAAGTCACTTCCGTCTCCGTCCCTTTTTCCGGAACAATGGTGAACACACCTCGACCTCGGTTTTTGGTTTTCACATTTTCGCTTCCTATCGTCAATATCCCTTCTACTTCCTCTCCGTCTGACATCGCCACTTCAAAGGCCACACGATTCTCTACGCCTGCAATCAAGTTGCCGCCTTCTGGGAATAGCGATAGTTTGAGTTCGCGCTTGTCCGGGTTATTCTTGAACTCGCGCCGCATCACCCGCATGGTCATATCGCGTGTATAGTCGCCAAGCGAAAGAGGCTTGTCATAAACGGGAAACACACGGCTGTATAGTTTGTCATAATCGCGGAAGTATTCCCTTTCCTTCTCTTTGTTCCGGAACATAAAACCAAAACTGCGGGGATGCTTATGCTCGTATTCTCCCCAATTCAATTGCCATCGTGTATATGCCCTCAGTTCGTAAAAACCACTGTATTGTATCTGATTGTTCAAAGCAAAGAAACCGTTGCCCCTCCCCTGCGTCATCTCAATCAGTTTGCGCTCAACGAGGTAACCGTCATTGTTCAACAACTCCACATATAGCACACCGCTAACCTCCGATGGCTTGGCTGTATTTGTCTGTTGTGTATAAGCAGAGAACCATATTGTGTCGCCTTGAAAGTAGCAGGTGTTATCCATGTGGACATAAACCTTTTCCTGTGGGATAGTCTCACCAAAAGCAGCCTGCCTTAAGGCGAACTTATCCAGTTCCGACTCCTGAGCAAACAACAATGTTGGCAAAAACAGAGCAAGCGAGAGCAGAATGAGAAACAGAACTTGACGCATTTGATAAGGATTATTGTGTACAAAGATACATTTTTTGATTCGTTCAAGAATTCTTGAAAAATCATCTATCAACTTATTATTTAACGTGAGTTCGATGATTTATAAGCGCTTATAAGTTTCGTAATTGGCGAAAATTGTTATATATTTATAGTGCTTATTTACAGATATTACAAACTATAATTGCTATAATCACCGAGAGCAAAGTTATTAAATCTTTTTCTACAACAAATCAGTTTTGCAAGTTTTTAATAGAATGATGGCAAAATAATGCTAAAGAACATAGGAAAACGTCCTTGCCATCAAAAAATCAACTCTCTCAAAGACAGAATCATGCTGATCATCATACTTGATTCATGATTCAAATGAAGCAAGAAGAGTTGAATAATTTGCGTCAGCGAACACAAAAAGGGGTATCGCTCGTTTGAGTGATACCCCTTGACTTATATAAAACGATTTATCGTCTTATGGGCTGATTAGAGTTCAGCGAAGTACTTGATGGTGCGAACCATCTGGCTGGTGTAGCTGTTCTCGTTGTCGTACCAGCTAACAACCTGTACCTGGAATGTGTCCTCGTCAACCTTGCTAACCATAGTCTGAGTAGCGTCGAAGAGGCTACCGAACTTCATGCCGATGATGTCGCTGCTTACGATTTCATCTTCTGTGTAGCCGTAGCTCTCTGTCTGAGCAGCCTTCATGGCAGCGTTGATGCCTTCAACGGTAACGTCCTTACCCTTAACAACAGCAACCAAGATGGTGGTAGAACCTGTGGGAGTGGGGATACGCTGAGCAGAGCCGATGAGCTTGCCGTTCAGTTCGGGAATAACGAGACCGATAGCCTTAGCAGCACCAGTGCTGTTGGGAACGATGTTGCAAGCACCTGCACGGCTGCGACGGAGGTCACCCTTGCGCTGAGGACCGTCGAGAATCATCTGGTCGCCAGTGTAAGCGTGGATAGTGCTCATGATACCGCTCTGGATGGGAGCGTATGCGTTCAGAGCAGCTGCCATGGGAGCCAAGCAGTTTGTTGTGCAAGAAGCAGCAGAGATAACTGTGTCTTCCTTCTTCAAAGTCTCGTGGTTTACGTTGTAAACGATAGTGGGGAGGTCGTTACCTGCGGGAGCAGAGATAACTACCTTCTTAGCACCAGCCTGGATGTGAGCCTCAGCCTTTGCCTTGCTTGTGTAGAAACCTGTGCACTCGAGAACTACGTCAACACCAATCTGACCCCAGGGGAGTTCAGCAGCGTTGGGCATAGCATAGATGATGATCTCCTTACCATCAACGATGATAGAGTTATCTGTAGCCTCTACAATGTGCTTGCCTTCGCCGAACTTGCCAGCGAAACCACCCTGAGCGGTGTCGTACTTCAAGAGGTGAGCCAGCATCTTGGGGCTGGTCAAGTCGTTGATAGCTACTACTTCATAACCTTCAGCCTCGAACATCTGACGGAAAGCGAGGCGACCGATACGGCCGAAACCGTTAATAGCGACTTTTACGTTTGCCATTGTGTTTGTGTTAATTAAAGGGTTTATAATAAACTTGAATTTTTAATTTGTCAATTTTGAATTACGCTTTGTGCGTCTCATCCGCAATTGCAGTAGTGCGATGACTTACATGCCAATACAATAACTGCTAAAAGCAGGCATATTGATACAAAAATGAGTTTTTTCTTCACTTTTCCTTCTTTTCCGCTGCAAAATTACAAAATTCTTTTTAATTTCGCACTCGTTAACCAATAAAAAATTCTATAATTATGTCATTTATTCAAGATTTCAAGGCATTCGCCCTTAAAGGCAACGTGATAGATATGGCTATCGGTGTCATCATCGGCGGTGCATTCAACAAGATTGTATCATCAGTTGTAAATGATGTTATAATGCCTCCTATTGGAGTTCTTATTGGCGGCGTTGATTTTAAAGACCTCAAGTTGGTGCTTAAGGATGCAGTTCCTGAACAGTTGGATGAGGCAGGAAATGTTGTTCAAGCAGCTGTTGCTGAAGTTACTCTTAATTATGGTTCATTCATACAGAATGTTGTTGATTTCTTGATTATAGCTCTAACTATTTTCTTTATGATTAAGGGTGTAACAAAACTTACAGAATTGCGTAAGAAGAAGGAAGTTGAAGCACCCGCTGCGCCTGCACCTGCTCCCGAACCAAGCGCAGAGGAGAAATTGCTGACTGAAATACGCGACCTGCTGAAGAAACAATAAAAACAATGTAATATATTTGGCAGCAGAGCCAAATACTTTTACAATTCCCAATGTCAACGAAAAGGATTTGGCTCTGCTGTTTTAACTTATACAATTATATACCAATTAAAGAAAGGTGAAAAGATGTTCAGAAAACTTGCTACGCTCTTATTGATTGCCTTGTCGGCCACAGAGATATTTGCACAATCTACCGCCACAAAAAACATATATAACTCCATTAGAGGAGAGACCTACGAAACAAAGGCTGACACTACAACCCATGCCTTTATCGAATCCTTTATGATTAAGGACAAAGGCTATTTCAATGTCAGTTACAAGCACTATGCCTTCAATGCCTATTGGACACAGGCACATGCCATTGACGTTGTTGTCTATGCCTACGAACGTTACAAGAACATCAACCGCACTCTTGCAAACAGATACCTGAACTACATCAAGCTCTGGTACAAGAACAAAGCCAACAACTACGCCGGTGCTGCTGCAAGCACAACAACCACACCCAACACAACAAGGGACTACAAGATGTTTGAAAACCCCTACACCGACGATATGTGTTGGATTACTCTCACATTGCTGCACATTAGCGAAGCAACAAATACCAAATCATACGCTACGGTTGCCCGCCAAGTCTTTGACAACTACATCATCACACGTGCTAACGAGGATGAAGCGACCGGTGGACTTTGGCTTCCATGGAACACCGACGAAGGCAGTGGTCCGAATGCCTGCACACAATCGCCTGCAACATTGGTCGCAGCAAAACTTCACAAGATATTCGGTTCAGAGACAAACACAAAGTATCTGGAATACGCAAAGAAACTTTATACCTATGCCAGCAAGAAAATGCTGAAGAACAACGACCACATAGAGGAACCTCCCTTGAGTTATACACAAGGCACCTTTGCCGAGGCATGCCGCATGCTCATCCATGTTACCGACGAATCGACAACCATTAAAAACAAGTATAAACAAACAGCATACAATTGTCTGAACTATGCCTTCACCAATGGATGGTGCACACACAACGGAATCCTTCGCGATGAGGGCCCAAGTGGCGACCAGAGCATCTTCAAAGCCATACTCATTCCTTATGCTGTCAACTTTGTTCTCGACGAGGACATGCCCGCCCAGAACCGCATCAATCTTTCAAAACTTATTCAGAAGAACACACAAACCTTGTGGAAGAACCTCGACATATCACGATACCCTATCATCTTCATGAACTATTATTGGGGCACAAAATGGACCGGAGCGGATGAAGACGCATCTATGGGAGCAGCATGCAGCGGTGCATCGCTCGTAGAGAATACTGCAAGAATGTATCGTGTCATTACCAATCGCTACGAGTTGGGCACACTCTACAAAGAGTGCAGCACTCTCACTATTGAGCCCGGCCACGAAGAGGATAAAGAATTTGCCGAGTTCCTCAGTGCGATGGCTACTGCAAAAGCTATCCTCGACGCTCCTGGGGACTACATGATATACGAGTACCTCCAGGCTATAGAGGCACTGAAGACTGCCTACCAGAAGGCTCTTGAATATGCAACTGGCATTGAAGAAATCTACAACTCACCGTTCGTTCTTGACAAGAATGTGTACGACCTGCAGGGTCGCAAAGTAGAGAACAGCAAATGGGAAAACGGCAAATTGCCTGCCGGAATATACGTAGTCGGTGGTCGCAAAGTATATCTTCGCTGAAGACAACCGACTGCGCAAATCGAACAAAAATAGCCCTTCGACAAAAAAAGTTGCCAGTTTGTTTGGCAATATGAAATAATCGTCGTACCTTTGCACCGCATTTAAGGAAATGGTGCCTTGGATGAGTGGCTTAGTCACCGGTCTGCAAAACCGTGCACGGCGGTTCGAATCCGCCAGGCACCTCCCTCGAAAACAACGAATCCCGCAACGTTTACAAACGCTGCGGGATTTCTTTTTTGCCACACCCCTCCGCCGCCTGCAAAATATTGGTTAACCTATTTACAGAAAAAGGCTAACCTTTCCGTACAGAATGGTTAACCTTTTTGGCAATAATGGTTAAGGTAATTTAGACGACTGTTGTGCGATGCGACTTCCCTAAGATATGGTTACATTCGGCAACCACTGCCGGAACAGAGCACGCACACGATTGATTTCCTCTTGCGTAAGGTCTGGAACATCGGCCAAACGATAAGAGAGCCCCAGTTTTTCGTACTTATACTTACCTAAACTGTGATATGGGAGCAGTTCTATTCGCTCAATAATCGGGAGATAGGCCTGAAGGTAATCAGCTACGCCCTTCAATTGAACCTCGTTATCTGTATAGCCTGGAACAACTACATGACGTACCCAAATGGGTTTTCCTATTTCGAGCAGATAGTCGAACCAGCGACGATTGTTGGTCCTCTCTGCGCCAACGTACGAGGGGTGTAAAGTGTCGTCGGCTGTTTTGATGTCAAGAAGTACAAGATCCGTGTAGTCCATAACAGCTCGTGCCTCCGGAGTAAAGACCGCTCCACTTGTGTCAAGAGCCGTATGAATGCCATTCTGTCGACACAGAGCGAAGAACTCTTTGGCAAAGCGAGCCTGCAAAAGCGGTTCGCCACCACTGAGTGTCACACCTCCCTTGCGAATGAAATTCTTGTATCGCAACACTTCGGCCATAAGTTCTTCTGCCGTCCAGTAGCCCCCACCCTCTACGCTATGGGAAGATTGCGGCAAAGACGAAGAATCCGTTTCCGTTGGTCTTTCCGCAGGAAAGGTTTCCCAAGTGTCCGGATTATGACAAAAGGCACATCGCAAAGGACAGCCCTGCATAAAAGCCACAAAACGGATGCCAGGGCCATCAACAGCACCCAACGTCTCTATAGAATGAATACGAGCTATCATATAAAAAACAGAGTCCATAAATTCAATATCCAATCCTGTGACCTGCTTCCTTCCGCATCAAGCGCCATCCCATGGCAACCTGCAAAGAAGTCAGCGTTCCGACAAAGGAAATAGAATATTGAATTTATGAACTCTTCTTTACTAATTAAAGAGCGTGGTTAATGGTACGGCTGAGAACGTCAAGCTGCTGTTCGCGAGTCAACTTAACGAAGTTCACTGCATAACCAGATACGCGGATAGTCAATTGCGGATATTTCTCGGGATGCTCCATAGCATCAACAAGAAGTTCACGGTCGAAGACATTCACATTGAGGTGATGACCACCGTCGGGAGTAAAGTAACCGTCCATCAGATTGACGAGGTTGTCCACCTGCATCTCATTGTTCTTACCCAATGTAGCCGGTGAAATGGCGAAGGTGTAAGAGATGCCGTCGTGTGAATGTTGGAAGGGAAGTTTTGCAACTGATGCAAGAGCAGCAACAGCACCACGTGTGTCGCGGCCATTCATTGGGTTAGCACCAGGAGCAAATGGAACGCCTCCAGGACGTCCGTCGGGAGTAGCACCTGTGTATTTGCCGTAAACAACGTTCGAAGTAATGGTCAGTACTGACTGAGTAGGAACAGCCTCGCGGTATGTCTGGTGCTGGCGCATGAACTCCATGAACTTCTCCGTTACCATCATAGCCAATGCGTCGGTCTTGTCGTCGTTGTTACCGAAAGGCACATAGCCACTGTTCTCGAAACCAACAGCCAAACCTCTATCGTCACGAATCACCTTCACTGTACCATACTTGATAGCAGCCAAAGAGTCGGTAACGATAGACAGACCGGCAATACCAGAAGCACTGATGCGCTCTACATCACCATCGTGCAAAGACATCTCGAATGCCTCGTAGTCATACTTGTCGTGCATGTAGTGAATAATCTTCAAAGCATCTGCATAGACCTTTGCAAGCCATTGCATCATCTGCTCGAACTTCTCCATTACATCATCATATTCAAGCACGTCGGAAGTGATCGGAGTAAATACCGGAGTAACCTGTTCGCCGCTGCGTTCGTCTCTACCACCATTAATAGCATAGAGCAGGCACTTCGCCAAGTTGGCACGAGCGCCGAAGAACTGCATCTGTTTGCCAATCTTCATGGGGCTCACGCAGCATGCAATACCATAGTCGTCACCAAAGTCAACACGCATCAAATCATCGTTCTCGTACTGAATTGCGCTTGTCTTAATAGACATCTTTGCACAATAACGCTTCCAACCCTCCGGCAAACGATCGCTCCAAAGTACAGTCAGGTTGGGCTCAGGAGCGGGGCCAAGGTTATCCAATGTGTGGAGCATACGGAAGCAGGTCTTGGTAACGAGGGTACGACCATCGATACCCATACCGCCTTCGCTTGCAGTTACCCAAACGGGGTCGCCAGAGAAAAGGTCGTTATATTCTGGAGTACGAAGGAAGCGGATAATACGGAGCTTGATAACCATTTGGTCAATAAGTTCCTGAGCCTCCTCTTCAGTCAGAGTACCATTCTGCAAATCATGTTCGATGAAAATATCAAGGAAGGTTGAAATACGGCCAATTGACATAGCAGCACCATCCTGGTCCTTTACTGCGCCAAGATAGCCGAAGTATACGAACTGCACTGCCTCGCGAGCATTCTGCGCAGGTTTCGTTACATCAAAGCCATAATCTGCACACATCTTAACGAAATCCTTCAATGCCTGAATTTGCTCTGAAATCTCTTCACGCTGACGGATTACGCTCTCTGTCATCTCCTGAACATCGAGTCTGTCCAAGAAACGCTTCTTTTCTGCTATGAGGTTGTCAACGCCATAGAGGGCAATACGACGATAGTCGCCAATGATACGACCACGGCCATAAGCATCAGGAAGACCAGTGATAATATGAGAATGACGAGCCTTGCGGATATCCTGTGTATAAGCCGAGAACACACCTGCATTGTGTGTCTTGCGATGCTTGGTATAAACATCTTTCGTGTCGGCATCAAGCTCATAGCCATAAGACTGCAATGCAGCCTCCACCATACGAATACCTCCCTTGGGGAAGATACCACGCTTAAGAGGAGCATCTGTCTGCAAGCCAACGATAACCTCATCTTCTTTGCTGATATATCCAGGTCCATATGTGCACAAAGTTTGTGGCTTCTTTGTTTCTGCATCATAGACGCCCTTCTCACGTTCCACCTTGAACATCTCGGAAAGAATTTCCCAAAGTTTCAAAGTACGTGCTGTAGGACCAACAAGAAAAGATTCGTCGCCGGTATATGGCGTGTAGTTGTTCTGAATGAAGTCGCGGACATTTATCTCGCGCCTCCAAATTAAACCCTTGTACTGATTTAAATGATTCGTTAATTTCATGTATATATTGGTTTTATTGGTTTTACATGTTTGCGTGCAAAGGTACAAAAAATAATCCAAAGTCCAGCTATTATTGCCTGTTCTTTCTATCATTATTTCACTTTAATTGACATATATCATTGTGTGAGACCTCACACATCAAACATTTTTAACAGAAAACTTAAATCATGTTCTTGTCATTGTCGTAGAAATATGTAACTTTGCACCTCAAAGTTGAAAACATAACATCACTAAAATTATGAAGAAAAAGAACCTTGAGACCATATGTATTCATGGCGGATGGAAGCCAAAGAAAGGCGAGTCACAACAATTGCCTATTTTCCAGAGCACAACCTTTCGCTATGAGACAAGCGACCAAATGGCTCGTCTGTTTGACCTAAAAGACAATGGATACTTTTACACCCGCCTTGCCAACCCCACAAACGATGCAGTGGCGCAAAAAATCGCGGCTCTCGAAGGCGGCGTCGGTGCGGTGCTGACAAGCAGTGGACAAGCGGCAAACTTCTATGCAATCTTCAATATCTGCCAGGCAGGCGATCATTTCATCACCGCAAACACCATTTACGGAGGCACATTCAACTTGTTTGGCGTTACACTGAAGAAGCTCGGAATCGAATGTACCTTCATCGATCCCGAATGGGATGACGAGCGCATCGAAGCCGCCTTCCGTCCCAACACAAAATGTTTCTTTGGCGAAACCATCTCCAACCCTGGCTGCAATGTATTCGACATTGAGCGTTTTGCAAAGATGGCCCACAAACATGGTGTTCCTCTCATCGTGGACAACACCTTTGCCACGCCAATCAACTGCCGTCCGTTTGAATGGGGTTGCGACATCGTAACACACTCGACCACAAAATATATGGACGGCCATGCAACGCAAGTTGGCGGTGTAGTTGTCGATAGTGGCAACTTCCCTTGGGAAGATTATGCTGAGAAATTCCCCTGTCTCTGCACTCCCGACGAATCCTATCACGGCCTGACTTACACCAAAGCTTTTGGCAATATGGCTTACACCACGAAGCTTGTTGCTCAACTGATGCGTGACTTGGGCAGCATCCCTTCTCCTCAAAATGCTTTCCTGCTTAACCTCGGACTTGAGACTCTGCATCTTCGCATGCCTCGCCACTGCGAGAATGCACAGAAGGTTGCCGAGTGGCTGGAAAAGAATCCTAAGGTTGGATGGGTGAATTTCGCGGGTCTGCCCTCAAATAAATACTATGATTTGGCTCAAAAGTATTTGCCGAACGGCACTTGCGGCGTGATTGCCTTCGGATTGAAAGGCACGAAGGAAGAGGCCATTCGCTTTATGGACAACCTTGACTTCATCAGCATTGTGACGCATGTTGCCGATGCCCGCACTTGTGTTTTGCACCCTGCAAGCCACACACACCGCCAACTTTCCGACGAACAACTCCGCGAAGCCGGCATTGCCCCCGACCTTGTCCGACTCAGTGTCGGCATCGAAAACATAGACGACATTATTGCCGACCTTGAACAAGCAATGGCTAAAATGTAGTTCCCATCTTTTAAAGCCTTCCCCTCCAAAGGAAGGCTTTTTATTTAGTTAATTAGTCTTAATTGTTTTTGCTGTTTGGGGAAGATTGTTTACCTTTGCCTATCCATTTGATTTGAAATAAGTAATGAAGAAACAATACTATCTAATTTTGGTGGTACTGTTGGCGTTGATATCCTGCAAGAGCCAATATATGGTAAAGGGGTCTTCTGATGTGGACGACCTTGAGGGCAAGATGCTGACGCTGAAAGTTTATGTTAACGGAGAAATGCGAAGCATCGACTCCACAAGAGTGGTGCATGGGCGTTTCAACTTTGGCGGCGGCATGGACTCCATCATGCTTGCCAACATTTTCTTCAATGACATAAGCGTGATGCCTATTGTATTGGAAGAAGGGGAAGTAATGCTGGACATTGGCGAGACACAGCAATCGGCAACCGGCACTCCGCTCAACGACACTTTGTCCGGTTTCATTCTGAGAAAGACACAGCTTGATGCCCGTATGGCCGAACTTCCACGCCTGGAATCGCGAATGATAATGGATGGTGCAGACTATGACGAGATTGCGTATGAGCTGGGCAAGCAGTCGAAGGAGATTGCCGCCGAGAACGACCAACTCATTACCCGTTTCATACGCGCGAATTATAATAATGTGTTAGGGCCCGGAATCTTCATGATACTGACCAGCAGCCTGCCCTATCCCATTCTCAATCCCCAGTTAGAGGAGATCATCACCGATGCACCTCCGTACTTTCTGGGGCACCCTTATGTAAAAGACTACATTCAGAAAGCAAAAGAACTAGAAGAAGAAAGAGACTAATTACCACCCTGAGTTTTAAATTCTTAAGTTATGATAATTTTATACCGCTTGTACCAGCTCTTCATCGCTGCTCCGCTTGTTATTCTTTCTACAATCATCACCTGCACCTCTATAATCATTGGTTGCACCATAGGCAAAGCAAACGTATGGAGCTATTATCCCCCAATGGTATGGGGTCGATTCCTTTGTTGGATAATGCTTCTGCCTGTAAAGGTGGAAGGGCGAGAACTTCTCGACGAGAAGCAATCGTATGTTTTCGTGGCGAACCACCAGGGGTCTTACGACATCTTCCTCATTTATGGTTTCCTAGGACGCAGTTTCCGTTGGATGATGAAGAAGTCACTCCGCAAAACGCCTTTAATAGGCAAGACATGCGAAAGCGCAGGTCACATTTTCGTTGACAAAAGTGGCCCGAAAGCCATCAAAAAAACATACGAACAGGCCAGAGCCGTATTGAAGAATGGTGTGTCGTTGGCCGTTTTCCCCGAGGGAGCACGCACCTTCGACGGGCGCATGACCAAGTTCCGCCGCGGAGCCTTCCAGTTGGCCGACGAGTTGGGGCTGCCCGTAGTGCCCGTCACCATCGACGGCTGCTTCGACGTTCTCCCCCGTCAGCGAGGCATCAATTTCGTTTCCTGGCACCCACTTCGTCTCATTATCCATGCACCGATTGCTCCCGAAGGACAAGGTCCGGAGAACGTTCAACGCACACTTGAGCAGAGCTACGAAATCATCATGAACGACCTCCCCAAGCGCCATCAGGACCATTCCACCGTCCCCAACCAATAACACCACAAGGTTCCCCAAAAACATCTACAACCTAATTGCCCGACTTAATTAGGAAGTCGGCCAATTAGGTGTGCCTTGTTGGCCAACTTCGCACGCCATGTTTTCAACCGTCTCCTGCCATCCTTCATTCTTCTGCTGTTGAAATGTTTGGCTATCTCAGGAATAATTCGTAACTTTGGCACGAATATATGTCCTGAACGATTATGACGCTGAAAGACACATCCTTCGTTGACCTCATGCTCAACCGCGTGCGCAACGTGCTTCTCATTGCCAACCCCTACGATGCCTTCATGCTTGAAGACGACGGACGAGTGGACGAGAAAATCTTCTCGGAGTATGCAAAACTCGGACTTCGCTTCCCACCACGCTTCCTGCAAGTGCACAGCAAGGAAGAGGCCGCCGCACAAATGGCAGGAGGACAAATAGACCTCGTCATCGTCATGCCAGCCGCCGAAGACAACTCGGTGTTCGACATCGCCCGAGACATCAAGCAAGACTACCCCGCAACGCCCATCGTCGTACTGACACCCTTCAGCCACGGCATTACCCGCCGCATGCAAAACGAAGACCTCAGCGCCTTCGAGTACGTCTTCTGTTGGCTGGGAAATACCGAACTTCTGCTCTCCATCATCAAACTGATGGAAGACCGCATGAATCTGGAACACGACATCCGTTCGGCAGGCGTACAAATGCTTCTTGTCGTCGAAGACAACATCCGATTCTATTCAAGCATACTGCCCACACTCTATAAGTTCGTACTTCAGCAAAGCCTCGAGTTCGCCACCGAAGCACTCAACACAAGCCTCGAAATGCTGCGAATGCGTGGCCGACCGAAGATTGTGCTTGCCCGCAACTACGAAGAAGCATGGCTGCTCTACAACCGCTTTGCCGACAACACACTTGGCGTCATCAGCGACTGCCGATTCCCCATAACAGAAGGCGGAGAGAAGGACGAAACAGCCGGCCACAAGCTATTCAGCGCAATACGCGAACGCGACCCGCACGTGCCCCTCATCCTCAATTCCAGCGAATCGGACAAAGCACAATTTGCCAAAGAATGTCATGCAAGTTTCATCGACAAAAACTCCAAAAAGATGGATGTCGACTTGCGCGACCATCTGCGCGACCACTTCGGCTTCGGCGACTTCATCTTGCGCAACCCCGACACAATGGAAGAAGTTGCCAGACTTCACAACTTGAAAGACCTGCAGGACAACATCATGACCCTGCCCGCACGAAGCCTGCTCTATCACATTTCACACAACAACGTGAGCCGTTGGCTTGCCAGCAGAGCCCTATTCCCCATCTCCGAATTCTTAAAAGGCATCACATGGGAAAGCCTGCAAGACATCGACGCACACCGAACCATCATTTTCGATGCCATCGTTGCCTACCGGCGCATGAAGAATCAAGGCGTAGTGGCAGTCTTCCAACGAGAACGTTTCGACAAGTACAGCAACTTCGCACGCATTGGCGAAGGCAGTCTTGGAGGCAAAGGCCGTGGCCTTGCCTTCATCGACCACTTGCTGGGACGGCACCCCGACCTCAATAATAAAGAAGGCGTCACCGTCTGCATCCCCAAGACCGTCGTGCTCTGCACTGACATCTTCGACGAGTTTATGGACGCAAACGACCTCTACCAAATTGCACTCAGCAACATACCCGACGAAGACATACTCGAGCACTTCCTCCGCGCACGCCTTCCCATAAGACTTGTTGGCGACATGGAAGCATTCCTCGACGTCGTGGCCGGCCCCATCGCTGTCCGCTCAAGCAGCCTGCTCGAAGACTCACACTATCAACCCTTCGCCGGCGTTTACAGCACCTACATGATTCCCGCCACTAACGACCGCTACGAGCGTCTGTCCATGCTGTCAGAAGCAATCAAAGGCGTCTATGCCAGTGTGTTCTATCAGAGCAGCAAGGACTACATGACCGCCACCAGCAATGTCATAGACCGAGAGAAGATGGCAGTCATCCTGCAAGAAGTGGTTGGCGAAGAGCACAACGGCCGTTTCTACCCCCTCATCAGCGGAGTGGCTCGCAGCATCAACTACTATCCCATCGGAGATGAGAAAGCCGAAGAAGGAACCGTCTCGCTGGCAATGGGCTTGGGCAAGTACATCGTCGATGGCGGAACAAGCCTTCGCGTCTGCCCCGCCCATCCGAACCAAGTCTTGCAGATGAGCGAGATGGAGATTGCCTTGCGCGACACACAGACACACTTCCTGGCACTTCGGGCTCAAAGTTCAAAAGAAGCAGGAGAGATAAGCGTCAACGATGGCTTCAACCTCATCAAGGTCCCTGTCCGCGATGCAGAAAACGACGGCACATTGCAATGGATTTGTTCCACATTCGACCCTATCGACCAATGCATATACGATGGTTTCTACGAAGGGCGCAACCGCAAAATCATCTCCTTTGCCGGAGTATTGCAAAACGGCATTTTCCCTCTTCCGGAACTGATGCAAAAGGTTTTGCAGTATGGCCAAGAGGAGATGAAACGACCCGTAGAAATAGAGTTTGCTGTCAATCTGCATGCCGACCGCACAGGCGAATTCTGTCTTCTGCAAATAAGGCCAATGGTAGACAACCGCATGGAACTCGACGAAGACCTCACAGCCATTGCCGACGAGAAATGCCTTCTGCGCTCACACAGCGCCATCGGGCACGGCATCTCCAACAACATTCGCGATATCGTCTATGTCAAGACCGACGGATATACCCCTTCCAGCAACCCTGCCATTGCCGAAGAGATAGAAAAAATAAACAGAACATTCCTGGCCTCTGCTCAAGGTAACGGAGAATTAAACACCGGACACACACCAACAGAAGAAACGGAGGGAGGCAGTTATCTCCTCATCGGCCCCGGCAGATGGGGAAGCAGCGACCCATGGCTGGGCATTCCCGTCAGGTGGAGTCATATCAGTGCTGCGCATGTCATTGTAGAAGCCGGCATAGACAGTTTCCAGGTCGACCCGTCTCAAGGCACCCACTTCTTCCAGAACCTCACCTCGCTCGGTGTATGCTATCTCACCATCAATGCATTCCGAGGCGACGGCATCTACCGTCAGGAAGTCCTCAATCAGTTGCCTGCCGTACAAGAAACGGAACATGTTCGCCATGTCCGTCTGGAGACACCGCTAACCATCAAAGTCGATGGCAGCAAGAAAGAAGCCGTAGTGATGCCATCCTGATGGCCACATCGCCACATAAACCCCAAAGACAACTTTCAACACCACGCGTCCGTTTTGCCAAATGGACTGCAGGCGTAGAAACCAGCCACTCGGCAGGCTCCCAAACCACTCCAGAGTAATTGCCAAAGTTCTGCAGAGAAGTCGGGCAACTTCACTGCAGAAGTTGGCGAAGTTCTCTTGTGTGTTTTCTTAACCTCCCGCAAGGAGGTTATTTTTTTCATGCTTTTTGCTCGTTATTCACAACTATTTTATAACTTTGCAATGCGAAGGGTTATCAAACAGCCTCAGCGGAGGCACTTTCGTACCTTATTAGAAATAAACGAAGCGTTATGCTCTTCTCTTGCAAGTCGAAAACCTAGGAAATTTTCATCATTGCATAGAATCCCCGGAGACCAGTAATAATGGCTCTGAAAAAGATGAAGGCAGACATGACGGCTTCACGCGATAGCGTGGAACTGCTGTTATATCTTATCTTTTTCGGGCTTTCCTAGGGCCTTCGACTTGAGGATGGAACATACAGTTCCACGCTTTTGCATACTATTAAATGTCCTTTTGGTGCTGGAGGACAACAAAAACTTAGTCCACTATGGAAAAACGAAAACACATCTGGGCAATGCTGCTTTTTGTAGTATCCTGTCTATTCAGTACCAATGCTTTTGCTTACGATGCACTGATTAATGGCATCTACTACAACTTCGACGGAAATGAAGCCACGGTGACGTATAAAAACATCAGTGATTATTCTTACTCTGGGAATATTGTCATCCCTTCTTTTATTACTTTTAATGGCAAAGCCTATAACGTTACAAGGATAGGTGATAATGCATTCTTTTATTGTTCGGGGCTCACATCAATCACCATCGGTAACTCGGTTACAAATATAGGGGAATGGGCATTCGGATATTGTTCGGGGCTCAAATCAATCACTATCGGTAACTCCGTCACAAATATAGGTAAATTTGCTTTTGAAAATTGCACCGGTTTAAAGGCTATCATTATTCCCAACTCCGTTAGAAGCATAGAGAACTGCGCATTCGAAGGCTGCTCAGGTTTTACTTCTGTCACTATCCCCAACTCTGTAACAAGCATAGGACGCTTTACATTCTCTGGTTGCACTGGTCTGACCTCCGTCACCATAGGCAATTCCGTAACTAGCATAGAAGCCTGCGCTTTCAGCGGTTGTACAAAACTTAATAAAGTAATTGTGCCTAACATTGAAGCCTGGTATAATATTACGTTCGAAGATTATACTGCAAATCCCTTATATTATGCACATCATCTTTACAGCGACGAAACCACTGAAATAACTAATCTTACTATTCCTGGTTATGTAACAAGCATCGGAAATTATGTATTCAATAGCTATTCTGGACTTACATCAATCACAATTCCTAACTCTATTAAAAGTATTGGAAACAGTGCATTCGATGGCTGCTCTGGTCTTACCTCTGTGGACATCCCCAACTCCGTAACAAGCATAGGAGAGTATGCATTCTGTGGTTGCTCTGGTCTTACATCAATTGCCATCCCGAACTCAGTGACAAGCATAGGAAACAGTGCATTCAAGGGGTGTACAGGGCTTACATCTATCACAATTCCTAACTCCATAACAACCATAGAACACAATACATTTAGAGATTGCACAAGTCTTGTATCAATTGCTATTCCAAATTCCGTTACAAGTATGAGGAATCGCATATTTGAAAACTGCATCAAACTCAAAGCAATTACTATTCCAAATTCTTTAACAAGTATAGGAAGTTATACATTCGCAGGCTGTACTGAACTCTCCGAAATCACGATACCTAACTCCGTAACAACCATAGGGAACTACGCTTTTAAGGACTGCTCGGGTTTGGTTTCTGTTACCATCGGTTCTGGAGTTCAATCAATCGGCAGCTATGCTTTTGAAGGTGTATATCCTCACAAGGTCATCTGGATAGCAAAAAATCAACCAAATATTGATTCATATTCTGAATTAAAAGGAAACATTAACTATGTACCTAATAATTCATACTCAGGTCTTGATAATGTAGTGGTTTATCCGTATTTGAGTTCTATGTTTGAGGTTGATGGCGTAAAATATGTTCCTGTCAACCCTGCCGAACGCACTTGCGATGCTATTGACTGTGCATATAACGAATTGGCAAAGAACATCACGATCGGAGAAACTGTTACGTACAAAGATGTTATGTTCACTGTAAAAAAAGTAAATCCTTATATATGTTACAAAAATTCAAGTATAAAAAGTATGAAACTCAATTTTAAGGGTTACATCGAAAAGAATGCATTTGAAGTTTGTACTAATTTGATGGATGTTACTATTGGCGATGGTGTGACGAGTATTGGTGATATGGCTTTTTCCGGATGCAGTAGTTTAGACTATCTTCATTTTGGCAAAAGTGTAGCAACAATTGGCAAGGAAGCATTCTCCGGCTGTACGGCAATGACAGAACTTATCAGTAGTGCTACAACTCCACCAACTTGTGGTACAGACGCATTGAACGATATCGACAAGTGGGTTTGTATGCTTAAAGTTCCAGAGGGATATGTTACTGCATATCAAACAGCGTCACAATGGTGTGATTTCTTCTTTATCGATGCATTTGATCCCGATGGAATAAATGGTATAGAGGCAGATCCTTCTATGGTGGGTGAAGTGGAATGCTTCGACCTGCAAGGCCGTCGCATTGATAAGGCTCAAAAGGGCATCAACATCATCCGCAACGCCGACGGCACAACGAAGAAAGTGCTGATAAAGCGTTGATAAAAGGAATCTATAAATCTTTACAAGACTCCTGATGGCAATGGTTGTGTAATTGAAAACTTGTCATGCTCTCACCCCTAAAGTGGAGGGGGTTAGCATACCGGAAACACGTACAACAACTTTTGTTTGTATTGTCGAAGTCTTTAATTGGAGATACCTCGTTTGAACAAACGGAGTATCTCTTTTTGTAATCTCGTTTTTTCTTCATAAATTTGTAGGCGAAAAGAAAAACTAAAAGATGAAATCTATCGATTGCTTCATTCCTTGGCAAAGCGACGAGCAAGCCAAAGGAACATTGGAATGCCTGAAGGCAGAACCAAACATAAACGAGATACATTTCCTGCAAGAAGAAAGCATTGGCAACACTAAGACCATAAAGTATATTGCCGAAACTGCTTGTGCACCATATACTCTTATATATACAAAGTACGACACACTGCAACTGGGTTATCATGCTCTCACACGATGGATCACCATTGCCGAGGACAGCAAGGCATTGATGCTCTATGCCGACCACTATACACTCACTCCAGATGGAGAACGCCACGCAATGCCACTCATCGATTGCCAACTCGGTGCTGTACGAGATGACTTCCAAATGGGCAGCGTGCTCCTCTTCCGCACTTCTGCCCTGAAAGAATATGCTCGCCAAGAGAACCTGCATAACTACCAGTATGCCGCTCTCTACGACCTAAGGCTCTTTATTAGTCGCCAACAATTACCTCTGCACATCGACGAGTTCCTCTATACTGAAGTAGAACACGACACACGACTGAGCGGACAAAAGCAGTTCGACTATGTCGACCCACGCAACCGTAACCGTCAAGTGGAAATGGAACGGGCATGCACTCGACACTTGCGTGCACTGAATGCGTATCTCCACGGAGATGAATACGACGAAGTGAAACTAAGTGAAGGCGAGTATGCTGTCGAGGCATCGGTCATCATTCCTGTTCGCAACCGTGAGCGCACCATTCGTGATGCCATTCGTAGTGTACTGGAACAAGAAACATCATTCCCTTTCAACCTCATCATCGTAGATAATGGAAGCACCGATGGAACAACAGAAGCCATCGACGAATTCAGGAACGACGAACGTGTCATACACATCATTCCCGAACGTAACGACCTCGGCATCGGTGGATGCTGGAATATGGCAGTACATCACCCGAAGGTGGGACGCTTTGTGGTGCAACTCGACAGCGACGACTTGTACTCTTCGCCACAAACCTTGCAGCGAATGGTAGATACCTTCTACGCCGAAGGTGCTGCAATGGTGATTGGTTCGTATCGCATGTGTGACTTCCAACTGAACACGCTTCCACCAGGTCTTATCGACCATCGTGAATGGACAGAACACAACGGCCGCAACAATGCTCTGCGCATCAATGGTCTGGGTGCTCCACGCGCTTTCTTTACACCAGTACTGCAAGAGTTGCAGATACCTAACACAAGTTACGGAGAAGACTACGCCCTTGGCTTGATGATAAGCCGAAGGTATCGCATTGGGCGCATCTACGATGAGGTCTATCTCTGCCGACGCTGGGAAGGAAACAGCGATGCTGCCCTCAGTCAAGACAAAATCAACAAAAACAATACATACAAAGATCATTTGCGCAGCCTTGAAATTAAGGCACGCCAACAACTCAACCTGCTTTGGCAACACAAAGTAACTGCCGAGGAGGTAGAAGATTTCTTCCAAAAAGAACTATCCGAATGGCATGAAGCTGCCGAACGCTACAAGGCATTAGAGGAAAGTGTGCAGACAAAAGAACTGCCACTTGGCGAAATGTCTCTTGCTGCGCAATGGAATCCTGCTCGCATCATTTCGACAGGTGCAAGCATTGACAAGAAAAGCATCAGCGAGCGCCCTTGCTTCCTTTGCGACATCAACCGCCCGCAAGAGCAACACAAACTGATGACGGAAAAACATTATCAGATTCTTGTCAACCCTTACCCCATCCTTCCTCAACATTTCACCATTCCAATGCGTCGTCACACGCCACAAAGCATTTACAGCAGTTTCGGCACACTACGTCGCATGGCATGGAACATGCCTAAACATCTGGTCTTCTACAATGGTCCTCTTTGTGGTGCTTCATGCCCAGACCACATGCATCTTCAGGCAGGCAGCAGAGGTATTGTCCCACTTGAACGCGACTGGGCAATGTATGAGAACAAACTGCGAAAGCTTTATCCACTGACAGGAGAACAAACCGCCACGATGGAAGAGGCAGGCAATGTCGGGAACCGTTGTGGACTCTATATTCTGGAAGGATATGCCTGCCCTATTTTTGTTATTCGCAGTATGCCGGCAGAAAGCGACAGCATCCTTTGTCAAAGAACATACAATGCTCTCCCTGTAGAAGGCAATGAGGCTGAGCCCAGACTGAATATCGTCTGCTGGAGACAAGAAGGGACAGCAAGCCGTCCAGACGAACTCGTTACACTTATCTTCCCTCGCAGCAAACATCGTCCGGATTGTTATTATGCCGAAGGAGAAGAGCAGTTGATGATAAGTCCGGGAGCGCTTGACATGTGTGGTCTGTTCATTACACCAAGGGAACAGGACTTCAACGCACTGACCTCCGAAAAGGCGCAAGCCATTTTGCAAGAAGTCACACTAAGTCCGGAAGCCCTGAAACCCATCATAGCACAACTAACGGACAAACCGGAAGAGTTCAACAGCAAAGACACTAAAGAAGACACCATCAGCCTCAGCCAGGAGGTTTCTGTCGGCATCATGAAGGATACTGTCCTTCGGTTCTGCATGAACACACCCTATCACGCCAAAGGCAACGAAGTTGTTGGTGAGCAAATAGCAGAATACACCGAAGGAGGCATTCGCTGGCATGACAACGTTTATCAAGAACTGACCTTCCGAGGTGAAGGTTCGTTCACTCTGCATGATGTCACCATCGGACAAAGTTTCCACTGGGAGCGAAAGGAGTCGCAAACCTTCCAGGGTGTCTTGAAACTTGTTGTCGAAGAAGACAAGATTGTGGCTATCAACATTCTGCCCGTGGAGGATTATCTGAAGAGTGTCATCAGCAGTGAAATGAAAAGCAGTTGTTCGCTGGAGTTCCTGAAGGCTGCAGCAGTCATTTCCCGCAGTTGGCTTTATGCCCAAATGCAACGCCGTCAGGAAAGGGCAAACGGTCCGGCACCATTCTTCTCCTTCGTCAAAGGCGAAGGAGAGAGCATCCGCTGGTACGACCGTGAAGACCATACCATCTTCGACGTTTGTGCCGACGACCATTGCCAACGCTATCAGGGCATTACCCGGGCAAACAATCCCCAAGTGGCAAAGGCTGTCGATGCCACTCGCGGACAGGTTTTGATGTACGACGGAAAGATTTGCGACACTCGCTTTGGCAAGTGTTGTGGCGGGCAGACCAATGAATACCAGTATTGTTGGGAAAATATAAGTGTCCCCTATCTGCGTTCGGTCAAAGACCCCTTCTGCAACACAGACAACAAACAGATACTGAAACAGGTGCTCAACGACTACGACCTCGAGACTCACGACTTCCTCGAATGGACAGAGGAACTGACGCAAGAAGAGATTCACAATCGCATTACGGCACACCTGAAGACGGACTTGGGAGCAATACTTGACATGGAACCTGTCGAGAAAGGTCCTGGCGGGCACATCAGCAAACTGCGCATTGTGGGCAAGGACAAAGAGTTTGTTGTAGGCAAGGAACTTGAGATACGCCGCATGCTCTGCACATCTACCTTGAAGAGCAGTGCCTTCACCATTGAGATTAAGGACGTCGAGAACGGCATTCCTGGTCGTTTTGTTCTTCATGGACGCGGTTGGGGACATGGCGTAGGACTTTGCCAAATCGGTGCTGCCGTGATGGGCGAGCAAGGTTACGGCTACAAGCAGATACTGAAACACTATTATACCGACATTCAAATCAAGCGTCTCTCCTGAACCATGACACTCTACATCTTCAACCCCGAGAATGACATGGCCCTCGCCGACGGGCATCCGGGATATACACCGCCGGCACAGATACAGCAGATGCGCCGCGAATTGTGGTGGCTTCCGCAGTGGTGGGCAAAGGAAGGAGACATCGTATGGAATGGCGAAGACAGGCTCTCGCTGCCAGATGATTGCCGCATTGTGCCTTGGGGATGGAGTGCCGCACTCTGCCATCAACTGAAGCAGGCTGGCGTTCAAGAGTCGCTCATGCCTTCTTCCGAAGAGATTGAACGACTGAGACAACTCTCCCATAGGCGTACAGCCGTTGGCCTTTTGCAGGAAATTCGCGAGCAACTGCCTCTCGACGGGCACCTTGCAGGCGAATCTGTGCTTTGCCAAAGCATGGAAGAGGCAGAGGAGGCCGTTGCAAAATATGGCCATGCCTTGTTGAAATCCCCTTGGAGCAGCAGTGGCAAGGGCTTGATGCAGAGCAACAATACGCAGTGGCAAGCATGGGCAAAACGGACGCTCAAAGCCCAGGGCAGCGTCGTTGTAGAACAGTTCCTGCACAAAATGACCGACTTTGCCCTTGAATTCTGGCTCGACGGAAAAGGCGGAGTCGAGTATCGAGGACTTTCTCTCTTTTATACCAACGAGCGAGGAGCCTATCTGGGAAACCTTGTGGCACCGGAAGAACAGAAACTTGCATGGCTGGCACAATACATTCCGCCGGCATACATTCAGGAGATTCGTGCCTGGTGGGAACAGCGTCTGAGCCAATACAACTACTCCGGTCCGGTCGGCATCGACATGATGCTGGCCCAGGAAGGCATTTGCCCATGCATCGAAGTCAATTGGCGTTGGACAATGGGACTCGTCTCTTGTTTGGCTGCCGAGCAAGGCCGCTTCGGCCGAATGGTGGTGGAATACATCTATGGGCACTACTCTGCCGAAGTCGAAGCGTTTGGCTAATACCAGAACATTGTAAGTTGCAAGGCATCGGAACTAAACAATCCGATTAGTCTGCCATGTCTCTGCCCCGTTTTATACACTTGACAAAATGTAAGCAAATTCAACATTTTGCTTACACTCGCATTTTTGGCAAACGCTCCAGAATCGCTTAAAATGACTTCGGATAGTGTTAGGTTCATTTTTCCAAAGAAAATCGCTCAAATAAAGTCAACACAGAGAATCAAGAAGTTACAAGACTATCGTAAAATTCAAAAGTGTCTGATTGGCAATTATAGTTAGCAAAAATGAACGGTTTTAGGCGTTTTTGCACACTTTTTGACTTGATGTTTGGGCAGACGTAACGTGAGTAAACAGCAAACTACACGTGGATAAAAGCCAAACTTAACGTGTATAGTTTGCAAACGTTACTGGCACCGTCTGCAAACATTCCTCGAGAAAATCGAAATTTCAACGTTTTTCAGCCTATTTTTCGCCACTTTACGAAGTGTGCAAAAATAGCAAAAAGTTAGTGAAACGCCACTTCGTGAAACATTTTGTCAAATGGAGATTTTGACAATTCACCGTGCCTTGAAAATTCATTTCTCTTTTCTCTTTTCTCTTTTCCCTTTTTTTCGTATCTTTGCGCCTACAATATGTAGGTTATTAGACTTGTCCACGACAACAAACCATGAACCGCAGAGAATTTCTCCAACGCTCTACTGCTCTTGCGGGAGCCGCATACCTGGGCACTCCTGCCCTTGCTGAAAAGATTGCCACCCTGGGTGAGCCTAATCTTATCATTGGCATTGTCAGCGACATTCATTTGACGGAAGCCAACACCGCAGAGACCTTTATCCATACGCTCGAATACTTCCGCGAACAGAATGTGGATGGCGTAATCGTTGCCGGCGACATGGCCGACCAAGGACTCATTCCGCAACTGCAAGTCGTTGCAGACGCATGGTTCCAAGTCTTTCCCAACAACAAAGGCCTGAACGGAAAAGAAACAGCACAACTCTTCATCTACGGCAATCACGACACTGAAGGCTACACCTGGGGCAGCACCATCAGCAGTGTAGGTTCTGAAACAGCACAAGCACAAGGCATCGGCAAACGTCGGGCTGAGGCTTGGGAACAATGCTTCAAGGAGCCATACCAGCCCATCTGGATGAAGACCATCAAGGGTTATCACTTCATCGGCGCCCATTGGGAGAACCAAAGCCACATCAGTGGCCTTGCCGACTTTCTCCAGAAACACAATTCCGAACTGACCACCGACGGGAAACCCTTCTTCTACATACAACATCCACACCCCAAAGACACCTGCAACTGCGCTTGGGCTTGGGGCAGAGACAACGGAACAGTCACAAAACTGCTGAGCAAATACCCCAACGCCATTGCCTTCTCCGGTCATTCTCATTCGCCGCTCGACGACGACCGCAACCTTTGGCAAGGCAGTTTCACCAGTATCGGCACCTCTTCGCTCAAGTATCTCTACCCGATGCCAGCAAGAGAGAATACCTACCAGGACGATTGGTCGGCCAAACCACCATCGCAAATGCAGAAGATGGACCCCTCCGATGGCCGTCAAGGTATGATAATGCGCGTTTACGACGATGCCATTACCTTCGAGAAACGCGAGTTTGTTTACAACGAACCCATTGGCGATGCCTGGTACCTGCCATGGCCCATTTCGGCCACACAACCGCTTTCCTATGAAAATCGCGCCAAAGTGGCTGCCATCCCACAATTCCCTGCCGATGCAAAAGCAACAGTTACTGCCGGCAACGGCACAGACAGATATGGCACAGCACAACCGCAAGTCACCGTTCACTTTCCTACTGTTCTGAAAAAGAATGCCGGTGTTCGTGCCTTCGACTACGAGGTGCAAGTAGAATACGACTGGCTCGATGTTCGACACATCACTGCCACAAAACGCGTATTCTCACCCAAATGCTATCTCGGGGAGAATAAAGAAGAAGGCATTGCACACTGTGTCTATGGCGTAAGTGAATTGCCAAAGGACTTTGCCTATCGCTTTGCCATTCGTCCCTGCAACTGCTTCGGCAGAAAAGGCAACCCAATCTATACCGACTGGATCGACGGTTCAACAACAATGTACACTTCTTCTCTCACCCTCGACAAACAATTCTATCGGGTGAACGAAAACATACAAGCCACCTTCAGCGATGTTCCCGTTGGCAAAGAAGCATGGATTGGCATCTATGCCAAAGGAAAGAACCCAGGCACAAACGACAAGGCCATCGTCTATAAATACACCGACGTAGCAGCAGGCACTGTCAGCCTAAACGTCCCGACCGCAGGCGAATACTTTGCCGTACTCTTTGCCGACAGTGGCTACACCGAGTGTTCGCAGCGTATTCCCTTCTTTGTAACGTCGCGTTCCTTCGACCCCACAACTTTCAGCATGCAACCCAGCAAACGTGCCTATGCCGTTGGTAATGCCGTTGTGGTAAGACTCACAAACACACCCATGATAAGCAAAGACTGGGTGGGCATCTATGCTGCAGGCATCGTGCCAAAGGATTCGAAATGCCCCACCTGGCTCTATAACACCAGAATTAACGGTTCGCTTACCCTCAACGTAAGCGGCACAAACAACTGGACCGAGCCACTTCCGGAAGGCATCTACTTCACTGGTTACTTCATGGCAGACGGCTACTCCGAGCCTTTTGAACGTCAATACTTTGCCATCGGCAAGCCGGCACGACTCCGTGCAGACAAATCGGACTACAAAACAAGCGAAGAAATAGCGATGCACTATAGCGGTCTCCACCCTGCCCTGCCTGCCAAACTCTGCATTAAACAAAACGAGGCATGGCAAGAAGTGATGCCTCTCGGAACAGAAGAAGGTAACATCACACTCACTGGACTTGCAGCAGGAGAATACGAGTATTGCATTTGCATCGACGGCACACCCATCTCACAACCACTTCTCCTGACCGTTGCCAGTGACGACGATGCAGTTTCCGCCCCAATGGAAACAAAGGGGAAAGGGCTCATCTATCGTCTCAATGGAACTCGCACGGCCAGCATACAAGAGCCGGGACTTTACATCAAGGACGGCAAGAAATTTCTGATTAACACATAAACAATAAATATAAAACAACATGAGTACAGTTGAATCAATCTTTGCAGCAAAATTGCTGAATGTAAAAGCCATTAAGTTACAACCCAACGACCCCTTCACATGGGCAAGCGGCTGGAAGAGTCCCTTTTATTGCGACAATCGCAAAACACTCTCCTTCCCCGATCTCCGTACCTTCGTCAAGGTAGAACTCACTCGTCTCATCATGGAGCAATTCCCCGAAGCAGAAGGCGTTGCAGGTGTTGCTACCGGTGCCATTGCACAAGGTGCATTGGTGGCAGATGCACTGAGCCTGCCCTTTGCCTATGTTCGTAGCAAGCCAAAAGACCACGGCCTAACAAACCTCATCGAAGGCGAACTGAAACCCGGCATGAAGGTTGTCGTCGTAGAAGACCTCATCAGCACTGGTGGCAGCAGCCTTAAGGCAGTCGAAGCTCTCAGAGCAGCAGGCTGCGAAGTGGTTGGCATGGTAGCATCATACACTTATGGTTTCCCCGTTGCAGAAGAAGCCTTCAGTGCAGCAAATGTAAAACTCGTTACCTTGACCAACTACGAAGCCGTTGTTGCAGAAGCCGCCAAGACAGGCTACATCAAGGAAGAGGACATCGCAACACTCAACGAATGGCGCAAGGATCCTGCAAACTGGAACAAATAGTAAATTGTATATACAAGAAATGACAGAATACAAAAGCGAAGTAAAAAAGATATTTGCTCCTGTCGGACGTGTCTATGAGCGTCTTGCCGACCTCAACAATCTGGCTGTCATTCAGCAAGGGCTCGACAATCCCGAAGCGATGCGACGCATACAAGAGCAGGCAGGAGACAAGGTAAAGCCCGAACAACTGGAGCAGATAGTCGAAAAACTGCGTTCTCTGCAGTTCGATACCGACTCCGTTTCGGGAGAGACACCTCTTGGCACAGCAACGTTGCGCATCATAGAACGAGAACCGGAGAAGACCATCAAGTTTGCAGCCGAGGGCATGCCTGTGGCTGCAAACATGTGGGTACAACTGCTGCCTAACGGCGAGAACGAGTGTGCCATGCGTCTGACGCTCAAGGCTGACCTCAATTTCTTTATCCGTCAGATGGTGGGCAAGAAACTCGAACAAGGTGTCGATGGGCTGGCACAAATGCTGGCAAGTCTGCCTTATTAAACACCCCTATCAAAGGGGAATAAATGGTAAAATGATAAAATCGTAACTGAATGAAGCTTTGGGACAAAGGATATGAAGTGACAGCGGAAATTGAACGCTTCACTGTTGGTCGTGACCGTGAGATGGATATGTATTTGGCAGAAGCCGACGTGCTTGGCTCGATGGCTCATATTACTATGCTCGAAAGCATCGGGCTACTCGAGAAAGACGAACTGCAACTGCTGCTTTCTGAACTACGAGACATCTTAGGCGAGATACGCTCTGGCGCGTTCACTATCGAAGACGGTATCGAAGACGTCCACTCACAAGTGGAACTGATGCTCACCCGCCGGCTCGGCGATGTAGGCAAGAAGATACATTCCGGCCGCAGCCGTAACGACCAAGTATTGGTTGATTTAAAACTCTTCATTCGCAAACAGTTGCGTCTTGTGGCGGAAGATGTGCGTGCTCTCTTCGATGAATTGCAGAAGGGAAGTGAACGCTACAAAGACATCCTTTTGCCAGGTTACACTCATTTGCAGGTAGCCATGCCCAGCAGTTTTGGTCTGTGGTTGGGCGCGTATGCCGAGAGCCTTGCCGACGACCTCGTCTTTCTGCAAGCTGCCTATCGCATCACAAATCGCAACCCCTTAGGCTCCGCCGCTGGCTATGGTTCATCGTTCCCCCTGAACAGAACAATGACCACCGAGTTGTTGGGTTTCGATTCTCTCGACTACAATGTTGTCTATGCACAGATGGGACGTGGCAAGACCGAAAGAAACGTTGCCTTCGCATTGGCAGGCATCGCAGGGGCCATCAGCAAACTTGCCTTCGATGCTTGCCTCTACAACAGCCAGAACTTTGGCTTCATCAAATTGCCGAAAGAGTGTACTACGGGTTCGAGCATTATGCCCCATAAGAAGAATCCCGACGTCTTCGAACTGACACGCGCCAAATGCAACAAACTCCAGGCGTTGCCTCAACAGGTTACGCTCATCATGAATAACCTGCCAAGCGGCTATTTCCGCGACCTGCAAATCATCAAAGAAGTCTTCCTGCCTGCTTTCCAGGAACTGAGAGAGTGTCTGCAAATGGCTACTTACATCATTTCGCGACTCGAAGTGAACGAAAACATTCTCAACGACGACCGCTACGACCTGATGTTCTCTGTAGAAGAAGTCAACCGCCTGGCAAGCGAAGGGATGCCATTCCGCGACGCATACAAGAAAGTAGGACTGGACATTGAGGCTGGAAAGTTCGTGCCGAAGAAAGAGGTAAATCATACCCACGAAGGCAGCATAGGCAATCTCTGCACGAAGGAGATTGCAGCCCTTTTCGGCCAAATATGGGACGGATTCCACTTTGAGCGAGCAGAAGAAGCGGAAGAAAGATTAGCCAACCCTGACCCTAACAATTAATCTTAACCAATGTCGAAATCAATGTTATCGCCAAGGTTAAGATTAACGTTAACGTTAGGGTTAGCATTAACGTTGGCCTCCTGCAGCAATGGTGAAGTCAATAACAAGTACTGCAATCTGCGGGCACGTCTGAATGTCGAGAATGTCCGCCAAGCACCCGTTCTTTTTACTGCGTGCGAGAGTTGGGGAGAATACTGCACCGCCAAGATTGACAACACAGGTCAGCGTTTCCTGTTCACCAATGCTGCCGGCCAGCAGTCGCC
>JAGBTN010000003.1 GCA_017631315.1 Bacteroidaceae bacterium | reverse complement strand
TTGAAGAGGGTGGACTTGCCTACGTTGGGCAGTCCGACTATGCCTGCTTTCATGTTATGTTGTGTACTTTTTGTTTATTTGTGTGCAAAAGTATATAATTTGCTTGGGATATACAAATTTTTTTGTGTTCAGAAGTTGTTAAAGGTGTTGTTCGTGGCTGTACGGATTGCGATGCATTCCATCTCGATGAGCCAGGTGGGTCGGCATACGGGTGCGAGGGTGAAGACGGTTGGCACGTGGGGGTATTTCTGTCGGAACATTTGGCTGACGGTGTTGTAGTCGGCGTTGTCGCGCAGGTAGACGATGATTTGTGCTGTGTCTGCCATTGTCATGTTGGCTTCCTGGAGTAGTGTTTCGACGTTTTCCCACATGCGTTGTGTTTGTTTTTCTATGTTGCCGATGTGCACTACTTCGCCTTTGTTGTTGATGCTGGCTGTGCCTGAGATGTAGGCATGGTTGCGGTCGCCGAACTGCAGGAGTGTGCCTCGCTCGAAGGTGACGCCGTAGTCGCTGGTTCGATTGAGGTGTGTGTGGGCGTAGAGGTATTGTTGTTGTTGTGGCTGGAAGCCTTTCAGGGTGTAGCATCCCAGTTGTATGAGTGCTTTTGTGTTGCTGGGGTTTCCGCCGATGCCTGTGGAGGCGATGTAGTGTGTTTGTGCTGTGAGTCCGTGTTGGTTGAAGTTGTTGCGCCGTGCGGCTACGAGTCCGTGGTATTGTGTATCGACGTCGCGCACGAAGAACCATGTTCTGATGCAGTGGTCTTGGATGGTTGCGTTGTGTTGTGCGAGTAGTGTTTCGTAGTTTTCCAGCAGGGTTTGTGTTTGTTGGTAGCTGTCGCCTTGGCTTGTGGTCATGCCCATTGTCCAGATGTGTTCGTAGCCGTTGTTGCGTACGATGGTGGAGCCGAGCTGGTCTGCCTGGTGTGTGACTTGTGTGCCGCGTTGCAGGTAGAGCCAGAGGGCTATTTTGCTGCCGTCGAGTGGTGGTTGTTGTATGTAGGAGACGGTGCAGGCGGTTGTTTGCTCCATGAGGGGTTGCTGGTTGGTGGAGTCGGAGAGGAAGTATCGTTTCAGTACGGTTTGTGCCTCTGCCATGCTTTCGTCTGCCATGAGTTGTGCTTCGGCTTTGCAGAGCCGGTGGTATTGTTGCTGGAATGTCTCGTTGCGTGGTTCGACGTGCAGCATGGCGTGCCATTCGGCCACCTTTCCTTGTGGTGGTGTGAAGGCTGCCAGTTCGATGCGGACTCCGAGCTCGTCCAGGGTGATTTCCTTGTATTGCATGGTGCATTGTGTTAGGTGAGTGCAAAGGTACTGTTTTTAATTCAAAGTTCCTTGCTTTTGCTGTAAAAAACTGGGGTGCAGGGGGAAAAGATGTGTTGCCGGGCGAAGGTTTTTTCTTCTCCATTGGGGCTTGTCTGGAAGGGTTAACCTTTCTGCCCATAATGCTTAACCTTTTCGGCCGTAATGGTTAACCTTTTTGGCAATAATGGTTAACCTTTTTTCGGGGCTTTGCCGGTGGTGTTTTCGGACACAGAGAAGCCCCCTGCGGAGTGTGGCTCTGCAAGGGGCTTTGGTGGGCGGGCGGTTGTTGCCGTCCGGGTATGGTTGTTTACTTGAGTATCTTCTTGCCTCCTATGATGTTGATGCCGTGTTGTGGCTTGGAGAGGCGTTGGCCGGAGAGGTTGAAGACGGGGGCGTTGTCTTCTGTCTCTGTGGTGGGAACGGCGATGCCTGTGGCGTCGTTGCCTTCGAGCAGGATGCGGGCGGGCTTTGCGTTGCTGCTGCTCATGTCGAGATATCCTTTGCCTTGGGGAAGAGTCGTGCCTACGGCAACGGGATAGAAGCCGGTGTTGCCGCTTACATTGGCGAGGCAATAGATGGTGTTCGCTGCCGTGGCGGTGATGGGCTCCGTGCTTGCCTTCAGCAGATTGCTTTCCAGTGTGGCAGAGGTGCGTGTGACGGGTATCTGATAGGTGCCGGCACCGTTGTCGGAACGCACGAGAACTGCCTGGTTGGCCGGTACGACGCTGACTTCCTCTGCACGGGCATAGGATTGATTCCCTTCCACCACTTCAACTATCTGATAGGCCTTGACGTTGGTAGAACTGAAGTTCATCTCAAATCCTGGAGTGACGTAGGTCTGCCAATCCGTGCCCGTAAGTTTCAGAGGCACCTTGCTGGGAGTCACACGCAGAATACCGCAGTCGAAATATGCGCCGCCCCAGTTCTGCTGAACCATGATGGCAAGCACATTGCGACCAGCCTTCAGTCTGCCGGAAGGGATGCTGACGGTGCGGTAGTTGTTGAAGTCGTTGGACCAGCCATTCTCGCTGTCGATGGAGACTCCGTTGAGGTAAACCCTATAATCGTCGTCGTGATAGGTGTAGAACCTGTAGGAACTGATGCTGGGGTCGTGGTTGAGATAGAACTCACGGCGTATGAAGAGCACATTATAGGTGCCGTCCCATTGCGAATAATACGGTGCGCCGGTGTTGGCAGAGGCAGTGGGGAAGAGCTTGGTTTGCCAGCCGGAGTCGTCGAAATCTTCCGTGTACCAATTGGCAGGGCCAGTGACTCCGTCAAGCTGCGACACAGCATTGCCATCCTCTCCGCCAGGCTGGCTGGGACCTTCCTTACGCAGGAACTTCGCCTTCCACATCATGTCTCTACCCTTGGGGGCAACAAAGAGATTGCCACTGGCATCGTAGATGGCATCGCCCTGCTTGGCCATCGTATAGCGGAAGTTGTGGTTGATGAGCTCCTTGGTGAGGCTCAAACCATAGTAACCACTATTGTCGCCATCGGCGGCATAGTCCATGAACACCAGCCCCGCAGGACCATTGTAGTTGCCCGAAGCCAGAAGCTCCTGCATATACTTGTTGCAGAGCTTTGCGTTTGCCTGATATGCGGAAGCAGATGATGTGGAACCGTTGTAGCCGGAAGTCTGGTTGACAACCCAAGTGTAGTTGTATTTGCCGGCAAGTTGATAGCTGCGGGTCAGCATATCGAGAATGACTTGCTTCTTTGTGTCATTGTTGCTTATCTCGTAGTGATCCTGCAGCCACCATGAGCATTTGTATGTGCCAGGGCCGAAGCAATGTCCGCCAAGCATGTCGTTGATGTTGGAGCGGTTGTCGCTCAGGTCAACGGTGCGGCCGCCGTAGATGGGAGGCGTGTAATCGTCACGGCTGATGAAGAGAATCTTTCCGCGAGCCTCGCCAACAGTAAGATTGGGTCGGAAATCAACGAGATAGTCCTTTATGGCAGCAAGGCTTGCTTGCAGTTTGTCGCCGAAGGTGGAGTTATTATTATCGCCTTCCACTTCATGGCGAATGACCACGATACAGAACTCAGTAGGATGGTCGATGACGTATTGTTTGATTTGTCCCATCACGGGATCAAAATCGAATTTTGTCGAGGCAACGCCATGATTGATGTGTAACTTGTTGCCGCTTACACAGGGACGCAGGTCGAAGAGTCGAACACCTAATGGCAGCATCTGCTCAACAGTTTTAGTCTGCGTCTGCGCACTGCTTTTGTATATGAATGATAATACCCCCGAGAACTCACTCGAGCAGGCGTCGTGTGCGCCGGGAATAGACAATTGGCAGACGAAAGCATCGTCGTCGAGCTGCGCCATCCAGTTCTGATAGTCGGTCACCTGCGCCTTGGCAGCAAGACCCACAAAGAAGGAAAAAATAACAAGTAATACCTTTTTCATAAAGCTAATATATAAATGTTCGGCACAAAAATAATGAAAATCTTCTATCAATGCAAGGAAACGGCAATTTTAGTTATGTACATGGTGTATATCAACACAATAACCCCCCTGTGGATGTCCGCAGGAGGGTTATTCATTATTGGTAGAGAATGTTTATTGCTCAGCCATGATGTTGAGAATGCTTACGAAGTCTGCAATGTCAACAGTGCCGTCACCATTTACATCACCAACGACATCGTCGCTTCCTTCTGCCATGATGTTGAGAACACTCACAGCATCAGCAATGTCAACGTTGCCATCACGGTTTATATCACCCAAGGTGCCAAATCCGCACAGAGCAGTGTAATCGCCACGCTCTACTTGCCACTGGAGCAGAGGCCAGCCCAAACCGATGGCTCCATTCTCGTTCCAGCCTTCCCATTGGCTCACGTTGTCGCAAATTGCCTGCTGGTTCTGCGTGTCATAGTAAAGCAGGTTTGTAATGTTGCTGCCTTGCTCGTCGGCAATGGCTGCAGAAGCCTGGCTGCCGTTAGCCTTACCGGCGGCATAACTGTTGCTGACGGTCAGGTTGGGGCTGCCAATGCCGATGAAGTCGCCGGCATAACCGCTGCCGCTGACTTCTGCATTCGTATAAACATTGCTAACATTGGCATTCACTGCCACACCGGCAAGGGCACCAGTTGCACTGTTGTCTCCTGCTTCTGCAGCAACAATCTTACCATTAACATAACTGTCTGCTACGTAACCAATGTTCTCGTCGCTGCCAAGTATGCCGGCCAGGATACCTGCGTTCTGACTGATGCCACCATCTACAGTTGCATTGTAGAAGCCAATATTCTTGACACTACCTACCAGCGCACCAAAGAAACCAGTTTCGAAGCCATCTGTGTTGACGGAAATATTAAGATTCTTGATAACGTGTCCGGCACCATCTAATGAAATAGCCTTCCCGTAACCTTCTTCGTAACTGTTAGCATAGAAAGTGCTGTTGAGAGGCCACCAGCCTTCGCCCTTCATGTCAATGTCTGCAGTGAGGTTAGCATAGGTGGTCACTCCGTCTGTAAGGCGGTCGCGCAGAGATTGCAGATCGTACTTGTTTGCAATCTGGTAAGGATTGTTCTCTGTTCCGTTACCCTTTGTGTCGAGCAGAGTTGCCTTCATAGAGGCCTTGTCCATGTCAAATTCAATGAGGTACTTGCCTGCTGGTGAAATATGCCAAGTGCGATCCAAACCACGTACAAGGTTAGCGCATTCTTGTCCACTCTTGATTTCAAGATATTGTACTTCGCTGCCGTAACGAGCTTCAGTCCAGCTGGAACGTCCTGTAGTACTATAGTTAACCATCTCTTCTGTGCTGCGGCAAGCAATGATGCCGAATGAGCAGTAGGGATTAGAGTTGTCGTTGACAAGATCAACTACACCAACATATTTACCGTTACCAACATGTTGCAAGGGCACCTGTTCATCGTTCTTCCAACGCATGAGTGAACCTTGACGATTGTTGAGCGTACCAGATACGAAGACTGCATTAGCCCAGTTGTAATCATCCTGGAGTTCGAAGTCAACAGTCATGTTGTTGAGATCAAGAACTATATTATAGGTGCCATTGAGAGCCTGGAAGTCCGCTCCGCCTTCTGCGATGTTGAAATGCTGAGAACTGGGAGTAACGAAATTACGGTTTGCATCTGCACACCGGAAAATAGTGTTAATGCGACGGAAGTACATGCCGGCACGTTGATTAGCATTGGTGCGACGACTACGATCCTGCAAGGTAACACTACCTACGAACTTGCCTTCTTCTGTCATAACGAGAGGATAGAGTGAGCACATCTGGCTGTAGTTCCATTCGCCATTTTCACTATTCTCATCGTAGAGATCACCTTGAACATAAACCACACCTCCGATGGCGGGGTTGGCCATCAGTTCTTGGTATTTCTGTTCCGCTTCTTCATCGGTAAGGCTACCATCAGTAACAATTCCAGTTATTTCATCGTAGATGTTATAAAGTGTCTCCTGTAGTTCGCCACCGCCCAATCCATCAGCCATATCCATTGCAAACAGTCCTATTTCAAGGAGGCGCTTATAGATCTCTGCACTGGCAGGAATAGCTGCGAACTCTGCATTAATGCGTTCGATGAGCACGAGCTGTTCTTCTATTTCGGCTGTTCGTGCCTCATCTATCATCTGACGAATGGCGTCGATATGTGATTGGCTAATATAGTATTCCTGCTCCCAGCGCTGTTGGTCTATACGTTCTAGTCGCTGGCTATATTGGTCGAGGAAGTCTTGTATAGCTGCACTATTCTGACCAAAATATGTGAGACGGAAGTTACTCCAGATGGTCAGGCTCTTGTTGTGCCATGGGTTGCCAATGTTTCGTATGCCGACGGAGAGTTTACCGTCCTTGACGATGCCATAGACGGTCTGCTCGTAGCGGCCAGCATTGAAGGCAAAGCTTGCAGTGTAGATATTGTCTGGAACAAAACCTTCACCAGTATCAATGTCAACACTTCCTGTCTGTTCTCCGTTATGAGGAGCGCTTTCATCTTCTGTTGCATCATAGCGGCAGTTAACGCCGTTCAAGGCATCGGTGTAACTTACAGGGTCTGCATACACACTCAAAACAGGTGTTGCGTAATCACCAATGAAGAGTTGTGCAGGAATGATGTCGCTGCCATCGTAAAGACCTTCACCACCAGCACCGGGGCGGTAGAATGCTTGTGCCTTGAGTGCATAGATGCCGTCGGCTAGGCCGGTAAGTTCTTGACTAACTTCGAAGCCCAAATTGTATCCTGCTGCAACAGGCATGATGTCGGTAAAGCCACCATTGTGGACCATGTTGTAACCGCTTTCGGTACGGTTTTCAGTAACAGTCCATCCTTCCCATGCAGTTGTGTTATTGAACTTGGGATTGGTAAGAAGCAGGGTGATGTCTGAACCTTCGCCTGCACTGTTCAGTATGGCGTTTTGCAATAGTTGTTGTGCGAAGGCTTTTTCTGCTTCAAGTTGTTCGATATTGAGGAGCCTATAATCCTTAATATATAGATAGGTTCCGTTTGGATAGTCTTCAGAGGGTTCTTGGCTGTCGGTCAGATAGATTTCGAGTTTGTCGGCATGTTCGCCAATGAGGTCGTCTCTGCTTTCCCATTGAGCGAGTATTGCTTCGACGGCTGCAATATAGTTTTCATATGCTGACACGCTGAACTTAATCATGTCGGGCAGGCGGCTTGCTTGGTCGGCTGCTTCGAGGATTGCTTCAGGCTCTGTAAGGTTTTGAGCATTTTCAATTATTTCCTGGTAGGTTTCCTTGAGTGTCTCTTGACCCATGAGTTCGTTCAGTTGCTGAGCATCGTCTTCAATCTGTTGGGCAATGAGTTGATATGCTGCGTTGTCGTTGCCTACATATTCGATGCGGATGCGGTCGATGATGTTCCATGAACCGGCTGCATTGATTTGATTGCTGAGGCCGATGCGCAGTGTGCCATCGGTAACTGCCAAGTAGAGTGGCTTGTTCCAATAGTGTCCTTTGCCCATGTAAACAGAAGCGGCTGCTGTTGTTGCCGGGACGTATTCGCCATTGGAGAGTTGGGCTTCGCCTGTGCCGCACAGGGGAACATCCTTTCCGTCGGCTGTTATGTCCATGAGTCGGCGTGCTTGGCGTTTGCCTGCGCTTTCTGCGTAGTAGTATGTGTTGCGCATCAGGTCTTCTTCGAAGTTTTCGTATGCTTCGTTGTCGAGAGCTGTTGCACGGCTGAAGCCTTGCAGTCGGAGCTTATATACGCCGTTTTCGAGGTTGGTGATGTCCTGGTGGGTGTTGAATGTTTTTCCTGCTTGTTCTGCTACACCATTGCTGACGCTGAACTCGTTGCCTGTCCAGAAGTTGCTGTCGTTGGTGAAGTTTGCGTTCTTGATGATGGAGAGGAATCCTGTGTAGTTGGTGTCTTCCTGTCCGCATACAGAGCAGAAGCCGTCTTCGAACTGGTGGTCGGGCACGGTAACCTCGTTGTTGTTAGAGTAGGACATGCCAGAGGGGTCTACTGTTCCGTCGCAAAGTATCTTTCCTTTGGGGTAGACTTGTGCGTGACCATTGGAGAAGGGCAATGGCTGGTCGTCTGTCTGTCCGTTGTCGAGGTTCTGATACCATGCGATGGTGTTTTGGTCGCCATTGAGTTTGTAGCACAGCGAGCCGTCCATGATTTCGTCGTATGAGATGAGGCTTACTTGTTGCTCTATGTCGCTGGCGCAGTAGTTGTTGGAGAGGTGTCCGTCGGTTACGCGGGCAAAGTAGAGGTTTTTACCGTCGTCGTAGCCTGTTACTTCGCTGCAGCTCCAGCAGTTGTTGATGGTTGCTTTGCCGCCGCTGCCGCCCCATCCGACGAGGGCGCCACACTCGCTGCTGCCTTCGATTGCGCCTGTGCAGAAGCAGTTCTCGATGAGTAGTGTTGTTCGGCTGCCTGTGTTGCCGCCGAAGATGCCGGCTGCTTGCTTTCCGGTAGCGTAAACATTGCCCATGTTGCCAAGGTTGCGCAGGGTAACGGTGCCGTCCAGTTGGTTTGTGCCACCTACGAGTGCTACACATTCGCCTGTTGCGCTGATGGAGCAGGTTTCGTCGAACAGGAAGTTTTCGATGATGGCTCCATTGCCGCAACGGCCGAAGAAGCCGGCATAGTTTGATGTTGCGTTGATGTGCAGTTCGCTGATGCGGTGCTGTTGGCCGTCGAAGTGTCCGCGATAGGGGTATGTTGCGTTGCCGATGGGTTCAACCAGTCCGCTGTATTCGGCCATGTCGATGTCGTTGGAAAGTCGTGCATTCCAGTCTGCTTTGCCGAACTCGTTGACCATGCGGGAGAACCAGTAGACCTGGCTTGCATTGCCGAGCATGTAGAATCCGTCTTCGAGGGGTGCGTGTTCGGGATTGCCTTTTCCGCAGTTGACGCAGAAGCCGTCTTCGTATTCGTGGGGAGGTATTTCTCCGCTGGGTGAGTTGCTATAGCCTGTGGCGTCAATGACTGTTCCGTCGCAGCTGAGTTCGCCGCCGGCATATACTTGGCCGCCTTCTATATAATAAGGTACGGGATAGGGGTCTGTGTCCAGTCGTTGGTTCCAGACGAGTGTTGACTGGTCGCCGTTGAGGGTGTAGCAGAGTTCTCCGCTTGTGAGGGGTTCGTCGGTGATCCAGTAGCCATCGGTGCCTTGGTGTCCTGCGCCTTGGTCGTCGAAGTCGCTGAAGTCGTAGCAGTTTGTCAGTGTCATGGTGTTTGGTTCGTAGCGGACGAGTTGGCAGTAGTATGTGAACTTGTTGCCGGCGAGGTCTGCTCCGTAGATGTTACCGAGGTTGACGCAGCTTGTCATGGAGCTGCCTGCTTTGTTTATCCATCCGCAGAATGCGGCGGCGGGTGCGCCTGTGATGTCGCCTGTGTTGAGGCAGTTGTTGAATTGTATTGTGGGGTATGCGCTTTGTCCTGCGCCGAGGATGCCGCTTGCGCTACCGCTGGTGGCGGTGATGGTTGCTTCGTTGACGCAGTTTTCGATGATGAGGGGGCTGCCTGCATCGGTTTGTGCGGCGCCGGAGATACCGCCGATGCCGGTGGTGCCCGTTACGGAGCATGAGCTGTCGATGATGAGGTTGCGGATGGTTGTGCCGCCGCGCAGAACGCCGAAGAAGCCCTGGAAGTTGGAGGGCCTGTTGATGATCATGTTTTTGATGCGGTGACCTTGTCCGTCGAAGATGCCGTTGTACTTGTATGTGGTGTTGAGGCCGATGGGTGTGTGTGCGTTTTCTATGCCTTGATAGTCAATGTCGGCGGTGAGGAGACCGTTGATGGTTGTCTGATGTGCTTCGTTGACCATGGCTGCGAACCATTCCACGTCGGCCGGGCTGCCCAGTTCGTAGAAGCCGTCGGCATTGGGTGTGAGGTGGTCGTGCATGAGTGTTCCGCAGACGCTGCACCAGCCGTCCACGTCGGTGTGTTTGGGTGTGGGCGAGGTGTTTTCGTTGCTGTAGGTTACTTCGCCCAGTGCTACGCCGGCGCAGTTCACTTCGCCAACGGCATAGACTTGCTTGTGTCCGTCGGCGTAGGGCAGTGGGTAGGGGTCTTCGCCCAGTGTCTGATACCAGTTGATGGTGCTTTGGTCGCCGTTTGCTTTATAGCAGAGTTCGCCGCTGGGCACCATGTTGTAGGTGATGTAGGTGTTGCCGCTGGGGGCGGATATGGGGTCGGCGTCTTGCTGCAGGGAGTAGCAGTTGGTGAATGTGGCGCGGTCGGCGGGGTTGTTCCACGAGAAGGTGTTCATGGTTTCTGCTTCTGCGATGGAGATGCAGTTGGTGTAGTTTATGGTTTTGCCACCGGTTACCCATCCTACGTAGCCTTGGTTGTAGCCTTGGTTGCCTTTCACTTTGATGGCGGAGATGCAGTTGCGGAAGGTGGCATTGCGTGAGGCGTAGCCTACGAAGCCGCCGTTGGAGGTGTTGGCGGTGTAGTCTACGTCGATGTTGACAATGCTGACGCAGTTCTCGAAGAGGGCTGTGTCGCTCCAGTTCCATGCGGCAAAGCCGGCGCAGTTCTTGAAGGATGCGCGGATGCGGCCGCCTACGGTGAGGTTCTTCACGGTGCCGGCAAAGTTGTAGAACATGGCTGTCTGTTTGCCCTGGAAGTCGTAGTTGACGGTGATGGTGTGCCCTGCGCCGTCGAAGGTGCCGCTGTACGAGGTGGAATTCGTGCAGAGCATGAAGTCGAGGCCTTCGATGTCGCTGGTCAGCACGACGTCTGTACTCTCGTAGCCTGGCATTTCCGTCCATAGCTGGAGGTCGTCCTTGCTTCCAATGAGGTACGCACCATTCTCGTTTTGCTGCAGGTCGGCCCATGCAGCCTGCCCTATGAGCATCATGATGCCCATCAGAACTGAGGAGTAAAGTTTACGTTTCATTTGAGTTTGTTTAGTGAATAATGATTGTTTGTTAGTATGTTGTTTCGTGTTTGTTTGTGCTCTTGTAAAGATGCCCTTTGGCTGCTCCGAAATAATGGTTAAGGGTTTTGGCCGATTAGGTTAACCATTATGGGCAGAATGGTTAACCTTTTCGCCGATAATGGTTAACCTTTCCTGCGACCCCCTCTTGTGGGCTTTTTTTGCATGGTGTATGGTTCATCTTACAATGACCTTTTTGCCGTTCCGGATGTATATGCCCCTGGGCAGTGGTGTGCGCGAGTTGACGCGCTGTCCGCTGAGGTTGTAGGTGCCGATGGTTGGCACTTTGACGGGCGAACTCTCTATGTTGTGTATGCCGTCGGGGTTGTAGTCGTCCGACAGACGTTCTATGCGGAAGTAGTCCACGCGGAACTTTCCTGTGCGGTTGGTGCCGGTCACCTGGGTGCCGTCGCCTTTGAGGGAACCGGAACGGATGCCGAGCGTCAGGTCCTCTCCCTCTTCGAGAGTGACAACGACGCTGAGCTCCTGCATGGATTTCCCATCGACAGACTCGCTGATGTATGAGGCGAAAGTGTTGTTCTCGCCCGCCGTAAGGTTCTGCTCATAGTCGTGAGGAGTGCCATAATACTGCACCTCGTTGTTGGCAAAGAGGCGCCCCATGCCCTCCATTCCCGCTTCGCTCCAGAAGAGACAGCTCACGCGATAGACGCCCGGCTGCAACCTGGTGGCTGGAATAGTCTGGTAGAGACACAAGTCGTTGGGCATCGGTTTGTAGCCCGCAGGCGTAAAGGCACAATAGTTCTGCCCGTGCATGCCCTCGCCCTTGCCGAAGAGGCCGGAATTGCCGGTGCTGTAGGTGTCGGAATAAGAAAGGTTCCATCCGTAAGGAACGCCACGCACGGTCGTGCCGTTGGCCTTCTCCGTGGCAGATTTATACTCGAAGTCGCTGTTCACAATCAGTTCCTCGGTCAGCGAATCCCTGTTCTCCACAGGCAAATCACCTATGCGGCGAATCGTGAAATGGTCCACCTTGAACCAGCCCGACTCGTCGGTCTGCTTGCCGTCATTATTGGTGCAACTCGTCTTGATGCCCACCGTCAGGTCTTCTCCCTCACGCACCGGCAGCACCACACGCATGGGGTGCATGATGGTATGCGTCTCGTAGCCGGCCTTGTAGCCCGCATAACTGCTCACCTCATCTGCTTTGAGCACATTGTCGTAGTCGTTCTTGTGAGCATAATACTGAACGTGGTCGTTGGCAAAAAGACGGCACGGACCGCGCTTGCCCGACTGGTTCCACAGCCAACAGCCCACCTCATAGACGCCCGGCTCAAGCTTCTCGGCAGGAATCGTCTGGTAAAGACGGAAATTCTCCGGCATAGGTTTCGACTTGAACCAGCACACAGAACCACCATCGTTCCAGTTGATGGAACCATCACTGTTGCTGATGCCGTAGGAATTGCCGTTCATCGTCCCCTCCAAAGTCCAGCCGTATGGCACACCACGCTGTATGCCACCCGTCGGATTGGTCAGCACAGACGAACCACTCTTATAGAGTTCGAAGTCTGGATTAACAAGAAGACTGTTGGTAAGGCTGAGGTCCTCGGCATCCGTCCTGCGATAAACAATCTGACTTATCACAAGAGCCGGGTTCAAAGCATAGAAGCGGAGCGTCACATCCTTAGTCGTTGTTGCCGTGTACGAAAAGCGAGCCTCGGAATAACCATGCATCACATTATCGCTCCAGACATTCGTTTCCGCACTGCACTTAATGCTCTTCGACGTTACAGCCCCAGCCCCTACAGCCATCCCCACACAAAGGTCGTGCGATGTCGTAATGGGGAAAGTGGGCAGGCAACGCACAACAATCTGATACTTGCCCTTCTCCAAAGGCAAAGTATATTCCACATACGGCGCCTTGCTGCGAGCAGTAGAAGTCGTATAAGTAGTATAGTCAATGGGCCAAACCGTGATGCTTCTGTCGCCAACACCAAGGTTTTCGAGCGTCTTCCAAGCACCTCTGCTGCCGGAATAACTGTCGCTTTCCACATAAACGTAGCCCTCGTCGAGTACTTCTCCCCTTGCATCGTTGGTCTCATCCGCCATCGCGGCATAGGGCATGCCGAACTGTGTGCCCGTATCACTACCGTTGGGCGACTTGTCCATCATGCCGTTCCACTTGCCTCCGGCAGTCTGTGTGTTGAAGATATTCGTGAGATAAACAATGTCGGCGTAGCCCGAACGTGCCAGAGCGGCATACTTCATGGCACGGGTATGGTCGCCTATGCCGGCATACCAATAGCTGAGTTTTGCCCCATAGGCCTTCAGATTCTGTCCGGCAGTAGCAAGAATGGGGTAGGTGAAGAGCTCGAAATAGGCATCTTTCAAGCGTTCCGGTATGCTGGATTCCAGTGCTTGAACGCGAGCGGCGAGTTCCTGATACTCCTTGATGCGCTGCTCCATCTCCTGAATTGTAAAGGTGACGTGGTAAACGGTCTCTGGCTTTGTTTGTGCAGCAAGGCGGTAATGTTCGAGTCGAATCTCGGCCATTTCGTCGGCAAGGTCTTCCCCGAAGGTCTTTGCGGACCACCATCTGCTGAACTGCCATGCTTTTTCTGGTGTCCAGGAGTTGACGTTCCAGGCCAGCTCCATGCAGAATTCGAACTCTGCCTCTGCTGGTTTGATGTCGCCGACGTTAATCATCCAGAAGCGTGTCATGCCGTTTTCGTATGCTTTCGACAGTTCGTAGCTGATGAGAGAGGGTGAGATGGTGCTGAGCCAGATGTAGGAACATGGGTTGCCAAGGTAGCTAAGATGGTAGTAGATGCCGTGGCCGCCGCTTCGTTTGCGCTCGCTTGTGGTTGGTAATTGTCGGATGAAGGCGTAGTTGTCGTCAACCCAACACATTGTCACGTCGTCGGGGATCTTGAGTCCGGCATTGTAGAGTGTGAGTGCTTCCTTGTAGGGGATGTATATTTGGGGAACCTTTGTGGGGTCTCCGCCAAGTGAGTCTGTGATGATTTTGCGTTGTGCGGCGATGATGTCCTTGAGGCCCTGCAGTTGTGCTGCTTGTCCTTCGTAGCCGAGCAAGGCGACGTCTTGCAGTCCTCTCATGCCGATGTCGTAGATGCCTTCATAGTCTCGTGCCTCGCCGGCGCGTTTTGCCCAGTAGTCTATGCAACCCTGTGGGTTGGTGGCAAACGTGAAGTTGCTGCTATTGTTGCCGCTCTTGAAGCGTGGCCACTCCCAGAGGTTGTCGCGGAGCATGCTGTCGCCGCTGCTCATGATGATGGCCCATGCTTTTGCCAGGCGCTTGTTTTCTTCCAGTGCCCAAAAGGCTTTGGAACTGCCGTGCTTGGCGGGCCAGAGGCAGTTGGCACGCAGGCGGAGCAGGAGTTCCATGACTTTCTCGTATGTGCCCGGACCTATATTGTTATAGGAGGCATCGATGGTTTTCTTTGCCCATGGCAGGAGTGCCCAGTCTTCGTCGTTGATGAAGAGTCCGCGGTATTGTACGGATGGTTTTTCCACTGGGGTTTTGTCGCCTTGCACATAGATGTTTGACATGGGGGCAGGTGTGACATCTGCCCACCAGATGTATGGGGAGACGCCGATGCGTCGGCTTATCTCGAAGAGTCCGTAGGCTGTGCCGCGTGGTGTGCCGCCCATGATGACGAGTGCCTGACTGATGTTTTCTGTGGGGTTCTGTATGAGTTGCAACGAGTAGGCTTCCCATACGCCGGTCAGTCCGGTGGTGTCCACTTTGCCGTCGGCAATGAGGGCGTCGAGAGCATTGGACTGTCCGATGGTTCCTGCAATGATGGGCAGGTCGCCGTTGCTAATGGAATTGCGGAGGGCCAGCTGCTTGCCGGTGATGGTTTTGATATCTCCGATGACGCATCGGCATGCTGTTGTGACCACTTCGGCATCGTTCTTGCCAACCACGAACACGGCATTCGTGGCGTTGCCCACAATGGGGAAGCCACTTGCCGTTTGGGAAAATGTCAGGTCGGCCATGGCTTGCAGGGTTCCGACGAGTGTCAGAACACTAATTGCCAAATATCGTAGTAAATGTCTTTTCATCCTAAAAAAACTTAATTTTATGGTAATCTGTCGAGCAAAATTAGCAAAAAATAAATAAATATCAAGCAAAATGGTGCAAAATAATTGGCAAAGTTGTTAAAAAATATTCTTTCTGTCGGTATTTGTGAAAATGGAAGTTTGACATCGAAATGTACCAAATCACTTTCTTTATGTCACTTTGAAAATGAACGAGAAGCGGCACAAAATAGAATGAAACGATGAATTTCTGGTGAGAAATAACAGATCGCTGTTCAATGCAAAAGAACAAGTCGGGCAACAAGGTAGTGGATGTTTGCCAACGAGGCACGTCGAATCAGCCGAAAGGCTGTACCTCGTTGAGCCAAAAGTCACGATGAAATGGGGCTTTTTCTGCGTCAAACCCACTCTTTCGGCCTGCTTTTCCGGGTGGCGGAAAATATACTTGTCACAGAGTCAGGCAGTTAAGAAAACGTCTGAAAATCGCTCAAATTCGTCGGGCGTTCGCCTTTTGCATTTCGAGGCCCTTGATTTTGCATCGGCGAAAAGCAAGATGTAAGCTAAAGTGTTGTTTTAGATTGCATTTTGTCACTTTTTAGGGTCTTGAAAATTCTTTAATAAGAATGTTGCAGATACAGAAAGTTGTCGTACCTTTGCAGCCCGAAAATATAGGGGTATGAAATACAAGGCAATAATATTCGACCTGGATGGTACACTGACTGATACGCTCGAGGATTTGTATTTAAGCGTGAACTATGCCCTTCGCAGTTGCGGTTTGCCGGAAAGAAGTCTCGACGAAGTGCGCCGCTTCGTCGGCAACGGCGTTAGGCAACTCATTGAGCGCGCTGTGCCCGAAGGAACCGAACCTCCGGTTGTGGCAAAGTGCTTCGAAACGTTCCACTCGCATTACATCATCCATTGCCAAGACCATACCGCTCTCTATCCCGGCATCGCCACGTTGCTTATGTCGCTGCATACCAAAGGCTACCGCATGGCAGTGGTCAGCAACAAGATACAGGACGGCGTGACAGAACTGGCGCAAAGCTATTTCCGAGGCGTCATAGATGTTGCCATAGGCGAGCAACCCGGTATTCCAAGAAAGCCCGAACCCGACATGCTCTACAATGCCTTGGCACAACTCGGTGTAGATGCCTCCGAAGCAATCTATGTGGGAGACTCCGACGTAGACCTCCAGACAGCAGCCAATGCCGGCCTGCCATGCATCTCAGTCTTGTGGGGCTTCCGCAGTCGCAACTTCCTCGTAGCACATGGAGCCACAATGCTGGCAGAAACCCCTCAAGACATCCTTCAACTCGTCTGATACCAATTCATTTCTAAGAAATAAGGAAAGTTTTCCCATAGGAAAATGCTTTATTTCAAAGAAAAGTTGTACCTTTGCGCCCGAAAAACGAAAAAACAAGTATAAAACAACGTTATGAAAAGAAAAAATCAACTCTTTTTGGTGGCAATTTCAGCCATCGCATTGACATCTTGCAGCAAGTTGGGAAAGCTTTCTAGCGAGAATTTTACAGTTACCCCGACCCCCCTCGAGGCAATCGGTGGTGAAGTGCCTGCAACCATCAACGGCACATTCCCCGTTAAGTACATGAAGAAGAAGGCTGTTGTAACAGTAACTCCCGTCCTCAAGTACGAAGGTGGCGAGGCTGTAGGTCAGAGCGCAACATTCCAAGGCGAGAAGGTTGAAGGCAATGGCACAACCATTAGCTACAAGATGGGTGGCGTTTACACCATGAAGAGCAACTTCACATACGAAGATGCAATGCTCAACAGCGATCTCTACGCTCGCTTCGAGGCAAAGGTTGGTAAGAAGACGGTTAGCATTCCCGAGGTGAAGATCGGTTACGGTGTACTCGCTACAAGCCAGCTCCTCAGCCGTTGCGGCATGAATGGCTCAACCGCTCCCGACGCTTACCAGCGCATTATCGAGCAGAAGCAAGAGGCAAACATTAAGTTCCTCATCAACCAGGCTAACCTCCGTGCCAGCGAACTCAACACCGTTAGCATCAAGGATCTGGGCAAAATCCTTCGTGAAATCAACGATAACGAAGAGACTCGTGCCCTGCAGAACATAGAGGTAAGTGCTTATGCGAGCCCTGATGGTAAGTTCAATATCAACGAGAAACTTGCTGAGAAGCGTCAGGATGTTAGTGCAAAATACCTGAAGAATGAGCTTAAGAAGATTAAGATGAATGCCGACGTTGACACTAAGTTCACTGCCGAAGACTGGGACGGTTTCCAGGAACTCGTTGGCAAGAGCAACCTTCAGGACAAGGAAGTTATCTTGCGAGTCCTCTCTATGTATAAGGATCCCGAAGAGCGTGAGCAGCAGATTCGCAATATGAGCGAAATCTTCACCGACATCAAGGAAGGCATTTTGCCTGAGTTGCGTCGTGCTCGCCTCATTGTAAATTATGAAATCATCGGTCGCAGCGACGAGCAGATTCTTGACCAGTTCAACCAGGATCCCAGCAAGCTCAGCGTAGAGGAGCTCGTTTATGGTGCCAACAAGCTTGTGAAGGATGCTGCAACACGTCAGAAGTGGAACGAGACAATTGCTCGTCAGTACCCCAGCGACTACCGTGCTCTCAACAATATGGCTCAGCAGGCTATTGCCAATGGCCAGACCGAAGTGGCTCAGGCTTACTTGAAGAGTGCTTCTGCTATCAGCAAGAATGCTCCCGAGGTGAACACCAACTTGGCTCTGCTCGCTTTGAAGAGTGGCGATGTTGCTGCTGCTGAGAGCTACCTTGCTAAGGGTAGTGGTTCTGACACCTTCAAGGAGGTGATGGGCAACCTCAACATTGCAAAGGGTAACTATGCGCAGGCTGCCAGCGATTTGGCTGGTGTGAAGAGCAACAGTGCTGCTCTTGCTCAGATTCTTGCCAAGGACTATACAAGTGCAAAGGCTACTCTTTCTGGCATCAAGAATGCAGATGCCATCACAAGCTACCTGCAGGCTGTGCTTGCTGCCCGTACCGGTGATGCCGGCACAGTGACCAGCGCTTTGGCAAGTGCCATTAAGCAGGATGCTTCTCTTGCTGCACGTGCTGCCAACGACTATGAGTTCGCGAAGTACGCTAGCGCAGTGAAGAGTCTGCTGAAGTAAAGGAAGTAAGGTGAAGAACCTTGTTCTCATAGCAATATCGTTCGCCCTGCTCTGTTGCACAGGACATCCCGGAGAGGTCAGACTCAAAGGGGAGTTCGCGCACCTGGAGCAGGGCGAATTCCTTATATATAGTTCGGACGAGGGGTTGGACCGTTTGGATACGTTGCGCATCCAGGACGGCTCGTTCTCGTATAGCCTGCCTACTCAGGAGACGGCTACCTTGCATATTCTCTATCCGAACAAGTCGGAGCTCATAGTCTTCGGCACTCCCGGAGCAGACCTTCGCATCGATGGTGATGCACAGAACTTGAGCGAGGTGAAGGTGAGCGGTTCGGAGGATAACGAACGCTATACGGACTTCCGACTTGAGGTTAATGGCAAGTCGGCGAACGAAACGCGGGAGATTGCCCGAGGCTACATTCTGGCGCATCCGACGCTGGCGATGAGCCGCCATTTGTTTACGACTTATTTCCTTTGCGACACGGCGACTTCTGTTCGCGAGGTTACGGAGTTGTACGACAGTCTCGGCCGTGCTTGCCCCGACGACCTTGTCTTGTCGAAACTTGCCGTACACGTGCGTGCCAAGGACAGGCTGCTTGTGGGTGAGCCTTTGCCCGACTTTTCTCTTGTCCTGAAGCCCGGCCATGGCGGCAATGGAGAGGAGGAACGCACCATACAGCGTGCCGACTACGAGGGCAAGCCCTTGCTCATTGCCTTTTGGGCAACGTGGAAGAGCGGCAGCCAGAATGCCGTCTATCGTGCCAGACGCTTGCGTCGCGAGATGAAAGGCAGGGGGAAGGACATCGACCTCATCAGTTATTCGCTCGACATCGACGAGAAGAGACTCAGCCGCATCGAGGAACGGGATAGCATAGACTATCCCAGTTATTGCGACTTCCGTTGTCTGGCCAGTCCGCTCGTGCAGCAATGGGGCATCAGGGAACTGCCTTATTTCGTGCTTGTTGCACCCGACGGACGCATCGCAGCCATGGGGTCGAACTGGGTGAGGGACATCCAGTCGGCGACGGACCAGTTTTAAGTCAAAAAAATAGGTTAACCATTATTGCCAAAAGGGTTAACCATTATGCCCGGAAAGGTTAAGCATTCCGGCCAATTAGGCGAACCATTATTTCGGTAGTGGCTCGCCTTTGTTTTTGTGGTGGTGTGTTGCGTGTGGCTGCGCCTTGTGGCGAGGAGGCAGAATGGGTGTGTAAAAAGAGAAAGAGCCGAATGCTTTTGTTAAGCTTTCGGCTCTTTCTTAGGTCGGGATGACAAGACTCGAACTTGCGACCTCGCGCCCCCCAGACGTGGGTTTCTTTTCAGTTAGCGATTGATATTCAGATTGATGCTTTGGTTTGCTTTTTCCTTTGCACGAAATTTGCACGGTTTTCCTTAATCATTGGTCCGTTACCAGTAAGCAACCATTCCGATGATACACCAAAATCCCGTACGATGTTTTCAAGCCATCCTACTTCAAACATGCCTGATTCAGGTTGCTCCTTCACGGTGTAGAAGTTCCATCTATTGATGCCGTACTTCTTTGTAAAGGTTTGGACGCCTCTGATGTGTTTCTGCTTGATAAGAAAATCAATAGCATCAAAGAAGCGGCTGACGATTAATCTGCTATTGTCGAGCCTTTGCATGATGTTATACGTATCTTTTTGCTGTTTCTATGAGTTGGTCGCTGAATGAGTAGATATCCTCGATAGATTGTAATTTGTATTTCGTTTCTTTTTTTGCCTCGTCGAGCATTGCAATCTGCATGTTGGATTCATTGTTAAAATACAGACGGCAGATAGGCTTTCTGTTATTGTCATCAACGAAGACAGCAAAGTAAGATTGAGCATCTCTATATGTGATGCGTGATGCGTCTATGACTTGGCGGATTATTGACTTGACAACATAGAAGCCTTCAAGTTCCATATTGGTTGTGACAACCTTTGGGCTGTTGTCCTCTTGCGGTTCTTCTGGAGGCGTGTTTTCATCCTCTTGGTGATTTATGGCAACGGAAAGCCTGCTGCTCAGGGTTTCATTTATGTAGAGCTTCAGAGAGCGCTTAACGAGAGTGGTAAATGTCTCCATGACTTTGGAGGTCATGGTTCCGTCATATACTTTCTTTGAAAGAAGCTTTATGAGTTCCTGTGAAGGGTTGGAAAACTCGTTTTTGATGGCGTTTTTGATGCCAGAGATGTACTTTAATTCAGATGCTGAACAAAGGATAGAATCAACATCAAAGTTTGATTTTTGGAATTTTTCGAGCTCGTCTATTTGCGACGAAGTAAGGTTACAGATGTCGACTTCGAGGAATGGGACATCGTCCATTATGTTTGTCTTCACAAGGTCGGTGTAGAAACGATAGATAATGCCATTTGTCAGGATGCCAAACTTTGCTTTTGATGCAACAAAGTACTTTTGTAATTGAGTACTATGAAGGTCAAGGCTTTCCTTCCATGCTTTACACTCAATAAGCATTATAGGCTCTCCGTCTTTTATAATGGCGTAGTCTATTTTTTCACCTTTCTTTTTGATAAGGTCGCAGTTCATCTCTGGGATAACCTCTGTTGGATTGAAGACATCGTAGCCCAGTGACTGAATAAATGGCATTATAAAGGCGTTTTTGGTTGCTTCTTCGGTCTGTATAGAATCCTTTAAGGCGTCTATACGATTAGCAAGATTGTGGAGGGTGTCTTTGAAGTCCATAATTGTAGTTTTTGAAATGAGAATTGTAGTTTATTTGAGAAGTTTGTCTATCAACATGCCATTGCGTTTGCCTTGCTCGCGAATCTCAGAAATAAGTTCACGCTGCATTTCAAGGATATTGTCAACTTGTTTGCTTCGATTTTCTATTTGTTCGTCTTTTTGTCGGCGCATGGCTTCAATTTCCGAATACTGGTCGCCAAAGGTTAGGCGAAGCATGCCCACGATAGTGCCAACGTTTATAATGTCTTCGCGTGAAATTATCACATCACCATACTGGGGGTTTTGTGCGAGAAGACGCAGTTTATTGTCTGGCTCAAACTTCACACGCCTGATCATAGTGGGACGATTCTTGCAGTTGAGGTAGTATATATCCCCGTCGCAAAGCTTCATTCGGTCAGGGAGGAAGCGCACGAACACAATGTCTTCCGGTTGGAATGTCGGCATCATAGAAGTTCGCAGGATCCGTTCTGCTGCATTTGCGGATGACAGTTTAGATGAAGGGTTAACTCTCTCCAGCTCTGAACTGTTTTCTTCAATAAATTCTTCTATGTTAGTATTTGCCTCCTCCGAAACTTCTTCAGGTAACATCGGGAAAGATTCAATAATTTCTGCATCTTCAGAGGGTGTTATCGAAGTTGACACAACCGTATTGTTAGTGTCGGTCATATCACCTTGCCCCGTCAGGAGCCAACTATAGTTTATATTATGTACACGCGCGATAGACTGTAAAAGGTTGTCAGGAGCTGGGGCTTTGCCATTAAGAATACGAGATAAGCTGCTTGCTGCAAAACCTAAGCCATCAGCAAAAGTGTTGGCTCTTAGATGCTCTTTGTCCATAATAGACTTAATTCTTTCGATTAAGTCTGCATCAATTGGATAGAATTGTTTAGCCATAATTGAAGGATTAATAATGTTATTTAAGGTATAAGTGTTCAAAATCACCTATTTTATAGCCAAAATCACGCATTATTGAAATTTAATTCAATTATAATTGATGTTATTTAAGTTTTTACACTTATCTTTGCATCACAAAGTTAATAATAAAATTAAAATAAATAAAAAGAATGGAAGAAAAAACGAAAAAAATGAAGCCGACCATTGAAGCAATGAGTATCGGCGATGTACAAGTCTTTCCACTCGAAAAGATGTTCAGTGTACGTTCAATTGTTTCGGGAGTAAGTTTTGTAATGGACAGAACATATAAGACCGAAGCTAACAAGCAGGCGAGAACAATAAGAGTTGTAAGGGTATCCTAATTTATAAGAGTTATGATTAACGTTTTTTCGTTGGTGCCGACCAAAAGATATTCGGTTGTCGAGCTTGCACGTGAGATAGGTTGCAGTAGAATGACAGTTAATCGAAGATATAAAGAGGGAATTTACACACCACACTTCACAAAGACAGGCAAGATATTTTTTCTTGGAAAGGACATTATAAAGGCGGAGGGAGAACTATGACAACAAGAAATACAAACGAGAAGGTTGTTTTAACAAAGGAACAGAAGAAAATTGTGTTAGATGCACTTGACGGACAGGATGGCGGCTTTGACATCTTTGTAGAGGTTGCAGACAATCTGACTATCGAACTGGATGGTTATGTTCACGAAGAAGGTTACAGAGATACCGATTATTGGAATGGCACGGGCGCAGTAGAGATAAGCAGAACGGCCGATGTGAATGTGACAGCGTTTAGATATGATGAGGAGGGGAATGAGGAAGTACTTGATGTAGAACATGAGTTTGAAAAGGAGTGTTATAAGTACTTACAATCGGCATGAGTACAAACAGACTATGCGAAAAATGCAGCAGGGCGCACAATGGTGTGAACGGAAGATACTGCAAGGCGTTGAAAAGATATGTAGAACATAGCATCGAACCGATGTGTAAAAAACAAGAGAAATTATGAAACTGACATTAGCAAAAAACACACTGATACTTTTAATGGGTATTGGCGCATTCATTCTTCTCATCGCAGAAGGCGAGACATACAGACAGACATTGTTTATAAAGATTGCAGCGTGTGCATTAGTAGGCTCAATAGCCCTGTTGGTTAAGGAAAATAAAATTAAATAAATATACGATGAAAGAACTTAACACCATTCAATCGAAGTTGACAGCTCCTAAGGAGCAGTTTAACAAATTTGGCAACTACAAGTATAGAAGTTGCGAGGACATTTTGAAGGCAGTGAAGCCATTGTTGGCTGAAACTAAATGCACACTGATGCTGCAGGATGAAGTGTTGCTTATTGGCAACAGATACTACATCAAGGCGACTGCAACACTGACTAACAGTACAGGCGAGAGTGTTGCGACAACAGCCCTTGCGAGAGAGGACGAGAACAAGAAGGGTATGGATGGCTCTCAAATCACAGGTGCTTCAAGCAGTTATGCACGGAAGTATGCGCTAAACGGTCTTTTCGCAATCGACGACACCAAGGATGCAGATGCTACTAACACGCATGGCAAGGATGACGCTAACGCTAACACTGACGAACTTACTCCTCATGAGATTATTGAGAACGAAATTAAGCCAGCACTTGCGCAAGCGAACACGAGGGAAGAGGTGCTAAAAATTTATGAAGCATACAAAAAATTAGAGAACGAACCAGGATATAAGACTGCTTTCTCGGCAAGAAGGAAGGCATTAGGATTTTAATGAGAACAAAAGTAAGCAGATGAAGGTCAGATAAGAAGTGGACTGACGGTAATCGTAGGAACTCCACAACTGCTTTTTCAATTAACACAGCACTGAAGATATAGATAAGATGCGGACTATGATGTAATCCTGAGAACTCCGCAGTGCTTTAATAAATTACAACGATGACACAACTAAATTTCATTCCGGTAGTATTCGACCAAGAGGCGCACACGTATACTAATACTGATACAGGCGAGATGTATAAGGGTATCACTTCTACCCTGCTCCGCAGACTATTCCCTAACAAGTACGATGGCATCCCCGAAGCCATATTGAAGAAGGCAGCAGAGAGAGGAACACTTGTGCACGAGGATATAGAATTGGTAGATAGCCTTGGCGTTGACCCAAGCACAGAAGAAGGTAAGAACTACCTTAAACTGAAGAAAAAGCACAACCTTAATTACCTGACAGGCGAGTGGACGGTGAGCGACATGCAGCACTATGCAACCAACATTGACTGCATCTATGAGGTGGAGGAAAATGTTGTAGATATTGCCGACTTCAAGACCACAAGCAAGTTCGACAAGGAGAGCGTTGCATGGCAGCTGAGCATCTGCGCTTACTTCCTTGAGATGAACAATCCGCACATCAAGGTGCGCAATATGTACGGCATCTGGCTGCGTGGTGACATTGCAGAACTCATCGAAGTAGAGCGAGTGGCTGATGTAGATTTGCTGATACAGGCAGACCTTGCCGACGAGCCATACGAGCACAAATCCTTCTTCCCCGACTACATCGTACAGAATGAGACAACACTATATGTGCTTGGCAAGAAGATTAAGGAACTGACAGAGCAGTATGAAGCCTGCAAGGCAGAGGTGTTGGGCAAGATGGCAGAGAATGGCGAGAAGAGTTTTGATACAGGTGCTGTGCTAATTACTTATGTAGCACCCAGCAAGCGAGAGAGTTTCGACAGCAAGGCTTTTAGGGCAGATAATGCTGACTTGTATGGTAAGTATATCAAAACGAGCGAGACGAAGGAGAGCTTGAAAGTGACATTGAGATAAATTCAATTTATTGTAATAACATTCAAATTAATTAAAGTATTATGGCAAACATTATTTCAGGTAAAATTATTGGAATTGGACAAACACAGACAATCCAAAGCTCTAAAGGAGGAAATCCTTTAATTAAGCGTGAGCTGGTTTTGCAGGCACTGCGCTTCAATCCGAATGACGGCACACCAGAGTTGGACGAGTACAACACTCCCATACTCGAAGTGAGAGGTCAGGACAACTGCAATATGCTCGATAAGTTCCGTGTTGGCATGTGCGTGAAGGTTGCCTTTGCGCTTGAAGGCAGAAAGACAACGAACAAGGAAAAGGAAGGCGCAGTGCGTTTCTTCAACACTGCACGCGCATACAGCATTGAAGAGATGCAAGTAAGTCTGCCTGAACAAGCGCAGCCTGCACAGACACAGGAAATGTCGCAGCCCACACAGCCTGCACAAGGCGGAGCAAGCCATCCGCAGCACATATCAGAGGCTGCACAACAGTTCGGATTCCCCAATGACAATCAACTGCCATTCTAACCTATGACCTACAATCTCTCTTTACCCCTCGATGCGCAAAATGCACGCGCAAGGCTTGAACTGCTCATAAAGCGTGGCAGCATCTGTGAACTCACAGAGAAGAAGCCCAGGCGCAGCATCTCGCAGAACGCCTATCTGCATGTAGCACTCGGCTACCTTGCAGCGCAGACAGGCAATACGCTCGATTGGGTGAAGAGAGAGTACTACAAGAAGCATTGCAACCCTGACCTATTTGTGGGCGAAAAGGAAGACAAGTTGCTCGGTCGTGTGCGTTACATTAAGAGTTCCGCTGAACTCACGACAGAAGAGATGAGCTTGTCGATAGACAGATTCCGTAACTGGGCAGTTCTTGAAGCAGGAATTTACATCCCGACACCCGAAGAAGAGGATCAGGTTGTTGCAATGCAGATTGAAGTGGAGAGGCATAAGGAATGGATATACTAAGCGACATACTATGGCTGGCTGGATAAAAATACATAGAGAGCTTTTGCAGTGGGAATGGTTAGGAAAACCAGAGATGGTACAGTTGTTTTTATACTTGCTATTAAAGGCTAACTGCGAAGAAAAGCAATGGCAAGGAATTACTATTATGCGCGGTCAGTTAATCACAACGAATAGTGCAATACGCAAGGATTTGCAGTTATCGGAGCAACAAATTCGCACAATTATAAAACGCTTAATTTCAACGGGCGAAATAACATACCAATCAACGAACAGATATGTTATCATAACTATTTGTAACTATGATAGATACCAATGTGGAAATTTCGCCATCAACGAGCAATATAACGAGCAGTTCAACAATCAAACAACGAGCAAACAACGAGCAAACAACGAGCAAACTAAAGAATATAATAATATAAAAGAAAAAAATATATCTAAAGATATATTAAAAAAGAAAAGCCGTATTACGGCTCTCTCGCTCTCTTTTGAACAAAGAAAAGACATATTTATTGAACAGGTGGCATCGTATACTGAGACATATGGCGCAAGCATGGTAGGAGACTTTATTGCCTACTGGACAGAGCCAAATCGTTCACAAACAAAGATGCGCTACGAATTGGAACGCACATGGGATGTTGAAAGAAGGTTGTCAACATGGGAAAAGAAGGAGGCGCAATTTGGAAAGCCAAATAAAAAATGTGCTACAATAAGTATTGAAGCAGTTGTACAGCAGAGAGATGAAGAAACAGAGGAACGGCTGAAACGATACGAAGAAATGCGCAGGAATGCCGTCAGCTATGCAGAAGCGAGGAAGTCACCAGAGTATTTGAGAGCGTTGAACGAGGCAAGGTAAACTAAAACAAGGAAGCTATGGAAAAGAAAGTAAAGGTTGCAGAAGTGCGCGAAAGGATTGTGCTACCAGCTGGAAAAGACAAGATGGAAGTTGTCACCAATGATGACTGCGAGTTAGTGAGCGAAGGTGGTAAGTGGTATGTAAGGCGAAAGAAGGTAGTCTTTCCTGAGACTTATGAAGAGTGCCTGGAACTGATTGAAACGATAGACATCCTCTGCAACATAAGCACAATCACGAAGTTTCAGCATCTGCTTGTGTGTCGTGATGCCTATTGGAAGATAGCAGGTGAACAGATGGGATTAGGTAAACCTTGGAAACCTGATTGGAAAAAGGCTAATGAAAGAAAATATTGCATTGTAAATACAGAGGGGAATATAACAAAGTGGGTGCAAAAAACTACAAACAAAATCCTTGCTTTCCCAACACCAGAAATGCGAGATGTGTTTTACAATAACTTCAAGAGTTTAATCGAAGAGGTAAAGGAGTTACTATGAAAAAATTACTAATAGTTATAGTGTCATGAACAACGAATTTGTAAGTTTTGAGGTTGCAAAGAAGCTCAAGGAGAAAGGATTTAGGGAGAAGTGTTTTGCAACATATACACCTTATGGAGGAATATTTAAATTTAATGAAATAGATACAGATAAAATTGCACTTTGTGATTTAAATATTAAAGACTTTGGAAAGCTTTATAATTATTATAAGGATAGTAACATTGATGCTCCCGCAATTTCGCAAGTCTTGAAATGGTTTAGGGATGAGAAGAATATATATTGTTTACCTTGGTTTGAGCAGGGTGTTGATATGTGGTTTTATGCTATCTGTAAACCAACCTCTGGTTGCGAGTTCCCCGAATTTATGTCAAAATCAGACTATGACACCTACGAAGAAGCTGCCATCGCAGGAATTGAATATGTGCTTGATAATTTGATTTGACTATGACACAAGAAACATTCAAACAACTGATAGAAGCACCAGCAGAGGGTAAAAAAGAATTTTTGGACAAGGTATGCACAAGAGGTGTTATTCAGAGGTCAGTAAGAATCGCATTACAATATCCAGACTTCGCACAAGAATACCTTGATAGTTTTCCAAAAGTAGTAAACGAAAATATACCAACACCAAGCAAATGACACAACAAGAAATAAACCACGCGATTGCAAATGCGGCAGGCCAGATGAAGCTCTGCTGCGGGGTGGTGAACAACGCTGCGTGGCAAGTATGCCTGGACGCACACGACCGAATCAAGCAAGACAAGAAATACAGGAACGAAGTCAAGCGGCTGTTCAAGAAGGCACTGGATGAGTTCCACGCCTACGAGAACAATCTCATCTACACCAGAGGTGTACGCTTCTTTCACTTGGACGACTTGGCAGAAAATAGTCGCAAGATGTATGGTGACATAACCGACCAAGAGTATTATGACTTCTGGGCAAGCACAGGTGCCACGATGTACTACAACACCCGGCAGCATGTAACCGCCTTACAGCACAAGTACAAGCGAGTATTTGAGGCGCACGATGTGAGCGATGCCGACATCGTGGCGTGGGCAATGACAGCACTAACCTGCCTGAAGATAACAAGTGTGTCGTTTGGTATGGAAAAGAGTGTGGTACACAAGACATTCAAACTTGACAAGCGAATTGTGGATAGATTTTTTAGACCGTTTAGTTTGGAGAAAGTGGAGAAATGTTGGTACAACGCGCTGAAGGCATTGAACGCCCAGAGTGCAGAAGAAGGCATGACGGAGCGTGAACGGAAGGATATAGGCTTCGGCATCGAGGTGTTGCGCGACGAATGGATGGATACGCAGAAGCACCTTCGTATAACAGGCGAGGCGATAGAGAACTATCAGGAGGTGTTCAGAACGAAGGGCGAAGTGAAGAAGGCGTTGCGTGAGATTGCCGAGATGGATAACGAGATTGAGGAAGAAAATCAGAATGCTCTGAAGAGAAGAATAATTAACAGCTAAACAGAGGAAGTAAAGGATGAAGATTGGATTAATAGATGTTGATGGGAAAAATTTCCCGAACATTGCGCTGATGAAGATTGCATCGTGGCACAGACAGCAGGGCGATACGGCTGAGTGGGCATTCCCCTTTGAGCCTTACGACCGCATCTACATGTCGAAGGTGTTTACCTTCACGCCCGACGATCGGACGGCATACCAATGCCCAGACATCAGGCGAGGCGGCACGGGGTACGACATTAAGTCGAAACTGCCTGACGAGATAGACCGTCACACGGGACTGGCTTACGACCTCTACCCGCAGCATGAGTTCTCGGTGCAGTTCTACTCACGAGGTTGCACACGACACTGCCCATTCTGCCTCGTACACGACAAGGAGGGCAAGATTCACGCCGTGGAGCCGATGGAGTGGAACCCACGGGCAGAGTGGATTGAAGTGCTTGATAATAACTTCTTCGCTTCTCCGCGATGGCGTGATGCTGTTGAACATCTTAGGTTGCAACGCTTGCCTGTGAAGTTTCATGGCGTAGATGTTCGCATCATGAACGAGGAGCAAGCGGCAGCACTTAACTCGCTAAGGCTGAAGGGTGGCATACACATCGCATGGGACTTGCCACAGTTGGATCTTACGCCACAGTTGGAGAAAATAGTTAAACACATCTCTCCCTACAAGATAACTTGTTATGTATTGGTTGGATTCAACTCAACTCTTGAGCAAGATCTATATAGGCTGCGAACTCTAAAGAGACTTGGCATTCTTCCGTTTGTTCAACCATTTCGTGATTATACAAACAAGCGGGAACCATCGCAGTATGAAAAGGACTTGGCACGCTGGGCAAATCGTGCGTGGCTTTTTAAGACGATGGACTTTGCAGACTATATGCCACGCAAAGGTTTTAGATGCAGTGAATATATAAAAAACGAACAAAGATGAAAAAGATATTATTGAACATCAAGCAAATTGAAAAGGTCGTGCTGAATGTTAATATCGACAAGGCAAGGCTAATGGTTATTAACGAGAACCACGAAAAGGTATATGAACATGAGCATGACTTTGGCGCGGTCAACAAAGTCTACGAGGTTATTGCAAATGCACTTTTAGAGGGTAAACAATATATAGAGTTTGAGGTATGACAATCGAAACAAAGTACAACATAGGTGATAAGGTGTGGTTTGGCAGCCTTGGATTCTCTAAAAGTGCGAGTATCTCAGAAATTAAAATCTATGTAATGATAGACGGAGACATCAGGATTGAATATCATATCGAAAAGAACGGCTATTGCTGGCAAAGAAATGAACATGAGATTTTTCACACAAAAGAAGAACTATTAAAGAGTTTGTAGTATGAACGAAAACACAGCATTAAACGCCTTGTATAGACAATACGAAGACGAGAAAAGAAGATTGGAGTTGTATGGTCATGTAAGTAGTTTGACATACGAAGAATGGCTTGAGATAAAAAAGAACAACAATGGAAGCAAAGGAACTTAAAGAAGCATTGAAAAACGTGCCAGATGATGCAGAAGTGTGTGTAGATAATGGTTTTGTTCTTGATAAATTATCAGACTGCATTGAATACGATGAGTATAATAACAGATTTTTAATGGCTATATTATGAAAGCAAGTGATTGGATAAGCGTAAAGGATAGGTTGCCGAGAGTCAATACAGGTGTACTTGTATGCTGTCAAGTTGAAGAACAACAATGGATAGAATTTGCCACAATAACACGAAATGACTTCAAGGAACTAAGGTGGTATGATGCAAGTGGATTTGATTTAACCACTGTTACTCACTGGCAAAAGTTTGTTTTTCCTAAAAAAATAAAGTTATGAACGAATTTGAGAAATTAGTATATGAAATGCGAAGTGCGCAGATAAATTACTTTCGCACGAGGAATGGTGATGTTTTGCAACTCAGCAAAAAGTTTGAAAAAAGAGTTGATGAATATCTCAGAGATAAAATAATCAACCAACAAACATTATTTTAGTTATGGAAACAAAAACTTTCAAAATTCGCACATGTATGCGTGGCTTCAAGAAATGGATGGATGCTCACCCACGCAAAAATCTTAACGGCTTTTTTTCTGTTAATGGTCGTGATATGACTGATGCAGAAGTAAGGCGTGTAGTGTCATACGCAGTCGAAAAGGGATATGATACAGAAGCTGATATACCAAGCGAGGAACTTGACGAATTACTGAAAGGAGGCGCAGAATGGGTATAGGACATATTAAACAAGAACTTGCAATGTATGCAGACTTGCCTGATGTTGCAATACATGATAAATTGCAAACCCGAACGCCATACAGAGGTAGTGCTACGAAGAGCGGGAATAATCCTAAATCAATCAAGGCGAGAAGAAAAAAGAATAAGAATAAGAAAACACATCGAAGAATATAAGGACGATAAGAAGACCAATGAATTACAACGAATATCGAGATGAAGCGTTTGCGATAGCAAAGCGAAATGGATTTCACGACAAGGTGTGTTCGGTTGAACATCTTAAATGCTTAATAATATCCGAGATGATGGAGGCTGTGGAGGCGGACAGGTTGGCACACTATGCAGACCTGAATGGATATTTTGACGCATTGTGGAATATGCCATACGATGAGAACTTCGAGCAGAACATTAAGGACACGGTGGAGGATGAACTGGCCGATGTGTGCATACGCATATTCGATTTGGCTGGCTACAAGAACATAGACCTTAATGAGGCGATGCTGAAGGTGACTGATAACATTTGTCCGTCTGGAACATTTACCGAGAAGATATACAGAGCAGTGCGTGTACTGACGCAGAGAGAGCCATTAGCCGTTAGCCTTGCCAGAACGCTGACACGCATCCTGAAGATAGCAGAGCAGGAGGACATCGACATTGAAACGCACATACGGCTGAAGATGGCCTATAATATGGGGAGAGAATACAAGCATGGTAAGAAGTATTGAATACACAAACGAATAACCGAAAGGGAATTTTTATTAATTAAAATTACAAAAGTATGTTTGAAAAAGTGAATCCGTGCCACCCGGACAAGGTGGCGGACAGAATTGCAGGTGCAATCGTGGATTTGGCGTATGCCAAAAGTGAGAATCCAAAAGTGGCTGTTGAGGTGCTCATCGGGCATGGCATTGCAACAGTTATCATTGAGACAAGTGAAGACATCAAGGAAAGCGAGGTGTGCGCGATTGTCAAGAGAATTGCTGGGGATGACGTGGCAACAACGGCAACAATTGTAAAGCAGGATGCGCATCTTGCAAAGAACCAGGAAGGCGCAATCCGATGCGGTGATAATGGTATCTTCAAGGGTTGCAAGCCGACATTTGAACAGAATCTGCTGACGCATATAGCAGACACTGTATATTGCAAGTACCCGACAGATGGAAAGTATATCATTCGTGGCAAAGGCAAGTTGTCTGCACCTACATTCGATGTGACAGTGTGCCAGTCGCATCTTGTAAAAGAAGAAGAGAAGGATTTGTCCATTACTTTGGCAATGAAAACAGGTGGCGACATCCTAATTAATCCTCTTGGTGAATGGACAGGTGGCATCAATACGGATAGCGGAGCAACAAATCGTAAACTCGGAAGCGATATGGGTGACGGTGTTACAGGCGGAGGCTTGCATGGTAAGGACCTATCGAAAGCCGATGTTTCTGTCAACATATGGTGTTTCCTTGAAGCAGAAAGAAGGAAAGAAACTGTTGAGGTATGCTGCAGCATCGGAGACGAGGCAATAAATGGTATTCCTTACTCTGTAATTGTCAAGCAGGCGAGAGACTATATACAATCACTTGGCGGATTTGAGAAGTTCGCAGAGTGGGGACTGATTAGACCAATCAACAAATAAGACAAAAGGATATGATAGGAAAGAAGGCTGATGTGATTATTGCCATAGACCCAGATGTCGATAAGTCAGGCGTTGCGCATCTTGAAGTAGCATCGCGGGAATTGAAACTGACAAGCCTGTTTTTCGCTGACTTGTTAGACTATTTACTGCAAGTGAAGAAAACGGGAAGGGATGTTGTCGTTATTGTCGAGGAAGGATTCTTTAGCAATGCACATTGGCATCTTTCCCCAAAAGATAATCCTTATATAGCGGCAGCCAAAGGGAATGCGGTTGGTCGTAATCATGAAACAGGAAGAAAGATTATTGAAATGGCTTTGCACTACAAACTAAAGGTTTGCGGTGTGAGGCCTTTAATTAAATGCTGGAAAGGGAAGGATAGAAAGATAACAGATAAGGAATTTAAGTCTTTCACTAATTACAACGGGAGGACAAGCCAAGACATGAGAGATGCAGGACTATTAGCATGGGTGTACGCAGGATTGCCTATAAGAATACCTGTTTAACAAAAAATAAGGCAAAAGTGTTTGTATAGCAAACACCAATTCCATAACTTTGCAAAAGAAATAATCGATTATGGTAGAGATAAAAAGCATAGATATTAGGCTTTTAGAACCTAATAAGGGACAAATAGAGGGTCTGCCAAAGAATCCAAGATTTATACGGGATGAGAAGTACAAGAAACTCCTTAAAAGCATGAGGGAGCATCCGCTTTTGTCAGAACTTCGTGAGTTAATAGTTTACCCATTGTGCAGGAAAGGCGCAGGAAAGCAAAAGGAAAGGTATGTAGTATGCGACGGAAACCAAAGATTGAGAGCATTGCAGGATGCTGGGGATAAGGTTGTCGTTTGCAAAGTTCTTTCTGAAGATACGACTGTTGAGCAGATAAAGGCTTATGTGCTTAAGGCAAATGACGAGTACGGGCAATGGGACTTTGATGCGCTTGCCAATCAATACGGCAATGTAGATTTGGATGAGTGGGGATTAGACCTTACTGCATGGCAAGTGAAAGAACAGGACTTTGATGGCGCGGGTGTTGAACTTGATATAACGGATTTTGATGAGACAATGAAGTTGGAAATAAAGGCAGATGACAGTCTTTATTCAGACATCAAGAGAGGACTTGCAAGTATTAACAATTCTCCTGAGATGGCTTTGCTTGAGGTCACAGGATGGAACAACGAAATGCTCGATATATGATTGATACCGTAATGATACCTATCTCGCAACTGCGAACGAATGAGGGGCAGATAGAAGGGGTTATTGCTAATCCGAGAATAATTCTCAATGAAGAGTTTTCAAATCTTTGCCAAAGCATAGAGGACAATCCCGAAATGCTGGAGTTAAGGGAATTGCTTGTATATAAGAGTGGAGACGATTATATTGTCATCGGTGGTAATATGAGGCTGCAGGCAATGAGAACTCTGCAATATCGTGAATGTCCTTGTAAGATTATTCCGCAAGATACAAGCCCAGAGGAATTGACCGACATCATGATGAAGGATAATATCCATTACGGCGAGGAAGATGCAGAGTTAATGAAGGACTGGGTAGATGTAGCCGATGAGATAGCAGAGAAAGAGGAACAGGAAGAAGCGAAGAAGTCTATCTCGTTTATGCTTTCACCTGAACAATTCAAGTTTGTCAAGCAGAAACTTAATCGTATTAATAAAGACGATAATGCAGAGGCATTGATGCAGTGTATTAACCAATATAGGCAGAGATATGGACAAGCATAGGTTTCCTTATGAGTGGAGGATGGCGGATGGTTATCCTGCAGCAGGTGTAGAGGCGCACAATAGCACTGTGTTTGGCACATTCATATGTGGTGGCGGTTCGTCAATGGGTTACAAGCTGGCGGGGTTTCATCATCTTGGCGGTGTAGAGTTAGACCCCAAGATTGCAGAGGTATATAAACTCAATCACAATCCAGAGCATCTCTACAACATGGACATAAGGGATTTTAATGTCCTTCAGGACTTGCCAGCGGAATTGTATAACCTTGACCTGTTGGATGGTTCGCCACCATGCAGTACATTCTCGACAGCAGGGAGCAGAGAAAATGCTTGGGGTAAGGAAAAGAGATTTGCCGAAGGGCAGAAATTGCAGACCCTTGACGATTTGGTATTTGTTTTTTGCGACACGATTGCCAAATTGAAGCCAAAGTGTTGCCTGTTGGAAAATGTATCGGGTCTTGTTAAAGGCAATGCCAAGAGCTACGCAAAGCGCATTGTGGCGCATCTTAATGCGATAGGGTATGATGTACAGGTCTTCCTGCTTAACGCTGCTGTAATGGGTGTTCCGCAAGCAAGAGAACGCGTATTCTTTATAGGGCATAGAAAAGAGTATGAACTACCAAAACTTGTCTTGAAGTTTGATGAAAAGCCTATTACGTTTGGAGAGTTTGCAGAGAATTTGCCCGGTGTGAATGACTTGTCGGAATATCAGTATGAGGTGTGGAAACAGCGTATAAAGACAGATACTAACTTCTCGCATATTCTGCAAAGAGTAGAAGGTCGTAATTCTTGGATCAATGCGCAATTGCTGCATAAGGAACGTGTTGCACCAACAAAGACAACAGGAGAGTTTGATTATCTGTACGATGAGCCACGCAATTGCAGTGAGTACGAAATAAAGTGTATCAGTACATTCCCACAGGATTACAAATACAAGGGTAAAGGTCAATTAAACTTCCTTACTGGTATGAGTGTGCCACCTTTGATGACTGCACAGATTGCATATCAGATATGGAAACAATGGATAAGCAGGATTAACAATGGCAAATAAGAATCCATCACCATCGACGAGATTTAAGAAGGGAGACACAAAACTTCAGTCTTTAGGCGGTCAAAAGGCAAAGGCGGTTAATGCTTTTGCCAAGACCTTTAAGGAGGCTGCCATTAAAGCCCTGGACGAGGTAAAGAACAACAAAGACGGTGCGCAGGTAGTGGCAAGAGAGCTGATTGTAGGCTCTCTCATCAAGGAAAGCCTGAAGGGCAATGTGCGAGCTGCAGAACTGCTCATGAAGGTTGCAGGCGAGGCACCAGTTGACAAGCACGAGGTAACAGGTGCAGACGGTCAGGACTTGTTTGCCAATCGCAGTGATGCAGAATTGAAGGGTATGCTTAACGATATAATGCAGAAGTTAGGAAAGTGTTAGATAGGGATAGCATAAAGGATGCTATCTTTGCTGCAAAAGAATTGCTGCGAAGAAAGGCGCGTGAATCCTTGCTGGGATTTACTGCTTGCACTATGCAGACTTTTGAACCAGCAGGATTTCACAGGTCATATTACAATGTGCTTGATGACTTCGCGCATGGTGTTGTACGCAAATTAATGGTGTGGATGCCTCCGCAGCATGGAAAATCAGAAGGCTCAACGAGACGCTTGCCTGCGTATCTTATGGGAATAAATCCAGATTGTCGGCTTGCAATCATATCGTATTCGGCAAGCAAGGCGAGGAAGTTTAACCGAGAAATTCAAAGAATTATAGAAGAACCTGTATATTCCGAGATTTTCCCGAACACCAAACTTGGTAGAGGTGCAGACCTGTATGTCCGCAATGCAGATGAGTGTGAGATAGTCGGTCATAGAGGCGGATTTAAGACGGTCGGCGTTGGTGGTCCGCTAACAGGTGAGCCTGTGGATATACTCATAATGGATGACATATACAAGGATGCAAAATCCGCATGGAGTGAAACGGTGCGGAGTGGCATAGATGACTGGTATGATTCTGTTGCGGAAACACGTCTGCACAACGAATCGCGTCAGTTGCTTGTATTTACACGATGGCATGAGGATGACCTTGCAGGTAGGTTGCTACGCGAGCAGGGCGAGTATGATGCGATTAGTAATCCCAACGGATGGGTGGTAGTAAAATACGAAGCTATTAAGCAGGGTGTTCCGACAGAATATGATCCACGAGAAGAGGGAGAGGCATTATGGCCAGAAAAGCATTCATTAGAACAACTGGAGGCAATTAGGAAACGCAATGGCTATGTTTTTGAAAGTCTTTATCAGCAGAATCCAAGACCTCAAGAAGGTTTAATGTATGAGCGTGGATTCCGCACGTATGGGATATTGCCCACAACAGATAAACGCATACGCAAGAACTATACTGATACGGCAGACGAAGGTAGCGACTATCTTTGCTCGATTGACTATGTAGAGACGGAAATAGGATGTTTTGTGCTGGATGTGCTTTTCACCACAAAGCCGATGGAGTACACAGAGCAGGCAACGGCAGAGATGGTAACGAGAGATGCAATTGAGTATTGTTTGGTAGAAAGCAACAATGGTGGCAGAGGCTTTTGTCGTAATGTAGAAAAGAATGTGAGGACGATGGGTAATAAACGTACATCGTTCAAATGGTTTCATCAGGGAGAGAATAAGAATGTGCGCATCTTCAGTCATTCGGCAGAGGTGCAAAACCTGATTTTCTTTCCCGAAGGATGGGAACATCGGTGGCCTGAGTTTTACAATCAGGTGAGGAACTACTTGAAGGCTGGAAAAAACGCGCATGATGACGCACCAGACGCACTGACAGGTATAGTAGAGAATTATAGAACGGAAAAGGCAGACGATAATGTGTATGATATATATGCAGATGTAGATATTTAATTAAATTTTTAGCAATATGAAGACAATAGAGGAAATCATGGATTCGTCAAGACCGATAGAATCCATAATTGCAGATTTGAAGCAAAAGAGTATTGTGGTAAGACCGTGGTCGGAACTCGAAAAGGAGTATGACCCAAAACTTCACCCGGTCATGACAGACAAATCTTATGTCGACAAGATGCAGGGGAACGAAACCATTAAGATGTCACGTATAACGATGGCATTGCAGAAGTTATCGGTGAAGCGAATGTCAGAATTAGTTTTTGGCATTCCTGCAAAACGCGTGTATAACGCCGAAGATGAGCAGCAGACAAGAGCCGTGAGGATACTTGAAAGCATCTACAAACGAAACAGGATAGATGCCGTTAATCTTGACAGGGCGAAGAAGTTGTACAGTTCGTGTGAGATATGCACGATATGGTATGCACAGGAAGGAAAGACAATATATGGCGGTGAGAAATCCGATTATAAGCTGCGCTGCAAGACATACTCACCTAAGCAGGGTGATATGTTATATCCGTTGTTTGACGACTTCGACGACATGATAGCGTTGTCTGTTGCTTATAGTCGCACAATGAGTGGTGTGAAATATAATTACTTCGAGACGTACACTGCCAACGAGCATATGCGATGGGTTCAGGATGGCGGCGGCAGATGGAGTGAAGATATGGAACGCGAGGTAATCTTCATCGAAAAGATTGCAGGTGCATACACGCACAGAGACGAGCCAATATGGGAAGATGAGAGTTCTAATGTGTTTGAGGCGGAATGGGTATTGTCACGAAACGGCAACTACATACGCAAGAACGCCATTCCTAACTGGGTCGTATGCTGCGACATGGACGAACTGAAGAGGTTCAATCATGAAAAGGAAAAATCAACAAATGCCCGTAATGTGTTGTATTATCCCAAAGACAGTAAGGTCGGATATGAAACTTGGAATCAGTCAACAGATGCAATCAAATTCCAGGTAGACCAAATCAAGAGCAATTTCTTTACGAATCTGCAGTTGCCAGATATGAGCTTCGAGCAGATGAAGACAATGGCAATGAGTGGAGAGGCAAGGAAGATGGTATTCATTGATGCGCAGTTGAAAGTTTTAGATGAAGTTGGAGTATGGCAAGAGTTCCTGAGCAGAGAGATGTCCGTAATCAAGGCATTTGCAAAGGTCATGTATCCTGAATTAGCGGAGGCTTTTGATGCGCTTGATGTGGAATTCATTATTACGCCATATCAGATTAACGACCAAGAGACGACCATTAAGAACTTGACAACTGCTTGCGGTGGTAAGCCTATAATGGCTCAAAGAACAGCGATAGAGAGGCTTGGAGAGGTAGATGATGCAGACGAGGAACTCCTACTTATACAGCAGGAATCGGCTAATGCACTTGAAGAAGGGTTTATGTAATAGTGGCACTGCCTTTAGGGTGAAACACTCCTAAGGGCAGTATTTTCACAATAGTATTTTCAATGATGGCTGGCAATAATAGCACTAATTACGATGGGTTGCATTTGGCTAATATAGCCAAGTATATAAAATCAATTGACACTCTGTATAATCACTATATTAACGAGTGTGCAAAGCTTGGTATTGCAACAGGATTAGAACCTGATGCAAAAGAACCATTTAGTTTTGACAATGCGCCTGCATCTATCAGAAAGAAATATACTGATTTGATGTGGCGTATGCGTCAAGACGTGGAAAGTGTTATCGCAAAGGGTGTAGAAAAAGAGTGGAAGTTGTCAATCGCGAAGAATGACGAAATGATACAGCATCTTTGCGACATGACCAAAATGCCAAAGGGATTTGTAAAAAAGCTATTGGTGAGAAATGCCGCAGCGCTTGATGCTTTTCAGGCGCGCAAAACAAATGGTCTTGGCCTGTCGGATAGGGTATGGAATATCGTAGAGCAGACAAAGGGCGAAATGGAAATGGCAATAGAAATTTCGCTATCCACAGGACAACCAGCAACCCAGTTATCAAGAGACATAAGGCATTTGCTTAAAGAACCCGATATGATGTATCGTCGCTTCAGGGAAAAGAAGCAGCTTTCTGATGGTACAAGTAAATGGGTGAAGTACTGGAGGCGAAAGGTGGTAGATGACAATGGAGTGACACACTGGATTAAGGAACCACTGGAAAAGACAGGCAGAGGTGTGTATCGCAGTTCATACAAGAATGCTATGCGTTTGGCAAGAACGGAGACGAATATGGCATACCACAAAGCGGATTCCGATTATTGGCAAAATACAGACCTTGTAATAGGCATTAAGGTTGGTCTGTCTAACAATCACACGTGCAAGGGTGTTAAGGGTGTGTTCTTTGATATATGCGACGAGCTGAAGGGTATTTATCCTAAGAATTTCATTTTTACGGGTTGGCACCCACAATGCCGATGTATAGCAGTTCCTGTATTGCCGAAGGAAAACGAAGTAGAAGACTATCTAAAGCGGATGGCGGATGGTGAAGACGTAGAAGGCAATTACGGCTTTAGCGGAGTGGTAAAGGATATGCCGCAGGGTTTCGTTGACTGGGTGGCTGCAAACGAGGACAGGCTTACGGCTATGCAAATCGCAGGGCGATTGCCATTCTTTATCCGTGACAATATAGCAGAGGGGTTTAAGTTTGGGCAAGGGTATGACTTGAATAGTGGTCTTAGATGGTCTGGAAATATGTTTAAGACAGACGAATCGACGGGGTTGTTAGAAGTCATTGATGACACCACAGCAGCACAGCAGGACGTGCTTGCTAAAGACTTGGCGCAGTATAGCCCAGAGATGCGGGCAAACTTTGCTGAATTGGAAAAGGCATGGGGACAGAAACGAGGTCTTTCCATGTCTTATGAAGATGCCAATACAGGCAAGGAAAATCCATTCTTCTACAAAAAAAACGGTTACGATGTTAACTGCCAGACATGCACAGTGACACACGAGTTGCGCAGAAGGGGATTTAATGTAGAGGCAATCTGCAATGATAGAAAAAGGGTGTGGAAAATCTATGAAAAGAATGGCGTTGGTAGTAAGATGGAGGGCTACCGAATAGGTAAATGGCTGAAGCCTGACGGAACGCCAGCACGCCCGTATTATGCCAGAGAGTGGGCGCAGAAAAAGTATGGCTCTTCTGTTGTAACTGAAAAGCGAATAGATGAGTATCTAAATGAAATGATGCGTAATGATGGCCGATATGAGATATGTGTAGATTGGAAAAGGGGAAGAAGTGCACACGTATTCCTTGCCGAAAAGAAGGATGGAGTTATAACATTCTTCGACCCACAAAGCGGCAAAAGCAATGTTTGGGACAAGGGCAAAGGTAGAGGATATAAGTACGATTGCAAGTTATCACAAGTCGGAGTAGTACGCATTGACAACAAACTGGTAAATCCAAAGTTAGCTGAGACGTTTATCCCACGCGGCGAGTTGAAGATATATGCAGACCCAGCAGTGCTGAAGGCGCAGAGAATAGAGGCTGCAAAGCAGGCAAGACTTGCAAAGAGGACGCCAGAGAAAGAAAGGGAATTGCTGGAGTTCTGGGATAAAAAGAAGGCAGAGGGGGACAAACGCAGATGGCGCGAGAGACTTCTTGCAAAAGCAGAGGAAAGACACAACAAGCGTACACCAGAGTACATTGCGGAGGTAATGGACAAGCGTAATGCTGAACTTGTCAGGTATAAGGAGGCACAGGAATACATTGACCGTGTAAAAGCGAGATCTGCAAATAATGATTGGTTCAAGGGTGACACAACCAATGTGACAGACCATGTTGTGTATGATGTGCTTGACGGTAAAAAGGTCAAACGACAATGGAAAGTCAAGCATCACCTATTAGATGCAGAGAGGGAATCTATGTATATCGAGGCGCAACTGAATACAATAGACAGAATGCGACCAATATACAATTCGATGAGCAGCTATAAGTCCTCTTTCGGCTCGTATCAAGCGAATTTGGACAAGGCTAAGGCTTTGGTTATTGCGGGTGACGATGAAGCAGCACAGGCGATTTTTGATGGGTTAAAGGGCTTTGATGCAGCAGAAAAGAGGTACATAGACATTAAAGCCTATGCAGATGCGCACCCACACAAGCCAGGAAAGCCATTAACCAAGATTGAATCGGCAGTTAAAGAGGCAGAGAGGCTTATGAATGAGGGTAATGTGCTTGATGCCGAGAAATTCATTGCAGATGCAGAAAAGACGAGGGCGATTAATGAAGCATCTAATGCGGCTAAAAAGGCGCAGAGAGAGGCAAAGAAGACTGTGCAGGATATGCCAAAGGTGAGAGATTTTAGCAAGGCAGAATCAGCAGAGGAACTATTCGATATGCTTGGTGACGAGAGACCTGTGATATTGAAGAACTATGAAAAGTCAATACAGAGAGAGCAGTTTACATCAAAAGAGTTCTTAGACAACAGAGATGAGATAGAAAGCAAACTAAAAGAGTTTTTCAAGGAAGTGGAGTTCTCTCACTGTACAAATCCTATGCGTTTAGATAAGTATTTAGATGGCATAAAAACAAATCTGCAAGTGTTGACAGGCAGGATGGATTCATACGACATACGTAGAATGCACTATGGGCACTTTGCGTATGATTTGGATGGACATACCGGAACAGGCGGAAGGTATGTGCGAATAGAAAAGAAGAAGCAGCTGGCATATGGTGATTATTATAGATGCGGTGTGCCGGTAAATAAAGATTTGACGACAGCATTTATTGGTGACAATTCAGGGTATGGAGATGCGCAAATTATATTTAGGAGAGACCGAGTTGTAACAACATTTACAATGGGTAATTCTCTTGGAAATAATACCATTCCGTCATTAACATGTGACCCAAAAGTCGTATCATTAGATGGGAAATTTGTAAGGAACTGGAGATATAGAAAATATACAGTTGAAAGGATAAGAGAAGGGAACCAGTATATAGAATTGCAGTATTTACCGTTAAACGGCTCAAAAGGTATAATGCCACGCGATATGAAGAGTATTACGCTCAAATTACATCCAGAAAGGTATCATCCAAAGGAAATATGGGAAAGATGGTCGCAGGAGGGCGTCGATATATATTATATGGATGGGGGCAAAGCAAAACTTTATATCAAGGGCAAACCATTGATAACAGAAGCAGAAGCAAAGCTGCAAATAGATGAGATGTCAGATGTCAAGGAATGGCTAAAGGATAAGGCGAAATTTACCACAAAGGACTTTAGTGTTGACGCATTAGAGCAGAAACTGAAAAGGGGCGAATACATAGATGCACTTGCAGACATTGAAAAGGCACGAGAACTGGAGAAAAGGGCAAATGCACTTAAGGACCTTATACCGGACGTAGAGGATTGGAATAAGAAGTTTACCATAAGTGAGCTGGAGGCTGCACACAAAGCCATACAAGACAAAATCATTTGGATGGAAACGCAGTTCCCGAACAGAATGGATGGTGACGAGGTTATAGGCAAGTGGCTAAAGGAAATGGAGTACGCCAGAGACCCATCATTGAATCCAAGAAGCAGGGTAAGCACGCCATATCCGACATGGGAAATCGCATATAAGGCATATAATCGCAAACGTAACGAGGCAATATACAAGTTTAGGAAGGCAAGTATAGATGACAATATAAGTAGGCTGAGGGCGTTTAAGACTAAAGACAAGGATTTCCTATTTAAGATAAAGAAATTAGAGGGGAAGATAGACCTTGAAGAGTGGGCAGATGTTGAGGAATTGATTGCAGAACTCAAAGATGACATGCTCGATTTGCAGTCAAATAACATCGAGAGAGTGCTGAATATCGGCGAAAGCAGACGTGTGAAGTTCAGCAAGGAGGATTTCACACAGGCAAAGAAAAATGCGGCAAAATGGTTTAGTAATCCAGATATAGACAAGGCTTTCAAAGAGGCGGACGACTACATGAGCAAATACGCACAGGATATGTGGAAAAATCTAACGACAGAGGAAAAGCATATCTTGTGGTTATATTCGGATGGTAGTCAATACATCAATCAGGAAATGCTGGGAACGTATTGCCTTAGAATGAAGTCTGCAATAGATGGCACTATTCGTAATGGACTTGCAGATGCCAATGTTTTGACTTCAATACTGGATAAGGCACCAGCATTAAAGGAAAGTATGTGGATGCAGTCAGGTAAGACAACAGAATCAATAAGGGCAATGTTTGGAATAGATTTAAGCAGGACGACAGACCTGACATCACTAATCGGGAAAGAAGGAAAAAGCAATCTGTTTATGTCGTGTCATTCTGCCAAAAACGGAGCTTTTACGGTTGGTACACATACAGGAACGCCTAACGATGTTGTGCTTTCCATCTTTATGCCGAAGGGTACAAAGGGGGCATACATGGAACCGTTTGCATCATATGGTGACAATATCAGATGGAAAGAAGGCTTTGACTGGACAGGCACGAAGCGCAAGACAGCGCCATCTAATCAGGTAGAGTTTCTATTGCAGCGAGGGGCAAAGTTCAGGATAACAAATGCCTATCAAAAGGGAGGTAAATGGTATATCGATGTGGATTTGATAGAGCAATCAGCTTGTGAAGCATTGAAGACAGATATACCGATGTTCAATTACAGGCGAGAACGAGAGATAAAGAATCCAAAAAGAAGGTAATAGAAAAGCCCATCAAATCGATGGGCTTTATTTATGGCGCTTGTCTTAAGTATTCAAGTAACCAATCCTCAAATGCGCTATTAGAACCGCCAAAGCGCATATATTGTGTGTATAGTGTTGCTTTCAGATACACAGGTATTGAGTACTCTTCCAAAAGGTCAGGAAACGCCAACGAGAAAGCTGTGCCGACATTCTCCTGCTCAATCTCGCTATTGCAGACGATAGTTGCATAGATTTTCTCCACAATCCAGAATGTATATCTTATCGATTGGGGATTGAATGGGTTTGTTTCCTCGCCTTTGTAGTATCGGCAATTTTTAATGTGCTTATTTTCCATAATCAAAGATAAAATCAACACCACCTTGAGGGTTGTGGGAATAAGAGAAAATTACAAAAGAAGCAAGCATTTTTCTAATAAACTCATCTTCAAAACTGTTTATAAAATCTTTTGTTTCAGGGAATGATTCGAAGCACATTGAAAGCATATTAAGATTTTCCCAGTCTTGGTGGTTGTTATCATAAGATGTGACGTAGCCTCGTTCAAGATACCAAAACTGATTATAGTTCAAGTTTTCTGGAATAGTTTCCTCTCCCTTGTAGTACTTGCAGTATTTAAGATATTTATTCTTCTCCATCGTCGGGTAGTTTAGAAAGGATTAATAATGATTTGTCAAACGAAAGTTGAACGGGTTTATCTTTATCAATGTAATAAATGATAGGCAGACCTGTTGGCTGCGGTTCACCATTCTCGCTGACATATGATAGGATATAGTAGGTCTTTCCTTCATGGTCAAATGTCTCGCAATAGTTAAGGCCTTCGCGAGACATTATAAGCTGGATTTGTTTAGGAATTGATTTGTTCATAATTGTAAAGTTGCCAACAAAGTTACAAACAATTTTACTAACATCAAGAACTTAGATGCGAATTATTGCATATGGTGCATGAAGTGTTGCAAAACTACAACACTTCATCACTATTGCATATCAAGACATCTCCAACAATTACATCGTTAAAACCATGTGATAGAACTTCTCTGGTAGCAAGGATGTTTACAGGCAAACCTTTTAATTTGCCCTCCTCGTTAATAATCATGAGGCGATTCTTTGGCAAATGGATGGGCTCTATATAGCCGTGAACAATCCTTTGCAGTTCTTCAAGTGAGAAATTACGTTTGTTGTCAGGGTTAATTTCTTGAACAAGTCCGTTCGTGTAAATGATGTGTGCCATCTTAAAGTTCGTTTAGGTTAATAAATATCTTAAGGCTTGCTTCCTGGTGTTTGTTAAGTTGCATTATCAGGTTGTGTTCTTCTGTTGTTTCTACTTCGATGTATAAATCCTTGTCAATGCTGTATACTCTGTTGTGAGCGTACTTTTTGATGTTTTTTAATAGTGAGATGCACTGGGTGCAGCGTACAGGGTAGTTCATACTTCTTCCTCCTCTTGTATTTCTGTGTCATAAAAATCATATTCATGTTGTAGCTGCCACATGTGGCATTGTTCAATTGCTCTTTGTCTGCTGTGGAATTTTCTTGTTTCCACTACTTCGTCTCTGACGTTCAATAGGATTGCATTGTAAATCATAACTTTTGTTTTTGGCTAATAATCAAGTTTAACAGCGCAAATATAAATACAATTACAAAACCAATAATAAAAAAACACGCTAAACTATGCTAAACAGGTGTGTTTGTAATGCAAACACGACAAAAACATCAATTAAATCTTAAATAAACTTAAATAAAGTGTTTGTGTAACAAACATTGTCCCAAAATAAATATAATTTTGTTTCGGTAATTAATTAAAAACGTTTTAAGTATGAGTATTCGCAGTAAAGCATTGGCATCGTTAAAGACCAAATTTGAGGGAGTTGACGAGAAAGTGCTTAGCAGGATAGTCGCAAAAGTGGCGAAGACTGCAAAAAGTGAGGATGATGTTGACGACATCGTAAATGAAATGACTATCCAGAGTGTCATTGATTCGTACACCGATTCGCGTGTAACAGAAGGCTCTGCAAGCGCAATCGAAAGCTATGAAAAGAAGCATGGCATTAAGGATGGAAAGCCCGCCAAAAAGACCGAAAAGGACACCAATGATGTGGATGACGGTGATGGCGAAGATGGAGAAGACAAAAAAGAAAAAGTACCTTCATGGGCAACTGCTTTGTTTGAAGAGATTAAGTCTCTGAAAGCAGAGAAAACGCAGAACACAAGACAAAGCCGTGTAGAGGACATGCTTAAGGATGCTGACGAAGCAACCAAGAAGCGCACTTTGCGCGAGTTTGGCAGGTGTCAGTTTAAGGATGACGCTGACTTCGATTCGTGGATAGACGAGGTAACAGAAGACATCAAGACAGTTGTCACTAAGCAAACGCCTCCACCAGCAACTAAACCAAAAGGCGGAGCAGGTGCAGGCACAGCAGAAGAGGTAAATCCTCTTGTGAAGGCACGTACGGAAGCTTATACTAAAGCAGCGGAAACACAGACCTCCGCAATTCAAGGTCTGTAATCAAAAATAGAAATCAATGATTAGAACAACTTACAATGAGGCAGGTGCGAATGAACCTGTACGAATTGAGCAGGTATTTGCAGAAAAGCCTGCTGGCGGCATTGTGAAGGAGCCAGGTTTCGATGCTCCTGCAACAACTGCGGTGTCTGCCGATGGTGACAAGTTCAAGGTGATGAAGGCATATAGACTTGTTGCACCTGTTGTTGCTGCAGATACGGCAATCAAGATTGCAAAAGGTAGCGGAGTAGCAGTTGGTGATGTAATCGGTCATGGAAAGAAGTCGGTTGCATGTACGGCTGTTGCAGAAGGTGTAGAGTACGACACAGTGACTGTTACTCTTGGTGTGGACATTGCAAAAGGAACTGTTTTGTATGAGGCGGCTTCTGCAAGTGCAAGTTCTGCAACACCCAAGGGTACCGCAGTTTATGTGACTGGCAATGCTCTTAAGGCTGGACATGGCGATCAACCTGTACGCCTTATCAATGGCGCAAATTTGAGAAAAGAAACGGCAAACATCGCACCAGAGGTGGTTGCCCAACTAAAAAACATTAATCTTGTGTAAGAGATGGGACAGATGAACGCACCACTTTTCGAGCTTGACAAGCCTTCAGTACAGGCAGAGGTCAACTCTTACAAGCCCGGTCTTGGTTTGGCTTGGGCAACACTTTTCCCCTTGAAATATACGGCTAAATTTGACCTGAAAACTATTGAAGGTAATGATGGTTTGCCCATTTCGGCTGACCGTGTTGCTTTCAATACACGCGCACCTAAGAAGACGCGTAAAAAGGTTGGCTCTTTCAACCTGCAATTGGGTAAGATTGCCGTATCTCGCGACAAGGACGAAATGGAAATCAACGATTACAACGATTTGAAGGTTATTGCAGCTGCCAACACCGAGGACAAGGCTGCTGCGCAAGAGCTGGTAAATATCGTGTATGACGATGTTAAGTTCGTGAACACCGCTATGGATGCGCGTGTTGAGATTGAGGCATTGACTATTGGCTCACTTGGCAAGCGCGTGTTCAGTACTAAGCTTGATGGCGACATGGCGGAGAGCGAGGAAATCAACTTCAACATTCCAGAAACAAACTTCTTGGGTGCTACTGTCAAGTGGGACAATCTCACTACTGCAGATGGTATTGAGGACATCAAGAAGGGTGTTAAGGTTGTTCAGAAGCAGGGATTGCCAAAGCCTCGCTATGCAATCATGGAACAGAAGGCATTTGACCTCCTTTGCTCACAGCAGAAGGTTATCAAGAAGGTTGCATCTGCACTTGTTAAGGCTGCAGGTCTTGACGCAAGCGGTGATGTAACACTTGCAACAATCAATGCGTATATGGCTACTCATGGTCTGCCGACAATTCTTGTAATTGACAGCAGCGTGATTGTTGAGGGCAAGGATGGTAGTCAGGAGTATGTTAAGGCGTGGAATGAGAACAGCGTAGTGCTGAGTGTTGAGCCCCGTCTTGGTTACACCTACTGGAAACCTGTTCCAATGGTTCAGAATACCGATGCCGTACAGGTTTATGGTCCATACTACAAGACCACTATCTATTCGGATGTTAATCCGATGGTAGAGACTACTATGGCGGAGGCATATATGCAGCCTGGTCTTACTAACCGTAAATCTATGGTTTTCATCAACGCGATGAACACCACATGGAACGACGGTGAATAGTCAAAGTACATAGTGCTATATGTGTGAAAATACGACGATAATAGATGTTCTCGGAGCAGTCAGTGCTTACCCTATCCCTTTAGCAGCATTACAAAGTGCTGCTGAGGGGGCAGGCATTTATCCCGATGCTGTTGTGACGTCAGAGATGAGGAACAGCAAAGAGTTCAAATGTGCACTGGCATCTGTATATGAATATCTGTCCATGGCGCCTAATATCTCACAGGGTGGAGTTTCGTTTTCGTTCACAAGCGATGAGCGGAAGACCTTTGCGAGAAAGGCATCCAATCTTCTGGCGGAGGCTGGAAAGAATGATGCAGGCGTATATGGATGGCAAGGTGAAGATTTTTGAGTATGCTTATCTGTAACGGCTATATTCGTGTAGTAATTGAATCTGCGGGTGATGGATTTGATGAGAATGGAAATCCTGTTGTAGGGAATGAAGTTCTTGGAGAAAATATACCTTGCAATTTCGTGCGCAACAGATACCGGAATAACATTTCGGATGCAGGTAGCGAAAATTCAAGCGCGACATATACGATACTTATAGAGCCGCAAAGATTTGAGCCGTGCCAATATCGGTTGTATGACCTAATGAACAATGAGATAGGTCTGTTTGAGGTCAGGCAAGAAGGAATAGTATTTCTTCAAGCAGTCGGAAATCTCCAAATATCGCAGTAATATGCCAATAGATGCGCAGAAAAAGAAATTTGAGGACTATATCGCACGCAGGCAAGAGGCGAAGCTGAGGGCTGCTGCAAAAACCCTTGAATATGTCGGATTGAAGTCCGTAGCTGAAATGCGCACAAGCGGAAGATATAACGACTATACAGACAGAACAGGCAATCTACGTTCAAGTACAGGTTTTGCAGTTGTCTTGAATGGCAAACAAATAGCGGGCAGTCATTTTACAGCAGTGAGCAGTAATGCACACGAAGGTAGCGCAGCAGGAAAGGCGCACGCAGAAGAAACCACCTCAAAGGTGCCAAACACGAAGATGGCTCTCGTAATTGTTGCAGGTATGGAATATGCCGAATATCTGGACAATCCTGCAAATCCACACGGTAGAAATGTGATGACAACAACAAAAGAACTTGCCAAGAAAGAAGCTGAAAAGCGGCTCACCCAAATTGGCCTCAAAGTAATTGAACAATGATTAAGACATTATACGACATTGAAAGCGACCTGTACAGTGTTTGCAAGGCATTTTTTAAGAATGCTGTAAATGGCGAGACATATCGTGAAGATTGCAGACCTGCGAACAGTAACAAGGAAGATGTAGTGTGTATAGTTTCGTTCGCTACGGCAGACCAAATTCAGGAGGGCGATTGCCTTGTAGACATATTCGTTAATGATATAACGAGTAAGGGAAACAGAAGGCAGACAGACAAGAAGCGCGTCGGTGAGGTTTCTTCGCTTGATGAAGAACTGGTAGAGGCGCTTAATGATGAACTTGTAGGCGAGTACACTTGGGAATTGTCGCGTGCAACGAATTGCAGCAAACTGCATGACACTAATCAGCACTATGTTACAATACATTTACAATTTAAGCGTAAAACATTTTAATTCATACAACTATGGCAAATAATTCACAAGTAATCGCTTGGTCAGAGTGCCAAATTGGAGTTGGTGCAGCTGGTGACAGCAACACTTCGTTTACTAATATCGGTGTTATCAAAGACCAGTCGGCAGAGTTGACAACGGCAGACGGCAACACACTGGAGATGAAGTCAACTGGCGGCCATACTGTTGCATACGAGCAGCAGGAGGGCACTGCTTCATTGACTTGTCGAGTAATCGAACCCGGTGCAGACTTCTTCGAGCTTTTCGGATGTGGCGAAGAGGGTACCGACGAGATTAAGATTAAATCTTTGGTGGTCGGAGAGGAAAAGAGTGTTAAACTGACACCTAAGAATGTAGGTGCATACGGCATTCAGGCACCATTCTGCTCTGTGTCAATCAAGACTGGCTGGAGTGAGGTCGATGGTAACTATGCAGATGTGACCTTTGGTATTCTTAACAAGGTATCAGGCGGTGAGGCAACCTGCTGGTATAAGATGGTTAAGAAGAAGGCGGCAAGCTGAGCAATTTAATCTACTGGAATTGCGGGGCAACTGCTTGCGCGGTTGCCCCGTGTTGTAAAAACAAAAGCATAATGGTAAACATCGAAGAACTTGTTGCAGACTGTGTACTGCAAAATCCAGTTGAGATAGAGATTGGCGGTAAGAAGCACCTTGTTGCAAAGCCGACGCTTGGAACACTTATCGAGGCGAGTGCGCATATGAGTGCGATGTCTGAGCTTGGCACGATAGATGTACAAAACGCCACATCAGAGCAGGTAATTGCTTATTGTATGGTCAATGCCAAGAACTGCGAGAATATCGCGCTTGTTCTCGCCACCCTTATACTTGGGCGCAAAGGAAAGAAGAACGCAGCAGAAGGCAAATGTAATAGGTTTTTGGGGGTATTCAAGCGCAAGGAACGAGATGAATATGCAGAAGTGGCGGAAAGAATCCTCTCAACGATGTCATGTGAGGAAATTCTGGAGTTGTATGCTAAACTTTTAGGGCTTCAAAATCTTGCTTTTTTTTTACAGCTTACCACTTCCCTGACAGAAGTAAATCTGCTGAAAAAAACAAAAAGATAGACAACGATAGCATCTGGGCGCTTATATACAATGTTGCAACATCGTTTAGTGTAACTCCGCAGTATGTTATAGATAACTTCACATATGAAAACATTGTAATGTATTGCAAGGCATCGCCAAGCTATGACAGTGAGGACAACAAGAAGCTGGATGCAAATGATCCGGAAACATTCAAAAATCAACCAGACGAAATAGTATTTTAGATGGCATCAACAGGCAGTGATTATGTATTGCGAGTAGAACTTGATGAGTTCAAAAAGCAAATGCAAGAGGCTTCAAACCAATTCAAGAAGGTTGGAGACCAAGCGACTAAAGAAGGCAACAAGATTGACGGTGCGCTGAAGAAGGTAGGTATGGCTGTTGGTGCATACTTTGCGACTGCGCAATTGCAGGCGTTTGCACAGAAGGTTATACAGGTGCGCTCAGAAGTCGAAAAACTTCAGGTGTCATTCAAAACGCTTGCAGGTGCAGAGGCTGGAGGAAAGTTGTTTGAAGAAATCAGGCAATTTGCAGCCGCTACTCCGTTGCTTGTGAAAGACCTTGCCAGTGCGGCACAGACGATGTTAGGATTTGGCATTTCTGCTGAAAAGGTTATGCCTAATCTTAGAGCTATCGGTGACATCTCAATGGGCGATGCCCAGAAGTTGCAATCCTTGTCGCTTGCCTTCTCACAAATGACAGCGACAGGCAAACTCATGGGACAAGACCTGCTGCAAATGATTAATGCAGGTTTTAATCCACTGGAGGAAATATCACGAAAGACAGGACAGTCAATAGGTGTCTTGAAGGAAAAGATGTCAGAGGGTGCTATCTCCGCAGAGATGGTACGCGATGCGTTTATGAGTGCGACAAGCGAGGGCGGAAAGTTCAATGGGATGCTCGAAGCACAGAGCAAGACTATCGCAGGACAGATGAGCAACCTTGAAGGTGCGATGGACGATGCGATGAATGCTATTGGAGAGAATTTCCAACCTATAATTGTAGAAGCAATCGGAGGTCTTACAGAACTTGTTAAGAACTTTGATACGGTTGGCAAGGTCATTCTTACGTGCGTGGAGGCTGTAGGTGCTTATAAGGCTGCAGAACTGGTATCTATTGCAATTACAAAGAGGCATACGATTGCTGTTATTGCACAGACTGTTGCACAGACGGCTCTCAATGCCGTAATGGCGCTTAATCCATATGTTGCGGCTACGATGGCGGTTGTGGCGCTTGCTGCGGCCATATACACATGGACGGACAGAACCACTGCACAGGAGAGAGCGGAAGAGCGTTTGAGGCAGAGAAATAAGGACCTTGAAGAGGCGTTAGACGATAGGCGGGAAGCCTCAGAGGCATTGCTTAGTGTTGTAACGGACGAGACAAAGACGGACAATGAAAGAAGCGAGGCATTGCAAAAACTCAAGGAAAGAGAGGCGGCAGTCTTCGAAAAGTACGATACATTCATAGAACTAACCAACAAGAGAACAGAGGCGCAAAAGAAACTGAACGAGGCTATTAGGGACGAAGCTAATGCTCAAAAAGAACGGGGTTACGAAGCGGACAAGAAAGCTCTTGAAGTAATTAAAGATTACGAGAAAAACCCGACAAATTCATATGCGTGGATGAGAGTGCAAGGTGAATTTGAGAAGGACACGGGTAAAAATGCAGCAGGTAGAGGTGATGAGATTACTAAATGGATGAGCGAGATAAAGAAGCGCATCAATATCCAAGACCGCGAGCGTTCAACAAGTGCCCAATCTTCCTATCTGGCATCTATCTCTAGTATGTCAATAGATGCGATGAAGGAAGAGGAAACGCACATGAAGAGTCTCCTCAATCAGGCAAAGAAACAGAACAAAGAATACATTTTGACAAATGGCATCCTTGTTAGCCGTGCGCAGCTTGTGGAAAGGATAAACAAGTTGCAGGAGAGGCAGAAAGAGCAAGGTGTAACGAGCAATCCATACAAAGAAGCACTTGGCGAATGGGAAAAGGCTACTAAAAAGATTAAGGACCTACAAAGAAAGGCAAATACATCCTTAACCAAAGAAGAAAGAACTAAACTCGATGAGGAATTGAAGGCGCAGGAGGCTGCGTTGAAGACAGCAAAGGAAAAACTGGAATCCTACGGCTGGAACGACCCAAGCAAAAATAAAGGTCAGGACAGAACTGCAGAGGTTAAGTCTAAGCAGCAGCGAGAGGCAGAGCGTGCAGAACGTGACACGCAACTTGCCATCGAGAAAGCGAGAGTAGATGCAATGACGGAAGGCAAGGCAAAAACCTTGAAGCAGATAGACATCGAGTATGAGGCGGAAATGAACCGCATAAATGATTGGTATGACGATCTTATTGTGCAGCGAGTGCAACGAGAGGAAGAACTATGGAAAGCCAATCCCCAAAATAAGGATAAAAAGTTTGTTGCGTCTGCAAGCGCTTACGAGCATACTGCAGAAGACAATAGTCAATATGTTGCCCAGCTTGAAAATGCACAAAACAAGAGAAACAAGGCGATTACAAAGGCAAACGAGGAAGAACGCAAGGCTAATGAACAGGCAATGCGTGAATATCTGCGTGAGTTTGGAACTTACGAGGAAAAGCGGCTTGCAATCACGCAAGAGTATGCCCAGAAGATAAAGGATGCCAAGACAGAAGGTGAAAAACTTACACTTGGCGAACAGGAGAAGGCAGAAATACAGGAACTTGAAGAACAGTTTGGCAGGGCAGCGCAAGCACTGTCGGATTTGTTTGGTGATGCTGCCAAGAAGAGCACGGCAGAGATTGAAAAGATTATAGCCAAGTATAGAGAACTTCTTGAGTATATGCAAGGCAAGAAGTCTCAGGAGGAGCTTATTTCTGGCGGTAATTGGACGCAAACAGAACTGACTGGTGCGGTTGACAAAGTTAAGAGCGGAAAGGTAGATGTCAAGGGGCTTGACGACCTTATCAAGAAGTTTGAGGATAGTCTAAAGGCACGAGACCCATTTACACCAATCAAGGATGCGTTTCAGAAAATACGCAATGCGGCGAAAGATGGAAATGTATCATTCAAGGACTTGGGGGTTGGTCTTTCGGAAGCGAGCGATGCTGTGGCTGATTATCTGTTGCCTAATCTTAACAAGATAGGTGATGCCGTTACAACAATCTTTGGCGAAGGTGCGGGCAATGTCGTGAAGGATGCGACAAGCCTTGTTTCCGGTGCGCTTGGAATGGGTAAGGGTGTAGGGCAAATAATGTCTGGCGATATACTCGGTGGCGTAGCAAGTGCTATGAGTGGATTTGCAGAGATATTTTCTACCATATCATCATGGGGCGTTACAGACAATATCGAGGAAATGAACAGAGCCATAGCCCAAGCAACAGAATCGATTGATAACTTTAGCTGGGCGATGAATGAATATATCAACGACCTGAAGGAATCAACGAGCAACGAGGCATACTCCAACTACAAAAGTGCTGCAGAAAATCTCGGAAGGCAGATGAAATCCTACAAGGACATTATCAGAAGTTCCGAGAGCGTGTATTCATCGGATAATTGGCTTGGCTTTGGTGGTCGCGATAGTATTCTGTATCACTTGCAAAAAGGTGGGTATGACGAAAACGGCATATTCCAAACACTGCTTAGCAGGGGGTATAAAAAAGACCTCGCTGATTGGTCCGCAGAGGATTGGCACAATCTGAGGAAAAGTGATGCTGCATTGTATTCCGAGCTTCAATCTCTTATTACCGAGATTGGCGAGAGCGAAGGATGGGAAGAGTATGCTGAAAAAATTAATAATGCGGCAGATGCAATGTCTGAACTATCGGGCAAGCAGGAAGAGTTAAGGGATGCGTTGAAGGAAAACGTCACAGGCATATCGTTTGATGCGATGGAGGACGAGTTCAAATCCGTATTGAGCGACATGGAATCCGATGCGGAGGACTTTACAAACATGTTCCAACGGCATATCAACGATGTTTCATTCCGTTACTTGACAGAGCAGATGAGCGACGAGTTAGATGCCTATTACAATGCGCTTTACAATGCAGCATCTAATGGCGGGATAGACGCTACTGAAGCGGCTTCTTTGGCAGCGATGCGTCAGGAAATAATTGACGAGACCATGAAGCAGCGCGAATTGCTCAAAGAAGCTGGTGCCATCAAGGACACAAACGAAAGTACAGGTGCGCAAGCAACGACAAGAGGCATCAGCAACATTCGCGAAGACCAGGCTGACGTAATGAACGGAAGGCTTACATACATACAGAGCATTGTGACACAGCAATTGCAACAGATAATCGAACAGAAGGCAATTGCAAGTGGCATCAAGTCGATAGTTGACAGTTATCAGGATTTGCTATTTGATAGCAACCAAAGGCTGCGAGATATAGCCGAAAACACACGTGAATTGTATGCAATAAGACAAGCGCTTAATGATATTCGAACCAACACAGACAGACTATGAAAAATACATTGTATTTTAATGGCATTGATGCCTTTGAAAAGTATGGCATTATTTTGGCTGAAGGTGCCATATCTGCACTTATATGCCCTGCTCCTAACAAGTCATATGTATCGGTTAATTCAAGGCTTGCAGATGGCCGTAAGTACATTGGAGGTGCATCATATAGCAGGGTAGACGAGAGAACATTGTCGCTTCAGTTCTTTATTAAGGCGAAAGACAGAAAAACAATGTTTGCCAATCTTGAAGGATTTGCAAACGATATTCTAAAAAATGGTGAGTTCTCGATTAAGACGAAATACACAACAGACACATATCGCCTTATATACAAGAGCTGCACACAGATGCAGGATTTCAACGGAACAAGTGGGAAATTCACACTTTCGGTAATTGAACCAGACCCAACCAATCGCAAATGAGAGAGAGACAATCTGCATATATAGACATTAAGCGTGGACAGAGTGTAATAAAGTCTGTGCTTATTAACGAGCGTTGCAAGCGTATTTTCAAGCTCATGGAGCAAGACTGCATCATACTGGAATTTTACGCAGAGACCGCAATCGAGGTTAAACTTGGCGATTATATCCAAGATGAGAACTTTGGGCGCTTTGTAATAGCAGACATTCAGCATGGCGAGTATCAGCCAAATGATGCCGTATATAAATATACGCTTACATTTGTTGCCGAGTATTGGACATGGAAAAACTGGTTGCACATGCTTACTTACACACCACTAAGTCTTAATGGTGCATCAGGTTCGCGTAAAAGGAAAGAAGCTACCTGGAATCTTACTTCATCGCTGGATGACCATCTGGAAGCAATTTTGAGGAATTTGAGCGTGCTTGGAGTAGTAGATTACAATTATAACACTGCTGGGTGTAAGAAGGCGAATGAGGTACGATTTATAAGCTATGACGGTGTAGATGTAATTGCTGCATTGAATCTTATTGCAGAGCAATATGAATGTGAATGGTGGATTGTTGGAAAAACAATCTTCTTTGGCAAGTGTGAGACAGGTGGTGAACTTATACTTGATGTTAAGACGGACTTGTCGGAGTTGAGTGTACAGGACAACCGTACAGGATATGCCAATTGTATATACGCATACGGGAGCGACAAAAACATACCAGTAAGCTACCGAAAGGACCTATACCTAAAAATAACAAGTGTAAAGCAGGATGGCAACAAAACAGAAATAACAACAGAGCCACCTTTGCGAACATATATGTTTGAAGGTAGTGGGACCAATGAGCCGATTTATCTGCTCATTCAACAAAAGGAAAATTGGACAACGAAAAATAATGAAGGGAAAATACCCGTATGGGTTGGCGAAAACCACGAAGCACTTGATGTCGAAACTGGATGGAAATTCAAGTTATATGGCATTGGCGTGGAACCAAAAGGCAAAATAACATTCACATTTGACAGACAACTTGAAAAGATTCAGAACATAAGTCTTGTTGCAAAGTATTATCTAACATACATAGACGAGGAAACAGGAGAAGAAGGAAGTAGAGAGCTTATTTGCGCCATAAAGTCTGAGAAATCACAAACTCTGTCGTCTGGAGACAGTAGTATTACGTTTGAGCCTGACAAAGGTAGTGGAGGAATAACTCCAATTAACGAACCATTTATATGGGACACAGAAATAATACATCGCATAAAAAAGGGCCTAGATTTTAGGATTGACCTTGAACTTGAACTTGATGGTTTTGTGGAGAATGTCGTATGGGGTTGTACAAGTACGGATATACGATATTTTGAAGAAGGTTCAATTAAAAACCATGATAGCGAATTGGTGACTATTTCATCGGTAGAAGGCGAGGAATTTATTACCTGCGCAGTATCCTATGTGGATAGCAACAACGAAATAAAGGAGGGCGTATATGCAGAGATAGTAGAGGAATTTGAAGAGTTCAAGGATAATGATGCTCGCATAGTTGTCTATAATACAGAAGGTGTAAAGTATGAAGAAAACATAGACTCGTACATCAAGGTAGAAGCAGAGGATTCAATAAGGATGCCTGATTCTTATTACACAGACACACTTCAAGACCCTGCATCAGTGTTGACGATAGGCGAAAACAGGCTCCGTCTTCCTATAAAGGAATGTCCGAACGGCAATGTAAGTGACGAAGGCGTAACGGCAGAAACCGCAATAGAGAAGACAATTATCTTTGAGGATATTTATCCAAAAATGGTTTTGTATGTCGAAAGTATCGAAACAAAACAAAAGCAGGACAAAGACTCTTTCGAAAGTGACGGTTCAGAGAAATACTGGAACTGGACAGAGTACACGGTAACACTCAAAACAGAGACGGGAAAAAGCTTTACGTTCAAAAAAGAATATATCATTGCTGGCAATGAATTAGAAATACAGTTCCTTCCTGCTGGCGAGGATGATGCTTCGCCAAATACACATATGCTTGCAGGAATGATATTCGGTGCGGCGTGGAAAGATGTTGACGATGTCAGCAAGTTCACGATTGTACGCAATGAGGATTTTGGCGCAAAACTTCCTAATGAAACACTATGCCCGAAGGTTGGCGACAAATGTACGCTAATCGGTTGGAATGTTAAGGTGGTAGAATCAAGCGGCATACTTGATGCTGCAGAGCAGGAACTGCTTAGGGCTACCATTGAATATAAGGAAGCACTTGCAGATAATCCTTTTACATTTGGTTGTACGCTTAAATCTGATTTCCTATTTGGCGATGCCGAATATACGGGACTTGCAGACAGTCAAAACAGATTGCTGTATGCCTCAGATAACAAGCAACTGCTTGTGCGCAATAGCAACAAGTATTATGAGCCACTGAGAGAGGGGCAAAAGGTCAAAATCATGGATGAAACTTTGCGCGGTGGGGCATGTTCTTCACGGATAATAGGCTACGAATATAAGCTGGACAGACCGTGGGATAGTCCGAAGATAACAGTTGGCGAAACACAGGCATATTCAAGACTTGCAAAGATAGAAAAACAAATAACCCAAATATCACAATAACATGGCAGAATATATACTTAATCATACCGGCGAAGAGATAGATGCTCTTTTCGGTGAAAATTGCACAAGAATTGGTAATAGTTCTCATGCTGAAGGCGGAGAGACGGAGGCGTCAGGCGACTATGCCCATGCAGAAGGATATAAGACGCGTGCAACAAATGCCAAAGCCCACGCAGAGGGCGACCAGTGCGAGGCATCGGGTGATAGTTCTCACGCAGAAGGTGATGAAACTATTGCAAGTGGTAAGCAAGCCCATGCAGAAGGGCATACTACTAAAGCAATAGGTAGTTCTTCTCATGCTGAAGGTAAGGAAACAGAGGCAAGAGGTGCGCACTCACATGCTGAGGGGCAGCAGGCTATTGCAGAAGGTGAGGATTCCCATGCAGAAGGGACTGGCACAAAAGCTGTTGTGGATGGTTCGCACGCAGAAGGATGGAACACACAGGCAGGCGAATCTATTGATGGCTTGCCATCGGGTAATTATTCTCACGCAGAAGGTGATAGCACAAAAACTACAGGATGGAGTTCTCACGCTGAAGGTAAAAGTACTGTGGCAAACGGGGACTATTCTCATGCAGAAGGATGGAATACTGTTACAAATAATAACGGAGAACACGCTTGCGGTAAGTACAATGTGTCAAGTCAGGGTGATAATGCGGCAGATAGAACTATCTTCTCGGTTGGTATAGGCAATGGTAGTGCTCGAAAGAATGGTATTGAGGTCAGAGAGAATGGTGATGTGTATTTTTGGCTAAATGGTGAATATGTATGCTTGCAGGCAGTAATTAACAGCATGAATGGTAGTTATAGCCATGCAGCAGCAATAGGAGAAGAAGAGATGGAAAAAATAGTTGATAGTTACCTTGACAAAACGGAATTGCAATGATACCCAAAATAATACATTGGTGCTTCTTGAGTAACCCTTATCCAGAACTTGTGGATAAGTGCTTGAGGACGTGGAAAAGGCATTGTCCAGACTACACCATCAAAAGGTGGGACTTGACTAATATAGACTTCAATGAACTGCCAAAATGGTGCGAGATAGCTTATGAAAACAAGTTATATGCTTTTGTGGCAGACTATATAAGGGTGAAGGCTGTATATGAAGAAGGAGGCATCTATTTGGATAGTGATGTATGTTGCTGCGTTCCAGAGCCATTCAGGGAGTATGAACATGACAGACTATGGATTCCACTTGAGGATGTAGCAAGTCTTAGTGGAATGAAATATCTGGGTACCGTATATAAGCACGGCATAGGCGCAAATCCTGTGTTCTTTGGCGCAGAACAAGGGCATCCATATTTGAAGGACTTATTGGAGAGGTATTGGGAATATCCCGATAACTATGCCGTCAAAGCGGCTTATTGTGATGGTGCTCCTATTGCGCCCCCGGTGTGGAGTAGTGTAATGGAGACATACGGGCTGCGATATATAAATAAAGAACAGAATCTAAAGCATGGTATTCATATTCTGACAGATGAAAAGTTCAAGCATTTGGGTTTTTCAGAAGATAGAACTGGACTAAAAGCACTACATCTTGCATGCAACTCTTGGGTAAGAAATAAGAAAAAAATATATTAAGTTATGAGAGCGAATAATATATATTTAGGCACTGAATTTAAGCTGAATATCTCTATTGCACCCATCGAATCTATGACAATGGACGATTACGATTTTAGTGTGAAAGTGTTCTGTTTGCCACGAGAAGTAATAACTTTTGAAAAGTCCGATGCTATTAGGGTAGATAGTAATAATTATATATTACCAGTAAATACGGGATTGGTTGGCACAGGGAGAATTAAATGCGAGGTAACGGCTCATATTCCAGATGGTGATTTTCATGATGGACTTCGCACAGAGGTTGCGTGCATTGACACAGGTATTGACATCGTAAAGTCTATATAATATGAGTTGTTTACAAGTAAGTGTAAGTTTGTTGCCATTGGCGTTGCAGCCGACAATTACCCGACATGATACACCCATTAGTTTGGCGGTGCTTGATGTAAGCAACCACTTAAAAGTCACTTGTGGAATAGTATGTAGTATTGGAGACGTTCATTATCTTCGTGTGTCACCAGAAGAGGTGCAGTGGATTACGCCAGATACTGGTATTATCTACACAGTGGAATCCGACACAAATTGGAGTATATTAGTTAATTAAAAATAATAGAAAAACATGGCAAAAGCAAATTGGGTGAAGGTAAATCCTTCGCAAGGTAGCGGAAATGCTACAGTGAATGTAAGTTCTAATGGCGAACACACGGGTCGTGTAGCAAGAACTACAATTCTTACATGGAAGGCTGCAAATGTGGCTGACATTCAGAGAACAGTTAATCAAGCAGGTAAGCCTGAGTATGTTGACATTGAAGATGCAGCATCGGCAGACAAGGCTGGCAAGGTAGTAACTATCAGTGGTGTTTCAAACTCCAAGAAACTGACTTTCTCGTTTGGCACTGGTAACTTGACAGACATTGTTCTTCCGTCAACCTACATGGCGAATAGCGTAAGCACATCAAATGGTGCTAACATCAATGGTGACCCAGGTGCAGCAGCAGAGTACAATTTCTCAATCTCTATCACTGTACCTGCCAATGATGACATTACTGCCAAGACAAGGCAGATTATTGTAACAGACGAAGCAGGTCATCAAGATGTATGTACGCTCACAAGTGCTGCTGGCGACGCTTATGTTACTATTGCAGAGGGTGACATTGAACTTGACTATCAAGGCACTCCTGTTGCTGTAGAGGTTAAGTCTAACACCACTTGGACAATCGAGTAATGGCTGAGTTGAAGAAACCTTGGAATGATGGTGGTAGCCTCTCTGTTGCCTATACGGGTGACAGGGACGGCTCTGCTGTCTTTTCTTCCGACCCTTACGAAGGTATTAACAGAGTTCAGTCTGTTGTCTTTCGTGATGCAGGACAAACTATTGCCATTGAAAAACTTGTTAGGCAAGATGGCATCCGTCAGCAGTTTGTTACTTCCGATGGTAAGGTTTTCAAGGTTACGCAAGGAAGATACGGAGTATTGAAGGAAGCGGTTGATACAAGTATCAATATCGAGAACTACCTAACAATAGAGGCTTTGGCTGACGGATTGACTGCTAAACTCGCTTCTGATGCTGTTGAGTATTGTGTGGATGGTGATGGTGTTTGGAAAACATTAGAGGCAGGAGTAGCTACAGAAGCTATAAATACAGGTCAAACATTATCATTTAGAGCAAATTATAAATCATATAATACATCGAGAAGATTTACGATTACTAAGTCTTGTAATGTTTTAGGAGACCCCATGTCTCTGTATTATGGAGATGGGGCTAAAAATTATGACACATTACCCTATAACTATAGTTTTGCTTATTTATTCTATAGAATAACCACTATTGTAGACGCATCTAAATTAGTCTTAGATAGAAAACTGAAGAATTACGCATATTACTATATGTTTCAAGGATGTACTGCTCTAAAGTATCCTCCTGAATTACCCGCTACAACATTATATTCATCTTGTTACAGAAGAATGTTTCAAGGTTGCACAGCATTATTGATTTCCCCAAAACTCCCAGCCTTAACATTGGAGTCATATTGTTATGAATATATGCTAACATCTTGCGGTAAGTGTAAAGAGATTACAATGCTTGCTACAAGTATTTCTGCGTCTAACTGTTTATTGGGTTGGGTTAATGCAGTCAGTAAATCTGGAACGTTTTATAAAAATAAAGATGCCACATGGACAACTACGGGTATAAGTGGTGTTCCAAGTGGTTGGACAGTAATACTAATATAATTATGGCAGATTTTAATAGTAAATATACAGGTGAGCAAGTAGAACAGTTGCTCGACCAAGTGGCAAGCGGAAACGCTGGCGGCGGCGGTGGTATCACCGAAGAGATAGACCCAATCTTCTCTGCGAGTCCTTCGGCTTCAATTACGGAGGAGAAGAAGACCGAGTGGGATAACAAGCAAGATGCAATCAGTGACCTTGCTGCAATTCGTGAAGGTGCCGCGCTTGGTGCAACTGCATTGCAGACTGTGCCGAGTGGCTATGCAACTACATCTGACCTTGATGGCAAGGTGGATAAGATTAGCGGAAAGGCATTATCTACCGAGGACTTCACAACTGCGTTGAAGACAAAGTTAGAAGGATTGAGCAACTATGATGACACCGAGTTATCAGAAGCTCTTTCAACACTTCGTGGTGACTTTGACAAGTTAGTGAGTGGAGATACTACTACAGCAATCAAGACCTTTAATGAGGTCATTGCATTCCTTGACGGCATTCAAGATACACAAGATTTGTCTGGCATCATTGCATCTATAGAGCAGCAAATTGCAGGTAAGATGGACAAGGTAACTTTGGCAACTGTTGCGACAAGTGGCAGTTATGACGACTTATCAAATAAGCCTACAATTCCAACAAAACTCAGCGAGTTAGATAATGACGATGGATATGTTCAAAGAGACCCTAATACTGGATTTGTTGAACTAAATGATAGAGTTTATGTAGATGAGCATGCAATTGTAGCACATGCGTTTAAAGATACTCAGTCTAAAGCGTATATGCTCATAAACTCCGATGGTGGTATTACTACTTACAATTCTAATGATGATAGTGCTTTAAAAATATCTGTTAACGGTAGTGGTGACAAATTCCTTGCTGATAATGGTAAGTATAAAACAGCACTTACAGAACATCAAGATATAAGTGGCAAACAAGATGTGCTTGTTAGTGGAACAAATATCAAAACTATCAACGGCACTTCATTACTTGGCAGTGGGGACATCGTTATAAGTGGTGGAGGTGGTGGCGGTTACGATGATACCGAAATTAAAGGTCAAATCAGTGACCTTGAGGCTACCATAGGAGATATTAACACTATTCTTGAAAGTATAATAGGTAATAGTATTATTACTTTCACAATTGGTGATACAGAGTACCAAGCAGAACAAGGGATGACATGGGAAACATGGGTGAATAGCAAGTATAATACTGCTGGAGAATATATTGTTAATACTTATAATAACACGATAATTAGAATGACTTCTACTACTACTGCTATAGTAATGCATGAAAATGGGACACATGTTCATATAGACGAGATTATCTTAAAAACAAGTTATTCGTTAGCAGGTGAAGGTTCAGGAGGACAATAAAAATAACATTATGGCAACAATAGCGGAAAATTTACAGACAATTAAAGATAGCACAGAGGCTATCAAACAGGCTATTATAGACAAAGGCGGTACTATTAGTGGTGGACTTACAACCTATGCTGATGCGATTAAGAATATCAGTGGTGGGGGTGGTGGTACTACCGTAGACAACGGTCTAAATATGACTGGAGAAGTGTTTGTTGATACTAATTGTGGTATTCAAAATATTAAACATATAACAGTAACCGAAGGTGTAGAAATATTGAGTGCAGATAATATGGGGATTGGTGCATTTGAGGATTTGTCTAAGTTAGAAAGTGTAGATTTGCCTCAATCATTGGTGGAAATACAATTATGCTCTTTCTATTGTTGTGATAATATAAGAAGTATAATAATACCTGATAATGTTATTAGAATTGGCCGGGAAGCTTTTTATAGAACTTCCAGTCTTGAATATGTTGTTATGCCAGCTAATTTAAGAGAATTATCTGGAGAAGGTGTTTTTGAGGCATCTTCAATACAATTCTGTTATTTTAATAATTGTGTCAGTATCCCTAATCTTGATGGCGGTGGATGGTCTCCTGTAGATAATGCGTTCCCAGAGCAATGCAAGATAATAGTTCCAGATTCATTGTATGAACAATGGAAAACTTCGACAAATTGGAGTGTGTTTGCAAGCCAGATATACAAAGCAAGTGAATATCCTATACCAAATAACTAATAAAACTAAATTACCATGATAGTAAAAGAATATTATAAGACAAGAGAGGATGGTGTGGAATTATATAAAACATACTCCGATATCGACCATAAAATAAAAAATACTATTACTGGACAAGTAGTAAATGGATTTGCCATAGATGTGTCCGAAAAGGCATATTACGAAGAACTTGAAGAGCCATTGTCTACAACCATGACTTTTCAGAATGCTGTAAATATAGTGAGAGAAAAACAAAGAATTTTGCACAAAGTTCAGTCTACAACGAATATAATAAATAGAATGAAACTCACAAACGAACAGTCTTTGGATGTAAAGGAATTATATCCAACATGGGAGTCTTACATCGGTAAAACAATTAGATATGGCTTTATCACCTTACACAATGGAAACTTGTGGAAATCAAGACAAACTCATATAGCACAAGAGGTATTCCCACCAAGTCTCGACACCGCATCTTTGTATGAAGTGATTGTAAAAAGCCACGAAGGCACAAAGGATGACCCCATTCCTTTTACAACACCTATGGAAATCTTCAAGGATAAATACTACACCCAAGATGGTGTTCTATATCTGTGCATAAGAGATAGTGGTATTGCACTTACGCATAACCTCAAAGATTTGGTAGGTATATATGTGCATATAGCAAGTTAAGTTAAATAACAATTAAAACGGGAGTATGGAAATTTTGTTAAAAAGAATTGCGCGGAAGCAGCAATACACAATCGGCAGAATGTATATAGATGGCGAATACTTCTGCGACACCTGCGAGGACAGGGATAGATTTTATTTCAGAGAGAAAAAGGTCATGCACAAGACTGCCATACCTTGTGGAAAGTATGAGGTAACACAAGATGTTACATCGCCCAAATATGGAGACAGGGAGCCGTACAAGACCGTGTGCGATGGTCGTGTTCCTCGTCTGCTGGATGTTCCACAATTCGAGGGCGTGCTTATACATATAGGAAATAAGGCTGAAGATAGTTCTGGCTGCATACTTGTAGGCAAAAACAGACTGAAAGGCATGGTGCTAAACAGTACATCAACATGGACATCATTAATGAATGAACATCTTTTACCAGCGAGAGAAAGAAAAGAAAAAGTTTACTTAACAATCGAATAATATGGAGAACTGGGGCTATTCTGTGATTGGCGAGGCGCTAATTATTATGGGTAAGGCATTAAAAGACCCAAATAGCGACATACGAAAGGACTTTGTGCTTTCGCGAGAGCAGTTGCAAACGCTTATTGGCGTTGTTAAACTTTCAGCAAGTCCCGGTGTCCAAAAAAAGTATATCTGGGACCTTGCAAAGCGCTGGAATGTAACGCAGCGCACAGTCGAAAACTGGATAAAGGTTGGAGTAGTGCGCCCAGGCAGAAAATCAGTTCACGATACAAGGCTTTGGTGGAGTGATGCGGACTTGGACGAAGACGAGCGCAAGCTTATTAAACTTGGATATATAAAGAAGCCAAATAAGTTTAGGCGAAAGCTGTATTTTTGGCGTATGCTATCCAATTGGATAAACGAACAATAGGGTTTTTCATTACGTTTCATTATGTTGTTTGGTGGTCTTTGCTGTGAAGCAAGGACCATTTTTTTGTGTTAAATTTTCGTAGTTTGCAATGCCCTTTAGGAACTGCCATAGATTTGCAACAAGTTCGATGGTGAACGAAACCTTAAAATTTACAACTATGACAATTAGAACACAAAACGGAGAAACCCAGAATGTTGCTTCTCAGGGATTGGGTAACACTGGTGTAACATTGGGTGCTGTGGCACTGGGTTTAGGATTGCTCAACGGCAATGGTCTCGGAAACGGACTTTTAGGAGGCGGATGCAGGTCTAACTACGTGACTAAGGACGAACTTGACATGAGCATGAAAATTGCCGAAAAGGACAGCCGAATTGCTCTGCTTGAGAGTGAAAAGACCACAGATGCAAAGTTGGTAGATGTGTATCGTGAAGCCACTGCACGCGACAGAGAAATCCGCGAGCTCATTGCAGTGAATAAGGCTGAACAGGCATTCCAACCGCAACGGAAATGTCATTCACCTATGAGATTATCGAGAAGCTCTGCAAGACATACTGCGTTAATCAAAGTATTAAGCCAATTATAAATGTCGCCTTTAATGTAAGCGATACGCAAGTAGTAGGAACGCAGGTGTATGCAACAGTGCAGGCTGTTATTACCGTTATCTATCAGCCAAGCGGAAGCCATTGCGCTTGCGGTAACAGCACAAACACCTTTGTAGAAGAGTTTGAGATTAGTGCAGAAGGCTCTGCAATAAGCGTTGCAAGTGTTGCAGGTTTTGATGAGCCTGCATACATCAGCCACTGCAATTGTAACAAATCACAGGGCATTCGCTCGGTTGGTGTCCTGACTGCGACAATTACAGCATGATGCGCAAACGTGTGAGATGGGTAGCGGTTACACCCACAAGAGAAAAGGCAATTAGAAGTATTAACTCAAACACTGAAGGCTATGTACAAAAAGATGATAGAAATGGCAAGAGCCGAAGGAAAAGCCACAGAAGAAATGATGTGGAAAGAAATTAAGCACGTTGAGGTATTGCTTGATGAAATCAAGGAGGAACATCCGGAGCTTTATTGGAAATATTTACGAAAGGCTCATGAACACTTGTTTGGCGAACATTACACGCCAGAGTTTGCCGAGTATGACATCGAACAGATGTACAGCACAGATGAGAATGGTCAAAAGCACATAGGGGCTCATTGGACGCGTCAGCAAGTGGTAGATGCCTGGCAAGGAAAGGTTTTTCCTGCTGGTACAACAGACTGCGATAAATGGGTTGCCGCAAATGCTATTTGGCATGATCTACACAGGGAATTTGATGACGGAGACGTCTTAAAGGCTGCTTATCTGTTCTTCTTTGCGGATGAAGATAGCGACGACGATGGCAAGGTCTGGGAATACATGAATTAACGCTAAATAAGAGAATCAGCTATGGGTGGTAAGTATTTGCCACCCATTTTTGTTAAAAAAAGAGAAATTATACACAAAAGTGTTTGCCACGCAAACACAATTATGTAACTTTGTAATTGAAAAAAGTAAGCATGGAGGGGTACGGACAGATAATAACAGGATTTGCTAAAGCAGTAGCAGGTATGGTTGTTGCTTGGGTTGCTCCAACGCTGCCATATCTTGCCATATGCGTACTTGCAATTGCTGTTGACTGCTTTACTGCCTGGAGGTGTAATCGCAGGGTATACGCGAAATACAGAGAGGCAATTAAGAAGAATCCTAACATTAGGCTTGATGGGAAGCTCAAATCGCAGCACATGGCTAAAATGATTAACGATATGATAGTTATTTTCCTGTGCGTATTGCTCGCATATCATGTCGAGGGGACATTATTGCAGCACTTGGGTAATCTTCATCTTGCGCAATATGTAAGTGCGATTTTCTGTGTGGTTCAGTTCGTCAGCATAATAGAGAATGAGAGTACTGGGTCAAATGCCGTGTGGGCGAAGGTTATGCAAAAGATTGTTGCAGACAAGACAGAGAGACATCTTGGAATTAAATACAAGGAATTTCTTAAGCAGACTGAAAAAGAAGATGAAGGCAAGAATGTCTAATGTAGCTTTATTTGCGACCATTGCGATGTTGGCGGTTGGCTGCAAGACCAAGACGGTGACTGTAACTGTTCCCAAAGTCCGCACCGATACTTTGATTATTACCAAGGCGAAGCGTGATAGTATATGGTTGCACGACAGTGTATATGTCAGCGAAAAGACGGAGAACGATACTGTGTTTCTTGAAATAAAGAAGTGGCACACAAAGTATGTTGAAAAAATCGTGCGCGATACAACTTATATTGCCAAGCATGACACGATTTCGATGCCATATCCGGTAGAAGTCATAAAAGAAGTAGAAAAGGAACTGACTTGGTGGCAAAAGGTCAGGATGTTTGCAGGAAGCCTTATGCTTGCGATGTTGGGATTTGGACTAATTACTTTACTCTTGAAGATGAAGGGAATCATATAAGGAGTCATTCTCCCCAAGCCCAATCGGGGTTAAGCCAATGGCACCGTATACGGGAACTGGGTAGTTTGTGTAGTTTCATAATTTTTTGGGGGAACCTCGCTTCGGCGGGGTTTTCTAATACTAAATAACGCTAAAATCCTGCAAATGGATGTCTAAAATCTCGGACAATTTGGGAAAAAGTTGTATCTTTGCAGTGGAAATAAAGAAAGGAGGTGTATGATGAAATGAGCAAGAAAAAAAGACTGATTCTTATGAAGATACTCAATCTACTGTCAATAATTGAAACTCCAAAGAATCAGTCTAAGATTAGAGAAATTGAGGGGTTGTTATTTTCCCTGATTGAAGAAACTTGATTACTAACCAGCCCCCGATTCAATTCGGGGGCAAAATTACACAAAAAAATGTATATCGGCAAGAAAAAGATACTTCGGATTGATGAATATAACAAACGAAGAAAAGAAATTATAGAAAATAAGGCAGGCGCAGTATGGAATGCGTGTACAGAGTTGGATGGATTAATCAGCACCCAAGCATTGGCGGAACAATACTTCGAAAAGTCCAGAAGTTGGCTGAATAAGCGTATACACGGCTGTACTTTTGACGTTAAAGAAGCATTTAACTCTGATGAGTATCACCAATTGGCAGAGGCTTATAGAGATATTGCAAAGAGGCTGCTGGCGCATGCGGACGAGATAGAAGCAGCCCAGTATGAATAATTATAGTGGTCCGATATGAATAGTCAGGAAGAAAGGATGCGGATAGGCAAAATAATTGCATACCTTCGCAAAGCAAAAGGCATCACGCAGGTAGAGTTGGCAGAGCGAAGTGGAGTGGGACGTACACACATCGCAGGCATAGAAAAAGGTAATTTTAATATCCAAATAGATACGCTTGCGGCATTAGCCGATGCAATGAATTGTCGCTTGGATATTGTGGAAAACTAAGCATAGCCCCGAACTTAAACGTTTGGGGCTTTTTTTATTGCAGATAAAGTAGTTTCAATAACTTGCTTGTTTGCGGCATCTACCTGGTCGAGGTCATAGTCTATATATATGTCTGTGGTCTTGTTGCCAAATGAGTGCCCCAGAGCCATAGATATAATATCTTTGCTGATATGAAGCCTATGCGCGACATTTGCCCACGTGTAACGCGCCCAATACGTACTTATTGCAGGGTATGTTGGCTTATCGCCAATCTTTCCGTTTCTTTCCCATTCTGCAACAAGATTGTTTTCAATATGCTTGCAAATCTTCTTCAGGTGTTTGTTCATTCTTTGCGTGAAGTGCTCATATCGCGCGCACGCGTGTATATTAATAAGGTTAGGACCGTTGACTGTGGCATATTGTTCTATTAGTTTTTTTGCTTCGGGGTGAACGAGAATGCTGTACAGCTTTGCGGTCTTGTTGCGCGTGTAATATAGGCGTCCACCATAATAGTTTTCTTTGGTTGCCATGCACATGTCACCGATGTTAATGCCGATAAGATAGTAAGAAAGGAAGAACATATCAATATATATCTTATCTGTATTACTGCATTGGTGGTTATGCAAAAGGGAAAGTTGTTCCAGAGTGAGGGAAAGGAAAGGTGTGGATTCTCGCTTAATCTTATAGCCGGTACGCGTGAATGGATAAGCGATCAGCAAATCAGGTACTCCGTCTTTCACCTCATTGTATATGGCGCGGATGTTGCGCATGTCAATGCTTATAGTGTTGGTGTGGTCGTTATTTTCACGGCACCATAGTTCGTATAGTGTTAGCCATTCTTTGTCGATGTCAAGCAGAGAAAGGTTATCGATGTGCGTTTTGCGGCTTAAGCAGAACTTCTCAACGCGTGCGATAGTGTTATTGTATATCTCGCATGTGCGTGATTTTTTTCCGAGAATTTTCTTTTTTGCTGCATCTGTGAACTTATACTGCACAGATGGTTCTTGCTCAAGCGGAGAAACTTTCTCAAGAATGAGTTTCTTAAGTTGTGAGGCTGTGGCATTCCTTAGTGCGCCAGATGTTGAAAGTTCAAGCAGCGTTACCTCAATGTCGACAACACGCTTTTTTATAAATGTGTTGTAAAAGTCTTTTTTGGGGTGGGCGACAACAGATGTGCCGTTAAATTGTTTTTTTGACAGTCTTATGCCGAGCGGAATAAGTGTACGAAGGCTTTTGTAGCTTACGCCTATCTTAAGAGGGTGAGTACCGTCTGATAGTGTTGAACGTGTGTCTAAGTATAGTTTTGTGGTAGCCATAGTAGTATTTGCACGAAATTTGCACGTGTTTGGGTGACATGGATATACCGAAAGTGTCCTAATGTTACCTTGTGTAAGTTGAGTTTAGTTGTACTTTTACGGTATAAAAAGCAAAAGAAGGTTCCTAATCTGCTGATTTTGAAACCTTCTTTGCCTTCTTTAGTAGGTCGGGATGACAAGACTCGAACTTGCGACCTCGCGCCCCCCAGACGTGTGCGCTACCAACTGCGCTACATCCCGTTCCTTTTGATTGATGGTGCAAAGGTATGACTTTTTTTTGTTCCTACCAAACTTTTTCGTAACTTTGTGCCCTAAAGTATTAAAAAAGTATGCAGAAGACATCGGTATTGATGCTAACGGCTCCCGAAAAACTCCGCAGGGAGGTGAAATTGCCAGCCAGCAAGAGTATCTCGGCAAGGGCGCTCATTACGTATGCTCTGGCGCGTCCGGATGGCCTCTCCCGGCAGGCTCTGCATACGGCAATTGCCAATCTTTCCGACTGCGACGACACGGAGGCAATGATGGCTGCCCTTTCGGATATGCCCGAAGTGATAGACATCGGGGCTGCCGGCACAGCCATGCGTTTCCTGACGGCTTACCTTTGTGTCACGCCAGGCACGCACGTCATCACCGGAACGGAGCGCATGAAGCATCGTCCCATCGGTATTCTGGTGGATGCTTTGCGCTCGCTTGGCGCGGACGTGGAGTATGTGGGCGAGGAAGGTTTCCCGCCGCTTCGCATCTCTGGCAAGAGGCTCGTGGGCGGAACGCTCTCGCTGCCTGCCGATGTCAGCAGCCAGTATGTCAGCGCATTGCTCATGATTGGCCCCATGCTCTCGGAAGGCTTGACGCTGAACCTCGTAGGTCACATTGCCAGCCGCCCCTACATTGATATGACTTTAGCCATCATGGCGCACTTCGGAGCCCGTGCCGCATGGGTGCCATCGACAGCCACGCTGCGCGTAGAACCAGGCGGATACACTCCCAGACCCTACGAGGTGGAGAGCGACTGGAGCGCTGCCAGTTACTGGTACGAGATGGTTGCACTCACCGGCGACGAGGCACCTTCCGTCTGCCTCCCAGGCCTCTTCCGCAAAAGCCTGCAGGGCGACAGCAGCATTGCCGAGATGTTCCGTCCGTTAGGCGTAGAGACGTCGTTCGTCAGCCACGGCGACGGCACGGAAACTGTCCGCCTGACACGTTCGGGGAAGCCCTGTGCGCATCTCGAACTCGACTTCGCCGCCCAGCCCGACCTCGCACAGACATTCGTGGTCACCTGCATCATGCTCGGCACAACATTCCGCTTCAGCGGACTGGCAAGCCTGAAGATAAAAGAAACAGACCGTACGGCAGCACTCTGCACAGAACTCCGCAAACTCGGATTCGTTGTCCGCGAAGACGGAGACAGCGTGGTATATTGGGACGGAGAGCACTGCCAGGCAGACAACTCCCCCGTCATCCATACCTACGAAGACCACCGAATGGCAATGGCTTTTGCACCCGTCTGCATGAAACAAGGCAACGTCTGCATCGCACACCCCGAAGTGGTCAGCAAATCATACCCTAACTTCTGGAAAGACTTCACTACGTTAAAATAAAACCTCAACCATGTTCCTAACCATCTCCATCATAGCAATCCTCGTACTTGGCTGCATCGCAGCACTCTTCGGCTACTTCCAGAAAGCAGAAAAAGACAAGGCACGACTCGAAGCAGAACAAAAGAAACAGGACGCCGAATGCTGCGGACAACACGAAGTCTGCGAGAAAGACAGCCTGCTGGCCGGCATCAGCAAAGACGTCGAATACTACAACGACGAAGAACTCGACCGTTTCCGTGGGCGAACAGACTACGGCACCGACGAGGTAGAGGAGTTCCGAGAAGTACTCTACACCATGCGGAGCGACGAAGTGGCAGGCTGGGTGCGTAGCCTCGAACTGCGCCAAATCCTCCTGCCCGACGACATAAAAGACGAGGTTTTCCTCATTGTAGGCGAACGAAGGCAATAAAAACATACACGCGCACGTTATATAATAAGGTATGAACAGGCAGAAACAACATAACAAAAAGCAGTACGCCACACATCGCATCGCTATGTGCGTCGTCACTATGCTAACACTGCTCGTCTCCTGTTCCACCAAGAAAAACACACCCGCCACACGTGCCTATCACGCCCTCACCGCACATTACAACACACTCTACAACGGCGAAGTAGCATATCTCGAAGGCACCGACGCACAATATAAAGGTCACAAAGACAACTTCAACGAACTGCTCCCCATGTACATCTGCACCAACAAAACAACAGCAGGCATGGGAAAAAGCAACTTCGAAACAGCCATCACCAAGTGCGAGAAGGCCATCAAGGTGCACAGCATCAAGAAACGCCCCGTCACCAAAGGCAATAAGAAGCGCACAGAAAAAGAGAAAGAATTCCTCGCCCGCAAAGAATTCAACCCATACATGTATCATGCATGGCTCATGATGGCAGACGCACAATTCCAAAAAGGCGAGTTCTTCGAAGCAGCATCAACATATAATTACATCCTCCGCCTCTACAGCACACAGCCCGACATCACCTCTGTAGCCAAAGCAAGACTGGCACGATGCTACATCGCACTCAACTGGCCCTACGATGCAGAAGACCTCCTGAACAAAATGAAAAGGGACAGCATCACACACAAGGGGCAGAAAGAAGTGGAAAACACCAAGGCCGCCTACTACATTCTCACACAACAATACAACGAGGCCATACCGCATCTGAAGAACACCATACAGTCAACTCGTGGCAAACTCCCTAAAGCACGTCTCAACTTCCTGCTCGCACAACTCTATCACGAAACAGGACGAGACACATTGGCCTATAAGGCACTCTCCAAAGTCATACGCGCCAATCCACCTTACGAAGTAGCCTTCAACGCTCGCATCATGCAGACAGAAGTTATGCACAAAGGCAAATTCCGCCAAATGATAGCACGACTCAAGCGCATGGCAAAGAGCGACAAAAACAAAGACTACCTCGACAAAGTCTACTATGCAATGGGTAACATCTATCTCAGCAACGAAGATACCATACATTGCATCTATGCCTGGGAAAAAGGCCTGAAGGAAAGCAAGAAGAATGGTCCCGACAAAGCGACACTCCTCTTGCACTTGAGCCAGTTATATTGGGAACAAGAAAACTACATAGACGCAGCACGCACCTACAAACAATGCGTCAGTGCACTTGACAAGGAACACGTCGAGTACAAAGAAACAGAACGACGCAGCAAGGTTTTGGGTGAGTTGGAGCCGCATCTGAGCACCATAAAACTGCAAGACAGTCTGCAAGTCTTGGCGCAAAGTCCCGAAGAAGTCTATCTCGCAGCCATCGACCGCGTCATAGCCGAACTGCTGAAGAAGGAAAAAGAAGAAGCCAAGCAGGCTGCTGCAAACGGCACACTGAACCCCAATGCCAATAATAATGCTGCGGCAGGGGGCAATGCTGCTGGCGCAGCAGGCAAGAATACCCTCGCAACAGACCTTAATTCGTTTGGCACTCAGCAGCAAGGCGACTGGTACTTCTATAACCCTACGACCGTTCGCAGTGGTGTTCAGGAGTTCCAGAAACGATGGGGTATGCGTCCCAACGAAGACTTCTGGCGAATCAGTAACAAACAGGAACTGCTCAGAAGCATGGGAGAGGATGTGGAAGACTACGAGTACGACGAAGCGGCAGCCGACAGTCTTTTCGGCGCAGCCAACAGCGCGGCAGCCGACAGCCTCATTGCCGCCGACCAGGCTCGCAAGGATTCTCTGGCAAACGATCCTCACGAACGCGAATACTACCTTAAGCAAATACCTTTTACCGAGGAGCAGATGGCGGAGTCTAACCGTTTGCTTGGAGATGCTTTGTACAATGCAGGCATCCTTGAACAAGAGCAACTGGAGAACTTCCCACTGGCAGAGCGCACGATGGTGAGGTTCCTTAATGACTTCCCCGAACACGAAGGCACGGACAATATCTTCTATCATCTTTTCTTGCTCTATGGAAGATTGAACGATGTGGCGAGTGCAGAAGAGTTCCGCGGTTATCTTCTTGAAGACTTTCCGGATGCCAAACTGGCTGCTTTGCTGGGCAATCCTAACTATGAAATGATTGCTCGTAAGGGGAAACATGTTGAGGACAGCATTTATGCAGAGGCATATGGTGCTTATCAGGCAGAAGAGTATGATAAGGTTGAGGAGCACTATCAGTTCAGCACCGAGAACTTTCCGCAAGGACCTCATCGTGCTCGCATGATGTTCATTCGTGCCATGAGTTCTCTTTATGGTGGCGAACGTGATACGTTTATGGTAACACTTCGAGACGTTGTGCAGAAGTTCCCGAAGGAAGAGGTATCAGAGTTGGCATCGGCTATTGTAAAGGGCCTCGACGAGGGACGCTTGTTGATGGACGACCGCTATGATGCAAGCAGCATATGGAGCCGTAGAGCACGCACGGAGTCGAACGACAGTACGGGTGCTGTTCCGCAGTTGAGTGACAACCGATACAGCGACTTCTGCTTTGTGTTGGCTTACCCGACAGGCGGCATCAACGAGAACATGCTTATCTTCGAAATGGCGCATTACAATTTCACGAATTACACGGCGCGCAACTTCGACATAGAGATTCAGGCAGATGCCGGTTTGAGCATGATGATTATCCGTGGTTTCCTGGCGTATGACGAGGTGCATGCCTATGCCCAGAAACTTTATGCCGACAGCCGTCTGCGCAATCGCCTTGAAGGAATCCGTACTCTTCTTATCTCCGATGAGAATCTGAAGATGATAGGCAAGGAGTTCAGTTTCGACGACTATACGGAGTTCTACGATAAGAATTTTGCTCCGCTCGAGGTGCCTGAGGACTTGAGGATAGACGTCCCAGCCGGTCTGGAGATTCTCGACCCCGATGAGTTGGATAAGCGAGAGGCTACGGAGGAATCTTCCGAGGAAGGCGAGAGTGTGGAAGATGACGACGACTTCCCCTTTGGCTTCTGATGCTCTTCCCGTTTTCCGGAAATAATTTTTCTGCGCCATTGGTCGGGGTATATCCCATGGATTAGTTCAGTTTTTATTGGCGTTCTGTTTTGTTGGCAAGCAATGAATGGATTTGTTTGCCAGAATTTTGGCATATAATTTTCTGCAAAGTTTCGTGTATATAATATAAAATGTTATCTTTGTAGCACGGAATCCAAAGAAAAAGAAAAAATCATATTGGTGTAATACGGAGGTGTTACGGAGGGAACAGATGTTCCTTTCCTTGCAGGTTTGACGACCTGAGGGGAAAAGGCAATGATCGTGTAAGGGTGTGTATTCGAGGCGATTGTGGCAACGAGGACATTGCTGTAGAGTAACATGCAAAGGGTGGTACAAAAACATCTACTGCCTTTCTGCCCATAAAGGTTAACCTTTCCGCCCATAATGCTTAACCTTTTGCCCGGAAAGGCACGCCATGTTTTCAGACCTCGCCTATGATGTTTTGGACAGCCCCCCATGAAACGATTGGTTATTATGAGAACAAAACAGTTTTTACTATCATCGGCAACGCTGCTCCCAATGCTGGGAATGGCACAGACGGACAGGCCCAACATCGTCATTATCGTAGCAGACGACCTGGGCTGGGGCGACGTAAGTCACCACGGCAGCGTCATCCCAACTCCCAACATAGACCGTATTCTCAACGAAGGTATTGAGCTGGACAGGTTCTATACAGCACCTGTCAGTTCACCAACCAGATGCGGACTCATGACAGGACGGTACCCCAACAGGTTTGGCATACGCGAAACTGTAATCCCACCATGGCGCGACTACGGACTTCCCATAGAGGAAGAAACCATGGCCGATGTGCTGGGACGAAATGGATATGCCCACCGGGCAGCCATCGGCAAATGGCACATGGGTCATAGCAAGCAACGCTATTATCCCCTAAACCGAGGCTTCACACATTTCCATGGCGCACTGAATGGTGCCATAGACTACTTCGAACATACACGCGAGAAAGAACTGGACTGGCACGACGATTGGGAATCCTGCTACGAGAAAGGCTACTCCACCGACCTCATTGCAGCAGAGTCGGCACGTTGCATTAAAGAATATGCCAAGGAAGGCCCCTATTTCATATACACCTGCTTCAACGCACCCCATTCGCCCTATCAAGCTCCCGAAGAAGAAATACGTAAGTTCATAAGCAAAGAAGAATTCGACTCCCTCCCCCCTAAAGATCAAAAAGGATGGACATACCGAGCCATGGTCTCACGTATGGACAAAGGCATAGGAGCAATTCTGCAAGCCATCAGCGAAAGCGGAGAATGGGACAACACCCTCATCCTCTTCTTCAGCGATAATGGCGGAGTGCCCGGCATGGAACCCTATTCTGTAAACCGACCGTTGAGAGGGTCGAAGTTTGACGAATGGGAAGGCGGCGTACGTACAGTGGCAGGCATTTACTGGAAGAAAGCCTTTCGGCAGGGCAATCGCAAACTCGACCAAGTCACAGGCTTTGTAGACATCCTGCCCACCTTGGCAGACATCGTAGAAATAAAAGAGACACCTAAAAATCCCTACGACGGCATCAGTATCTTTAGCGTACTTAAAGGAGAAAAAGAACAGATAGATCGTGATTTCTACCTTGGATGCGGAGCCGGAGTCTGTGCACAATACAAGCTCATTCTGGCAAACCAGCACATGCGACTCCAGAAAGATTTCATTACAGACATCCAAAAGAATCCATCAGAAAAACGAGAAGGTCGTATCTACGAATACCCGGAAAGGGTAAGCCAATTGCGACGGACAATACAGGAAGGCGACGCCATCGTGCCATATCAGGAGGAAATCCCTTTTGGGAAAGGACAGAAAGGCTTCGTGGCGCCAAAAGAATGGAAGATAACCGAATACTAATCTCAATATTATTACCAAACATGAAGAAAACCCTGTTTTTGCTTCCCTTTGCTGCAACCATAGGCTATGCCCAGCAACAGAAGCCCAATGTAATAGTCATATTGGTTGATGATATGGGAATTGGCGACAACGGAACCTATGGCTCTACTATTACACCCACCCCAAACATTGACCAACTAGCTCGCGAAGGTTTGCAATTAGGTTGTTTCTATTCCGCAGCCCCAGTCAGCTCCCCAGCCAGGGCAGGACTCCTTACAGGACGATACCCCATAAAATATCGCATGAATACATTCCTCGACTCCAAAGCAGCCAATGCTCGTGTAGAGAATGCCAACTATTTAGATCCCAACGCACCAACCATGGCACATGCCTTTAAAGATGCAGGCTATTCCACAGGACACTTTGGCAAATGGCACATGGGAGGCGGAAGGGACGTAACCGATGCTCCAGGTTTTGAACAATACGGATTCACCAGCCATGTATCTACATACGAAAGTCCAGACCCCGACCCTAAACTAACTTCTACAAGGTGGATTTGGGCTGCAACCGACGAGGTGAAACGTTGGAATCGTACAGCATATTTCATAGACAGAGCCATAGATTTTATGAAGGAGAATAAGGATCATGGAAAGCCATTCTTCTTAAATCTGTGGCCAGACGATGTGCACACCCCGTGGGTGCCGGAGGCTGTGGCAGAAAAGAGAGGAGAATGGGAAAAGAGAACCAGTTTTATCCCGGTGATGGAAGAACTGGATCGCCAGTTGGGACGTTTCTTCAATGCCATTGACAGTTTAGGATTAAAGGACAATACCATTGTTGTTTTTACAGCCGACAATGGTCCTGCTCCAAGTTTCAAACAAGAACGCACTTGTGGTAAGCGCGGCCAAAAGAATAGTCTATATGACGGCGGTATAAACATGCCATGCATCATTCGATACCCCAAGTTAATAGAGCCGGGAAAGGTGAACAATAAGACAGTTCTATCTACTTTGGACTTATATCCATCGCTCTGCAGTATATGTGGTATTCCAACACAAGAGGGTTATTGGAGTGATGGGGCAGACTACAGCAAAGCATTTTTGGGAAAGGAAGAACCAAAACGTAAGGAAGTTCTGATGTGGGACTTCGGACGTAACGAATCGTACAACAGACCACGTAATGCATATCACCGCAGTCCGCATTTGGCCATTCGTCAGGGCAAATGGAAGTTGCTTTGTGGCGACGATGCCTCAGATGTTCAACTCTATGATATGGTTGCCGATCCAAAGGAGACCACGAATGTGGCTTCCGAACATCCCAAATTAGTTCGCAAACTCAGTAAACGAGTATGTCAATGGTATAAAACCTACAGATTCGGAATGTAATGAAAGGAGGCAGATACATATTGGCATTTGTGCCGTTGGGATTTAGTTCGGCAATGGCTCAGCAAAGGCCGAACATCCTTGTTATGATAGCCGATGATATGGCACGATGTGAGTTGGGTTGCTATGGTGGGCAGAACCTTGCTACGCCTAACATTGACCGGGTGGCCAATGAAGGTATGCTTATGACCAGCAACTTTGCTTCTGCGGCCATGAGTGTGCCTATTCGTGCTTCTATGTATACTGGCCTCTATCCTGTGCGTAATGGTTCCTATCGTAATCATAAGGCTACGTATCGTGGCTCACGCAGTGTTACACATTTCTTGTCGGAGTTGGGTTATCGTGTAGGCAGGACAGGGAAGGATCATCCTGCAAACCAACCAAAGGTCTATGCTTTTGAGAAGGTTCCTGGTTTTCCTGTTGGCTGTACCAAGTCTCATCCTCCATTGGCTACGACGGATGGTATAAGGGAATTTATAAACCGAAGTGCAGATGAACCTTTTTGTCTCTTTGTTTGCAGTATTAACAGCCACATGCCTTGGGATGCGGGTGATGCTTCGGAGTTTGACCCATCAAAGGTTATTCTTCCGCCAAACTGCATCGACAATCAGGCAACTCGCGAACTATTTTGCGACTATTTGGCTGAAATACGGCTCTTTGACAATGAGGTGGGAAAGGTTATGGAGGCATTAAGGGAGAGTGGAAAGGAAGACAATACGTTAGTTATCCTGCTAAGCGAACAAGGGCCTCGCATGCTTTTCGGTAAATGGACATGCTATAACTATGGTCAGTCGAGTGCTTTCATTGCACGTTATCCGGGTCATATCAAGCCTGGTTCAAGAAGTGATGCATTGGTTCAATACGAGGATATCCTGCCGACACTTATTGAGGTGGCGGGTGGCGAGCGCGTTGATACTTTGGACGGCGTGTCGCAGTTGCCGGTTCTTCTCGGCAAGAAGCGGGAGGTGCGACGTTGGGCATTTGGGTTGCACAACAATCATCCAGAGGGACCGGCCTATCCCATTCGCAGTATTCAGGACAAGCGTTACAAGTTAATTGTCAATCTTACACCTGAGGTAGCGTATACCAATACCAGGATGATGAAGGACAAGGACCGCATGTGGACTTCTTGGCTTGAGACCGTTAAGACAGACGAGCATGCTCGTTGGCTGATGGACAAGTATCGTAATCGTCCGAGGCAGGAGTTCTATGATTTGGAGAAAGATCCCTGGGAACTGAACAATTTAGCATCTCAGCCAAGATATGCCAAGCGTATTCGTGCTATGCAGAACGAGTTGGAGCTATGGATGAAGGAACAGGGCGACAGGGGTGCGGAAATGGATTTGTAGACAGGTAAAAGAGAAATAGGATATGAAAAAGAACAATTGTTTGATGCTGACAATGGCGTCTGCCATTCCTGCATTGTCAAGTTGGGCACAGCAGAAGCCGAACATCCTTGTGATTATTGCGGATGATTTGGCTCGATGTGAATTGGGGTGCTATGGTGGTCAGAACCTTGCTACACCGAACATTGACCAAGTGGCCAGCGAGGGAATGCTTATGACTAACAATTTTGCTTCTGTGGCAATGAGTGTTCCTGTTCGTGCTTCTATGTATACCGGCCTATATCCTGCTCGCCATGGTTCATATTTGAATCACAAACCGACTTATTCTCGGGTGAAGAGTGTGACGCACTATCTTTCCGATCTTGGTTATCGGGTAGGCAGAGCGGGAAAGGACCATCCGGTGAATCAGCCTAAGGTGTATGGTTTCGAGAAGATACCGGGCTTTGTGGTTGGTTGTACTGCTTCTCGTCCTGCCAAATCCACGCCCGATGGTATTCTGGAGTTTATGAGGCGCGATGCTGGGCAGCCTTTCTGTTTGTTTGTTTGCAGCATCAATAGTCACATGCCTTGGGATGCGGGGGATGCTTCGGAGTTTACGCCTTCACAGATAAAACTGCCGCCTAATTGTGTGGACAATGCTAAGACGCGAAGCGATTTCTGCAGGTATTTGGCGGAGATACGCCTTTTTGACGATGAGGTGGGAATGGTGATGTCTGCCCTCAAGGAGGCGGGGGCGGATGAAAACACGCTTGTAATTGTGCTTAGCGAGCAGGGTCCGCAGATGCCTTTTGCCAAGTGGACGTGTTATCGCTATGGTCAGTCGAGTGCGATGATAGTGCGATATCCGGGCAAGGTGAAGGCGGGGAGTGTGAGCGATGCTTTGGTGCAGTATGAGGACATACTGCCCACTCTCATCGATGCTGCCGGTGGCAATCCGGTGGAGGGACTGGATGGCGTCAGCCAACTGGATGTTCTTCTGGGAAAGGAGTCGGAGAAGCGTGAGTGGGTTTATGGCATGCACAATAACAGTCCTGAGGGGCCGCCGTATCCCATTCGCAGTATTCAGGACAAGCGCTACAAACTTATTGAGAATCTTTCTTCGGAGAGCAGTTATTACGAAAAGCACATGATGGGGGAGGGCAACAATATGTGGCAGTCGTGGCTACAGACGGCTCAGACGGATGACTATGCCGCCTGGCTTGTAGAGAAGTTTGAGAACCGTCCGGCCATAGAGTTTTACGACCTTGAAACCGACCCTTGGGAACTCAACAACCTGGCGTATGTGCCCGAGCATAAGGAACGTATCGGCATAATGTATAGGGAGTTGCACAGATGGATGGAGCAGCAGGGCGACAGGGGCGCCTTGATGGATTCGAAGAATCCTGAGGACCCGTCGCTGAAGGTGCCTCAGCCTGTCAGCACTTACGAGGAGTTGAATGCCATTCGTGAGGACTTGACGCAGAACTATTATCTTGCCTGCGACATTGAGATTCCTGAGGGTGTGGAGTGGGTGCCTATTGGTGCTTCGAGCATGGACGATACGAATCCGGAGCGTTTCTCCGGTATTCTGGACGGCAGAGGCCATGCCATAAAGGGGCTTACGATAAGGAATGCCAAGGCCTTCAAAGGTCTTTTTGGAAGATTGTACCACGGGACTGTCAGGAACCTGACGCTCGAGGATGTGGATATTGCCGGCATGGCACCTACGGGAGGCATTACCGGGGCTATGATAGGGGCATGCACGTTGGAGCGGGTTGCTGTGACGGGCAGGATTGCCAGCGACAGCGAGGTGGGCGGACTGGCCGGCCGTGTTGCACGCGATGGCACGCAGACGGACTACAACATTATCCGCGATTGCTATGTGAATGCTGACATTCAGGCTACCCGACTCAGTACTTCGATGGATTCGCCCTCGTGTGCGGGAGGTCTTGTGGGCTTCATTCATTCCAACAACGGCACGTCGGTGGCAAAACTCGACATTGCCCGCGCTTACTATGCCGGCAATGTTTCCACCCTTCAGCAGAGTCATAACTCGGGCTGTGCCACGGGTGTGATTGGCTTTACGGACAACAATCGCAATGTTCGTCTGCAGGATGTTCTGGTAATGGCAAACAGCATTACCGGTGCCACCCCCAACTATTATTATTCGCGCCGTCTGCCTGTTGCGCCCAACAATGAGGTGGAACACATGTCGGGCCTCTATGTGCGCAAGGGTATTCAGTTGAGTTACTATGCAGACGCAGGCGTGGGCGGACAGATTCCGGCAGGCACTATTAAGGAGGTGGACGATGCTGTGCTGCGCACCAAAGCGTTCTATACCGGCACGCTGAACTGGGATTTCGACACCGTCTGGACAATTACGGAAGGCGAATACCCGACCTTCGGAGCATCGTTTGCCGACAGAATAGAAGAGGTTCGACCAGACAAACTGGCGGATGGAAAGTGCTACGATTTGCACGGCCGCCGGCAGGACACCATCACCTCCGCAGGCATTTTCATACAAGACGGCAAGAAGGTGGCCATAGGCACTTCAGCACTTCGGAAACCCGCCCCGGACAGCGCTCCAAAATAGGTTAACCTTTCGGGCCATAATGCTTAACCTTTCCGACCATAATGGTTAACCTAATTGGCCATAATGCTTAACCTATTTGACAACAAACCATGCAGAAAGAAAAACAACCATAATAATAATTAACTTAATCACTAATCAAATGAAGAGAAACCTGTTATCTTTGATGATGCTATTGCTATGCATAGCATCCGCATGGGGACTTGACATCGACAAGAATCGTTACTACACGATTTCTCCCCGCAACAACCATGCCATGTACATGAAAGACAGCGGTAACGACATCATCCAGTGTAACGCAGGTCTGGACACCTATTCCTACTGGCGGTTCATTCCTACCGGCAACGAAGGATGCTACTACGTGCAGAACCTCTGCACAGGGCGTTACGCACAGACCGTGCCGGAAACAACCGGAGTGGCAGTGTACATGGGCACCGAACCCGTAGAGTACTTCATCAAGTCAACCCCTGGCGAAGGCACCGACTGCTTCGGCATGACAAGTTCCGACCACGCCAACCTGGCTTTCAACAGCTCGGCGTGCATCGCCCTGAACTGGAAGGAAGACACCAAGAACGTCCAGTCCTACCTGGCAGCAGTAGGCACCAACCACAAGAGCTTCTGGTTCTTCAAGGAAGCCGAACCACCATCCTGCCTCCTCGGCTCGCACGAGTTCGAAAACGGCTTCTGCAACGTCTGTGGCGTCATTAACATGAACTACATCACACCCGCAGAAGACGGATTCTACGAAATAGCAGACGCCCATCAGCTGGAATGGTTCTCCGGACTGGTAAACTCCGGCAAGAACGACGCATCGGCACGCCTGGTGGCCGACATCGACATGGCCGGCGTAGAACACACACCCATCGGCAAAAATGTCGACTTGCGCTGGCGCGGAACATTCGACGGACATGGACACCGAATCCTGAACCTCGTCATAAACCGTCCGACAGAGAACATCCAAGGCCTCTTCGGCTATCTGCGCGGCAACTCCGACAGTAACACACGCGTGTGCAACCTCATCATCGACAAGAGTTGCTCCTTTACAGCCCACCACCAAGTGGGAGCCATTGCCGGATGCTCACAAGGCAACCAAGGACTCATCACCCTCGAAAACATCGTCAACGAAGCAAACGTAACAGCAGAAGGCGGAACCGATGCAGCAGCACTCGTAGGCGGACAGACAGGCAACGCACCGACATGGCGCATCCGAAACATCGTCAACACCGGCGCCATCACCAGCACAGCAGCCGACGGCTATGCAGGCGTAATCGCAGGCTACTACGGCAACAATGCACAAAACATCCAGGAAAACATCATCAACCTGGGCATAGTGACAGGCTTCAACGGCGCAAACCAAATGGGCCGCCTCACAGGAACCTTCATCAACATGCTCGACATCAGCCAGACAGAAGGCGCAGGCCAAGGCATAGACCACGACTTCACAGACGAAGACGTTGCAAGCGGCAGACTCTGCTACTACCTCAATGGCGACCAGTCTGCCATCTCATTCTATCAGACACTGGGCGTCGATGCATATCCCGTCCCCTTCGCAACAAGCCAGCGCGTCTACGTGCAAGGCAACATGAACTGCGACGGCACACCCATAGACGACAATGTTACCTACAGCAACTCCAGTGAAGGAAGCATACTGCCCCCTCATACATACGAGGACGGCGACTTCTATTGCACCGTATGCGGCACCTTCAATAAGGACTACATAACACCCGTTGACGGCGTCTTCCACATGAGCACACCCACACATCTGCTGTGGCTTGCCGAATATGTGGCAGCAGGCTACGACAACCTGAAAGTAGTCATGGACAACGACATCGATATGGACGGCGTAGAATTCCCCGGCATCGGCTCACTATCCGTACCCTTCCTGGGACACTTCGACGGCCAGTACCACACGATAAGCAATCTCGTAATGGAAGGAGTGACACACGACTGGTCGGGCTTCTTCAATTTCATTCGTGGCGGTTCTACCATCGAAAACCTTCGCCTCGACGAGAGTTGTTACCTGACCGGCGCAAAAGGAACAGCCCTCATCGGCGGCTCCGGCTTGGCTGGCAATATCCTCCTGCGCAATTTAGGTTTTGAAGGAAATGTAGATGGCTCCACCACTTGCGCAGGCGCAATCTTGGGAGCCAACTTCCAAAGCATAGCCAAACTCACAGTGGAAAACTGCTACAGCACAGGCCTCATTAACGGTGCAGCCGAAAGTGCAGCACTCATAGCATGGCTTGGCAACAATGGTGCCGTCATCAGCAACTGCTGGACAACAGCCATCGCAAGCGGCATCCAAAGCGAAGACAAATATGCCTTCCGTCACGACAATGCAGTAGTAACAAACTGCTTCAGCATGTACGGAGCCCAGGCACAACGAATCGAAGACGGAGAACTCGAGAGTGGCTCGCTTTGCTATCGCCTCAACGGAGACCAAAGCGTCATTCGATGGTTCCAGAACATTGATGCACAAGGCGTAGAACAGGACCCATATCCAACATACGTCCCCACACATTCGCAAGTATACGTAGTGTCAGAAAGATTGTGCGACGGAAGTTACGACCCGGAATCAGTAATCTTCTCTAACCTCACCACAGGCAACGAAATCCCTCCCCATACCTTCAAGGACGGCTTCTGCCAGGTATGTAATGCAGAAGACGAAGACTACCCATTCATTCGCATCTTTGCAAATGCAGACCACGATGCCGCAGGAGGTTACATCAACAACCAAAGTAACGATGGCTCCGGACTTGCCATAAACCACAGCGTGGCCGAACACTGGAATCAGAAATGGTTCGATTCTCATCAAGTGTTGACAGGACTCGAGCCAGGCATTTACAAGCTGCGCGTACAAGGCCTTTCTCGCGTAAAAGCATGGACAGATACTGATGATGTGGCTTACGAGAATGCAGAGTTGAACCCTGAATACGTACAACTCTACCACAACAGCCAGTATTATGTCGAAACGGGAACTCGTTGCATTAGCAATCTCTTTATCGATATTGCGCAAGGCAAGCAGGAAGAGAAGATAGGCACAGGAACACAGACATACCACGAGCCTACCGGCTACTACGTGCCGAACTCGCTGGCTGCATGCCGTTCATACTTCTCGGAGGGCTTATACTGGAACGAACCAATCTACTTCGCCGTAACAAGCAGCGAAGATACAATCAAGGTAGGCGTCGAAAACCAAATGTATCTTTATGGCAACTGGACGGTATGGGACACATGGCGTTTGGAACGTCTGAATGACATCAGCGAAGAAGAAGCAGTAGAACTTATTCGTGCTCAGCAAGAGAAGAACCTGCAGGATTTGGATGAACTTGAAGGACAAACACAGCTGATTGAAGGCTACGAAGAGGCAAGTCAGCAACTTTCTCAAGCCACCGCGATGGATGAAATGTTAAATATTGCAGATCAGCTTTCACGTTTGCCGGAACAGATTCGTTTGAGCCATCTGGCATATATTGACTATGCAGCAGCCATCAATGCCATTAAGGCAGAGGTGGAATCGCGTGGGCAACTTTATGGCGCTTATGCAGAACTGCTTTATACCTATCTTGATGAAGACGTGGAGGAGGTAGAAGGTTTGCCTAATGGAACATATCAGAACATCATCACGACCAAGATGCTTTCCGTTGCAGAATTGGCAGATGAAATAGTCTTCGTTCAAGAACTATTCAAGCAAGCAGTTAAGAACAGTATTGACGAGGGCTCTGAGATTACGAACCTCATATACAACTCAGACTTTACTGAGGATGGAAACTTTAAAGGATGGGTGGCAAAGACAACTCGTACAGGAACAGGTTGGAACTTCTCTTGTCGTACAGGTTTCCTTGACATTTATCCTGTGAATGCCAGCAAGAGCACGTCTTTCTATGTGTACCAGGATTTGGAGGAAGGTCTGCCTAATGGAATTTACGAATTGATAGTTCCTGCATACCAACGTACTGGCGACATTGGCTTGGGCGACTTTTCTGGTGACGAACTTGTGGCATCTGATATCTTTATAAATGATTTCCATACTCCTGTGTGGAACTTATATAAATGTATTTTGCCATACAATGAGGCAATCAATGGTGTTAACTGTCGCATCGATCCCAGTGGTGATCCATCGGCTCCTCACAATGGAGAAGAGGTGTCTTCTTATGACATAGATACGGGTCTTGGTTGGGTTCCTGAAGGTCGTGCAGCAATGAGTTTTGCTTTCTCGGCCGGCCGTTTTGTTAATCATGCTTATGCTATTGTTGAAGATGGTAAGTTGCGTGTTGGCATCCAGAGTACGGGAACTCCCTGGTACGATGGTGGTGTGACGGCATGGGGCAAATTCCGTCTGATATATCGTGGTGTGAGTGATGAGGCTCTTCAGAGTATGCTGGACAATTTTGAGAAACACCTCGACAATATTCGTACGGCGCAGGAGATGTATGAATTCTACATCAGTGTGGAGCGTCTGGATCGCATTTCTTTTCTGATTGATGCTGCCAAATCGGCAGCTGAGGCAAATGAGAAGATGGAACTTGCCAAGCAAATCAATGCGGAATTCAATGCTATCAACGGCAGTTATGCTATTTATCAGGAGTTGGCGGCTTTGATGAATTATTGTTTTGATCAGGGTGATGCTCTGTTTGATGTTGATCCTACGTTGAGTGATGCGCTCTTTGAAAAGGGCAATGAAATAGTGGAACATCTGTTGAGCGGTGACCTTTCGGACGAAGAGGTGATGCAATACATGACAGACATCAGGGACGATGCGTCTATTGGTGGTGGTTTCTATGTGCAGGGTGATTTGGTTGATGCAGAAGGCAACAAGCTTGATTATGCAACACGCAACATCAATTATCCGCTCGAACGTCAGGAGGATGGCACTTATACTGGTATGTTCACGACTCAGAATCGTGCTAATCTTGTTCATGCGGATGCTCGTGCCGGTATTTACTTTACCAGATTGAATCAGACATTTAAGTCCAACCAGCCGTACAATCATTTCGTGACACCAGAGAAGAATCAGCACAAGCTGGTTGTCGGTGCTGGTCAGGACTATCAGATGGTTGGCGCAAAGATGAAGGTGACACTTAACCCCAAGGATAGTACTGTTGTCTTTGAGGCTATTGAATACGAATGGCCCGACAATGTCTTTGTGTGTGGTTCTATTATGGACAAGAATGACGAGGAGCATCGTTGGAGGAACGACGAGGTGGCGCCTTTGGAGCATAAGGGCAATGGCCTGTATGTGGGAACGGTACGTTTCTTCGAGGATTATGTATATCCTGGTTATGCTACTTTCTTGATTATGGCTAGCCGTTCCACACTCGACGAGGAGCAGGGTAGTACTGTTACGCGTCCGGGTTGGCTCGAAGCCAGTTATACGGGTTCGGAATCGGATTGTATGTTGATTCCTGGAGAGCCTGTTGGTGACTTGGTTCGTGGCTATGGCAATAATCATCGTTTCCGTATTGAATGGACTCCGGGTGAGGCGCCGAAGGACTATGTTGTTAGTTTCAATATGAATGCTTGCACTTTGAGTGTCGATCTTGGCGATGGCAGTGATGACGATGCTGTTGATGAGATTAGAGGCAGCGTATCTTCCGATGGCGCTTACTATGATCTTTACGGTCGCAAATGGCAGACAGAGTCTGTGAAGCGTTCCAGCCTTCCCAAAGGTATATACATTAGGGATGGCAAGAAGATTATGAAGTAGAGGACATTGTTTGTCTTGTCTGCAGGTCCCGCTTTGGCTTTGCCAGGGCGGGGCTTTTTTGCTTGTGGCTTTGCTGTGGTGTGAGATAGTGTGGTGAATGGTAAGTTTTTCTGCTTGGGGTTTTCTGTTTTCAATTAAAAGCCATATCTTTGCAGTGCAAAACACAGACTTTGTTCAATGGTGACTTATAAGCTGCTTTGGGTTGACGATGAGATAGAACTCTTGAAGGCTCATATTCTTTTTCTCGAGAAGAAGGGTTATGAGGTTGAGACGGTGACGAATGGCTATGATGCGCTCGACCGTTGTGCCGTGGAGGCGTTCGACCTTATTCTGCTCGACGAGAATATGCCGGGCTTGAGTGGACTGGAAACTTTGACGCGTGTCAAGGAAATCCTGCCTGCTACGCCTGTCGTGATGGTCACGAAGAGCGAGGAGGAGCACATCATGGAGCAAGCCATTGGTGCCAAGATTGCAGACTATCTCATCAAACCGGTTAACCCCACGCAGATACTTCTCTCGCTGAAGAAGAACATCCAGCAGAAGGAAATCGTGACGGAGCACACGCAGTCGAACTATCAGCAGGACTTTTCGCGTCTGGGTATGCTTATCAACGATGCTTCGAGCATTGAGGAGTGGAAGGAGGTCTATAAGCGCCTTACTTACTGGGAACTTCAGTTGAGCGAGACGGAGAGTGGGATGCAGGAGATGCTTGCCATGCAGAAGCATGAGGCCAATGCGGAGTTTGCAAAGTTCATACGCAAGAACTACATGCGATGGATGCAGGATGCCGATGCCCGTCCGGTGATGAGTCCCGACATCTTCAAGCGTGCTGTCTTCCCTTTGCTGGACCGGGGGGAGAAGGTTTTCCTTGTGGTTATCGACAATTTCCGTTACGACCAGTGGCGTATGCTGCTTGGCGAGATTGCGGATGGCTTTTCTGTGGAGGAGAATATGTATTGCAGTATTCTGCCTACGGCTACCCAGTATGCGCGCAATGCCATTTTCAGTGGTTTGATGCCTAACGATATTGCCAGGATGTTCCCCGAGCTTTGGGTGGACGAGGACAGCGAGGAGGGCAAGAATCTCAACGAGGAGCCTCTGGTCCGGACGCATCTCGACCGCTATCGCCGCAAGAATTCGTTTTCTTACCATAAGATAAATCATTCCGGTGCTGCCGAGAAGTTTGTGTCGCAGATACCGGGTTTGATGAAGAACGACTTGAATGTTGTGGTCATCAACTTCATCGATATGCTCAGCCATGCACGCACGGAGAGCATGATGGTGCGCGAACTTGCCAACAGCGAGGCGGCTTACCGCAGCATTACGCAGAGCTGGTTGCGCCATTCGGCTGTGAGCGAACTCTTCCGGGCCCTTGCGGCGCAGGACTGCACCATTGTTCTTACCACCGACCACGGCAGCATCCGCTGCTACAACCCTGTGAAGGTGATTGGCGACCGCAACACGAATACGAATTTGCGCTACAAGTTGGGCAAGAATCTGTCGTACAACCAGAAGGAGGTATTCGAGATAAAGGAGCCTCTGCGGGCTGGCTTGCCCAGTCCGAACCTCAGCACGGCCTACATTTTTGCCATGCAGGACGACTTCTTTGCCTACCCCAACAACTATAACTATTACGTTCAGTATTACAAGGATACCTTCCAGCACGGCGGTATCAGCATGGAGGAGATGCTGGTGCCCCTCATCACTTTGCGCGGGAAGAAACGATAAAGACAATTTGCCTTGGGCGGTGTGAGTTGCAGATAGGCGCTCCAAAGCCCGATGGCCGGAACATGAGTATGATGAAAGAGATAAGAATAGAAGACACTTCATGCCTTGCCGCTGCCGCAGAGCAGTTCGTGCAGGCAATGGGCGACCGACGCATTTTCGCCTTCTACGGCAAGATGGGTGCCGGCAAGACCACCTTCATCAAGGCCGTTTGCGAAGCCCTCGGGGTGGAGGACACCGTGGCATCGCCCACCTTCGCCATTGTCAACGAATATGCCGACGCCGACGGAGAACCCGTCTATCACTTCGATTTCTATAGGATTAAGAACCTCGGCGAGGCCTACGACATAGGCTCCGAGGAGTACTTCTACAGCGGCAGTCCCTGCTTCATCGAGTGGCCCGAACTCGTAGAGCCACTCCTGCCCGAGGAGACCGTAGCAGTCCGCATCGAAGTCCACGACGACCAGTCGCGCACCGTCTGCATCGACTGAAATCGCCGCCCCACACCCCCTCTGCAAAAAACCTTAACCATTATTGCCAAATAGGTTAACCTTTCTGCCCCTAATGCTTAACCTTTCGGGCAAGAATGGTTAACCTTTTTTTCGGAAGCCCCAAAGCCGCCTTTTTTATAGGTATAATACGCTGATAAACAATCCGCAGAATATACATTACAATGCCGTATGTGTAGATATTAACAACAATTTGCGGATTGCTGATATTTTTTTGCCTTCGTGTGTTTGCTTATAGGATTTTTTTGCTAATTTTGTAGGCAGATATAAGATTAAACAATTTAAATCCCATAATTATGTCAACAAGAAGAGATTTTCTGAAGGGCGTAGGCCTTGCCACAGCAGGCGTAACCCTCAACCCAGGCAGCGTTTTTGCCATGACAAGCAAAGAAGCCAAAAAGGCAAAAGGCGACAAAGTGAAGATCGCATACATAGGCATCGGCAACCGAGGCCAGCAGAACATCGACGAGTTTGCCAGAACAAATATGGTGGAAGTAGTGGCACTCTGCGACGTAGACCTGCAAGGAAAACAGTGCCAGAAAGCACTCAAGATGTATCCCAACGCAAAACGCTTCACCGACTTCCGTAAACTCTTCGACGAATACAGCGAACACTTCGACGCCGTAGCCGTCAGCGTACCCGACCACACACACTTCGTAGTCTGCATGGCAGCCATGAAGCACGGCAAACACGTCTACTGCGAAAAACCCCTCATCCGCACCTTCCAGGAAGGCGAAATACTCATCGAAATGGCAAACCGCCATCCCGAAATCGTCACACAAGTAGGCAACCAGGGACACTCCGAAGCCAACTACTTCCAGTTCAAGGCATGGATGGAAGCAGGCATCATCAAGGACGTAACAAAAGTCGTAGCACACATGAACAACGACCGCCGTTGGCACAAGTACGACTGGAACATGACCAAAATGCCCGATGGCGATGCAATCCCCGAAGGAATGGACTACGACACATGGCACGGCGGCATCCGCTACCACAACTTCAGCAAACTCTTCCACCAAGGCGACTGGCGCAGCTGGTACGACTTCGGCATGGGAGCACTCGGCGACTGGGGCGCACACCTCATCGACACAGCACACGAGTTCCTCAACCTCGGACTGCCCTACGAAATCAACATGAAGTACGCCAAAAACCACAACGAGTTCTTCTTCCCCTTCTCCAGCACCATCGAATTCCGATTCGGCGCACGCGGCAACATGCCACCATGCGACCTCATCTGGTACGACGGCACTGACAACCAACCACCATTGCCCGAAGGATACGGAGAAAGCAAACTCGCCGACGGCATACCCGCAAGCGGACAAGGCGAATACACCAAACTGAAACTCAACCCCGGCAAGATAATCTACGGCCGAGACCTCACATTCAAGGGAGCAAGCCACGGCAGCACACTCGAAATCATACCCAAAGAAAAAGCCGAAGCAATGAAGGACAAACTCCCCGAAGTACCCAAAAGTCCCAGCAATCACTACGTCAACTTCCTCCGCGCATGCCAGGGAACCGAAAAGACACGCTCACCATTCCAGATTGCCGGCGTACTCTGTCAGGTATTCTGCCTCGGCGTAATCGCACAACGCCTCAACACACAACTCTTCTTCGACCCACGCACCAAGAAGTTCACAAACAACGAATTCGCAAACGCCATGCTCACCGGCATGCCACCACGTCGCGGATGGGAAGAATACTACAAGATTGATTAAGGATAAACAAAACAAAGAAAATGAAAAAAATAGTATTAGCTATGGCAATGCTCACCGCATTGACCGCAACAGCAAAAGTAAAGAAGACAGCAGCCGCACCGGCTCCCGCACCCACCACAGACAACATCCTCACCGAACAAGAACAACGCGAAGGATGGAAACTCCTCTGGGACGGCAAAACAACCAACGGATGGCGCGGCGCTAAACTCCAAACCTTCCCCACCAAAGGCTGGCGCATGGAAGAAGGCATCCTCAAAGTAGAAAAAGCCAGCGGCGCAGAAAGCGGCAACGGCGGAGACATCGTAACCGAAAAGAACTACCACAACTTCATCCTCAAAGTAGACTTCAAGATTACAGAAGGAGCCAACAGCGGCATCAAATACTTCGTCGACCCCGACATGAACCAAGGCGAAGGCAGTGCCATCGGTTGTGAATTCCAAATCCTCGACGACCTCCGTCACCCCGATGCAAAGCTCGGCGTAAAAGGAAACCGCAAACTCGGTTCACTCTACGACCTCATCCCCGCACCCGAACAGAAGCCCTTCGACATCACAACATGGAACACCGCAACCATTATCGTCAAGGATAACCATGTAGAACACTGGCTCAACGGCGTAAAACTCGTCCAGTACGAGCGTGGCACACAGCAGTGGAACGCACTCGTCGCATACAGCAAATACAAAAACTGGCCCAACTTCGGCAACCGCGACGGACGTATCCTCCTCCAGGACCACGGCGACGAAGTATGGTTCAAGAACATAAAGATCAAAGAACTTTAACCACACATAATATATATATAAGGAGAAACCTATGAAGAAACTCATAGTATCAGTCATTGCAACACTCCTTTCAGTAGGAGTATATGCAATAGAAGACCCCGTACAATATGTCAATCCTCTGGTAGGCTCACACTCAACAGTAGGCCTCTCCACAGGCAATACATACCCGGCCATCGCCCTTCCATGGGGCATGAACTTCTGGACACCACAGACAGGCAAGATGGGCGACGGATGGTGCTACACCTATGATGCCGAGAAGATACGCGGCTTCAAACAAACACACCAGCCAAGCCCATGGATGAACGACTACGCAATGTTCAACATCATGCCGGAAAGTGGCGACGCACCCATCTATGATGAAAATCGTCGCGCCAGCTGGTATAGCCACAAAGCAGAAGTAAGCAAACCACATTACTACAAGGTCTATCTCGCAGACTATGACATAACAACCGAGATAGCTCCTACAAGTCGTGCAGCAATCTTCCGCTTCACCTTCACCGAAGGCAAGAACTTCGTCATCGTTGATGCTTTCGACCGTGGCTCATACGTCAAGGTTATTCCTGGCGAAAACAAGATTGTAGGCTACACAACACGTAACAGTGGCGGTGTTCCTCGCAACTTCAAGAACTATTTCGTGCTGCAGTTCGACCGCCCGTTTACTTACACATCAACCGCAGACGAAGGTAAGGAAAGCACAAACCTTGAGATGAAGAGCAAACATGCTGCTGCCGCAGTTGGTTTCCAGACCAAGCGTGGCGAACAGGTTAACGTGCGTGTTGCAAGTTCATTCATCAGCATTGAGCAGGCAGAGCAGAACCTCAAGGAGCTTGGCAACAGAAGTCTTGAGGAGGTTTGCGAAGCCGGTCGTCAGGAATGGAACAAGGTGTTGAGCGTTATTGATGTAGAAGACAATAGTGATGTCGACAGGTTGCGTACTTTCTACAGCTGTCTTTATCGCAGTGTTCTCTTCCCTCGCAGCTTCTATGAGATAAATGCAAAGGGTGAAGTTGTTCACTATAGTCCTTATAATGGTCAGGTTCTTCCTGGTTATCTCTTTGCCGATACGGGTTTCTGGGACACCTTCCGTGCTCTTTTCCCCTTGGTTAACTTGATGTATCCCGAGATGGGTCGCAAGATGCAAGAAGGTTGGGTCAATGCTTACAAGGAGAGTGGTTTCTTGCCGGAATGGAGTTCTCCCGGTCATCGTGCTTGCATGGTAGGCAATAACTCTGCGAGTGTTGTGGCTGATGCATATCTCAAAGGCCTCAGAGGTTATGATATCGAGGCTCTTTGGAATGCTGTGACGCATGGTGCCAATGCAGATTTGCCTCGTACTACCAGTGGACGTAAGCAGTGGCAGAACTACAATAAGTTGGGTTATGTGCCTTATGACAGCATCAATGAGAGTGCTGCCCGCACGTTGGAGTATGCTTTTGACGACTGGAGCATCTACAAACTTGGTCAGGCTCTGGGTAAACCAGAGAAGGAAATCAAGGTGTATGCTGAGCATGCGTTCAACTATAAGAATCTGTTCGACAAGGAATATAACTTGATGCGTGGCAGGCTTGCTAATGGCGAATGGGCACCTAATTTCAATCCTTTCAAGTGGGGTGATGCTTTCACCGAGGGCAACAGCTGGCATTATTCATGGAGTGTGTTCCACGATCCTCAGGGTCTTATCGACCTTATGGGTGGCAATGATACTTTCAACCAGATGCTCGACAGTGTGTTCATCTTGCCTCCTATTTTCGACGAGAGTTACTATGGCGGTGTTATCCATGAGATTCGTGAGATGCAGATCATGAATATGGGTAACTATGCTCACGGCAATCAGCCTATTCAGCACATGATTTATATGTATAATTACAGTGGTCAGCCTTGGAAGACGCAGTACTGGTTGCGTGAAACCATGAACCGTATGTATAATGCGCAGGCTGACGGTTATTGTGGTGACGAGGACAATGGCCAGACTTCTGCTTGGTATATTTTCACGGCTATGGGCTTCTATCCTGTTTGTCCGGGCAGCGGTGAGTATGTGCTTGGTGCGCCTTACTTCAAGAAGATGACGCTCCATTTGGAGAATGGCAAGGACGTTGTCATCACTGCTCCCGAGCAGAGCGACGTGAACCGCTATGTCGGTACGCTGAAGGTGAATGGTGTGGAGTACGGAAAGAATTATGTGAATCATACCGACCTTCTTGGCGGCATGAAGATGGACTACACGATGCAGCCGCAGCCTAACCAGCAGCGTGGCACGACTGCCGAGGCAGCTCCTTATTCTTTCAGCAAGGAGTACAAGCCGGCTGGCAAGGCAAAGAGCAAGAAGAAACGTAAATAATTTTATATGAGCCCCTTGTTGGGGGCTCATATTATTTAGCCCTTTTATTATAAGAGTTATGAAAAGACTGTCAATCCTTATTTTGTGTTTGTCTGCTTTTGCTGGTGTTGCCAGTGCGCAGACGACGATTACTTACGACAACGAAGCGCAATGGAAGGCCTATGAGGACTTCAATAATGCGTTCCTCGACAAGTCAAAGTACATCTACAAGGCAGACACGAAGCAGCCGGGTGCTTACCATCGTGGCAACGGCTACAGAGACAATGATGTGAGCGGCTGTGCTGCTGCCATCTGGTGTCAGGCCATTATGTACGACATGGTCATCAATGCCTACAACCGTGCCAAGGAAGAGGGCGACGAGGCGCGCATGAGAAAGTATCAGACGTTGCACAACAATATCTATAAGGGCGAGAAGGCTCACTATGTGAACTTCGATTTTCACAATCCCAACACGAACAACGGTTGGTTCGTCTATGATGATATTATGTGGTGGACGTGTGCTTTGGCGCGTGCTTACAAGACCTTTGACAAGTCGGAATACCTGTCGTATTCGGAGAGAAGCTTTTGCCGTGTGTGGTATGGCTCTGCCAAGGTGGGCGACGATGGTTCTTATGCCGACCCGGCTCGCTTCGAGGGTCAGTATGGCGGCGGCATGTTCTGGGAGTGGCAGCCCATTGAGAAGGCCAATCCTCACAAGCCTGGCGATTTCCGTTCGGCTTGCATCAATTTCCCCACTGTTATTGCTGCCTGCCTGTTGCATACGATTGTTCCTGAAGGCAGATCTGTCCCGACGGCTGCGCGTCCTACGATGCAAACCAAGGAATGGTATTTGGAGAAGGCGAAGGAGGTTTATGCTTGGGCGGACAAGACGCTTGTCAACAGCAGCGGCCGTGTGGCGGACGGTATCCATGGCGGTGGTCCGGAGTTTACCGACCATCTCTACAACCAGGCCACTTATATTGGTGCCAGCTGTATGCTCTACAAGTTGACGGGCGAGGTCTCATACCTCTCGAAGGCTCGCCGTGCAGCAGATTATGTGATAAACAACATGTGTACTGCCGGCATCCTCAAGTATGAGAACGGCTACGAGCAGGGCATTTATGCTGCCATCTATGCGCAGTACATCAAGATGCTTGTCTATGAATGCGACTTGAGCCTTGCTTATGTGAAGAAGTACCTGACGCACATCCAGAAGAACATCCAGAAGGCTTACACCAACATGGACGCAGAGCGTGGCATTCAGATTGGCTATTTTGCCAAGAAGACTGCTTCGACCGATGTCGTAGAGAGTTATGGTGCCAGCGGTATGCCTGCGCTGATGCTCATGTTCCCTGCCAGCGATACGGCAACGCCCATTGCCGATGTGGTGGAGAGGAAGTACGACGGCCCGTCGGACGTCTATACTCCCGACGGAAAACTCGTCATGAAGGATGCCACTCCCGAGCAGGTTCGTGAGTTCGAGAGCGGGCTTTACATCTTCCAGCGCAAGAAGATTCTCATTAAGTAAAACAACAGACCGAAAACACAAGGAAGGGGTCGCCCCCAAACAGGGCGTACCTCCCTCTCAAAATAGGTTAACCATTATGCCGATAATGGTTAACCTTTCTTGTTAGAATGGTACAGCATTATTGCCGAAAAGGTTAACCTTTTTCAACGGAGGCCTAAGCCTCGGATTCATACCCCTGTTTTCGGTTTGGCAGAAGAGCGACCCCCAAGCCTGCTCGCCAGTAGTCCGCAGCCGGCACCGACAACGGCTCCGATGCTGTTGGCCACAAAGTCCAGCCACTCGCCGCTGCGGCACGTCGTCAGGTAGGCCTGCATCAGTTCCAAAGCACCGCCCATCGCAATGGGCGCAAGGAAAGCCAACAACAGCAGCCTAAGGCCACGCATCTGCCTGTGTGCCCTGATGTATTCCAGCCAAATCACAAGTGTCAGCACACCATACATCACCATGTGCGTCCACTTGTCCACAAGCGGAACCTCCACCGGCATCCTGACATCCGGTATGGGCAACAGCGAGAGCAAAACAATGGCCAAAGCCAAAAGAAAAGTAATGGGGTAGCGTCGGAAATAGAGCAGCAGCATATAAGGACTTTTTTTAAGAAGAACACGGCAAAGGTACGAGAATTTTGTGTATCTTTGCAACATATTTTCCTAAAAACATTCCCACATGAACAATGATAACACAGCCAGAGGCAGTTTCGGCAGCCAACTGGGAGTCGTGCTGGCTTCCGCAGGCTCGGCAGTCGGGCTGGGCAACATATGGCGCTTCCCCACAGAGGTAGGCAAAGGCGGCGGCGCAGCCTTCATCCTCATCTATCTCTGCTTCATCTTCTTCCTTGCCATGCCCGTCATGGTCAGCGAGTTCGTCATCGGACGCTCCTCGCACAGCAACGCCATCGGAGCCTACCAGAAACTCGCCCCCGGCAAACCATGGGTGCTCGCCGGCATCATGGGCGTGCTGGGCGGATTCCTCGTCCTCTCATACTATTCCGTCGTGGCAGGCTGGACCCTGCACTACACCACACAGTCCGTCTTAGGCCACCTTCATGTTCAGGGCGACACCGATTTCACACAAGCCTTCAACACCTTCGTCGCCTCACCCCTGCAGCCTATCGCCTATCTCGCCGCATTCCTCCTGCTCACACACCTCGTCGTGGCACGAGGCATACAGCACGGCATCGAACGCTATTCCAAACTCATGATGCCCCTCCTCCTCGCCATCATCGTCATCCTCGTAGGCTTCTCGCTCACAATGCCAGGCGCATCCGAAGGAATACGCTTCCTGCTCCAACCCGATTTGAGCGAAGTCACCATCGACACCATACTCGGAGCAATGGGACAAGCCTTCTTCTCCCTCAGCGTAGGCATAGGCTGCCTGGTCACCTACTCATCATATTTCAGCCGGGAAACACGCCTCGTCAAGTCCGCCACCAACGTCTGCATCATCGACACCGCAGTAGCCATCCTCAGCGGATTCATTATCTTCCCCACAGTATTCAGCGTCGGCATCGCACCCGACGCAGGCCCCGGACTCGTATTCATCACACTGCCCAACGTCTTCGCCATGATGTTCGGTGAAATACCCCTCGTCGGATACATCTTTGCCCTCCTCTTCTACGTACTCCTCCTGCTGGCAGCCCTCACAAGCAGCATCAGCATGCACGAGATATGCACAGCCTTCATCTCCGAACACTTCCGTAAAAGCCGACACACAGCCGCAGTCATCGTCACCGCCATCTGCCTCCTGCTGGGCAGTTTCTGCTCGCTCTCCTTCGGCCCATGGCAAGAGATAAAAGTCTTCGGGCTTGGCATCTTCGACCTCTTCGACGTTACCGTCACAAAATTCCTCATGCCCCTGGGAGGCCTCCTGATGACCCTCTTCGTCGGACATTACCTCGACAAACGCCTCGTCGAACAGCAGTTGACAAACGACGGCCACATCCCCGTCCGCTTCATGCGTCCGCTTCTTCTGCTCATTCGCTGGGTCGTTCCGGCCGGCATCCTCATCATATTTCTCAACGAACTAATACCTCTCATTATAAAATAACAGCATGGAAACAAGAAGTAACTTTGGCAGTAAGATAGGAGCAGTGTTGGCCGCGGCAGGTTCTGCCGTAGGTCTTGGCAATGTTTGGCGTTTCCCTACCGAGGTCGGGAACAACGGCGGCGCGGCATTTATCGTGGTCTATCTCCTCTGCATTGCTTTCATTGGCATCCCCGTCATGATGAGCGAGTTCCTTATAGGCAGACATACTCGTGCCAACACCATTACCGCTTTTTCCAAACTCGCTCCCGGAAAGTGGTGGCGTTTAGAGGGTGTGGCAGGTGTTTTTGTTGCTTTTATCATTCTTTCCTACTACATAGTTGTGAGTGGATGGACGCTTTTTTACTTCATTCAGTCGGTTGGGGGACAACTGATGGCTGACCGGGATTACAATCTTGTCTATAATGATTTTGTGACGGACCCTTGGATGCCGGTGCTGATGGCATTGGCTTTTATGGGATTGACACACGTTATCATTGCTCGTGGTGTGCAGTCTGGCATTGAGAGGTTCTCGAAGTTGATGATGCCGATGTTGCTTTTCATTATAGGCATATTGGTTGTTTGTTCGTTCAGTATGCCTGGCAGTTCCGAGGGGCTTCGCTTTTTGCTGAAGCCGGACTTCTCTAAGATTACGGGCAGTGTTGTTCTGAGTGCTGTAGGGCAGGCTTTTTATTCGTTGAGCCTTGCGATGGGTTGTCTTTGCACTTATGCTTCTTACTTCAGGTCGGATACGAGATTACCTAAGACGGCGATGGGTGTGGGTGCTATTGATACGTCTGTTGCTGTGTTGAGTGGTTTCTTTATTTTCCCTGCGGTGTTCAGTGTGGACAGTGTCAGTGTGGATGCCGGTCCGGGATTGGTGTTCATTACTTTGCCAAGTGTGTTCAATATTGCTTTCCATGGTGTTCCGTGGTTGGGATATGTCTTCTCGGGTCTGTTTTATTTGCTGCTTATGTTGGCGGCTTTGACCAGTGCTATGTCGTTGCATGAGAGTGTTACGGCGTATCTTTTGGAGACCTTTTCCATTCCGCGCAAAAGGGCTGCGGTCATTGTTTCGGTTGCTTGTATGACGCTTGGCGTTGCTTGTTCTTTGTCTTTTGGCATGTGGAGTCATCTGACTTTGTTCGGCATGAATCTGTTTGAGTTGTTTGATTTTGTTTCTTCGAAGGTGATTCTTCCTTTGGGCGGCATTGTTATTTGTTTGTTTACCGGTTGGTATCTTGACCGCAGGCTGGTGGAGGATGAGTTGACGAATGGTGGTACGGTGCGTTTCCGTCTGTTCCGTTTGTATTATTTCATTGTTCGCTATGTGGCTCCGCTTGCTATTGCTGCGGTCTTTGTGCAGGAGCTTGTTGCATGAAGCGTCTGCCTTTCTTTACTTCGTCTCAGCGTCGGGCATTGCTTGTCATTGAGTGGTTGCTGTTGTTAGCCATCATTGGTTTGTCTGTATGGAGGTGGCAGAGTGCCGACAGTGGCAGTGAGAAAAGGAAGGTGATGAGCAGGAAGTCGGACTATGTGGTGAGGGACATCACTTATGCCACTGCGGAGGATTCGGTAGAAGTCTTTCCTTTCGACCCTAATACTGCCGATTCTACGACGCTCCTTCGCTTGGGTCTTTCTCCTTGGCAGGTGCGCAGTATTTACCGATATCGTGCAAAGCGTGGCCGATATAGCAGGGTGGAGGAGTTCAGGAATGTGCCCAATCTGACTGTGGAGCAATGGGTTCGTCTGGAGCCTTACATACGCATTGCTCCAAGGTTCCGCTATGTGGAGCGCGAAGAGCCTCGTGAGAGGCGTGAGCCGGCGAGGGCTGTGGAGCCGCCTGTGGCGGAGGTTTGCTGTGAGGATGTTGTGCCTCGTGATACGTTCCCCCGAAGGGATAAGTTGAGGGTGGGGCAGACGGTTGATGTCAACACTGCAGACACGACGCTGTTGAAGATGGTGCCGGGCATTGCTTCGAAGCGGGCTGCCCGCATTGTGGCCTATCGGAATGCACTGGGAGGCTTTGTGACGAAGGAGCAGGCCATGGAGGCAACGGAGATGCCCGACAGTGTGCTTCGCTACATGACGCTCTCGCCGCAGCCTGTGAGACGTGTGAACGTCAACCGACTCTCTGTTTCGCAACTCATGAAACACCCGTACATCAGTTTCTATCAGGCCAAGGCCATCAGCGAATATCGCCGTGATCATGGGGCGATTCAAAGCATCGATGTGCTCCGCGAACTCGACGAATTTCGTCCGACAGACATAGAAAAATTACACCCCTACCTCGAGTTCTGAAAGAGCGAGGCAAGGGGTGTAGTTCAAATGCCAGTGTCGTGTCGGAAAAATAGGTTAACCTTTTCGGCCAAAACCCTTAACCTTTCCGCCCATAATGCTTAACCTATTTGGCAATAATGGTTAAGCATTATTTCAGACATGGTTTACTTCGCAAATTTGATGACGCTGCCGTCCGGGCGACGCAGGATGAAGATGCCGCTTTGACGAGCAGGGCCAAAGTCGAACCGACGCCCTTGCAGGTCGAAGAACTGGCCGTCTTGCAGGTCGTTCTCAGTCAGCCCCTGCCACTCGTCTTCCGCTTCTATGCGGTCGATTTCCGTCGTAATCTCTTCCGCATCGATGCGCTGCAGGCGGAAATGGTCCACTTTGAACCAACCGTGACTGTCGTTCGTAGAACGGGTGCCGTCCGCCTTGAAGTTGCTCGAGCGAATACCCAATTTCAGGCTCTCGCCGTCCTTGAGCGTCACCATCACAGCCATCGGGCGGAGCGTCATCTTGCCAGCCCCGGAAGCACCGTAGCCCGCAAAAGTGTTCGTCTCGCCCGAAGTGAGCATAGACGACAGATAGTCGCTCTCCTTGCCATAGTACTGCACACTCTTGTTCGCAAACAGTCGGCAGTTCGCCAACTTGTCTTTCTGAACACCCAGCAGGCAGGTGACAAGATAAGTGCCCGCCCCAAGTCTCGTTGCAGGAATGGTCTGCGACAACTCGTAAACGTTGGGCATAGGCTTGGCACTTGCCCAATACATGCTGACACCCCACAGATGTTTGGCATCCTGGTTGACACCCCACGAATTGCCGTTCATCGTTCCGGTCGCTTTCCAACCCTTAGGCACACCGCGAACCATACCGCCCCTCGGCACAAGCGTACCACTCGTGCCGTACTCGAAGTCAGGGTTCGTCAGCAAATCCGTAAGGTCTTCCGCCCCAACACTGAAGGGAATACTTGCCAAAGCACTCACGCAAAGGCCCGGATCCATAAAGTAAACACGAACAGAAACCGTCTTATCCTCCGTACTCGTGTAGTGAACACCCACAGGAATATAGCCCAAAGCAACCGTCTCGTCCCACGCCTCGGTGCGCTCCGTCTGCTTGATGGACTGAATCTCCGCAGCACCACCATCAATAGAAACGCCCACACGGAGGTCATAACCCTTGTTCAAGCGGAACGTAGGCAGGCAACGGACCTGAATCACATTCAACCCCTTCTGCACAGGCAAAGTATATTCCGCATAAGGAGCAGAGGCAGCCGAAGAATAAGCCTGCATGTCAAGAGGCCAAACCGTAGCCGTGCTGCCCTGAATGCCAAGACCATACAAAGTCTTCACCGTAGCCGAAGTATGGTCGAAGCAACCGCCCGCAATAATATGAACCTCTGGTTGCAGAATGCTGCTCTGCTGCTCTGCCACATCCGCCGCAGTGGCAACCGCCGGCATCAAGTGCTGTGCCCAGTCATTAGGCTGGAAGTCCATCATGCCCTGCCACTTGCCATTGTTCGTATAGCCAGCATTATATTTAGTGGTAAGCGATTTGATGTCGTTGAAAGCCGCTTGCGCAGCACTTGAATAGCTCAGCGCCTTCTCCTTCTGTCCAGCCCAAGCATACTCGAAACTCTGGCGTGCACGGAGCAACTTGATGTTCTGCTTGGCACAAGCACAAACAGGATATTCCACAAGATGGCAGTAGGCGTCGCGCAAAGTGCGAGGGACTTTGCTGACGAGAGCCTTTGCCCTATTGTACAAATCCTGGTACTCTGCAATGCGTTCGTCAATCTGTGTGTTCGAATGATCAAAGTGACAAAGCTGCACATGCTCTGGCTTTGCAGCAATGCCCAAACGATAATAAGCCATTTTTATCGAGTTGATTTCGTCGGCAAGCTCTTCGCCGAAGATGCGTGCGGCCCAGTCTCTGGTGTAGAGATATGCTCTTTCCGGCGTCCAGCTGTTGATGTCCCATGCCAGATCCATGCAGAATTCCAGTTCTTCTTCTGCAGGTTTGATGTCGCCTACGTTGATGATCCATTGGTCTTTGATGCCTTGTGCGTAGGCTTTACTCAGTTCGTAACTGCAAAGAGAGGGTGAGATGGTGCTCAACCAGAGGTAGGAGTCCGGGCTGCCCCAATAGGAGAGATGGTAGTAGATGGCGTTGCCTCCGGAGCGTGCTTGTTCGGTTTTGTCGGGCATTTGGCGTATGTATCCGTGGTTGTCGTCGACCCACATGAGGGTGACATCTTCGGGAACTTTCAGTCCGGCGTTGTAGCAGTCGAGCACTTCCTTGTAGGGTATGAATATTTGTGGTATGGTGGTTGGGTCGCCTATGCTGTCGGCGAGCAGTTGTCTCTGGTAGGCTATGATTTCGGTTAGTGCGGCAACTCGTTCGGCTGTTGAGTTGTATCCGTTGATTCCGGTGTCGTGTACGCCTCTCATGCCGAGGGTGTAGATGGCGTTTTTGCCACGGCTTTCGCCTACGCGTTCTGCCCAGTAGCGTTTGATCATGTCTTGATTGGAGTGCCACACCCAGTCGCTGTTGTAGTGTCCGCCGTACTTGTCGCCGTTCCAGCCCCACTCGTATTCGTTATTGCGCAGCATTTGTTCGCAGTGACTTGAGCCCATGTAGATGTCGTACTTCATGATGAGTGGGATGTTGGTCTTTTCGTACCAGAAGGCTCTTGAGCCTGCGTGCATGGCGGGCCAGAGGGTGTTGGCTCGCAGGCGCAGCAGTAGTTCCATGATGGCTGCGTAGGTTTTGGGTCCGAAGTTGTTGAGGTTGGTGTCCATCTTCTTGGCTGCCCAGGGTCGGAGGCCGTAGTCTTCGTCGTTGAGGAAGATGCCTCGGTATTTGACGGATGGTGTTCCGGAGATGTATCTGCCGGGTGTGACGTAGAGTTGTGTCTTTGTGGTGGGTGTTGCGTCTGCCCACCATATCCATGGTGATACGCCCATCAGGCGGCTGAGGTGGAACATGCCGTAGGCTGTGCCTCGTGGTTGTGCGCCGAAGATGACGAGTGCTCGTTCTGTTCCCTCCATGGGGTTGTCGACTACCTGCATGCCGAAAGCTTCCCATTTGCCTTTGATTTCGTTTACGTCTATTTTGCCTTGGGCGATGAGGTTGTCGATGTATGTGGATTGCCCTATGGTGCCGACGATGATGGGGTTTTGGGCTGTGGTGGGTTTGGTTTTGTATTTGCTGAATGTTTTCTTTGTGACGGCTTTGAGGTCGGACAGGAGACAGTCTACGACGGTCTGTACGACTTCGGCGTCTTGGCTGTCGTAGAGGAGGATGGCTTTGTCGGCGGTTTCTTGTCCGGCGATGGTGAAGCCTCCGTCAACTGGTGTGGTGACGACTTTCAGGTCTTCGGCCATGGTTGTGAGGGCGAAGAATGTGGCTAATAGTGTCAGTAGTGATTTGGTTTTCATTATGTGATGTTTTAGATTTTGCCTGTTGTTTTTCTTCTTGCAAAATTAGTGATTATCGCCTACATTGGCAATGCTTTGATGCGAAAATGTCTGTTTAGTGCTTATTTTTGCACTTTGTTGTGCCAAAATGGTATGATGTTTGCAAAAAAGAATGGTTGGGCGGCTTTTTTTGAGGGGATTTTCTGTCTTTCGGAAAAGGTTAAGCATTATGGGCGGAAAGGTTAACCATTATATGAAGAAAGGTTAACCATTCTTGCCGGAAAGGTTAACCTATTTTTGAGACGTGCCTGTGGGTGTGTTGTGGCTTAGGGTATGAGGAGCGAACTGTCGCCGTAGCTGAGGAAGCGGAAGTCGTGGGCGAGGGCGTAGTCGTAGACGTCGTGCCATTTGTCTCCGATGAAGGCGCCTACCAGCAGAAGCAGTGTGCTTTGCGGCTGGTGGAAGTTGGTGATTATGCGGCGGACAATGTGATACTTGTAGCCGGGTGCAATGATTATCTGTGTGCTGGAGTGGAGCACTTCCTCGTTCCTCTCGTCCAGATAGTGCAACAGGGCTGCGAGGGCTTCTGTTGCCGTGAGCCGGTTGTCGTGTTCATACGGCATCCATTGTGGCACGTGCAGGTCCTCTTTGCCTTGGCTGGCGAGCACCCCCATGTAGTAGAGGCTTTCGAGTGTGCGCACACTGGTGGTGCCTACGGCAATCGCCTCGCTGTTGTGTGCCAGCAGACGCTCTATGGTTTGCCGCCGGACGGCAATGTGCTCGGTGTGCATGTCGTGGCCTCCGATGTCCTCACTCTTGACGGGGCGGAACGTGCCTGCGCCCACGTGGAGCGTCACTTCCTCGCGTTCTATGCCGCGAGCATCGATGTCGGCAAGAACCCGCTGCGTGAAGTGCAGTCCCGCCGTAGGGGCTGCCACCGAACCTTTTATCTTGGAATAGACCGTCTGGTACGTCGTCTTGTCGCTCTCCTGCGTCTTGCGGTTGAGGTATGGCGGTATGGGAAGTTCGCCGATGGCGTCGATGACCTCCGCCCAGGTGAAGGAATCCTCCGTTTCCTCCTTAGGGGGGGATGATTGTAAGTCCTTCCCTTCAGGGGAGGAATTAGGAGAGGCTTCCCAGCAGAACCGTATCTCCTGGCTCGTGCCATGCGTGCCGATGCGCTCCGCCGTGAGCCTGAATTTGGAATCTTGAATATAGAAATCTCTGGATAGGACTCCCTCCTTCCACTTCTTCAGATTGCCCACAAGGCAATACCACGAGCAACTCCCACGCTGCAGGAAGTTCTCCTGATACTCCACAGGCGTGGCAGGCTCCAAAAGAAACACCTCGATGAGAGCACCATCCTGAGCCTCACCCTTGCGGAAATGCAGCCTCGCCTGGATAACCCGCGTGTTGTTGAACACCATCAAAGCACCCTCCGGCAGCAACGAAGGCAAAGAACGGAACTGCGTATGGCTGATGCGACCGCCATCGCAGACAAGCAATTTGCTGCAGTCGCGCTCAGGCAACGGGAACTTGGCAATGCGCTCGTCGGGCAAAGGATAGTCGTAATCGCGTATCTGAATCTGTTTCGTTTCCATAATAAAAGCACTGCAAAGGTACGAAAGTTAATTCAAAATACAAAATAGCCATCTCCAAAATATCCCGCCCTGCCACCATATTCCATACAACAAAGCCTTCGGAACAGCACAATAAATTTGCTTATTAACGCACGATTCCGTAACTTTGCAAAAACAAAAACACAGAAGACTTATGAAAATAGGCGACCAAGTGCGCTTCCTCTCCGAAGCAGGAGGAGGCAGAGTGAGCGGCTTCCAAGGAAAAAACATCGTCCTCGTCGAAGATGAAGACGGCTTCGAAATACCAATGCAAATGCAGGAAGTAGTAGTCGTAGGCAACGAAACATACGACAAAGGAACAACAAATACAACAGAAAACAGCCACCCCCAAACCACTTCCCCCAGCAGAGCAAGAGAACAAGACGAACCCGAAGAAAAACCAACCACCTTCAAACCCAAACCACTCGAAAGGCGAGAAGGAGAACGACTCAACCTCTATCTCTCCTTCCTGCCCGACAATATCAAGGAGTTTTCCACTACAGATTTCGAATCTTACTTCGTCAATGACAGCAACTACTACATGCAAATCTCCCTGCTCTGCGCAGAAAGTGCCAGTTGGAGACTGCGCTTCTGTGGCGTAGTGGAACCAAACAGCAAACTCTTTGTCGAAGCCTTCGAACGCTCACAACTCAACGATTTGGAACGCATCTGCGTGCAAATCATCGCATGGAAACAAGATAAACCATTCGCATTGAAGCCTGCATTGACAACAGAACTTCGCCTAAACCTGACGAAGTTCTATAAAATGCATGTCTTCCACCCAAATGAATTCTTTAACGAACCCAATTGGACGGAAGACATTATCCGTGATGATAAACCCGTTCGAAGCGTCTTTGCCGATGTCGAACAGGTGAAAGAAGCACTTAATTCTTAGAGTCGCCGAACTTTGTGTCTGTGTGCATGCGGCGCATTGCTGCAACATCTTGGCGCGGACATATCATGAGAATCTCTCCTTCCTCTGCCACAACGTAGTCTTTCAGCCCTTTGATAACTGCCGTTCGGCCTTCGGGGAGACGGACAATGTTGCCCGAACACTCGTAGAGATGTGCATCGGTGTTGAGCAGGATGTTGCCCTCGTCGTTAGCAGGGAGGTCCTTTCCGATGCTTGCCCATGTGCCGATGTCGGCCCAGCCGAAGTGTCCGCGTTGTACATAGACGTGTTCGCTTCGTTCGAGAATGCTGACGTCCATGTTGCGATTGGGTAGGACATTGAAGTTTTCGGGCACGAGTTTTGGGTCGTTGCTTTCGGCTTCTGCCATCAGACGGGGTATCTCGAGTCGGTACTCGGGTATGAGCATGAAGAGATTATCCAGCATGACGCGTGTGTTGAAGCACAGCAGTCCGGTGTTCCAGAGGAAGTTTTCTTCCTGCATGAATATGTTGGCAAACTCGGCGTCGGGTTTCTCGGTGAAGGACTTGACGGGGTAGATGTCGTGACTGAGTGGCCGATCGTCGTTCATTTGGATGTAGCCGTAGCCTGTTTCGGGTCGTGATGGTGTGATGCCCATGACGAGGAGTCCGTCATTTTCGCTTGCAAATTCCATTCCGTGGAGCACGTCTTGCCGGTATTGTTCCTCTTTGAGGATTATCTGATCGGCGGGTGTGACGAAGAGTGTTGCTTGCGGGTTTTGTTTTGCGATGAAGACGGAGCCCCATGCTACGGAGGCGAGTGTGCCGCGTCGTACTGGTTCTTCGAGGATGTGCATGTCGTCCAGTTCGGGCAACTGCTCATAGACGAGTGGCAGGTATGCTACGTTTGTGCTGACGTAGATGTGTGAGGGGTCGATGAACTTGGCTACGCGGTCGTAGGTTTGCTGTAGCAGTGTTCGTCCTGTGCCGAAGAGGTCGAGGAATTGTTTGGGCTTGACTGTTCGGCTGATGGGCCAGAGTCGACTGCCGTTGCCTCCGGCCAGTATGAGGCAATACTTGTTGTCTGCCATAGTGTTTGTTTAGCGAAGTTTCTTGATGACGGGTAGGAGTAGGCTCTCCATGATTGCGTAGCCTGCGGCATTGGGGTGTACGCCGGGGTTGTCGTTGGCCAGCTCTGGGTTCATGGCTGTGCCGTCTTCGTTGAGCATGGCGTTGAAGTAGTCGACGTATGGGATTTTGTTTGCTTCGGCATAGGCTTTGACGCGTGCGTTGAGGCTACGTATTTTGTCCATGCCGTCGGTGATGGCCGGTCGCCAGCTGAAGCCGCCTGCGGGCAGGCAACTGGTGAGGATGACTTTGCACTTGTGGTAGCGTGCCAGTTCAACCATTGAGAGTACGTTGCCGTAGGTGAGGTCTTCGTCGTATGGGCCGGTGTTTTCGGCGATGTCGTTTGTGCCGTAGTTGATGACTACTACTTTGGGCTGTAGGTTGATGACGTCTTCGCGGAAGCGGAGTAGGAACTGGTATGATGTCTGTCCGCCGATGCCTCGTCCGATGAGGTTGTTGTTCTTGAAGAAGTCTGGACGTGTGTGTGGCCATCCGTCGGTGATGGAGTTGCCCATCAGTACGACGCGTTTTTCGCCTTTGGCGGGTGCGCCGAGTTCTTTGTTTGCTTTGGCGTAGCGTTTCCAGTTGCCAAACTCGTGTTTCTGTGCTTGGATGCCAAGTGCGATGCTGAGCATGGCGATGGCTGCAATGATTCTTGTTTTCATAGTTCAGGGTGTTTTAGGGTTTTAGTTTTAGTTGTCGGGGTGTGTTTGGAAAAGGGTTAACCTTTTTGGCTGGAATGGTTAAGCATTATGTCCATAATGGTTAACCTAATTGCCGATAATGGTTAAGCATTATTTCGTGGTTGCCCAAGGCGGTGGTTTACAGTTCCTTTCGGATGCTTTCGGCTATCTGCTGGAACTCTTCCGTCGTGAGCTGCAGGTGTGGTGCATTGAAGCGCATGTCGGCCTCGCTCTGCATGGGGACGAGGTGGATGTGGGCATGGGGAACTTCGAGCCCCAGCACGCATTGTCCTACTTTGACGCAGGGGATGGCACGCTTGATGGCGTTGGCTACCTTCTTGGCGAACACTTGAAGTCCGGCGAGTTCGTCGTCTTCGAGGTCGAAGATGTAGTCCACCTCACGTTTGGGAATCACGAGTGTGTGCCCTTTCTGCAGGGGGCTGATGTCGAGGAAGGCGTAGTAGCGGTCGTCCTCGGCTATCTTGTAGCTCGGTATTTCACCGGCCACGATGCGGGAAAAGATGCTTGCCATGTCTGTTTGCGTTATGACGGTTTACTATTTATTGTTTGGCGATGGGAGTCATCTCTTAGTCGAAAGAGATGCTCATCACCTCGAGTTGAACGGTGCCTTGAGGTACTTTAATCTCGGCAATGTCGCCCACTTTCTTGCCAAGCAAACCCTTTGCGATGGGAGTCTCCACGCTGATTTTGCCATTGCGCAAGTCGGCTTCCGTTGCGCTGACGATGGTGTACTTCATCGTCATCTTGTTCTTCACGTTGCGCAGCTCTACGGTAGAGAGAATCTGCACGGTGCTTGTGTCGAGATGTGTAATGTCGATAATCTTCGCTTCGATGATGGTTTTCTTGAGCATTGCAATCTCAGTCTCCAGTTTTCCCTGCCATTCCTTGGCAGCATCATACTCTGCGTTCTCCGAGAGGTCGCCCTTGTCGCGCGCCTCGGCAATGGCGGCACTGGCAGCGGGACGGTCCACGCTCTCCATGTGCTGCAGTTTCGCTACGAGCTCATCGTAGCCTTTTTGAGTCATGTAAGCCATATTATTGTCGTTTGAGTTATACCTTATTATATATGTAGATGCGCATCGGCAGGTGTGCTCCGCAACCTTATATGCCTCCGCAAAGTACGAAAAAAATAAGAATCCCGACCCCTTCTTGGCCGAAACCCTTGTCTTTCTTCCGTTTTATAAGTTATCGGGTGCAAAGTTAGGGACTTTTTCCTTATCTACAAACTTTTGGCAATTAAAAAACCTTAAAGTAGGAAATAAAGCCCAATCCTCAAGGCCTTGTGGTGTCTTAGTTGTTCATAATGGGGATGTTGGCAGGGTTTATCGGGCAATTTTGTACTTGCCTCCGACGAGCATCTGCACCGCGCCTTTCATTTCAAGCGTGAAGAGGAGGCTGGAGAGCTGCCCGATGGGGATGTTCGTCTCTACGGAAAGCACATTGATTTGCTTGCTGTCTGCCTTGGCGAGGGCTTCCACGATGCGCCGTTCCTCTGCCGAGAAGTCGGAAAAGAGTTCTTGCTGTATGCCGTCGGAGAGTTTCTTCCTGTGCCGAATGTCGTTGGTCCAGCCCATTGAAAGGCAGAAGTCTTCGGCATCGAGGAGCAGGGAGGCTTTGTTCGAGGTGATGAGTTTGTTGCAACCTGCCGAGTAGGTGTCGGTGATGCGGCCGGGCTAGGCCCACACTTGCCTGTTGTAGCTGAGGGCGATGTCTGCGGTGATGAGCGAACCGCCTTTTGTTGCGCTTTCCACTACGATGATGGCGTCGGCCACTCCTGCCACGATGCGGTTGCGCTGGACGAAGTTGCGTTTGTCGATTGGGGTTCGCGAGAGGTATTCCGTCAGCAGGCCTCCTTGTGTGAGCATCTGTTTTGCTGTGTCGCGATGCATTCGCGGATAGATTTGGTCCATGCCGTGGGCCAGGACGCCGACGGTGTCGAGTCCTTCTTCCAGGGCTGCCTTGTGGCAATGGATGTCTACGCCGTAGGCCAGTCCGCTTACTACGAGGGTGTCGGGACAGATTTGCTTCAGGTCGCGGACGAATGTGCGGCAGAGGTCTTTTCCGTAGGCGGTGATTTGCCGTGTGCCTACCATGCTGACGATGTGTTGTGTGTTGAGGTTGGCGGAGCCGCGGTAGTATAGGAGTATTGGGGCGTCGTTGCAGTCCTTGAGTCGTTGTGGGTAGTTGTTGTCGTTGATGCCCAGGCATTGTATTTTGCCTTCCTTGCAGAACTGGAGTTCTTCTTCGGCGCGTTTCAGATGGTTGTCTATGGAGGCCAGGGCGTCGAGTGTCTTCTGCGAGGCGGCTGGCAGGAGTTCCTTGAGCGACTTGCGGTTTTCGTAGATGGCGGTGGCTGTTCCCAGTTCGTCGATCAGCAGATGCAGGTTTGTCTGGCTGACCGATGGGACTTGCGCCAATGCCATCATGTAGAGTGTTTCCTGGTCGGTCATTCTTCGGAGTAGTGGGCTTTCAGTTTTTCTTCCAGTTCGGGGCAGCGGCTCAGTTTGCCGTCGACGAGGCATACGACGTCCACTTTTCCTCGTGTGGCCAGTTTCATGTCGGGCAGACGGTAGATGTCTTGGTAGAAGACGTAGCGGACGCCTTCTTGCCGAATGTTCAGACATGAGAGGAATTCGTCGCGGCTGCGGAGTGGTGTCTTGTAGTCGATGGCGATGCGTGCCACTACGGAGATGATGTTTTGCTCGCACATTTCGGCGAAACTGATGCCTGTCTCGAGCAGAAACTCATGCCGTGTGTGTTCCATGTAGTGTTGGTAGTTGGCGTTGTTGACGATGCCTTCCATGTCGCATTCGTAGTCGCGGACCTTCATCTTCAGTTGGTATGCGTAGTTCTTCATCTGTTGTGATTTTTAGTTACTTATGGGTTATTGTAAAACATCTACTGCCTTGTTGCCCGAAAGGGTTAACCTTTATGGGCATAATGGTTAAGCATTATTGCCGACAAGGCACGCCATCTTTTTTGCTCCCCCGCAGGTATTCGTATCCGAACCTGCACCTGAGGCAGTCTGCCCTGTCGCAGTATTGGCGTTTGAGTTGTATGAGTGCCTGGCTGTCGGCTGCCGTGGCGACCTTCAGTCCGCAGGTTTGCCACTGTCGCAGAATGTGGTTGTTCTCCGCAGGCAAGGCCTCCAGAAGGCGGATGGCACGCTGGCAGATGTCCTCATTACTGCTGTGCTTGCCATAGGCGAAGAGCAAGGGCACCGCCGTGTTGATGATGAGCAGCCTGCGGCTTGCAGCCGTCATTCCCTTCACCCTCATGCATTCCTGCAGACTCTCGATGCTTTCGGCTTCCAGTAGTTTGCTCATCTGGGCCTTGCCGCCATGGTAGAGTTCCGCTATCTGCAGGATGCGCAGGTAGGGAAAGTTGCGGGGACGGGTTCGCATGAAGCACCAGTCCGACCGCTCCATCGCGTCTGTCAGGCCGAATTTGTGCTTCAGGAACTCAAACTCCTGCCTGAGAAGCCGAACCTCCGAGCCGCTCCTCTGCTTCTCCATCTCGTCGATGAGGCCTGCCATACCCAGGAAGAGCGACTCGATTTGGAACAGGTCGTCGCGATGCTTGCCTGCCGCCGAAAGCGGAATACGCATGGCCCAACGCTCGAAGGCATCGCCGTTCAGACCAAAACCGAAACTGCGGCTCAGCGTGACAAACGTGGCACGCTCCCAGTCGCCACCCAGCCTTTCCGCCAGCATCGTTATCCTTTCCGACCGCTCCCTCAGCCTCTCCACAAGCAAAGCATCCATCCATTGATGCACCTTCAGCAGCGGCAGCGACGGAATAATACGGTGGCAACGCGGATAATCCTCCGTCCGGCAAAGCACCTCGTAGTTCGTGCGGATGTACTCCGGAATGTCAAGCCGAACCTGAGGCAACGTCTTTCCCTCCAGAGTCCTGGCCTCACCGTCAACCTCCCCCACAACATGCAGGATGACACTGTTGTAGGAGGGGTCGCTGTCGTGACCATGTCTGTACCAGTCCGACGAGCGCAGATGCATCTCAATGTTGCCCGCCCATAGCGTTCCGCCCAGCCGAATCTTGGCATTGAAGAAGTCGGGGCCCTGGTCGTGGTTGTGAAGACCCAGGTCGATGACCTCCACCTCCAGCCCCTCCGACGTGCGGAGAGGACCGAGTGGCAGCAACTTGTGCTTCCAGACATAGTGCAGCAGCCTTTCCATTCCTATTTTGGCTCCGTTAACTTATTTTGTGAAACAAATTTAAGTATATTTAAGCGAAAAGCCATACCTTTGCATAAGAAATATAAGATAACATATGAAAATAGCACTTATAGGCTACGGCAAGATGGGCCGTATGATAGAAGAAATCGCCGTTTCACGTGGGCATGAAATCGTCAGCATCATAGACATCGACAACCAAGACGAGTTCGAATCCCCAGCATTTGCCAGTGCCGATGTTGCCATCGAGTTCACAACACCCTGGACAGCCTACGACAACTACCTCAAAGCATGGAAGGCAGGCGTCAAGGTTGTCAGCGGAAGCACAGGCTGGATGAAGGAACATGGCGACGACGTACGCAAGGCTTGTCAGGACGGCAAAACACTCTTCTGGGCAAGCAACTTCAGTGTGGGCGTTGCCATATTCGGTGCGGTCAACACATATCTTGCAAAGATCATGAACCGCTTCGAGCAGTACGATGTTAACCTCGTCGAGACACACCATGTCCACAAACTCGACGCTCCTTCCGGAACAGCCATCACCCTGGCAGAACAAATAGTGGACAATCTCGACCGCAAAGAGCGTTGGGGCTTGCACGAAACAAAGGAAGGCGTCCTTCGCATCGACGACATCCGCCGAAAAGAAGTGCCCGGCATCCATACCATCACCTACGATTCGCCCGAAGACATGATAACCATCACACACGATGCCCATGGCCGCAAGGGCTTTGCACTCGGTGCAGTCATTGCCGCAGAGTACACCGCACAGCACAACGGACTGTTGACAATGGAAGACCTCTTCCAGTTCTAAATACCAATCACACACATATATGACAGAAAAGAAACAATACAAGGCTACACCCAAAGACTGGGCAAAAGCCATCATTGCCATTGCACTATATATCGCCTTCCTAAATTGGGTGGATGCCTGGTGGGGCGTCATCGTCATCCCATTCATTTTCGATGCCTACGTAACGCGTCGTATTCCCTGGACGTGGTGGAAGGACGCCGAGAATCCCATTGTGCGTACCGTGATGAGCTGGGTGGATGCCATTGTCTTTGCATTGGTGGCGGTCTACTTTGTCAATATCTATTTCTTCCAGAACTACACCATTCCCTCCAGTTCTCTGGAGAAAAGCCTGCTTGTAGGCGACTATCTGCTGGTAAGCAAGATGAGCTATGGCCCCCGTGTTCCGCAGACACCTCTGCACATGCCCCTCTGTCAGCACACCCTTCCCTTTGGCGGAAAAAGCTATCTGACATGGCCGCAATGGGAATATAAACGTGTTTCTCCGAAGCCTATCCAACTCAACGACATCGTTGTCTTCAATTATCCTGCAGGCGACACCATTGTCAGCAACGTCAGATATCAAACCGAATACTATGCTCTTTGTTATGGCATCGGCGCACAACTCTACCAGCAACAGACGGGAAGAGTGCCCCAACCCGAGGTTATGACCCCAGAAAAGCAGCGAGAGTATTATAGCAACGTCTATGATTTGGGCAGCAAGTACATTCGTCTTGCTCCACAGGATTTTGGAGAAGTGGATTGGCGTCCGGTTGACAGACGAGAGAATTACGTAAAGCGATGCATAGGCTTGCCTGGCCAAACGCTCGAGATTCGCAACCGCGTGGTCTATCTCGACGGCAAGGAGAACCCTGCTCCAAAGAACGTGCAGTTCAACTATCATGTTGATTTGCGCACCAGCTATCTGCCGGAATCTGTGGTCTATGAACTTGGCTTGAGCATGGATGATGTTCAAGACATGTATCAGACGGGATGTATTCCTTTAACTCATGCAGCAAAAGAGGGTTTGGAGAAGTATACAGACTATGTGGCAAGCATTACACCTGTCATAAACAATGACAAGGAAAGTCTTTATCCGCAGAATGCCTACACAGGTTGGACTTGCGACAACTATGGCCCGATTTGGATTCCGAAGAAGGGAGAGAGTATACAACTCAACAAGGACAACATCGCCATTTACGAGCGTCCTATCCGCAACTACGAAGGCAACGAATTGAAGGTAACACCAGAAGGCGACATCTTCATCAATGGACAGAAGGCAACGGAATATACCTTCAGAATGGACTACTACTGGATGCAAGGCGACAATCGTCATTGCTCGGCAGACTCACGCTATTGGGGTTTTGTTCCGGAGGACCATATCGTGGGCAAACCTATCTTTATTTGGCTCAGCACGGATAAAGACCGTTCTTGGTTGAGCGGCCATCATATCCGCTGGAGTCGTCTGTTCTCTTTGGTCGACAACATAAAGTAGTGTTCTTTTGGCCGTGTTGTTGCCTTGCTGCTATCTTGCACCTGTATCTCACTACAGCGCTTACTTTCGTGCAGATGAAGTGCGGTTTGAGGTTTGCGACCACTTTGTGAAGCAGACCTTTCGCAATCGCTGTTGGATTGACAGCCCTAATGGGGCGCTTGCTCTCACTGTACCGGTTGTGAAGACAGGAGCAAAGACGCCTATGCGTGACATTCGTATCAGCGACCATGGCAACTGGCGACATCAACATTGGATTGCTTTGGAGAGCAGTTATAGGCAGTCGCCTTTCTTTGAATATTATGCCGATGACTTTGCCCCCTTCTATGAAAAGAAGTGGGAATTCCTTGCAGACTTCAACGAAGAATTGATGGCGATGGTTACCTCGTTGCTCGACATTGGTAAACCCGTAAGCAGAACATCTTGTTTTGAAGGCGATGCGTTTGCTGCGTTGCCAACATTCGAGCCACGGCCTTACTACCAGATGTTTGCTTCGCGCCACGGCTTCTTGCCAGACCTCAGCATTGTTGATTTGCTCTTTAATCAAGGTCCGGAGGGTGTCTTATGGCTGTAAGCTTGCATCCTTTGCCATTTTGCGTTGAAAAGGTAAATGCTCCTAAGCAATTTACTTATCCTTTTTGCTACGAACCCCATCCGCTTTGTGTTGCAGCAGCCGACGAGGTGCGACGTTACATCAGTCGGCATGCAGAATGGCACGATGAGTTGCAAAAGGGCAAGATGTTTGGAGTCCTCATAGTGAAAACGCTCAATGGATTGGGTTTCCTTGCTGCTTTTTCCGGTACGCTCGATGGCAAGACGCAGCACGAATATTTTGTGCCTCCGGTTTTCGACTTGATGGCTCCCGGTTGCTATTTCCAGAGAGAGGAAGCGGCCATTAGTGCCATCAATCGTCGCATCTTGTTGCTCGAGAGCACCATGCAGCCAAGTCCTTTGCGCCGGCAAATGGACGAGGAGTTGGCCGCTTATCGTGAGTTCATGCAACAAAGCAAGGCAGAGCGCGATGCCAAACGCCAGAACTCCTCTTCCGACGAGGAGGATGGGGTGGGACTCCTTATTAGAGAAAGCCAACACCAAAAGGCAGAATACCGAAGGCTGAAGCAGGCTTGGGAGCAACGCATCTTTGACGATGAGGCTGCTCTGCGTGAGAGACAAGGGGAATTGGCACGATTGCAGGAGGAACGCTACGAGCGGAGCAATGCTTTGCAGCAGTGGCTGTTCTGTCAGTTCTCGTTCTTGGATGCTCACGGTAAGTCATGTTCGTTGACAGAACTCTTTGCTCCTGCCGTGCCACCAGCAGGAGCAGGCGAGTGTTGTGCGCCAAGGCTTCTTCAGGCTGCATACAAGGAAGGCTTGCAACCACTCTGTATGGCCGAGTTCTGGGTGGGTGCTTCGCCCAAAGGCGAGGTGCGTCACGATGGACATTACTACCCCTCGTGCAACAGCAAATGCCGTCCCATCCTGCGCCACATGCTCGGGGGGCTCGACGTGGAACCCAACCCGCTGCTTGCCGGACACGAGAGATTGTTGTCTCAATTGCACATTATATATAATGATGGCGAAATGGCTGTGGTGAGCAAACCGGCAGGAATGCTTTCCGTGCCGGGCAAGGACGAACTGCCAAATGTGCAGGACGCCATAAGAAGGACTTTGCCGTCGGCCGAGGGGCCGCTCATTGTACACCGTCTCGACATGGACACCAGCGGCTTGATGCTTCTTGCCTTGACCGACGAGAAGTATCACGAATTGCAGACAATCTTCCTGCATCGCAAGGTGCATAAGGTGTATCACGCCCTGCTCGAGCGGGAGATGCCTGTCGGAGAGGAGGGCGACATCAACTTGCCTCTGCGTCCGGATATCGACGATCGCCCTCGGCAGATGGTCGATGAGCAGAACGGCAAGCCGGCACTGACGCATTATCGTGTACTGGCCAACAAAGGAGGCCATGCCCTCCTGGAGTTGCAGCCCATAACCGGACGCACTCATCAACTACGTGTACACTGCGCCCATCCGCTCGGACTGAACAACCCTATCGTTGGCGATCGACTTTACGGCAAACCTGCCGAAAGACTGATGTTACACGCTTACAGCATTACGTTTGAAGGAAAAACATTCGAAGATGAAGAAGATATCACTTGACGTCCATACGCATACCATTATGAGCGGCCATGCCTATAGCACCCTTCAGGAGATGGCGGCTGTGGCTCAGCAAAAAGGCCTCGACATCTTGGGCATCACGGAGCATGCTCCGGGCATCCCGGGCACGTGCGACCCCATCTATTTCCGCAACCTTCATGTCGTGCCCCGGCAGATGGGAAGCCTCAGACTCCTGCTTGGAGCCGAACTGAACATCCTTGATACCCGTGGGACAATCGACCTCGACGAGACCATCTACCCCTTGCTCGACCTCCGCATAGCCGGCATACATCTGCTCTGCTGGCAGGGCGGAACCATCGAGGAAAACACTCAAGGCATGGTCAATGCCATAAGAAACCCGTGGACGCACATCATCACCCACCCGGGCGACGGCACTGCCGAACTCCTCTTCGAACCGATTGTGCTGGCAGCGAAAGAGACGAACACCTTACTCGAAATCAACAACAGCAGCCTCAATCCCGTGCGTGGCAAGCAGAAAGCCCTCGCCAACAATCTTGAGATACTCCGCCTGTGCAAGCATTACGAAGTGCCTGTCATTCTGGGGAGCGACGCCCATTTCAGTGCCTCCATTGCCGACTACGGTTTTGTCCTGCCGCTCCTGCAAGAAACAGAATTCCCCGATGGGTTGATAGTGAACTACGATACACGGCAATTTCTGGAATATATTTCTTAGTCGTGGCAGAAGGCTTAACTTTTTGATACAGAGCCTTCTTGGTGTAATACAGGAGGGTGTGAGAAGACTTCGCCAGCAGGGCCTGCCGGAAAGGTGTGGGATGTTGGTCGAAAAGGTTAACCATTATGCCTGGAATGCTTAACCATTATTGCCCGAAAGGTTAACCTTTATTTCAGGAGGTGTAAGGGTAATATGATACCTCCCTGTTTGCGTCTGATTATATAGGTGTTGGCATAGTGGCGAGAAAATACACATATTAGATTAATTTTTCCAGCATAAATTTTGTTTCTTTCATGAGAAGATAGTATTTTTGCAGAGCATTTCGTATGAAATGTAAATACATTGTTGCTCAATTTCTCAGCCGAATTACGACCTCGAACGAGATTTTTGCGAGCTAAAACCTACACACATGGAGTGTGCGCATAAGCGCAGACTTGTCCATAGTGTGTAGAGGTTGTCGTAAGCCTGGCTGAGATTATGGTAGGGTTTGCGCTTTTTTTATACCCTAAAATCAGTGCAGATGCTATGGTGGTCAAAGGCAATATTGCACAAAACATTTATAACAAAGTATTATGACTAAAAAGTTTTTTCAAGGTTTGTTTGCCTTTTTTGTGGCAGCAGTGCTGAGTGTTGGATTAGTTTCTTGTAAGGATGATGAAACACAAAATCCCCAAAATCCTTCCGGACCAAGTGTGTCCGACCCATCAACATTCTCTGTTGTTGGCACATGGAAGTGTGAATGGACTGACAATGGCGATAGGGGGTATTCTATCATTACATTGAATTCCAATGGAACAGGAGTTTACGGTGAGTACTTTTATAAAGATGGGAAATTACATATTGATGAGGAAGAGTACTTTAACTATAAAGTACTAGGCAGAGAAACAAGTGAAACAGGAAATCTGTTGATTACTCTGCAGTGTTCGTTTGGTGATGAAAAAGAAGAATGGGAGATTGAAGTAATTTCATCAAATAAGGTGAAATTTGACGGAGAGGTGTTTGTAAGACAATAAAAATCCAATGAAATCTTTCGGGATGCTTGGCGCAAGTTGGCGACCGGGTATCCCGATTTTTGTTTTTAAGCAGGAAGGCTCTGCGAAATTTTCAGGCAAGGTGTTTGCAAATTACAATATCTTGCTTTTCCCTTATTAGAGTTATCTACAAATAATGGTTAGCCATTTTGGCCGAAAAGGTTAACCATTATGCCTGGAATGCTTAACCATTATTGCCGGAAAGGTTAACCTTTATTTCAGCCTTGCTTCAGCCATCGGTTGATGTTGCGCATGAGGCCTTCGTATTTGGCGCGTTTGACGGCGGAGCCTTTGAAGAGGGTGCGGTACTGCTCTTCGGTGAGATTTCTCCAGTCGTTGGGCGTCATCTCCAATAAGGCGTCGGAAGGTTGGAAGGCAGGCTCTTGTGTGGGTCGTGCCTCAACGAATTGTGGCGTGGCACGCAGACAACGGTCGCAACCGTAGAAGGTTTGGTGGAGCCGTATCGATTCCGGCAGTTCGCCACGATGTTCTATGGTCTGATAACTGACACACTTCCTTGCATCCAGTCCTTCGGCAGTGAGAGCCGGACAAAGCGACTGCCATCCCGACTTTGTGGGCATGGCTCCTGGCAGTGGAGCATCGTAGGAATCGGCTTCGGATGTCAGGAAGAGTTCGCCAAGAAAGACGGTTGGTCCGTAGCCTGGCACAGCAATCAGTCCGCTTGGCGTAATGGTTCCTATGCCGCTCTTCCAAGCCCAGTAGCGTTCGAGCACGGGGGCGGTGTCGACAAAGCAGCGGCCTTCGAGCCCACACGTCTGCATGAGTTCCTGCATCCTTTGCTTCATCACATCGTGATAGTCTTTCCCTTGTGCATACAGGCTGATGGCAGGCTGCTGTCGTTCAGGCATGAAATTCATGGCAAGGCAGACGATGGTTCGCACGCCCGGCACGAGGAGGTCGGGCTGTAGACGCATCTCGACGTTGCGACGCATGTAGTCCATCTCGGCACAGAAACCACGTTCCAGCCAATGGAGGTAGCGTTCGGCAAACGACTCTGCCACAGGTTCTGCCTTTGCCAGACCGCAAGCAACAAAGCCCAAGCGCAAGGCCTGGGCTTTGATGTCTGTGCTATTCAATAATGCCGAACTCATATCCTTCCTGTTTCAGCCAGACGAGAATCTCCGGCAGGGCATGCTTGAGTTTGTCGATGCTCTTGAGCGAGTCGTGCATCGTAATGATGCTGCCGTTTCTGGTGTAGCGCTTCACGTTGTTCACGACATCGCCGGCGGTGAGCAGACGGCTGTAGTCGCGTGTCACAACATCCCACATCACGACCTTTAAGCCACAGTAGCGCAGCACTCGGTATTGCACCAGACCTATCCAGCCGTGTGGCGGACGGAAGAGGTTGGTGTGGAAGATATCGTTGGCCTTCTTGATGTTGGCAAGGTAACTCCACGGGCGGTGACGGAAGCCGGAGAGGTGGTTGAAGGTGTGATTGCCTATCTGGTGTCCTCTTCGCCGTACTTCGTCGAGCAAATGGGGATACTTCACCGCATTGTCACCCACCATGAAGAATGTTGCCTTTACCTCGAAGCGGTCCAATGTGTCGAGGATAAAAGGAGTGGCCTCCGGTATCGGACCATCGTCGAAGGTAAGGTAAACAATCTTCTTGTCGGGGTTTATCCGCCACAGGGCATGGGGGTATAACCAACGAAAGAGGCGTGGTGGCTGCTCAATGAACACGATATCTATCTACTAATTTTGCCGATTTACGATTTATACAGTATCGTCTTCGTAACTTTCTTCTTCGATGTCGTCGGCATCCAAACTCATCCCGACCGAACCATAAAGGCGTCTTTGGATGAGTTGGTTGTAGACGTCGAGTTGTTTGTTCAGCTCCATCGCCTTGTCGCTACCGGCACTCTGCAGGATTGCTACTGCAGCATGCAACTGATAGAGGTAGTAGAAGCACTCTTTCTCGCTGATGAGCAATATCTTGTTGGGCAGGCTTAGGTACCAGTCGATGTATTCTGTCGCCTGGATGGCAACGGGATATACAATGTCGGTGGCTTCCTGTTTCTTGCCCAAGGTGTTCCATACGCGAGCCAATTCCAAAGAACCACTGCCGTAACTGTGTGGCACGGTTGTCGGAGGAATAACCTTCTCGGCCTTCTCCACCACATTGGCGGCTTTGTCGAGCTTGCCTTCTTGCACAAGTCTTGTGGCAAGCATGGAGAACACACGACGGTGTGTGCCACACATACGCATCACCGTTTCGTCAAGATAGATGCCAGGCTTGTCGATGCCACCGAAGGTAAAACGTGTCATCAGGTTCTCGTACATCTTCTCTGTGTCGATGTTTTTGCCGCTCTTGGCTGTGTTGAAAGGTGTGATGCGGTTGGCAAGTCCTTCCTGAACAAAGTAGTCACCCAGGTTGCCATAGTTGTCCTTTCCTACGGTCATGGCAACATAAAGCGGGCGTTCCCAATTACATTGCAGGAGCATTTCGTACATCATCATCTCGCTCTTATAGACGGCTCTCTTGCCCTTAAGGCTGATGTGCATCTTGTCGGGGATGCTGTCGGCAGCCATCATCATACCGCTGCGGCGGACTGCTTCCTTGTCGATGGTCATGACAATGCTGTCGGTCGGGATGAAACGCAGGTCGGGATTGTCGCTGAGTACCCACTTGTCGATGATGTTCTTGAGCTCGAAGGGATCGTCGCCCAGAAGTTCGCGAAGTGTCTCAGGGTCGTCCTTGTAGGAATCGACGAGGCGTTCCAATGTGCCCGGACGAACGGTGATGCCTTCTCTTGTGCCTGCCACATATTGCAGACGGCTCCAGTGAATGGGCACTGCCGGCGATTCGTAGGCAGGACGTTTCATCTGGTCGATGTACCAGTCGGTTTGCAGATACGAGAGGTTACAAACGCGGGCATCGGTGCGGAAGCCTTCTGTTTCCTGTGCATACCAGAGGGGGAAGGTGTCGTTATCACCGTTGGTATAGATGATGGGGTAGTTGTCTTTGTCGAGCGACTCGAGGTAGTTGCGGCCGAAGTCACGGCAAGCATAGCGACCACTACGGTCATGGTCGTCCCAAGTCTGTCCTGCCATCTGGATGGGAACGAGGATGCAGAGGCAACTCAGTACGGCACTGAGTTTCTCGTTCTTGAGGACTTTCTGCAGATAGTATGCAATGGCGGCTACGCCAAGACCTACCCAAATGGAGAAGGCGTAGAAGGAACCGGCATAGGCGTAGTCGCGTTCACGAGGCTGTGCCGGTGTTTGGTTGAGGTAGAGCACGATGGCGAGGCCTGTCATGAAGAAGAGGAAGAAGACGATTCCGAATTGTTTTTCGCCTTCGCCGTTGTTCTTTTCGTCGTTCTTGAAGAGTTGCCAGAGCAGACCTATCAGGCCGAGCAGCAGTGGCAGGCAGTAGAAGACGTTGTGCCCCTTGTTCTCCTTGAGTTCTGTTGGCAGTTTGCTTTGGTCGCCAAGGCGCATGTTGTCGAGGAAGGGGATGCCGGTGATCCAGTTACCATGTTCCCATTCTCCGTAGCCTTGCAGGTCGTTCTGTCGTCCAGCGAAGTTCCACATGAAGTAGCGCCAATACATGAAGTTGACCTGATAGCTGAGGAAGAATCGGAGGTTTTCGAGCTGTGTGGGTGTTTTTATCTGTACCATATCGCCACAGCGCTCGTAGGTCTTTGTTTTTCCCTTTACGCCACCCATCCAGCTTTCGTAGGCATTGGTGTGGTGTTCGCTGTACATGCGGGGGAAGAACATGTTTTGCTGATAGACGTAATCGGTCTTGTAGCGTTGTATTTCGTAGCGGTCGGGCTCGTTTTCCTTGTCTTGTTTCTCTTTGCGCTGATAGACGGGGGCGCCTTTTTCGCTAACGGGGACGCAGTAGTTGCCGTCGGGTTTGAGGAGAACCTGGCTGGTGTAGGCGGGTCCGTAGAGCAGGGGACGGTCGCCATACTGCTCACGACTCAGGTATGTTCCCAGGGTGAAGATGTCTTCGGGCGAGTTCTGGTCCATCGGCGTGTTGGCAGAACTGCGGATGACGATTACGGCGTATGAGCTGTAACCTATCATTATCATGAGCATGCAGAGCAGCGAGGTGTTCATGAGGCGTGCGGAGACGATGTTCTTGCCGTCCTTTTTCCAGCGGAGGAGGAAGAAGAGAACGCCCAGCACAAGAACGCCGCAGACGAAGCTGCCCCAGCCGTGTCCGTAGAATGGGATGCCCAGCATGCCTACGCTCAGCAGGTAGGAGAGCGTCATGCGGATGCGGCTTTTCTGTTTGATGGTCTCCCAAATGCTCCAGAGCACGATGCCTACCAGCAGGGCGATGTAGACGATGACGCCGGTGTTGAAAGGCATGTTGAACGTGTTGACAAAGAGGAGTTCGAACCATCCGCCTACCTTTACGATGCCCGGCACGATGCCGTAGAGCACTGCGGCAATGAGGAGTCCGCTGCCGGCCAGCGAGAGCATGGCGCCCTTCATGGTGGCATTCTTCACCTTACGATAGTAGAAGATGAGCACGAGGGCTGGCAGACAGAGCAGGTTGAGCAGGTGGACACCGATGGAGAGGCCGGTGAGGTAGGCTATGAGGATGAGCCAACGGTCGCTTCCGGGCTCGTCGGCATGGTCTTCCCACTTGAGCATCAGCCAGAAGACGACTGCCGTGAAGAGGCTGCTGTATGCATATACCTCGCCTTCCACTGCGCTGAACCAGAAGGTGTCGCTGAAGGTATAGACCAGTGCGCCGGTCAGTGCGCTGGCTTCCACCGTGATGAGTTGTGCCAGGTTCTGCACCTGTCCGTTCACGCCGACCAGTTTTCTTGCCAGATGGCTTATGCTCCAGAAGAGGAACATGATGCAGGCTGCGCTGAAGAGGGCGCTCATCATGTTGACCATCAGTGCGACTTTCGTGGGGTCGCTTACGAACTGTGTGAACAGATTGGCAGTGAGCATGAAGAAGGGTGCCCCAGGGGGGTGACCGACTTCGAGCTTATAGGCTGTTGTGATGAACTCGGGGCAGTCCCAGAAACTTGCTGTTGGTTCCACCGTGCTGCAGTAGACGAATGCGGCAATGGCGAACGCAAGCCACCCCATCAGGTTGTCGATAAGTCTGAAATGCTTCATTTCGCGCGCTTATATAATATAATAAGATGTATATAATTTCGTGCAAAGGTACGACTTTTTGCTGACATATATGCTAAAGGTACACATTTATTATATTTGATTAACTTTTCCTTCCCGTTTTTCGTCCCATTCCCCGAGCCCTCGTGCCATGGCGGAGTGTGCAGTCACAGACGCCTGCAATGCTCTGACTGCCAGGTAGAAACCATGCAGGCGGCAAAGCCTTATCCTGCAAGGCCAAAGCCCTCTGAAAATAAAGGTTAACCATTCCGAGCAAAAAGGTTAACCATTATGGTTGGAAGGCTTAACCATTATTGCCCAAAAGGTTAACCTATTTTGGTTCGGTGGCAAGGGGCGTTGCAACTCCCGCCATTGGTGCCGGATTGTGCAGGTATTGCCCCGGCAGAGAGACAATGTGCATATCAGGTTAATTTTTCTGCCATATATTTTGTTTCTTTCGTCAGAAGATTGTACTTTTGCAGAGCGTTTCGCATGAAATGCAAATACTTTGTTGCTCAATTATCCACTCGAACTGGAACCTCGAACAAGATACAAGAGCAAAGCCTATACACCGTTGAAGCTGTGCACATAGCGCAGTCTTCACCATAGGTGTATAGGGGCAGTTCCAGGCCCGAGTGGATTATGGCGGAGTTCTGCGCTTTTTTCATGCTCTGAAGTCAGTGCAGACGCCACGAAGGCAGAGGCAATATTGCACAAAACATTTATAACAAAGTATTATGACTAAAAAGTTTTTCCAAGGTTTGTTTGCCTTTTTTGTGGCAGCAGTACTGAGTGTTAGTTTAACAGCATGTCCAGACGATCCCGTAACTCCAGAGCCAGGAAACCCTTCTGGGCCAACTGCATCAGCATTTTCTATTGTCGGCACATGGAAGGGTCAGGGAGACGGTGAGATTGGGATAATTACTTTCAATGCTGATGGCACATATCTTAGTGTTTCATACGAACAGGATGAAAATGGCAAGATAAAGGATGAGTATAAGGAAAGCGGCGCTTACAAGTATGACGACAAATCTAAGACTTTGACTATCTTCCACGAAGATGGCACAGAGACATTTAAAGTAGAGGTATTATCTCCGACAGTAGTGGTGTTTCTGTTTGAAGATGGCGATTATCCCGTGACATTCAAGAAACAATAAATATCAACGAGTTTTATCGGAGTGCTTGGCGAGAGATTGTCGCAAGGCACTCCGTTTTTCTTTTCTGGCGAAACTTTTTTTGAAACTTTTCTGTCGAAATGTTTGCAGGAGTTGGGGGATTGTTGTACCTTTGCAGCGCTTTTCGGAGAAAGGTACTCCGTTTGGGCGCTTAGCTCAGCTGGTTCAGAGCATCTGCCTTACAAGCAGAGGGTCGGCGGTTCGAATCCGTCAGCGCCCACAAAGAAGGAGCAAAGTCAATGAGGCTTTGCTCCTTTGTTTCGTATAAGAGGGTCGGCAGTTCTTCCCTACGGTCAGGCGGCAAGGCCGGAACGAATCCGTCAGCGCCCACAAGGAAGGAGCAAGGTCGACAAGGCTTTGCTCCTTTGTTTTTGTGTCGCTTGGGCTGCTGTTTCGCCTCCGCACGGGTGTCTGAAAATAAAGGTTAACCATTATTGGCAAAATGGTTAACCTCTATGGGCGGAATGGTTAACCTTTATCTCGAAATAGGTTAACCTTTTTTATCGATTAAGAATGAGGGGATTATAACTCTCCCAGTTCGCGGCTGATTTCCTGCAACTCGGAACGGATGGATTGCAAACGGTCGATGATCTGGGATGCATCGCTGGCAGCCTTGCGATTCTTGGTCAGCACCTGCTTGGCGGCTGCAATCTTCATGCCACGCACCTTGAGCAGATTGTAAACGAGGCGCACCTCTTCGATGTCTTCCTTCGTGTACTGACGGACACCTCTGCCGCTCTTCTTGGGCTTTATGTTAGGGAACTCCTTCTCCCAATAGCGCAGCAACGACTCTGCCACATTGAACTGTTCGGCTACTTCGGCTATGCCGTAGTATTTCTTGAGTTCTTTGTTCGGATTGTATGCCATGTCGATTTACTGTTTGACTATTTACTATTTACAAATTGCTATGTAACTCATAACGCACAATTTCGTTGCAAAAGTATAAAATTAAACTCAAAAAACAAAGCACATGGCACATAATTCATAAATAATTCGTACATTTGCACGCATTTAACAATGCAACCCAACAAATCACAAATAGTAAATCGTCAAAACGAAAATAATATGATGACTGCAAATGAGATACGCAACTCGTACCTGAAGTTTTTTGAGTCCAAAGGACATAAGATAGAGCCTTCTGCACCTATGGTGGTGAAGGACGACCCCACACTCATGTTCACCAATGCCGGCATGAACCAGTGGAAGGACATCATCCTCGGCGCACGCGACCCGGAACCCCGACGCCGTGCCGACAGCCAGAAGTGCCTGCGCGTCAGCGGAAAGCACAACGACCTGGAGGAAGTAGGACATGACACCTACCACCACACCATGTTCGAAATGCTCGGCAACTGGAGTTTCGGCGACTACTTCAAGGAGGGTGCCATCGACATGGCATGGGAATACCTCGTGGATGTACTGAAACTCAATCCGGAAGACCTCTACGTAACAGTCTTCGAGGGAAGCCCCGAGGAGAATCTCGTCCGCGACGACGAGGCGGCAGGCTACTGGCTGAAACACGTCCCCGCCGACCACATCATCAATGGCAACAAGCATGACAACTTCTGGGAAATGGGCGATACAGGCCCATGCGGACCCTGTTCCGAGATACATCTCGACTCTCGTTCGGCAGAAGAAAAGGCAAAGGTGCCCGGACGTGAACTCGTCAACAAGGACGATCCGCAGGTCATCGAAATCTGGAACATCGTTTTCATGCAGTATGAACGCAAGGCCGACGGCCACCTCGAACCGCTCGGAATGAACGTCATCGACACCGGCATGGGCTTCGAACGCCTCGTGCGTGCCATCCAAGGCAAACAGTCCAACTACGACACCGACGTCTTCCAGCCCATCATCAAAGCCATCGGCGACCTCAGCGGCTTCCGTTATGGCGAGAAAGAAGAAGTCGATGTGGCCATGCGCGTCGTAGCCGACCACCTTCGCACCATAGCCTTCTCCATCGCAGACGGCCAGTTGCCAGGCAACGCAAAAGCAGGCTACGTCATCCGCCGCATACTGCGTCGTGCCGTTCGCTACGCATACACCTTCCTCGGACAGAAGGAAGCCTTCATCTATCGTCTGCTTCCCGTCCTCATTCAGGAAATGGGCGCAACATATCCCGAACTGGAAGGGCAGAAGGAACTCATTTCGAAAGTGATGAAAGAAGAGGAGGAAAGTTTCCTCCGCACACTCGAGACTGGCATCCGACTGCTGGATGGCGTCATGAAAGAGACAAAGGCGGCTGGCCAGACAGAGATAGCTGGCGAGAAGGCCTTCACGCTCTTCGACACCTATGGCTTCCCCCTCGACCTCACAGAACTCATCTGTCGTGAGAACGGACTAACAGTGGACGAGGCCGGTTTCAACACCGAAATGCAGAAACAGAAAGAGCGTGCACGCAATGCCGCACAAGTGGAAGCCGGCGACTGGGTAATCATCAACGACCAACTCGAACAGCAGTTCGTCGGCTACGACTACACAGAATACACCTGCCACATCGTGAAGTATCGCGAGGTGAAGCAGAAGAAAGGCGTTGTCTATGAAGCCATCTTCGACCAGACACCATTCTATGGCGAGATGGGCGGTGAGGTTGGCGACTCGGGCGTCATTGTAAACGAAGAAGAGACCATCAAGGTAATAGATACAAAGAAAGAGAATGGCGTGAGCGTTCACTTGCTTGAACGTATTCCCAACAACCCCGCAGCAGAATTCATGGCTTGCGTCGATGTGGAACGTCGCCGTGCCATCGAGGCAAACCACACCTGCACACACCTGCTCGACCAAGCCCTCAAGGAAGTCCTCGGCAATCATGTAGAGCAGAAAGGCTCACTCGTAACGCCCGACTATCTGCGCTTCGACTTCTCACACTTCGAGAAGGTTACTCCCGAACAGATACGCGAAGTGGAACACCTCGTCAACGAACGTATCCGTCAGAACCTGCCTCTGCAGGAATATCGCGATACTCCAATCGAGGAAGCAAAGAAACTCGGTGCCATTGCCCTCTTTGGTGAGAAGTATGGCGACAAGGTGCGTGTCATCCAGTTTGGCACAAGTGTGGAGTTCTGTGGCGGTTGCCATGCAAGCAGCACAGGCTGCATAGGTATGGTGCGCATCCTGTCGGAAAGCAGTGTCGCTGCAGGTGTTCGTCGCATAGAAGCCATTACCGGCAAGGCCGTAGAGGAAGCAATGGACAAACAGCAGGACTTGCTTGCCGGCCTTCGCAGCCTCTTCAATAACGCCCCAGACCTGGAAGGAACCATCCGCAAGGCCATCAATGACAATGCCGAACTCAAGAAGCAGATTGAAGACGTGATGCACGAACGTGCGGCTGCCCTCAAGCAGGATATGCTGGCGAAGCAGAAGGAAATGGCCGGCTTCAAGGTTTTGAGTGCCATCACACCTCTTGGTGCTGAATACGTTAAGGACATTGCCTTCCAACTCCGAGCAGAAGTGGAGAACAGCATCGTTGTGATTGGTTCGGTGACAAGCGGCAAGCCTCTCCTCACTGCAGCAGCATCCGACAGTGCCGTTGCTGCAGGGGTGAACATAGGCAAGAACATTCGCGAGGCTGCCAAACTCATTCAAGGCGGCGGTGGCGGACAGCCCCATTTCGCAACAGCCGGCGGCAAGAATCCCGACGGCATGATTGCAGCCGTGGAGAAACTCATTGAGATTCTAACAGCATAATAAGAACATAATGTGTGAGGTTGTAGGGCGATGCTTTACAACCTCTCTTTTATCTAACACACAAGTACTATGAAGAAGCACATTTTACAGAAAGCGTTCCTGATTGTGGTGGCCCTGACTGCCGTTGCACTGAAGATGTATGCAAAGAAGTCTTATGATGTGGCGGCATACGTCTATCCCGCTTATGCCGCTGATGACCCGAGGCTGCGTCCTTTTTGGCCAATGGGAATAGGCGAATGGGAGACGGTGATGACCATGCAGCAGCGTAATCCCGGCCATTACTGGAGGCGTTATCCGCTTTGGGGTTACGTGAACGAGGCCGACCCTGCAGTCATGGAGATGGAAATCAATCAGGCTGCCGACCACGGCGTCAATGTCTTCATCTTCGACTGGTACTGGTACGACGGACGGCCGTTCATGGAGACTACACTTACGAACGGTTTCCTCAAGGCTCGCAATAATAATCGCATGCAGTTCTATCTGATGTGGGCCAACCATGATGTCCTCAACTACTGGGACACTCGCATTGCTCATCTCGGCGAGAACAACATCATCTGGCGTGGAGGGATTGACCGCCAGGAGTTCGAGAAGATTTGTCGGCGCAACATCGAGATGTTCTTCTCTCAACCCAACTATTACAAGATAGACGGCAAGCCCGTTTTTATGATTTACGATGTCAAGAACTTTATCGATGGTCTGGGCGGCATCGACGAGGCAGCGGATGCCGTAAAGTGGTTCCGCAAGGAAGTGAAGAAAGCAGGTTTCCCCGACCTCGAATTGCAACTGACCATGTGGGCTCCCAATCTCAACTACAGCGGATTCGACGCCGGGAAGAATGATAAACCGGAGGATGCCTTTGTTCGAAAAATCGGTTTCAACAGTTCCAGCCACTACCAGTTCTGCCATTTCCTCAACGTCAACGACGACTATCCTCACATTGTTCAACAGGCCGCAGAGGAATGGAAACGCCTCGAGCGTGACTTTTCGATACCATACTATCCGCACGTCAGCCTGGGGTGGGACAACAGTCCACGCACTCGCCAGAGTGCCGTCGTACAGAACAATACGCCTGAAAACGTAGAACAGGCCTTGCGCAAAGCAAAGGCTTACGTCGACGAACGTCCGGACCTTCATCCGCTCATCACCATCAATTCCTGGAACGAATGGACGGAAACAAGTTATCTGCAGCCAGACAATGTCTATGGCTACGGCTACCTTCGGGCAGTGAAGAAAGTGTTTCTGGACGAGGAATAACCGGAAGGCTGAACAACCATCCAAAGAAAATTTTCAACCCACGAGTCCACTTGCCCAAACGGACGCGTCCGTTTGGGCAAGTGGACTGCAGGAGTGTTTAAGGACATTGCCCGTATCATCTTAAAGCAAAAGCCGCTCTCGTGTCGAGAACGGCTTTTGTTGTTAGTGTCTATCTAAACGAAGACGCTTATTTCACACGATAGCGTACTTCCTTAGTCTTGAATTTCTTGACTTTGTCTTCCTTCTTGAGGTCCTTCAAGCCAGTTGCTTCGATGATGGTGACACGGTTCTTGTCGTTTTCGGCAAAGGGCTGAATAGTGTCGCCATAGTAATTGGCAGTGATTGAAGATGCAGGAACGCCGGCATCGGTCAGAGCCTTAACGGCCTTTTCTGAACGCTGCTTAGAGTACTTCATGTTGATTTTGGGATTACCGGTCTGTACGTCTGCGTATGACTTAATGGTCACCTTGCAATCGCGGTGGTCTTTCAAGAAAGCACCGATAGCCGCCAATTGTGCGTCTGCATCGAAGTCACTCTCGCGAATCTTGTAGAATACATTCCAGGTTGCTTTGCCATCCTTTGTGATGGGTGTATATACAACATCGTCATACCAGATGGTGTCTATGCGGGTTTCCCAAACTTCCTCAACCACGGGAGCCGGCTTTTTCTTCTTTACACCAAACTTATATGTAACACCCACTTGTGCTGTGAGTTGCCAGTCGTCGCTGCCGCTGTACTTGCTGTTGTAGCGGTCGCTGAGGCTGTTAGCGTCTACCTCGAGGTTGACACTCCAGTTGCGGGCAACTTTGACGTCGAGCATTGTGCCGACACGGAAGTTGTGGCTCAGACGAGCTCGTGTGTCAATCGTGTTGAGGTACTGCTTCAACAGGGGAGAGGTCTCATTGTCCCAAGAGTAGTTGATACCTACACCACCAATGAGGTATACGTTTACAGGATTGTAGTTGTTCTTCTTGAAGAGGTTGACAAGGTTGATCATCGCGTCGAGGTTGCTCGTCGCATATTTCCAAGAGTATTTTGTGTCGACGCCGTCGATGCGTATGCCGGCTTTGTTCCAAAGGCCATTGACGTGAACGCGTGCACCGAATACCGGTGTGAAGTGTACACCGACACCAAGGCTTGCGGTGGGAGTAATGTATTGCCAGTTGTTGTAATTGGAGAATGTGAGCTGTCCGCCGCCTTGTGCGCTGATAAATGCATGAGGATAGGAAACATAGTTCTCTGGTGCTTCCTCTGCCTGTACAGTGGAAACAGTTGTCAGCAATGCTGCTGCTGCAAACAATGCCTTAACTCTTGTTTGAAAACGTTTTTTCATAATAGATAATGTTATATGGTTTGTTATTTATCTGTTCTTGTACATATCGTCGTAGTACTTTTCGTAGTCGCCGCTTGTGATGTTGTCCATCCAAGCTTCGTTTTCGAGATACCACTTAACAGTCTTCTCGATGCCCTCTTCGAACTGGAGCGATGGTTCCCATCCAAGTTCCTTCTGCAACTTGGTGGAGTCGATGGCATAGCGTGCATCGTGCCCAAGACGGTCTGTCACATAGGTTATGAGGTCCATATCAGCACCTTCTGGACGTCCAAGCAGACGATCAACGGTGTTGATGACTGTCTTAATGATGTCGATGTTCTTCCATTCGTTGAAACCACCAATGTTGTATGTTTCGGCGATAGTTCCTTTGTGGAAGATGGTGTCGATGGCTCGAGTATGATCTTCTACGTAGAGCCAATCGCGTACGTTCTCGCCCTTGCCATAGACGGGAAGCGGCTTGCGATGACGTATGTTGTTGATGAAGAGAGGTATCAGTTTCTCTGGGAACTGATAGGGGCCATAATTGTTGGAACAGTTCGTCACGATGGTTGGCATGCCGTAAGTGTCGTGGAAAGCACGGACGAAATGGTCGCTGGAGGCTTTCGAGGCGGAGTACGGACTATGGGGATTGTACTTTGTTGTCTCGTAGAAGAAATCAGTGCCGTATGCCAGGTGGTGTTCCGAACTGCTGGCTGTTGTGGTGAAAGGCGGCTTGATGCCTTCGGGATGATCCATTTCGAGAGCACCATACACCTCGTCGGTCGAGATGTGATAGAAGCGTTTGCCTTCGTATTTCTCCGGCAGACTTTCCCAATAGAGTTTGGCAGCTTGCAGCAGGGAGAGAGTTCCCATAACGTTCGTACGAGCAAACGTGAAAGGATCTTTGATGCTGCGGTCCACATGACTTTCTGCTGCAAGGTGGATGATGCCGTCTATCTTTTCGTCCTGCATCAACTTGTAGAAGGCATCGAAGTCGCAGATGTCCATCTTTACGAACTTATAATTGGGCTTGTCCTCAATGTCCTTCAGGTTGGCGAGGTTGCCAGCATAGGTCAACTTGTCGAGGTTGATGATATTATATTCCGGGTACTTGTTTACGAAGAGACGTACTACATGACTGCCTATAAAACCGGCGCCACCAGTTATGACAATGCTATGTTTCATAATTATACTTTATATTCGAATGGACTTTCGAAGTCCTTGAGGTTTGGATGTTTGGTGTCTTTTTCGCTGAGGATGGCTTCCTCTGTGGGGATTTGCCAGTTGATGCCGAGGCTTTCGTCTGTGATGGAGATGCCTCCGTCTGCCTCGGGGTGATAGAACTCATCGCACTTATATTGGAAGACGGCAGTCTCGCTCAGTACCGCAAAACCGTGGGCAAAACCTTTCGGTATGAAGAATTGTCTGTGATTGTCTTCGGTGAGTTCGACGGCAACATGCTGTCCGTAGGTGGGTGAACCTTTGCGCAGGTCAACGGCAACGTCGAGAACGGCACCTTTTACGCAGCGAACAAGTTTGCTCTGTGTGTAGGGTGGGCGTTGGAAATGCAGTCCTCGCATCACACCATAGGAGGACATGCTTTCGTTGTCTTGCACGAATTTGATGGGGCCGACTTTTTCTTCGAATTCTCTTTGCGAAAATGATTCGAAGAAATATCCACGGGCATCTTTGAAGATGCGCGGTTCTATGATTACTACGCCTTCAATGGCGGTCTTAATTACTTCCATTAGTTTGTTGTTTCTTGATGTTGGCAATGCACTTTTCGAGTGAGTCCACCCAATACGGAACCTCGATGCCGAAGGTTTCACGGATGCTTCTTTTGTCGAGGACAGAGTAGGAGGGACGTGTCACGGGACTTGGATATTCCGATGAATAGCATGGCTGTATGTCACAATCCTTATGTCCTGCAATGCGTGCAATCATTTGTGTGAAGTCGTACCAAGAACAGACGCCTTCGTTAGAGAAGTGATAGGTGCCTTGTACGGGCTTTGCGAGGATGGTTTGTATTGCTTTTGCAAGGTCGAGGGCATATGTTGGAGTGCCACATTGGTCGAAGACAACCTTGAGTTGTGGTTTGGTAGCCGTGAGGTTGAGCATCGTCTTGCAGAAGTTTTTGCCGTATTCGCTATATAGCCAGGCTGTGCGAATGATGACGTAGCCCCCTCCTTCTCCCCCTTTGGGGGAGTGTACAAGTTGCCCACCTTCTGTTCCTCGAGAGCACTCCCCCAAAGGGGGAGCGGGGAGGGGGCTGAATTCTTTTATGATTTTTTCTTCTCCTAATTTCTTTGTTTGACCATAGACTCCGGTCGGTGTCCCCTGCTGGTTTGGCTGGCATGGGGTGTTATATGGTTCTTTGCCAAAGACGTAATCGGTTGATATTTGCACAAGCCAGCCGCCGACTTCTTTCATGGCTTTTGCCAGATTCTCGGGAGCAGTAGCATTGAGTTTCTCTACGAGTGCATGATTCTCAGGTGCTTCGGCTGCATCGACGTTAGTCCATGCGGCACAGTTCACGATGGCTCCGACGTTGTTCTCTCTGACTATGGCACGGATGGCATTGAGATCCGTAATGTCAAGGAACGTGGTTTCTACGCCCTCTTGTTCTGTGACGTCGGTGAAGATATATTTGTCTGCCGAGCCTTCTGCAATGAGGCGCATTTCGTTGCCCAGTTGTCCGTTGGCTCCAGTGACGAGTATTGTCATTGTATTAAAAATAATTATACTTTATGAGACAAAGTTAAAAAAAATAAATGAACGAAGTGCTTATGTGTGTAATTTTTTTCCAGAAAACAGATGTTTTTACATGAATTGAGTTACTTTGACTGCTTTCTTTCAGCCTGTTATCGTTTTTCTCGTCAGACGCAGCATTGTTTCCTGTTGTTTTGATTAACAATTTTTCAAGGCATAAATGTTTGGATTTATGCGTCCCTCAGGGCGTTGTCTGGCCAGTTGACGAGATAGACTTGCTCCGTTGCTCGTGTGATGGCGGTGTAGAGCCATCGGAAATAGTCGGGCGAAAGCATCTCTTCGTTGATGTATCCTTGGTCGATATAGACATGTTCCCACTGGCCGCCTTGAGCCTTGTGACAGGTGACGGCATAGGCATATTTGATTTGTAAAGCATTGTAATATATGTCCTGGCGCAGTCGTTTCATGCGGTCGCGTTTGTTTGTTAATTCGGGATAGTCTTCCCACACACCGTTGAAGAGTGTTTCTTGCTGTTGGCGAGTTAATGCGGGTGATTCGCTTTGCAGTGTGTCGAGTAATATGGTGACGTCTAATTCCCGATGGTCGTAATCGGGGAAACAAAGTGTCACATCGGCAAAGCGAAAGCCGTAGAACGAGCGTTCGTTGCGCATACGTCGCACAATTGCCACATCACCGTTTGCAATGAACGTCATTGCGTCTGCTGCCACTCCATTCGCTGCTTGCTCACGTTCCGTCCAGTAGTAGTTGTTTTTTGCCACCATTATCAGGTCGCCTCCAGACAATTCGGTTTCATAGTCGAGGATTCGTGTTCGGATGCCGTTGTTGAAGATGTTGGCACGTTTGTTGCTGCGTGTTACGACAATAGTGCCGTCTGTGCCATGATTGCGGTAGCTTTGTTCGAGTGCTTCGATGAGTTCGTTGCCGGGTAATACTTTGATGTCTGGAAAACTCTTGCCTCGAAGTTTTGGAAAGGCATACACATCGTCGTTTTGTATGAGGCTGCGCAACATGGTGGCGTTCCATAGAATGCCTGACTCTTCGAGTTGTCTGACCACTTGTGTCAGGCAGAGTTCCGTCACCTCCATGCCGTATCCCTCCAGCATTGTGCGGCTTAGTGCCGGACTTTCTGTTTCGCCAACCGGCGGCAGCTGTGCCGTGTCTCCCACAAGCAGCAGCCTGCATCCGTTGCAGGAATACACATATTGCATCAGGTCATCAAGCAATCTTCCAGTTCCGAACATGGTCTGTTCGTGTGCATCGTTGGCAATCATCGATGCTTCGTCGACAATGAAGAGCGTATCCTGCCGCATGTTGATATTGTTCTGGAAGACATCCATTTCCGTAATTGACTTTTGTCGGTATATCTTCCGATGTATGGTGAAGGCTGGTGCGCCTGCATAGTTGGACAAGACTTTGGCGGCCCGGCCTGTTGGTGCCAGCAGCATGACGCGCAGACGCAACTGTTGCATTGTCCGTACCAATGCTGCCAGAAGCGACGTCTTGCCTGTGCCTGCATAACCCTTCAGCAGGAAAATGCTGTCTTGCTCTCGCGAGAGCAGAAAGTCGGAAAGCAAGGAAATGGCTTTTTCCTGTTCTTTTGTCGGATTATGTAGAAAGTTCTCCCTTATAAGGGCACCTAAATCGTCAGTTATTGCCATTCTTTAACAAAAAAAAGACTGTTTTTTCGGAAATGTAAAGAAATCTTGTTACTTTTGCGATGCGAATATACAAAATAATACACAAATAACATCATGAAAAAAGGAATAAATCTTATTCTGGGTATCTGTGCTGTAGGTCTGCTCTTCATTTGCTGGCGCAGCATTAAGGATACAGAGGACTTCGATGCAGATGTCGCAAGTCGTGAGAGTGTGGTAAAAGCTCGTCTGATGGAGATTCGTAGTGCTGAGGAGGCTTATAAGGCACAGCACAATGGTGAGTATTGCGCAGACTGGTCTGTACTCATCGACTTCGTCAAGAACGGAAAGTTGCCTGTTATCATGAAGCAGGGCGTGCTTACCGAAGAGCAGATGGAGAAGGGTTTGACAGAAAGTTCTGCTGCCGCCATCGTTAATAGCGGTGATGAAAAGGCAATTGCCGAGAACGGTCTGCAAAACTTCCGTCGCGATACCATATGGGTTTCTCTGAAGGACTCTCTTTACAACTACGAAGGTTTCGTGGCAGACTCTATGCGCTACATCCCCTTCTCTCAGGGCGACACCTTCGAACTTGTGGCTTGTCCCAACACGACTCGCTCTGGTACCATCATTCAGGTTATGGAGTGCAACGCTCCCGACAGCAGCTTCCTCAAAGGCATGGGCAAGTATGGCGACCGTCTCATCTACAACCGTGCAGAAGAGGCTGACGCAAAGGGTGCTTATCCTGGCTTGAAGATTGGCGATGCCGGTAACAACTGGAACAACAATGCTGGCAACTGGGAATAAATCACTCACTGGCTATAGACTATCCATCCGCTTCAGTGCGGATGGATTTTCTTTTTCTGTACTCAGCACTCTCGACGGCTCTGAACTCCAGACCGACCGTTTCCCTGTTTCGGAGAAGGACAGTGTAACCGACATTCTGCGGCAGGCTCTGCAAAAGCCCTATTTGATGGACTACCGCTTTCAGAGCGTAGAGTTTGCCACAGATGCTCCGAGTACCATCGTCCCCCTGGAGTATTTCAGCAAGAGCGAGATGCTTGCCTTCTACCGACTCTGTTTCCCCAGAGAGCAAGCCCGTGTGGCCGACATGCAATATCAGTTGCTTCCGTCCCTCGAGGCAGTCATGATATTCAGTCTCGACCAGAACCTTCTGCGCACGGTGCAAGAATATTATCCCGACGTGAAAGTCTGTTCCACCGATGCATTGCAACTGGAACACTTCGCCGCAGAGCAGGCACAACGCCCATTCTCGGAGGACATAGAGCAGCGCGATGCATATGTGTGTTTTGCAGCGAAGCAATTCTTTATTGCCGTCTTCTGCCGAAACAAGTTAATCTATGCTGCCACACAATCGGCAGACAACGACAACGACCGCATATTCCTTCTGCTTGGCATCTGGAAGGCCCTCGAGTTGAATGTGCAACGCGACGTCTTGCATCAGGAAGGCGCATCGAAAGAACTGCAGAAGACACTGGCAGAATACCTGCTTAATATAGAATAGTATTACACCTCCCCTCGGGGAAGGAAGAAGAAAGACAAGTTCCATGCGTATCATCACAGGCAAATATCGTGGCAGACATTTCGAAGTGCCACGTTCCTTCTCGGCACGTCCCACAACAGACTTTGCGAAGGAGAACCTTTTCAATGTCCTGCAAGCCTATATCGACTTCAGCGACGGTCCCACTGCCCTCGACCTTTTCTCCGGCACCGGAAGCATTACGCTCGAACTCGTCAGCCGCGGCTGCAGCCGGGTTATCAGTGTGGAACTCGACGCACGCCACCATCGCCTCATCAAACAGTTTCTCGACAAGTTGCAGGAAACAGCAGCATTGCCCGTCCGTGGCGATGTCTTTCAGTATGTGGCAAAGTGTCGCGAGCAGTTCGACTTCATCTTTGCCGACCCCCCATACACCCTGTCGCAGATATCCGAGTTGCCCGACATCATCCTGGACCGCGGCCTGCTCAAGGAAGGCGGCCTGCTTGTACTCGAACACGGCAAGCAGAACGATTTCTCGCAGCACCCCCGCTTCGTAGAGCATCGCAGTTACGGCAGCGTGAACTTCTCGTTCTTCAACTGAAAACTTCTGCAGAGAAGTTCGCAAAGTTCTGCAGAGAAGTTGACCATTTACTGCAGAGAACTTTGCCAAACGGACGCGTGACGCTGAGAATAGTTGCCCAACGTCATGCAAGATGCCACACACACATCAGATACTTTATAGCCAAAACCCCCTCCGCAAAGTCTGTACCGACTGCGAAAGGGGCTTTTTGTATCAATACGATTCTATTGTCTGTTCCGTCGGAATAGAATTTTCTTTTTGCCTACGATGTTGACACGATTTTCTTGTGGCTCTGCTTGCTTGCGACCGGAAAGGTCGTAGATGGCATCGGGAGCATCGTCGTCGCCATCTGACGGAACATCGATGATGGTGTCTTCGTAGTCTTGTCCATAGGTCTTGAAACCACGCTCACGGTGTATAACCTTTTGCTCTACATTACCAGCAGAATCGGTGGCTACTACGCAGAAACCATAGTCGATACCCTCGTAGATATGGTAGTCGAAACTGAGACTATCCGTTTCTCCTTCCTTCCACCAGGGTGCATTCTCGCCAGCCTGCACATACCATTCGTATTTCCATACGCCTGAACGTGCATCGAAGGCCTCGGCAGTGATGCGTAGCGTGCTGTCGTTTACCATCCAAGAGTTGTCAATGACGCTTGACGGTGCTACAGCATCCACAATGTTTGTCCAGGTGGGAGTCAGGATAGCATCCTCATAGTCAAAGACAATGCTGGCACGGTTCTTTATCTCTGCTCCGTCGGCCTTGCCCTGTTTGACTCCTATCTCAAACATTACTTCTCCAATGCCGGATGTGCCATCGAAGTTTACTGGTAGAATACCCTGCATCAAATCGTTAGTTGGTTCCATCGTCATCGGGTCGAGGCTCTGGAATGTCCATTGTGCTATGCCTGTCTGTGTACTGAATGTGCCGTCCACTTGTGCGATAGCATTGATTTCAGGACGCATGTCAATGGTCTTGACGAACGATGTCACATTGTTTTGTGTCTTCACTTCCGTTTCCTCGAGGAATACTTCGCGATCACCAATGCGAACGCCAGTAGGCATGAACTCTTCAAGGACGAAATACTTCTTGTCCAGCGTGTCCTTAATAACAATCGAATGAGCAGCCGCCGTTGCAAAGGCAGTGTCGTTCTCAAACTCAATTGTGTAGTTCACCTTTGTCACCGAATCCGTAATGAACTTACTCCCCGCCTCCGACAAATAACCATATATATCATTGGGATCAACTGGTGTGTATGGAGCTGAGGAGCCACCGATTGGTGGAATGGGAGGACAATTGGGTTTTTTCTTGAAAGACGAAGAGCAATTCATAATACTTGCTGGGACTGTTACTCCTCTACCCATAGCAACAACCACCTCTGCGGCTAATTTCAATTTCTTGAATGCTCCACATGATAACATAGCGCCAATAGTTGAGATACCATTTGCTAAACCATTAAAAGAAAATAGTTTATCTTTGAGGCTCTTGTCACTGTCACAAGCAAGTGTTGCCGAAAAAGAGGAAGCACTGCCGATAGCAGAACTTACACAACTTGCAACTCCTGCAATAATAGCACCAACTCCAGATGCTCCTGCGGTTCCTGGTGCAGCAGCTGCTAGTAATAATGCTGTTATATCTGCAACCATAGATGCAGCATCAGCGATGCACTCTATTTTCTCATGATGGCAACAAAAACTTTCTATAGGTCCTCTTCTCCTTGATGAACTAGTGTTAAATTGTTTGTTGTCTATATAATCTGGTACTCCAGCCCATAGCTCAACAGTTTCTTCTGTATTAATACATATCGTTATTGTTTTGGTTGAATTGGGAGACACGCTGACAAAAAAATAGGCACAGCGAATGGTTATACTGTCATTGAGAATTTCGTCAAAGTTTCGAACCTTCACAAAATAATGGTCATGTCCTACCTCATCGGATACTTCTTTTATTTTTTTTAATTCAGTTGAGGACATCTCATCTTTATCTGTTAGGTAGTCATATAGATAACTCAACTCTAATCCTCTTATTTCCAAATGTGAGATACCTTCAGTGGTGTTACTTGAAATATGCATTGATAGAGGCACATTATACGCCGTCATGTTACCTTTGTTGGTAATCTTAATGGTGTATGTCGTTGATGTGCCACTAAGGAAGGACGAGGGGAAGGTGACATCTGTAGCAAGTTCGATGTCAACGGCTTCTTCTACTGTTACAACATTGGCGAAGGGTTTGTCCTCTTCTGTGAAGTGGAACACTGCGTTATAGTCGCCAAGCGTTGCATCTGTGAAGTCGAAGGTCACGGCAGTCTCGGCATCGCTATCGTGACTGACATCAACGGAACGAATTGTATCGCCCTGGGCATTATATAAATCGACAGAGTAGAGGTCGCGGAAGCCGTTGCCCTTGAAGGTGATGGTGCTGCAACCGCCATTGCCAACCTTGCGCACGTCCCAATCCACCACGTCATACTTATCCATGTGCATATACTCCAACTTCATAGTGCTCTGTGAACCTGTTACATCGTGCACCGCAAGGTAGTATGTACCCTTCTCCCACGTGTGAATACCATTCCAGTTGACAGAAGCAGACTCCGAAGTTTTGAATACTTCCTCCCCACTTGGCGCAAACAATTGCATTGTGGCTGGCTGGCTTAACTTAAACGCTACAGTATCGCCTGGAGCTGCTTGCATTGTGTACCAGCGGATGTCGTTTTCTGCAATCTTAGCAAAGGTTTGCGTAGCCAACAATTCTCCTACGGGCTTCACTTCTTGGCTGACTTGCTCGTCAACGAATTCTTTTGTGTCTTCTACCATACGTCCGTTCGTATCAAAGAACTGGATATGAAACTCGTTGCGGGCATAGATGAGCGGGGAACCTTCTTTTACTACAAATTTGAAGTTGGATGTTCGGATAGGGTGCGTTTCTATGGGGAGCAGTGTAATGAGATTGAACGGGTTCGTACGTTCGGATAGTTGTACGGAGTGTTTCATGTCGTCTCTATCATTCAACCAATAGTCATATTGCACGATGCCTTCGCCTCCCAAGGGTGTCTTCCAAAAAAATGCTGTCTTTTGCGGAGTAGTAACACCTTCCTCGCTTACCAACATATAGGCAATGCGGTGTAAGCCATTTTCGATAGACGAGACATCAAGGTCAAAATGGAATAGCCCATTGGAGAGGGTGCCAGCCTGGGAATATGCCTCTGCATTATCAATGGCATATACGCACTTCATGTTTCCCATCTCCTTGTTTGTAATTTCACGTACAAAATAGCGTTCGGCTATGGAAGAGGCAGCACCAGATGGCGTGATGACTTGAAACATTGCTTTATGGATTCCTACGCCCATCTTGCTTACATCCATGTCCCATCGTATCAATCCACCTGCTGCCGGCAGTTTTTGTTCTGCCATAATTTTACCGTCCACGGTGCAAATGCAGGTCATGTCTCCAGTGCCTTCGGTTTGGGGAACCTTGATGAACATGGTGGTTGTGATGTCCGATGGGGCATGTTCCATTACTTGGCTGTGTAATACGTGCAGCCCTTCTTCCAGCCCGGAAACGTCAATCATTACCATTTCGTTTGGTAATGGTATTGTTGTGATATCGCTTTTGTTTTCATCGAACCAATAACTCCATTTGAGACCAGAACGTAAGGGTTGCCTATAGAAGGCGCGACAAACCACATCCGACAAGTTCCCTGCAGCATCCTCCACCATACTATAGATGAAGTGCAGCCCGGGTTCCAAACCTCTGACATCAACTGTCAGATTAGGTTGCGGTAAGGAAACGGAGTGGGCTTGTATTGCTTCGCCGTCGAACCAATAATACAACTTTCTGACATTGTGGTCGGTGGTATGATAAAATAGTTTGGCAAGAGGAGGCGAGAAGCGTCCTGCCGTATCTGTTATCTGCATATGGATGGTGTGTAGGCCGTCGCTCAATCCATAAGAGTTTGTCTCAATGGTGAAGCGGTCTCCATAGGCTTGACCGGTATTGCCGGCGGCATGATTCATGTCAAACCAATATCGCCATTCGTATGCAGCCTGTCCTCTTGCTGTCCATGATGCAAAGATGCAGCAGAGGAAAAGCAATAGTCTGTTCATTGATGTCTGTTGTTTAGTATTCTGCAGCCTTAACTTCGATGTCGACACTCAGTTTGCCATCTGCGGTGGATTTGGCAGCCACGTTGCATTTCGTGATTTGCGGTATGGTTGGGTTCTCATCGTATGTAAGATTTCCGCCATACATGCCTACCTGTGTGCCATCTGTTCCTAAATACTTTGCTGCCGCAGCATCGGTAAGTTTAAAATTGTATCGGTCCTGTATATGTGTATTGTAGCTTGTTGTGGTGTAGGTTTTGAACACAGATGTTATATCGGAAACATACTTGTTTGTACTGTTTTTACCTTCGATATTGCCAAATATTTCTTTATATCCCAGACCTACACAATAGTAAGCAGTACAATTTGATGGTATTTTGCTAGATCCAGTAGTCGGTTGAGCAATTTGAATAATACAATTCTTATAGTAGGCGTTGAATACTTCCGATGCATAAGATGCTGAACCATAATCAAACTTTATAAAACAGTTGCTGAATTCTATGCTTGCGGATGTGGATGTGCTCTCAGGACATCCTACTGCACAGTTGATAAAAAAGGCATTGCTTGCGCCTATTTGTGTATAGCCGTTATATATGCGGCAATGTATGAAAGAAGTGTTACGGCTAAGAGCATTCGTACCTGCAATGAAATTTAGGAAACGACATTTCAAAAACTGTGCATTATTGAGTACGCCGGAGTATGTGATGCCGTTGTTGAAATAAAGTCCTTCCATTGCCAGACGACCTTCGAGTGAGTCGGCGATGTTAATCGAAAATGAACCTTGTATGATGGTTGCTTCGTGGGCATTGAGCGAATCGGTGCTGACACTCATTCCCGCCCCACGTAGAGTAATAGGTTTGGTGATATTGGTGGCACTGAACTGACCACTGCTAAGGGTAATCACGTCACCGCTTTCGGCTGCAGCCACTGCCGACTTTAAGGCCGATGCACCATAGAATGCGCTGATGTTACCATCGTGGCTCAATGTGGCAAGCAAAGAACCTTGTGCAAATACAATCATGCTCATGCAGAACATGGAGATAAAGGAGAATAACTTTTTCATAATGTGTGTTTAATAAAATTTGTAATATGATAATAATTAGAAAAGTTTGGCGAAGGGATAAAAAATAGGTGCAAGTCTTCCCGATTTGCTGTCCTGAAGGTATCGCCAAACACCCAAAAATGCACAAATGGAAAACTCGCACCTATAAAGGCACGAGCATTCACTTCTTACTTTGGCATTTTTGTGTCGGTAAAATTTGGCGAATTTCTCAGGACACTCTGACCGTAAGAGTAAACACTCTATCTTCTTATATGTATATGCTTATGTCATAATTCTGTGATTTATTGCTGCTCTTCTCGTATGTCTATGGCATTGTGGTTAAGTTTGTGTAAATGTCGTGTTGCATCTCTTTTGAGAAGATTACGCTACAAAGTTATGATTTTCTTTTCTCCTGACAAAAGAAACGAAAGAAAAAGTGGGCTTATTCTATATATTATATATAATGTATAGGGTGCATTTCTTTGTCATCTTGGACAGAGAGATGCACCCTTGTTTTTGTTCCTTGTGTGGATGGTAAAAAAGATAACGTGCCAAGTCGGCTGACTTGACACGTTAAATCTATTAACTTGTCACGTTAAGTTGGGCAACTTCCTGTGGGTTGTTTCCCAACGTCGCGTGGGTTGTCTTTTTACAACTGAGGTCCTGCAGCAAACCTTTAGTTGGCACTAATGGCAGTTGCTTTCGGACCTGTGCTTTACAGCTGAGGTCCTGCAGCGACTAACGCCTTACCTGCTTCGTTAGTTGTATACTTGCCGAAGTTCTTGATGAAGCGTGCTGCGAGATCCTTTGCCTTCTCTTCCCACTGGCTTGCCTCTGCGTAGGTGTCGCGAGGATCGAGGATAGCGGGATTAACGTTGGGCAATTCTGTGGGCACCTCGAAGTCGAAGAAAGGAATCTTCTTGGTGGGTGCGTTCAGGATGCTGCCGTCGAGGATAGCATCGATGATGCCACGTGTATCGGGAATTGAGATGCGCTTGCCGGTACCATTCCAACCTGTGTTTACGAGGTATGCCTTAGCACCGCTCTTCTCCATCTTCTTAACGAGCTCCTCAGCATACTTTGTGGGGTGCAACTCGAGGAATGCCTGGCCGAAGCAAGCAGAGAAGGTGGGAGTGGGCTCTGTGATGCCACGCTCTGTACCAGCGAGCTTAGCTGTGAAGCCAGAGAGGAAGTAGTACTTCGTCTGTTCGGGAGTGAGGATAGATACGGGAGGCAATACGCCGAATGCGTCTGCGCTGAGGAAGATAACGTTCTTTGCGTCGGGACCTGCGCTCTTGCCGTTTACGTTCTTCACAATCTTCTCGATGTGCTCGATGGGGTAGCTTACGCGAGTGTTCTCGGTTGCGCTCTTGTCTGCGAAGTCGATTTTGCCTTCTGCATCAACGGTCACGTTCTCGAGGAGTGCGTTGCGCTTGATGGCTGCATAGATGTCGGGCTCGTTCTCCTTAGAGAGGTTGATAACCTTAGCGTAGCAACCGCCTTCGAGGTTAAACACGCCCTCGTCGTCCCAACCGTGCTCGTCGTCACCGATGAGGAGACGCTTCGGGTCGGTAGAAAGAGTTGTCTTACCTGTACCAGAGAGGCCGAAGAAGATAGCGGTGTTCTTGCCTTCCATGTCGGTGTTTGCTGAGCAGTGCATAGAAGCGATGCCGCTCAAGGGGAGGAAGTAGTTCTGCATAGAGAACATACCCTTCTTCATCTCACCACCGTACCATGTGTTGATGATAACCTGCTCGCGGCTGGTTACGTTGAAGGCAACACAAGTTTCAGAGTTGAGGCCGAGCTCCTTGTAGTTCTCAACCTTAGCCTTGCTTGCGTTGTAGATTACGAAGTTGGGCACGAAGTTAGCCAACTCTTCTTCTGTAGGCTGGATGAACATGTTCTTCACGAAGTGAGCCTGCCATGCAACCTCAACGATGAAGCGAACAGAGAGGCGAGTGCCTTCGTTAGCACCGCAGAATGCGTCTACAACATAGAGGTTCTTGTTGCTGAGCTCCTTAACGGCGATTTCTTTTACCTGTGCCCAAGCTTCTTCGCTCATGGGCTTATTGTCGTTCTTGTACTCTTCAGAAGTCCACCAAACAGTGTCCTTAGAGTTTTCGTCCATTACGATGAACTTGTCCTTGGGGCTACGGCCAGTGTACTCGCCAGTCATTACGTTGACGGTGTCGAGCTCGGTGTTCTGACCCTTTTCAAAGCCGCTGAGACTTTCCTTTGTCTCCTCTGCGAAGAGTACTTCGTAAGAGGGGTTGTGGGCAATCACGGTGCTGCCGGTGATGCCGTACTGTGTCAAATCTAATGTTGCCATTTTGATGTGGATGTGTTATTAATAAAAAAAATATTTAGTTTTCTTGTATTTTATGCGACTGCAAAGATAAGAAAAAAACTTTATAATTTATAATTCGCAGTTCAGAGTTTTTTCTTTTTGTCTGCTTTTTGCGAAGCAGACTTGACAAATGAACATGGATTTTACATCTCGCAGTCTTTTGAACAGTTATCGTTAAGTTGTAAACGTCTGAGGTTTATTCCGCCAGCAGTTCCTTGATGAGATTGTCGGCTTTGCCCCATTTGTCGATGATGAAGAGCATGTATCGCACATCGACGCCGATGCAGCGTTGCAGGTTGTTGTCGAACGAAATGTCGCCCGACATGGCTTCCCAGTTGCCGTCGAAAGCAAGACCAAGCAGTTCGCCACGGCCATTGAACATGGGCGAGCCTGAGTTGCCGCCAGTAATGTCATTGTTGGAGAGGAAACAAAGATGCATCTCGCCGGTTGTCTTGTCGGCATAGCGTCCCCAATTTCCTTTCTTCATGAGCGATACGATATCCTTTTCCAATTTATAGTCTTCTATCTTCTTCTGCTTGGCTGCCTTGTCGAGCAGGCTCTTGGCGTTGGTATAATACTGGTAGTGCTGGCCTTCGGCAGTATAGTCTTGGATGTAGCCATATGAGAGACGCATCGTGAAGTTCGCATCGCTATAGTGTGGCATCTCCTGGTCCATCTCGAGAAGAGCTTGTGTGAGAAGGTGTTCATTGTAGTCGATGACGGTGGAAGCATTGCGGCTGCCGCCTGCAATTTCCTGCATCTTAATGGGAATTCCAGCTGCATAGAGTAGGGCAGGGTCTGTTTCGCGCAGTGTGCTGTCGGCAAGTAGTTTCTCTACACTGGAGAGGTCTTTGCAGATAGTCTTCGCAAAGACATCGTGGGCATAGGCTGCCTCGTCGCCTCCGTAAAGGCTGTCGATGGTGTTGTAGCACTCTGGCCAGTACTTCTTGTCTGTTACCTGCTCACGATAATTCTTCAGCAGAGCAGCCATCGTGGCTTCGTCGAGCTTTGCATCATAATCCTTGAAGAAGGCTTCCATTCGGGTGCGAACTCCTTCTGCCTCTGTGCTGTCGGCATCTGTCGGCATTGTGTTGAGCATGTGGGCAACGCGATAGAGTTCAATGCCTCGCATGAAGGTTTCGCGGAAGAACCCCATGGCATAGACATCGTTGCGACGCTCTGTGTATGCTTCTTTAAGTGTTGAGAACATCTGTCCGAAGCGGTCGGTAAGGTCTCTGCGGTTGCCGTACCAATCCCTGATTTTGTCCTCAAGTTGTTGTTTTTGTTCTATGACACCGAGATTGGCGATGGCTTTGTTCATGCCAATACTGTTCTTCCAGTAGTTGCTGCTGCTTGCCCATTTGCTGGCATACTTGATGGCAACGGCACGGTCGTTGTCCATAAAGCGTTTCCAAACTTCCTGTTTTTTGCCGCGAACCTGTATGGTACTTACATTGCTGGCATTGACACGCTCGTCGATACCCCACGAACTGAGGTAACGGCTTGTGCTGCCCGGATAGCCAACCGTCATGCAGAAATCGCCATTACGATAGCCTTCGGTAGAGATGCGAGCATAGTTTTCAACTTGCAAGGGGACGTTCTCTTCGCTGTATTCTGCCGGCTGACCATCTTTGTCGGCATAGATTCGGAACACGCTGAAGTCACAAGTCTGACGAGGCCACATCCAGTTGTCGGTGTCGCCACCGAACTTGCCCAGTGTCTCTGTTGCAGTGAAGACAAGACGGACATCGCGATAGACTTTATAATAACTTGCGTAGAAAGCATTGTTCTCATAGTACGCCTTTACCAGACACTCCAGGCCGGGATTGTTTCCCTGCAGTTCTTTTTCTACTGCACCCATGATGCTGTCGGTGTATTGCTTGTCCAACTCTGCTTTGGGCTCGTCCGGGTGTGCCTCGTATACTTTACTCAAGGCTTGCACGATGCGGGCCGTGCAGTCTTCGGTGCGTTGCAAGAACTTCACAAAAAGGCCTTCTGCCGGACGTTCTTTATCTCGTGAGCGTGCCACGAAACCATTCTTAAGAATATCATCTTTGGGAGTGGACAGACTTTGAATGGCACCATATCTGCAATGATGATTGGTGAAGACAAGGCCGTCTTTGCTGACAACGACGCCGGAACAGAAGTCACCGAAATCGACCACACAGTCCTTGAGGCTTGAGTGTTCTGTGCTGTAAAGTTGTTCGGGAGTGAGTTGCAGTCCAAGGCTTTTCATGGCCTCGGCAGTTTTTGCATCAATGCGATTAAGCATCCACATACCTTCGTCGGCATGTGAAAGGAGCGAAAGCGCACAAAGTGTTGCGCTAAGGAGTATTTTCTTCATATTGTTCATTTTTTCTTTTTAGGTTTTCTTCTTGCCCAACCTTCTTCGCTAAAGTCGGGCATCTCGCCTTTCAGTTCGTGTTTCTTCTGGGGCTTGTCCGGGTTCAGGAACTGCATCCAGTCTTCTTTCTTGAACTTTTTGCCTCGAGGTGCGGTGTAGCCTCGTTCCTCACGAGAAGGCTTCGTCTCTTTTCGTTCTACAGATGGAGTTGGTTGTTCTTTTAGGCGTGTTGGCTTTTCTTTGCGAGCCGTTGCCTTTTTCTCTCCACGTGGGGCATGAGTGGTGGTAGCCTTGGGTTCGTCTGTCGATATGTCGCAGACAACGCTTCTTCCCTTCACTGTTACGCCATGCTTCAGGGCTTTCAATACGCGATTGAGGTCTTCTTGCTTGACTTCGATGAATGAGAAACTCTTCATCAGGTCGATTCTTCCAACTGCAACCTTGTCGCCTTGAACGTTCTTATTGATGAGGCCGATGATTTCACGGGCATACATACCATCTATCTTGCCTACGTTGAGGAAAAGACGGACGTAGCCTTCTTCGGCCTGATGTGATTTGTTTCTCTGACGTCGTCCGCCGGTTTCGCCTTTGTCTGATGCGGAGGTGCTTTCGATTTCCGGAGCATTGGCATAGTATTGCAGGAAGCGACCGAACTCTCGTGAAAGGATTCTCTTGATGAGATCTTCTTTGTCGAGCCATTCCCATCGCTTCTGCACTTCGCTCATGAAGGGTGCAATCTCTTCCTCGTCAACCTCGATGCGTTCTATGTCGTCGATGACGTGATAGAGTTGCTTGGTGCATATTTCGCGAGGCTCTGGCAGAGTTCCTTGTTCGAAGGGCTTTTGTATGACCTTTTCTACCAGTTTGATTTTAGAGCGTTCGCGTATGCCTGTGATGCAGATGCTTGTGCCTTTCTTGCCTGCACGGCCTGTTCTTCCGGAGCGATGGGTGTAGCTTTCGGTGTCGTCGGGCATGCCGAAATTGATGACATGTGTCAGGTCGTCAACGTCCAGACCTCGTGCAGCCACGTCTGTGGCAACAAGCAGTTGAACACGGTGCTTGCGGAATCTTTGCATCGTGAGGTCACGTTGCTGCTGCGACAGGTCGCCGTGCAGTGCGTCGGCATTGTAACCGTCGCGAATCAGGTTGTCGGCTACCTCTTGTGTTTCCATTCGTGTCCGGCAGAAGATGATGGCATAGATGCGAGGATAGAAGTCAACTACGCGTTTGAGGGCAAGATATTTGTCGCGAGCATGTACCATGTAATAGACATGGTTCACATTCTCTGCGCCTTCGTTTCGGCTGCCTACCTGAATCTGTTGTGCATCGGTGAGATAGTTCTGTGCGATGCGTTCTATCTCCTTGCTCATTGTTGCACTGAAGAGCAGGGTGCGGTGTTCGCTTGGAATGCCTTCCAGTATGCTGTCGAGGTCTTCCTGGAAGCCCATCGAAAGCATTTCGTCTGCTTCGTCGAGGACAATGTATTGCACCTCCGAGAGGTCTGCCACTCCACGCTTCATCAAGTCCATCAGTCGTCCTGGAGTTGCCACGATGATATCTACGCCATGCTTTAAGGCACGAATCTGTGGCTCGATATTCGTACCACCATAAACGGCAAGGATGCGCACTTCGGGCAGATATTTGCTGAAGTCCTCCATGTCGTCTGCAATCTGCAGACAGAGTTCACGCGTTGGACTTAAGATGATAATGCTGGGACATGTTGCTTCTCCTTTTGAGGAGGATTTTGTAGAGAGGGCTTTCTGTAGCAGTGGAAGTCCGTATGCTGCCGTCTTGCCGGTTCCTGTCTGTGCCAATGCAACGAGATCGCCGTCCTGACTCAACAAATGCGGGATTACTTCCTCTTGTACGGGCATGGGATGTTCATAGCCCAACTCTTCAATGGCTTGCAGGATAGGTTCGGCAAGCCCCAATTCGCTAAAGTTCTTCATATCGGGCGCAAAGATACAAAAAAAACAAGGAATAAGGGTTATCGAAGTGAACTTTTTCGTACCTTTGCAGTGAAATGAGAAAAGGTCTGGTACTTGAAGGTGGCGGCATGCGTGGCTTGTTTACGGCTGGCGTCCTGGATGTGATGATGGAACAGGGCATCTGTTTCGACGGCATTGTAGGCGTGTCGGCAGGTGCATTGTTTGGTTGTAACTACAAGTCGCACCAGATAGGTCGTGCGCTCCGTTACAACATTCGCTTCAAGGACGATCCGCAGTACATGGGGCTGCGTGCTCTGCTGAAGACGGGAAACATCGTTGCACCGGAGTATGCATATCACGTTGTGCCTAACACTTTGGATGTCTTCGACCGTGAAACCTTCAAGAAGAATCCTGCGGAGTTTCATGTCGTTTGCACAGATGTCATGACGGGCAAACCGTTATACCATCGTATCGATGTCATGGACGACGAAGGGTTCGAATGGCTTCGGGCATCGGGCTCCATGCCATTGCTGTCGCAGCCGGTGCTTCGCGACGGTCGTCTTTACCTCGATGGCGGCATCAGCGACTCCATTCCTTTGCGTTACTTTCAGGAGCAAGGTTTTGAGCGCAACATCGTCATCCTGACGCAGCCGAAGGGTTTCTATAAGAAGCAGACCAAACTCATGCCGTTCTTCCATCTCTTTATGCGTCGTTATCCTGCCATTGTAAAGGCTATGTCGCGCAGACATTTAATGTATAACGACGAACTCTCTTACCTTGAGGACCAGGAGCAGAAGGGGAACATTCTGTTGATTTATCCGCAGGACACCTTGCCCATTGGGCGAACCGAGCAGAATGAACGCAAGATGCGCCATGTCTATGCCATGGGCAGGACTATGGCAGAAGGTATGCTGAAGGAGATACAGGATTTCTTGTCTGCGGACAAATGATGGTTTATTTCTTCAAGACTTTAATTGTTTTCGTGCCTGCTTTTATGATGCTGCCCATACTTTCATGCCTGCCTTTATGATGACTGCCCATGCTTTCGAAGCAGGTCAGGACGCTTGTGTCTCTGTATCATCTATGGCAACAATCGTGCCGAAGTTGCTCCAAGGCTCTGTTGTCTTGTACTGTTCGATAGATGCAGCCGGCACATGGAGTGTGGCTTTTCTGATGTCTGAATTATTAAATGCTTCAAATTCTGTAATAAATGATCTTTTTGTAGAAGGCATGTTCTCTGCATAACAATAAATATCTGCCAATCTTTCACAGCCATCGAATGCGCTGTCCTCTATACTTACTACAGAGTCTGGTATGTTGATTGATATGAGTTCCTTGCAGTCAGCGAATGCGCATACTTGTATGCTTTTAACGGAATTTGGTATGGTGACAGATGTGAGCCCTTCACAGTTATGGAATGCCCATTTTCCTATACTTGTTACTGAATTGGATATGTTGATGGATCTCAGTCCAGAGCAATGACAGAATGCCTCATCTCCTATACTTGTTACTGAGTCAGGTATGTTGATAGATGTCAGCCCTTTGCAGCCCCAGAATGCGTCGTCTCCGATGCTTGTTACTGAGTTGGGAATGGTGGTGTTTTTACAACCCGTAATTAAAGTATTTGTTGCTGTTTCTATGATGGCATTGCAGTTGTTACGGGAATCATAGATTGTGTTCCCTGTTTCTACGTTAATTGATGTCAGACCTGAGCAGTCACTGAATGCTCCCTCTCCTATGTTTGTTACTGAGTCAGGTATGTTGATAGATGTCAGTCCCGAACAAAATGCGAATGCGCTGTCTCCTATGTTTGTTACTGAGTCAGGTATGTTGACAGATGTCAGTCCTGAACAAAATCCAAATGCCCAGTCCGCGATGTTTGTTACTGAGCCAGGTATGTTGACGGATGTAAGCTCAGAACAGCCCCAGAATGCTTCATTTCCTATACATGTCACGGAGTTGCCAATGTTGACGGATGTGAGCCCTGAGCAACCACAGAATGCTTCATTTCCTATGCTTGTTACAGTGTAAGTCTTCCCATTATAGGAAACGGTTTCCGGAATAGAAACTGCGCCACGATGTTCGTCAGGGCCGTTAGTTACTTGGGCTGTTTTTTCACATTCATTCAGGTTGTAGTAAATGCCATTAATCTCGACGTTATTCATATTGGTAGATGTTGATACCTATAAGCAATAGAGAATCGCTTGGAGGTGGGTTATGGGATTGAGGGCTGTTTTCAGGGGAGGGTTGAGAAGGGTGTAAGATTGGCGTTAAAAAGTTCACACGAGAAGTTCGTCAAGTTCTCTGCAGAGGTTTGGGAAGTTCTCTGCAGAAGTTTGGGAAGTTCTCTGGAGAAGTTTGGGAAGTTCTCTGGAGAAGTTGGAAAAACGGACGCGTCCGTTTGGCAATCCTCTCGTGTCTGTGACGAGGGGGTATGCTGATTGAGGTGTCTGCGGGGCGTTATTGTTGCGTGGATTTCCTGAATACCAGCCACGGGATGATGCCTTCCCATTTCTTGTGCGGATAGGTCGATGGGTTGCCTATGTCGTGGCGGATGCCATGGCTGTCGCGGTAGAAGCCGTAGTTGGCTCCGCCGGTGATGTAGATGGCATCGATGAAACCATATTCGCGGAGGGCGTCGGCAAAGTCCCAAAGTGTTTCCTTGTGGCGGGTGGCGATGTAGTAAAGCCGATTGCCTATGCGGCCAATGGCTCGGCGTTCTACTTTGCCGTGCAGATAGAAACGGTGGGGGATGGTGCCGTCACTGACAAGAACGAACTGCCGGAAGAAACTGCCGCCGTGTTCCTGAACGTAGTCTTTCACCTTGTCGCTTCTGGAGATGCCGATGACCTGGTTGCCGTCGAGCATGGCCATATAGCCCAGGCGATGTGTGTCGCTTTGCCGTTCTTCGCCATCGACAACAAGAGAGCCGAGGTGTTTGCCGTCCGGTTTGTGGTCGGCAGAACGGCAATAAAGGAAGACGGAGGCGTCGGCAGTGTCGGGTTCGGCGAACTCGATGGAGGCCCTTAAACCGTGTATGGCATAGAAGTCCATTGCCACTCCGAAGATGCTGTCGCTTGTCATTACGACTTCCGACGTTTCGGGCTTTGCCGGGCTTTGAAGTTTTGTGATGTTCTGACTGGGTGACACGGAAACGGGGACACCGATATTATAGTAATAGTTCCAATAGTGATATGCAACGGCGACGGCAACCATCATGCATCCTGTCACGACAAGTTGAACCAGCCGTCTGGTCCACTTCTGTTTTCCGGACTGTATATGGGTGTTTGTTGCAGTCTTTTGCTGTGGTTGCTCATCACGTTCGATGGTAATGATGGGCACTTCTGGCCTTTGATGAGTCGTATTATCCATTGTTGTCCCTTTCTGCTTCTTGTTCGAGTTGTTCTTTTAGTGCCTTCAATGCTTCGCGAGATACTCTTAGGGGTTTGAATTCTCCTGTTATATTTTGTCCGGAGAATCTCAGTGTTCCGTCTGCGAGGTTGATGATGTAGATGTATCGTTTGTTGACGATCAGACTCCTGCCCACGCGGACAAACATGTTGGTGTTGAGTTTCTGGAATGCATCTTCGAGGTAATGAAGTTGGAATGGCATGCTGCGGGTTTTGCCATTGGTCAATACAAGGTCAGAGTAGTTGCCGTCGGCTCTGACAAAAACAATCTCTTCCTCTGCGACTCGTACCAACATACTACTTGTTGAGATTTTTAGCCATTCCATGTGTAAAAATGATTTTGTCTTGCAAAGATATAGAATTTATGCGAAGTCATGAAAAAAATTTTATTTTTTATAACCGACAACAAGCGATTTTATGTACTCGTATATGTCATGTGGGCTGTGATAAAGGAAGGTCCAGTGCCAGCCGTCTTCAATTCGGAATATCTCGTACTTGCCTGTCTGTTTGTATTGTGAGTTGGGGAAGATACTCTTTTGTTCGTAGTCAGAAACCCAATGTTTCCCGTCGTATATTGCTATGTGACCGAAGGGACTTCCCGGATTTTTAGGAAGAACGGAGATGTCTCCTTTTTGGGGAACGTAATGTTCAACTGGTATTTTCCGGAATCCCATTTTGGGTAGTGTTTTGTTATAGGCATAGGCTGGGTAGATGTAGCAATGATGGCATCCGGCACTTCGCAGGGCTTTCATCACATACCAGGCACACATACATCGCGACGTCGTATGCTTGTGTTTTGTGGCATACGCGACGGCCTGATGGTTATTGTATTTGTAAGGGCCGATAAAACCTAAGGCTATTATGAGAATCGTTGCAATAGTCAATTTCAGTTTGTGTGTTTTCATGTATGAAATGTTGTTTAAAGTGATAACAGGTCTTGTAAGTGGTCCGTAAACAAGGCATGGGAAGTCGGTCATATAGGTGTGCCTTTCCGGCCGGCTTGACGTGCCTTGTCGGGCCATTTGGCAGTAGATGTTTTTAGGCTACCGCGAGCATTGTGAGGGAAACTCGCGGCAGCACTGAAAGAGAGGCTGTTACAGATACTGGTTTGCCAACTGTTTGATGAGGCTCAACACTTCGCTTATGGATGCTTTCCGATAGAGTTTGCCCTCTTCTTTGGCTACCACTTCGAAGTTGGTTGATTTGATTTTCGAGGCGTCGCTCACGTCGTAGTCGTTGGCATTGCATGGGGAATACACTTCGCACATTGTGCCTTGTTTTTTGTAGAAGATAACCAAGGTTCGTCCGTCGCTGAACGTTGTTGTCTGCTTTACTACGATGTTCGTTGGAATCACCTTCTTTACATCTGTCTTACTGCTTTTCGCAACAGCGGGCGTTGATGCAGTCATGCTCATGAACATGACCATCAAAGAGAAAATGAAATGCTTCATAATTATAAAAAATGGTTTGAAGTTAGAAATGTTTTAGTTCGTTTGAATGATAATGGAATACTGACAAGATCAGCATATCGGCGTTCTCGTCGAGCATGAACCATGGTGAGCGGAAGGGGTTCAGGAAGTTGCGCATGAGGTGCATTTCCCTTGCCGGTGTGTTGCCTTCTGCCAGCAGGAATGCTTTCTTGCCGTTCTTGTTGACGGCAACATCCATTACCATCACGGCATGTCCGTACTTCTGTCCTTTGCGAGCGGGATAGACAAAGACGTCGCCAGGCTGCACGTCTGCCAGAGGTCTTACTTTCATTTCTCGGCTCAGCGAGAAGGTGCTTGCCACGCCATACAGGTGTCGGAGGTACTTTTCGAAAGCCTTTCTGGAAGGACCGCCACTATATGTCAGGGTGTTTCCATTGACATCCTGGAACTTGATGCGTCCGTATTGGCCTGTTTGGAACAGATATTCTGCTCTCAGTCTCATGCAGACGTCGGCACATTGCTCTGCGTTTGAGAGCAACGGCAAGTTGAGTACGGCATAGTTTAGCGATTGGAAACGTGCATCGCCACCAGTGTAGAGTTGTACTTTGGCACCGCGTTCCTTCAGAGGAAGCGAGCGCAGGAAGCGGCTGTAGGCAGCGTCTTTGCCGTCGATGCGCTCGTATCCCCACGGCGCACTAATGTCGCCAACCGTTTTGTAGTTGTTCGGATTACTTGTTTTGCTGCCCATAAGAATCCACAGACCGGTTCCGACAGCGATGATTGTCAATACGGACAATCCGAGAAACATTCTTTTCATTACCTTCATAGCCATAAGTTTTTTGGTTCGATGGTGCGAAGGTAGATGTTTCTTCCGACACAAAAAAATAAATCCTGCCGGTTTGTATGAACCGGCAGGATTCCTGTATGAGTTGAGGATGGGCTAGTGTGAATTTGTGTGATTTACGTCTGAAATGCCTTAAAATGTCAACTTGTTATGTTGTTTGTTGTGTTAACGTTTTTCAAGGGTCATTACGGTTTGACCGTCGGCGTTGAGCAGGAGGAGTGTGTTGCCGTCGAGTTTGAAGTCGACTACTGTGCCGAGTGCGGGCAGCATGGCGTCTTCGATGGTCATGTCGGCACACATCATGCGGGTGCTTCCCATGGCGGCGAACAGTGGAACTTCGGGGGTTATCTCTGTGGGCAGTGAGCCTGTGAGTTGGTTGCAGCCTGTGCTTCCATAGATGGTCTTCTCCTCGAGGTTGAATCCCATGAAGGCATCTACTGAGTCGGGCACTGCCATTTCGCCTATTGTTGTTACGCTCCATTCGCCGTTGAGCGTTTTGATTGTTTTCTTCTCATTGCAGCCTGTCATGGCCATCATTGCAATTACTGCGACAATCAGAATGGTGATTTTTTTCATTTCCTTCTTTCGATTTCTTATACATATATTATATCGTTTGCAAAAGTACATACATTCTCCGAATTCTGCAAACGTTCTGCCGTCAAACGTCACAGCCTTTTACATTCGGGGTGCCATATTAACATTTTTTATTGAATGTGGTGCCTTTTAGGGGCAGGCGAGCCGTTCTTTTTGCAAGGCAGTGGCGAGGCGAAAAACATCTACTGCCAAGTAGGCCGATTAGGCAGTAGATGTGGGCCATAATGGTTAACCTTTTTGGCCAACTTCCTAGTAGATGTTTTGCTGGGGGCTGTGCGTTGTGAATATCTGCCTCTTTTTCATTTTGTTTTCGGGAACGGTTCGTCGTCCGATATTTTCGTGCCGAATGTTTTCATTTCTTCGCCAAATGTCGTAACTTTGCCCACGACAGAACGAACAATCATCAGTCAATATTCCGAAGTTATGCGAAGGATATGTCTCTTCTTTTCGGCCATAGTCGTATGCATGGCAGTGCAGGCATGGGTGCCGGACGTGGAACTGCAACAGACTCGCCAGGCGGCCTCCCGCCTCGTCTTGTTGGACAATGGCAATGTCTTTGCCGATTTCGGTCGGGCAGCCTTCGGTCAGGTGGAGATAACCGTTCGCAATGCCATGGCAGGCGACACGCTGCGCCTCCATCTGGGCGAGTGCTGTCGCAACGGAAGTGTGGACCGCAATCCCGGCGGCTCTCGGCGTTATCGTGTCATCACTGTACCTCTGCAACAAGGCTCGCACACTTATCGCCCCGAAATCCCCAAGGACGCACGCAATACGAGCGGGACTGCCATACGGATGCCGAGCAGTGTGGGAGAAGTGATGCCCTTCCGCTACGTAGAGGTGGAAGGCGGAAAAGGCGAAATCTTGCCGGCAGACCTCGTCCGCATCGCCGTAAACGTGCCCTTTGCCGACGACATGGCTTATTTCAACTCCTCAGACAGCATCCTGAATGCCGTGTGGGAACTCTGCCGCTATTCCATAAAGGCCACCACCTTCTCGGGCTACTATGTAGATGGCGACCGCGAGCGCATCCCCTACGAAGCCGATGCACTCATCAACCAATTATGCCACTATGCCACCGACAACCGCTACGACGTGGCTCGGCGCACCTTTGCCTATCTCATAGAACACCCGACATGGCCCACCGAATGGGCATTGCAGATGGTGCTGATAGCCTGGAACGACTACCTCTTCACCGGTAGCACAGAACTCATTACACGCTATGCCGACGACCTGCGGGCCCGTACACTGATGGCGCTCCGCGACAGCACAACAGGGCTCATCAGCACCCGACACGGGCAGACCCCCGAGGTGCTACGCTCCATCCGTCGCAACGAACCCATCCGCGACATCGTGGACTGGCCACATTCGGGCACACTGGGGCTGGCAAAAGGGCAGGGCGGAGAAGACGACGGCTACGTCTATACCGACTACAATACCGTGGTCAATGCCTTCCACTACGCAGCCGTATCCCGCCTCGCACACATGTATGACGCCATCGGCAGAAAGGCAGAAGCCAAAGAACTCACAGCCTATGCCCGAGAGTTTCGCCGTACCTTCTGCCACGCTTTCCTCGACAAGCGAAGAGGCATCTTCATAGACGGCATAGGCACCGACCATGCTTCGCTCCATGCAAACATGTTTGCCGCAGCCTTCGGCCTTGTGCCCCAACAGTATCGTGCCACAGTTGCCGCCCACATCAAGTCGCGCGGAATGGCCTGCAGCGTCTATGGCGCACAGTTCTTGCTCGAAGCTCTCTATGACTTAGGCGAACCGGATGCCGCCCTCTTCCTGATGACAAGCCAAAGCGACCGCAGCTGGATGAACATGATACGAGAAGGTTCGACCATAACAATGGAGGCCTGGGGCAACAAATGGAAACCCAATCAGGACTGGAATCATGCGTGGGGAGCCGCCCCGGCCAATATCATTCCTTTCCGCCTAATGGGCGTCAGACCACTGTCTCCTGCATTTGAGGAGGTGGAAATACGTCCCCAGACTGGCAACCTGGAAAAGGCAGAGTGTCGTGTTCCCTCGCCAAAAGGACCAATAACCGTCAGCATCTCCGACGGACAAATGCAGGTAAACCTCCCGAAAGGTGTCAGAGCCAAAGTCTTCCTGCCCGTCGATGGCGGTCGCTCACATCAGCGCGTGAGGGGATATGTCAAGGGAGAACAAAGTTGGACGTTAAAGAAATAAACATACAAACGCAATCATAACCTATGAAAAAACTACCTTTTGCAGCACTGCTGCTACTGTTTTGCCTGCCCACCATAGCAGGCCGTATCGTAACCGATACAGTGAAGAGCAAAATACTCTCTGCCGATGTGCCTTGCAATGTCTATCTGCCCGACGGATTTGGTAAAGACAAGGGACAAAAATACCCCGTCATCTATCTCCTCCACGGCTTGAGCGACGACTATCGGGCCTGGCGCGACAAGGGACAGATGCAGACGGTTGTGGACGAACTCATCAGTTCGGGCGAGTGCCTTCCCGTTGTCATCATCATGCCCAACGCCGGCGGAGCCGACATACATAACATATGGAACGGCTACTTCAATATGCCCGGATGGAGTTACGAGGACTTCTTCTTCCAGGAATTTCTGCCGGCTATGGAGAAGAAATACCAGGCTGTGGGCGACAAAGAGCACCGCGCCGTGATGGGACTCTCAATGGGAGGTGGCGGCAGCACCGTCTACTGTCAGCGTCATCCCGATATGTTCTCGTCCTGCTATGCCATGAGCCCATGGCTCGACAACCAAAGCAACAACGTCGGTCCTGGCGATAAGAAAGACAAACTCTATCTCGTCTGCGAGGCAGTAAAGGCACACAGCGCCCTTCGTTTTGTAGAGCAAGCCGACGATGCAACGAAGGAGAAACTCCGCACCGTTAAGTGGTTCTTCGATTGCGGCGACGATGACTTCCTGTTCGATCAGAGTGTCCGCATGCACCAACTGATGCGCAATGCCCGCATCCACGACGAACTTCGCGTGCGGAATGGTGTACACAATTGGGAATACTGGCACGTTGCATTGCGCATGGCACTGCCCTTCGCCTCACGCAACTTCGGGAGGTAATGATGTCTTTTCTGAGAGAAATTATTAGCCAAGGCTGAAGATTATTCCTTCAGCCTTGTGTCTCTGCCTCCGCGACCTTTGGGGAATACGTGATGACTGTTTGCCCATTCTTCCCATTTCCCAACCAGTTGTTTCAATAGTTCGGGTTGTTCGGAGGCAAGGTTGTGACGCTCTGTGCGGTCGTTGGGAATGAAATAGAGCTCCCATTTGTCGGTTACTTCATCGCGAATGGCCTTCCAATCGTTCCATCTGACGTAGCAGTTGTTTGCATGTTCACCGAAGAGGTATTCGTGTAGCTTTGTTTCGGGGTGGCTTATGGCTGGCATCAGGCTCGTTCCTGCCAATGGGATGATGTTGTTACCATCGTGATAGGTCTTGGGGTATGTGGTTTCGGCTACGTCGATGAAGGTGGCCATGAGGTCGGTTACATGGCAAATGTTGTTTCTCAGCCCTGATTCATACTTTTTGGTCTGCTTAGGCCAGGAGACAATAAGTGGGGCGGTTATGCCACCTTCGTATGCGCGGCGCTTGTATTTGCGGAAGGGGGTGTTGCTGACCATTGCCCAAGGTTTTCCGTAGGATGGTTGTACCCAGTGTTGTTGGTTGTTGATGTCGGCGATGGTGCCGAATCCTGTCTCGCTATATGGTTCGGCACACGCTCCGTTGTCTGAGAGGAAGATGACGAGAGTGTTGTCGAGTTCTCCTTTTTTGCGCAGATAGTCGATGACGCGGCCTATGTTGTAGTCCAGGCAATGGACTTGCGCGGCATAGACTGACATGCGTAGGGCGGAATTGTCTTGTTCTGTTTCGCTGAGTTCGTTCCATGTTCTGGATTCCCATTCTGCCAGTCCCCACTCGTCTTTTATGAGTCCCATCTCCAGCATTCTCTGTCTGCGTTGCTGGCGTATTTCTTGCCAGCCGTCGGTGTATCGGCCGGCCATTTTTTCGATGTCGGCATCTTTGGCTTGCAGAGGCCAATGGGGTGCATTGTATGCGAGGTAGAGGAAGAAGGGTTTGTCGTCTTGTCTGCCTTCGAGGAAGTTGATGGCATGGTCGGTGAAGGCGTCGGTGGTGTAGTATGGTGGTCTGGGTGCCGGCAACTTCATGTTGTCGAGCGTTAGGCCTCGGGCTCCTCGGGGTTGCAGATAGCTTGTTGCTCCGGAGAGAATGCCGTAGAAGTGTTCGAAGCCTCTTTGTAGTGGCCATTTTTCTTTTCCGTGCAGTCCGACGTGCCACTTGCCGGTCATGTATGTATGGTATCCGGCATCGCGCAACACTTCGGCCATTGTTACGCAGTTGCGGTTTAGGTAGCCCATATAGCCATGTTCGCCCTGGTGTTCGGGGTCTTCTCCGTTTTCCTTTACTTCGGGGTCTTCTGACATGGCTCCTATTCCTGCCTGATGAGAATAAAGGCCAGTGAGGAGGCTGGCACGTGTGGGGCACGAGCGTCCGCAATTATAGAATTGTGTGAATCGCAGTCCGCGAGCGGCAAGGGCGTCGATGTTGGGTGTGGGAATCTCGCCACCATAGCAGCCGATATCGGAATAGCCCATGTCGTCGGCCATGATGAGGAGGATGTTCGGACGCTTGTCGGCTTTCTTTACTGACCAGCATGGCAATGCTGCGAGTAATGCTACGGCTGGGATGCTGTTCTTGATGAGTGAATTCTTCATGTTGTTTTGTCTGTTTTGTTGCAAAGATATAAAAAAGATTGAAACATGAGGGTGAGTGATTAAGGTTTTTCTTGTATTACATGTAATAAATGTGGAGACATTATGTGATACGACTCGAGCATGGTGGTGTAAACTCTTGACTGTGAATCAATTCCGTTCTATGCGGGAGGGTAGGGAAACATCCCACGTTAAGTTTGCCAACATCTACTGCCAAGTCGGCCGGAAAGGCAGTAGATGTCGGTCATAATGGTTAACCTATTTTGCCAACGGGGTTAACCTTATTTAATTTTGCCCCATTTCGTTTGTTCAAATGCCACCTTTTTTGTAATTTTGTCCCCCAAAATAAATCAGATAATATGATGAAACGCATTGCTTCTCTTTTTACTTTGTTTCTGTGTGCCACCGCAGTCGTTTTGGCACAGTTTCAAACCCCTGTAACCATTAAGGCTTCGCAGAATAAGGTCTCGGACGACGTTGTAGAAGTCGTTTTTCGAGGTACTGTTGATGCCGGCTGGCATGTCTATGGAACCGATTTTGCCGATGGCGGACCTACTCGGGCCGAACTGACTTTGGAAACGCAAAAAGGCGTGAAGCCCGACGGCAAACTTCGTGCTGTAGGCAATGTGCAGAAGAAGATGGACGAGATGTTCGGCATGGAGGTCAGTTATATGGAGGGAACGGCAGAATTCGTGCAGCGATTCGTCATCACAGAGCCTGAATATGAAGTCTCAGGCTACTTGACCTATGGCGCATGCAACGACGAAAACTGCATGCCTCCCACCAACGTAGAGTTCAACTTCAAGGGGGAAGGCAAGAAAGTGGCTGCCGTATCTGAGCCGAAAGCGGAAGAAGCAAAGCCCGAAGAACCAGCTCCCGTTGTATCGGATACCATTGCGGAAACACCTGTGCCGGCAGTCTCTCCCGTCGATAAAGGCAATGAGTTGTGGACACCCGTCATAGACGAACTGAAAGCATTCGAGGCCGGAACACAGACAACAGACAAGAGCCTGCTCGGCATCTTCCTGCTCGGCATGCTCGGTGGCCTCATTGCTCTGCTCACCCCATGCGTATGGCCTATCATTCCCATGACAGTAAGTTTCTTCCTGAAGCGTGCCGAAGATAAGAAAAAGGGCATTCGCGATGCCATAACCTATGGCATCAGTATCGTAGTCATCTACGTCCTGCTCGGCCTTCTTGTCACACTCATCTTCGGAGCAAGCGCATTGAATGCCCTCAGTACCAATGCCGTCTTCAACATCTTCTTCTTCCTCATGCTCATGGTCTTCGGCGCAAGTTTCCTCGGAGGCTTCGAGATAACACTCCCCAGCAGCTGGACAAATGCCGTAGACCGCAAGTCGAACAGCACAACAGGCCTGCTCAGCATCTTCCTCATGGCATTCACATTGAGCCTCGTCAGCTTCTCGTGCACAGGCCCCATCATAGGCTTCCTGCTCGTAGAGGTCAGCACCACCGGCTCGCTTCTCGCACCGACCGTAGGCATGTTGGGCTTTGCAATGGCTCTTGCCCTGCCCTTCACCGTCTTTGCCATGTTCCCTGCATGGCTCAAACAGATGCCCAAGAGCGGCAACTGGATGAACTGCATCAAGGTCTGCCTCGGTTTGCTCGAAATAGCATTCGCCTTGAAATTCTTCAGCGTGGCCGACCTCGCATACGGATGGCGTCTGATGGATAGAGAAGTGTTCCTCTCCCTCTGGATAGTCATCTTCGCCCTTATGGGTGCCTATCTCATCGGATGGATGCGTTTCCCGCACGACGAAGACGAATACGACGAGATGGGAGAAATCATACAACGCCCACGAACCAGCGTGATACGCTTCTTCATGGCACTTGCCGCCTTTGCCTTCGCCCTCTACATGGTGCCAGGCCTCTGGGGCGCACCCTGTAAGGCAGTCAGCGCCTTCGCACCTCCAATGCAGACACAAGACTTCCGTCTCGGCGAAGAATCCGTAGAAGCGCATTTCAACGACTACGACGAGGGTATGCAGTATGCTGCTGCTCATCGTATGCCCGTAATGCTCGACTTCACAGGCTATGGCTGCGTAAACTGTCGCAAAATGGAAGCAGCAGTATGGACAGACCCGCAGGTTTCAAGTCTGATGAAAGAGAAATATGTCCTCATCACACTTTATGTCGACGACAAAACACCTCTCCCGGAGAAACTTGTAGTCAAGGAAAATGGTGCAGACGTCACACTGCGTACGGTCGGCGACCGATGGAGTTATCTCCAAAGAAGTAAGTTCGGCGCCAATGCCCAACCATTCTATGTCCTCCTCAATAACGACGGCCATCCTCTCGCCGGCTCCTACTCCTATAACGAGGACGTTGCAGCCTACCGCAACTTCTTGGAGGAAGGCTTGCAAAGATACAATCAGAAATAGTCATAAAAGTACACGAAAAGACTTAAATAGGCACAAGAACTGTTAAATAATCTTAAATTTAGCAGTTTTGTGTAGTCTTGGGTGCTTTTTGCAAGGGCGTTAGGTTGTTATTCCAATAAAAAATCGTACCTTTGCACCCCGAATAGGCATAATAGGCCCGTTCTGGAATAATTTTGACTTTTATACATAATATATAATAATAAAACAACAAAACAATGCCTACAATTCAACAATTGGTAAGAAAAGGCCGTACGGCGTTGGAAGACAAGAGCAAGAGCCCCGCGCTGGACAACTGTCCTCAGCGTCGTGGTGTTTGTGTTCGTGTTTACACAACTACGCCTAAGAAGCCTAACTCTGCGATGCGTAAGGTCGCTCGCGTTCGTTTGACAAACTCTAAGGAAGTGAACAGCTACATTCCCGGAGAAGGACACAATCTGCAGGAGCACAGCATTGTGCTGGTTCGTGGCGGTCGTGTAAAGGACCTTCCCGGTGTACGTTATCACATCGTTCGTGGTACACTCGATACCGCAGGTGTTGCAAACCGTACACAGCGTCGCTCCAAGTATGGTGCAAAACGTCCTAAGCAAAAGTAATTAACCCCGTTTTGGCTTGTAAGTAGGTTGAGTAAATGCTCCGGTGGAAGCGTTGAAGAACACGAAAAAACAACCCCGAACAAAAACAAACAAAACAATGCGTAAAGCTAAACCAAAGAAAAGAATTATCCTTCCCGATCCCGTTTTTGGCGACGTGAAGGTGTCAAAGTTCGTCAACCACTTGATGTATGACGGCAAGAAGAGTATCTCGTATGACATTTTCTACAATGCTCTCGAAATTGTAAAGACAAAGATGTCTAACGAGGAGAAGGACTCTCTTACCATTTGGAAAGAGGCCCTCGATAAGATCACTCCTCAGGTAGAGGTAAAGAGCCGCCGTATTGGTGGTGCAACTTTCCAGGTGCCCACAGAAATCCGCCCCGACCGTAAGGAGAGCATCAGCATGAAGAACATGATTCTCTATGCTCGCAAGCGTGGCGGTAAGACTATGGCTGATAAGTTGGCTGCTGAGATTATGGACGCATACAACGAACAGGGTGGTGCCTTTAAGCGTAAGGAGGACATGCATCGTATGGCCGAAGCTAACCGTGCATTTGCTCACTTCCGTTTCTAATTTAAATCCATCACAAATACAATTTACGAAACAATGGCAAAGCAAGATTTACGTTTCACCCGTAACTTCGGTATCATGGCTCACATCGATGCCGGTAAGACAACTACCAGTGAGCGTATCCTTTTCTACACCGGTAAGACACATAAAATCGGTGAAACCCATGATGGTTCAGCTACCATGGACTGGATGGCTCAGGAGCAGGAGCGTGGTATTACCATTACCTCTGCTGCAACAACCGCTTACTGGACATGCAAGGGCGAGAAGTATAAGTTCAATTTGATTGATACTCCGGGACACGTTGACTTTACCGCAGAGGTAGAACGTTCACTTCGTGTGCTCGACGGTGCTGTTGCTACATACTGTGCAGTAGGTGGTGTTGAGCCTCAGTCTGAGACCGTATGGCGTCAGGCAGATAAGTACAATGTACCTCGTATCGGTTATGTAAATAAGATGGACCGCTCTGGTGCAGACTTCTATGAAGTAGTTCGCCAGATGAAGGAGGTTCTTGGTGCAACTCCTTGTGTTGTTGCTGTGCCCATCGGCGCAGAGGAGAACTTCAAGGGTATTGTAGACCTCATCAAGATGAAGGCAATCCTGTGGCACGATGAGACCATGGGTGCAGAGTACAGCATTGAGGATATTCCTGCAGATATGGCTGATGAATGTGAAGAGTGGCGTGGCAAGATGATTGAACTTGCCGCTGAGCAGGATGATACATTGATGGAGAAGTATTTCGAAGATCCCGATAGCTTGAGCGAAGAAGAAATCGTTGCTGCTATCCGCAAGGGAACTTTGAATCTCGACATCGTTCCAATGACCTGTGGCTCTTCATTCAAGAATAAGGGTGTACAGACTCTGCTTGACTATGTCTGCATGTTCCTTCCTTCTCCCTTGGATACTCCCAGCATCGTGGGAACCAACCCCGAGACAGGCGAGGAAGAAGCACGTATGCCCAGCGAGGAAGAGAAGACAGCTGCTTTGGCGTTCAAGATCGCTACCGATCCATACGTAGGTCGTTTGACTTTCTTCCGTGTTTACTCAGGTAAGGTTGAAGCAGGTTCTTATATCTATAATGTACGTTCTGGCAAGAAAGAGCGCGTAAGCCGTCTTTTCCAGATGCACTCAAATAGCCAGAATCCCGTTGACTGCATTGCAGCCGGTGATATTGGTGCAGGTGTTGGTTTTAAGGATATTCACACTGGTGATACTTTGGCCGAAGAAGGTGCACCCATCGTACTTGAGTCAATGGACTTCCCCGATCCCGTTATTGGTATCGCCGTTGAGCCTAAGACTCAAAAGGACTTGGACAAGTTGAGCATTGGTTTGCAGAAGTTGGCCGAGGAGGATCCTACCTTTACAGTGAAGACCGACGAACAGAGTGGCCAGACCGTAATCAGTGGTATGGGTGAGCTTCACCTTGACATTATCATCGACCGTCTGAAGCGTGAGTTTAAGGTTGAATGTAATCAGGGTAAGCCTCAGGTAAACTATAAGGAAGCAATCACAGCAACCGTTAACCATCGTGAGGTTTATAAGAAACAGTCAGGTGGTCGCGGTAAGTTCGCTGATATCATTGTTAATGTTGGCCCTGTAGATCCTGACTTTACTCAAGGAGGTCTTCAGTTCATCAATAGCGTAACCGGTGGTAATATCCCCAAGGAATTTATTCCCAGCGTACAGAAGGGCTTTGAGGCTGCCATGAAGAATGGTGTCCTCGGTGGTTTCCCCATGGATAGTCTTAAGGTTGAACTCGTAGATGGTAGCTTCCACCCCGTAGACTCTGACCAGTTGTCATTCGAACTTGCTGCTCAAATGGCATACAAGGCATGTTGTGCAAAGGCTAAGCCTGTACTTATGGAACCCATCATGAAGTTGGAGGTTGTTACTCCAGAAGAAAGTATGGGTGACGTGATCGGTGACCTTAACAAGCGTCGTGGTCAGGTAGAAGGTATGGATTCTACTCGTACTGGTGCACGTTTGGTAAAGGCAATGGTTCCTCTGGCCGAAATGTTCGGCTATGTGACAGCATTGCGTACAATTACCTCAGGTCGTGCTACTAGCTCAATGACTTATGATCATCATGCACCCGTAAGTTCAGGTATTGCTAAGTCTGTACTTGAAGAAATGGGTGGACGTGTAGATCTCGTATAAAAATAATAGGATAGGGTCATCTGCAAGCATATGACTCTTTGCAGATGATACCCTAACCCATATACATAATTAATTATTATATAAAATGAGTCCAAAAATTAGAATTAAACTCAAGTCTTACGACCACAATTTGGTTGACAAGTCTGCAGAGAGAATTGTTAAGACTGTAAAAGAAACTGGTGCTGTAGTAAGCGGTCCTATTCCTTTGCCAACTCGCAAGAGAATTTTTACTGTAAACCGTTCTACATTCGTTAACAAGAAGAGCCGCGAGCAGTTTGAATTAAATAGCTACAAGCGTCTTGTTGATATTCACAGTTCTAGTGAAAAGACTATCGATGCCCTTATGAAGCTTGAGCTTCCTAGCGGTGTTGAAGTAGAAATTAAGGTGTAATACATTTATTTATTAATCTAAGAATAACAGAAATGCCAGGATTATTAGGAAAGAAAATCGGAATGACTTCCGTTTTCAGTGCCGAGGGTAAGAATGTACCATGCACTGTTATCGAATTGGGTCCTTGTGTTGTTACTCAAATCAAAAGCGTTGAGAAGGACGGCTACAATGCTGTTCAGCTTGGCTACGAAGAGGCAAAGGAGAAGAATACTTCTGCTCCCCTCATGGGCCACTTCAAGAAAGCAGGAGTAACACCCATGAGACACTTGGCCGAGTTCACAGGTTTCGAACAGGAACTGAATTTGGGCGACACCATCACCGTTGACATTTTTGCAAACTGCAATTTTGTTGATGTTATTGCAACCTCTAAGGGTCGCGGTTTCCAGGGTGTTGTAAAGCGCCACGGCTTCGGCGGTGTGGGCCAGACTACTCATGGTCAGGACGACCGTCTGCGTAAACCAGGTTCTATTGGTGCTTGCTCATATCCCGCCAAGGTTTTCAAGGGAATGCGCATGGGTGGCCATATGGGTTGTAATCGTGTTACAACGCATAACCTGCAAGTGTTAAAGGTGATTCCCGAACACAACCTCCTTCTTATTAAGGGTAGTGTTCCCGGATTCAAAGGTTCAATCGTTAGCGTTATGAAGTAATGGAAGTAAGTGTATTAAATATAAAAGGCCAGGAGACAGGTCGCAAGGTCGCTCTTAATGATGCCATTTACGCTATTGAGCCCAACGATCATGCTATCTACCTTGATGTGAAGCTCATCATGGCTAACCAACGCCAGGGAACTGCAAAGTCGAAGGAAAGAAGTGAAATAAGCGGCTCAACCCGCAAGCTCGGTCGCCAGAAAGGTGGTGGCGGTGCTCGTCGCGGTGATATTAATTCTCCCGTACTCGTAGGCGGTGGTCGTGTGTTTGGTCCCAAGCCCCGCGATTATGGCTTCAAACTTAATAAGAAGGTTCGTCAGTTGGCACGTAAGTCTGCTCTTTCTTATAAAGCTCAGGAGAATGCATTGATGGTAGTTGAGGATTTCACATTTGACGCTCCTAAGACAAAATCAGTGGTAGAAATCTTAAAAAATCTTAAAGTTTCCGACAAAAAGACTCTTTTTGTTACCGTAGGTGCAGATAAAGTTGTATATTTGTCCGCTCGAAACATCGAACGCGTTCAGGTAATGCCTGCAAATGCACTCAATACCTATAAGGTTTTGAATGCAGATGTTATGGTTGTATCTGAGAGTGCCCTCGCTGTTATCGAAGGAAACTTAACCAAATAAGTAGCCGAATTAGAATATGGGATATATCGTAAAACCTTTGGTCACTGAGAAGATGACCGGTATCACAGAGAAGCAGAATAAGTTCGGCTTCATTGTTCGTCCCCAAGCTAATAAGATTGAGATCAAGAAGGAAATCGAGGCACAGTATAATGTCACCGTTACTGACGTTAATACTTGTGTATATGGTGGTAAAAGTAAGAATCGCTACACTCGTTCCGGTCTCATCAAGGGACGTACTAATGCTTTCAAGAAGGCAATTGTAACCCTTAAAGAAGGCGATGTAATTGATTTTTATAGCAACATTTAATAAAAGATGGCAGTACGTAAATTTAAGCCCACAACACCGGGCCAAAGACACAAAATTATAGGTACCTTCGAAGAAATTACTGCATCGGTACCTGAGAAGTCTCTCGTTTGCGGTAAGTGCTCTACTGGTGGACGTAACAACACTGGTAAGATGACAATGCGCTATATCGGTGGAGGTCATAAGCAGAAATTCCGTTTTATTGATTTCCGACGTGAGAAAGATGGTGTTCCCGCTGTCGTAAAGACTATTGAGTATGATCCTAATCGTTCAGCTCGTATAGCACTTCTCTTCTACGCAGACGGTGAAAAACGTTATATTATTGCTCCAAACGGACTTAAGGTGGGTGCCACTGTGATGAGTGGTGCCGAAGCAGCTCCTGAAATTGGTAATGCTCTGCCCTTGCAGAACATTCCTGTGGGTACTGTAATCCATAACATTGAGCTTCGTCCTGGTCAGGGCGCATTGCTCGTTCGTTCTGCTGGTAATTTCGCTCAGTTAACTTCACGCGAAGGTCGCTATTGTGTTATCAAACTTCCTTCTGGAGAAACACGTCAGATTCTTTCTGCATGTAAGGCAACAGTAGGTAGTGTAGGTAACTCAGATCATGCATTGGAAAGCTCTGGTAAGGCTGGACGCTCTCGTTGGATGGGTCGTCGTCCTCACAACCGTGGTGTTGTCATGAATCCTCATGATCACCCGATGGGTGGTGGTGAAGGCCGTCAGTCTGGTGGTCATCCCCGTTCACGTAAGGGCTTGTATGCTAAGGGTCTTAAGACTCGTGCTCCTAAGAAGCAGTCCAACAAGTATATTATCGAGAGATGTAATAAGTAAACAAAAAGTTAGCTAGAGTAAAATTATGAGTCGTTCATTAAAGAAAGGTCCGTATATCGAAGTTAGCCTTGAAAAGAAAATCATTGCCATGAACGAAAGTGGCAAGAAAAACGTGGTCAAAACATGGTCTCGTGCTTCTATGATTTCACCTGATTTCGTAGGTCATACGGTTGCCGTTCATAACGGAAATAAGTTTATTCCTGTTTACGTTACAGAAAATATGGTTGGACATAAGTTTGGAGAATTTGCTCCTACTCGCAAGTTCGGTGGCCATGCTGGTAACAAGAAAAAGTAAGCAGGCAATTAATTGTTAATTATAGAGTAATAATATAATGGGAAAAAGAAAGAAATTAGCTGCTGAAGCAAGAAAAGAAGCTCGCAAAGCACAAAGTTTCGCAAAGCTGAGGAATGTGCCTTCTTCTCCCCGCAAGATGAGATATGTGGTTGATTTGGTTCGCGGTATGGAGGTTAATAGGGCTCTTGGCACTTTGAAGTTCTGTGTTAAAGCAGCGAGCGAGGATGTGGAAAAGCTCCTTCGCTCTGCCATTGCCAATTGGGAACAGAAGAATGAGCGTAAAGCCGAAGAGGGTGAGCTCTATATCAGTAAGATCTTCGTTGATGAGGGCGCAACCCTCAAGCGTATGAGACCCGCTCCTCAGGGTCGTGGTTATAGAATCCGTAAGCGTTCTAACCATATTACGTTGTTCGTTGATACAAAGAATAAAGATTAAGGGAAAGTATGGGACAGAAAGTTAATCCAATAAGCAACCGCCTCGGTATCATCCGTGGATGGGACTCAAATTGGTACGGAGGTAAGGAATTTGGTGATTCTATCCTTGAGGATAGCAAGATTCGCAAATACCTCGGTGCTCGTCTTGGTGACGCAAGCATCTCACGTATTGTAATAGAACGTACCCTCAAGATGGTTACTATTACTGTTTGCACTGCTCGCCCTGGTCTTATTATTGGTAAGGGCGGCGAGAAGGTTGATACCCTCAAAGAAGAGTTGAAGAAACTTACTCAGAAAGATGTACAGATTAATATCTTTGAGGTTAAGAAGCCAGAACTTGATGCTGTTATTGTTGCAAACAATATCGCTCGTCAGGTAGAAGGTAAGATCGCATACCGCCGTGCTATTAAGATGGCAATTCAGAATACAATGCGTGCAGGTGCAGAAGGTATTAAGGTTTTGATATCTGGTCGCCTCAATGGAGCAGAAATTGCTCGTTCTGAAATGTTCAAGGAGGGTCGTACTCCTTTGCACACCCTTCGTGCTGATATCGATTATTGTCACTCAGAAGCTTTGACAAAGGTCGGTTTGCTCGGCATTAAGGTATGGATATGTCGTGGTGAAGTTTATGGCAAGAAGGATCTTGCTCCAAACTTTACTCAGCAAAAGGACAACGGCCGCAATTTCGGTGGTAGCGATAGAAGAAACTTCCGTCGCAAGAAGAACAATAATCGTTAAAATAAGATTGTCATGTTACAACCTAAAAGAACTAAATATAGAAGACCGCAAAAAGGTCGTTGCAAAGGCAATGCCATGCGTGGCAACCAGTTAGCGTTCGGATCTTTCGGTATTAAGTCTTTAGAGACACACTGGATTACCGCTCGCCAGATTGAGGCTGCTCGTGTCGCTATGACTCGTTATATGCAGCGTGAGGGTCAAAGTTGGATTCGTATATTCCCCGATAAGCCTATTACCAAGAAGCCTGCAGATGTCCGCATGGGTAAAGGTAAGGGTGATCCTGTAGGATATGTATTCCCTATTACTCCTGGCCGCATAATTTTTGAGATTGAAGGCGTTTCTTATGAAATTGCTAAGGAAGCTCTTCGTTTGGCATCTCAGAAGTTGCCTGTTACAACGAAGTTCATTGTTAGACGTGATTACGACAAAAACGCATAGTTAATTATGAAGATTGCAGAAATTAAGGAGATGACTACTGCCGATTTGGCAGAGCGCATACAGACGGAGCAGGCAAATTATAAGCAGATGCTCCTGAACCATGCAGTATCACCCTTGGCAAACAGTGCACAGATTAAGGCTGCGCGTCGTGACATTGCACGCCTCAAAACCGTGCTCCGCCAAAGAGAGTTGAACAAATAATAATTGGTCTTAGACATGGAAGCAAGAAATTTAAGAAAAACGAGAACAGGTGTTGTCGTAAGCGACAAGATGGATAAGACCATTGTTGTAGCAGCGAAGTTTAAAGAAAAACACCCCATCTATGGTAAGTTCGTTTCAAAGACAAAGAAGTATCATGCTCATGATGAGAAGAACGACTGCCACAAGGGTGACACAGTTCTGATTATGGAAACCCGTCCCTTGAGTAAGACTAAGAGATGGAGAGTAGTTGAAATCGTAGAAAGAGCTAAGTAATTATGATACAAGCAGAATCTAGATTAGTAGTAGCAGATAATAGCGGTGCAAAGGAAGCTATGTGCATTCGTGTACTTGGTGGTACTCGTCGTCGCTACGCATCTGTAGGTGATGTGATTGTTGTATCTGTAAAGAGCGCAATCCCCACTAGTGATGTAAAGAAGGGTGCAGTATCAAAGGCCTTGATTGTACGTACTAAGAAGGAAGTTCGTCGTGCTGACGGTTCCTATATTCGTTTTGATGATAACGCTTGCGTTCTTTTGAACAATGCGGGCGAGTTGCGCGGTAGTCGTATTTTCGGTCCTGTTGCTCGTGAGTTGCGTACCGCTAATATGAAGGTGGTTTCGCTGGCACCCGAAGTCCTTTAATTAATTAATGTTATAAGTAATGAGTAAGTTACACATTAAGAAAGGCGATACAGTTTACGTGAATACTGGTAATTGCAAAGGCCAGACAGGTAAAGTGTTACAGGTGCTCGTTAAAGAGCAGCGCGCCATAGTTGAGGGGGTAAATATGGTTAGTAAGAGCCAGAAGCCTAGTGCTAAGTACCCTCAGGGAGGTATTGTTAAGCAGGAAGCTCCCATTCAAGTTTCAAAGCTTAATCCTGTTGTTGACGGCAAGGTTGTCCGTTCCAATGGTAAGGCTAGAAATGTAACTGTAAAATAAATAGGAGATTAAATAATGGCAAATACTGCAAGCCTTAAGAAAGAATATGCCGAGCGTATTGCTCCTGCATTGAAGAAGCAGTTCAATTACTCTTCAACAATGCAGATTCCCGTATTGAAGAAGATTGTAATCAATCAGGGTCTCGGAATGGCAACAGCAGACAAGAAGATTATCGATGTTGCAATCAATGAACTCACAGCTATTACAGGTCAAAAAGCTGTAGCAACAGTTTCAAAGAAGGACGTCGCTAACTTCAAGTTGCGTAAGAAGATGCCAATTGGCGTAATGGTAACTTTGCGTCGTGAGAGAATGTATGAGTTCCTTGAGAAACTTGTTCGAGTAGCTCTTCCTCGTATCCGCGACTTTAGAGGTATTGAAAGCAGATTGGATGGTCGTGGCAATTATACTTTGGGTATTCAAGAGCAGATCATTTTCCCTGAAATCAATATCGACACAATTGATCGTATTTTGGGTATGAATATTACATTCGTAACGACAGCTCAAACTGATGAAGAGGGCTATGCTCTCCTCAAGGAGTTTGGTCTTCCCTTTAAAAACGCTAAAAACGATTAAATAAATATGGCAAAAGAATCAATGAAGGCCCGCGAGGTCAAGAGAGCAAAACTCGTGGCTAAGTATGCTGAGAAGCGTGCAGCGTTGAAGAAGATCGTTAACAGTGGAGATCCGGTAGAAGCATACGAAGCTGCTCAAAAGTTGCAGGCTATTCCTCGTAATGCAAATCCGATTCGCCTTCACAACCGTTGTAAGATCACTGGCCGTCCAAAGGGTTATATTCGTTTGTTTGGTCTTTCACGTATTCAGTTCCGTGAAATGGCATCAAGCGGTCTTATTCCTGGCGTTAAGAAAGCAAGCTGGTAAGAGTTTTTTTAATATTGTCGGGAGAGTCCCGATTAATTAAATTTTAATTTATATGACAGATCCAATTGCAGACTATTTGACAAGATTGCGTAATGCAATTCAGGCAAAGCACAGAGTTGTGGAAGTGCCTGCGTCAAATCTTAAGAAGGAAATTACAAAAATTCTCTTCGAGAAGGGTTACATCATGAATTACAAGTTCGTAGAAGATGGCCCTCAAGGAACAATCAAAGTTGCCTTGAAGTACGATGTAGTTAACAAGGTAAATGCTATCAAGAAATTGATAAGAGTATCCAAGCCAGGTATGCGTAAGTATACTGGTTATAAGGATATGCCGAGAGTTATTAACGGATTGGGTATTGCTATCCTCTCCACATCTAAGGGTGTTATGACAAACAAAGAAGCAGCTGATCTTAAGATTGGTGGTGAAGTTCTTTGTTATGTATATTAATTTAAGGAGGAATACGTAATGTCAAGAATAGGTAAGTTACCCATAAGCATTCCTGCAGGAGTGACTGTTAATGTCGCTGAAGACAATAAGGTTACTGTTAAAGGCCCGAAGGGTGAAATGACTCAGGCTGTTGATCCTTCTATCAAGATTAATCTTTCAGAAGGTGAGATAACTTTTGAAATTGTTGCTGAAAACGATACTGTTGAGAATAAGCAGAAACAGGCTTTTCATGGTCTTTATCGTTCTTTGGTTAACAATATGGTTGTCGGTGTTTCCGTAGGCTATAAGAAGGAGTTAGAACTTGTAGGTGTTGGTTATCGTGTTTCTAACCAGGGTAATCTTTTAGAGTTTGCACTGGGTTATACACATCCAATCCTCTTCATGCTTCCTTCAGAAATCAAGGTAGAAACAAAGTCTGAGAGAAATCAGAATCCCTTGATTATCCTTGAGTCTTGCGACAAGCAGCTCCTCGGTCAAGTATGTGCAAAGATTCGCTCTTTCCGTAAGCCTGAGCCTTATAAGGGTAAGGGTGTTTTGTTCGTTGGCGAACAAATTCGCAGAAAGTCCGGTAAGTCGGCTGGTGCTAAGTAACATCTAAAACTGTAAGTTTATGACAACAAAATTAGAAAGACGAATCAAAATTAAGTACAGAGTTCGTAATAAGATTTCTGGTACTGCAGAGCGTCCCCGTATGTCTGTATTTAGAAGTAATAAGCAGATATATGTTCAGATAATTAATGATATGAATGGTACCACTTTGGTAAGTGCTTCTTCTCTCGGTATGGAAACATGCCCCAAGAAGGAACAAGCTGCGAAGGTAGGTGAATTGGCTGCCAAGAAAGCTCTTGAGGCAGGTATTACCACAGTCGTTTTCGATCGTAATGGTTACCTCTATCATGGAAGAGTGAAAGAAGTTGCTGATGCAGCACGTAACGGTGGACTTAAATTCTAAGAAATATGGCAAATAAAGTAAAGATAAACAGCGAAATGGAGCTGAAGGATAGACTTGTTGCTATCAATCGTGTAACAAAGGTTACTAAAGGTGGTCGCACATTTACCTTCGCCGCTATTGTAGTTGTTGGTAACGAGAATGGTATCATTGGCTGGGGCTTAGGTAAGGCTGGCGAAGTTACCGCTGCTATTGCCAAGGGTGTTGAATCAGCAAAGAAAAACCTTGTTCAGGTTCCTGTTCTTAATGGCACAGTACCTCATGAGGCCGCAGCAAAATTCGGTGGTGCAAATGTACTCATTATGCCTGCTTCTCATGGTACTGGTGTTGTAGCTGGTGGTGCAATGCGTGCTGTTCTCGATAGCGTTGGTGTTACAGACTGTTTAGCTAAATCAAAGGGTTCTTCTAATCCTCACAATTTGGTTAAGGCAACTATCGCTGCTCTTTGTGAGATGCGTGATGCAAAGACTGTAGCTGCTAATCGTGGTGTCAGTGTTGAAAAAGTTTTTAGAGGATAAGGAGGTAAAGTATGGCAACTATCAAAGTACAGCAAGTAAGAAGCCGCATTCACGCTCCTCGAACCCAAAAGGCTACTTTGGATACTTTAGGTTTGAGAAAGTTGAATCAGATTGTCGAGATTGAAGACAATGCCTCTAATCGTGGCTTAATTAAAGCAGTTCATCATCTTGTAAAGGTGGTTGACTGATAGTATTATGAACAATTAATGTCGATTATATTATGAAATTGAATAATTTGAAACCTGCTGCCGGATCAACTCATAGTCGTAGAAGACTTGGCCGTGGTCCTGGTTCTGGCTTGGGTGGTACTTCTACTCGTGGCCATAAGGGTGCTAAGGCACGTTCTGGTTACAAGAAGAAGATCGGTTTCGAAGGTGGTCAAATGCCTTTGCAGCGTCGTCTGCCTAAATTCGGCTTCAAGAATATCAACCGTGTTGAGTATCAGGTAGTAAATCTTTCTTCTATTCAGAAACTCGCTGAGAATGGACTTGAGAAGGTAACTATTGAGGATATGGTTGTTGCAGGTCTGGTTTCTTCTAAGGGCTTAGTTAAAATCCTTGGAAATGGCACATTGACTGCAAAGGTTGAAGTCGTAGCTAACGCTTTCTCTAAGTCAGCAGAAGAAGCTATTCAGAATGTAGGTGGTACAGCAACAAAACTTTAATTCTGATGAAGAAGTTTATCGAAACGTTGAAGAACATCTGGCATGTTGAGGATTTGCGTAGCAGACTCCTCATCACGTTGGCATTTGCTGCAATGTATCGTTTCGGATCGTTCATTGTCCTTCCAGGTATTAATCCTGAGGCATTGACTGCTCTGAGAGAGCAAACTGATACGGGACTTATGTCTCTGTTGAATATGTTCTCAGGTGGTGCATTCTCTAATGCGTCTATATTCGCATTGGGAATCATGCCTTACATTTCAGCTTCCATCGTAATCCAGCTTTTTGCTTTCGTTGTGCCTTATTTCCAGAAGATGCAGCGTGAAGGTGAAAGTGGACGCCGTAAGATGAATCAGTATACACGTTATCTGACAATTCTGATTCTCTTAGTACAAGCTCCTTCATATTTGATAAATCTGAAGGTACAGGCTCAGGGAGCACTTAATCCTGCTATTGACTGGACGCTCTTCATAATTGCAAGCACTCTTATTCTCGCTGCTGGCAGTATGTTTATCCTTTGGATAGGCGAACGTATTACAGACAAGGGAATTGGTAATGGCGTGTCAATTATCATTATGTTGGGTATCATTGCTCGTTTACCTCAAGCTTTTGGCCAGGAAGTCGTTTCTCGTTTGAATAATCTCTCAGGAGGTGGCTTGGTAATGTTCATTTTAGAACTATTACTTCTCTTCTTGGTTATTCTTTCAGCCATCATGCTGGTGCAGGGAACACGCAGAATACCTGTACAATATGCTAAGAGAATGGTCGCAGGTCAGCAAGTAGGTGGTGTTCGCCAATATATACCTTTGAAGGTTTTTGCTGCTAATGTGATGCCAATCATCTTCGCTCAGGCTATTATGTTCATTCCTGTTACCTTGACACAGCTTATTACAGATGGTCAGGCTACGTCGCCTGTCCTTATGGCTTTGTCAGATCACACGAGCTTTGCATATAATATTGTCTTTGCGTTATTGATTATCGCTTTTACATATTTCTATACTGCTATTACATTGAACCCTGTTCAAATGGCAGAGGATATGAAGCGTAACAATGGCTTCATTCCAGGCGTTCGTCCTGGAAAGGATACGGCGGATTTCATAGACAAGGTGATGGATCGAATCACGCTGCCAGGTTCTCTTTTCCTTGCACTGATTGCATGTATGCCCGCTTTTGCAGGTTTACTCAATGTGAAGCCTGAGTTTGCTCAGTTCTTCGGTGGTACATCACTGCTCATACTTGTTGGTGTTGTTCTTGACACACTTCAGCAAATTGAGAGTCACTTGCTCATGAGACACTATGATGGCTTGCTGAGTTCAGGTCGTATTCATGGTCGTTCAGGAATATCTTCACGATAAGAAATAGTCACCAGCGGATGATTTTTCTTAAGACAGAAGATGAGATAGAATTAATGCGAGCTGCCAACCAGCTTGTTGCCAAAACCCTAGCCGAAGTGGGGAAATATGTCAGGCCGGGTATTACGACAAAGGAGCTGGATAGAGTAGCAGAAGAATTCATACGCGATAATGGTGCGGTGCCTACCTTCAAGGGTTACCCCAATCCTTGTGGTGGCACACCATTTCCCGCGTCGATTTGCACCTCAGTAAATGATGTTGTGGTGCATGGCATACCCAACAACACGCCGTTAGCGAACGGAGACATCGTGTCTGTAGACTGTGGAGTTCTTTTGAATGGCTTTAATGGTGATTCTTGCTACACATTTAGTGTTGGAGAGGTTTCTGACGAGGTTGCTCAATTGCTCATGGTCACTAAAAATGCTCTTTATGAGGGAATAGCCAATGCCCAGCGTGGCAAACGTATTGGTGATATCGGCTTTGCTATACAAACACTATGCGAGTCACATGGCTACGGAGTCGTTAGAGAGTTCGTTGGTCATGGAATCGGTCGCAATATGCATGAGGATCCTCAAGTGCCCAATTATGGGAGAATGGGATACGGGCCGATGATTAAGAATGGTTTATGTATTGCAATTGAACCTATGATTACCTTGGGAAGTCCTATGATATACATGTCAGAGAATAGTTGGACTATTAGAACACGTGACGGGAAACCGTCAGCTCATTTTGAGCACACGATTGCGGTGCATAATGGAGGAGTAGAGATTCTGTCTTCCTTCGAAGATATTGAAAAGACAAATTAAACGAATATGGCAAAACAAGCTGTAATAGAACAAGACGGTGTAATTGTAGAATCGCTTTCAAATGCGATGTTCCGTGTTGAGTTGGAGATTGGTCAAAAGATTATTTGCAATATTTCCGGCAAGATGAGGATGCATTACATCAAGATACTTCCTGGTGACAAAGTTAAGGTGGAAATGAGTCCGTATGATTTGACAAAGGGACGTATCGTATTTAGATATAAATAAAAACATCAATATGAAAACAAGAGCTTCTTTAAAAAAACGCACCCCAGACTGCAAGATTGTACGTCGTAAGGGCCGTTTGTATGTTATTAACAAGAAAAACCCTAAGTACAAAACACGTCAGGGTTAGTTATTATTGCAAACAAGAAAAGTATAATATATGGCAATTAGAATTGTTGGTGTAGATTTGCCTCAGAATAAGAGAGGTGAAATCGCTTTGACCTATATATTTGGTATAGGTCGTAGTAGCTCTGCCAAGATCCTGGAAAAGGCTGGCGTAGATAAGGACAAGAAGGTTTCCGACTGGACTGACGACGAGGCTGGTAAGATTCGTGAGATTATCGGTGCAGAGTATAAGGTCGAAGGTGATCTTCGTTCTGAGATTACAATGAATATCAAGCGTCTGATGGATATCGGTTGCTATCGTGGTGTTCGTCATCGTAATGGTCTTCCTGTTCGTGGTCAGAGCACAAAGAATAATGCTCGTACACGTAAGGGTAAGAAGAAGACTGTTGCAAACAAGAAAAAGGCTACTAAATAATAATTGATATGGCAAAGAAAGCAGTTGCTACAAAGAAGAGAGTAGTGAAGGTTGACGCAATGGGTCAGCTTCATGTACATAGCTCGTTCAACAATATCATTGTGTCTTTGGCAAATAGCGAGGGTCAGGTTATTTCTTGGTCTTCTGCTGGTAAGATGGGTTTCCGCGGTTCTAAGAAGAACACTCCTTATGCAGCTCAGATGGCTGCTCAGGACTGTGCTAAGACAGCGTACGACCTTGGCCTGCGCAAGGTGAAAGCATACGTTAAGGGTCCCGGCAATGGCCGTGAGTCAGCAATCCGCACCGTTCATGGTGCTGGCATTGAGGTAATCGAGATCGTTGACGTTACTCCGCTTCCTCACAATGGTTGCCGTCCTCCGAAGAGAAGAAGAGTTTAATATGATATTGTAGGACAAATATAAATATAAAAATAAAATGGCAAGATATACAGGTCCGAAATCAAGAATTGACCGTCGTTTTGGCGAGGCCATTCTGGGTAATCCCAAAGTACAGGCTAAGCGTAACTTCCCTCCTGGTCAGCATGGTAACAATCGTCGTCGTAAGACTTCCGAGTATGGTGTCATGCTTGCAGAGAAGCAGAAGGCAAAATACACATATGGTGTACTTGAGAAGCAGTTCCGCAATATGTTTGAGAAGGCTGCTCGTACCAGTGGTATTACAGGTGAGATTCTGCTTCAGAATCTTGAAAGCCGCCTTGACAACATCGTTTACCGTTTGGGCGTAGCTCCTACACGCCGTGCTGCTCGTCAGCTCGTTAATCACAAGCACATTGTGGTTGATGGTCAGGTTGTAGGTATCCCTTCTTATAGTGTAAAGCCCGGTCAGGTTGTAGGTGTTCGTGAACGTAGCAAGAGTCTTGAGGTTGTGCAGAATGCTTTGGCTGGTTTCAATCACTCCAAGTATCCTTGGATTGAGTGGGACGAGAGCCTGAAGGCAGGTAAGTATCTCCACAAGCCCGAGCGTGCAGACATTCCCGAGACCATTAAGGAACAATTGATTGTTGAGTTGTACTCTAAATAAAATATAAGAATGGCGATATTAGCATTTCAAAAACCCGATAAGGTTGTAATGTTGGAGGCGGATGATAAGTACGGAAAGTTTGAATTCCGCCCCTTGGAAGGTGGTTTCGGTACTACCATTGGTAATGCTTTGCGCCGCATCCTTCTCTCCTCACTTGATGGCTTTGCTATTAACACTGTATCTATCTCTGGTGTTGAGCACGAGTTTGCTACAGTTCCAGGAGTCAAGGAAGATGTCACCAACATTATATTGAACCTGAAACAGGTAAGATTTAAGCAAGTTGTAGAGGACTTCGAGACCGAAAAGGTGTCTATTTCAGTTGAAAACACAACGGAGTTTAAGGCTGGCGACTTTAATAAGTATCTGGTTGGCTTCGAGGTATTGAATCCCGAACTGGTGATTTGTCATCTGGATCCTAAGGCATCTCTTCGTATGGAGATTAACATCAACAAGGGCAGGGGCTATGTGCCTGCAGACGAGAACCGTCCTTTCTGCACCGATGTGAATGTTATTCCTATCGATTCCATCTACACTCCAATCAGAAATGTCAAGTACGCAGTAGAGAACTTCCGCGTAGAGCAGAAGACCGACTACGAGAAGCTTGTGCTTGAGATTACAACTGATGGTTCCATTCACCCGAAAGATGCGCTCAAGGAAGCTGCTCGCATCCTCATCCATCACTTCATGTTGTTCTCCGACGAGAAGATTACTCTTGAGAACAGCGAGTTGGATGTAAATGAGGAATTCGACGAGGAGGTTCTCCACATGCGCCAACTCTTGAAGACAAAGCTGGTTGATATGGATTTGTCTGTACGTGCATTGAATTGCCTCAAGGCTGCCGATGTCGAGACACTCGGCGACTTGGTACAGTACAACAAGATCGATTTGCTCAAGTTCAGGAACTTCGGTAAGAAATCGCTCACGGAGCTTGATGATTTGCTCGAGAGTCTGAATCTGTCGTTTGGAACTGATATTTCTAAATATAAATTAGATAAAGAATAATAAGTCATGAGACATAATAAGAAATTCAACCATTTGGGTCGTACTGCATCCCACAGAGCTGCTATGTTGAGCAACATGGCTGTGTCTCTGATCATGCACAAAAGAATCACTACGACCCTTGCCAAGGCAAAGGCCTTGAAGAAGTACGTAGAGCCTCTCATCACGAAGTCAAAGGAGGATACTACCAATTCACGTCGTGTTGTGTTCAGCTACTTGCAGGACAAGTTTGCTATCACAGAGTTGTTCACCACCATTTCTAAGGCTGTTGCCGACCGTCCCGGTGGTTACACTCGCATCATCAAGACTGGTTTCCGTGCCAGCGATGCAGCTCCCATGTGTTTCATCGAGCTTGTTGACTTCGATGAGAATATGGCTAAGACAGCCAAGAAGGCAAAGCGCACACGTCGTTCTTCAAAGAAGGCTACTGCTCCCGTAGCAGAAACTGCTGAGGCACCTGCTGCAGAGACTGCAGCTCCCACAACAGAAGAAGCTTAAGCCGTATAATTTTTAATTGCAATAATAGAGCCGCTTCGTCCGTGAAGGATGGAGCGGCTTTTTTTGTATTCGGGTGTTACGTTTTGCCCACGCGTCCTTTCGCCCCGAGGGACGCGTCCATTTCGCCAAGTGGACTGCAGGGGCAAAAATCTGCCACTCGTAGGCTTCTAAAACATCTCGTGAGTAATTGACAAACTTCTGCAGAGAAGTTGCCCGACTTCTCTGCAGAAGTTGCCGAAGTTCTCTTGTGTGTTTTTCAGACCTCTTGCATTGAGGTTATTTTTTCTTGCTTTTTGCTCGTTATTCACAACTATTTTATAACTTTGCAATGCGAAAGGTTATCAAACAGCCTCGGTGGAGGCACTTTCGTACCTTATCGGAAATAAACGAAGCGTTATGCTCTTCTCTTGCAAACTGAGAACGTGAGAAATTTTCATCATTGCAAAGACCCCCGGAGACCTGTAATAATGGCTCTGAAAAAGATGAAGACAGACATGACGGCTTCACGCGTTAGCGTGGAACTGCTGTTATATCTTATCTTTTTCGGGCTTTTCTCACGGCCTTCAGTTTGAAGATGGTACATACAGTTCCACGCTTCTTGCATACTGTTTAATGTTCTTTTGGCACTGGAGAACAAAAAATAAATCCACTATGGAAAAACGAAAACACATTTTGTCAATGCTGCTACTTGTAGCATCTTGTCTATTCAGCGCCAATGTCTTTGCCGAAGCGGTCGAGATTGACGGTATCTACTACAACTTGGTAACAAAGGCAAAACAAGCCGAGGTAACCTACAATCCCAGCAAATACAGCGGTACAATTAGAATACCAGGAACTGTTACCTATAATGGCGTAACATACTCCGTAACAAGCATAGAAATTGGTGCATTCGCTGGTTGCAGAGGTCTTACCTCTGTCAGCATACCTAACTCCGTTATAAGCATAGGAGTGGCGGCATTCCAAGGCTGCTCAGGCCTGAAAAAGGTTGTTGTTCCGGACATTGCAGCATGGTGCGGTATTGCTTTTGAAGATTATGAATCAAATCCTTTATATTATGCCAAACATCTTTACAGCGATGAAACGACAGAAATAACGAATCTTATAATTCCAAACTCGGTAACAAGCGTAGGATGCAGAGCATTCCATGGCTGCTCTGGACTTACCTCTGTCACCATTGGCAACTCCGTTACGAGCATAGGATACAGTGCATTCGATAGCTGCACCGGTCTTACTTCTGTTACCATTCCCAACTCCGTAACAAGTATAGGAGAATACGCATTCGAAGATTGTTCCAGTCTTACCTCTGTCACCATTGGCAACTCCGTAACAAGCATAGGAAGCAGTGCATTCGAACGCTGCTATAGTCTTACCTCTGTCAGTATTGGCAACTCCGTAACAAGCATAGGATGGTGCGCATTCCAAGAGTGCTCTGGTCTTACCTCTGTTACCATCCCCAACTCCGTTACGAGCATAGGATACAGTGCATTCGAACGCTGCTATAGTCTTACCTCTGTCAGTATTGGCAACTCCGTAACAAGCATAGGATACTCGGCATTCCGTTACTGTTCAGGTCTTACCTCTATCACTATTCCTAACTCTGTTACAGTTATAGGAGCCGGTGCATTCTATGGTTGTTCAGATCTTACCACTGTCAATATTGGTAATAGTGTGGAGAATATATATTCCGAAACTTTTGCCTACTGTTCCGGTCTTACCTCTGTCAATATTGGCAATGGCGTGAAGAATATATGGGACGAAGCCTTTGCCAACTGTGCAGAATTGTCAGATGTTTATTGTTATGCAGAGAAGGTGCCTTCCACAGAAAGCGACGCTTTTGCGGATTCCTACACCGAATATGCTACGCTCCATGTGCCAACTGCATCTGTCGAACAATATAAGGCGACAGCACCCTGGAGCAACTTCGGCACGATTGTTGCTACAGATGGCACAATACCCGAACCGCCAACACCAGAGAAGTGCGCTACGCCAACCATCAGTTACAGCAAAGGCGAACTGACTTTTTCTTGCGATACAGAAGGCGCAGAATATGTGTATGAGATTACAGACACCGACATCAAGAAAGGCTGTGCTGCAAAAGTCAGTCTTACCGCAACCTACCACATCAGCGTCTATGCCACAAAGGCAAACTATGAAAACAGCGACACCATTCAGGCTACGCTCTGCTGGATAGAGCAACAACCACAGACGGAAGGCATAACGGACGAAGATGCTATAACAGAAGTGCAGGCTGTTCCTGTCCTGATACAGACACAAGGCAACACCATCACCGTGGAAGGTGCAGAAGCAGGCACAGAGATTATTCTCTACGGCATGAATGGTGTACAACTCGATTCCGTCATTGCAACCACAGGCGTTGCATCGCTGAACGCTTCCCGTCTGTCGGGTTCTGTGGCAATCGTCAAGATAGGCAACAAGACCGTCAAAGTGCTGGTGAAGCAGTGACACATATAGCCACTACACAAACCACTACATACAAAAAAGCCTCTCCCTTTCTGCACGGGGAGAGGCTTTTTGTGAAGTAGGTTTCTTGAGCCACATGAACACCACGGGAATCTTTATGACTCCCTACAAGTCGTGCGTCATTGGTGAGTTTGAGGCATTGATTGTTGAATCTGCTCCCCTTTTATGCCCTTGATTTATGTCTCAAGAGTCAATAAAAATTGCTTTCATTTTGTAATATAGTCACTTTTTCGTATCTTTGCGGCAAATTTTGTACTTTTAATTTTTTAATGCTATGAAATGTAAACTCCTTTTGGTTGGCTTGTTGTGTGCTGCGGCAGCTCAGGCTGACAACTTGGCGAAGTATGTCGATCCCGTTATCGGTACGGGCGACCATGGTCATGTATTCCTCGGTGCCAGTGTGCCTTTTGGCATGGTGAATGCAGGTCCTACGCAGATTGAGATGGGCTGGGACTGGTGTTCAGGCTATCATGAAACGGGTAAGAAAATCATTGGCTTCGGCCAGATGCACTTGAGCGGCACCGGTTGTGGCGACTTGGGCGACATTGGCCTGATGCCTGCTTATGGCGATGTGGAACTTTCTCGCGAGGGCTTGGCCAGCGACTATCGCCACGAGACTGAGGTGGCAGTGCCGGGCTACTACCGTGTGTTGCTGGACCGCTTCAGCATCATGTCGGAAATGACGGCTACGGAGCGTACCGCTCTCTATCGCTTCACCTTCCCCAAGGGCAGCAACAATGCCCGCATTATCGTTGACTTGGAGAATACCATCGGCGACGAGGCTCGCGACACACGCGTGATGCCCATCGACGAATATACTCTGGTTGGCTATCGCCGCAGCCACGGTTGGGCTAACGACCAGATTGTGTATTTCTGTATGAAGTTCAACAAGCCCATCAACAACTGGTTGAGCGAAGGTCCTGATGCCAAGTATGGTCAGGCTACATTCGAGGTGAACCCTGGCGACCAGGTGATGGTCAAGGTGGCTCTCTCTCCCACAAGTGAGGCAAACGCACTCATCAACCTCAATGCAGAACAGCCCGGTGGCTTTGACTTCGACGCTGTTGCCAATGCTGCTTCCGAGTCTTGGAACAAGCAACTCTCACGCGTCAAGGCTACCTTCCGCACCGAACGCGAACGCACCATCTTCTACACTGCCATGTATCACTTCATGGTTGCTCCCCAAATCTGGTGCGACGTAACTGGCGACTATATGGGTGCAGACTTCAAGGTTCACCGTGGTGCCGACTACACAACGCTGACAACATGGAGCCTTTGGGACACCTATCGTGCTGCTCATCCTCTGGCAACCATCATCATGCCCGACCGTATGCGCGACTATGCCAAGACCATGCTCGCCATCTATCGCGAGTGGGGCGAACTCCCCGTATGGCACCTCGTAAGCAATGACACTTATTGCATGGTGGGCGAACCTGCAGTGCCCGTACTGGCCGACATTATTCTCAAGAACGAAGCCAAGGACATCGACATCGACGAGGCATACGAAGCCGTTTGCGCAAGCATGCTTCCCACAGAATATGCCAAGATGCGTCGCGTACCTCTCCGCGGTAAAGACTATCTGGCTGAACTCGGCTATCTGCCCTACGACGGTCGCGAAGGCGAGGTGGTAGGCAAGAGCATGGAGTACTACATTGCAGCATGGGCTGCTGCTCAACTTGCCGGCAAACTCGGCCACAAGGAAGACAGCGTACGCTTCTATGAACTCAGCATGAACTACAAGAAACTCTACGACAAGCGCGTCAACGTGATGCGTGCGCTCGACATGAAGGGTGAGTTCCGTCCCTTGCCACCTAACTTCAACCCCAATCAGCAGACTCACGACTACACAGAAGGCAACCCCTGGCAGTACACCTTCCTTGTGCCTCATGATGTAAAAGGCTTGGCAGAAGTAATGGGCGGTGATAAGGCTCTCGACAAACGTCTCGACGACCTTCTCTCTGCAAGCACAGACCTCGGCGAACACCATGCTCCCGACATCTCCGGCCTTATCGGACAGTATGCTCACGGCAACGAACCCAGCCACCACATATTATATATGTATAACTACGTGGGTCAGCCTCGCAAGGCTCAAAAGCGCATCCGTCAGGTTATGGATGAACTCTATACCGACCAGCCTGCTGGCCTTTGCGGTAACGAAGACGTAGGTCAAATGTCTGCATGGTACATCATGTCGGCTCTTGGCTTCTATCAGGTAGAACCCTGTGGCGGTGTTTATCAGCTCGGCTCGCCCATCGTTGAGGAAGCTGTGATTCCTGTTGGCGAAGGCAAGACCTTTACCATCCGCACACACGGCGGCAGCGACAAGGCAATCTACGTCAAGAAGTATGTTCTCAATGGCAAACAAATCAAGGGTACCACCATCACCCACGACGAAATCATGGCTGGCGGTACACTCGATGTTTACATGACAGCAAAATAAAAAACTTACTATTTTCAAAAAACAACCAAACGAAATGAAGAAGATCATCTTTTCCCTCCTTTTGGCTGTTCCTGCAAGTGCAATGGCTGTTCCCTTTATGCCCGAGCTCCCCAAAAAGAAGCAGGAGGCAGTACAGAACACCATTAAGGACCTCCGTCCAGCACCGGAAAAACGCCTCTTCCGTAGCGAAGCAATCGAGAAACAAATCGTCGATCTCAAAGAGAAACTCACTGCAATCGACCCCAAACTCTATTGGATGTTTGTCAATTGTTTCCCCAATACCCTCGATACAACCGTGTGGTATAGCAACGAAAGTGGCGATGACGACACATTCGTCATTACCGGCGACATCGAGGCAATGTGGTTGCGCGACAGCGCCGCTCAGGTATGGCCCTATCTTCGTTACGTCAATCAGGATGAGCCATTGCGCCATCTTATTCGTGGCGTCATCCGTCGACAGTTTGCATGCATCCTGATCGACCCGTATGCAAATGCCTTCAACATCGGCCCCACAGGCGGCGAGTGGCAGACGGACGAGACAGAAATGAAGAAGGAATTGCATGAACGCAAGTATGAGATAGACTCACTGTGCTATCCCCTGCGCCTTGCCTATGCCTATTGGCAGAAAACAGGCGACAGCAGCATCTTCGACGAAACTTGGTTGAAAGTAGTACGTGCTACACTCGATGTGTTCCGCGACCAGCAGAACTGGAACGGTTACAAGACAAACTACCATTTCCGTCGCGAAACACGTGCATATCATGACACACGTAGCAATGCCGGTTATGGTCATCCGGGCAAGGCATGCGGTCTTATCGCAAGTGCCTTCCGCCCCAGCGACGACAGCACAATCTTCCCTTACCTCATCCCCAGCAACTTCTTTGCAGTAAGCGTACTTCGCAAGGCTGCTACCATCCTTCGTCAGGTGAACAACGAAAAGGTTATGGCCAGCGAGTGTGAACAGATGGCAAATCAGGTGGATGCTGCTTTGAAGGAATATGCAATCGTAGAACATCCCAAGTATGGTCCCGTATATGCCTTTGAGGTTGATGGCTACGGAAGCTCTTTGCTTATGGACGACAGCAATGCACCCTCGTTGCTCAGCCTGCCTTATTTGTCTGATGTTGCCATAGACGACCCCATCTACCAGAATACACGTCGCTTTATTTGGAGTGAGGACAACCCATACTTCTTCAAGGGTAAGGCTGGCGAAGGCATTGGTGGCCCGCACTGCGGTCTGGACAAGCCCTGGCCTATGAGTCTGGTGATGAAAGCCTTTACAACAAACGACCGTGCAGAGAAAGAGTGGTGCGTGCAGCAAATCCTCAAGACCGATGGCGGTACTGGCTTTATGCACGAATCCTTCAACAAGGATGATGCTACGGACTTCACTCGCAGTTGGTTTGCTTGGGCAAATACAATCTTCGGTGAACTCATTGTGGACATGTATGCAGAAACTAAGTAAAAAAATGTAACATCCAGCAACCGAAGGGTTGCGCAATAAATGAGTAGCTGCCGGTTATACGCATAACCGGCAGCTACTTTTATAAATGAGGCATGATAAGTCCCTTCTAAATATACAAAATGAAGAACTTATTACACTATCATTATAGAAATGGTGTGCTTTTGTGTGTTATATGTAGAAAATTTATTACCTTTGGGCATTGATTTATTATTTATTTGAGCAATGAAGAAAACTCTCGTAGATTTGTTTGAGGAGTCCGTAAGGAACTATCCCAACAACACCTTCCTGTTGGAGAAAACCAGTAAGAAGTATACCCCTACCACCTATGCACAGGTTCAGAAACAAGTGTACCGAATAGGTGCCGGTCTGCAGGCATTGGGTGTCCAAAAGGGCGACACAATGGCTTTGCTCAGTGAAGGTCGCAACATGTGGGTCATGGGCGAACTAGGAATGTTCTATGCCGGTGCTGTGAATGTGCCTCTGAGCATCAAGCTCGAGGAAAGCAATGACCTCCTGTTCCGCCTCCTGCATGGTGATGTGAAGTATGTAATGGTAAGTGGCACTCAACTTGGAAAGATTCGAGCCATCAAGGATAAGTTGACATTGGTAGAGAAGGTCATTGTTTTCGATGCGCAGCAGACCTATGAAGAAAAGGAGATGTCACTCGATGAACTGCTGCAGATGGGAGATGATTTCCTGGCATCACACACAGAAGAGGAATTCCTTAAGGTTGCAAGATCCATCCAGAATGATGATTATGCCACTATTACTTATACAAGTGGAACAACAGCCGACCCCAAGGGCGTAGTACTAACACACCGCAATTACACCGCCAATGTGGAGCAAGCACTTACTCTTGTCAACATCGACCAAACTTGGCGTACCCTTATCATCTTACCGCTCGATCATTGCTTTGCACATGTGGTAGGCTTTTACATTATGATGTCTGTGGGTGCTACGGCTGCAACAACACAAGTGGGACGCACACCGCTCGAAACACTGAAGAACATTCCGCTGAACATAAAAGAGGTGCGTCCGCACTTCATTCTCAGTGTACCTGCACTTGCCAAGACTTTCAAGAAGAACATCGAACAAGCCATACGTGCAAAGGGGCCCACCGTGGAGCGTTTGTTCAACTGGGGTATGAAGATTCGTCAGGTGTACTATGGAGACAGTAACCTTGACTTCAAAGGACTTCGTTATTTCCTTAAACCGCTTGTGTGGTTCTTTGATAAGATTATCTTCTCCAAGGTGCGTGAGAACTTTGGTGGAGAACTCCGTTTCTTCATTGGTGGTGGCGCTTTGCTCGACAAGGATTTGCAGAAGTTTTATGTCGGTGTTGGTATGCCCATGTTCCAGGGTTACGGATTGAGTGAGGCTACTCCCGTAATTTCCAGCAATGGCCCCGAACTCTATCGTTTCGGTTCAAGCGGTAAATTGGTGAAGCCCATTGATCTCAAAATCTGTGACAGCGAGGGTAGGGAACTGCCTGTTGGCGAGATGGGCGAGATCGTGGTAAAGGGCGAGAATGTAATGGCTGGCTATTGGAAGAATCCTGAGTCGACGGCAGAAACAGTACGCAATGGTTACCTCTATACGGGAGACCTTGGTTATATGAGCAAGGAAGGACTGCTCTATGTGAAGGGCCGTTTCAAGAGCCTTCTTATCAGTAGCGATGGTGAAAAGTATAGTCCGGAAGGTATCGAAGAGGCGTTAGTGGAGAAGTCTGTTTACATTGATCAGGTGATGCTCTACAATAATCAGTCTAATTATACTACTGCTGTGCTTGTGCCCAACCGCGACCAACTTTTGCGTACACTGAAATCTCGTGGTCTGGACCTTTCTTCTGAAGAAGGGCGCAAGGCGGCTTTGGAAATTCTTGATGCAGAGGTTGGAAGGTTCAAGAAGGGAGGCGAATTCGAAGGCATGTTCCCCGAGCGCTGGCTGCCCAGTTGTTTTGCTGTGCTGGCAGAACCTTTTACAGAGCAAAACCAGATGATAAACAGCACGATGAAGATGGTGCGCGGAAAGATTGAGAAGGCTTATGCGGCGCGCATCGACTACATGTATACGACTGAAGGTAAGAAACTCCTTAATCCGCAGAACCTTGATGCTCTGAAGTAGGAAATGACAATGATTTCTATGCGCATGAATGTAAATATGTTTTTCAGGAACAGTATCTTTTGTTGGCAATTGAAGGTTCTTGGCCTTTTAGTTGTTTTCTGCTGCTTTACATCGTGTTCAAAGGATTCCTCCGAGCAGCAGGCGCTCGACTTCCTTTATGCCAATATGCCTTTGCCCGACAGTGTGGACTATCCGAAGGAGTTTTGGGAGGCTAATGTTGCGGTGTCTCTCCGTGCACGTCGTGAGATGCCTTGGGGCGAAAAGGTGCCTGGTCGCGAGTGGCGTCACTTTGTTCTTCCTTTGCGCGTCAATAATGAGGACCTCGATTCGTTCCGCATTGCCTATTATGAGGAGTTGCGGGATAGGGTGAAGGACAAGTCGATGTACAATGCCGTGCTTGAGGTGAACCATTGGTGTCATGAGCATGTGAGTTATCAGCCCAGCGACAGCAGAACTTCTTCGCCTATGAACACGATGCGGTCGGCTATTGGCCGTTGTGGAGAGGAGAGTACTTTTACGGTTTCTGCGCTTCGTGCGGTTGGTATTCCTGCCCGCCAGGTCTATACGCCTCGTTGGGCGCATACGGATGACAATCATGCTTGGGTGGAGGCTTGGGTAGATGGCAAGTGGTATTTTCTTGGTGCTTGTGAGCCGGAGCCTGTGTTGAATCTTGGATGGTTCAATGCTCCTGCTGCCCGGGGCATGCTGATGCACACAAAGGTGTTCGGCAATTATTCCGGACCGGAAGAGGTGGTTAGCCGTAATGCTTGTTATACGGAGATTAATGTGACGAAGAACTATACCGACGTATCAACGGTCAAGGTGACGGTGCTTGATGCTGACAGTTTGCCAGTGGAGGGTGCGACGGTGGATTATCGCTTATACAATTATGCCGAATTATATCCCCTTGTGACGAAGAAGACTGATGTGGCAGGTCAGTCTACGTTGACTTGTGGCAAGGGCGACCTTATTGTTTGGGCGAGCAAGGACGGGCGTTATGGTTTTCGCAAGGTGAGTGTGGGCAAGGATATTCCTTTCTCTCTTGTGCTCGACAAGGACAGTTCTTATTCGGCGTCGTTGGATTTCGAACTTGTCCCTCCGGTGGAGCGGAACAACAGGCCCGATGTGAGTGCTGATGCGGTACGTGCCAATCGCAGGCGTCTTGCTTGTGAGGACAGTATCCGTATGGCTTATATGGCTCGGGCTTTCTGCGTGGATGCGAAACCCGACAGCCCGGAGGCATTGGCTCGGGCTAACTGGCGAACCATTGGGGCCTTCAGAGAGGCTTGTGCTGATGGGGAATTGGCGGAAGACATTCTTGCTACGCTTGCGAAGAAGGATTATCGTGATGTTACGTTGGATGTGCTGGAGGATGTGGCACTGCATGCCGTATGTTTGGACAGCCCTCTGTGGAAGGACTATGTTCTTCGTCCTCGTGTCAGCAACGAGCGTTTGACGCCGTGGCGTGGCACACTCCGTGAGTGCTTTGAGGGTATGACGGTAGAGGATCTTGTGCAGTGGGTGACGGACAGTATTGCGGTGGACGATGCTCGCAATCCGCAGCGTCTCTGCATGAGCCCGCTTGGTGTGTCGCTTCACAGGACTTGCGATGCTCACAGCCGCGACATCTTCTTTGTGGCTGCGGCCCGCAGCATTGGTGTTCCTGCGCGCATTGATGAGGTGACGGGAAAGGTGCAGTGGGCGGACATCGTGACCGGCGAGTGGCACGATGTTGTGTTCGGCTCTGTTGTGGAGCAAGTGGCTCCGCAGGGAATTTTGCGCCTCTCTTATGCCGACCAGAAGGTGAAGGCGAATCCGTCTTACTATTCGCATTTTGCTCTTTCGCGCATTGTGGATGGCCGTCCGCAGTTGCAGGAGTTTCCGGAGGGTGCTACCTGGAAGGATACTTTTGCCGGGGGCGTGAGTGTTGATGCCGGCCAGTATATGCTCATGAGCGGTACGCGTATGGCCAATGGCAGTGTGTTGGCACACATGGAGGTGTTTGGCCTTTCGCCGAAGGCTTCTGAAACTGTGCCGCTGCGCCTCAGTGCTGACGAGGACAGACTGCGCGTGATTGCCAATTTCGACTGTGAGAACTACTTCACCAACGCGAGGGGTGTCCATAAGAAGATACTCGACACTACGGGCAGAGGCTACTACATGCTGGCACTCATCCGCAGTGGCCACGAGCCGAGCACGCATCTCTTGCACGACATGGAGGCTGCCAATATTCACCTTTCGCAGTGGGAACATTGCTACTTGATGCTTTTCCCCAGCCAGGAGGAGTACGACAACTTCGACCGCAAGGAGTTCGACGGCTTGCCCAGCAATGTTCTTTTCGGTGTGGCAGACCCGAAGACTATCGAGGAGATGCACATCGAGGAACTTACGCACGGCAACGAGGAGCTGCCTATTCTGCTGCTCTGCGACACCTTCAACCGTGTTGTCTGGTTCCGCCAGGGCTACAGTATCGGCTTGGCCGACCAGATGATGGATGCCTTGCGCAAACTCATTATGGGCGAATAGCTTGTGGAGTCAATAAAAAAAGGTTAACCCTTTTGGTCAAATAGGTTAACCTTTACAACAATAATGGTTAATCATTCCGGGCAGAATGGTTAACCATTTTTTTGTATATCTTCAGGCGGATATTTTTCTCCTCAGTTCCTTGCAATAGATGATGGCCGCAAAGGCGAGGATGAGCAGTGTGCTGATGGCGAGGTATTGCCACATGGGCCACTCCGAAGGCACAAGCGTCATTGCCCCGTAGAATGCTCCGGCAATGGCGGTGTAGCCTGCCAGAGAACGCAGCGGATAGGGGATGGGGTAGAGCCTTTGGCCTACGATGTAACTCAGCAGCATTGCCGTGCCGTAGCCTGCAAAACCGCCCCACGCACAAGCCATATAACTGTATCGGGGGATACCCCACAGGTTGACGGCCAGAAGCACGATGCAGCCGGCCATGGAGAACAAGGCGCCATAGTAGGTCTTGTCAATCAGTTTATACCAGAAGGACAGGTTGAAGTAGATGCCCATCATGATTTCTGCAGCCATCACGATGGGGATGACACGCAGCCCAGCCCAGTAGTCGGAACCGACCATATAGCGTAGCAAGGGCAGATAGCCCATCACGGCAAGGAATGCCAGCAGCGTGAAGATGACGAAATACTTCATCCCCAAAGCATAGTACTCCGCCTTGTCCGAATCCTTCGACTTGGCAAAAACGATGGGTTCGTAGGCGTAGCGGAACGCCTGGGTTATCATTGCCATAATCATTGCCACTTTGACACAACTGCCGTAAATGCCCAATTCCACCTTCGCCACCGATGTGTCGGGATAGACAAGCGTGAATATCATCTTGTCTGCCGCCTGGTTCAGAATACCCATGATGCCCAAAACAAGAATGGGCCACGAGTAGGAAAGCATCCTTCGCAGCAGACCCCAGTCGAACTTCCAACGGATGCGCAGCACATCGGGAATGAAGAAGAACGTGATGACACCCGTGCAGACGAGGTTCAAGGCAAACACCCACAGCACATCGCGATAGCCAAGCACAAGGAAGAAGAGCAGGTTGAGGCCAATGTTCATCGCAATGAACAGCAACTTCAGCGAAGCAAAACGCATCGCCTTATGCCGGTATCTCAGATGGCAGAAAGGCAATGCCTGCAATGCATCAAGGGCAACAACACTGGCCATCAGCTGCACATATTCCGGATTGTCGGCATACCCCAAGGCGCTGCTAACGGAAGAAGAAAAGCCAAACACCAGGCCAAGGAAAACCGACGTCAGCAAAGCAATCACTCCAAACGCAACGGAAAAGACCGTATCGTGCTCCTCCTTCTCGTCGTTCATGAAGCGGAAAAACGTCGTCTCCATGCCGAATGTCAGAACAACGAGCAGCAACGCAGTGTAAGCATACAAGTTCGTCACCACACCATAGCCGCCGCTTGCAGCCGAAATGACATGAGTATAGAGAGGCACAAGCAAGTAGTTGAGAAAACGCCCAACAATGCTCGACAGACCATAGATGGCCGTGTCTTTTGCCAAAGCTTTCAGGTTTGCCATAGTAAGTCTTAGCTTTTGAATGATGCAAAGTTACGATATTCTTTTTGTAATACAAAAGAAAAGTTGTATCTTTGCTCTCAAATCAAACATAAGGCGAAGGAAAAGATTCCACTTCATTCTCCTTTCCCTTACTGATTAAGGAACAAACCTACAAAAAGCAAACAATGAAATATGTCAGCTGGAACGTCAACGGCCTCAGAGCAGTGGTAGGGAAGAACTTTGCCGAAGCTTTTGCCGAACTGGATGCCGACTTCTTCTGCCTTCAGGAAACAAAGATGCAGGCCGGACAACTCGACCTGGAATTCCCAGGCTATACCGCCTATTGGAACTACGCCGAGAAGAAAGGTTACTCGGGAACAGCCATCTTCACCCGACATACCCCCGTCAGCGTAACCTACGGCCTCGGCCTCGAAGAACACGACCACGAAGGGCGCGTCATCACTCTCGAGATGGAAGACCACTATCTCGTCTGCGTCTATACCCCAAACAGTCAAGATGGACTCCGCCGGCTCGACTACAGAATGGCTTGGGAGGATGCCTTCCGCAACTATCTCCTCGAGCTGGATAGCAAGAAACCCGTCATCGTCTGTGGCGACATGAACGTGGCTCACAAAGAAATAGACCTCAAAAACCCGAAGACAAACCACAAGAATCCGGGCTTTACAGACGAAGAAAGAGAGAAGATGACCGTATTGCTGAACAGCGGCTTCACCGACACCTTCCGCCATCTTCACCCCGACGACACCGACCGTTACAGCTGGTGGAGTTACCGTTTCCATGCCAGAGAAAAAAACATAGGCTGGCGCATCGACTATTTCCTCGTGTCGGACCGCCTGACATCACGTGTCAAGTCGGCCGACATCAGCAGCGAAGTCCTCGGTAGCGACCATTGTCCCGTTACATTAGAGTTAGACTAAAAAGTTGTGGAACCACAGAAAAAGACCTGGGGAATGACCGAAGGCGGGCTCGTCTGCCTCGCACTGATGCTGGTAGGCATAGTGCTACAGATGGCATTCGGCCCGGTCTGTTGGGAAATGATGGCTTGGCCACTCAATGGTCTTGCCTTGCTTCTGCTCCTGACAGGCATAGCCCTAATGCATGCCTTGCGAGGGCGTATCGCTCTCTTCCGCTGGATGGCAACACTCCATGCCGGCATCCCCGCCTTGCTGATGTGTGCCATGATGACCATCCTGCTGGGCGTGACAAGGCAGGTGCCTGCAGGTCATGTGTCCGCAGAGCCAATCGGCATCACCTCCATGCTCAGTTTCTGGCCCTTTGTTCTCTCTTATGTATGGCTCATGTTGCTAGTCGGAATGGTTTGTGCATCCCGACTTGTTCGTCCTAAGAAACAGAATATCCCCTTCCTTCTCCATCACTTGGGAATCTTCATTGCACTCGTAGCAGGCACACTCGGCAGCGCCGACATGCAACGTTTGCGTATGGTTGTGCAGGAAGGGAAGACCGAATGGCGTGCCGTCGATGACCATCATCGCATACATCATCTGCCGATAGCCATAGAATTGCACGACTTCTCTATCATCCAGGAACCCGAACTTTCCTTCTCTTCCGATGTAACGTTACATGCAAAAAACGGCATCATCGGGCGCGATACAGTCCTCGTCAACAAACCCCTCTCGGCAAAAGGGTGGAAAATATACCAGTTTAGTTACGACGAAGCTAAAGGAAACCAAAGCGACATCAGTGTCTTCGAACTCGTTCGCGACCCCTGGTTGCCCGTCGTCTATGTAGGAATCTTCATGATGCTTGCAGGAGCATTAAGCATATTCTTAAGTAAGAAATGGTGACATGGAATGAACTTTGGCTCTTTGCCTTGCCGGCAATAATCTGTTGGGCTGTGGCTGCTTTGCTTTCTCTGCGTGGCGAAAGGCAGAAGGCAGTGTACCTGTTCACCATAGTTGGACTGCTTATTTTCGGTTCATACATTGCCATGATGTGGATTTCGCTTAAGCATCCACCCTTGCGCACAATGGGAGAAACACGACTTTGGTACTCTTTGTTCTTGCCTCTCGTTGGACTGATAACATATAGCCGTTGGCGTTATCGTTGGATACTTCTCTTTAGTACAATACTCAGTGCAGTCTTCATTGCCATCAACATACTGAAACCCGAGATACACAGCAAGACCTTGATGCCGGCATTGCAGAGCCCCTGGTTCGCCCCACATGTAATCATATATATGTTTGCCTATGCCACGACGGGTGTGGCAATGCTTTTATCTTTATGGCAACTCTGCAGGAAACAGGAACAAATGACTGCCATTGACAATCTGACACGTGTAGGTCTTTCGTTCATTACCATCGGCATGCTTTTCGGAGCACTGTGGGCAAAGGAGGCTTGGGGCACGTATTGGTCATGGGATCCGAAGGAGACATGGGCTGCAGCGACGTGGCTCAACTATCTCATCTATGTACATCTCCGCCAGAGTCGTCCTGCTGCAGTCACCCCGGCCCTGTTGTGGCAAGTGATATGCTTCCTGTGTCTGCAGATGTGTTGGTGGGGCATTAACTATTTACCGTCGGCACAAGGTGCCAGTATACATGTTTATGGGTGACATTATCCGTTAAGGATATTTACTGGGAAATATGATGAAGTTAGAGACAAGACTTTAAGAAACAATAAACGAGGAAATATGGTTAAGCACGTTATTCTGTGGCAGTTGAGGGAAGACCTTACGACAGAGGAAAAGGAGAATATAAAGCAAGGCATTAAGCAAGGCTTGGAAGGTCTTGCCGGTCGCATACCGGGATTGCTGAGTATCGCGGTTAATATAGACGGCCGCCTCGACTCGTCGAATGTTGATGTGATGCTCGACAGTACTTTCGCTGATGAGGCTGCACTGAAGGCCTATGCAGTTCACCCGGAACATGTTGCGGTTGCGAAGAGTAAGGTTGTGCCTTATACTTGCATGCGTGCTTGCTTGGATTATGAGATTAACGACTAAAACTAATAATATGAAAGGAATTGTTCTTGCAGGAGGGTCTGGAACCAGACTCTATCCCATTACGAAAGGTATCAGCAAACAGCTCATGCCTATCTATGACAAACCGATGATTTATTATCCCATCAGTGTGTTGATGCAGGCAGGCATACGTGATATTCTGATTATATCTACGCCTTTCGATTTGCCGGGCTTCAAGCGTTTGCTTGGCGATGGCAGCGATTATGGTGTGAACTTTGTGTATGCCGAGCAGCCTTCGCCTGATGGTTTGGCTCAGGCTTTCACCATTGGTGCTGACTTCATTGGCGACGATTGTGCTTGTCTTGTGCTTGGTGACAATATTTTCCAGGGCAATGGCTTCAGTGCCATGCTGAGGGAGGCTGTCCGTACTGCAGAAGAGGACCAGAAGGCGACGGTGTTCGGCTATTGGGTGAACGACCCTGAACGCTATGGTGTGGCTGAGTTTGACAAGGAGGGGAATTGCCTTTCCATTGAAGAGAAGCCGGCTAATCCGAAGAGCAACTATGCTGTTGTGGGTCTTTATTTCTATCCCAACAAGGTGGTCGATGTGGCAAAGAACATTAAACCCAGTGCCAGAGGCGAATATGAGATTACGACTGTCAACCAGCGTTTCCTTGAGGATGGCGAGTTGAAGGTGCAGACGCTTGGCCGAGGCTTTGCCTGGCTCGATACGGGCACCTTTGATTCTTTGTCGGAGGCGTCTACCTATATCGAGGTTCTCGAGAAGCGTCAGGGGCTTAAGGTTGGTTGTCTTGAGGGTATAGCCTATCGTAAGGGCTGGATTGACGAGGAGCGGATGCGCCAGTTGGCTCAGCCGATGCTGAAGAATCAGTATGGTCAGTATTTGCTCAAGGTTATCGAGGACGTGAAACGTTTTGGCGGAATCGAGGGCGAGATGTAATCCCTTTTCAGCTTTGTCTCTGCCTCGTTTGGTGAGAGACGAAGGGTATATGATAAATAGCAAAGGGGGTAGTTCGATGGAACTGCCCCCTTTGTTGTATGGGTTAATGCGGCTATTGGATTAGGGACCTTGCTTGATGCTTGCCTGTACTGTGCCGTCAATGTTCGTATAGGTGCCGTTGACTCTGATTCCTCGAGTGCCGACGCCTGTGTTGGAAACGCGGATAGTTCCTTTATAGACGGTCATGTCTCCATCAACTTTGATGCCCATGCAGCGTTTGGTCTCTTCCGTTACGGGATCTTCGTAGTCAGTTCCGGTGGCACGTATTTGTATTAATGTGGTATTGTGGTTTTCGCTGACAATCAAGTTGCCACCCACCGAGATGCCTCTTGTACCTTCGCCACTGGCTGTAATGTTGAATGTGCCGCCGCTTATGTAGAGGTCTTTTGGGGCTTTTATGCCTTTTGTGTCGGCTGCTGCTGCTACGATGTCAATGCTTCCGCCTTGTATGAACATCAGACCATTGTTTTCCTTTTCGGGGTCTTCTGTGATGTCATCGTCCAGGGTCTTTGGCTCTACCTGGAGTGCATCGCCACCTTGTCCGCTCAGTGTTACTTTTCCTCCCTTCATGAGGAAGTACTGTTCGATGTGCATGGCGTCGGATACGGCGCCGTTTACGGTGATGTTGCCGGTACCTTCCTTCAGTTCGAGGTATTCATTTGTTGCGATGCCGTGCTTGCTCTTACCTGTTACGGTGAGTGAGCCGCCGCCGGAAAGTTCGACGTGTCCTTTGCAGTAGAGGGCTGCTTTCTGCTGGCCGTTTGGTGCATCGACGAGGATGTTTTCTGTTCCGTCATTTAGAATCAGGTCCACACGCTTGCCGCACTGGATGTCGATGACTCCGCCATCTGCTCCGATGGCTGCGCCTTTGTTGCTTGTCAGTTTAAGTCCGTTCAGGTAGAACTTGCATTTGAGAGAACCTGTATAGGTCAGTGAGCCTTGTGTGCTTTCGCCTTGGAGTACGAATTCCAACTCGTCTTTTGTGTTGGTGCTGACGATGTTGACGTGTGCTCCGTCGGTGGTGTAGGTTACTCCGGGTGCGTGTCCGAGGTCGACGGTTGCCTGTGCACCGTTGTATGTAACAGTGACGGTGTGCACCACCATGATGCTGTCTATCTCGCTTGTCTGGAATGTTGTTCCGTTGACAGAGAGGTTTGTGCCATCTTCCGAGAACAACAGCTCGGAGGTGGTGAAGCGTGAACTGGAGGTGTTGCCACCTTTCCAGATACGAATCTGTTCCTGTGCCTGCATGGTGCAGCAGAGCAGAAGGGACAGGAGTGCTCCTCCGAATCTTCTTCCATGTTGGGAGATGCTATTATTTAAGTGAATCATAATATTCGAAAGAATTGGTTAATCGTATTTATTGAATTGTAGATGTGGCTGCCAGCAGCAGGTAGAGTGGCGTTTCTTCGCTCTTCTGGTGCCGACACACATGCTATTCCTTACTATGTTGGATGTCAGAGTGTTAGGTTTCCCCGTGCCACTTCCGGAAACATCTACTGCCAAGTTGCTCGGAAAGGTTAACCATTATGCCCGAAAAGGCATGCCTAATTGACCAACTTGGCAGTAGATGTTTTCCCATCCCCTCTTGCCTGCTATGGAGAGGGGATGAATGAGACGCTTATTTCTTTACCTTGATGGTCTTGTCGCCCATGCGAACCACATAGACGCCGGCTGGCAGACCGTTGAGGCTGATGTTTGCACCTTCTGCAACTTGTGCAATGCTTACGAGCGCGCCGCTTGTGGTATAAACGCGCAACAGACCGCTACCCTTGACAGAGAGTGTGCCGTTCTTGTAAACAACATTCTCTGCCTGTTCGGGCAAAGCCTCGATGGCGGTGGGATCGTCAACGGTGGTGAATGTCATCTTCTCGAGAACACTGATGGGGTAGGAGTGCTTGCCTTCGGCAGTGCTCACTACAACATATCCGTCTTCGAATGTAATTCTTTTAACGATGGGCAGGGGGATGCTTTGCTCCGTGCCGCTATAACTGATGGTGAGAGCCTTTGTTTCTTCAGCCATCATGTTGGAACCAATCATGAGCAGCAGAGCTGCCAAAATGTTCTTCGCTTTCATAATTCTTATAATATATAATGTGTAAATAAAATCTGTTTAACTTCAGAAACTGTATTTGTAGCCAATGTTGATGGCATGCTTTCTCTCGTCCAGACGAACCACCTCGTTGTCTTCGATGTCGTATATGTCGAAGGTCAGTATGTAGGCAAGCGAAATCTCGTGCTGCTTCTTGAACTTATAGCCCGAACCAATGGCGGTGCGTACTTTTTGCAGCAGGAAGTGGTCGCCAACGCCCACGCTGTTGTGCAACTCAGCCGAGATGTACGGAGAGAACGGGAAGCGCTTCTTGTCGTACTCCAACTTCAGTCGCGAACGCAAAGCATGGTCGGTAATGGCAGGTTTAATCTCCGTCTCAAACTCATCGCTGACAAGTTCTTCAAACCACACAACTTCGTTCCAGTTCTCGTCAAAGTCAAGCTTCTTCAAATAGTCAACGCGATGCTTCTGCTTTGTCACATACCTTGTCTTGCTGTGCGTCAGCTGATAACGTTCCCTGAGAGACACTTTCAGCCAACTCCAAAGCTTGATGCTGCCTGTTGCCTCAGCATAAAAACGATGGCGGGGGAACCAATATTCGGGAGTGAAGTTGTAACCCTTGGTCCATTCGTCAGAGCCTTCTACACCCTCATCCTTCACCTTATACTTGTCCGGCCGTTCGGAATAGAGGAAGTTGTAGCCCACACCAATCTTCAAAGGCTTGGCCACCTTGTAACTCGTGCAGACACCAGCAGAGAAACGCGCACGGTTTTGCGCACGATACTCAAGGTCTACTCCAACATCCCACTTCTTGGTGATGGACTTTTCAATGCCCAACTCCGACCAGATGCCGACTTCGTCATTCTCCTGCGCCATTGTAGAAATGGCGAAAGCCAACGAAAGTAAAGGAACAAGGATGCGGATCTTCATAAACGAGGTATTTTTGTCATTTCTTCAATGCTGTTCCCCCTGTCGGCAGGTTCATCATAGAAGATACGAATCAGGCATGCGTCTTTCAGGAAATCGACGATGCCAATCTCAATACGCTCTATCTTCAAACCCGTACGCTTCTCAAGGTCGGCAATCAGTTCGCCGCGCTTCTCAGGAGCAATGAGGGCAACATTGTCATACTTTATATACTTGCTGCAAGATGTGTTGACCAGCTTGCTGTTCTCGAACAGCCATGCCATAGCCAGGAAAACAACATTGACAAAGATAATGGTAACAATGCCGAAACCATCCCAATAGTCAGCCTTCGGGTGGTATTCTGCACGGCCCATAGCATTGACAACACTCAAGGCAATATGCATAAAGAGGTATGTCATTTCACGAATGGGCACAGCCTCTGTACGGAAACGCATGATACCAAAGATAGCAAACAGACCCATTGCCGCGCCAATGTTCATGCTGTCGCCCTCCATCAAACTTACAAGCAGGAAGATACTCATGGACATCAAGATGAAGATGAACATGTAGTCGCTGCGATGACTGCGTGGGTAGTAGAAACAGCGCGCCATGATAGTCACGGCAATCAAGTTGATAACAAAGCGCATCACCAAAGAGATGAAATGCTGAGGGTCAAAGAGTGTCAGGCCAATCAAGTTGCCCAACTCGTAGTTTATTTGCTGAATTAATTCCATTATGTTGAAAGTTTTATTTTATTTGCTTATGCTTACAACTTCTTTCCTGCTATTTTGTTGAATGTATTCAAACGTATCTTGAAGTTGTTTTGCTTGAGGGCTTTGTTCGTCAGGGCAGAGCCAATGCAGTATTTGCTGAAGCCACTCGGTTTGATGCGCAGCTCTCGGAGCATGTCGAGGACAGGGCTGAATACGTTGCCGTCACGCTTCAATTCGATAATGACGATAGGACCGACATTGGCTTCCTTGCCTGTTTCCATATTGTGGAAGTGGACATCGTAGTCAATCGTTAACCGTTCTGTCTTTTCATAGTTGACAAGCGTGATGCGATGGAATTGGTTGCGAACGGTAGGGTGCAAGTCATTCATGCCGAGATGTATACGTTCTTGCAGGAACTCCTCGTTGCCGTTCTCGCCAGTTATCTGTTGGCATGGCACTTCTACACGTTTCTTCTTTGTCCTGCCATGGTTGTTCTTCGTCTTCACTTCAAGGAAAGTGATGTCGCTGTCCATGTATGTCCTGACACGAACCTTCTGCCTTGGAGCACGTCCATTATGGTGTTCCAGATAAAAGAGATGCTTGTCCGTGTCCCAGTAGGTTGTCATGTAATTTGCAATCTTACTGCCGTTGAGGAATTGTGCATAGTATTTCCCTTGCGCCAACTCAAGGAGTCGTGCCAAATTCGCCTTGTTCGTTACGAACTTAGTATCTGTTCGATTCATCAGGCGTATGCCCTTCATTTCTTCCAACGTTATTGGCTCCAGATTGGCAAGTAATTCGTCTATGCGAGCATCAATATCCATATTTTTTATATTCTTGGGTACAAATATAGGAGTTTTTTCTGCAAATATGGTTACATTGCTTTGTTTTTTTTATAAAAACCATTACTTTTGCTACTGAAATACAGCTACAGAGGTACACAAAGCTGGTAGTGAATTGTTTGAACAGATATATAATTTAAGATAAAGAGATATGATTGATGTAAAGGAAATTCTGGGCATTGCTGAGGAGAGAATGGAGGAATCGGTAATGTATTTAGAGGAGGCTTTGGCGCATATCCGTGCGGGTAAGGCTAATGTTAAGATTTTAGATGGCATCCGTGTTGATAGTTATGGAAGCCTTGTGCCTTTGAATAATGTTGCCGCCGTGAATGCTCCCGATGCACGCACCATTACTATTAAGCCTTGGGACAAGAACATGTTCCGTCCTATCGAGAAGGCTATTATGGACAGTGAAGTGGGTATTACACCGGAGAACAATGGTGAGATTATCCGTTTGGGCATTCCTCCTTTGACAGAAGAGCGTCGCAGACAGCTTGCCAAGCAGTGTGGCAAGGAGGCTGAGCAGGCAAAGGTCAGCATCCGCAATACGCGTCGCGACATTATTGAGAAGTTGAAGAAGGGCATCAAGGAAGGCCTTTCCGAGGATTTGGAGAAGGATGCCGAGGCAGATATGCAGAAGATGCACGACAAGTTCATCAAGAAGGTGGACGAATTGTATGCTGCCAAGGAGAAGGAAATAATGACTGTCTGATCGGGTTTTGAAGTTCACGACATTGAACGGACTGGTCATTAGGAATACTGGCAGCTGGTATACTGTTAAGACGGACGACGGCTCGTTGTTCGACTGCAAGGTGAAGGGCTCGTTCCGCCTCAAGGGTATTCGTAGCACGAATCCTGTTGCTGTGGGCGACATGGTTACCATTACGCCTGGTGCAGACGGTCAGACGGCGTTGATAGACGGTATTGTGGACCGTCGCAATTACATTATCCGTCGTGCTTCTAACCTTTCGAAGCAGAGTCACATTATTGCGGCCAATGTGGATATGGCTGCGCTTGTTGTTACGATTGCTCATCCGGAGACGAGTACGACCTTCATCGATCGTTTCCTTGCGAGTGCGGAGGCTTATCGTGTTCCTGTTCTTCTTATTTTCAACAAGACGGACCTTTATGATGAGTTGGAGCGGGAGCAGATGGAGTATCTTGTTGCTCTGTACGAATGTATTGGCTATAAGTGTGTGACTTGCTCTGCAGAGAGGGGCGACGGCATTGATGCGTTGCGGACGGAACTTCAGGGCAAGACGACGCTTCTCAGCGGCAACAGCGGTGTGGGTAAAAGTACTTTGCTCAATCTGCTTGTGCCTGATGCGGATGCAAGGACGGCGGAAATCAGTGCGGCTCACGATGCGGGTATGCACACGACGACCTTCTCGCAGATGTTTTTCCTGCCTCAGGGAGGCGCACTTATCGATACTCCGGGCATCAAAGGCTTTGGCACGTTCGACATGGAGCGTGAGGAGGTTTCACATTATTTCCGTGAGATATTCATGGTTTCGGCAGAGTGCCGTTTCGGAAACTGCACTCATACGCACGAACCCGGCTGTGCTGTCTTGCAGGCCGTGGCAGAGGGTGGCATTGCGGAGAGCCGTTTCACGAGTTATCTTTCTATGCTCGAGGATAAGGACGAGGACAAGTACAGGGGCGCGACTTGAGGGTCAGGTCCGGTTGTGACATGATGGTAATTCAATCTTCACGAAGGGTGGAGGTTGGCAAATTCAGGTAGAATGAAGGAAACGCTTAATATAATTAAGGTAGGCGGCGGTGTGGTGGAGGATGCTACATCGCTGGCATCGTTGCTCGAACAGTTTGCTGTGTTGCAGGGCCGCAAGGTGCTTGTGCATGGCGGTGGCCGTCTGGCTACGGCGATGGCGAGCAGTCTTGGCATTGAGAGCCGCATGGTTGGCGGCCGCCGCATTACGGACGAGAAGATGTTGCAGGTGGTGACGATGGTCTATGGAGGCTTGGTCAACAAGAGCATTGTTGCGGGCTTGCAGGCAAAGGGCGTGAAGGCGATTGGCCTGACGGGTGCCGACGGCGACGTCATTCGCAGCCATAAGCGTCCGTTGAAGCGTGTCAAGATGGACGACGGCACGGAGCAGATGGTCGATTTCGGCTATGTGGGCGATGTCGACAAGGTGGATGCGTTGTTGTTGAAGCAACTCATCGAGGGCGGCACAGTGCCTGTGGTTGCTCCGCTCACGCACGATGGTGAGGGGCACATCCTCAACACGAATGCCGACACCATAGCGGGTTCTGTGGCGTGTGCCTTGGCCGAACATTACGATGTGACGCTGACTTTCTGTTTCGAGAAAGCAGGTGTGCTCCGCGATGCCGACGACGATGGCAGTGTCATCCCGCTCATCAACGAGGAACAATTCCAGCAACTCACGGCCGAAGGCATCATTTCGGGCGGAATGATTCCGAAACTCGAGAATGCTTTCCAAGCGATTCATCAGGGTGTCCGGCAAGTGGTCATCACACACTCCGACAACATCGACGGGTCAAAGGGTACGACAATAAAGTGACAAGACATAGGGGAGCCCGGCTGAATCCAAGTTCAGTCGGGCTCTTTTTTTGTGTCTTTGGCGGCAGGCTTACGAGGCATGATGTATGTTGCCGAATGTCAGTGTTTTGCCTGTCGCCAGCCTTGTTCAAAAACATCTACTGCCAAGTCAGCCGGAAAGGTTAATCATTATGCTTGGAAAGGTTAACCATTATTGCCAACTTGGCAGTAGATGTTTACGGACCAGGTTCAGGGCGTCTGTTCGTGGCCTTGGCGGGATGGTCCGCAGTGATGAGGCGAGCCTTTATTTCCGCCTGTATGCCACGAAGTATCCGAGCAGGTAGAATATGCCCAGCGTCATGACGAGGACGGCACCGACCTGGCCCATGGCGTCGCTTGCAATGCCCATGATGAGCGGGAAGACCGTGCCGCCGAAGATGCCCATGATGAGCAGTCCGCTGACTTCGTTCTTCTTACCAGGGCTGGCCTGCAAGGCTCTCGCAAAGATGATGCTGAAGGGATTGCCGTTGCCGTAGCCCATCAGAGCCACACTGGCATAGATGACGGCTGTGCTTTCGCCTGCCACGAGACCGACTACGGCTGCCAACATCATCAGAACACTCACAAGGAGGAAGGTCCAGTCCTTGAGGTAGTTCATGATGAACGTGCCGCTGAAACTGCCTGCAGCCTTTGCCACAAAGTAGATGGTGCCAATGATGGCAGCCTCATTAAGACCGATGCCCGTGCGCTCCATCAGTATCTTCGGAGCAGTAATGCTCGTCCCGACATCGATGCCGACATGGCAGATGATGGCAAGGAAACAGAAAAGCACAAAAGGATTCTTCAGCAAAGCAAAGGCTCCGGCAAACTGTTGTGCCACAGATTTCTGCTCCTGAGCAGCAGGCTCCTCTTTGATGCGTGTGCCAAAAAGCAACAGCGTTGCCAGAACACCTATACATAAATATATAGGATAAAGCACGCGCCACCCCAATCCCAAAGCACCGACCGTAGCACCCCACGAAGCAATGATGGGAGCAATGAACGAGGCAATGCTCTTGATGAACTGCCCGAAGGTAAGCGTACTTGCTGATGCACCACCACTCATGGCACTGTCAACCAACGGATTGAGCGAGGTTTGCATGATGGCGTTGCCTATGCCTAAAAGCGAAAAGGACAGCAACAACATCGTGAAGTCAACGGTAAACATCGGCACAAGCATCGCCGCAAGCGTCATCACAAGGCTCAGCAGAACCGTGTTCTTCCTGCCAATCTTGTTCATCAGCAGACTCGTGGGAATACTGAAGATAAGGAACCAAAAGAATACAAGCGAAGGAAGCGTGTTCGCCATCGCATCGGAAAGTGCCAAATCCTCCTTCACATAGTTGCTTGCTATGCCTACCATATCCACGAAACCCATCGCGAAGAAGCACAGCATGACGGGAATAAGTTTCTTGTTCATTTCTCTATCTGATTGATTGCAAAGTTATATGCACCAAGATTTATAGCCTTGCTCGCACCAAGTTCCGACACCAGAACAGCCACCTTCCGCTGAGCCTGGTAGAGCACCTTCTTGTCCGTATGAGGCACATCGACATAGACATCCTTGTCCTCAAGGAAGGCTGCACGCTGCTCAGGGTCTTCGAAGTTATATACCTCCGACTGCAAGGTGGGCAGCAGATTACCGGAGAACGTGCCGGCAAGGCGGGCAAACTCTTCCATTATGCCAGGCAAAATCCATTTGGCATTACCGGTAAGACCACCGCCAATGACAACGATGCCGTCCACAATGTTCAACACATTCACCAAAGTGGCTGCTGTAACCTGACCCAGTTGGCGGAAACTTTCCTGAGCCGCCTTCATGTTTCCCGGACGAGTCCCGTTGGCAATGTCGCCAATATCCTTCGGCGTGAGGTCGCCAATCTCCTCGTGCGACATCTCGGCATACACTCTGCGAACGGCACGAATGCTGACACTCTCCTCCGCAATCACAAAGGGATACATTCCGTTACGCATACACCAGACATCGCCGCCACAGTCGTTGTCGCCCTTCAACAACACCTTGTCAATTACCACACCACAGCCGAAACCCGTTCCGAGCGTAATGCCTATCAGATTCTTGTAACGCCGTTTGCAGCCGGCATCCTCTAAAGCCTTGTTCACACGCGGCAGTGCTCCGGCCAAAGCCTCGCCGTAAGCAAACAGATTGCCATCGTTGTTCACGTAAACAGGAATGCCGAAAACACTCTCCAGGTATGGGCCGAGAGCAACACCGCCACGGAAAGACGGGAAATTGGGCAGGTCGCCAATCACACCATGCTCGTAGTCGGCAGGGCCGGGGAAAGCAAAACTGATGGCAACAGGTTCAGCATCCAGTTTCGCTTTCACTATGGTAAAGCCTTGGACAAGCGTAGCCAAGCAGCCTTCAGTATCGGTGGTTACAGCTTTAAGGCGAACGGGTTCGACAATTTCCTCGTTGTTGCAGATTGCAGAAAACACAAAGTTCGTTCCGCCTGCATCAAGCGTTAATACGATTTTCTTGTTAGTAGTATTCATGGTTATAGTTGTTGTTATGAAGTTTTACAAGTCGATAGGTCGGATAGAAGCCTTCAGCGTCATGCATTCTCCCTGTAGAGGCGTAATGGTGTAGCGGCCGATGCAGGCAGGAATGATGAAGGTTTCTGCATAATGTACCTCGAATGGTTTGAACTTCCCTTCAGGGCTTTCGATGATAGCGGCTGTGCCATCGACCAGATTCAGCACGTTCACGCCGCCGTTTGTGTTGTGCTCAACAGGGCGACTAAAGGTGTGGCGACGGGTTTCTATGAACTCGTTGGGGTGCAGACCGGTTCGCTCTTCTTTGATACCTTCCTCTTCATGTAGTACTTCGAAGTGGTTTGCGATTTCTGTTTTCACGAAGGGTGTGGTGCGTTCCCATTGTATGACGTGCTTGCCTCGCTCTACGTTTATGGGGCGTGGTTTGCCGTCGAGTCCGAGACGAGCCCAGTCCCAAAGCTTGAAGGTGAAGATGCTTGGTGTGCTGCTTATCTCGAGAACCATGCTGTTGTGGCCTGAGCAATGGATGGTTCCGGCAGGGATGAGGTAGTGGTCATGCTTTTTGGCGGGGAGTTTGTTGACGTACTTTTCTGCGTCAAAGATGATGTCTCCGCGTTGTGCTGCCCGCAGATCTTCTATCATTTGCACTTTGTCGATGGCTTCTTTCAAGCCGAGATATACGACGGCATCTGGTGCTGCGTCGAGCAGATAGTAGCTTTCGTCTTGTGTATAGGGCAAGCCAAATTCGCGTTGGGCGAATTCGTTGGTGGGATGTACTTGCAGACTGAGGTTGCCTCCCTGCATGGTGTCGAGGAAGTCGAAGCGGATGGGGAATGATTTTCCGAAGCGATGCCATACTTGCTGGCCGAGCAGTTCGCGTGTGTGGCTTAGGACGACGTCTTGCGATGGCAGTTCGAAGAGTGTGCCTTCGGCTTCGAGGTAGAGGCTGTTCTCTTCGGGCACGCAGTCGAAGCACCAGCCGTAGTTTTGTTCTTCGCGAGGCAGGTCGCATACTTCCTTCATCCATTGCCCGCCCCATGGTGCGGGGTCGAAGAATGGCACTACGCGGAAGGGGCTGTGTGCTGTGCGTTGCAGTCCTTGACGCATTTGTGCGTCGGTAATCATTTTGGGTTGGCTGCGTTGGTTCGAGTCGATCCAGAATTGGATTCGGCTGCTTTGCATGAGGTTGTCTTTGTAGTGGTCAATGATGTTCCAGTCGTTGAAGTATCCTCGTTTGTATTGTACGGATGGGCTGTCTTGGTGGTTGTCGATGCCCAGTGCTTTTACTTCGTGTCGGCGGAATCGTTGTTGTATTTCCCATCGTGCCATGTCGGCGTAGCAGACGGGTGCGTTGGGTGCGAGCCAGGCTGCTGCGGTGCCGATGACGATGCTGGGTTCTTTTATTTCGGGTTTGGGGTTTGGGAAGTATTCTTCCAGCCTTATGTTGGACATATAGCCGAAGAGTACGTCGTCTGTCATGAAGCGTTCTGTCAGTTGTCGGATCTCTTCTTCCGGCCGCATGAGTGTGCGTGTGTCGATGATTTTGCGTCCGGTTTTGGCAAAGGCTGCCATGAAGTCTTCTTCGTATGTGCCGGGGTAGAGGTCGATTGCCCAGATGGGTTCGTCTGCCCATGTCTGGCTGAGTGTGCTGATGATATTGTCCCACCCGAGTGTCATGCTGCCCTCGATGTGTGTACTTGGTTGTTTGTCGTAATTGCTTTTTCTCATAGGTTTTATCTGTTTTCTTTTGCGAAAATAGTGAATTTACTTGATATGCCAAAGGAAAAGGTAAAAGAATGTGCCGAAAGTCGGAATAATGTGTGTTCGGCGGGCAGTGGCTTGTGGAAAATAATGGTTAACCTTTCCGGCAATAATGGTTAACCTTTCTGGCCTACTTGGCAGTAGATGTTTCCCGATGTGGCGTGCCGTGTGTGTGGCATGTGTGGTGTGAAATGCCTTTTGGGGCTCTGTGGCTGGCTCTTTTCTGCTGCCATTTCGGCGAGAAATGGCCAAACAGCGAAACAATTCTGGCGATGGAGGGCAATGATATGAGTATTTTTTGTATCTTTGCGCGGAATAATGTATAAATTAAGAACTCAGAATATGAAAAAAACAATCTTAAGCGTGCTTGCGGCATCTTTCTGCACAGCACTTTCTGCACAGACTAACATTACGCCCGAGGTGCTCAAGCAGCTCGAGGGCACTTATACGGGTACGCCTACCGAGAAGGCTGTCCGCAATGCCATCAGCCATGTGGGCATACAGCAGATGGCTGTCAATAGCGAGAACGTTGGCCTGAAGGACAAGAAGTTCAACGTCGAGGTGAAGAACACCGGCATCAGTAATCAGAAGAACAGTGGCCGCTGCTGGTTGTTCACTGGGCTGAACGTCTTGCGTGGCAGAGCCATGAAGAAGTTGGGCAACAAGAACTTCTTCCTCAGCCAGGTCCACCTCTTTTTCTACGACCAACTGGAGAAGAGTAACCTCTTCCTGCAAGGCATTATAGACACACGCAAGCAGCCCATCGACAGCGAGATGGTGCGTTGGCTCTTCCGCAACCCGCTTTCCGATGGCGGCACCTATACCGGTGTTGCCGACCTTGCCATGAAGTATGGCGTAGTGCCTGCGGAGGTTATGCCCGAAACGTATGTGAGCAACAGCACCAGCGAGTTCTGCGGTCACCTGAAACGCAAGCTTCGTGAGTTCGGCATCACTCTGCGCGAGAAGAGCGAGGCAGGCATGAGCGAGAAGGAACTGCAGGCTCTCAAGGTGGAGCAGTTGGGCATGGTCTATCGTATGCTTGTGATGGCCTATGGTGTTCCCCCGACGGAGTTCACCTGGAAGCCTTCTGCCGACTCTGCCGAGGGCGAGGAGAAGACCTACACTCCGCAGGAATTCTTCAAGACCTACTGCATCGACGAGGGCGAGGACCTCGTAAAGGACTACGTAATGCTGATGAACGACCCCAGCCGTCCCTATAATAAAGTCTACGAAATCGACTACGACCGCCACGTTTACGACGGCCACAACTGGCTCTATGTAAACCTTCCCATCGAGGAACTGGAGAACATTGCCATTGCTTCGCTGAAGGACAGCTGCCAGATGTATTTCAGTTGCGACGTCGGCAAGTTCCTCGATCGCAACGTAGGCATACTCGACCTGAACAATTTCGACTATGAAAGTCTCCTCGGCACTACCTTCGGCATGAACAAGAAGCAGCGCATCGAGAGTTTCGACAGCGGCAGTTCTCACGCCATGACCCTGATGGCTGTGGACCTCGACAAGGACGGAAAGGCCAAGAAGTGGAAGGTGGAGAACAGCTGGGGCTCGGACAGCGGCCAGAACGGCTACATCATCATGACCGGCGAGTGGTTCCGCGAGTACATGTTCCGTGTGGTGGTGAACCGCAAATACTGCCCCGCATCCGTGCTCGAGACACTGAAGCAGAAACCCGTCCGCCTGCCGGCCTGGGACCCCATGTTCAGCGAGGAAGACTAACCCCCTTGCCCCTCCGCCCGGAAAGGTTAACCCTTTTGCCAATAATGCTTAACCATTATGCCCGTAATGGTTAACCTTTCTGCCAATAATGGTTAACCATTCTGCGAAACCTCCGCAATGAGGCGAAAACCAAAGCCGGGCAGAAACCATAAACACCAAACAGAACACATTAAGAACAGACGATGGAAACAACAAGACAAAACAAGATAGCACGCCTCATACAGAAGGAGTTGAGCGACATCTTCCAGAAGCAGACAAGTGCCATGCGTGGCGTATTGGTCAGCGTCAGCGCCTGCCGCATCAGCCCCGACCTCAGCCAGTGCCGCGCCTACCTCAGCGTCTTCCCCAGCGAGAAGTCCGAAGAGATAGTGCAGAACATCAACGCAAACCAGCGACAGGTGCGCTACGACCTCGGCACACGCGTGGGAAAACAACTGCGCATCATACCCGAACTCAAGTTCTACGTCGACGATAGCCTCGACTACGTTGAACATATCGACGAACTGCTCAAGAAGTGAACTACGAACTCTTCATAGCCCGACGCTACCTCTTTGCCAAGAAGAGCCACCATGCCATCAACATCATCAGTGGCATATCGGTGCTTGGTGTAGCCGTCGCCACCATGGCAATGGTTGTCACCCTCAGCGTCTTCAACGGATTCCAGGACCTCGTGGCCGACCTCTTCACTGCCTTCGACCCCGAACTGCGCATCACACTCACCGACGGGCAGACCGTCAGCACCAAAGACCCCGCTCTGCTACAACTCAAAAAACACGAGGCAGTGGCCGTCTATACGCCGGTGCTCGAGGGGCAGGCACTCGTCGTGCAGGACGGAAGGCAACAGGTGGTGACCATAAAAGGTGTGGCAGACAATATCACCGAGCAAGGCCATATCCAGGACATCCTCTACGGCGACGGCTCCTTCTGCCTGCATGCCGATGTACTGGAATACGGCATACTCGGCATACAGCTTGCCCAGCAGCTCGGACTCTCTGCATACTTCGAGAACCCCCTCCAGGTCTATGCCCCTAAACCGGGCGAGCGCGTCAACATAGGCAACCCGCTCTCCTCCTTCAACCACGAAGAGTTGCAGAGCCCCGGCGTCGTCTTTGTCGTGCAACAGGCAAAGTACGATGCAAACTACATCCTCACCAGTCTCGGCTTCGCCCAACGCCTCTTTGAAAGACAAGGCAGACTGTCGGGCGTGGAAATCAAGCTCAAAGAAGGCATCAATGCAGACAACGCAAAGCAAGAACTGCAAGCACTGCTCGGCGAACGCTTCAAGGTGCAGGACCGATACGAACAGCAAAACGACATCTTCCGCGTCATGCGCATCGAAAAACTCATCTCCCATGTCTTCCTCTCGTTTATCCTTCTGGTGGCATGCTTCAATATCATCGGCTCGCTTTCTATGCTCATGATAGACAAAAGACAAGACATACGGACACTCCGAAGCCTTGGCGCCACCGACAAACAGATAAGCACCATCTTCCGCCTCGAAGGCCATATCATCAGCCTCGCAGGAGCCCTGCTCGGCCTGCTGCTCGGAGGCATCCTCTGCTGGGCACAGCAAGAGTTCGGACTAGTGTCGATGGGCGGCAGCGAAGGGCTCTACATCGTCGATGCCTATCCCGTCAGTGTCTATCTTACCGACATACTTCTTGTGCTCGTCACCGTCTTGCTCGTAAGCTGGCTTGCCATATGGTATCCCGTAAATTACCTTTCGAAAAAGATACTTAAGACCTGACCATGTCCACAGCATACCCCTTCGCCCGACCGCTATACGTAATGGCAAAACCTGCAGGCCCTCTATGTAACCTGCGCTGCCAATACTGCTATTACCTGGAGAAGCAACACCTTTCCGAACGACAGCAAGGCGGCATGAGCGACAAACTGCTGGAGCACTACATCCGTGACTATATACAACTCCAGCAAACCCCCGATGTGCTCTTCACATGGCATGGTGGCGAACCCATGCTCAAGCCTCTCAGTTTCTACAAACAGGCCGTGCGTCTGCAGCAATATTACGGGCGAGGCAAACGCATCAGCAACAGCATCCAGACCAACGGCCTCCTGCTCACACCCGAATGGTGCCAGTTCCTTCACGACGAAGGATGGCTCGTGGGCATCAGCATCGACGGCACACAAGAGCAACACGACGCTTATCGCCGCGACATTCAGGGCAACGGCACATGGCAAAAGGTGGTGGACAGCATCAAAATGCTCAACGAATACGGCGTGGAATGGAATGCCATGGCAACAGCCAACCACTTCAACGCCAAGGACCCATTAGCATTTTATCGCTTCTTTCGCGACGAGCTGCATTGCAAGTTCCTCCAGATAAGCCCCGTAGTAGAACGTATTCGCGAACATTCCGACGGCAGACATCTTGCGCAACTCTTCGATGAAAATTGTCCCATTGCCCCCTTTAGTATCCGCCCCGAGGAGTGGGGACATTTCATGTGCGACATCTTTGACGAATGGGTGCGCCACGATGTGGGAGAAGTCTTCGTACAACTCTTCGATGCCACACTTGCTGGATGGATGGGCGTAGAGCCGGGCACTTGCGTCTATGCCGAAGAGTGCGGACATGCTGCAGTCATGGAACATAATGGCGATGTCTATTCCTGCGACCACTTCGTCTTTCCACAATATAAGTTAGGAAACATACGCGAACACGGCTTGCCCCAAATGCTTTATGGCACCAAACAAAGCCGGTTCAGCCGACTTAAACGGGAAGCATTGCCTCGCCAGTGCCGCCAGTGCGAATGGCTCAAGGCCTGTCATGGCGAATGTCCACGCCTTCGCTTCCTTCACACTGCCGACGGCGAACCCGGACTCAATTATCTATGTGCCGGCTATCGTATTTTCTTCCAACATGTGGCCCCATATATGGATTTTATGCGAAAAGAACTCCTTGCCGGCAGGCCTGCAAGTGGCGTTATGCAACTCTTTTAATGTTTTCTTAGCGCGAAACTTGTCGATGTAGATAAAAAAACGTAATTTTACGCCGCGAAAATAAGAAAAAGCTATATTATATATCCATGAAAACCAAAGCAATTACAGAAGTCACACCCCTCGGAGAGAAAGACTGTTTCCTGATGGTAGATCGTGACAAAGATGCTTTCACCTATCCTTTGCACAAACACGAAGAGTTGGAGTTGAACTTCGTAGAGAACAGCGATGGTGCCAGACGTATTGTGGGCGACAGCATAGAAGTGCTTGGCAAGTATGATCTTGTGCTTGTTGGTAGCAGATTGGAGCATATGTGGGAGCAATATGATTGCCAGAGTCATTCTATCCACGAGATAACCATTCAGTTTCCGCCCGATTTGTTGGGTGAGCAGTTCTTGAAGAAGAACCAGTTGAACAGTTTGCGTACGCTCTTTGAGAATGCCAAACGCGGTGTTGCTTTCGAGTTGCCTGCCATAATGAGACTGTATGAAAAGATTACAAGCATCACTGCAGCACAGCCGGGCTTCTATCGGATGCTTTCTCTGCTCGAGATACTTTATGAGCTTTCATTGCAGGAGGAATACCATTTGCTGGCAAGCAAATCGTTTGCCAATGTGAAGAATACGCCCGAGAGCCGTAGAGTTCGTGCCGTCGAGGAATACATCGACCAGAATTTCCGTCAAGAGATTCGTCTGAAAACACTTTCGGACATTGCTGGCATGACGCCTGCTGCGTTCAGCCGTTTCTTCCATGCTCGTACAGGAAAGACTGTTTCCGATTACATCATCGACATCCGTTTGGGTTATGCTGCCCGCCTTTTGGTCGATTCACATTCCAATGTGGCGGAGATATGTTACAATTGTGGCTTCAATAACATCAGCAACTTCAACCGTATCTTCAAAAAGAAGAAAGGGTGTTCTCCCACGGCTTTCCGCGACAACTACCACAAGAGTAAGATAATTATTTAGTTCATCTCCATAGTACAAGTTATGAAGCGTATCGCTTATCTTTATGTAGTGATGGCTCTTGCTGCACTCATCGGTTGCCAGAGTAATCAGGCAGAGAAGGATATTGAGTTCGTGACGACTCGTGGTGGCAGGTTCTATCGCGGCGACACCGAGTACAAGTTCATTGGCGCAAACTTCTGGTACGGTGCAGTCTTGGCAAGTGAAGGCCAGGGCGGAAACCGTGAGCGATTGCAGAAGGAACTCGACCTGATGCAGGAAGTGGGCATCACTAATGTGCGTGTCCTTGTAGGTGGCGAAGGCCCGGACACAGTGGCATCTCATGTTGTGCCCGTCCTTCAGCCAGAGCCAGGCGTATATAACGATACGATATTGCAGGGTTTGGACTACCTCATTGCAGAACTCGAGAAGCGTGAGATGACAGCTGTCCTCTTCCTAAATAATTCATGGGAATGGAGTGGGGGATATGGCGCATATCTTGAATGGGCAGGTTGCGGTCCTGTACCCGACTGGTCTGACTGGACAATAGCACAGAACTATCACTGCCAATTCGTCAAGAACGATAGTGCAAAGGCAATGGCCGAGCGTCATGTTCGCTATATTGTTTCTCGCACCAATACCGTTACAGGTAAGCCTTACAGTGGGTCGCCTGCCATCATGGCTTGGGAACTTGCCAACGAGCCTCGTGCTTTTGCCCGCGACTCTGTGACGAAGGCTTGCTTTGCAGAGTGGGTTGAGACACAGGCTAAACTCATCAAGAGCCTCGACAGCAATCATTTGGTTACGACAGGAAGCGAAGGTCTTGAAGGTTGTGAGGAAGATTCTGCTCTATTCCGCAAGATACATGCCTTCCCCGAGATTGACTATATCTGCATCCACATTTGGCCCTACAACTGGCGTTGGCTTGGTCCGGCAAGTGGTCCGCTTACGAACGGCTTGGCAAAGAATGGCGAGACCTCTGTCGTGGACTGTGTCCCTTTTGCTTCTCGTATGACTCGTGCTTATATGGACCGTTGTTGGGATGTTGTGAAGGACTTGAACAAACCAATGGTTTTGGAGGAGTTCGGCTATCCTCGAGACGGCTATCGCATAGAATTGAATTCGACCACTCAAGGTCGCGACAGTTATTATGAATATGCTTTCAGTCTGATGGACGAGGGCAAGTTGCAAGGCTGCTGCTTCTGGGCTTGGGGCGGTTATGCTCAGCCAAAGCATGTTCGCTGGCAGCGTTGGGACGACTATGTAGGCGACCCTGCTCAAGAGGAACAAGGCCTGAACGCTGTCTTTGCTTCAGACACAACAACGCTCGAAGTCATTCGACAGGCTGCAGAGAGGCTTAGTAAGTGAATGTATCAAATAGTAAACGATTAAATAGTAAATAATAAGGTGTTATTCAACAAACAGACATATATTGAGCGTAGAAGGTTGCTCAAGGAGCGCATTGGCTCTGGCATCATCTTGTTGATGGGCAACAACGACTCGCCAGCCAATTATCCCAACAACGTCTATCGCTTCCGTCAGGACAGTTCGTTCCTTTATTTCTATGGACAGCATCGCGAAGGCTTGGCCGGTATCATTGATGTAGATAACAACCAGGAATACCTCGTTGGCGATGATATCGACATCGACGACATCGTTTGGTTCGGTTCTGTAGATAGTGTTGCCGACATGGCAGCAGAGTGCGGTGTGGCAAACACTTTGCCTATGAAGAACCTTTCGGACTTCGTGAAGAAGGCAAAGACCAGTGGCCAGCGCATCCATTTTCTGCCGCCATATCGTCACGACACCATGATTCAACTGATGGACATGCTGGGCATACATCCATCTCAGCAAAGAGAGGCTGCCAGTGTGGAACTCATCAAGGCTGTTGTCGACTTGCGTGCCGTGAAGAGTCAAGGCGAGATAGAAGAGATAGAGCGCGCATGTGCCATTGGCTACGAGATGCATACCACGGCCATGAAGATGTGTCGTGAAGGTGTGACGGAACAGGAGATTGCGGGCAGAATCAGTGGCATTGCCAGCAGTTATGGCTGCAAGGAAAGTTTCCCGAGCATTGTGACGATGCATGGCGAGATAATGCATGGCTATCCCAGTCCTCGTCTTCTCAAGGCTGGTCGTCTGCTTTTGGTTGATGCAGGTGCAGAGACGAACGAGAACTATTGCAGCGACAATACACGTACGACACCCATCAGCGGCGCCTTTACACAACGTCAGCGTGAGATTTACAGCATTGTGGAGGAATGTCACGACTATGCTTTGACGCTTGCTGCGCCAGGCGTGAAGTGGTGGGATGTGCACTTTGGCGTTTGCCGATTGATGACGGAGCGACTTAAGGAACTTGGCCTTATGAAAGGTGATGTCGAGGCAGCCGTTCGTGCCGGTGCCCATGCCATGTTTATGCCTCATGGCTTAGGTCACATGATGGGCATGGATGTTCACGACATGGAAGGCTTGGGACAGACTTATGTTGGCTTCGACGATGAGGTGCGTCCTAACCTCGACCAGTTTGGAACGAATTGTCTTCGTTGCGGACGTCGTTTGCAGGAAGGCTTTGTCATGACCGATGAGCCGGGCATTTACTTTATTCCTGCTCTCATCGACGAGTGGAGGAGCAAGGGCCATTGTGCAGAGTTCCTCAACTTCGATCTTCTGGAGACTTATAAGGACTTTGGTGGCATCCGTATTGAGGACGACATCCTTATTACTGCCGACGGTTGCCGTTATTTGGGCGAGAAGCGAATCCCATATCATTTGAGCGAAATAGAAAATCCATAATAATAAATTCCAAAACAAATGAAAAAACTTATCGTATTTGCTGCAGTAGCAATGCTCGTATTGCCTGTGGCTGCAAAGAGTAAGAAGAAAGAGGCTCCGAAGGACAGCCTTATCTTCACAACAGTAGTAGAGAACCCTGTGACAAGCATCAAGAACCAGAACAGCAGCGGCACTTGCTGGGCTTATTCTTCGCTGGCTTTCCTGGAGAGTGAAGTCATCAAGAAGCATCCCGAGATGAAGGACGACCTCGACCTCTGCGAGTCGTTCCTCGTGAGCAAGACTTATGTTGACCGTGCCGACAAGCATGTTCGCACCCATGGCGATGCAAGTTTCAGCCAGGGTGGCAGTTTCGAGGACGCTATCCACTGCATGAGAGTGAACGGTCTTGTGCCGGAAGGTGTGATGCCTTATCCTATCACAGAGTATGGCGACTCACTGTTCAACTTCGGTTTCTTCTTCCCTCCCATGGAGGCTTACCTGAAGACTGTTGCCACAAGCAACTCCAAGAAGATCTATCCTCAGGCATGGAAGTCTGCACATCAGGCAATGCTCGATGGCTACTTCGGCAAGTGCCCCACAGAGTTCGAGTACAAGGGCAAGCGTTACACACCGCAGTCTTTCGTCAGGGACTACCTCACACTCGATCCTAACGACTATGTCAGCCTCACCAGTTATACACACCATCCCTTCTATACCAGCTTCATTCTTGAGATTCAGGACAACTGGCGTTGGGCAAGCAGTTACAACCTTCCCATGGAGGAACTGAGCCGTGTTATGTACGAGGCAGTGAAGAATGGCTGGACTTTCGCTTGGGGTGCAGACGTCAGCGAGGATGGTTTCAGCCGTCGCACCGGTAAGAACAAGAGCGTTGCCATGGTGCCCGACACCAAGTTCAAGGCAGGCGTAGGCAGCGACCAGGCACGTTGGACAGGCGAGAAGGCCAGCGAGAAGGTGGAAATTGTGAGTGCAAATGCCGAGAAGACCATCACACAGGAGATGCGTCAGCAGGCTTATGACAACTGGGAAACCACCGACGACCACGGCATGCAGATTTATGGTATTGCCAAGGACCAGTGGGGTAAGGAATATTTCATGATGAAGAACTCATGGGGCGAGAGTGGTCCCTACAAGGGCTTCTGGTATGTAAGCCAGGCTTATGCTGCATACAAGACCATGAACATTGTCATCAACAAGAACGCCATCCCTGCCGACATCCGTCAGAAACTTGGCATCTAAGCGGCGATATACATATTATATATATAATAGAACAACAGGAGCGGCACATCATCAGTAGATGGTGTGCCGCTCTTTTGCTGTGCAGTTCGCAGGAAGGACGCGTCCGTTTGGGCTACTACACGTGTGAACTTTCCCAACTTCTCTGCAGAACTTTCCCGACTTCTCTGCAGAAGTTTGTCGACTTCTCTATATGGCTGAAAACCATGGGCTCTTTTTGTGGCATGATGCGATGTTTTCGTTAGAGGCAACATGGCCGCTGTCGGGCTACGGTATTTCTGCTGTCGGTTGGCGGTATGTGCTTTGCCGATGATTTTGTTTTGCTGTGTTTTTGCATGGAAACAAAACAGATGTAAAGGTTTTTGTTTCGTTTTGCCGTCATCTTGTCAAAAAAACTTGCCTAAATCGTCTTCCATAAAGAATAATTCTGTAACTTTGTCTCTGACAATCTCTGTGTTTGCAGAGTGTCGCCAGATGAAGGACTTACATTATATAATATAATAGGAACTTATGGAAACAAAGGAAGTAAAGTTTGCCGGTGCAGTTGCCAATGGTTTCCTGATGCTGTTTGTCAACTTGGCGGTTCTGGTGCTGTCGATAGTAGGCATCGTATATGCCATCATCCATCTGGAGTCGTCCGGTGGCGAAACTGGCGGCATGTTGCTCGGCGGCAGCATATTGCTGCTTATTGCCAACATCATCATGTGGTGCGGTCTTATGGAACTCGAACCCAACGAGGCACGTGTCATTACCTGGTTCGGCAAGTATGCCGGCACATTTTCTCAGGCCGGCTACTACTGGATAAATCCTTTCTACGGCACGAAGAAACTTTCTCTGCGTGCCAGAAATCTCGATGTCGAGCCCATCAAGGTGAACGACAAGGTGGGCAACCCCGTGATGATAGGCCTCGTGCTGGTGTGGAAGTTGAAAGACACGTATAGGGCGTTGTTCGAGGTCGACACGCAGACCATGGCAACATCCACACAAGGCACCGACGTGAAGAGCATTATGAATGCCCTGGAGAAGTTCGTGCGTGTGCAGAGCGATGCAGCACTGCGACAGGTGGCAGGGCAGTATGCATACGACGATGAGGACGGCAGCGCAGGCGAACTCACACTTCGCTCCGGCTCGGAAGACATCAACCGGCTGCTCGAAGAAAAACTCGACGACCGTCTTGCCCTTGCTGGCATCGAGGTGATAGAAGCCCGCATCAACTATCTGGCATACGCTCCGGAGATTGCTGCCGTGATGTTGCGACGCCAACAGGCCTCGGCCATCATCACCGCACGAGAGAAGATAGTGGACGGCGCCGTGTCGATGGTCAAGATGGCACTCGACAAACTCTCGAACGAAAATGTCGTGGAACTGGACGACGAGAAGAAAGCCGCCATGGTGAGCAACCTGCTCGTAGTGTTGTGTAGCGACGATTCTGCACAGCCGGTCGTGAATGCCGGAACATAGAAATAGGCATACATATTCCACTCATTTCTTGTCTAATATAAAAAAAAACCGTACCTTTGCACAAAATTAACAAAAGTGTGCAATAAATAATAGCATTATAAATACTATGAGTTTAAAGATTGTTGTACTTGCAAAGCAAGTGCCCGACACGCGCAACGTCGGTCCTGATGCCATGACACCCGAAGGCACCGTAAACCGCAGCGCACTGCCTGCCATCTTCAACCCCGAGGACCTCAATGCCCTCGAGCAGGCTCTGAGACTGAAAGATCAATTCCCTGGTACCACCGTAAACGTCATAACGATGGGCCCCGGTCGTGCCGCAGAAGTCATTCGCGAAGCAATGTTCCGCGGTGCTGACGGTGGCTATCTGCTTACAGACCGCGCCTTTGCAGGTGCCGACACACTTGCCACGAGCTATGCTCTCGCAACGGCTATCCAGCATGCTTGCCCCGACGTGGACCTCATCATTGGCGGACGTCAGGCCATCGACGGCGATACGGCACAGGTAGGACCACAGGTGGCAGAAAAGTTGGGCTTGAATCAGATTACATACACCGAGGAGATTCTCTCCCTCGAAGACGGCAAGATCACCGTCAAGCGACATATCGACGGCGGCGTAGAGACAGTGGAAAGTTCATTGCCCTGCGTCCTCACCGTCAACGGAAGTGCGGCTCCCTGTCGCCCTCGCAACGTGAAGCGCGTCATGAAGTTCAAGCGTTGCCTCGCTCCCATGGAACTTCCGCAGGGAACAGACTATGCCAACCTCCCCTACGCAAGCGAATATGAGAAGAAACCCTACCTGAAGATTGGCCAACTCACCTGTGCCGACATCAATGCCGACTTGCAGCAGTGTGGTCTGGCAGGCTCGCCCACCAAGGTGAAGAACGTGGAGAACATCGTCTTCAAGGCAAAGGAAAGCAAAGTATTAACCGGCAGCGACGAGGACATCAACGCACTCGTACAGGAACTCCTCGCAAGCCATACAATCGGATAACGCCCTATGAATAGTGTATATGTATATTGCGAGCTCGAAGGCACAAAGGTAGCCGAGGTGAGCCAAGAACTCCTGACGAAGGGTCGCAAGCTGGCGAACACGCTGGGCGTAAAGCTCGAGGCAGTGGCAGCCGGCAGTGGCATCACAGGAAAAGTAGAGGACCAAATCATCCCTTATGGTGTGGACAAACTGCACATCTTCGATGCAGAAGGTCTTTCACCCTATACAACCAAACCACATACAGCAGTCCTCGTAAACCTCTTCAAGCAGGAACAGCCTCAGATTTGTCTGATGGGTGCCGATGTTGTAGGCCGTGACCTCGGTCCACGTGTGTCTTCTGCGCTTCACAGCGGCTTGACCGCCGACTGCACAAGTCTTGAGATAGGTCCGCACGACGACAAGAAACTCGGCAAGCACTACGACAGCCTGCTCTATCAGATTCGTCCCGCCTTCGGTGGCAACATCGTGGCAACAATCGTCAACCCCGAGAACCGTCCGCAGATGGCAACCGTCCGTAGCGGCGTCATGAAAGCAGAAATTCTCGACCCCAACTACAAGGGCGAAGTCATCATTGAAGATGTGGCAAAGTTTGTTCCCGAAACAGAATACGTCACCAAAGTTCTCGACCGCCACGTAGAGGCAGCCAAGAACAACCTCAAAGGTGCGCCCATCGTCGTAGCAGGCGGTTATGGTGTAGGTTCAAAGGAAGGTTTCGACCAACTCTATGAACTTGCCAAAGTGCTCCATGCAGAGGTAGGTGCCAGCCGTGCAGCAGTCGATGCAGGTTTCTGCGACCATGATTTGCAAATCGGCCAGACAGGTGTAACCGTCCGTCCAAAGGTCTATATCGCCTGTGGCATCAGTGGTGCCATCCAGCACGTGGCAGGCATGAAGGAGAGCGGCATCATCATCTCAATCAACAACGACGAGAATGCCCCCATCAACACGATTGCCGACTATGTCATCAATGGAACGGTGGAAGAAGTGGTACCCAAACTGATTAGGTATTATAAGCAAAACAGCAAGTAAAATGGCAAACTATTATAACGACATAAAAGAGATAAAGTTCGAACTCGAAAACAGCCCCTTGATGGAGCGTATCGTCGAACTGAAAGAGTGCGGCTACGCAGATAAAGACCAGTACGAAGAGGCTCCGCAGGACTTTGCCGATGCCATGGACAGTTACGACAAGGTGTTGGACATCGTGGGCGACATCGTTGCCAATGTTGTCGCTCCTAATGCGGAAGAAGTTGATGCCGAAGGGCCTCATTGCGAAAATGGTCGTGTACGTTATGCTTCGAAAACCTACGAGAACCTCGAGGCAATGAACCATGCCGGCTTGAACGGCATGACGATGCCCCGCCGCTATGGTGGCCTCAATCTTCCTGTAACGGTTTACACTGCAGCAAACGAAATTGTTTCTACCGGTGATGCAGGTTTCGAGAACATCTGGAGTCTGCAGGACTGCATAGAGACGCTCTATTGCTTCGGCAACGAGGAACAGCGCCAAAAGTACATTCCTCGTGTCTGCAAGGGCGAGACAATGTCGATGGACCTCACAGAGCCTGATGCAGGTAGCGACTTGCAGAGCGTTATGCTCAAGGCAACTTTCGACGAGGAGAACAACTGCTGGCGTCTGAATGGCTCGAAACGTTTCATCACCAACGGCGACAGCGACATCCATCTTGTGCTTGCCCGTTCTGAGGCAGGAACACGCGACGGTCGTGGTCTTTCGATGTTCATCTACGACAAGCGCGACGGCGGTGTTGATGTTCGTCGCATTGAGAACAAACTTGGCATCCACGGAAGTCCAACCTGCGAACTCGTCTACAAGAATGCAAAGTGCGAACTCTGTGGTGACCGCAAACTTGGTCTCATCAAATATGTAATGTCTTTGATGAACGGTGCTCGTCTTGGCATTGCTGCCCAGAGCGTAGGTCTTTCGCAGGCTGCTTATAACGAGGCTGTGGCATATGCTGCAGACCGCAAGCAGTTCGGCAAAGCCATCATCGAGTTCCCTGCTGTGGCAGAAATGATTGCCAATATCAAGGCTCGTCTCGATGCCGGTCGTGCATTGCTTTACCAGACAGCACGCTATGTCGATATCTATAAGGCACTGGAGGACATCAGCCGCGAACGCAAACTCGATGCCGAAGAGCGTGCGGAACTCAAACAATACAGCCGTCTGGCCGATGCGTTTACTCCTTTGGCTAAAGGCATGAACAGTGAGTATGCCAACCAAAACGCGTACGACTGCATACAGGTGCATGGTGGTTCCGGCTTTATGCTCGAGTATGCTTGCCAACGTATCTATCGTGATGCCCGCATCACTTCCATCTACGAGGGAACGACGCAGTTGCAGACGGTTGCTGCTATTCGCTACGTTACCAACGGCTTCTATGCTCAGGTCATCGAGGATTACGAAAAACTCCCTGTTGCACCCGAGTTTGAGGGTTTGAAGGCTCGTGTGAAGGCTATGGCAGAGAAGTTCAATGCCTGCACTGCAGCCGTTAAGGAGGCAGACAGTCAGGAGATGCTCGACCTCTGCGCACGTCATCTCTACGAAATGGTTGCCAACGTCATCATGTCTTACCTCCTGATGCAGAATGCCACAAAGGCTCCCGAACTCTTTGCTCAAAGCCTGAGCGACTATGTTCGTTTGGCAGAAGCAGAGGTGGAGAAGCACAATAGCTGGCTGTCTTCTACACTGCAGGTATAAGAAGCAACGGAAACTTTAGAATCCGTTTGATGTCAAATGTTTACGCACCAAGATGTGCGTAGATAAATGACAACGGCATAACCCTCGCCTCGTGTGAAGTGTGCAACCTTTTTGCAATGCACACCTTCGCAAGAGGCGAGGGTGTTTTTGTATGGAGACAATCGTACAGACGTACATGTTCGTCCCTTTCGGTGTCATGAATAAACAAGCCCTTCGTCATACAAAAAAGCGGCTCGACCATAACGCTGCAGTCCCTATGACAAAACACGCTGTAGTTCTTCCGGGCAACTACACGTGTGAAGTCCACCGACTTCTCTAGAGTAAATTACAAATGTCTCTGCAGAAGTTGAACAAGTTCTTTAGTGGCCAAAAGTTCGCCGTTCCTACGGCAGGTGAGTTTGCACATATTCTGAATATGTAGTCCATGTCACTCTGTTTGCCATAGGGTGAAAAGTTTTTCGAGAATTACGATAGGGCGTGAAGAATTTTTTCGTAACTTTGTCGCACGAAAACAGATAACTAATTCTAAACAACAACCATGAAACATTTATTTTCTTCATTGCTGTTCTCGTTGCTCGCCATTATGCAAGTGCAGGCAACAGACATTATTTACGGCGATTGTCACTATCGGGAGATAGAAGGACGCTATGCAGGATTCCGTAAGAAAGAGACTTTCACAACATTTGAGACAGACGACCGCATTACACTCGTCTATTGTCTGCGCATCCCTCGTGCCAACGTCTCCGGTTCTGCAAAGATAAACCCTAAGGTTACGGGCGATGTAACACTGAATGTGCGCGTTAAGGATTGCGAGACAGACGCAGTTCTGCTCGACCATAGCGTTACACAGGCATGCACCAGAGGTAAGGTTGTAGACATCCCCATCATACCAGAGATGGCCTTCCCATCCGACACATGGTATCGTGTGGAGATACAGGCTCCCGAGGGTTACCAGCGCATCAGCCGTCTCATTCAACTGAGTTTCGAACGCTCGGGCAGTCTTCCCGTCATAGATGCACACCTTCGTGGCTTCCCAACACCTGCCACACACCTTTGGGTGGGACATTCCACTGCTGCCAATGCTCCACAGAACGAGTCATACGAGTGGTGCTATCAGGAAGTGCTCATGCCCAAACAGTGGGCAACTATCAATACCTATCTTATGACGCTTGGCATCACGGGTGGTTACATGGGCATACAGAGAGCAGGCAAGACAGTGAAGAACGAGAATGGCAAGGACACCGACACAATTCCTTCTTCCTATTGGAACCAGGCCCTCTTCTCCATTTGGGATAATGGTGACACGGATGTAACGCCCAACCTGGCAACATACCTGCGAGCAGGTGCCTTGGCATGGGGCGACGACGTGACCATCAATCACTTCGGCGCAGAAGGTACAGGTTGCCAGGCAATGGTTTCACATGCGAAATGGGAACCCGGACAGTGGGTGCAGTTCCTTACTTGCGCACGTCCGGAAGAACGTCTCATAACGCTTAAGGCCAAAGACGGCTCGGACAGCATCATACGCTATCCTTGCTCACTGCTCTCTACCTGGTATAAGAATCTGGACGACCCTGAGTGGCACTACATGGCTACCATCCGACACAGTGGTGAGTCACACTACTACAACACATGGTATTCCTTCATCGAAAACTGGGCAGATTCGGGTGGCGAACTCTTCCGTCGTGCATATTACCGCAACAACTACCAGCGCTCGGTGGGTAGTGGCAAGTGGTACTTCATCAACAAAGCCGACTTCGGACAAACAACCTATCAGGACTTCATCGACAGTGGTGAGATAACAGAACGTCATCGACGCATGGACTATGGACACGGACGGGCAGGCGATGTGCCTCGTGCCTATTATATGCAGACAGGTGGCTATGGTCAGCCAAAGGATTCTGCCAAGACTCTGCCCCTCGTTCACGACCATAGTTGCGTAGAAAGCATCAATCTCGACTCCCTGCTTGCCACATTGCAGAATGCCTACCAGGCCGACTCGAAGAACTCCATGCAAACACTCGTTTCTACACACAACACAAAGGCACAGATCGGTGAACTTGTGGACGAACTCATTGGCAAGATCAATATGTTCGATGGCTACACAACCGAAGCAATGGAGCCTATCTGCCAATTAGCCAAAACAGATTATACATTTGCAGAGATGAAAAAGGCCTTGCTCAATATGGCAGAGAACCATCAGTTCTTGCGCTATGGCAATACAGTCAAGACCGAGCACATCTGCTCCTTCCGTGCCTATATGGTTGCCACCGACGATTGTGTCCTGGCTGTTCGTGACCACCAACTCGTGACCATACCTCGTGCTGAAGCAGAGGCAACGAACCCCGACAACCATTGGATCGTGCTTCGTCACGACGACATGAACACCTACAGCATGTACAACCTCGGAACGGGCTATTATCTTACAGTCGGAAGCAAACCTGGTGTGGCAGACATTCCTCACAAGATAACGGCTAACTTCTCTAAGGGTACATTCACTTTCCGCGAAGGGGCTTCTCGTGCCATTGGCTTCAATGCGAATGCACAAATCATAACCGTTTCTCCCTCAAGAGCGGCTCGATGGACTTTGCTCGACAACTATTACCTCACACCCTCAACACGTCTGTGCAACTCCTTGCTCGAACAGACAACCGAAGAGGCCATAGCAACAGGAATAGAAGAAGTGGAACCAGTTGTTCCTTTCGGGGATACAATGGACGAGGCTGATGGTCATTCCCTTTCCGACGACATTGTTGCGGTGTACTACTACGACCTCAATGGCCAACGCATCGGCTATGCGTTGCCTAAGGGACAGCCGGTCATTGCCCACATCGTGTTGCGCAATGGCGCTTCAATGATCAGAAAGATTGTAGCGAAATAAGAATAAGAAACAAATATCAATCAAGGCAGAAAGAAGATACTTCGATTAGCGAAGTATCTTCTTTCCGTTTTGTATGTATATGCCTTGAGGCGCTTTGTCGGAAACTCTCTGTCCGGCAAGATTGTAGGTACCTTCCTTAACGTCCTTTGCAGATATAGAGACTATTCCGTCTTCGTCATTCTCGTTTACACGTTCAATACGGAAGTGGTCCACCTTAAACCAACCGGTCAGTTCGTTCGAGCCGGCCATTGAACCGTTGGGTTTAAGCCCGCTGGTGCTAATGCCGAGTCGGAGGCTCTCTCCTGCTTTAACTTCAACAATCACTTCCATTTCCTCCAGACGGAATGGCGAACCGCTTGTGCCCTTATGTCCTGCAAAGGTTGCTGTCACACCGTCGGGCAAGTTGTCTCCGTAATCACTTTCGCTGCCGAAGTACTGCACATGATTGTTGGCAAAAAGTCCACACGTGCCAAACTGTCCTGTTTGACACCAGAGCAGACAGGTTATGCGGTATTTACCCGGTGTGAGTTTCGTGGCAGGAATAGTCTGATAGAGCTGGAAGTCTTTTGGGAAGGGGTGTGTGTTGAACCAGCAAACGTTTTCGCCGTAGTGGTTCACTGCATCGTGATTGATGCCATAGCTGCTGCCGTTCAGTGTTCCGTTGGTGCTCCATCCGTAGGGTTTATAGGTCTTCTTTTCGATGCCGCCATGATTGATTTCAGTGGCAGATGTAAGTTCGAAGTCGGGATTGACGAGCAGTGAGTCTGTCAGGGTCTTCTTTTCCTTGCGAAGTGCATCGGGGAAGACGGTTAAACGGAGTTTTGCTGCGCCGTAAGGCACAAGGTCGATATTTTTCTTCGCTCCGGAAAGCACGAGATATTCTGATGCTGGAAGTACGGGATTGTAGCGGTTCTTCTCTAATGTCCAGGTGATGGGATGGACGGGGACACTTACGCTGAGTGGTGTTCCGTTGAGGTCGAACGGATAAGCCGTTTTGAGTTTCTTTTCGTCAACGTTGAGTGTCAGTGTCTTTGCATCTGTGTAGATGGCATAGTTGAACGGGCCGTTGGGTGTCATGCTCCAGCACTTGAAGCCGTCTCCTGGCTTTTTGCCGTTCATGTTGCTATAGGTGTTTGTGTCTTCGGTGACGGATGCGGGAATGGGATATGCCATGAGCAGAGGACCGCACTCTACGTATTTTCCCTGATTGTTTGCGGCTTCTACGATGGTTGGCGTCATGACGAGAGAGAGACGGACTTCGTCGCCGTTACTCCAGTCGCGCTTCAGTGTGGCATATCCTTTGTTTCCTTTTTTGATAGAGACGGGCTGTCCGTTGACTGTGACGCTATAGTTCTTACACCATCCTGGTATGCGGAAGACGAAGGGGAAGTGCTTTGTTTCTTGTGTGGTGAAGCGGAAGGTGATGTCGCCGCTGAAGGGGTAATAGGTTTCTTCTGTAATTTTGCACTCGCTGCCATCGACGGTGAAACTGATTTCGCTGGGTGCGTACATGGCTGCGACGATGGCTTCGTTCTCGCCTCGCATCCAGAGTCGTGAGGCGAAGTTGGGCATCATGCGGTGCATGTTGCCGGCGCAACATTCGGTTTCGTGTGTTGGTCGGTATGCCATCCATGTGGAACCGCGTTTGAAGGTGTTGTTGTCGGAGTTGCCTGTGCAGACGATTTGGTTGACGGAGGAGAAGTATTGTACGGCATCGAAGTTGGCTGTGACGGCTCCGGGTGCGGCGTTGAAGATGGCGCGCTCTATGCGGTCGGCCCATTCTGCTTCGCCTGTGACGGTGAGGAAGTAGCCGAGCGACCATGTGTAGTCTGTGATGTCGCAGGTTTCGTGTGCGATGTCGATGTCTTGTCCCAGTGTGTATTCTGCGCTGCTGGGTACGCCGTCGGGCAATAGGTGGTCGCGTTCCAGTTTGCGTTCAGCGTTCATTGCGATGCGCAGGTATTCTTCGTTGCCTGTATAGGCGTAGAGCAGCATGGGCACTTTGAGCATTTCGCTGTAGGTGACGCCGTGCAGATAGATGTATTCGTCGCTGCCGGCATCGGTGGCATCGAATTCGAATCCGCCGGTTTTGTATGCTGTTTCTGCTTTTGTCAGCAGGCTTGTTGTGCCGGTCTCACCGTAGAGCCATAGCAATCCTTCGAGGTTGAGGATGTGCCGACGCCCGACGGTGAGGTTGGTATTGTTCATGGAGTTGTAGTTTCTGCGCAGTGCTGCTTTGAGGGATGCCGGGTTGTTGTGTACGTCGGAGTAGGCTTTCATGGCACGCCAGAAGACGGCTTGTGGCCAGAGGCTGCTGATGACGGACGAACCGAGGCGACCGTTCGACTGCGGATGTGCCAGTGTGTACTTGATGCCCTGTTCGCCTTTGGCGATAAGTTCTTCGTCGTCGAGGAGGTATCCGAGTCGGAGCAGTCCGTCGGTATAGTAGGCTGTTTGTTCGTAGCGCCACCAGTCTTCTCCGTAATTGCCGTTGCGTGGTATCTCGCCTGCCCACAGACAGGTGTTGTAGGGGTAGGAGAGTGCTTCGGGATGCCCGGTGAGTCCGGTCTTCTGTCGTTGCAGAAATTCCAGCAGCCAGCCTTTTGGTGTGATATCTCCGATGAGGCCTTCCTGGAAGGCAAATTGTGCGTTACAGCAAAGGCAAATGCTGAGTGCCGAGGCAATGAGGTATGCTCTTTTCATAGTGTTCTGTTAATGTTCTTTTGTTTGCAAAGTTACAAATAAATACAACAACGGCAACCTTTTTGGTTAAAAAAGTAGAGGGAACAAGTACTGTGAGCCTTGTTCCCGGAAAAGGTTAACCATTTTGCCTAAATAGGTTAAGCATTATTGCAGGAAAGGTTAACCATTCTGCCCGAAAAGGTTAACCTTTATTTTCAACAGCCTTCGCCTGTTCTGTTTTATCAGTTATCAGTAGTTTTTCTTGCCGCATATCATGCTGAGTTTGCAGTACTTGCAGGAATTCTCGTTTCCATTGCATATAAAGGGTTTTTCGGGGTCGAAAATGTCGGCAATGATGCTCTGCAGGCCTTCGCGAAACTCTTCGCCATGTTGTGTGGCAAAGTCGTCGATGTCTTTTTTCGCTATGTTTAGCGATGGTTCATACTTGCGGTCTGCCGCCTGGCTGGGGTAGAAGAGTATGGGCTGGATGGGCATTGTGGTCTCCTTCTTCTGGGCTTCGGCCAAAGAATAGATGAAGAGTTGACGATAGTAACCTGCGATTGATTCGTTGGAACTCATGACTTTCTTCATCGTTACACTTTCTTCCGGTTTGAACGTGCCCGTCTTGTAGTCGACGATTCGCCGTCTGCCACCCATCTCATCGATGCGGTCAACACGGCCGCCGACCTTGATTTTGATGTTCTCTTCGCTTCCCGAAGGACTTGGAATCTCAATCTCCAGGTGTCTCTCAACCTCCGAGCCGATAATGCGGAAAGGCGCATGGCTGGCATCGTAACGGATGAGTTCAAGAAGATAGCGCTTCAGAACGCCGTGGGCAATGAGTACTGTCCCCCGGTATTCATTGGTGGCAGCAATCTTCTTTGCCTTCGGAAGTCGGCGCAGCAGTTCGGGCATGCGGTCGTATCCGTCAAACGGATTGAACCACGAAACGTCGAAAGCAACATGCAGTATGAGTTGGAGTTGGCGCTTAATCACATCCCTGACAACAAAATCCTGTTCTATTTTCTTGCAAAGCATGTCGGCAGTGATGGTGTCCGTGCTGAACTCCTTTTGCAACCAATCGTAGAAGAGTTCGGCAGAGTCGTGGAAGATGGTGCCAATGGTGTTGTTGGCAAGCCCTTCTTCCGGATTGTCTTCCTGGCGGATGCGCAGCACCTTGTCCAAATAGAACTGCATGGGGCAGGAAATATAAGTGTTGATGGCCGACGGACTGAGCATGATGTGTTCGCCGTCGGGCATGTTCTGGTCGTAACGGCGGAGCAGAAAGTCCATCACTTCCTTCGTCTTCTTTATCTCAAGAGTAGGCGAAGTCTTCGCTTCAGGTTCGCTGCGCAACCAAAGTGTCCGAATGGGAATGTCCGTCTCGGCAAGCATCTGTCGCAGGAAACGCGACATTTCGTGCTGAACACCCTCGGCGCATCTCTCGTTGTAAACACAAGTCAGGTGCTTACACCTTTGTGCAAGACGATAGAAATAATAAGCATAAACGGCAATACGGTGTCGCTGAGTTGTGAGCCCAAACGCATCGCGAAGACTTTCAGGGATTAGCGAGTTGGCGTAAGAATTGCGTGGCAAGTTGCCTTCCTCAACAGAAAGTAACAAAAGATGCTCAAAGTCCAGTTGTCGCGTCTCCAGCATTCCCATCAGTTGCAACCCTCTGTCCGGTTCGCTGTGGAAGGGAATCTTTGTGCTCATCATCATCTGTCGCAACAGACGGCGAAGGGTGGCAGGCAAGATGTCGAGCGGTCTGTCTTCGTTCTCGATGAGGCTGCGCAGCAGGCAGAGCATGCGGTCTGTGCGGAAAAGCGTCTCGCCGTAAAGTTGCTCGAAGATGTTAGGCTCCTCTATTTGAGCATAGTGCAAGGCAATCTGCCGCAAGAGTCTGAGCAGATAGTCGAGAAGATGGGTAGTATTATCGCCATGATATACAAAACAATCATCTTCGTTTATGAGGTGGAAGAGCGGCTGACGGCGAATGGCCTGCACAATGGGGTAACGGAAACGGCCTTGCCGAGTATCGTAGCCTTCAATCTGCAGTTTCAGTAAAGCCATTACGATGCTGTAAACAGGAGTGTCGCTGACGGGGAAACCCATAGTGACGTTCACCTCTTTCGTCGAATCCGGCAAGGAGTGTAGCACAGGCAACATCAATGCCTCGTTGCAAAGCACGATGGCATCGCCCCCCCATGTGCTGGTATATCGTGCAGCAGCATTGTCGGTGGTGCAGCTGATGAAGGTCACATCCTCGAGGTGACGGAAGTTGTCGAAAAGCTCGGTTTCTGTTATCGCACAGGGGAAGTCGCGAAGGTTCTGCTTCATGAAGTAACCGGCTTCGTGGTTTGACTTCGGGTCGCAGTAGTAGATGTCGTAGTCCCAATAGAAGCGTGCTTTGCCTTCACGTTGGATAAGGCTCATCATGGAGTGCTCCACGTCGTTCAAGACGTTGAAGCCGGCAAAGACAATGGCACGCTTTCCGTCCAGAAGTTTACGGACAAGACTTTCATCGCTCTGCATCTGTTCGCAGACATGACGGTAGAGTGCGCCCTCCCAAAGCTTGCCTTCTGCGAAAAGACGTTCGTGGAGTTTCGTGTATATCTCATACATGTGGCTCCATGTTTGCAGGAACTTTTCCTGAAGCCTTGTACTGCCGTCCAGCGAGAAGCGTCCGAAGAATCGTTTAAGAGTCTCGCGTTGATGGTCATCAAGATAGTCGAGGTTCTTCAAACGTTCTTGGTCGGCAATGTTGGTGAAGATGGCTTGTGCGTTTGCCATATGCATGTCGATGTCGTTGAAGTCTGCCATCAGCACTTCGCCCCAACTCCAGAAATCGTCGAGCGTTTCGGTGTAATCTTCTCCAAGCACTTCTCTCATGACACCATACAACTGGCAGATGCACTCCAGTGGGTCAGCAATCCGGATGTGTGTAAGGCTTTGAAAGAGGTCGCTCATCATGCAGTAGTGTGGAGCCCAAACCGGCTTCTCACTCTGCTGAGCAAGTTTGCGATTGAGGAACATGCCGGCTCGTTTGCCGGGAAAGACAACTGTAACGTCGCGCATATCGTTTGAGAAATGCGCCAGCATATCGGCTGCTATGAGGTGGAGGAAACTCTTCATTCGTTATTTTACCTTTATTGGGCCTTTGCCCATGATGTACCAGATGTAGCCTTGCACATTGTGTGTTGGGTGCATCTGCTTCATGAGATTCATATACTCTTTTACTTGGTCGTAGTAGTGACGGTTCGGGTGTCCGAACTTATAGTCGATGACGGTAATGTTGCTGCCGTTCATTACTACTCTGTCCGGGCGAAGCACACAGGGCATGTCTTTGTCCTTGTCGATGCTTGCGATGGCACATTCGTTATATACGGTGTTCTCGGACTGGAACCACGATGCGATGAGCGGATTGTGGAAACTTTCCGCAATGCGCGACGTGATGGCTTCCCAGTCTTCTCCTTCACCGATAAGTCCTTCCGCTTTGGCTTGGCTGAGCACTTCTTCTATCTGACAGGCATCGTCAATGCGGCTGAGTACTTCGTGCATGCGTTTGCCTACTTCTCGTTGCGAGAGTTTGATGGCTCTGGTGTCTTCCTCGTCTCCTTCGTTCAACTGCTGCAGGTAGTCTTGCGCTTGCCCGGATTGCATGAAGTTGAGTACAGGATTTCTTGCAACGACAGCCACTTCAACAGCATCTTCTGCCTTGTGTTTCAGGCATAGGCGGTTTTCTGTTTCTTTTTCTTCTTTCTTTGTTTCTACGAGTGGCTCTCCAATTTCGTAGGTGAAGTGTTCGTTGTTGGTGTCGTTTTCGTCGTTTCTTAATGTAAGGTATATGAGTTCGGAGGCATTGTCGTTACTTTCACACTTCTGGAGTTCCTTTATTTTGCCCCAGATGTAGAGGTTTGCTTTTGGTCGGGTGAAGGCGACATAGAGAGTGTTGAGTGCATCTACTCGCCGTTCCAGGTGTTCTTCTTCGTAGTCGGGAGCAAAGACAGTGGTCTTAACCGTCGAAGAACATGGAATGGGCAGGGTGCCAAGTTCATTGAAGGGCGCCTCGTTCGTTCTGCACCAAAGAACGTCCGGCTGCCCGTCTTGTTGTATGTCTTTTTCTATTTCCCAATCGCTGAAGGGGAGGAAGACGGTGTGGAACTCAAGACCTTTTGATTTGTGGATGGTGAGAATGCGCACACCAGCCACAGAGGAGACGGGAATGGAACTGCTGTGCAGTTTCTCGTCCCAATAGGTGAGGAAGGACTGTATGTCGGGTGTCTTTCCCGAGCGGAGATAGTTTTGCAGTTCGTCGAAGAAGGTGAGTATGTAGATGTCTTCGCCCGAGATGTTCGTCAGGGAGAAGATGTGCCAGAGTTTTTCTGCCAGGAGATAGAGTGGCAGTTGCAGGAGTTCTTCCTGATGTGCGGCGAACGCTTCCGGCAGGACTTCTTTTGCCGTCATTGCGGCGATGTCCTGCAAGGTGGTCTCTTCTTTCTTTTGCACATCGCGGAGGTAGTGCAGCATCAGGTATTTCTCGGATATGCCATCGGTGTGTTGTTTGTCGATGAGCAGTCGCAGAGCGGCAATAATCATTTGTATGCCAACCGATGCTTCGAGCAGGAACGCTTCGTCGCTGACGAGACGAATGTCGGGGGCATATTTGGCGAACATATCTATCAGAAGTGATGCCGTCTTTTTTCTTTTCCGGACAAGTATGGCTATCTGGTCAAGGCTGAGCCCGTTTTCTTGCAATGCTTTGATTTGCTCGGCCATGTCGAGGATAGTCTCTCGCTGATAGGTTTCTTTATCTGCTTCCTTGTAAAGTTTTACTCTGACGTAGCCTTTCTTGTCATTTTTCTTTGCTATCTGTTTTATGTCGGCATAGATGTCCTTCAGTTTGATGTCTGCGTCCGGCTCGATGTCGTCGAGCAGTTGGGCTGCAGGAGGGAAGAAGTCGTTGTTGAAATTGACGATGACTTGATGGCTGCGATAGTTGGTGTCCAGAGGTATTGGATGGATATGGAAGCGTCGCAGTTCTTTTTCTTCTGTTATCTTGTGAAGTATATTCCAGTCGCCGCCTCGCCATCGGTAGATGCTTTGTTTGATGTCGCCCACCAACAAGCCCTTGCCGCCCGAAGCCAGTTTCTCGAAGAGGAGTTTCTTGAAGTTCTCCCATTGCATTCGGCTGGTGTCTTGAAACTCGTCTATCATCACATGGTTGATGTAGGTGCCTATCTTCTCGAAGATGAATGGCGCATCGTTTCCCTCCACCATCTTGCCGAGCAGGGCTGGGGTTGAACTCAGGGTGAAGCGTCCGGCTTCGCCTTCTATCTCTCTTACCTTTTCGTTTATGTGTTCCAGCAGTCTCAGGGATACGAGTTTTTGCAAGGCCAGTATGGCGGAGAAGTATTCCTTCCTGCGTTCTTCGCATAGCGTAATCAGACGGGAAAGCGCATTCCGTATGTCGTCGGAAACAGGGTCTGCTTCTTTGCTCTTACCGTCCTTGTTGTATAGTGCTTTACTGCCATCGGCTTGTCCTCGGATGGTGGCAGAAGGACCGTCGCATAGTGTCTTCTTGTCCATGGCTTTTGTCTTGAGTAGGAAACTCAAGACGTTTTTGCCATTGGAGATTATGCCGAAGTCGTCTATCAGTGCCATCACTTCGTCTGCAGCCTTTTCGATGTCCTCTTGAGCGCATTTCTTGATGTTTTGCATTTTGCGTTTGAAGTCGCTCACTGCTTTGGTGTTGCTGATGCGTGCCAGTTCTTCTTCGCTACGCTGCTGATACTCTTCCTCGAAGATTGTGCCGGCAAGACCTTTGAGTGGCTTCACGATGTCCCATTTGTCGCCATTGTCCAGTTGCTCATGCACATAGTTCTCCACCCATTGCTTCACTTCCGGTTGGCTGTCCATAGTTTCGATGAGGCTGTCCACAGCACTGTTTATTATCTCGTCGTGCGAGAGTTCCACTTGCAGATTGGCGGCAAGCCCCAGCTCGCGTGCCATGTTGCGCAGGATGCTTTGGAAGAACGAGTCGATGGTCTCCACGCGGAAGTGGGAGTAGTCATGCAGGATGGCTGTAAGGACAAGCCCTGCCCGTTCTCTGACTTGTTGCTTTGTGATGGGAATCTCTGCTTCTTCGAAGCGTTTGAGAATGGCATCCATGTAGTCGTCCGACTCTTTCAGACCCATCTTCAGCCCGTAGAGCGTTTCCAGAATACGCCCTTTCATTTCAGCCGTTGCCTTGTTGGTGAAGGTGACGGCAAGGATGTGTTCAAACTCCTTTTCTGCATGGGGGAGCAGAAGTCCCATGATGTATTCCACGGCAAGAGTAAATGTCTTGCCCGAACCGGCCGAAGCCTTATAGATGCTGAGAGATTGTTCCATGAAAACGCAGTTCTTTCTCGCAAAGATAGTAAAAGAATCCCGAAAAGACAACCCTCCAGAGAAGTTTCTCAACTTCTGCAGAGAACTTTGCCAACTTCTGCAGAGAACTTTGCCAACTTCTGCAGAGAAGTTGCCCGACTTCTCGTGTGATGTTTTTGGCCTTGTCAAAAACACTTCTCCATCCTCACGCGTCCGTTCGGGCAAGTGGACTGGAGGTGTGCGATTTTACCACTCTTCGGGCAGGACGATGTTCTCTATGTCTTGAGCCTCTTCGAAGAGCGGAGCGATGTCGTCGTCCGTAAAGCCGGCAATGCCGCAACCGATACGGGTAACGAGGAAGGTCAGTTCCGGATGCTCTTGGGCAAAGCGTATGAACTCGTCCACATAAGGACGAATGGTCTCAACTCCGCCTTGCATGGTGGGTATGGCATAACTCTGTCCGTGCAGGCCGACGCCTTCTCCCCATATGGCTCCAAACTTCTGGAACGCCACACGTGCGGCTCCTCCGCCATGCATTCCCCTCAGATTGCTGCCGAATACAAATATCTCGCCGGGCTGCAACTCTGTAATAAACTCTGGTGTAGTACGTTTTTTCTGCATAGGCTCGATGCTTCCAGGTAGTATTATACTGTAATTACTGCTGTCAGAACTTCTTTCAAGGAGGCTTGAGTACCTGATACCAGAATCTTCGTAAGAGGCTTCAACTGCCATTATCTCCGGCATCTCCAACTCCATGTCGAAGTTCTTTCGGAAATATGGTATCAGGATGTCTTCCTTCAACTTCTTGACTTTCTGTGATATTGCCGAAGGTGTCAGTTTCATCCGTTCTGCAATCTCCTTCTCTTTATAACCTTTAATGAAGAGCAGGTATATGATTAACCTCCCTTCACGCCCCATTGGCATATGCTCACAGACATCTGCCAGCATACGGTTGAAATGCAATCGGAGGTCGCTTGTCGAATCGAACGAACGCAGATAGTCCTTGAACGTTATGCTGCCATACTCTTTCCGATGCCACTTCAAGGCATCCAAAACCACATAGCGAAATCCGTTGATGAGCCACGTCTTCAAGGTTACGTTAGGCGAATGGTCTTCCAGAGGCTTCCAGTCATGTTCCATCAGGTAAATAGCATACTGGTGTGCCAGCGACATGAAGTCGAGATTCTCCTTCTCGCTCAACTGATAACGGCGGTCGAACATGTAATAACCCGCTCGGCAGTAACCGTAGAAGTACTTTCGGATAATCCGGGAATCGCCTTCGCGAAATCCACTGATTATGGCGTCGTCGGATAGGTTTTGGTGGTACATTTTATAGTTGTTTTTGCGAAAATACAAAAAAAATCACACAGCCACTTAATTTTTCTGCAAAAACTTCTTCAAAGTAATAAAGACATGTCTTAAGAGAATATAAACCTATTAAAAACAACAGTCATGAAAAAGAACGAAACAAAACGAGTGCACAACCTGATTATCGTCGACGAGAGCGGCTCGATGTGTGTCATACGCAAGCAAGCCTTCAGCGGCATGAACGAAACCTTGCAGACAATACGACAGATGCAGAAGAAGTTCCCCAACCAGAAACAAAGCGTCACGCTGCTGACCTTCGACTCCAGTCACACCACATGGCACTACGACAACACGCCCGCTTCGCAGACAAAAGACCTCTCCTGGAAGGCATACAACCCAGGTGGAGCCACACCGCTTTACGATGCCATAGGAAAAGGAATATCAAAGGTGAACGCACAAGTGAGCGAAGGCGACCATGTACTCGTAACCATCATCACCGACGGAGAAGAAAACAGTTCCCAAGAGTGGACGTTGAGAATGGTTCGCAACATGATAGAGAAACTCAAGAAACAAGGCTGGACCTTCACACTGATAGGCACAGACAACCTCGATGTGGAGTCCATGGCACGCTCCTTCGCCATAGAAGAACACCTGGAATTCCAGCAGGACGAAGCAGGCACACGTGCCATGTTTGCAAGAGAACAACGCAGTCGCGAACGCTATAACAGCAACATCAATGCTTGCCAAAACATACCCTCTGGCAGTTTCTTCAACGAAGACTGAACCCACACACCACACTTTGGCATTAGAGACTTGCCATACCTCTCTGTCAAACCACAAGTAACCTTAGAGTGGGAGAGATTTCCTCTCCCACCTTTGATGTATTCTCAGTAAATGAATTTATCTTGTCCAAACAATTATAAAAAGAAATTTGTTTGTCGTTTGTAAGAAAAATCCTAACTTTACACCCAAACAATAACATTTACCATCACGAACAAAGACTTCGCAACCGAGTCTTACCTTTGCAGTCGGAAATCAAAAGCACAAGAATATGCCTTCAAACAAGAACGCCCTAATACGATATAAGTTTCTGGACAGACTACTTTCGGATCGCCATCATTTCTATGACAGAAAGACTCTGTGGGAGAAAGTGAATGAAATGTTAGATGACGCAGGGTTCAAGCAAGTAACTCGTCGTTGTATAGAAACAGACATCATTGATCTGAAGGATGCTCCTTTCAGAGCACCTATAGTGGAATATAAGAAAAATGGCAGGGAATGTCTTAGGTATGAAAGAGGTTTTTCTATATTCAAAGAAGAGTTAAGCTGGCAAGAACGTAACCTGTTGTCCGAGTTGTTAAGTACTATTGGGCAGTTTGATGGACTTGATAACTTCGAATGGCTGGATAAATTCAAGGTAGGGCTTGAAATAGAAGAGCGTAAGCAGGTGATAAGCTTCAGCAATAATCCATATCTGCTGAACTCTAATTTGCTTGGCATGCTATTTGACCATATCTCTAATGAAGTTGTTATCTGCTTATCCTATCATACATTTTCAGATAGTACCATCCGCAGTATAGACTTCCACCCATATTTGCTGAAACAATATAACGAGAGATGGTTCCTGCTCGGTGCTGCCGACAGCGATAAGAAGATACTTACCTTTCCCCTCGATAGAATAGATGAAGTGAAGGCTCTACCCGAAAAGAAATATGTTGAGTGTGCGGAAGATCTTGCAGAACGCTTCGAGGACATCGTAGGCGTAACCCTCTACGAAGACCGACCAATAGAACACATCCTCTGTTGGGTAAGCGACACATCGAAAGGCTTTGTTGACACTAAGCCCATTCATGGCAGTTATACGCCGATAAAGGGAGAAAAGGATGTTCAACTTCGCCAAGAGTATCCACAGTTAGAAGGTGGAATGTTCTTCACATTAGACTGCATTCCTAACTATGAACTAATCCGTGAACTCTGTTCCTTTGGAAAAGACCTCCTCGTACTACATTCTGATGGAACAATAGCAGATGATGTAAGAAAGAGAATTTTAGAGATGAATGATAAATATTCTCAGTTGCGAACATAGATTTCGTAAGAGAGATGTAACTTTGCAGCAGAAAATATAAAGCAGATTAAAATATGAATACAAGTAATCCAATTTTCAGTATAAAGAACTTTCGCTCATTCGGTAGTGATGGCGCAGACTTCGAGCTTGCTCCTATTACCGTTTTGACAGGATGTAATAGTGCAGGTAAGAGTTCTTTAGTAAAAGCCCTCATGCTATTATCTAACCAATCAAAGAGTCCATTAGTTAGTTCTAGTGATTACGACATACAGAGGCATGTTCCTTCACAAGATTTATACATAAATGCCAGAGAATTAATGCTTGGACAATTTGATAATGTATTAAACGACAAATCGGAAAATAAGATAATCAGTTTTTCATATAGAGTATGGTCTGACTGTTTACAAGAGGAGGTTATTGTCACAAGACATTTCGTTTCTAAAAAAGACACCGTTAACAATGCTACTCTCCGTGATCTTATTATTAAAAAAACAGATGGAACACAAATATATTGGGTTAATGGTGGAATAGAACATTCAGAAAGCGTGAATTTCAGTGCTGTTGAGAGTAATTATATTCATAATTCTTCTATCGTTGACCTTTTCCTAAAGAAGAATAACGATGGGTGGACTGAATTGTATAGCAAAATACTAACAAAAGAACAAAAAGAAGAACGTAAGAAGAACAATTATATTAGTCTACTCGTAAATGAAGTGGTTTGTTTGTGGTTCACTCAACACATAGATTATATCATTTCTTCATCTGCATTAGTCCATAGAGCGTATTCCATTGAAGATGACAACAAGATGAGTCGGATATTAAGGAAATGGAATGAAAGGGATAATAACTATAATAATGAGTATTTTGCAGATCCTTATCTGGTTTGGAATAAGCCAGGAGCATTCCTTAAGAAATGGATAAAAGGATTCCAAATCGGTGATTCAATCGAGTTTAAAGGCACACCCGAAGGACTTGGCATGTTGGTCTATATTGTTAAGGAGGGAGGAACAAGACGGTTATTAGCGGATGAAGGATATGGGATTACACAGTTAGTTTCTTTACTCCTACAAATCAATAACAATATCCAGATGTGCATTCAGCCTGATATGGAGTCAGGGAACCATATTTATCCCCCCAAATTAATCTGTGTTGAAGAACCTGAAGTTCATCTGCATCCTAAATATCAGTCTTTGTTGGCCGAGATGTTTGTTGAAGCATACCAGAAGTATAACATACACTTCATCATAGAAACACATAGTGAATACCTTATCCGAAAACTTCAGGTTATGGTTGCAGACAAAGAAAACTCTCTTAAATCCCAGGATGTTTCTCTCAACTATGTTGAGAAAGACGAAAATGGTGAGTCAACAAATCGTAAGTTAGAGATACTAGAAGATGGACGATTAAACGACTCGTTTGGTTCTGGATTTTATGATGAAGCAGATACTTTAGCATTGGATTTGTTTAGAAAAAAAACTATACTCTCATGAAATCTAAAGTATATTTAAAATCAGGATTTTGGAAGAGTATCAACTCTAATACTTCTCTAGAAGGTATACGTTCCAAACTCAACATCTCTGATGCTTTGAGTAGCTCACTTGTAATCACTGATGTACAAGAAGAAATGATTAAGGAAGATTTCTTCTTGAAAATGTTAATAAAAAAAGGGAACTATATTAGATGTGATGAGAAATACATAGAAAAAAAACTGAATTCTATAAATTCGGGAGAAGAAACTATAGAACATTCTGAAGATTTATGTGCCACATATATCCTTGATAAAACATCTTCTGAATGTGCTAAAATTGAACATAATTTAGGTGTTGTTACACTCTGTCCGGGATCATTACAAAAAAAAGAATATTTGTTCAAAGGAGAAGGTTTTACTTTGGATAAGAAGCACAAATATGAACTGAGGTACATGACATTTAAAAGTAAACTCCAGCACCCATGTAACTCTTTAATAATCTTGGATCCGTATTTACTTTCCTCAAAAAAGAAAGATAAAGCCAATGCCATAACATTTCCTGGAATTTCAAATAATTTGGAGCCGTTGTTAAATGCGATACTTCCTCAGACCCTTGAAATTGATTTTCATCTTACTATCATTAGTAATCTTAGTAATCTGGAAGATGGTCAGAAAGATGTCAAGAGGGCATATGAGAAGGTAAAAAAATGTCTCAAAAGAATCAGGAAAGACTTGACGATAAAGTTTGGTTTCTTTTATACAGATAAAGGTTATAATTATAAAGTAGAATCATTTCATAGCAGACATGTCATTTCGAATAGTTTTATGATAGATTCTGAAGATGGATTTGATTTGTTTGGCGATATAGGATACATTACTAAAAACAATCCGACTATTACTATTGTTTTCCCACGCCTATTTGGAAACAGCAGACAAGATATGACAAAATATGAGAATTGGGTAAGATCCGTTAAGATATTTATTGAGGAAGCTTCAGAAGAATCTTTCTGTGGAACAAAATACAACCGTTTGCTTGATTTGAATAGTTAGAATCTTTTCGATTATATGAATTTAAGTTTTGACATATCCTCAGACAAATATAGCGGAATAAAAAATAATCCATTACTCTTTTTCCGATTATATGAGAACGTTCAATATGATGAACAAGGTAGAGAAGAGGATTATTCAGAGTGGCAATCAGTTGACCGCGACTTAGGTATTTCTTTTAATGCTGGCCAGTATGCCCAAAGAGAATTGCACTATTGTCTTACAATAGTAGGGCAAGCAGAGGAAATATTAGATAATGAGGGTAATGCCAATAATGATGAGCATAGAATCTCTCTTACTATTGTTACAGGAAAACACTTATCCGAATGGAAAGCAATTTTTAATTGCTTCATATCAAAATACAAATTCAATGACGGGAAAAAATACGCCTTCCTTGAATTGCTCTGGGCATTAGATAAACTTGATTGGTCACCTAACACATTAATAGAATGTATAACTTCCTATTCTGAAGAAAATCGCATACATATTACAGAACATCTTTCAAATATAGGAAGATGCCTGGCGATAGAAAAACAAAAACAGTTGAAAGAAGTATGCGAATCTGTTGGAGGGAAATATAAAATCTATATACCCCAAACACTTTTAGATTTGTATAAGGATAAAGCATATCCTCTTTCGACAAATCTTTTCAAGCTACTAGACAGGATTCTTGAAAGACCCTTCAATCCTGAAGTTATTTCGGAATATGACAAAAATAATCAAATAATAGCTATCTATAAATGGCTGTATACGAATGAGCCACTTGTGGACTATAATATACTCATTCAACCTGTTTTTTCATTAGTTTCAGAGGAAACGCGTTTGTCTATTGTTCGTCGATATTTCCACGATTTAAGGAACAAATATACGACATTAAATCTGGATATTCTATCTAACTTCCGCGAGAATAAATACTCAGAATTTTCAAGGTACAGATATTGTCTCGAAACGCCGTCTGAACCGATAGTATTAACGGTACCATTACTGTGTGATAGCCTGATTACTTTGTATAACTCAAAAGGGAGGAATTTCCAAACATATGACGGAGTACTTGATATTGCAATCCAAAATTGTGACTCGAACAATCCAAAGATTGATTTCAAGCTGAACAGAATACTGCCAACATGTGAAAATGGAGCTGTATATAATCGTAGTTTTAAAGGATTCGTCGATTATTCCATTATATACAAAATTGATTCAAAAAAACTGACTGATACAGTTCTTCAACAAGAGTTAAAACGATTTCTTGACAGATTAGGTAGCAGAAAATCATACTATGCATGTAGATTTTCTAATAACGCCCCCGTAACAGAAGAAACTCTTCCGAAATGTCTGAGACAGATAAGAAAAAGGAATAAAGAGTGCTTAGTTTCCGTTCCACATGATGACAAATGGAGAATTCCTTCTAAAAACATTTCCTTTGTGAACAATTTCTTGTCAACGCCTATTGAAAGAATTAATCAGGATGAAGATTATGATGTTGACTGGGGAATGGTTTCAACAAAACTATTCAAGGATTTTATACTTTCATTACCTATTAATTATGAAACAAATTCAAAGCATGAGTTTGTTGTAACTTCTTATGACAAAAGTAAACATTCTTTTGAGTTAGAGCTGATAGAAACCTTCGGAAAGAAAACACGAATGAGAATTATTCCACAGCGTCAAGCTTTAGTAAGCCTATATCATGATGTTTTTGGAATAAAAAAGAAGATACTGAGTGAATTGTCTGACGAAGAAAAAAATGAATCAAATAGCATCCAATACAAAGACGCTTTGCTGAAATATCAGCAAGAAGAAGCTCAGGAAGTATATAAAAGAACTGTCGATTCTCTCAACAAAGAGCTTAATTCAGAAATTTTGTCAGAGGGCTATTTTGAAGTTCAATACGAAGAATCTCAACTTGACAAAATTCTTCGTAAGTATTACCACAAATCAAAAATAGAAGAGAATGATAAAATCTGGGAAAAGGAATTCTTGACATCTCAAAAATCAATCGGATTTAAGGCGTTCTGCGCCCCAACTTTAGCAGACGAAAAGAATTCTGCCATTAACTTGCCTTTCTTTTGGTGCATGGGAAAAGAATGTTTCCACAACAATCTAGCAAAACAAGTTTTATCAGAAGAGACTAAATGGAAAGAGTACACCCTTTATCATCTTGTAGAGATAATGGGATTTCCCATGCTTAAAGAAACAGAAGCAGGCTATGAACCATATGAGCCAATTAGACAATTTATTAAAACGTCAAATAATGTAATACAAACATTCCGCCGCTTAAAGTGTAGGGAATGTGGACATTTACTTTTTCCTGGCAAATCTCTTGGCTTCAATAGTTATAACAGATATGGCTGCTACAATCCTGGATGTAAAGAATATAAAAAGCTTATCTACCTAAATTATTGTTACAATTGTAAGACTGGTTTGATAGACTCTAGAGATAGCAAGCAATGCCCCAATGGATGGTATATTTGTCCTACTTGTCTTGCTTGTTGTAATGATTCCCAATACGAAAGACAAGCGCAGAAATACCAACTAAATGGACAACCTATTCCAAGTAGGATTAAGATGAAAATGGGACAGGGACATAATGACAAGGGCTTTTTATATTGCTACAAATGCGGCTCTCAATTAACGGTTTTAGCTGATGATCAAGGAATTCGGTATAAAGGATGTCCTACATGTCATAAAAACTATGAAGACGTAATTTCTGAATATTACACAAATAAAATATAAATTTCACATCGCGAACAATGTGTTCGCAGTTTGTGTATAATTTTGCATCAAATTTTTAAACACATGAATTATGCTATATGTTTATATTGTAATAATCGCAGTTAGTATAGCCAGCTCGGTATTTCAATGGATAAATGAAAATAAAGAGAAAAAAGAAACGGAGATAAAGGAAAAAAATACGCGGGAACTTTTCATTGACACGCTAGAAGGAATTGGATGTCAGTATCAACTTGGTGAAGATGACGACACAAGAATCTTTTTTGATTATCAGGGGGAAAGTTTTTTTGCCGACATCATAGATCCTTGGAATATTTATGTCTACCATATATGGGATACCCATTGGTGCCAGGTTGAACTCAGTAACATTGGCGAGATGTCCAGATTAAGAAAAGCAATAAATAGGTCAAATTTCAGCACAGGAGTAACCACCGAATATTCAATTGATGATGATACGAAAACTACGATTGTATACTCAAAATTGTTGATAGGAGTTACATCGTCAATGTCAATGCCGGCCTTGTGGGTGGATCTGCAAGATGAATTAAACGAGTTCTTCCGTGCTCATCATATTATCGAGGTAGAGATGCACAAACTTCGAGAGCAGGAACAAGACGCATAAAGAATAACATCCAAAGTAGAAACGATGAGACACCCCAATTTAGTTATTTTACTTCTCTCAGCACTTTGCTTCGCAGCCTGTAGTGGAAATGTAGATAAGAATAAGAACCAGGTCTCCTTGTCTTTTTGGGGAATTACTGTCCAAGGGGAAAGCCAAGATGAGGTGATAAGGAATCTTATAGAACAGACAGACGAGTTTGATTATTACGATGATGACAGAACAGAAATATGGCGGTTGATGTTTTGTGGTGTGCCATGTGGTCTGAATCTTGATTCGTTACAAACGAATGGTGTGACGAATATTACAAATATTACTCTGATTACTTCACATCAGAGCAAAGCGGATTTTGAGGCAATTAAGAGTGGCATATCTAAAAGGCTTGGTAATCCGGACATTGAGGATTACGAAGGTGGAACTGATGAGATAGAGGGCAGATTCTATGGAAGGTGTGCATGGTACAGGGACGAGCGCAATGCTACTTTGCGCAGCATTAATGGTGATAAAGGTGGACTTGTAGTCTTTTTCGAATATAATAATGATCACATAAGATAATATTTCGTCGGCAAATGAAAAAGATAAGAATGTTAGGAGCACTGGTAGGCGACATCATTGGCTCTATATATGAGTTTCAAAACACGAAGTTCGTAGATTTTGAATTATTTACTCCGTGGAGTAAATTTTCAGATGACTCCGTGATGACACTGGCTGTTGCAAAGTGGCTGTTAGAGGACAAGGAACATACAAAGTATCATCTAATAAGATGCATGCAAGAACTTGGACGTCGTTATCCAAGGGCTGGCTATGGTGAAATTTTTGGTTGGTGGCTCAGACAAGAAAATCCGCAGCCATACTATAGTTATGGCAATGGCTCTGCAATGCGTGTGAGTCCTGTGGGCTTGTATGCAAAAACTCTTGATGAGGCTTTGTCTTTGGCAACCATTACAGCATCGGTTAGCCACAATCATCCCGAAGGCGTGAAAGGTGCCCAGGCAATTGCTGCATGTGTGTTCCTTTGCAAACAAGAGAAATCGAAAGAAGAGATAAAGGAATATGTTGAGAAGACGTTTGGCTATAACCTGCATCGTAAAATTGCAGAAATACGTCCGTCTTATCGTTTTGATGTTTCATGCCAGGGCAGTGTGCCAGAGGCAATCATTGCTTTTTTAGAAGGTAATTCTTTTGAAGAGGTTATTCGCTTGGCGGTTTCTCTTGGTGGCGACTCAGATACTATAGGTGCTATGGCAGGCTCCATTGCTGCCTGTATGTATCCTATACCAGAATGGATAGCAGAAAGATGCATCAATATGCTTCCCGACGATCTGAAGGAGATTGAAGAAGATTTCAAGCGTTTCCTTCATGTAAGAACCATAAGTTGTACTCATATATCGAGACAGAACTACAAAGCGTACGTCAATCTGGATGCTGTGGCATTCTCTTATGCTCATGGTGGAGCTCAAGGTGTGGGAGGAGAAATTATTGTCATCACAAAGAATGCAAAAATGTACGCTATGAATTATGTATATGGCGATATGGAGATAGAAATGTGCGACGAAGTTTGTCCTCCCCTGAAGGATTGCATATTCGGATTCTTTGACGTTGAAGAAACACCTGTAGGATGGAAAGGGGTAAGATTGGGGGCAGGCAATTTCCTGGTGCTTGCCGAACCCTTATATTATCAACTCAGGCGACAAATGTTTAAGATGCCATCATATGTTTTATATGGCAAATGGATTGATTTGGTTACAAGTTATTTAGAAGAAAATGAAGAAGAATAAATTAATCATATTCCTTCTCACAGCCTTTTACTTTGCTGCTTGTGGGAATACGACTGGAAGTAAAACAGAAGAGACTAGCGAAGACTCTGTTGTAACATGTGAGGGTGAAAAGGATTCTATTGTAACATGTGAGAGCGTGAAGGACTCATTATTGGCAACTATTGATGAGGAGAAACATCTCGAGAGTCTTATTTCCTGGGCACCAGATACTGCCTGTATCATGAATCCAGAACTGTTGCTTTTGTTAGATACTCTATATCAGCATGTGAGGAGTGATGAGTACTCTACAAATCCCAAAATTGAAGAACAGTGGATGAACTCATTTCGCAAACGCATTTGCGAATATTACGATAGAAATCATGATGATCAAGAATCAAGGTCCGAATTTGAAAAAGCAGAACTTGTTTTAGAAGAAGGTGCGAGATTAATGGAGGCAGACCATGATGATTCAAATATGGGTATGCTCATAAGGAATAGTACAGAAGTAACATTCGCTCGATTAAGCGAGTATGGCCTTCTCACACAGATGATAAGAAGATATAAGAATAGTCAAACCAGGAATCTTCTTTACAAAGAGTGGGAACTCTTCGAAGATATTCGCATTAATATGAGCAGCATTATAGATGACTTTATTTTCCTCACTTATTGCGATGGTACTGCAGGTATTCCACTTAGAGCCGAACGTTGGCTGGATATGTCTGATTCAAGAAGGAAGATGTATCAAAATATTTTAAAACTGGAGAGTCAATCTTTAGAAGATGAAGAATATTATAGGGGTGATGCTGTGGGGTATTTGTTTAGAACCATAAGCGATGAGGCGACAAACATGATAAAAGATTGGGAAGATGATCAAAACGATGGTTCTCCATTTATGAACGAGCGAGAGTTTAAGAAATATCAAGAAGTAAAAAAAGAAACAGAAAATGATATAAAAGCCATACGTCCGAAACTCAATGAATGGATAAAATTGTGGGACAGGCTGGAGGCAAGATTAACTCACACAAACAGTCATAAGATGCGACAAGTCGCTTCAAAGATGCTTATCGAATTGGCAAAAATAGCACCTGATATGGAAGAACATAGATATGTAGGATATTAGATTCGGTTGTTCATGGGATAATGGATTTGTATGAGTCATAAAGATAGAACACACAATCTATACACAAATCATAAAAGGAGGAAGATGTATAAAACGATATTGAGGGTATGTGCCATAATAGTGATTCTTGTTGCATTGAAATGGCTTTGGGTGTCTGTTTTGACAACAGTGCATGGAACCTTCGAAGGTGAAAAGTCGGAAATCCTGCGCCGGAGGAATTATCTTGCAGAACGGCTTGTGACCTCTCCGGAGCGCGTGCTTAATGAAATGCCAGGCGGCATCGGTTTGCAGTTTCAAGGAGAGTGGGCAATGTATTCCTGTTCAATGTTGTCTGCTGCCATGGTGAACATAAGTAGGTTATACCCCGAAGAGAGGGAGAAGTCTGTTGAACAGATTGGCAGGTTGATAGACATTGTGATGTCTCCTGAACTTAGGGAATACGATGCAGCCAGGTGGGACGAAGATCCTTTGGAAAGTTGGAATAGCGAGAAGAGTCATATGTCATACCTCAGCATTTTGGCATGGATGATTGGTGGTTACAAGGCTGTGGGCGGAGATGATAGGTATGATGATGTTTATTATCGTCTCTGTTGTACACTGAACTGGCGTATGAAGCAGAGTCCCACGCTGAACCTGCAAACATATCCAGGCGAACCTATATATGTGCCGGATATGTTAGTGGCAATAGTTGCCTTGAATAACTTTTCTCGTTATTCAGATAACTTATACCAGTCAACTGTTGACGACTGGCTGCATAGGGCAAAGACGGAGTGGATAGATAAGGAAACTGGGCTTTTGAAATCTTTTCTGGATTATGAAGGGAAGGAAATGCCTGTCCTCATGAGAGGCTCTTATTCCGCTTTGATTTGTTATTATCTGACATTTCTTGACGAGCAGTTCGCAAGAGAACAATACGCTTTGCTTAAGAAACATTTCATGCAGAATGGACTATTGACGGGAATCCGTGAATACCACGACCGCACATGTTGGTTGGGTTTTGATATTGATTCCGGTCCGATACTGTTCAACCTTAGTCCTTCCGGAACAGCATTTGCTCTCGGTGCCGCCACTTATTTCGACGACACAGATTTCAGGAAACGTTTGTTGAGGTCTGGCGAAATAGTGGGTTCTACCATTCGAGGTTGGAATACGAATCACTACCTGTTAGCCAATATGGCGCTTGTGGGAGAGGCAATAGCCCTTGCAATGCGAACCAACGCGAAAAAAGATGTTTTCGAGTAGTTTGCGTTGACCATAAAACCCCACGCGTCCTCTTGCCTTGAAGGACGCGTCCGTTTGGGCAAGTGGACTGGAGGTGTGCGTGGAACTTTTTGTTTTATCTTTTGACATCTTATATTTTATTCGTAACTTTGCACGCGGTTAATCAAATTTATTATCATGGCAGGATATTTAGTAAGTGATACGCGCAAGGTGACGACTCACCGTCTTATTGAAATGAAGCAGCAGGGTCAGCAGATTGCCATGCTGACATCTTACGATTATACGATGGCAAAGATTGTCGACCAGGCAGGGATTGATATTATTCTTGTGGGCGACAGTGCCAGCAATGTGATGGCAGGCAATGTGACGACGCTGCCTATCACCATCGACCACATGATATATCACGCCAGCAGTGTGATGCGTGGCGTGGAGCGTGCCCTTGTGGTGTGCGACATGCCTTTTGGCACTTATCAGGTCAATGCAACGGAGGGTGTGAAGAACGCCATCCGCATTATGCAGGAGAGCGGCTGCGATGCCTTGAAACTCGAAGGCGGAGCAGAGATCCAGGACACCATTCGTGCCATTCTCGATGCAGGCATTCCCGTGATGGGACATTTGGGTCTTACACCCCAAAGCATCAACAAGTTCGGCACCTATGCCGTGCGTGCCAAGGAGGAGGCAGAAGCCGAGAAACTCATCAGCGATGCCAAGTTGTTGAGCGAACTGGGTTGTTTCGCCATCGTACTGGAGAAGATTCCGGCAGCATTGACAAGGAAGGTGTGCGAAGTGGTGAAGGTTCCCATCATTGGTATTGGTGCCGGACCGGCCGACGGCCAGGTCTTGGTGGCTCACGACATGCTGGGTATGAACAAGGGTTTCTCGCCCAAGTTCCTCCGTCGCTATGCAGATCTCTCCACCGTCATCACCGACGCTGTGGGGCAATACATTACAGATGTCAAATCAAATGATTTCCCTAATGAAAACGAATCGTATTAAACTTCTTGTTTCTTTCCTGCTCTGTTGTTCGCTTTGCCATGCCTACGAGTTCATCTATGGCGACGACACACGGACGGGAACGCTCTTTGCCAAGGACCCTGTTGTTGTCCGTCATGGCGGACGCTACTTGATGTATTACAGCATTCCGCCGCATGACAGCCGCAAATGGGAAGGCTGGAACATCGGCATTGCCGAGAGCGACGACCTGAAAGGCTGGCGCAGGATAGGTGAGATTACGCCGGGTGCCGACTACGAGGCCAAGGGACTTTGTGCTCCGGGGGCTATCGTGAGGAACGACACCATCCACCTTTTCTACCAGACTTATGGTGGCGGACGCACCGATGCCATCTGCCATGCCTGGAGTACGGACGGGCTTTCTTTTGTGCGAAACACTACGAATCCCATCTTTCGTCCTACGGGCGATTGGAATTGTGGCCGTGCCATCGATGCCGAGGTCGTAGCCTTCAAGGGTAAATACTTCCTTTATTTTGCCACACGCGACCCGCAGTTCGAACGCCAACTGCTTGGCGTTGCCACGGCTCCCCTGGGTACTGATTTCCGCAGAAGCGACTGGACTTTGGCGCTCGACGCTCCCATTCTCCAGCCCGAACTGCCATGGGAAGGCAAGTGCTGCGAGGGGGCGACGGTTATCGAGCACAAGGGTAAACTCTATATGTTCTATGCTGCCGACTACAACAACTGTCCGCAACAGGTGGGGTTGGCTGTCAGCAAGGACGGCATCCGCTGGCAGCGTTGTTCCGACGAGCCTTTCCTTGCCAACGGTATGCCGGGCGACTGGAACGAGAGCGAGAGCGGACATCCCTGTGTCTATCGTGACAAGGAGGGACAGACGCATCTCTTCTTCCAGGGTAACAACACGCGTGGCAGACATTGGCTCCTGACGAGTGTGCCTCTCGAGTGGAAGAAGAAGGGGCCGCAAATCGTGTATCCCGAGATGCCCAAGAAGATTGTGAACCCTGTTGTCGATGCCGATGTGCCCGACCCATCGGTTATTCGTGTGGGCGACACTTACTATGCGGCTGCCACTTCGGGCAACAAACCGCAGGTCTATCCGCGCCTTCGTTCGAAGGACTTGCAGACGTGGGAGCCGATGGGCTATGTCTTCGACAAGTGGCCCGACTGGACGATGGGCAGTTTCTGGGCTCCCGAACTCTTCGACCTCTGCGGCAGAACGATGTGTTACTATACAGCCCGACAGAAGAGCGACAGCACCAGTTGCATCGGTGTGGCTATGGCCGACGGCCCAGAGGGCAGGTTCAAGGACTACGGGCCTCTCATCCGTACGACCAACGAGGCCATCGATGCCTACGTCTTTCGCGATGGCACACAACTCTACATCTCGTGGAAGGCCTATGGACTCGACCCGAGCAAGCGTCCCATAGAACTGCTTTGCCAGCGACTTTCCGACGACGGATTGCGCCTCGAGGGTGAGCCTTTCATGTTGCTACGCGACGACAGACGCCAGGGAATGGAGGGGCAGTGCATCTTCCGCCAGGGCGATTGGTGGTACATCCTTTATGCTATTCGCGATTGCTGCACGCCCAAGAGCGACTATGCCGTTAGTGTGGCACGCAGCCGCAGCCTGCAAGGGCCGTGGGAGGAGTATGAGGGGAACCCCATTCTGGAAGGCGATGGCGTAGATATGCAAAGTTGTGGACATGGCACCATGGTGCGCACTCCCGATGGCGAGATGTACTATCTCTGCCATGCTTACTATTATAATCGCTACAAGGAAGGGCGCAAGGCCGTCCTTTTCCGTCTCGAAATCGGCGACGACGGTTGGGTGCATCCGAAACGTTAGCCTTAGCCTTGCAAAAAACAGGTTAACCTATTTTGCCATAATGCTTAACCATTCCGCACGGAAAGGTTAAGCATTTTTCGTATAATGGTTAACCTTTCTTGGCACACAGGTGCAGCCAGTGTTTTTCCGTGCCAAATAGTCCGCCGGAAAAGGCAATATGGGGGGAAAAAGAAGGGATATGCCCATCGGAGCATATCCCTTTTCTATATCTGCACTCCCACAATGGGGGAGCATGGAGAGCGCTTTTATACTATGCCCTGCGCCATGATGGCTTTTGCCACTTTCATGAAGCCTGCCACGTTGGCACCCTTCACGTAGTTGACGTAACCGTCGGGCTCTGTGCCGTACTTCACGCAGTTCTCGTGGATGTTCTCCATAATCCAGAGCAACTTGGCGTCAACCTCTTCGGCTGTCCAGCTCAGACGCTCTGAGTTCTGCGACATCTCAAGACCGCTCACACTCACGCCGCCGGCATTGGAAGCCTTGCCCGGAGAGTAGAGAATCTTTGCCTCCTGGAAGACACGGATAGCACCGGGAGTGGTGGGCATGTTGGCACCTTCGGCAACAGCAATCACGCCGTTTGCAACCAGAGCCTTTGCCTGCTCTTCGTTCAGCTCGTTCTGTGTGGCGCAAGGCAAAGCAATGTCGCCCTTCTCAAACCAAGGCTTGGCACCGTCGCCAACATACTTGGCTGTGGGATACTTGTCCACATATTCCTTGATACGACCACGGTAAACCTGTTTCAACTCCATGATGTAGTCGAGTTTCTCACGGTCGATGCCATCGGGATCGTAGATGTAGCCGTCCGAGTCGCTCATCGTCATCACCTGACCACCCAACTGCAATACCTTCTCTGCAGCATACTGAGCCACGTTGCCCGCACCGGAGATGAGCACCTTCTTGCCCTCAACCTTGTCGCCCTTCGTGTTCAGCATGGCACGGAGGAAGTAGACAGTGCCGTAACCCGTTGCCTCGGGACGAATCAGCGAACCGCCGAATTCCAGACCCTTGCCGGTGAACACACCGCTATACTCGTGGGTCAACTTCTTATACATACCGAACATGTAGGCTACCTCGCGACCGCCTACGCCAATGTCGCCGGCAGGAACGTCGGTGTTCGGGCCAATGTTGCGAGTCAACTCCAGCATGAAAGCCTGGCAGAAACGCATCACCTCAGCGTTGCTCTTGCCGCGGGGGCTGAAGTCCGAACCACCCTTGCCACCACCCATGGGCAGCGTAGTCAGCGAATTCTTGAAGGTCTGCTCGAAAGCAAGGAACTTCAGGATGCCAAGGTTCACACTCTTGTGGAAACGGATACCACCCTTGTAGGGGCCGATAGCATTGTTGTGCTGAACACGGTAGCCCATGTTCGTCTGGATCTGACCCTTGTCGTCCATCCAGGTTACACGGAACTGATATATACGATCGGGTATGCAGAGGCGTTCGATGAGGTTGGCCTTCTCAAATTCAGGGTGCTTGTTGTACTCTTCTTCCACAGTGCTCAACACCTCTTCAACAGCCTGATGGTACTCGGGTTCATTAGGGAAGCGTCTTTTCAAATCTTCCAATACTTTCTTTGCGTCCATAATTAGTTTTTTAGAAAGATGTAAGAACAGAAGCGAACAAAAAGTGACTTAAAAATAAACAAACGCTATTTCATCCCAGATTATTCCTTCTTCAATTTCCTTACATCAGAATAATTATTATTTGTTTTTCGTTATCCAAGTGCAAAATTACACCAAGATGCGAAATCTTGCAACATTATGACATAAAAATTTAGGAAGAGGCCGCATTTTGTCGCATTATTCCGCATAACACAACGGGAATATGCATATTTCTGCATTTCTGTCGGCCTTTTGCAAAGCGAGCGCACAGTTGGCAAGCGTAGCCCCGGTCGTCATCACATCGTCCACAAGTACAAGTCGCTTCCCGCACCACTCATTGGGTACAGATGCATGGTAGATGCCCTCCGCATTCCTGCGGCGTTCCTCGCCGCTGAGGTGTGTCTGCGACTTGCGGTTCTTTGTGCGCCTGAGCAGATTCACCACAGGCAGTCCCGTCACATCCGCCATTCCCCGAGCCAACATCTCAGCCTGGTTGTAGCCGCGCTGCCAGCGTCGCCATCGGGTGAGGGGCACGGGAACCAGCGCATCGACCTCGTCCCAGAACCCTTGTCGCCTTGCCTCCAGCGCAGCCCATTGTCCCAATCTGACAGCAAGGTCGTGGTTTCCATGGAATTTCAGGTCGATGACAAGGTTGTGATAAGGCGAGAATTTGTTGTAGCAGAGAAACGTTGTGGCACGCACCACATCGGCCTTATCCCAAACCAGACGCAGCAGAGGGTTCTCTTCGATGTTCGCCACACGGTAGCGCGGCAGCCCGATGGCACAAAAAGCGCAGACCACCTCCTCGCCCTGCATCAGCAGTTTCCCGCAAACAGGACAACATCGAGGCAACAACAACTCCTTCAGGTCGGTAAAGATGCTCATCGGTTGTTGAATGTTTCACGTCTGTTATACACTTCGCAAAAATAGCGATTTTATCTAAAGGCTCATAGGAATAACAACTTTTTTTCTCACAAACACGAACAATCAGCCTCACTCTCCCGTATGGAATCCCGTAGCAGAAACAAAAACAAATAATGCCCGGCCAATTGGCCAGGCATTGGAAATTGGGTGTCATACATCAGTAATCCTATCCCTGTGCAACTTATTTCAGAACTTTCTTTCCGTTCACGATATAAATGCCCTTGCGGTTCATGCCAAACACGCGTCTTCCGCTCAGGTCGTAGATGGGAGAGTTGCTTGTATTCTCGTCTTGCTCAATGTGCTCCACACCGACGCCTTGTTTTATTATGAAATCGTATGGCGTGAAGTTGGTGGCACCGATGGTATAGTCGTTCCTACGTTCGTCAATTATTTCCCAAATAGCGTCGTCCGGATTCTGTGTATAGTCGTTACTCCCGTAAACTTTCCAACTTTTAGGATTACGATTGGGATATTTTTGGGTATCATCGGCCGTGTATATGCGATAACCCCGAATCTCTATTTCCCGTTTGGCATCCATCATGAAGTAAACCAAGCCATTGAATTCTATGTTACAGTATTTGGTCGCTAAATTGTTGTCGAAGGCTTTGGGCCAGTTCTCATCAATATTCTGGTCTCCCCAGGGGTTGTAGTTCTCCACTGTTGTTCCTTTATATACGTTCAGGTCTTCAAGTTCGTGGAGATTGCCGTCCAGCAAATCGAACTCGGCAAACTGGATGGTAGGGAATATCTCGGCGTAAGGGTCCCGAACATCGGTAATCTTAACCATATAATAACGATAGGCAGGAATATTGGAATCTCGTGTGGCAGACGATTCTTGGGGGGTACTGCTGAAATTCGAGTCAGTGGCTTCGCTTAACGGCTGTTGTGAATCAGGTTGTCCACCCTGTGCATTCAGAGACAGGCACGAGGATATAAAACACATTGTAGCGAAAAGAAGTCGCGAAGTGTAGAAATGTCTATACATGATAATTTAGGGGCATTTTGTTTCAAAGTGTGTAGAGGCCTCCACTCTTATAGCAGAGACCTCTACGTGTTAAATCGTTTTTTTGTCAGACTGGGGCTAAGCTCCCTCTCCCATGATGTCAGAGTATGTGATTTCTCCGTCTGTGCAGATAATCGTTGGGTTTGATACAAAAAGATCCCCCACCTTAAATAACATCCGGGCCTGTTCCTTTGTTCCGCCGTAATTTACTTTTGTCAGGTATCCACAATACAATGCTCTCTCTCCTATGCTTGTTACGGAGTTGGGGATGGTGACAGAGGTTAGACCGGAGCAGCCATAGAATGCACTGCTTCCTATGCTTGTAACGGAGTTGGGGATGGTGACAGAGGTTAGACCGGAGCAGCCATAGAATGCACTGCTTCCTATGCTTGTAACGGAGTTGGGAATTATAAGGTTTGTTATTTCTGTCGTTTCATCGCTGTAAAGATGCTTGGCTTGACATAAGGGATTTGTATAAACTATTAGACCATTACCATCAGAACCCGTTTCAAATGCAATGCTGCACCAAGCGGCAATGTCTGGAACAATGACTTTTTTCAGTGAAGAGCACATAGAGAATGCATTCGCTCCTATGCTTGTAACGGATTTGGGGATGGTGACAGAGGTAAGGCCTTCGCAGAAATAGAATGCCAAACTTCCTATACTTGTTACGGAGTTGGGAATGGTTATGGAGGTCATATGGAATTCATAAAAAGCCTGGGGACCTATTGCTGTTACGTCTGAAGGAACGATTATTGATTCAGAATTGTAACCGAACAGGTCTGTTACAAGCACTTTACCATCACTGATGTTGAACAACTGGTTGTTTATGACTTTGAAAGTCTTGTTTCCCGAAGCCACAGTAACAGATGTCAGGTTGGGATTATCATAAGGATTAACCTTATTGTCGAATCCACTGAAAAATGGATGTCCATGGATGTCCGTAACGGAGGCCGGAATTTCAAACTCAGTAATCGCATCATTACCATAGATGGCACCGGAGCGTAAACTCTTTACATTGTGCAACTCCAAGTTTACGTTGTGGTTATCATAAAAACTACTTGACCCCAATTCCATGCAGGATAAGACTACGGTTATAAGGCGGGGAGATTGAATTCCAGAAACCTTAACGTTGTCTCCACCCAAAACGAAGCGTTCTGCTCCAAGGGCGACATACTCATCGACAAGTGCATTTAAATCGGAAAGAAGATGAGCATGTGCAACCGTTAGTGTCTTTGTGTTGGCATCGTAAATATACGAGGCTGTTTCTGCATCCACGCTGCCAAGACTATTGTCAGTCCAGTCTTTCACGGTTACATCAGTAAACAGAATCGCATCCTTGCCTACCTGAATGTTGAAGGTATAAGCCTTGCCTGCTTCAATGAGAAGATCGGTTTTGGTCTTCCCGACAAACGAGAACTCTTGTGTTTCGGTTGTTGCCACTACGCTAACTATTTCCTCGCCGGCAGCGTAAGTGCCGGGGGCAAGGATGACAGTATAGTTGCCGTCGGCTGCATAAGGTGTGACAGTGGTGCTGTTCTCATCCTTTGCCTGCACAGTGAAACTATTGATGGCAGTGAGACCACCTACAAGGGTGGGAACGAATGTAACTCTTGCCATTTGGCGAGCGAAACTCAGATTGACGGCATTCCCTCTTGAGGCAACGGCGGTTGCCGTCATGCGGTCGGCCGACTTGATGCCTTCCTCCGTGCTCTGGTCGGCAGGCAGAGCGAAGACTTCCGATGCGGGATAGTAGGCAGTGAAGTTGTTTGCCTCGTTGCCGGGAGTCCACAATACCACGCCTTCGGTCAAAGACCATGAGGTTGATCCGCCCGAAACAGCGGCTGTATAGACACCCCTCTTGTTTCCGTTGCCAGAGTCGGAGCGTGAGTTGTTGACCAAAAGTATTTTATCTGCATTCTCGAACACCTTGCCATCCTCGAGCGAGTTGACACGTGTGGTTGTCTCCAGGGCGATGTGAGCCGAAGAGATCTGAACGATATCGTTTGAACTGTAATTCCCTATCAGTTCGTCTTGCGTGCATGATGCCAAAAGCATTGCTGTTGCCGCAAACATTATATATATATTATGTGTTTTCATTGTCGCTGAAATATTTTAAAGATGACTATTCCATTTCGAAACTACCATCAGAGGTGTTTGTGTCCCAGCCTTGTGCAATGTTGACCGTTCCGGCCTGAGCACTGTTTCCACCTACGCACACATTCAAGGTGTAGCGGTGGCCTGATTTGAATCCACCCGCCGGTTCGGGGACATTTACTTCAAATTTGCGTGTTTCGCCTTCTATCGTTGCTTCAATTGTTATTTTGGGCGAAGAACAGTATGGAGCAAATAGAAACTCAGAAGTGTAGGTGCCATCAGCATTACTATATAAATATGCGCGATTATATGATTGTGATACGGAGTCGTCATATTTTTCTACAGTTCCGTTTTCGAAATTAATTGTCACTTTGTAGCCAAATCCCTCATGAGTGTTCCATGTTATTTTTTTATCGTCAATGGATTTCAGTTCATTGCTCCATGTGTAGTTTACATCAAGTTTGCAGGCGAGATGTCGGAAATTGATGTTTACGGCAGAGCCGCTAATTTGTATGTCTCCTTCTACAGCACTGGATGCACCAAGATAGTCGCGTTGTCGAATATTTTCTGCATCGTATTCTCCTAACATGGAATACTCCTTACCTTCTTCTAAAGTCCGTTGAATGGGCCCCAAATAATAGGCCTTGATGGTGGCCTGGTGGGCATTTGAGCCCCAGATGAGAGTGGTCCCTTCCTGCGGAGCATACGAGTTATCCGATTTTCGGTATATCATTACATTTTCATAATCATACTCCGTGCCGTCTTGGTCAATGCTGACAATAAAACGGTCCGGCAGATTGCTGCTGTCCCATCCCGCACGGGTAATCATGTTGTTCACCCCGGCCTTAATGACAATGGGAGTGCCTTCGAGATTCTCAAATCTGGGAATCTCGTCATCGTTCGAACAACTTGCCAACAGAATGGCAAAAGTTGTCAATGCTAAGATTTTCTCTTTACGCATAGTTCTTTTTGTTTAATGTTAAATACTTATTATTATTTATAATCACTTTCCTGATTCTTCTGCATCCGCATCGCCCAGCGACGAGCCTTCGCTCCAGGCGCTTACACCAACCCCCTGAAGCAGGATGTCGTCCTTGCTGACAAGAAGTCTGAGCGTGGTGCGCTTGCCTTGTTCAAAATGCAGTGACGGATGGGTGTAGTGCATGCTGTAGTCCTTGCCGTTGGCCACAAACTTGATGGTTAGGCTGCATCCGTCTGTGTTCTGTGGAACGACAATGCGGCTACCGCTCCAGGTGTTTCCTTCTGTCGGCGCTACTTCGTCAATAGAGACTGTTGCAGAAACAGAGCCTTGTGTCAGGTTGCCGGCAATAAGGTTGATGGTAGCATCAACTGTCAGTTCACTCGTAACAGATATGTTTGCTATGTCTTGATAGTAATCTACAAACCTGAGGTGAAGGTCGAACCTCGACAGCAAATGGCTGAAATGGAGGTTAACTCTATTGTCGGATGGACGCACAAGACTTGTGCTGGCAACGAGGATGTCGGGATTGTATGTGTCAGTGGCGAGGTGGTAGATGCTCTTGAGGTCATCTCTGGACGCTATGGCAATACCAGCAGGATACCACGATACAAAGTGATGCTCGATGCCTTCGCCGTTCTGCCAACGCATGTATGGAGTGGCTGTCCACTTGCGACCATTAAAGACATTCACCGAGTTGATCCACCATTTTGCATATCCCGATGGGTTCGAGGCATCAGGTACAGCAGCATAGGCCCCTGTCCAGCCAACAACTCGTATAGAGTCGCCGGCATCAAACACATATGTGTTGTCGGCTATCTGTGACATTCGTGTGGGTGCCGGACCAATCTCTGCAGTCAAGACGATTTCATCTTCAGTCCCCGGTTCATGAGGAAAGATGTCGTCGTGCTGATGGCAAGACTGGTACAGGCAGGCCATACCCACCAATATAAATGTTATAAACTTCTTTCTCATATAAACAGAAACTCTTATAGTTCTACTACATTACAGTTCCGGTTGTATCGCTGCCATCATCAAATCCACCAATGTCGGCAGAGTTTGACACATAGCCATGGGCAACAACCGGAATGTACGGAGAAACAATGTCGCTGTTGCCATCTGATATCTGAATGTAGATAATGGCTTCGGCATCACCTCTCCAGAATGCATCAGATAGTTTGTTGGCAGTGTCTTCGGCAAGGCAGACATGAAGTATGCCGGTAGTGCCGTCGCCTGCAGCCAAAGACACGGATATCGGAAGCTCGTCGTTGAGCGAGCGAGTGATAGGATCGTCTGTGTAACGGGCAAATGCTTTAACCATAGAAGTCTCTATCTTTGAAGCCAATGCAGCAGGCGATATGCGTAGATAAACTTCAGCTGTTTTTTCAGTGTAACTGAATTTTATCTTCCCATCACTATACTGAGGTATGTATGTTACGCTTTGTATGCGACTGGCAATCATATCGAGTTGAGCCTGCATATTGGCTATTGCAGAAGAAATGGCGTTAATCTGATCTTGCAGTGCTGAAGTAGCAGCCTCTACGGCGCTTTCTATCTTGGCATCAATTACTCCGTTGTTCTCCTCGATGGCTTTTGCTATGGCCTTCTCGTAAGCATCCGTGAGTTGCTTTTTGGCTTGCTCAAGGGCTGCTTGTTGGGCTGCCAGTTTCTTCAAGATTTCAGTGTCTGCATTAGTCAACTCACTCCTGAGAGCATCAAGCTTTGCATCAATCTCGGCGATGTTGTAGTATCCTTCGGCCAACATATTGTTCACCCATGTTTTCATTGATGCTTCGCTTGTTTCAATTGCTTCTGAGATCGCCTGTGTGAACTGTTCCATGTTGCCTCCGCAGCTATCAATCAAAGCCTTGATTGCTGCGAGTTCCGTCTGCATCTGCGCATATTGTTCCAAAGTTGCAAATGTTCCTTCTGCCCAATTATGCAGTCCTGATATTTCGTTGTTCACGTAATTTTGTAGCTCTTCAATCTGTTGTG
>JAGBTN010000017.1 GCA_017631315.1 Bacteroidaceae bacterium | reverse complement strand
TGATGATGTTGTTTATCATATGGGAGCAAGTGTGAAAGATATGGGAAAAAGCTTATGCGCAGTGACAAAGATGAATATAACACCCCAAGAAATCATAGATAATGTAACCAAGTAAAATCTATTTTTAAAATTAATTATAGAATATTCCCTATCTCCCCATCCAATTTAATCCGGCACTCGGATTCGGTATGCGACATCTTGCGTTCGATGGTTGAGACTTCTATGTCATGGAGGGCGTAAGCAAAGACACGCTTAATGAATGTGGCGGTGTGAATGCGTTTTTTACCGAATGCTTTGCCGATGTTCCAGCCGAAGTGCATCAGGTCGATGCTTTTGAGTGCAGAATCAACCGATACGGGCGATACCTCGCGTGGGGTGTCGCCCAAACTGTATTCTGTGATGTAGCTGCATAAGCGGTCAAGTTCCGCCTCGCCCATATAGATAACCATAGTTTGCATTGTATAGTCAAGAACGCGTTGTAGTGTCTCTTCCGCTTCGATGCGTTTCTTCTCGGCTACTGCATCGTAGTGCTCCTGATAGGAGGGGAGATTAACCTCTTGTTTAGTTACTATATTCGTCACCTCTCTTGTTGCCGACTCCGCAACGGCTAACTCGGTCTTGGAACATTTACATAGGAACGGCAAAATATAGCCATCGATAGTGGTCTTAAATATAAGATATAGTACAGCGCACAGGATGCAAGTAATAAGGAATATGATATTGCCGGAAAATCCATCCAGCAACATCACCTTTAATGAGAAAATTCGGGTGACAAGAGCGATAGATAAGGTCGGTATCAATAGTAATAGATAGACCGTAATATATATCGTTTTTTGCGGTGTCATACACATCGTTTTTAATCATTCTTGCGCAAATATATGCGATGATTTTCATATCTCCAAATGTGCATAAAACGCTGAAAGAACGGAATTTACCGCACTTTCAGCGTCTAAAATTGCAAACAAAATCACAACAAACATATACCATCTGCAAATGCATATTATAATGCACATATCATATACAAAAACACCATATTTGTATTTGATGATAGTATATTTGTATTCACTTGTATTTCATTGTCGAAAAAAAAGTTGATTTTTTTAGAAAATTTTTCATTTGGGCTCAATTTTTCTCTACTTAAGTGAGATTCTATTGGCTGATTCGCGTTTTTTCTCGTTCACTAGTTCTGCGTAAATCTGGGTTGTTGAGACGTTGCGATGAGTCAGCATTTTGCTCACCGTATAGATGTCTGTTCCGGCTGCTATCTGTAGCGTTGCAAAGGTGTGTCTAAAGCAATGAAATGTTACGTGTTTTTCTATTCCGGCTTCGGCCAACCAGTGCTTGAGTGGATAATTGATCATACTCCTTGTTAGTCCCTTGAATACTTTGCCAGTTCCTACCTCGCCACAAAGTTCATACGCCTCGTAGCTGATAGGCAGTGTCGCTTCAGTCTTGGTCTTCTGTGTGCGTATGCGGATGCAATAGCCTCTGTCGGGAGCTAACCCAAAGTCAGACCACTGAAGATTGAGAATATCGCTGATGCGTAGTCCCGTAAGGCACGAGAATAGAGAGGCTGCCTTTAACACTGGTATCTTACAGGGTGTTGCAGCAAGTCGCTTTACCTCATCGAGAGTGAGATATTCCCTTTTGGTGTCTTGGCAATCAATCTTTTCAAGGTAGTCATTCAGATTCTCTTTGAACATCTTCTCTATGTATGCTGTTTTCAGCAAGCCTCGGAATGTGGAATAGTAGGCAGACGCAGAATTCTGAGAAACAGGGTGTTTGGAGTGCTTTAATTGTTTGGCATTCAAAAGATACTCTCTAAACTTTTTGCACAAATCAACAGTTACATCACCAAAAGAGCATTTGCCATTGACAAAGTTGTAAAAGTGGTTATATACAACCTTCCATTTGTGGTCTTTGTTGTGCATCTTCTTCCTGAAATATTCCAGGAAGTCAGCTCTCATCTTATTCTTGTCGAGAAATCCGAATTCCTCATTGATTAATGACTGTACTCTGATGCAACGTATTGCTTCTGCTTTCATCAGCATATCATTGTTAAACTCTCGCTCCATCTCATTCTTCGGGCGTGCGTAGATGTATATGCCAAGATACTCACGGCGGGACATTACCATTGTCTCTGGGTGACGAACTGCTGGATAGTAATCCAGATAAAGCGAGATGCGACCGTTGGTGATTTCTCTCTGACGAAGGGTAACTTTTGTACAAGTGTGTAACATAATCCTTAATTATTAATGAGTTAAATATTTTTTCTGAAAGCAAAGAAACGCGGTTATTCAATGGTGGAACAACTCACCCGAGAATAACCGACATAGCCACCACAATTATTTTTTGATTTGTGGCGGTGCAAGAAACTTGTCAAGCACAGACTTACTTATTTTGGTGTATTTACCAACCTTGATGCGAGTGATATTGTGATACTTCACATAGTGATATAGCTGATCACGCGTGAGGTTGAATTTCTCCATAGCTTCGGGTATGGTGTAGTATTGAGGTTTCTCAGGCTCGGCAACTCCTTTGGCTATATCAAAATGTTTCTTTGAATAGCACACAGTAATGCCCACTTTTTTCTTTGGAATCACATTCTTGGAAACAAAACTATAGATGGCACTAAGTGTCATTCCAAATTTCTCTTGAATCTCAGCCACACTATACCACTCTGTAATATCGGGATTGGGAGCCTTCTTTGCAAAATAGGCATCAATGTGCTTTTTACTCCAATAGGTCTTTCCTCTACTGAATGTCTTTGGAATATTATTCTCTTTCGCAACCTTGAATATCCACGATTCCTTTACACCGTACTTTTCTTTAATCTCAGCAGTGGTGTAGAACTCGGTGATGGGAGTCTTCTCTTTGAGTTTATTGGTTTCGCAGGCAGTAATGTAGTCGAACATTTTATCTATATCTGAACGCCTGATTAGGGTCTTGCCATCGAATCTTAGAGCCTTGATTTTTCCATTCCTAATGTACCGATAGATTGATGTTCGACCTACACCTAAGAATGATGATACTTCTGTAGGTGTTAGAAACTCTTTTTCAGAATGAGGTTTTGCCTCTTCATCAAATTTTAATTGAAACTCCTGTACTCTCTTTTTCCTAACCCTCTCTTTGTATGCAAGATTTGCACACCTATGAGAGCAGTACGCAGTAGAGGTCTTGTGTGCGGTAAAAATCACACCACACCACTCGCATTTCTTTTGAATGTCGATGTTACTAGCCATTTTCTTCTCTTTTTAGTTCGCCAAATATGTGTCATCGCGTACCACAGCGTACCACGACGTACCACCTAATCCACTACCTTTCTAACGTGATTACTCACTGAAAATCATCGCGGTACAAATGAGGTACAAAAATGAGCTGAAAAACGACTACATTAGACCTATATTAGTCATATAGCAAAAAGAAAAGGCGCTGATAATCAACGCCTTTATAACCAATAGTAATGTTTTGTAATTGTTGCTAATCGTGGGTTACTTTCCGATGCAGAAGGTGTGGAAGATGTTTTGGAGGATATCGTCGGAGGTGATTTCGCTACCGGTGATTTCACCGAGGTAGTGGAGGCATTGGCGCAGGTCTTCTGCTACGAGGTCGGTGGGGATCCCTGATTCAAAGGCTTGCTTGGCTCGTTGCAGGGCGTCGATGGATTGTTTCAGGGCATTGTAGTGGCGGACGTTTGTTACTACGGTGTTTGTTGTGTCCAGTGTCATTGGCATGGCTGACTCGCGCACCAATGCTTGGCGTAGTAGCTCTATTCCGTCGCCATTGGCTGCGGATATATGGAACAGACGTCCTTCTGGCTCCCGATGGTAGAGATATGAACTGCTTGGCAATGAGAGGTCGCATTTGTTTATGACCTGTAGCACAACTTGGTCGTCTCTGAACTCTATATCGGGGAACGGCTGGTTTTTTTCTGTCAGGAACAGAATTACTTTTGCTTTTTCGGCTGCTTGGATGGAGCGTTCTATGCCCATTTGTTCCAGTTGGTCTTGTGTCTTACGTATGCCAGCTGTGTCGATAAAGCGGAATGTTATGCCGTCGATTTGTATTGTGTCTTCAATGAGGTCGCGTGTTGTTCCTTGTATGTTCGACACTATGGCGCGTTCTTCTCCGACGAGTGCATTGAGGAGTGTTGACTTCCCGACATTTGGCGCACCTATGATGGCTACGGGTATGCCGTTTTTGATGGCATTGCCAGTCTGGAATGAATCGGCCAGTCCGCTGATGTGTTTTTCTACTTTCTCCATCAGGCTTGTGAGCTGCTCTCTGTTTGCAAACTCTACGTCCTGATCGTTGAAGTCAAGTTCCAATTCCAGCAGCGATGTCAGTTGCAGGAGTTGTCCTCGTAGTTCTGCCAGTTCTTTGCTGAACTGTCCTCGCAACTGATTCATCGCCATTTGGTGAGTGGCCTGTGTGGAGGAGGAGATGAGGTCGGCAACGGCTTCTGCCTGGCTGAGGTCGAGCTTGCCGTTCATGAAGGCTCGCATGGTGTATTCGCCGGGCTCTGCTTGTCGTGCTCCATTCTTTATGAGGGATTCCAACAGGCGTTGAACGATGTAGGCACTGCCATGACAACTTATCTCGGTGCTGTCTTCGCCGGTATATGAATGTGGGGCACGAAAGAGGGAGACGAGGACTTCGTCGAGTTCCTTGCCTTCGCCATCTGTCACTTGTCCGAAGTGTAGTGTATAACCTTTAGCCTTTTCGAGCGACTTGGAGAAGATTTTCTCTGTGACAGTAATGGCATCTGGGCCGCTGACGCGAACGATTGCAATGGCTCCGCCTGGAGGTGTGGCAAGGGCGCAAATGGTATCTTGTTTCATAACCGCAAAGGTACTATTTTTTATCGAAAATTAGACATTTTTTTGACGTTTCGCGCGCAGTTTAAGTAAATTTGCCTAAGTACGTAACAAACCGGAAACAAAAATAGAGTAATTTGGATTATTATCGTATCTTTGCTTATCGAAATCAAAATTATCTATAATGACATAAAGATATAACTGACATATCATCAGGAGAAGTGTTTTACTTCTTGCATGTGACATTCGGAAAATCGCCAATTAGAAGAATCTGTCCCAATGGCAAGTTTGTGAAATGCTTGCACCTTAGCAGGTGTACGCTTTCCCTATTTGTGGGACTTAGGTGTTTGGCGATACCTCCGAATGTGCAAATACAGGATTGTTTGCACCTTTTCTTTTTGTGTGTCGCAAATTAGTTTAATACATGAACACTTTTAGAAGATGGGAATTATCCGATTATTGTAGAATCTATGGAAGAATTATTCCACACTATGTTCAAGATGGGAGACATTTTGTATCTTTCCATTGTAGTAATCGTGAAGAAAACATGCAAACCATTAAAGTGGATGAGTCCCTTGGCGAAATTAAACTTGTTGACCTCTTTGGATACAATAAGAGTGTCGTGCAAATTAATAACGAGTTAATTCTGTGTACTAATGAAAAGGCTGATACATTAGAAAAAAAATACAAAGAATTAGAGTTGTCTCAACAGGTAAAAATAACACGTGACATACAAGACACATCATATAAAGCCTATGTAAAATGCAATAAATATGAAGTACAAATAGAATCGCTCTTTTTCAGTCCCGCAATGCTACAAAATAGATATTCTATGATCTGTAAAGAAGATTGTTTATATCCAACATGCCCATTTTATTCAAAGTGGGCAATAGATAATCGCACCTTTCAACACAGAGAAGATTACGACGAATGGGTTGTAGATGCATATCGAAAATTAAATTCTTAAGATGCGTTACATTTATCTTTATAATGAGTTGAAATTATCAAGTCCATTACAGGTCGGAGTAGTTGAACTATGGAGTAAAGTGTCATTGCAAAAATATATAAACAAAGCATTGTTAGTTCCTGGATATGGTTGGGTTCCCTGCTCAAAGGCTTTAGTTGAAAATTTTACCAATGACCCTAAACATTTAGTTCTTGTTCTCTCAGAAGAAGACGACCTAAACAAACCTGTAACATCTGATATATGGGTGGCGCGTACAGGACTAATTAGGTCTTTAGGAGTTGGAAAATATCAAGAAAGGCATCAGAGTGCAGAGGACAGGACTAAAGATGTTAAATTGAGTCCTAACGTGAAGGTATATAATCATATGAGTGCAAGGGCACTTGTTATTAGTGAAAATGCCGTTTTGGAGTTTTTGGAAAGTCCGAAGAAAAATAAAAATGGGACTATTGTGCAAGAAATATCATTCGTTTGCGGAACAAAACAAGGCTATGTCAGCCCTGCTGCCAAATCTATAGTACAAACGGGAACAATCGATGATTTTCAATATGTGGAAGTTAGTCTTGACGGGAAAAAGCCTATACCCTGTATATTAATAAATCACAAGAAAAAATAATGTAAAGAAACAAATAATATGAAATACTCTATCGCAACAGGAATTCAGAAATTGAGCATGCCGTTATTGAATGTAAAGATTGCCAACTTGAAACTTACATTTCTCATAGATACAGGGGCAACACATAATGTGATAGCAAGTTTTGTCTATGAACAAATGAAGGATGCATTTGTTTTATTGAATGATAAAAACAAAATAATGGGGGTTGAAGGTAACTCCAAAGAAACTCCTATAGTTGAAGCACTCGTTATTATTGCAGGAACTAGTATGCGAACTAAATTTAGTGTCGTAAATATGAATGACACCATTATTCAATTACAGGATGAAACCGGGCTACAACTACATGGTCTTCTAGGTATCCCATTTCTAATGGATAACAACTGCATTTTGAATTTTAGCAACCAAGAGATAACGATAGGAGAATGACAATGACTACATTAGATTCGATTCTTTCAAACTGTCAAATATTCTAATTAATAGAATCACTACATTAACCCTTAAAACAACTTATACAAATATGAACCAAGAATTTGCTGACATTTACGAAAGCTTACAACTGACGATTAGTCAGAATATAGCCTTTGAAGGTTCTGAAGATGATCTGTGTATTGAAGATGCATCTTTTATCATGAATGTCCTTAACCAAATAGAAATAGAGCAAGGCTATGTGTTGGGACTTTATCCCCATGGATATAGTTTAGGAACAATAGAAAGCAATTATAGAAACTACTACACAATGCCCTACGTCCATAAAGAGAATGCCACAAAATACTTCTCTCCAGAGCTGAAATCAACTCAACCTCCGAAGAAGACTTGGCTCCAGAGATTGCATTTAGCAAAATGTGAACCCTGGGAGAAGGAGTATTTTTCCTCAGAAGAGTATTCTCCTGACATGCTAATTCCAGAACTCTTAATAGATGTATTGGCTAAAAGTGTGCCTTCTCCTTTGGAGTATGTTAGATTAAATCTTGAAGAAGAAGCTATTTGGGAAGTGTTCTTGCTTGATAAACTAAAACATTTCCTGCCAACTTTCAACCATGGGAATTATATCCGCCGAAATTTGATATGTTCTCCTTCCGACATAGGGCAATTGCCTGACTATGTTAAGGATTATATTGCTAATTTATGCCGCTTACATGATGTCGAGAAGATATTCCCAAAAATCGAATTATTTGGAGACAGAATTTTGGTTACATGCTGCTATTTCAATAGGCAAAAAGGACTGATTATGTGGAAAACTTCTTATCGTTGGATAGATATGGGAGAAGGGATGGGAAAAGTTGAAAGTCTTTTGTTACCATTTGGCTGTGAGGATGTTCTTGTTCCTGTAAAAGAAATTGTAAGATATTGAAGAAGAATTTTCAACACAAGATGAGATAATTATTTTCCTGATTAAACTATTTCTGAAAACCCTTTTATAAAAGTATATTCGCTTTGAAAATATTTTTTCTTCATTTCATCATACACATATTCTTTTTTACTTACCTTGGTTACATTACCATTCCAATCCAAATGTTCATCATGCATTAGCCATATTTCATCGGCTGTACATGTAGCAGTATCTTCGTTAGTCAGTCTTGCTACTGCTATAGTAAAACCTTTATCCGTAGTTGCGATGGCAGCACATTCACAAAGAAATTTCCATTCAAGTGTTTCACAGTTAATTATGAATAATTGATACTCCCTAGTCCAGCCATTACTATTTGCATGTACTCGAGTTACAACATACAGATTCTTCTTATCTTTAGAAACTCGATAATGTGACATATCGGGTATTCCTCCTAAATAATCAAAATAATCCGGCACATCCTCATAACGACCATAAATCAGATGGATATACTCCTTTTCATTTTTCTTCTCATCATCCACATATAACATATGTCTATATTCTGACCCAGGCCAATGCACATCACCAAATGAGCGTGAATGGCCATCTTCGCAAGTATATGTGTAGAACTCCGTATAAACAAGTGTCAACTCCGCATCTGTCGACAAAGAATCTTCCTCTAATGTGTCATTCACACAATTTAGGGAGTCATTATTTCCTGACGCTCCTTTGTTTATGCCTGTGCATCCTATAAGTGCCAAACTTGCTATATAAGCAGCGATTATTACAATAAGAACGAAATGTTGCATAATTCATGTGTTTTAGGCTTTGCAACAAAATTATTATAAATTTCCGATAAGGTTACGAAAGTGCCACCGCCGAGGCTGTTAGATAACTTTTCGTATTACAAAGTTATAAAATAGTTGTGAATAACGAGCAAAAAGCAAAGAAAAAAATAACCTCCTTACGGGAGGTTTAGAAAACACTCAAGAGAACTTCACCAACTTCTGCAGAGAAGTCGGGCAACTTCTCTGCAGAAGTTTGGCAATTACTCACGAGAAGTTTTACAAGCCGACGAGTGGCAGATTCACACCCCTGCAGTCCACTTGGCAAAATGGATTTGTCCTCTCGTCCGATAGGACGAGTGGGGTTGGGACTTCTTACAAGTTGCTGAAAAATAGGACTGTGAAGATGCGCCAGAACTTGTGTCTACCCATATCAGTATAAGACACGTCTTGGCTCTGGATGGTCAGAGTGTGTCTATGGCTCTTTTGAGGGCTTGGAGGTCTTCTTCTGTTGTTGCCCAGCTTGTTACGAAACGGCACAAGGTGTTATTTGCATCAATGGGTTCCCATGTCTCAAAAAGGACGCCTTGCATGAGCTGCTCCATCTGTTTGTTTGTCAGTTCGACGAACTGCTGGTTGGTGCTGGAGTCGCGTAGGGGTATGCCTGCTTCTGTGAAGAGCTGTCGCACCTTCATTGCCATGGAGATGGCGTGTTGGGCGATGTTCAGGTACAGATTATCTGTGAAAAGGGCATCGAACTGTACGCCTGCCAAACGGCTTTTGGCAAGCAAGGCGCCGTGTCGTTTTACGATGTTCATGAAGTGGCGAGGTGCATTGCCACGAGGGAAGACTACGGCTTCGCCACAGAGGGCGCCAACCTTTGTGCCGCCAATGTAGAAGGCGTCGCAGTGGTGGGCGAGCCACGAAAGGGTGAAATCACATTCCGAAGAAGCAAGGCCGTAGCCCAGACGTGCGCCGTCGATGAAAAGTTTCAAATCGTATCTTTGGCAAACGGAAAGTATCTCCTCGATCTCCTTGGCAGTATAGACGCTGCCAAGTTCCGTAGGGAAGGTGATATAGACCATGCCGGGGATGACCATGTGCTCGAGTGTAGGGTCGGCATGGAAGGCTTTCAGCCAGGCTTCCAGTTCGCCTGCATCCATCTTGCCGGCGTGAGAGGGTAGGGTGATGACCTTATGTCCGCTGGCTTCTACTGCTCCCGACTCGTGGACATTGATGTGAGCCGTCTGCACGGCAATCACGCCTTCGTAGGTCTGCAGCATGCCGTCGATGACTGTTGCATTGGTTTGTGTGCCGCCCACGAGGAAGAAGATGTCGGCATCGGGACACTGGCATGCGGTGCGTATCTTGTGGCGTGCCTGTTCGCTCCATGTGTCGAAGCCATACGACTGGCTCTGCATGGTGTTCGTATCGATAAGATGTTGCAGTACAAGCGGGTGTGCACCGTTGTTGTAGTCGCTTTCGAAGGATGTCTTCATTGCTGCTTCTATGTGTGTTACAAGTAGTGGCGGAAGTGTGAAAAAGAATTGGTATTACTGGTTAAGTTCCGTGCGACGGATTTCTTTTTCGAGTTTCAGCTTGTCGGCAGCAAGGCGTTCGACAGCAGTTTCCGTAAGGCGTATTTGTGGAGCAATCTGTACGCGCTGAACTTCTGTCATTGTTGCATATCTGGTTCGAAGGGTTTCCAGCTCTTTTTGTTTTGCATGGTATTCCTTCTCTGTTTCGAGCCATATCTTCGCTTTCTGTTGTGCCAGAGGGTCTTTGAAGTCGAACAGATTGTAATAGGTCTTGTTGTCGTTGATGACAAAAGTGAAGTCGCGGTTTTTCTTTTCGTTCTTCTGTTCCTGTCTTGCTTCGGCAAGGCGTTTTTGTGCTGCATTGACGGCATTCATGTCTGTCCATGTGTCTTTGATGGATGCGATGCGAGCAAATGCGGCAAGTTTCTTTTCTCCGAGTTCCTCTTCGTTGTAGATGCGACGTGTTTGTGTGGGAATAAAGGTATAGAGGCACACGGTGTCGGCCGGTTGGTTGCGGTCGGTGACGAACCAGCCCAGTTGTTGGAACTCGTCGATAACCATGAGATAGTCGTTGGCAGGAGAGTTGAAGGGCATGCCGATGTTTTCCGGTGTGAGGAACTGCTGTTCGTCGGCATCGTAGCGCGTCATGAAGATGTCGTATCCGCCAATGCTTTCTTCGCATTCGGCAGCATAGTACATGGTGACACCATCGGTGAGAAGGAACGGATAGTTATGGTTGTCTGTTTCACTTCCGCCGAATTCTTCCAACTGATGTTCCATCTGCCATTCTCTGCCGATGAGCGATTTCTCTTTGAGTTGCAGCTGTCCTGCCTGGTTGGCTTCGGAATAGAACACCCGGTTGCCAAGTTCGTTGAGGAAAAGTGTGCAGTCGGGGTTCTTAGCGTCGTCGAAGAAATCTACACAACGCATGATGGTTCCGCTTTCTTTTGAAAGTTTGATTTCCTGCAACACCTGTTGTTTGGGGAGCAGAATGCTGTCGATGAAGGTCACTTGTTCTGTGGCATGAAGTCGGAGTTTTGACTTCTGAATAATGTCGAGCAGCTGTTCCTGTTCTTCGATTGGCTGTTTCTTCTTTTCGAGTTCAGCAATCTCATGCTCAAGAATTTCTTCTGCCAGCGAGAAATCATAGGCAGCCATTGCCTCCTGCGCTGTAACGGTATAGACTGGCTTCTGTGTTTTCTTGGCTCTGCCTCGCTGTGCAGAAGCGGATAAAGAGATTAGCAGAGCGGCAACTATAAAGAGCGTTTTCTTCATGTGGAGGCTTTTTATTTAAAGACAAAATATACTGCCAACACCAGGCAAACCAAGGCTGCAACGTGGTTCCAGTGGAGTTGTTGTCCTTGGAAAAGAAGGTTGGCAATGACGCAGAATACGGTGAGCGATATGACTTCTTGTATCACCTTGAGTTGCATCAAAGTGAAGGGACCGCCATTGCCTACGTAGCCAATGCGGTTGGCAGGAATCATGAAGCTGTACTCCAGACCGGCAATGAACCACGAAAAGAGTATCACGACAAAGAGTGGCCAATTGGAGGACACACCTGTTTCGTTGAGTTTCAAGTGGCCGTACCATGCAAAAGTCATAAAGACGTTGCTGCAAATCAGTAATAATATCGTGTAGAATGCGCTCACGGTATGTAGGTTTATTTATGTTTTGCCAAATTGCTATGAATCAAAGTATTGAGACAGTTGCCAGACTTTCCACATGAAGTTGCCCAAACAGGTGTTCCTAATTGGCCAACCTCGCGTGCCTAATCGTCTGACTTAACGTGCCTAATTGCTACATTTAACACTGGATGTTGAAACACAATCCAGATGGCATAGCCATTCGGCCTTCAGTTGTATTATTTATCTGTTAGTTTATTTCGACAGATATTCGTGCATTGCCGCTGCAGCACGACGGCCGTCGCCCATGGCGAGGATGACAGTTGCTCCACCACGCACAATGTCGCCACCGGCGAAAATGAACGGGATGTTCGTTTGCATGGAGTCGTTCACAGCGATGGTGTTCTTGCGACCAAGTTCGAGACCTTCAATCGATGTAGGCACGATGGGGTTGGGGCTTACGCCCACGGCAACGATGGCCTGGTCGATTTTAATCGTTTCGATGGCACCGGGGATGGGCTGCGGACTGCGACGACCGCTGGCATCGGGCTCGCCGAGCTCCATCTTCTGCAATACAACCTCTGTCACATTACCCTTCTCGTCGGCATGATATTCGATGGGGTTGTGCAGGGTGAGGAATTCGATGCCTTCCTCCTTGGCGTGCTTCACTTCTTCGAGACGAGCTGGCATCTCTGCTTCGCTACGACGGTAGGCAATGAAGACACGCTCTGCTCCCAGACGTTTTGCTGTGCGACAGCTGTCCATTGCGGTGTTACCACCACCAACAACCATCACACTCTTTGCCTTATTGATAGGCGTATCTGTTTCGGGGTTGCTTGCGTCCATCAAGTTAACGCGTGTGAGGTATTCGTTGCTCGACATGATACCATTGGAGTTCTCGCCGGGAATACCCATAAAGTTTGGCAGACCTGCACCAGAACCCACAAAGATACCCTTGAAGCCCATGTTCTCCAACTCCTTGACGCTGATGGTCTTGCCTATGATGCAGTCCTTTACGAACTCAACGCCAATCTTTTCGAGGTTCTCTATTTCGACATCGACAATGCTGTTGGGCAAACGGAATTCAGGAATACCATACTTGAGTACACCGCCAATCTCGTGCAGAGCCTCGAAGACTGTTACGTCATAACCAGCCTTAGCCATGTCGCCAGCAAAACTCAATCCGGCAGGACCCGAACCGATAACGGCAATCTTCTTGCCGTTCTTCTCTGCAACTTCGGGCAATGCAATACGTCCGCTCTCGCGCTCAAAGTCGGCAGCAAAGCGTTCGAGGTTGCCGATAGCAACAGCAGGCTCGTTCATCTTCAGGTGTATGCACTGGCTTTCACACTGCTTCTCCTGTGGACAAACACGACCACATACGGCAGGCAATGCAGAAGTGCTCTTCAGAATGCGTGCAGCATTGAGGAACTCTCCGCGTTCGATGTTCTTAATAAAAGAAGGAATGTTAATGCTCACAGGGCAGCCCTGCATACATGTGGGGTTAGCGCAGTCGAGACAACGCTTTGCTTCGGTCAGTGCCTGCTCAACAGTCAGTCCCTTGTTAACCTCTTCGGTACGTGTCGTTGCACGATATACGGGGTCAAGTTCAGGCATTTGGCAACGCTCGATGGCGGTACGCTCCTTAGCCTTCATGCTTTTACGCAACTCTTCGCGATAAGGAGCTTTGCGGTCGAGCAACTCTGCCAGAGGAGTTGTTACATCCATCTTGTCTGCCTCAGGATGATTGCTTGGAGTGGCCTTGCACTCACATGGATTCTCAGTCTTTTCAGGCTGTCCCATGTGCTTGATATATTCGTCTTGTGCCTCAAGCTCGTCCTTTTTGAATGCACCAGCACGACGCAACATCTCGTCGAAGTCAACCTGGTGGCCATCGAACTCAGGTCCATCGACACATACGAATTTTGTCTTGCCACCAACTGTGATACGACATGCACCACACATACCAGTGCCGTCGACCATGATGGTGTTCAAACTTACGTCAGTAGGGATTTCGTATTTCTTGGTGAGCAGGCAGCAGAATTTCATCATGATAGCAGGACCGATTGCAAATACCTTGTCAACCTTCTCACGCTGAATGACTTGTTCTATGCCAACGGTAACGACACCTTGTTGGCCGTATGAGCCATCGTCGGTCATGATAATTACCTCGTCGGAACTCTTGTGCACCTCGTCCTCCAGAATAATAAGGTCTTTCGAACGGCCAGCCAATACAGAGATTACTCTGTTGCCGGCAGCCTTTAGAGCCTGGATAATTGGCAACATAGGCGCAACACCTACACCACCACCGGCACAAACAACAGTACCGAAATTTTCTATATGAGTGGCTTTGCCCAAAGGACCAACCACGTCGGTAATGTAGTCGCCCTCGTTCAAGGCACACAGCTTGTTGGTGCTTGCTCCGACGGTTTGCACTACCAATGTAATGGTTCCCTTCTCTGGGTCACTTCCTGCAATGGTAAGAGGAACACGCTCGCCTTTTTCACCAACACGAATGATTACGAAATGACCGGCTTTGCGTGCCTTTGCAATCAGTGGTGCTTCAACATCCAGACGAAATACCTTTTCGCTGAACTGCACTTTCTTGATGATCTTATACATAATTTATCCTATTTACAATCTTTATTTCTTAATCAATGAACTCACAACCCATGTAGGGAACAAGTGCTTTAGGAACACGAATGCCTTGTTCTGTCTGGTTGTTTTCCAAAATAGATGCCACAATGCGGGGCAGTGCAAGGGCAGAGCCGTTGAGAGTGTGGCAAAGTTCTGTTTTACCTGTTGCTACACGACGAACACGACACTTCAAACGATTGGCCTGGTATGTATCGAAATTTGAAACAGAGCTCACCTCGAGCCAACGCTTCTGTGCTTCGCTATAAACCTCGAAGTCGTAACAAACAGCACTGGTAAAGCTTTGGTCACCACCACAAAGTCGAAGGATACGATAGGGGAGTTCCAACTTTTGCAACAAACCTTCTACGTGTTCAAGCATTTCTTTATGGCTTTCTGCACTGTGCTCAGGTGTGTCGATACGCACAATCTCTATCTTGCTGAACTCATGCAGACGGTTCAATCCACGTACATCCTTGCCATAGCTGCCTGCTTCGCGACGGAAACATTGTGTGTATGCGCAGTTCTTGATGGGCAGATCCTTTTCCTCGATAATCACATCGCGGTAGATGTTTGTTACAGGAACCTCCGCTGTTGGAATGAGATAAAGGTCGTCCGTCTGGCAGTGGTACATCTGTCCTTCCTTGTCAGGAAGCTGTCCTGTTCCGTAGCCAGAAGCAGCATTTACCACTGTAGGAGGCATAATCTCTTCATAGCCTGACTTTTGCGCTTCGTCGAGGAAGAAGTCAATCAAGGCGCGTTGCAGTCTGGCTCCCTTTCCACGATAGACGGGGAAACCAGCACCTGAAATCTTAACACCAAGATCGAAGTCAATGAGATTGTATTTCTTGGCAAGCTCCCAATGGGGTAACTTCGCACTTTCCACAACAGGGTCTGCATCCCAGTTGCCTACAGTGTCCTTGCCGATGACACACTCTTTGAGGTTAGACTTCACAACCCAGTTGTCTTCTGCACAAGCACCTTCGGGAACTTCGTCGTATGGAATGTTAGGAATCTGACAAAGCAGGTGGGTTAACTCTTGTTCTGAGTTTTCCTTCAATGTTTCCAACTCTTTGTTTGTTTCCTTTAAAGCGGCAACTTTTGTCTTGATATCTTCTGCTTCTTCACGCTTGCCCTGCTTCATTAGCATGCCAATCTCTGCGGCTAACTTTTTAGCAACGGAGAGATTCTGGTCAAGTTCTGTCTGTGCTTGACGGCGTTTTTTGTCTACGGCAATTACTTCATCAATTGCCTGGCGTGCATCAGCGAAATGTTTTTTCTCGAGTCCAGCGATGACTCGGTCTGTTTCTTCTGTGATAAGTTTAAGTGTAAGCATTATGCTATAGTATTATATAATGTTATCTTTAAAAAGGAAGCCATACGAACGCCGCAGCGTCCCAATGTGCATGACTGATGATAATTGCTTTCAGGTTATTCGGCATGAGCCAATAAAGTCCACCCCAAACAATACCACATACCATTGCTGCCATAATAAGCATGAAGTTGCCGGAAGGCAAATGCACTAATGTGTAGCAAATGGTGGTAAGGATGAAGGCTGTTAGTGGTGAACGATATTTCGAGAGAGTTCTTTGTATATAACCTCTCCAGAATATCTCTTCTGCAGGCCCAATAATAAATAGCAGAAGCAAGGAGAGTAGAGTGGGTGAGGTATTGCCTTTAATATTATATATAAGGTTCACCTGCGCGCGAGAAAAAGAAAAAAGCAGTTGTGATACTTTGTCGCCTACATAGAAGACAAACCAAAGTAATACTGCTATTGATAGTCCCAGGATGCAGGTTTTGATGAGAGAGGAATTGTCAGCAATCCCAAAACTTTGCCGTCCGCCAAATGTAAATGCAAAGCATGTAAGCCCAAGTGCCGATGCACTCATGCAAATCCAAAAGTTGACATGGGATGCAGTCCAGGGTGAGAACATGATGAACCACAATAGAGCAGCCACAAGCAAACTGAAAATGAGTTTGCTTGTTTCGTGCCTTTTGAGCAAATTGGGTTCTCTGACTGCCGTGTTCATGATTGCTTAGACTAATGCATTGATGATGATACCGATTGCAAGTGTCAGGCTAAATGCCAGTTGCAGCTTTGCTGTTGCTTCGTCGAGGTTGGCTATGGCTTCAATGCCTTTCTTTTGAAAGGAAAGCATCTGTTTGCAATTACCTAATGCCAGCGGTAGTGTGACGAATGCTGTTAACGTCCAAGGGCTGACATATCCGAGAATAACGGTAAGCAAAAGCCAGCAATATGGCAGGAGAAGTTCAAAGATATAGATATTGATTGCAGCCGGCCTTCCTGTCAGCATGGCAAATGTCTTTATACCTGCTCTGTGGTCTGTTTCTATGTCGCGTGAGTTGTTGGCATGCAGGATGGCAACAGTGATACTGCCTACAGGAACGGCAAGCCATAGTATTTCGGGTATGATATTGCCACTGCAAATGAATGTTGTGCCAAGCATGGGCAGTAGGGCATAGCATGCCATGATGACGAGATCGCCAAGAGCGGCATACTTTAGCGGCGGATAAAGAACAGAAAGTGCGATGCCAGCAAGTCCGAACCATAAAAGTGTGGTACCAGTAAGTGCAACCATGGCCAGTCCCATAGCAACTGCTGCTATTTGGAGACCTACAGAAAGCATAAGTACTTCTTTTGGAGTGAACAAGCCAGCAACAAGTGTACGAACGCTATAGGTGTCGTCTGCATCTACTTTTCGACGATAGTCGTGATAGTCACTCCATACGTTTCCTGCTGCATGAACAAGGACAATGTTCACAAGCGCCATGATGCCGAGACACCATGATATTTCGATTCCTTTGCTCCAGAGGAACATGATGGTTACGAAAACAGGCATTGTGGAAGCGGGAAATGACCAAGGCCTTGTTGCCAGCACCCAATCCTTGACAGTATGTCTTTTCATTGTTATCAAAAAAACATAGTCCCCTCATGGTTTGAAGCATGAGGGGACTTAATTTGAGTTGTGATTGTTTGTTCTGAGATGAGCAAGTACCCTTATGCCTCAGCTGTAACGGGCACCACACTTACAGTACTACGGTCGAGACGACCTTTCTTGAACTGTACGGTTCCGTCAACGAGAGCATAAAGTGTGTTGTCTTTGCCCATAGCAACGTTAGTGCCGGGATAGTGACGTGTACCACGCTGACGAACGATGATGTTGCCTGCGATGCACTTCTCGCCACCGAAAATCTTAACACCTAATCTCTGAGAAGCCGATTCGCGGCCGTTCTTAGAGCTACCTACACCTTTTTTATGTGCCATTTTGTTAAGTCTTTAGCGTTAAACATTAAGCGTTGATACCCTTGATGGTCAGTTCTGTGAACTGCTGGCGATGACCGTTGAGCTTGCGATAGCCCTTGCGACGCTTCTTGTGGAAAACGAGCACCTTGTCGCCCTTTACCAGGGGTGAAACAACTTCAGCCGTAACCTTTGCGCCAGCAACGGTGGGAGTGCCCACTGTGATGGTGCCGTTATCGACCAACAACACATTCTCAAATTCAACAGCCTGACCAGCTTCTGCGCCGGCAATGTGATGAACGAAGAGCTTCTGACCCTCCTCAACACGGAACTGCTGACCGTTAATCTCTACGATTGCGTACATTTGTTTAATTTAAATTATTATAACGGGTTTGACCGTGGGGCGGAGCCAACTCGTGACTCGCTTTCTCGAGCCTCAACGGCATAAATCGGGTGCAAAGGTACGGCTTTTTCCTTTTTCTGCCAAATGTTTTGAGTGTTTTTTTTTTGAAAGAACTGCAATAAGTAGTCACATGGAATTATATTGCAGCGAACGAGAAAATACGTATAACAATTTGGTACAAAATAAAAAAAGTGTAATTTTGTAGCAGACTTTAGGACTGAAGGAAAGCAGTGATGTTTTATGTATTAAATCATTAAATGGAAACGAATGCTATGAAAAGGATTTTCAGAATTACGATGTTACTCATTCTTTCCTTATGGAGTTGTACTTCTTTAGCTTCAAAAGTGATTAGGGTAGGGGAAGAAGAATCTATCTCTGCGACTCATGTAAAGGTGAGTAAGGCTGGTACTTTAGCTACCATTCTAACAGACGCCCAGCAGGACACGTGCCGTCATTTGATTGTGTCGGGGAAGTTGAATTCCGTTGATTTAATGGTCTTGCGCAAGATGGCAGGAGCAGACGGCCGCGGTAATTTGCGTTTGCTTAACCTTTTAGAGGCGCAATTTGTTTCAAGTGAGATACCATATTTGACCATTCGTGGTGCAGAGGAGCGTATTCTACTGAATCTCACAGGAGAATACATAAAACCCACTACGACATACTGGGGCGCAAATATCGTAAATGATATATCTATATATGCTAGCACCGAAAACGAAAAATTTACGTTGCCTGACCCCTACAAGGAAGTAAGACACGCTTACTTTGTTCTTTTGGGATACACCGATAGGAAGTTTAATGCGCAGACATTATCTCAAAGAATTCCTCTATGGAAGATGGTGACAAAGAAGTGGCTGAAAGTAAAGGGACACAATGTGTCAAGAGACAAGGGCGGACATTTTACGTATTCAGCCTTTACACGGAAGGGCCTGTTCTGTCAGGATATGTTTTATAGTTGCCCTAACTTGCAATTTGTGATTCTTCCTCGTAAAGGTAGAATATATGACAGGGTCGTCATTGTCGGGGACCCGATACGGTATAAGAAAGTAAAAAGGGGAACTGAATAATTCCCCTTTTTACTTCAACTGATTTAGTTGTTAGTTCTTTGTTTACTTTACTCTACGTAACTTTCCAGGAGTTTAACGTTTTCGTCGGGCAGGATTGTTACTTCCTTGATGGCGGCCGGCACGACGAGTGATTCGCCCTGGTGCAGGAATATGCTTTGTCCGTTGGGGTTGAGGAAGCAGCACTGGCCGCTGAGACACATGTAAACGCGGAAACTGTCGATGCCTGTGTAGTCACGTTTGAAGGATTGTGTGAGCTTCAATTCGTTTGTAGTGAAGAAGGGGCACTGCACAAGGCTTACTATGTCGTCGCGCTTCTCTGTGTAGTTGACTTTGGGGTCGGTGGTGATGTCTTCGAAATCTATGGCGTCGAGTGCAAGTTCGGTATGCAGTTCGCGGAGATTTCCGTCGCGGTCACGACGCAGATAGTCGTAGATGCGATAGGTGACGTCGCTTGTCTGCTGAATCTCTGCAATGACCATTCCAGCACCAATTCCGTGGACGCGTCCGGCGGGGATATAGAAGCAGTCGCCTTCGCTGACGCAGACTTTATTGAGGTCGTTCTCGATGCTGCCGTCTGCCACCTTTTGTGCATACTCGCTGGTTTCTATCTTTTGTGTGAAACCGGCAATGAGTTGGCTGCCGCGGTCGGCATCAACGACGTACCACATCTCGTTCTTACCCATCTTGCCATGTCTTTTGGCGCTGAGTTCGTCGTCGGGGTGAACCTGAATGGAGAGGTCTTGGCGTGCGTCGATGAACTTGATGAGCAGAGGGAAGTCGTTGCCAAACTTTTCGCAGTTCTTCTTTCCGAGGAATTCTGCACCGTAGCGTGCTACGATTTCGGGGAGAGTCTGACCTTTGTCTATGCCATTGATGGCCATGGACTCGGAACCCTTAACTGACGATACAACCCATGTTTCGGAGCCCCACAGGGTGGGTTTGAAGATGGGGCTAAACTTTAGTATTTCCATAACTGTATTAAATTTATGCTTCCTCAACTCCTTCTAGGGAGGGGAGTAATATGTGTTTAATTAATTGTTATACCAAGTCCCTTTGACTTATATATTCGTTAGTGGGCCTGGATTTTGTTCATTCTGAAGACTATTCGTGCCAGACGGAGTTCCTCTTCGTGGTAGGCATCGCCGTATTCTTGCATGGCTTTTGCCATGTCGTCTGTTTTTGCACTTTGAAAGTAGTCCAGCAGTTCGTCCATGCAGTCTTCGCCAAGCACTTCGTCTGTAAAGTATGTTATGTCGAGGTAGTGCTTTTGCTCCGCCATCATTTCCAGGTCGTCGAGCACCTCGTCGAGTCCCAGTCCTTCGCTTTCGGCAAAGTCTTCGAGGGCGATGTGCCGGTCTATGGCAGTGATGAGCTTAATGTGTCTTTTTGCTTGAGGCGAGGCGGTGCTGTTAGAGGTTTGATGCTCCGTCTGGGCTTGCGCCAGGATGGAATCTATTTCAGGCACATCCGATTCGGTTTCACCGATTGCTTCGTCGTCGGAGATGATGAACGATTGTGGTTTCTTTGCAAACTTCTTGCCTGCGGTGGTGGGCGTCAGTGCATTTTTCTTCGATGCCATTTGCTTGAGCAGTTCGCCCTCGTATGCAGCATCGATGACGGTGGACCAGTAGTCTTCGTCGTGCGATTCGCCAATGCCGAATGTCTCTTTGTCCGAAAGTCCTAATTCTTCTATCTGGCGGCTCCGCCTGCCCATCAGGTAGTCAATGAGCAGTTGGCGTTGCGTGGGTTCTTCAATGTCCAGCAACGCCTTTATTATTTTGACTATTGCTTCTTTTGCTTCCATATTATATTTATTGGGCCTCTTCTCTGCAGCCCCCTTTGTTAGGGCGATTAGACAGAGGCTCTCTTTCGGAGTGCAAATATAGGACATTTATCCAATGCAGCAAAAGAATTTTTGTTTTTTTATGATGTATTTTGCTTTTTACCGGCTTGTGAAAATTTATCTCGAATGACTTCTCTCGACCATTTTCTTTACAAAATGCAACTTCGTGTTTTCTTCAATCTAGACAAAAATGGCAACTTTACCCGCTCGAAACGTTCTTCCTGCGAACACGACGCGTGGGTTTTAAGAAACTCACACGTGTGTTTGCCAAACTTGACTCGTCTATTTTGCCAAAAACACTCGTCTGTTTGGCAGATTTTTCTTTGGAAATTAGGCATAAAGCCAGTGCTTTTCGTACCACTTTTGTCATTCTTCACAGATAGAACCTTTGTAATATCCTCTATTTCAGATAATTCTTATTTGTTCGAAATTTGGCGTATTTTTAGCCTATGATAGGCTTCGATGAAAAAAACGCAAGGAAACAGAGGCAAAACCGACCGATTTCTTTACAAAAGAACTATCTCATAACCTTGATGACCGATGTAAATTGAACGGAAGGGTAACAAATCAGAATTTATTTTTGTTTGCTGTCTTGACATTCAACGTTAGGTCATATTTATCAAAAAGGTTTTGTGATGTTTTGTCTTTTAAACAAAAATTTATGGTATTTTGTTGCTTACAAATATTATAAGATGTATATTTGTATGTGAAAACTAACTATTAACTTAATTTTGAATCATGTTACAGAAAACTATCAGACAATGGAATTGGCCTGTGTTGGCATTTCTCTTAATTATGTCACAGAAGCCAATGTCCGCCCAGAGCATGATTGTTTGGGAAGGAGGTTCCCAACACCAATTCAAAGTAGGAGTCGTTGATTCCGTGACCTTCACAGAAACATCAACGGACGAAGTGATTGACGAAACATCGGCCGGACGACTGGAAACCATTCTCGACCGACGCTCGCCGGCATGGGAACCCTACGAATATGTTAACGGAGGCAAAATACGTGGCACAGAAGTAACCGTTTCGCCAGACCCGATGATTGGCTATGTATGGGACTCACCATCGGCCAACGATCCGCTGCAAGCATATGTCATGACACCAGTGTTGGCCTATGCCAAGACAGGGGAGGGGAACTTCGAAAACCTGGATAACGTGGGACAAGGTTCTCCCATAAAAGTAAACGGACCGGGTACCATCGTACTCGACTTTGGCGTCGAACTGCCGGCTTGGCTGGAGATTGATAGTCCGGACCTGTCGGGCACGGTCACCTTAGGAGTAAGTGAGTACAACGACGTTGAAAGTTATAGCGGACACAAAACAAAAGCCCCAACAAGAGTGGGAATGAACACCTATCGCCTGGAACTGAACAGCGAGTTCTACGAAGGAGTGCGTTTCGCCTTTATTAACGTAGAGAAGTTCGACAAACCCTTTACCATTAAAGCCATACGTGCCGTATGCCAAGTGATGCCAGTTAACTACGTAAGCACGTTCGATAGCGACAATCAGATGTTGGATAGCATTTGGTATGTGGCAGCATGGGATGTGCGAGCAAACCTGCGCGAAGACTGTTTCGGTGCCATCCTGCTGGACCGTGGCGACCGCATATCGTGGACAGGCGACGCCTATACCGCACAGGCTGCAGCCCTGATTGCTTTCGCCAACTACGATGCCGTATTGAAAAACCTACACTTCACCGAAGAGCACGTGAACAACATCGAAACATACGAGTTGATGTGGGTGGAAAGCCTGATAGACTATTATATGTACTCTGGCGATCAAGTAGGGTTGGAAGGTTTGTTGGACAAAGCCTACGAGCGTTTGGATCATGCTTATGCCATTTTCGACAGCCCCACAAAACTTCGCTTCGTCGGATGGGATGACCGTACCGGAACAGGATTCGACCACTCGGAGTGTGAACAAAACAAACTATGCTATCAGGCGATGGCCATCGGCACATGGAAACACTTCGCCGACGTGCTGGAACGTATCGGCAAAACAGCAAAGGCACGACAATATCGCAGTTACGCCACCCGAAAGACGCAGCAGTTACTCGGAACAGGAAACTTCATAAACAAGATGGGTATGCATGCTGCTGCCGATGCCATCAACGCTGGACTGACCGAAGACCTTTCACGTCTCTATCATCCCGACCTTGCAGACCGCTTGCAACGACTTTCATACTCACCCTTCAATCAGTGTATGATAATCGACGCAATGGCTGCAGCAGGACATCACGACCATGCATTTGCCAGCATTATGGATATGTGGGGAGGCCAGATTGCATATGGCGGCACAACATTCTTCGAAGTGTATCGACCACATTGGAACGATATCCTTCCCAAAAACGGTCCCGTCCCGTACACGCAGGCCGGCCACACCAGTCTGGCTCATCCCTGGGGCGCAGGAGTCTTGGCATGGCTCACAGAGGAAATGTTGGGAGTCAAACCAACCGCACCCGGCTTCTCCACCTTCCGTGTACATCCCCACTTCTGTGGTTATGCCAAGCGAGTGAAGGGCGATGTCAGCACACCCAATGGCTTCATCCGTGCCTCCTTCGATCTCGAAAGTGGTCAGCACATGTTGACCGTACCCAGTAATACTGTTGCCAACTATGCTATTCCACGTGAAGGAATGAACATCACCTCTGTTCTTATGAACGGACAAACCGTCAACCCAACTCGTGAAGACGAGCAGTTCTTCTACTTAGATAGTCTTGCTGCAGGCGAATATACATTCCAGGTAGAATACACAGGTACACCAATCGAACCTCTTAAGGAAGAATACATCTATGCAGCCCAACTGCTTGATGTAGATTACGAAACACATGGAGAATGGTACACAAAGTATGGCCAGGATGGTTACTTTATTACCGGCGGCGATAACGGTAAAGATTTGGTAGTGCTCCCCGATTATGTGGAATCAATAACATTCGACTACATATGTAATCCCAGTTATCATCGTACAACCGTCAATCCGCTTGACCCAATTGCCAAACTGCCCGTCAATCCCGATGGGTCAGGTAATAAAGTGTTTGCTTGTTACTATTCGCGAGACTTGCACATGTGTCCGGTAGACATTCGCTTGAAGAGCCCACGCCAATATACCGTTGCTCTCTACATTGCCGACTGCGAGTCGAAAGGTGTGTTACGAAACCAAAGTATCGAAGTGTTTGACTTGGAGACGATGAATCTCATCGCTCCCCTGACACGCGTAAACGATATGAAAGGTGGTGTCTATGTTGTCTATTCTTACAACAAGAGCATGCGCATACGCTGTAACCACATTCGTGGTGACAATGCAGTCTATAACGCATTGTTCTTTGGCAAGAAATAACAAACATCCTACGACGTTTAATTCTTGTTATACAATCTTATGCACTATGTAGTTTTAATTGCACTAAAAAGAAATTCTTATTGTCTGCATGACATATTATATAAGCACTACATACGACATTTAACACAATTTAACCTAAAGAAAATAAACTCTATAATCAATTTTGTATAAATTTGCGTGTGCATGCTTAATAATAACACTCTATTAACAAACAATTAAACATTTTTAAACTATAAATTTAATTATTAACATGAAAAGACGAAACACATTATGTGTTGCCCTGCTTGCAATGGCATGGCTCACAAGTGGCTCCGCATGGGCACAACATGACGGAGAACACAGTTACACGAATGGCATTTGTACCATTCAAGACTGTACCGACAAGTATCAGCCAGCAGAAAAGGTTGACGGCACTTATTTGCTTACGAATGTAGGTAATGTAGAATGGATGTCTGAACAAATTGCAGTTAATGCCACAGATGCAGACGATGTTTTCTATGCTACTGCAAGTTATAAGTTAACTGCAGACATCGATTATGCAGGACTTCCTGCTAACGCACACAAGCCAATCGGTCCTAATAATCAGATTAAGTTCGATGGTGTATTTGATGGTCAACATTACCGCATCAAGAACATGATTATTGATAATGAACTGGAAAACCAGGGTTTCTTTGGTTGTGTACGCGGTAATGCAATCATTAAGAATGTTATCATCGACAAGACTTGTTCTGTTACAGCAGGCAATCGTGCTGCAGGCCTCATCGGCACACTTCAGACAGCAGCCGACGGCAAGTGCCGTATCCTCAACTGTGTGAACGAGGCCAATGTGACCAGCATCAGCGGTGTGGCTGCAGGCATCATCGGCGCAGGCCAGTCAGCCTATGCATTCTTCAAGATGCACAACTGCATCAACACTGGTAATATCACTGGTGCAAGCAACAACAAGGCTGCTGCATTCAACGGTTGGTGTGGAGATACTGGCGGCAAAGGTAATAGCCAGGTTTGGAATTGTTTCAATATGGGCGAACTTACTCCCCTCGACGGCACAAGCACTTTCCTCCGTGGTACCTTCCGCAGTGTAGAGAATAGTTACGATGCTGTCAACAAAGGTGGTCAAGGCATATATGTGTCTGCAGAAGACATTGCCAGTGGTCGTCTTTGCTACCTTTTGAACCAAGGTGAGACCGAGGGCATCAGTTTCAAGCAAGAAATCGGTGTTGACCCATATCCTATGCCAGTGGCAGACGGTCCTTTGGTTTATGAAGTTGCCGACTACTATTGCGATGGCACACCTAAAGGCTCTGTTGCATATAGCAATACAGAAGGCGGTAGCAGAGATGCACACGTAATGGGTGAGAACTACATTTGCGTTAACTGTAAGAGCTATGTCTTCGACGGCATCGAGAGTTACAAGACTCCCGAAGAAGACGGCTTCTATCACCTCTCTACTGTTGAGGACGTAGAGTGGTTCTCTGCAATGGTAAACAAGAAGTTCCATGGCGCCATGAAAGTTAAACTGGACAATGACATCGACTTTGGTGGTGTACCCAACGCTCACACACCAATTGGTATCAGTGCTCATAAGTTCTTTGGTCACTTCGATGGTCAAGGCTATCGCATCAAGGGTATGGTATTGACTCCAGCCATCAAACTTGAGAACCGTGGCTTTGACGGCAGTGGTTTCTTCGGCTCCGTTCGTGGCGGTGGCACAGATGCAGACGGCACCGTTAACAACGAAGTAATTATTGAGAACCTCATCATCGATGCTTCTTGCTCCATTCAGCACGACAACAACTTCGCAGCAGGCGTTGTGGCTCACATCAACAGCCGCAACGACGAACAGTCGAACATCATCATCCGCAACTGCGGCAATGAGGCAAATGTATCAACCACAGGTAAGAACGCTGCAGGTATTCTTGGTTGTGTAGAAGGTACTAATGTTGGCCTGAAGCTTTACAACCTCTGGAACAAGGGTAACATCAAGGGCGATAACGGCGAAAGTGCTGCTATCTGTGCATGGACCGGCCAGCGTAATGTTAATGGTGAAGTGGATGTTGAAGGATGCTGGAACATTGGTGAAGTGACCGGTGTTGACGGCAATGGTTACAACCTTGTTCGTCGCAATACTAACATTGTAATTCGCAACGTTGTTGACCTGTGTACTACGAATGCCGGCAACCAGGGCAAGGTGTCTGTACTCAATACAGAAGATCCCATCAGCAGTGGTGAACTTTGCTACCTTTTGAACGGCGACCAGACAGACATCGTATATTATCAGACACTTGGCACAGATGCAATGCCTGTTTACCGAGATGCTACTCATGGTCAGGTATATCAGGCAGGTACTGTTGACTGCACAGGCAGTGCTGTTGGAGGTATCAGTTATAATAATGTAAGTGGTGAAACAGTTCAACTCCCCCACACTATGAACGATGAAATAGGAATGTGCACAACCTGCTATGCTCACTATCAGGAACCAGCAAAGGATGGCGACTACTATTTGCTGAAGAATGCCGGTAACGTGGAATGGCTGTCTAATGCAATTGCAAACGGTGGGGGTGCTGCCTTCTATGCAAAACTCATGAACGATATTGACTTCTTGAATATTGAAAACCTTCACAATCCTCTTGGTTCTTCAACAGGTACTAAGTTCAAGGGTGTGTTCGACGGACAGGGTTACAGCATCAAGAACATGATCATCAACCGTCCTACTGTTGAGGCACAAGGCTTCTTCGGTTGGCTGCAGGGCAATGACAATACTACCATTAAGAACCTTATCATCGATTCTTCTTGCTCAATCATTGGCTCTAACAAGTGCGGTGGTTTGGCAGGTGCTTCTCAGAACGAGAGTAATGTTGCTAAGATTACTATCGAGAATGTTGTCAACGAGGCTGACGTTACCGTAAGCGGCCAGGATGCTGCGGGTATTGTTGGTGGTGAATTAGGTGGAAAGGCTACATTCTACATCCACAATGTAGTCAACACCGGTACCATTACTTCTACCAATCAGTTCCCCTTTGCTGGTGCGCTCTTCTGCTATCAGGAGAGGGGTGCAATCGAGAACTTCCTCAACTTGGGTAAGATTGTTGGTCACGACGGCGGCAACATCGGTCGCTTTGCTGGAACATGGACCAATGTGGTGGACCTTTCCGAGACAGACAACAAGACTCAATCTGTACGCGAAGACCTTACACCCGAAGATATCGTAAATGGTAAGCTTGCTTATGTGATGGGCTTCAAGCAACTCATCGGCACCGACAAATATCCTTCTCCTCTCAATGCAGAAGAGGTTAACTATGTAGGCGATGCAGGTTATGCTACCATGTACGACAAGGCTAACGACTGGGCTCTCAATGGCGACGCTACTGCCTACATTGCTGCTTTCGACGGCGAGTATCTCCAACTTACCGAGGTTAAGGATGTGCCTGCAGGTGCTGCTGTTATCCTGAAGGGTTCATACTACAACAAGTTGGCTACCACTGCTACCAGCGATGTTACTGCAAACGAACTCTTTGGCACTGATGCCGAGATGGTATCCGATGGTACTCAATACTGTCTTGCTAAGTACGACGACACTGTAGGCTTCTATCGTGTAGCAGAGGGAACTGCCATTGCTGCAGGCAAGGCTTACTACAAGAGCACAAGCGGTGTGAAGGCATTCTACTTTGGCAACGGTGATGCAACTTCTATTCAGACAATAGACAACGCACAAAAGACAACAGAGGATGCTATCTACAACATCGCCGGTCAGCGCCTGAACAAGGTTCAAAAGGGAATCAACATTATCAACGGTAAAAAAGTTCTTTACTAATATGAAAAAGTCATATATCATTCCTGCCACGAAGGCAGAAGAGGCTATGGCGGCGCAGATGCTGGCCGAGAGCCTTATCATCAGCGACTCTACTGTTGACGGCAGCGAGGCTCTCAACAAGGAAAACAACGATTGGAACATCTGGAACGAGGAATAATTTCTTCCCACAGTTGATTTCGACTGAAAACGTCAAGGGGGCGAGCCACACAGGTTCGCCCCCTTTCTTTAGTACTATAATAATGTATCCCGACATCTACTGCCAAGTTGCCCGAAAAGGTTAACCATTATGGGCAGAAAGGTTAAGCATTATTGCCGATAAGGCAGTAGATGTTTTTCAGCGTAGTCTGTTGTTGAGGAAATGTTGCCGTGCGTAGGCAAAGAAAAGGATTACTCCGACGGCATTGCTTACCCATGCTGTCCAGAAGGCTGCGCCGTAGGAGAAATACTCTGCAGCAATGCCGCCAATGATGATGCCCAGGCCCACACCGGCTTCCCAGGCAGTGTAGAGTGTGCTGTTTGCCGTGCCGCGTTGCGAGGCGGAGGCAAGGTTGATGAACATCGTCTGGAAGGCAGGAAACATATGTCCGTTGCCAAGTCCTACGATGAATGCTGCTCCGTAGAATCCCCAGGCATTATGCAGGGCGGCAAACACAAGATAGCCTAAGAGGGCAATGACTACGCCGTGGGTGGCATTCTCTGTTACCTTTCCCTTGCGCAGACCTCTTGCGCCGACCAGTCGGCTCGATATGAGTCCGATGCACAACAGGGTAAAGAACAGGCCTGTGCCGGTGGTGATGCCAAGTTCCTGCTTCGCATAGATGGCAATGTATGTGCTCATAACGCCATACGAGTAACTGAACAATGCGATGCAGAGGGCTTCGGGCCAACCTTTCAGCAAGAGAAAACGGTCGAGAGATACGGGCAAACGTCTCTGGGCTTGTTCCGATGTGCATGAAGGAATTGGTCTCTTTTTGAGATGCAGCGTACTGTTGATGACGAAACCAATGCTTGCCGTTATGAACGAGACGAGGAAGATGGTGTCGTAACTTGCAGTCCATTGGTAGATGAGCATGCCCACCGTCGGTGCAATGGCTGTGCCAAGATTGTTGCTTAGACCATAGTAACCAATGCCTTCCGCACGTCGGCTCGACGGCAAAACATCGATGGCCATAGTGCTGTTCGCCACCGTTGTGGCTCCCATGGGCGCACCATGAAGCGTACGCAGAATACAAAACGAAAGGAGTGAGCCTGCCACGAGATAGCCTCCGAAGAGCAATGCAAAGAGTCCGTAACAGGCAAGCAGTACAAGTTTGCGTGGGAAGGAATCGACAAAGAAACCGCTGAAGGGACGCACAAGCAGAGCCGTCAGTGCATAACCACTCAACACCATACCCGTCTCGTCCTTCGTCGCACCAAACACTTCGCTGAGATAAAGCGGAAGCAGGGGCGTCATCACCATGAAGGAGAAGTAAAGCATGAAGTTCGCACTCCAAGCCTTCAGGTAATTGGCGTTCCAGAGTCTGTCCATCTGCTATTGTCCCATCAGGAACATCTTAAAGTCGGCAAAGTCCTTGCTCATAGGCAAACTTTGCTTTGTGCCCTTCATGAATTCCTGCAAAGGACTGGGTATTCTTACATCGCCGCCACAGATGTCGTCCACCACCTGCTTGAACTTTGCCGGATGTGCTGTTTCGAGGAAGAAACCCACCTCGCCCGCTTGCAACCCATCCTTCAAGGCCTGATAGCCACAAGCACCATGAGGATCGAGCTGATAGCCTGTCTCGGCAAGGCATCTCCTCATCGTTTCGGCAATCTGTTGGTCGGAATATGTGGCACCGCTGATGTCCTTGCAAATGGCATCATGACTCTTTTCGTAGAGATTAAGAATACGGGCAAAGTTACTTGGATCGCCAACATCCATCGCATTGGCAATGGTCTGTGTGCTGGGCTTCGGTTCGTATTTGCCGGTCTTCAGGTAGTTATAGAAGATGTCGTTAGCATTGTTGGCTGCAATAAAACGGCTGATGGGCAAGCCCATACGCTTGCCGAACAGAGCCGAACAGATGTTGCCGAAGTTGCCCGACGGCACACAGCAGACCACCTTGTCTGCCAACCCCTGTTTCTTCAGCTGTGCATAGGCATAGAAATAATAGAAACTTTGAGGCAGAAAGCGTGCCACATTGATGCTGTTGGCCGACGTCAGTCGCATCTTGGCATTGAGCTCATCGTCCATAAATGCATTCTTGACGAGCGCCTGGCAGTCGTCGAAAACACCATCCACCTCTATAGCCGTAATGTTTTTCCCGAGCGTTGTGAACTGACACTCCTGTATGGGACTGACCTTCCCCTTGGGATAAAGTACATATACGCGAATGCCTTCTACCCCCAAAAAACCGTTTGCTACAGCAGAACCCGTGTCGCCACTCGTCGCCACAAGTACATTGACGGTTTCTTTTCCCTCTTTATGCAAGAAGTACTGAAGCAATCGTGCCATGAAACGGGCTCCCACATCCTTGAAAGCAAGGGTAGGGCCGTGAAAGAGTTCAAGCGAATAAATGTTCTCTTCAACCTCCTTCAATGGAATATCGAAAGCCAAAGTGTCATAGACAATTCTTCGCAGACTCTTTGCATCAACATCTTCGCCAAAGAAACAGTCTGCCACTTGGTAGGCAATCTCCTGAAGAGACATGTCCTGAATGTTGTCGAAGAAATCCTTTGAGAGCGGCTTGATGCGCTCCGGCATATAAAGTCCCTTGTCCTCGGCAAGCCCCTTCACAACCGCTTTCTCTAACGATGCAAGCAAAGCTTTGCCATTTGTGCTATAGTATTGCATAATCTTCTTACCTAATTATATATTCATAAATTCACGGATAAACCCATCGCCCTCAAGCAAACCATAGGCGCCTTCTTTTGCTGCAACCTCGTCGAAAGTCAACACTCCGTCTGGTTCAATACCCGGATAGTAAATGCAGAAGGGAACAGGCTCTGCAGTGTGTGTGCGATGAAGAATTGGTGTCGGATGATCGGGCAGAAGAGCAATTGCAACAGGTTCGTTCCATTTTCCCACTTCATCCAAAAGGGGTGCCACAAGTTCGTGATCGAAATTCTCGATGCAATTCAACTTCAGTTGCATATCGCCATCGTGTCCGGCTTCATCACAAGCCTCAACATGAAGATAAACGAAGTCTTTTGTTCGCAAAGCATCGATAGCCGCATTTGCCTTTCCTCTATAGTCAGTGTCCCAAAGTCCCGTCGCTCCTGGAACATGGATTATGTCCAATCCTGCATAACGTCCAATGCCACGAATCAAATCAACAGCAGTGATAACAGCCCCCGACTTAATCTGAGGATAGGTTTCCGTTAGTGGCGTCATCTTCGGGCGATATCCCCCTCCCCAAGGCCAGATGCAGTTCGCCGGGTCTAAACCTCGCTCTTGCCGTTCGATGTTAAGCGGATGATATGCGAGCAACTTTTGGCTGCGAAGGATAAGGTCAGTAAGTAATTGAGCCGTCTCTTCTGCCTCATGGCATTCTGCCTGAAGCATGTGTTCACGCCACGGCTTCAAAGGAATATCGTGAGGCGGAGTGCAACGGAGATGTTTGTTGCCCCCTTTAATAACTAACAAGTGTCTGTATTGAACACCAGTATAGAAATGAATTCTATCTGAACCAAGCTTTTCCTGAAGGAAACGTATCAGAATATCTCCTTCTTCCGTTTCCAGCCTTCCACAGGAATGATTCTTCAATAGGTCACCTTCAAGACAAACCAGATTGCAACGTAAGGCCAAATCATCGTCTGCCAGTTCCACACCAATGCTTGCTGCCTCAAGTGGACCACGACCCTCATATACGAGGTTTTGGTCATAGCCTAGAATACTCGAATTAGCAACCTCACTTCCGGGATGAAAACCCTTTTGCACTGTCTGCAACAAACCGCTTTTCCCGTTTCGTGCAAGCCAATCAAGGTGAGGCGTGTTGGCATATTGTAATAGCGTTTTGCCTCCAAGTTCTTCACAAGGCCAATCGGCCATTCCGTCGCCAAGAAGGATAATGTGTTTCATTATGCCAAACTCATTATATCAGCAAACACACCTGCTGCTGTTACACTTGCCCCCGCTCCATAACCTTGTATCAGCATTGGATATTCACGATAACGTTCTGTAGTGAGCAGAACAATATTGTTGCTACCTTCAAGAACATAGAAAGAATGGTTGCTTTCAAACTCTTGCAACGAAACACTTGCCTTACCGTTTTCAAGCTTTGCCACAAAGCGCCAAACTTTGTTGTCCTTTTCAAGTTCCTTACGCCGTTCTTCAAAATCAGCATCAAGGGAAGGCAAGTTTTTCCAGAATTCATCGATTGTTCCATCAAAGAACGATTGCGGAATGAAGAGTTTGGCTTCGACATCCTCTTGACTGATTTCGTAGCCTGCTTCGCGAGCCAGTATAACAAGTTTGCGTATTACATCCTTCCCGCTTAAATCAATGCGTGGGTCGGGCTCACTATAACCTTCTTCTTTTGCCATTCGGACAGTTTCGCTAAACGGAATATCTTTGCTTATTGTGTTGAAGATGAAGTTGAGTGTTCCGCTCAATACTGCTTCGATGCGAAGAATCTTGTCTCCAGAGTTATGCAAATCATTGATGGTTCGGATAATAGGCAGTCCTGCGCCGACATTTGTCTCAAACAAGAATTTAACGCCCCTCTTTTGAGCAATTTGCTTGAGGCGACGATAGTTGGCATAATCGCTGCTGGCTGCAATCTTGTTTGCAGCAACAACATTGATATTATGCTCCAGGAAATCTGCATACAATCCTGCTACTTCTGCGCTGGCTGTGCAGTCGATGAAGACACTGTTGAAGATGTTCATTCCTATAACTTCATCGCGTAGTCTGAGGATGTCGCTTTGGGGTGCTTCGGCAAGTTGTTGGCGATAGGTGTCGAGGGCAATGCCTTCGCGAGTGAAGATTGCCTTGTTGCTGCTGGCAATGCCGACAACGTTGAGTTTTAAACGTAGTTCGCGCATTAGCTTTTCCTGTTGGTGGTGTATTTGCTCCAACAAGCTTCCACCAACTGTTCCTACGCCACAAATAAAAAGGTTGAGTACCTGATATTCGGAGAGGAAGAATGAATCGTGTATGACGTTAAGTGCTTTTCGAAGGAAGTTTTGGTTAATGACAAAAGATATGTTTGTTTCGCTGGCTCCTTGGGCACAGGCGATGACGCTGATACCGGAACGTCCGAGTGTGCCAAACAGTTTGCCGGCAATGCCTGGTGTGTGCTTCATGTTTTCGCCAACAATGGCTACTGTGGCCAAGCCTTTTTCGGCAAGCATAGGGAACATGGAGCCATCTTCGATTTCTTTTTGGAATTCGAGGTCGAGAACCCGACATGCTTCGTCCGCATCTTCGTCTTGAACGCCTATACTGGTGCTGTTTTCACTTGATGCCTGGCTGACCATGAAGACACTGATACCGTTGTCTGCCAGACATGTGAAGATGCGTCGGTTGACACCTATGACACCTACCATAGAGAGACCCGACACTGTAATGAGGGTTGTTCCCTTGATGCTGGAAATACCTTTGATGCTTTTTGAGTCGTCTTGAACCTCGTCTTTGATGATAGAGCCAGGGGCATCGGGGTTGAAGGTGTTCTTTATGAGGATGGGTATGTGTTTGATGCAGACGGGATAGATGGTGGGCGGATATACTACCTTTGCACCGAAGTTGCTGAGTTCCATTGCCTCAATGTAACTTAACTCTGGAATGACATAGGCAGAACTAATGACGCGTGGGTCGGCTGTCATGAATCCGTCGACGTCTGTCCATATTTCGAGTACGCTGGCATTAAGTGCAGCAGCAATAATGCTGGCAGTGTAGTCGCTGCCACCTCTTCCGAGGTTTGTTACTTCGCCGCTTTCCACATCGGTGCTTATGAAGCCGCCAACGATGCTTGTTTGGGGTAATTTTTGCCAATTCTGACACACCAATTTGTTTGTCAACTCTTTGACAAGACGGTTTTTACCTGCTTTGAATTCTGTTTTTATGAATTCGCGACTATCAAAACATTCTGCGCCATCTATTAGAGTTGCCACTATTTGGCAGCTAATTCGTTCGCCATAGGAAACGATGGCGGCTTGTGTTTTAGGGCTTAAATCGTGGATAAGATATACGCCTTGATAGATGCTGCGGAGTTCTTCGAGCAGCCCATCGACTTTGGTTTGCAGTTCGTTGCGTTTCTCGCCGGTGGGGATGACGGCGTCAATCATTTCGTCGTGACGCTGTTTTATCTCATCGAATGACTTTTGATAGAGTGCATCGCCCTCTACAGCCATTTGGCTCGTTCTGATAAGTTTATCTGTGATGCCGCCCAAGGCGCTGACTACGACTATTACTGGCTCTGTCTGTTTCTCGACGATGCTCTTTACTCTGAGTATGCTTTCTGCGGAACCTACTGATGTTCCGCCAAACTTCATGACCTTCATCCTGACTCTTTTCAACAATATTTTGCGTGCAAAGGTATGAAGAATTTAATAATTATGGGTGAAGATTGCTGATTTATTTTGTACCTTTGCACCAAAATAAGAAACATGGTTCACGAATTAAGTTTGCGAGTTTCTCCGCAGCAAGCATATAACGAGCAGAGTATTTTGGCATATCTTCGTCAGGAAAAGGGTATTACGGCCCAGGCGGTGCGTGTGGTCCGCCGCAGTATTGATGCTCGTCAGCGTACTATTTTTGTTAATTTGACGGTAAGGGCTTATGTACGTGAGGAACCGCCAATGATGGACTTCGAGCCGTTTGTCTATCGTGATGTCAGCGAGTGCCAGCCTGTTATTGTTGTGGGTGCCGGTCCGGCCGGCTTGTTTGCTGCTCTGCGACTAATTGAGCTTGGCATGAAGCCGATTGTGGTGGAGCGCGGTAAGGATGTGCGTGAACGCAAGAAAGACCTGGCCCGTATTCGTCCCGAGCAATGCGTGGATGCTGAAAGCAACTATAGTTTCGGCGAAGGTGGGGCAGGCGCTTACAGCGACGGTAAGCTTTATACGCGCAGCAAGAAGCGTGGTAATACCGACCGCATACTGCAAATCTTTGTCCAGCATGGTGCAAGTCCTTCTATTCTCAGCGATGCCCATCCGCACATTGGCACCGACCGTTTGCCTCGTGTCATAGAGAATATGCGTGGCACTATCTTGCGATGTGGTGGCGAGGTCCACTTCCAGACGAAGATGACTGAACTTGTTATTGAGAAGGGTAGGGTGTGCGGTATTGTTGCCGGAGGGCAGGAGATGCGCGCATCTGCTGTTATTCTTGCCACAGGTCATTCTGCGAGAGACGTTTACAGATACCTTGCCGCTACGGGTGTTGACATTGAAGCAAAGGGACTTGCCATTGGCGTCCGCCTGGAGCATCCAGCGGAACTCATCGATAGGATTCAGTATCACAACCGTCAGGGGCGTGGCAAGTGGCTGCCGGCGGCAGAATATAGTATGGTGACTCAGGTAGGGGGGCGTGGCGTGTACAGTTTCTGCATGTGTCCCGGCGGCTTTGTTGTGCCTGCTGCCAGCGGTCCGGAGCAGGTCGTTGTCAACGGCATGAGTCCGTCCAACCGCAACGGCCGTTGGAGCAACAGCGGTATGGTTGTTGAGATCCGTCCGGAGGATGGGGCTCATGTGCTTCCTCAAAATGAGACGCAGGACGGGGTTTTGTCTATGATGTTGTTGCAGGAGGAACTCGAACGGCAGTGTTGGCTGCAGGCAAACCGTCTGCAAACGGCGCCCGCACAGAGAATGACCGATTTTGTGAACGGGCGGCTTTCTGCCGATCTCAATGCGTCGTCCTATGCTCCGGGCTTGATTGCCAGTCCTTTGCATTTCTGGATGCCCGAGTTCATCAGTATGCGTCTTCGCGATGCATTCAGGCTTTGGGGCAAGCAGAAGCATGGTTTTCTGACATCGGAGGCAACTGTTATCGGCATAGAAACGCGTACGAGTAGCCCTGTTCGCATACTGCGTGACAAGGAGACACTGCAACACATTCGCCTCGAAGGCCTTTTCCCGTGTGGCGAAGGTGCTGGCTATGCCGGTGGCATTGTCAGTGCAGGTGTTGACGGAGAACGTTGTGCGGAGGCTGCTGTTGCCAGCCTTCAGTGCGACTGAACCGGCTGTTTCTATTCCATTCAACAAATGAAATTGTCAAGCATGGCACTTGACAAAATGTTACAGATTTAGCCATTTTGCTTACAATCTGCTTTGTTGCTGATGCGCGAGAATCGCTAAAATTCTTCGCGTCTATCGGTGGCTGTCATTTTTTGAAGAATTTTGCCATTTTACTATCTATACTGATATAGAAATGGTTACACTTTTTCTTGCTAAAAACGACGAGGTTAAATTCTAATTTTACTTGATTAAATTCGCAGAAAAGACTGGTTTTTATGCCAATTAAGGCATGCCGATTTATGAAACATCTACTGTTAAGTCGGACAACATGGCGTGGCTTGTTGGGTAAACAGCTTAAGGTAATTGTCCAACTTCGTTCAAGATGTGTGTTAAAGAAGCCAAGTTATTTCTATTTTATCCCGTTTCGCATGAATTTTACAGGTATCAAAAAGAAAGCAATAAACCCTATTTTGTGACTATTTGACAATATACTTAACGGCTTTTCTGCCCCATACAAGCAGCATGGCAAAGAGTAGGCGAGTGGTGAGAATCCACAGGGCAGAAATGCCTGCAGTAGCAAATACCAGCGTGTCTTCCAATATGGAGTGATTCATGATGAGGTGGTAATTCACCTCGTTGGCTTCTTCGCGACTGATTTTGCCCTCTTCCTCCAACTGCAGCATTACAGCAGAACCATAACTGATGCCCAATATGTTACCTACGAGCCAAAGGTACACAGCGTTACGCGGCAAGCCGAAAATAGACATCAACGGCATAAGCGGACGAGTGAATTTCTGCATTAAACCATAATGCTCCATCAGTCGCTGTAACACCATCAACAAATAAATAATAAGGAATATCGTAACTACAAGTTTCAACGAAGAATGCAGCCAACCCCGAAGAACCGACGAAAGCAAAGCGTCGTCGGCAACCTGATGAATGGCAGCGAATGGCTCCGACATCTCCGGCAAAAGCAGATGCAAATAGAATGCTGCAAGCAATGCGCCCAAAATACGCAAGATGGCCATGCGTATAGGTTTGGAACCAACCTTTTTGTTCACTGTGCATTCCAACGGCAAAGCATGGCAAATCAATACCATGATTGAAATAATAGTAGCCTGACGCATAGTCAGTTCCATTGTCATCATCACTGCAAGCGCAGCATACGTTGTGGCAGTTGCACCAGTCAGGAAAGCAATAGACGATGCTCCGGGCAGACCAATATGACAAAACAGCGGACCAAGCCACTGGGCACACCAGGCAATAACACCGTAATACTGCAACAGACACACCGAAAAAGATATAGGCAACATAATCCGAAGCAACCAGCCGGTTGTCTGCAATGCAGGCCTAAAAGAAGTACAAAAAAGCGATTTTACAGTCTTTATATTAAACATAATGTCCATTAACATTATTTGCCTATAGATAAAAATCTTTCGTTAGTTCCGAATATGCAAGGCTTCGGCTGCCATCGGGATTCATGAGACAAAGTTCCGTTTCCTCGGTTGCTTGCGAATTGTCCATCGCAAACGTAAGCAATGCCCGGCGTGGAGTTTTCTTTGGCGTAGTGCGTACAAGGCATCGACGTACCAGATACAATCCTTTGTCAAGGCATAATCCAGTAAAAGTCTGCATCGCCTGGACTGGTATAATAACAGAGAAAACCCCTTTTTCGGAAAGAATCTTACAGACACTCCCAATGAGATAATCAAATGGCAAGCTTGCACTGTTTCGAGCCAGACTGCGGGCCATGTCCGGCGGCAAAGTGTTTTCCGTATAGAATGGCGGATTACAGAGAATGGCATCATAGCATTCTTCAGGTTGAAAAGTAAGAATGTCTTGAAGTATACAACCTACACGTTCGCCGAAAGGACTCTCAACGATATTCTCTTGAGCCTGAGAAACTGCCCCCTCATCAATGTCAACGCCGAGCACTTCTGCATCGGGGTTTCGCTGTGCCGCCATCAATGCAATCAGTCCAGAGCCGGTGCCGATATCCAAAATACGGTGGCCGTCCACACATCCCCATGCGCCAAGCAGCACACCATCAGTGCCTACCTTCATTGCGCAACGGTCGTGGTTTATCCGAAAATGCTTGAAACGGAAGAAATTATTACTCATAAAGATGATGTTCAAAAGACCCTCTTTGGTCTAAGGCATGCAAATTTACAATATTTAATTGAACGCACGCACGAAGTTTGGCTTTTTTTTTGTACTTTTGCACCCGCTTGTATTAATAGAAAGACGTAATTTAATGTTTGATAAGAATAAGAAAACCTTTTCTTTTGTAGCAGAAGTGTCAGGCGAAACAGACAAGATGATGCATGCCAATCATGGCGGCGATATGCCTGTTATAGCACTCCGCGACAATATATTTTTCCCCGGAACAGTATCCCCCATTACCGTAGGCAGGAAGTGCAGCATAAAGACTTTGCGAAAATTGGAGCGCACTGACGGAATGGTAGCCTTGCTTACCCAAAAAGCACCCGAAGTGGATACTCCCCAAATGGAAGACCTCTACCCCATCGGCGTTGCTGCAAAACTCGTTCACTCGATGAGGATGCCAGATGGCTCATATAGTACATTATTCCAGGCTTACAACCGCATACAGATTCAAGAACTTCGGTTTGTTGATGGAAGTTATGAGGGAACGATGGTCAACATGACTGACACGGAACCCAATCACATGGAGCAGTCAGAGTATGGAACCATGTTGGCAATGCTCAAGGAGAGGACAACCAAACTGATGGGCGTATTGGAAGATTATCCGGATGAACTGATGCACCATATCAACAACATGGAGCCCACAACCTTCATGCTGAATACGATATGCAGTTATCTTCCGCTCACTATCGAACAGAAGTACGAACTCCTCTCCTGCCCCACAGAACTGGAACGACTCAGGCATGCAATCCTTTTTACGAACAACATCATTGAGCTCATGAAGCTCAAACGTAAAATTGAAAATAAAACACGCAGCGACCTCGACCAGCAGCAGCGCGAATACTTCCTTCGCCAGCAGGTTCAAAATATACAAAACGAACTTGGAGATAAGGATGAGTCAAGCGTCAGACAAGAGGATATCAACAAACTTAAAGCAAAAGCAGAAACCAAACACTGGACAGAAAAGACTGCAGAAATCTTCAATAAGGAGTTGAACAGGCTGAACCGTATTAATATGCAGTCGCCTGACTATAATGTGCAGTTGCAATACCTCCAGACAATAGTTGATTTACCTTGGGATGAGTGTACCCGAGACAACACTAACATTGCGATGGCAGAAAAGAAGCTCAATCGCGATCACTATGGTATGGAAAAGGTAAAGGAGCGTATCTTGGAACATATTGCAGTCCTGAAGATGCGTAATGATCGTCAAAGTCCAATAATTTGCCTGTACGGACCTCCGGGCGTGGGCAAGACAAGTTTGGGACGTAGTATTGCCGAAGCACTAGGACGCAAATACGTTCGCGTCAGTCTTGGAGGCGTACACGATGAAAGTGAAATACGTGGACATCGACGTACCTATATCGGAGCAATGCCTGGTCGTATAATTCAAGGAATGCAAAGGGCAGGCAGTTCAAACCCCGTGTTCATCCTTGACGAGATTGATAAAGTTTCACCTAATTCCGTTCATGGCGATCCTTCTTCTGCTTTGCTTGAAGTTCTCGACCCGGAACAAAACATAGCCTTTCACGACAACTATATTGACCTCGATTACGATCTCAGTAAGGTCATGTTCATTGCTACGGCCAACGATATCAGCAGCATCCCTCGCCCACTTCTCGACCGTATGGAACTCATTCAGGTAGATGGCTATATAACAGAAGAAAAGATAGAAATAGCCAGAAAACACCTTGTTCCCAAAAACCGAGATAAGAACGGCCTGAAGAAACATCCTGCACTTAAGGTGGGCAAACCCGCCTTAGAATTCATCATCGAGCGTTATACAAGAGAAAGCGGTGTGCGTAATTTGGAGAAACAAATCGACAAACTATTTCGTCGCATTGCGCTTCGTGTCGCTAAAGGTGAATTTGAATGTGACCACACTATCTCTAAGGAGGAAACACAAGAATTACTCGGCAAACCTATCTACAGTCGCGACTCATACCAAGGAAACGAATACGCCGGCGTTGTTACAGGTCTGGCGTGGACCAGTGTTGGCGGTGAAATACTTTTTATAGAGACAAGCCTAAGTAAAGGTAAAGGAAGTAAACTAACACTTACAGGCAATCTGGGTGACATCATGAAGGAAAGTGCATTGCTTGCCCTTGAATATATTCGTGCACATTCAGAACGTATCGGTATTGACAATCGTATCTTTGACAACTACAATCTGCATGTCCATGTTCCAGAAGGTGCTGTGCCTAAAGACGGACCAAGTGCAGGAATTACTATGGCAACCAGCATTGCATCGGCATTGACGCAAAGAAGAGTTCGTTCGGAATTGGCGATGACTGGCGAAATAACACTTCGAGGAAAGGTTCTCCCCGTTGGCGGAATTCGCGAAAAGATACTTGCAGCCAAACGTGCAGGCATCAAGGATATCATACTCTGCAACGAAAATAAAAAGGATATTGAAGAAATATCTGCAGAATATCTTAAAGGTCTGTCCTTCCATTATGTCACAGATATACAGGATGTACTTGATGTTGCATTGCTCCAGGAAGAAGTTAAGAACCCAATTAAATTTACTTTCGAAGAAGAAAGAAAAGAAAAATGACATTCCAGATACAGCAAACAGACTCATTATCTAATGCTCGAGCAGGCCTGATTACTACAGATCATGGTCAGATTGAGACACCTATTTTTATGCCTGTCGGGACAGTTGGCAGTGTTAAAGGTATTACAGACCGGGACCTTCATAATGATGTAAGGGCTCAAATTATTTTGGGTAATACCTATCATCTATACCTTCGTCCTGGCACAGAAATACTTGAAAAGGCAGGAGGCTTGCATGCTTTTAATGGTTGGGATCGTCCAATTCTGACTGATAGCGGAGGCTTTCAAGTGTTTTCGCTTTCCGGTATTCGTAAGTTGACAGAGGAAGGATGTACATTTCGAAGTCATATAGATGGAAGCAAACATGTCTTTACTCCAGAAAAGGTGATTGATATTGAGCGTAGCATTGGCGCTGATATCATAATGGCTCTTGACGAATGCCCTCCCGGAACCAGTGATTATAACTATGCCAAGAAAAGTCTCGGCTTAACACATCGTTGGCTTGATCGTTGTTTTAAACGCTTCAATGAAACTGATCCTCTTTATGGTTACAATCAAAGCCTATTCCCTATAGTACAAGGGTGTACGTATCGTGATTTAAGGGAGCAGAGTGCGGAGTTTGTTGCTTCAAAAGATGCCGACGGTTATGCAATAGGTGGTTTGGCTGTAGGAGAACCTGCCGAAGTAATGTATGAGATGGTTGAGGTGGTAAATGCAATTCTACCTAAAGACAAACCTCGTTATTTAATGGGTGTCGGTACGCCGGCAAATCTACTGGAAGCGATTGAACGTGGTGTAGACATGTTTGACTGTGTTATGCCAACCCGCAATGGACGTAATGCTATGCTATTTACAAGTAAAGGCATTATGAATATGCGCAATAAAAAATGGGAAGATGATTTCTCACCAATAGATTCAGAAGGTACTGCATGGGTAGATACTTTTTATACTAAGGCATATTTACACCATCTGTTTAAGGCCCAAGAATTGCTGGCTTTACAGATAGGAAGCCTTCACAATCTTGCTTTCTATCTTTGGCTTGTTGGTGAGGCACGTAAACATATCATTGCCGGTGATTTCTCCGTTTGGAAACCTTCTATACTCAAACTGGTTACACAGAGACTGTAAGGAAAGATTGTTAGTTGAAATAGTTTATGAAGATACCTTTTCTCAAACGAATCGATCGCTATATCATTAGTAAGTTTTTAGGAACTTACTTCTTTTCCATTGTACTTATTATAAGTATTGGTGTTGTGTTCGATTTCAACGAGAATATTGACCGATTCACTGAGTCGCATGCTCCGTGGCAGGCCATTATCATGCAATACTATTTGAACTTCATCCCCTATTATGCAAATCTTTTCAGTGCATTGTTTGTCTTCATCAGTGTAATCTTTTTCACATCGAAGATGGCAGACGACAGTGAGATCATTGCAATGATAAGTGCCGGTATAAGTCATCGGCGCTTGCTGCTACCTTATATGATAAGTTCTGCCATCATTGCTACCATGACGTTCTATCTTGGTGCAGAAGTAATCCCTCGGAGCAGTGTTAAGCGTCTTGCTTTTGAAAACACATACAAAAAGCGAGAGAAGAACCCAACTTATGCAGAGAAGGTTCAGTTGCAAGTTGAGCAGGGTGTTATTGCTTATATGGAACATTTCGATGGCATCAGCAAAACGGGCATTCATTTTTCTCTCGATAAATTTGAGCAGAAGAAACTTGTTTCTCATTTGTCTGCAAACACTGCGTGTTATGACACGTTGAGCGATGTTCGTTATCAGTGGCATCTTAAAGACGTTACAATTAGAGAACTTCGTGGCATGAAGGAGAAAATCATGCATTATGATGTTATAGATACGATAATTCGTATGGAACCACGCGATTTCCTGTTTATTCGTAATCAGCAAGAGACGATGACCAACAGTGAGTTGCGTGAATATATTGACAAACAACGAAACAGAGGTAGTGGTAACCTAAGTATGTTTGAAGTGGAGTATTATAAACGTTATGCATCGCCATTTGCTGCTTTCATCTTGTCGACTATCGGTATGTCCTTGTCTTCCAGAAAGCGTAAGGGTGGCATGGGGCTTGCTTTGGGAACGGGTATTGCTCTTAGTGCTACATACATCTTGCTTCAAGGCATATCGGCTACATTTTCTACAAATGCTGGCATGCATCCGATCTTGGCGGCTTGGTTGCCCAATATACTTTATACGTTTGTGGCAATATACCTATACAGGAAGGCTCCGAGATAGTGAGAAAAGTTAATAAACCATATAACAGATAACCATACAAAGTGGACTTCTACGATTTAGATCTTAATGATTATGTCCTCGATGCACTCGATGACATGAACTTCATAGATACAACTCCTATTCAGGAACACGCTATACCACCTATTCTTGAAGGTCGGGATGTGATGGGTGTTGCTCAAACCGGTACGGGTAAGACTGCTGCATATTTGCTTCCTGTGCTGAGTCTGTTGGCCGATGGTGGCTATCCCAAGGATGCCATCAACTGTGTCATTATGTCTCCCACACGTGAACTTGCCCAGCAAATAGACAGCGCAATGCAGGGATTTGCCTATCATTTGCCTGACGTGAGCAGTGTGGCTGTTTATGGTGGCAACGATGGTATTCGTTACGAACAGGAGAAGAGAGCCATGCAGAACGGTGCTGATGTTGTAATTGCTACACCGGGAAGACTCATCAGCCATTTGAGTTTAGGCAATATCGATCTCAGCCGTGTTTCGTTTTTTATTCTTGATGAGGCTGACCGTATGCTCGACATGGGCTTTTGCGATGACATACTTCTCATAGCGAAGGCCTTGCCTAAAGAGCATCAGACGATTATGTTCAGCGCAACAATGCCTGGCGACATATTGAGTTTGGCACACAGCATTTTACGTAATCCTGTTGAAGTGAAACTTGCAGTAAGCAGGCCTGCGGAGAATATACGCCAGAGTGCTTATATTTGTTACGAACCACAGAAACTTCTTGTTGTAAAGCATTTGTTTGAGCAGGAGGCTCCCCATCGTGTTATTATCTTTACGGATTCCAAGAAAAAGACAAAGGAACTTGCATTGAGTATCATTCGTGCCGGTTATAATGCACGTGCCATGCATAGTGACCTTTCGCAGGCAGAGCGTGACGAAGTGATGTTCTCATTCCGAAGTGGCAAGACTGATATTCTTGTTGCAACGGATATTGTGGCGCGTGGTATTGATATTGATGATATTGTTTTGGTCATTAATTTCGATGTGCCTCGCGATGAGGAGGACTATGTCCACCGCATTGGCCGTACAGCCCGAGCCGGGCGTGGTGGGCGTGCTGTTACGTTTGTGGCAGAGAAGGATATGCACTATTTCCGCCAGATAGAACGATTCCTTGGCAAGGAAATACCGAAGGAGGTTATGCCCGAGGAGTTGGGCGAGACGCCGAACTATAGGTCTAATATGTCTGGTGGGAAGAAACATCACTCCCAAGGGAAGCAAGCCGAGAAGGGCAAAGGTGGCGATAAATCCAAGAAGAGACGCTACTATCATAATAAGAAGAAACAGAAGAAGGAAGGAAACAAATAACCATGGCACGTCATTTAACCGGCGAGCAGTATGCCGCCAGCAAATACATTCAGTTGTCCGTAAAGGAAGAGATGCCTCTCATGGAGTTCCTCATGAAGGAGATGAGTGGTATTAGTCGTAACAGAGTGAAGGACTTGTTGCAAGGCCATGCCGTGATGGTTGACCGTCAACTGGTTACTCAGTACGACTTCATGCTCAGTCGTGGTCAGTCGGTTCTCGTTAGTAGACATAAGCGCAGCACGGAGCTTGTGAATAAGTTCGTGAAGATTATTTACGAGGATAAAGACCTTATTGTCATCGTGAAGTCGGAGGGAATTCTCAGCATGGCTTCTGCTCCGGGACAGTATTGTGTGAAGACGATACTCGATGAGTATTTCAAGTCGCGCCATTTTTCTTGTACGGCTCATGTTGTCCACAGGCTCGACAAGGAAACAAGCGGCTTGATGGTTTATGCGAAGAACATGGAGATACGCAAGTTGTTTGAGGCCGACTGGCACAACATTGTTTTCGATCGCCGTTATGTGGCTGTTCTTTGTGGCGAAATGGAGCAGGAAGGCGGCACTGTACGCTCGTGGCTGAAGGACAATAAGGCTTACGTTACATACAGCAGTCCTACGGACAATGGCGGCAAGGAGGCTATTACTCATTATCGTCGTGTTGCTACCAACGGGCGTTTTACATTGGCAGAGATGAGGCTCGAAACGGGGCGTAAGAACCAGATTCGTGTGCACATGAAGGATTTGGGCTACCCTGTGGCTGGCGACGTCAAGTATGGAAATGGCCAAAATCCTGTTCGCAGGCTTGCTCTGCATGCTTTCCGTCTTCATTTCTATCATCCTCGTACGGGCGAACTGATGAAGTTCGATACGCCCCACCCCACTAATTTTACGAGATTGTTCCAGGTTAAGGATAACTAATATATTATATATCTATTGATTATGAATAAGTTTTGTATGTATGCAGCCATTGTTGCTGCAAGTCTTTCACTCGCATCTTGTGGTCTTGGCACTATGGGAAATGCGACTAACACTAATGCGAACGCTACTGCTCCCGGCAATTTGTTGACAGGTTCTCTGCAACAGACGGGCACTGGTTTGCTGGGTAATTTGTTGAGCAGCATCTTGGGTAACACCACTTCTCAGCAGTCTCTTGTTGGCACATGGGTGTATTCCGGACCGAAGGTGGTGTTCGAGAGCGAGAATATCCTTTCGCAGATTGGCGGACAAGTGGTAAGCAGTAACCTCGAGCAGAAACTTGGCGATCAGCTTTCCAAGTATGGTTTCAGTGCCGGCAAGTCAACCCTTACGCTCAACAGCGACAATACTTGCACGCTTACAGTTGGTTCGAAGTCCTACAATGGCACTTATGCTTACGACACCAACACACACAAGATGACTCTGACCGGTGCTTTCGGTGTAGGCAAGATGACTTGTACTGTTTCCGTTCAGGGCGGCCAGTTGCTCATGCTTTTCGAGGCAGACAAGTTGCTGAACGTTGCCACATCGATTTCTTCGAAGAGCACCAGCACACTTTCTTCTTTGCTCAACAGCTATTCGGGCTTGAAACTTGGCTGGGCGATGACGAAGTAAACCCACAAAGCCGTAATGGCTTTATTCATAAACAAATAAACCCGTCCGTCCGCAGTGCATGGGCGGGTTTGTTTTCTGCCTGTATTGAGTTGGGGAAAAAGGTTAAGCCTTTTGGTAATAATGCTTAACCTTTCTGCCCATAATGGTTAAGGTATTTGGCAATAATGGTTAACCTTTTTCGGAAGAGGCCTTGAGGGTGAGTCTGTGCGTGATGCACCTGGGCAGTTCTTCCTCGTAGTGTGTCACCATAATCAGTGTCTTCTTTAGCCGCAGACAGAACTGCTCGATGATTTGTTTCACGAGGCTGCAGTTTCTGTCGTCAAGGCCATGCAATGGCTCGTCGAGTATGAGGAGGTCGGGGTCTTTGACGAAGGCACGAGCCAGCAGGCAGAGGCGTTGCTCGCCGCTGCTGAGGTGCAGGAACGAAGTGTCTGCCAAAGCCGAGATGCCAAACACATTCATCCAGTCGATGCACGTCTGCCTTTGTTCCGGTTTGGGGCGGACATACAGTCCTACAGTATCACGCAGTCCGCTTGCCACAACGTCGATGGCAGGAATGTCCTTCAAGTAGGCACGGTGCATCTCGGGGCTGACGTAGCCAATGTGTCGTTTAATCTCCCAAATACTCTCGCCCGAACCACGTCGGTGCCCAAAGAGTTCTATGTCGCAGGCATAGGCTTGCGGATTGTCGGCACAGACAAGGCTCAGCAGTGTGCTCTTTCCAGAACCGTTAGGGCCACTCAATGCCCATCGTTCCCCCTCACGAACAGTCCAGTCGAGCGGCTGCAAGATGGTACGCTCGCCGTATCGGATGCTCACATTTCTGAAGTGTAAAAGTGTCTTCTCGGGGCTGCTGTCAAGTTGTTCGTCGTTAGAGGTTTGCAGTGGAAGCATGAGTTCCTCCGTCATCTCCTCCGCGTCCTTCATACCATGCAAGTATGCTTCGCGTGTCATTTTAGGCAGGAGGTGCAGACCCTCTACCGGCAGAACGTGCGTAATGAAGTCGGGAATGTCGCTCCGTTTGCTTAAGATAAGAATAACCAGAAGGTCGGTCTCGCAGGTCAAAGTACTGAGCAACAGGCGAAGTTCTTCGCGAGTAGAAGCGTCGAGGCCAATGAAAGGATTGTCCAGAATGAGTACACGCGGATTGGTTCCCAGCGCTTTTGCCAGTTGGAACTTACGGAGTTCGCCGCTGCTGAGCGATATGATGAGTTTAGAGGAAAGGATGGTAAGGTGGAATATCTCAGATAACTTCTCTCTGACAGCATTGCGTCGCATCTGTTCTTGCTCGCGTTCTTCGGCTGAAAGACTATGCCCGATGGTGGCATCGGCCTTGGCGTAGAAGTCTTGCAGAAGTGCTCCGGCGGTCGGCATGTCGTCGGCAATGTCGTGCTGATTCCAGCGTTGCTGGTAGTAATAAGCACCATCCTGCTCGCCATACGAGTCGCGGAAAGTAATATACTTCATGTTCTCGCTTGCCAGTCGAAGACGACTCGGCGAGAAATCATAATGCACCTCGTTGAGCAACAAAGGATAATGACCGGTCAGAACCTCAATAAGACGCGACTTGCCGGCAGCGTTGTCGCCCACAACAGCAACTTGTTCGCCTCGCTTTATCTCCAGATTTATAGGCTCTTTCATTCGCCATAGCGGATGACGAGCAACACCATTCTTTATCCCAATAACAGTCCTCTCCCCCATTCCATTGCCGGAGAAATCCTTTTCTGCTTCCATTTAATCACGTTCTTTCTTGTTTTCTTCTTGTTTCTTGCCACATGGAGAAGCAGAGCCGAAACTAATCTTCTCTTTATTTTTATTTGCAAAATCAGCCCAACTGCGATACTTATGCTCCGTTTCCGGCTTACCCATTTGCAGAAAATGACAGTAGGCAGCACCCAAAGCATCAGTAGCATCAAGGAATTTACCCATCTCCTCCTTCTCAACATGCAACATCCTGCGGAGCATATCGGCCACCTGTTACTTGCTCGCATTGCCGTTGCCCGTAATCGCCATCTTAATCTTCGAAGGGGCATACTCCGTAATGGGCACCTGTCTCTGAATGGCAGCAGCAATGGCAACACCTTGAGCACGACCCAGTTTGAGCATACTCTGTATGTTTTTCCCAAAGAAAGGCGCCTCAATAGCCATATAGTCGGGCAGATAACCCTCAATGATTCCACAAACACGTTCGTAGATATGGCCCAACTTCAGGTAAGGGTCGGAGGCCTTACGCAAGTCGATAACACCAAGAGCAAGCATCTCAACCTTCTTTCCGTCAGTGCGAAGCACACCATAGCCCATAATGTTGGTGCCGGGGTCAATGCCAAGAATAATACGCTCCATCTTATGTCTTAACTGATTTTCCTGCAAAAATACGAAGAAATTAAGAATTAAAAGTTAACAGAATGAAATTATTGTCATATATCATTCAAAAGACTAAAAAACATTATCCCTTTGTCTTACAACCATTAACTTTTTCGTATCTTTGCAAAAAATAATGCTTAATACATAAAAAATGAATAAAATAGTACTTCTGGCCCTTGCTTTAACACTCAGTTTCCAAGCACAGGCACAAACAAAGAAACAAAAGGTAAACATCAGCGAAGTTCAGGCTGTAGCAACCACTAAAGCAGAAAACTATGCAGAACTAACCTTCGACACACTCCGTCACAACTTCGGAAAGTTCTCAAAATCTGCTCCCCTGGTACGTTGTTCATTCCCCTTTACCAATACAGGTACTGCACCACTTATCATACATCAGGCTTTCGCAAGTTGCGGTTGCACCATACCTTCTTATACCAAAGAACCAATAAAAGCAGGTGAAAAGGGCGTCATTGATGTAACATACGACGGTACAGACAAGTTCCCTGGGCACTTCCAAAAGACCATAACAATACGCTCTAATGCTATAAACGAAGTGGTTCGCCTCGTCATAGAGGGTACAATGGAATGATATGAAGCAATTCATCCGATATGTTATTTGTCTCTTCTCTTGCCTGACAACTACAGTTGCCAACGCAAACGAAGAGTGGAATCCTGTAGCACAGGAAGAGGCTGTTGTTACAAGTGGCAATGCACGCTTTACGATTCTAACGCCAAGACTCATTCGTATCCAATATAGTTCTACTGGAAAGTTTGAAGATCGTGCCACCTTTGCCGTCGTTAATCGTCGCTTACCGGTGCCAGCCTATACATGTACCACCGAAGGTAGTTACCTCATTATTCGTACCGACTCATTGACATTACGCTATAAAGTTGGTAATAAAATCCAAAAACAGTTCAAGAATAGCAACATCTTGAGCATCACTTTCCAGATGAACGGACGGCAAATCCTCTGGTATCCCGGCAAAGATGATGCTCTAAACCTGCTTGGAACACAGCGAACACTTGATGGAAACATTGGCGACACCCATCGTGTTTCTCTTGAAAAGGGATTGCTTTCGCGTGGTGGTTGGTCGATTCTCGATGAATCTCCAAGTACACAACGTGGCGACGGCAGTCGTTCGTTCCCTTTCGAAAATGAGGTCGACGGCATTCCTTGGATAGGCAAGCCTCTTGATACGAATGCCATAGACTGGTATTTCTTCGGCTATGGCCATCAGTATAAAGATGCTCTTGCCGATTATGTCCGCATTGCAGGCCGTCAGCCGCTTCCCCCAAAGTTCATGTTTGGCTATTGGTATAGCAAGTATCAGGCATACAAACATACAGACATCCAGCAGCTTCTTCTTGATATGGAATCGCTAGATGTGCCGCATGATGTTTTGATGATTGACTGCGATTGGCATCAAAACTCCTGGACAGGATGGACATGGAACAAATCTTTGTTCCCTAATCCTGCAACTCTTTTGAATTGGATGCATGCTCATAACACTAGAACAGCCCTTAACCTCCATCCTGCAGACGGCATCGGCTCCAGCGATGAGAACTTTTCTAAAATAAGAAATGATATGGGTCTTGATGCGAGTGCAACAACTGTTCCATGGCAATTGGAGGATTCTACTTTTTATAGAACATTCTTTAAGAACTTGATGCGAGTGCGCGAGAAGCAGGGTGTTGATTTCTGGTGGATTGATTGGCAGCAGGATTTGACAAGCAGTTATATTCCCGGCCTTGGGCAAACGTTCTGGCTTAACCATGTTTTTTATAATGATATGAAGTTGAACAGGACTGACCGCCGTCCTGTTATCTTCCATCGTTGGGGAGGAATGGGCAGTCATCGTTACCCGATTGGTTTCTCCGGGGACACGTTTGCCACCTTTGGAACGCTTCAATTCGAGAGTTATTTTACGGCTACGGCTGCTAATGTCTGCTTCGGTTATTGGGGACATGACGGCGGAGGTTATTTGCAACCGAATGAGGTAAGCACAGACCCGGAACTGGTTTTGCGTTGGATGCAGTTCTGTGTTTTCCAACCTATCTTCCGTACACATGGTTCGAGCCAAAGCAGTTGTGAGCGTCGCGTCTGGAAATTCCATAATTTCGACTTGCAGAGAGATGCTTTCCAGCTGCGTTATACACTTGTTCCTTATATTTACAATGCTGCCAGACAGGCATACGATACTGGTGTTTCGATTTGCCGTCCTCTTTATTATGAGTGGCCGGAGGAGAACAAAGCATATACTGTTGAGGACGAATATCTTTTTGGTGATGATATTCTTGTTTCACCTATTTCTACGCCGGTCAACAGCAATGACATGAGCGAGCGCAAGACTTGGTTGCCGGAGGGTTGTTGGTATGACATTTGTCGCAACAGGATGCTTTATGGTGGCCGCACTATTGTTGACCAATATGCTCTTTCCGAAATTCCTTATTTCATTCGTCAAGGCAGCATTATTCCTTGTAATCCGGAGGTGATGCACTTGAAGTCGGAGCCTTCGTCGCTTGTGCTTTGGGTTATTCCCGGCGACGATGGTGAGGGCAGACTCTATGAGGACCAGGGCGACAGCGAGGCTTACAAGAGCGGAGAATATGCTACAACGAGATTTACACAGACGCATTCTGTTGATGGAACGACTCTTACCATTCATCCTCGCGAAGGTAGTTTTGCGGGGATGGCTGAGGAGAGAGCATGGAAGGTGGTGTTTTTCTCTGTGGGCGAACCGAGCAGTGTTTGTATTGATGGCAACGAGACGAGCAGTTGGTCGTACGACGAACAGACTTGTCGTCTGACGGTTGATGTGCCAAGTCGCTCATGTTCGGAGGCTATTGTCATTCGCATGAAGGAGGTTGAAACCGGTTTGCAGAGCATTGCCGGCAATGGCCTTGAGATGCGTTACGACAGCCGCAACGAAAGACTTCTTGTTGACAGCGAGCAGTCCGACTTTGTTGTTACGGTTCATGACTTGCAGGGCAAGCAATGGATTCGCCTTCAGCATAGTTCGGCAGAGGGCTTCGGCATCAGTCTCTCCTCACTGCCAAAGGGTGAATATATTTGTAATTGCAGGGCAGGTTCTGCTACGGTATCACGTAAAATCCTTAAGCCATGATGAAAGAAATCCACGCTATAAATTCCATGTCGAAGGTTCTTTTTGTGTTCTTTGCTTCTGTGCTATTCATGTACGGCAGCACGGGGTTTGCCCAAGACCGCTATTGGGCTGTTGGTACGGCTGTGCCTGGTGGTATTCAGGAGCTGACGGCTTTCCCCAACAGGCAGTATAAATATACCGGCCGCCTTATTGAGGGTGGTACGCTTACATTCCGTAACATGGAGGTGCCGAAGGGTATTTCGGTGCGATACATCAAGCCGACTTTCGAGGACGCTTATGCCGTTACCGGCCCTACGCCATTCACTCTTGTCCGCGACTCTGCCTCGAGCCATTGGGTTGTGCCACTGACGGAGGATGTTTACCGTATCACTATCGACATGAATGCCAAGACCTTGACGGGCGAACTCTTTCGGCCATGGAACGAACTCTTCATTGTTGGCGGTGCAACGGAGTGTGGATGGGTGACATACACATTCTTGCCTTTCACGAGAGACGAGAATGAGGTCTGCACGTGGGACTGGACGGGCGAACTGCGCGAGCGCCCCGAGTTCGGCGAGTCAAGGCGTTTCAAGTTCCAGGGGCAGAATGCGTGGGAACCAAAGGTGTTGCATCCCTTCAATTCCGACGAGGATATTCTTCAAAGCACGCAGATACTCACGGGCGGCGCCATCGATCACAAATGGAGTGTCACCAGGGAGGGTTACTATCACATTCGTGTCGATGTCTTCCGCGAGACGGTTCAAGCCGAATATCTTGGCAGCGCAGCTGCCGGCGACGGCCCGACAGGCATGGAGGTTATCCTGCAAAAAGACAACTCGGAGGCCATATATGATTTGAGCGGACGCAAGGTCGGCCATGTCAAGAAGGGCATCTATATCAAGAACGGAAAGAAGTTCCTCCGCTGACATCGGTACAGGTAACACACACATGGCGCAGCAGATAAGAACAAACGCCTTGTGCCGAACCTGAAAACATCTACTGCCTGATTGGCCAACATCTACTGCCAAGTTGCACGGAAAGGTTAACCTTTTTGCCCGACTTGGCAGTAGATGTTTTCTGTCACCCCCATAGACTCCGAAACCGACACCCCTACTCTTTCAATTCGAAGTGCTGATAGTCCTTCAAGGATTTCCAGTCTCCTCCCCACACAAACCCACGTTCGGTAAAGAGTTTGTAAGCCAGGTCGTGACGTTTCACCATGTATGGGAAGGACTTCCTCCGGTCGCAGTAAGGCACAGCATTAGCAGGCTTCACCAGACGAGTACCATCACGACGTACCTTGCAATATGGGTTGTAGAGAGGATTGATGTCGATAGCCAAACCACGAGCATGCTTCGATAGCATCTTTCCGCCAGTCATCTTTCGGTAGCAGAAACACGAAGTGTTGTTGGCCTGCATCTGCTTCTCGTCGTCGGCACCATAGACATCCGGCAACACCATACGCTCAATGGGATACTTCTCCTCGTAGAGAATCCGGAAAATCTCCACCACCCTTTCGGCAATCTTCTTGCTCACAACCATCTCCCCCGAGTGCGTTCTGCCCTCGTGGTCGCAATGGAGAACACGAACATAACACAAATCCTTCCGACCCACATATTGATTGTCACAATAAGACTTGCCCTGCATCAGTTGCCAGACAGAATCCGGAATCTCACTCCACACAAAACCATCCGCCGAATGACTGTGGTTCTGCCCCCGCATACCCAAGGAACAAAACAACAAACATAAAACAAATCTCGAAATATACTTCACAGAAAATACCATTTAAAGCTACATGCAAAAGTATTAAATAAGGTTTAAATCGTAAAACATCTGTTAAGAAAACATATAAAAACAACAAATATCATACAGTTTAAGACCGCTTTTCAATACAAAATCATACGAAAATACTCATCATATCGTATTTCATATTACAAATTACTTTGCAGAGTGCGCCAATTATAGTAACTTTGTAGGCAAAGAAAAAATATAAATAAAACTTATGGAAACACCTTGGGATTACTTTATGATTTCAATGAAACTGTTAGGCGCCCTTAGCCTTCTCATCTTTGGCATGAAGATGATGAGCGACGCCTTGCAGAAGATGGCAGGTTCACAGTTGCGCCACGTCCTGGCACGCATGACATCAAACCGCATCTCCGGAATGCTGACCGGCACATTCGTAACATGCGCAGTTCAGTCGTCATCCGCAACAACCGTAATGACAGTCTCCTTCGTTTCGGCAGGACTGCTCACCCTCTCACAAGCCATTTCCGTTATCATGGGAGCCAATATCGGCACCACACTGACAGCATGGATTATCTCCCTTGGCTATAATGTTGACCTCATAACCATCGTATTCCCCGCGTTTCTCGCAGGTATTATCCTAATCTATAACAAACGTTACCGTTCAGTTGGCGACCTCCTCTTCGGCACAGCCTTCCTTTTCCTCTCCCTCGTATTCCTGAGCCAAACAGGCAAAGAACTCGATCTGGCGAACAACAAAGCAGTCGTCGACTTCTTCGCCTCCTTCGACATAAACAGTTATTGGACAATCCTCTCCTTCCTGGCCATCGGAACAACCATAACCTGCATCGTACAATCCTCTGCAGCAATGATGGCCATCACCATCCTTCTGTGTTCCACAGGCGTACTCCCCATCTATTTAGGCATAGCATTGGTCATGGGCGAAAACATCGGCACCACTGCAACAGCCAACCTTGCCGCTCTCGGAGCCAATACACAAGCCCGCAGAGCCGCACTCGCACACCTGCTCTTCAACGTCTTTGGCGTAATATGGGTGCTCTGCGTCTTCTTCCCCTTTGTAGAATTAGTATGTTCTATGGTAGGCTATGATCCCACTGCCGCAGGCCACGAAAAAATGTTGCCAGTCGTTTTGTCGATGTTCCATACATGCTTCAATGTCACAAACACAGCCGTTCTCATTGGTTTCATTCCCCAAATGGAGCGCATTGTATGTTGGATTTTGCCAGAAAAGAACAAAGAAAAACAAGATGACTTCCGCCTTCAATACATACATTCCAACCTTATACAAACTCCCGAAATAGCAATCTTGCAAGCACAAAAGGAGACTGCACACTTCGGCCAGTTCGTTCAGGGCATGTTCTCTCTTGTTCGCCAACTATTGGAAGAAAAGAATGAAGAGAAGGCTTCAGACCTTTACAACAAACTGATGCATGAAGAAGACATCTCGGACAAAATGGAATTGAGCATCGCCCGCTTCCTTGGCCAGGTGAGCGAAAATCATTTGAGCGATGATACGAAGATGAAAGTTAGACAGATGATTCGCGAGATAAGCGAATTAGAATCTATCGGCGATGTATGTTACCACATGGCAAGGACGCTGAACCGCAGGCAGGAATCCGGTCCAGACTTTACTCCTGCTCTTTATGGAAAGCTTCGTTCTATTATGCAACTTACTGAAAAAGCACTTACGCAAATGAATCACGAAATGTCCATACATGAGCACGATGACGACATGCGTGAAACCTATCGTATAGAGAATGAGATAAACAATATGCGCCAGCAACTAAAGGATCAGAACTTCATTGCTGTGGATAATCGTGAGTATGATTATACTGTTGGAACGATGTTCAGTGATATCGTAGGCGATTGTGAAAAGTTGGGCGACTATGTTGTCAACGTGGTTCAGGCGCGCTTAGGAAAATAGTTATTCAATGATGATTTATTAGGTTTTTCCTTTTCGTTTCTGTGTCTTTATATACGGAAATGAAAGGGAAAAACTTTTTTGTTATAGGTTTTGAACAAGACTTTTGCGAATCCTGTCATTGCCTGTGCGTTAAATCATTTACTTCAATATCTTATTGATTTGCTTGTCTGTTGCTTTGGGCAGGAGTTTGGAGAGGTGATTATACATACGGCTGAACGATTCGTCTGGTGTGTGTGAACATTGGCACATTTCTTTGCCGAGCAGTTTTTCGGGTGTAGTCAGCAGTGACCATCCGAAGCCATACTCTCTTCCATGCTTATCGGTTGGATAGACAAAGTCTTCGGTTATGATGTGGCATGACATTTGCAATCTGGTGATGTAGGCATCGAACTTTGAGCGCATGTTCTTGCCCGTGAAATTGCAGGCTGTTCGCAGATGGCGTGTTATCATGCTGCCGTGCTCGCGAAGGGTGGACAAGATGATGCCTTCTATGCTGTCTTCCTGGGGTTGTGGGTGTGAGTGCCGTCGCCAGTTGTAGAGGTCTGGCCACCATTCCTGGCTGATGAATCCTGCTTTGCCAGCATAGAATTTGCCATAGACGCAGTTGCCTTCTCTTGCCACCGACCCTTTCCACTCCCACAAAGGCCATTCCCATGTGCCATCGTCGAACTTTACGTATTGACATTCTTCTGCCATTATTGCCTCTGCGGCAAAGCCCGGAATGCCGCTTTCCAATAGTGGAAGGAAACCGACCTGCCGGATGCAATCTATCAGTTCCGGACACGAACCTATTTTCTGTCCTATGCTAAATGACTTGTTTCCGGTATGGATTTTGTCGATGAAACTTTCGTGGGGTTGCATTGTCGATGTGTGAGGTTGTTTATTTCTACTGCAAAATTAGAAATTTTGTGCAGATACCTCGACAGAGATGATGAAAAAGATTTCTAATACAATCGATGGGCGACAAAAACAGCAGTACGGCTGCTTGGAGGGCGTAAAAAGGGAGGCTGAAAATAATGGTTAACCTTTTCATCAATAATGCTTAACCTTTCCGACCATAATGCTTAACCTTTTTCCTCGTAATGGTTAACCTTTCTGGAGGGCAAATCACTGGCTAGCTGGAGCATAGGTATTAGCTTTCAGCAGACACTCGACTGCGAGAGCAACACCGTCGCTGTCGTTGCTGTCGGTAACGAAGCTTGCTATCTGTTTTACCGGGCGTTTAGCATTGCTCGTAGCACACGATATTCCTCCCAGTTGCATCATGCCGATGTCGTTATATCCGTCGCCGCAACAAAGCAGTTCCTCAGTTTTTCCGTTTAACATCGCCAGGAGTTTTCGTAGAGATTCTGCTTTATCGATACCTTTAGGTACCACCTCGAGCAGAAAACTCTCGCTTCGGTATGCTGAAAGTGAAGCCTCGAACAGTCTGTTTATCTTCTTCTCTAAATGCCAGAGCCTGCGAGGTGCTCCCGTAACAAGACATTTGTGCTGTGGCTCGACAATAGCCTCGATAAAGTTGTCAGTCTTCAACAATGGCATCTTATTAGCACGGGCAATATAATTCGACCATTCGTCTGGCTCCCCTTGGACGACGATGCTATTCCCCCTATACCCATGAAGACGGAAGTTCTCGCAGGGAACGGCAGCCCTAAGGGCAGGAATCATGCAGGCAGGAATAGTCTCCTCGTATATGGTTTCCCTTGACTTACAATCATATACGAGTCCACCATTATATGCAATGACAAAGCCGTGATGCTTGTCAAGCTCAAGCTCGTTGGCAAAAGGCAATATGCTGTAAAGCGGACGACCACTGGCAAGAATAACAGTCAGACCTCGGTTCTGCGCTTCAATAAGAATGCGTTTCGTGTGGTCAGTAATGCACTTCCCGGAAGTAAGCAATGTACCGTCGAGGTCGGTGGCAAGGAAACGTATGTTATGTCCTGTACCCTTTCTCGTCCACTCATGCAGGGCAGAAGCCATACAAGCCAGCCTTTTCGGCCGTCTATTCATCGTCTTCGAGTTTGAGAATAAGCGTTGTTGCGCCGATAGTGATGACCGAACCATCTTGAAGGCGGATGCGATCCTGGTCGCGAAGTATTTCGTTCATGTAGAAAGTGCCCGTGCCGGAAGGCGCATCGCGAAGGATATATTGCAGATTTCCATCTTTGCCTCGTTGCACACGAATAATACAATGGCGCGTATCCACACTAGGGTCGACGGTCTCAATAGGTTTGTTTATACTGGTGCCGTGAACAAAACGACCAAAAACATTGTCCCCCATCTCAAGAGAAATCTCTTGTCTGAAATGGAAAGCGTTCTCTACAACAATAATAGTTCCCCTGCTAATTTCATCTTGTTGAGTTGGAGAATTCACTTGCAACAACTCTTTGTCCTCGCCACTCTCGCTCTTCATCGGCGGAAGTTTTATGGCAAATTGTTTATTACACTGACTGCATACGAAAACGAGACGCTGGCCAGGTTGGTAACGCGTCTCGTCGAATAGTGTGTAGCTGTTGCACTTGGGGCAACGAACCTTCTTCATAGATATCAGTTTAGGTTATTGAATAGGCATTATTTCGTCATTCACTTTCCATGACCAGACATTGGCAAATTCACTAGATTTTGCTTTCATCTGTCGCATTTGGTTGTAGGCATCCGATTCGGTTTCAAAGCCTTTAATGATGACGCGAACCATCGATCCTGTCTTGCAAGCAATGGCATCGTAGCCTTTTTTCTGTAGTTTTGCTGCATAGTTTACAGCGTTTTTCTCGCTTATGGCACTTGCAATGACTATTGCATAAAGTGCTTCTTTCACTTCGGGCTGTGCCTGGAGAACGGGCTCTTCTGCCTTGATGGGCGTTGATGGCGTGGCTGCTTTGGCTTTAACCTCTACGGTTTTGGGTTGTACAGAGGCAATCTTTGGCGCGAAGAACAGTTCTGCTTGCTGTCTGCCCATCTCCTTGATGGTGTTTGCGAAGGGCGAAGTGAAGGCAAAGAACAGTACGATTGATGCTGCAACTGATGCTGCGTAGTTGAATACGCGACGGTTGATGCGGATGGTTATAGTGTCGCGGTCGGCAGCGATGGATGTGAGTTTTATCTTCTTTGCAGCGCGTTTTTTGTCTCTTTGCTGACGTATGTCGTTGCTCAGCTTGGCAAATGGGAGTGCATCGAGTCCGTAGTAGGCGGGAGATGCAATGCCGGATTGAAGTGGGATGAATGTGAGTTCATGCTCATTGTCATTGCTTCGGAGCATGTATCCCATGCTGCCTATGCTGACGCTGCCGTCTTCGGCTATTGCCTGCTGCAACTCGTCGACGTACTCTGCGCACATGATTCGTGCCTCGTGGCGTGTCAGGTGGTGGAGTTTGGAGAGCGAATGTATGAAGTCTTCGCCTGCTTCTTGCTCGTTCCACTGGAACTTGACGGTGCGATATGGCGGCAGGAATATGCCTTCTTCGTCTATGCGTTGGCTGCTCATCTCGCAGCGGGTGAAGGTTCCGAGCTGCGGAACGCTTACATCTGTGCAGTTGAAGAGCAGGTATTCTATGTGTGTTGATAATTCAATCATGCCGCAAAGGTACGGGAATTGCATGAAAGCCCCAAATTTTTTGTTGGGAATTTATCAACAATTTTCAAGCAAAACTTTAAGATTTGGCTTAATTTGTTTCCTTAATTTGCTCAGCCACTTCGGGTTTAATCTTGTATCGTTTATTTAAACCTTTAATGATGTCGTTTGTGATGTCGTACTTGGGATTTGCTATGAGAAGGTTGTCTCCAGCCTTAATCATGACGTAGTCGTACTTCTTTGTCTTGTTGTATTTTTTTAGGAATGATTGTATGCTGTCGCGTGCTTCGTCGTTGATGCGTGCTTGTTCCATTGCGAATTCGCTTTGCAGACGGTCGGCAAGTTCTGCCAGGTCGGCTTGTTCTTTTTGAATGGAGGCTTGTGCGCGTTCCAGTTCGTCGCGTGTGGTGAATTCGTTGCTCTCGTATTTTTTCTGTATGGAGGCTGCGTGATTTTCCAGCGCACGCTGTTTCTGTGCCAGTGTTTTCTGTATGTTGTTTCCTTTGCGTGTCAGTACTTCGCTGTAGTCTTTGTAGAGTTGATACTGGCTCATCAGCGTGTCGAGCTCGACGTATGCTATCTTGAGGCCGACGGTTTCTTCTGTCTGAGTTGTTTCTGTGGTTGTTTCTTTTTCTTGGGCTCCGCAGGCGCCAAGTACCAATGTGGCTGCAGCAAAGGCTGCACAGGCGAGATAATGTTTCATTGTGTTTATTATGTTTTATGTATTATTATATAGGTGCAAAGATACGCATAAAATAGCATCTTGCAAACATTCCGACTCTTAATTTTTGTGAATACGGTGGCATACTGCATACAAGGCTGTTGCTTGTTGCAAATAATGGTTAACCTTTCGGGCAATAATGGTTAACCTTTACGAGGATAATGGTTAAGCATTCCGGGCATAATGGTTAACCTTTTTTGCGGATGGGGTTCAGGTGTGTCTTCTTTCGCTTGCGTGGACTTTCTCTCTTCGCTCCATGGCGTCCATGCTCTGCACGCAGTGTATGCCACGTTTGCGCATGGCTTTGCTGCCGCCAATGTGGGTGCTTCCGAATCGACTCCCAGGCTTGAGAAGCAGCTTTACGCATAAAAATAGAACGGATAAGCCAACAAATCCGAGAGTAAGTAATGCAAGTTTCAACATATTTCGTTAAATTTGTCTGCAAATATACAATAATAATAAGGAATATATAGTTTAAAGAATAAGAAAATACATAAAACATGAACGAAATGAATTTACAACCCTCCGATGTTTTCAAGTGCTTTGCACAAGTGAACCAGATACCCCGCCCGTCTAAGAAGGAAGAACAGATGATCGACTTTCTGCTCGACTTTGGCAAAAAACTGAACCTCGAAACCCGACGCGACGATGCTGGAAACGTCATCATCTGCAAGCCGGCAACGCCCGGGATGGAAGACCGTCAGACCATTGTTCTGCAAAGCCATATGGACATGGTGTGTGAGAAGAACAAAGATGTGGACTTCGACTTTACGAAGGATGCAATACAGACCTACGTCGATGGCGAATGGATGAAGGCTAAAGGCACTACGCTCGGTGCCGACGACGGCATTGGCGTTGCCATGGAAATGGCTTTGCTCGAATCGACAGACATCAAGCATGGCCCCCTGGAATGTGTATTCACTCGCGACGAAGAGACCGGCTTGACCGGAGCAGAAGGCATGCAGTCTGACTTCATGAGCGGACGTCTGCTCATCAATCTCGACAGCGAAGATGTCGGAGAGATCTTCGTCTCCTGCGCTGGTGGCTGTCGCACCTTTGCACAATTCGACTACGAAGAAGAGGCAATGCCCGAAGGCTTCTTCACCTTCTCGCTTGCCATCAAAGGCCTCACAGGCGGCCACAGCGGCGACGACATCGATAAGAAACGCGCCAACGCCAACAAACTCCTGGCACGTTTCCTCTACCTCAGTCAGCAGAAATACGACCTCCGTCTCGTCGACATACAAGCCGGAGGTCTGCACAACGCAATCCCTCGCGAAGCATGGTGCCTTTGTGCCATTCCGACAAAGTACAAGGAAAGCGTCACCGTCGACTGGAATCTCTTCCAGGCAGACGTGGAAGAAGAATACAGCGTCACCGAGAAGTCAATGCGTTTCATCCTCGAAAGCGAAACACCAGCCGCAACAGCCATCAACAAAGACTGCAGCCAGCGACTCATCAAGGCACTGCAAGCCGCCGACAATGGCGTATATGCCGTATGCCAGGACCTCGACCTTGTTGAAACAAGCAGCAACCTTGCCAGCATACACAAAGTGCCGGAAACAAAGACCATCGACGTCAACAGCAGCCAGCGAAGCAGCATCTACAGCGCTCGCATCAACATGGCAAACACCTTTGCAGCAGTTTTCGAACTGGCAGGAGCAAAGGTAGACATCGGCGAAGGCTATCCCGGATGGAAGATGAACCCCAATAGCGAAATCCTGCGCATTGCAGTCGAACAACACAAGAAACTCTTCAAGAAAGAGCCCATCGTACGAGGCATCCACGCAGGACTCGAGTGTGGACTCTTCAGCGAAAAGTTCCCTGGCATGGACATGATTAGCATGGGCCCCACACTTCGCGGCGTTCACAGCCCCGACGAAAAGCTCCACATCCCCACTGTGCAGATGGTATGGGACCACTTGCTTGCCATTCTCGAGAATGCCCCTAAGAAATAACGACACATCATTTACGTCATAACGACAAAACGAATGAGAATAAAGTTTCTCCTGCCCCTGCTGACGTTGCTGGCAGTTGCTTGCTCCGACTACGAAAGTTTCTCGGACAATCCCGACTATCGTCTTGCCTTTTCGCACGACACCATTGCCTTCGATACGCTCATCAGCACAATTCCCAGCAGCACGAAGACATTATACGCTTTCAACAACAATGGGAATGGCATGCGCATCAACACCATTCAACTCGAGAATGGCGCAGCCAGCCATTTCCGTGTCAATGTGGACGGACGATTTTTGTCAGGCGGTATATGGCACAACTTCGAAGTGTTACGCCACGACAGCCTTGTCATTCGCATAGAAATGACCCCTCCCGAGGTAGGAACAAACGAACCACTCTATTTCAAAGACAGGCTACTCTTCACACTTGAGAACGGCGCGCAGCAGTCGGTCGTCCTTTCCGGTGGTGCCATCGATGCATACATTGAACGAGATGGAATAATCATCGATTCCGACGAGACACTCCTAACGGACAAACCTTATGTTATTTACGACTCACTTGTCGTAAAGCAAGGAGCAACACTAACACTCACCGAAGGCACAACACTCATGTTCCACGACAAGGCTGCGCTGCATGTCTATGGTAAATTGCTTGTCAAGGGAAGTCTTGAAAAACCGGTCGTATTACGAGGAGACCGAATGGACCATATGTTCGATTACCTCCTTTACGACAATACACCCAGTCGTTGGGAAGGCATCATCATTCATCGTGGCAGTTATGGCAACGAACTGTTCCATTGCGACTTGCACAGCTCTTGCTTCGGCATCATCTGCGAAGACACTCAAGAACTTGTGCCAGACGAAACAAAACCCTCTGTGACAATCGATTGTTCCGTTCTGCATAATATCGGTGGCGACGGCCTGCAGTTCAACAACTGCGTCAGCAAAGTCACAAACACGCAAATAAGCAACACGCTCGGACATACAGTTAACTTGAACGGAGGCTCACACACATTCATTTATTGCACCGTAGCACAATTCTATCCTTTTACTGCAAACAGAGGAAATGCCTTGAATCTTGTCAGTTGTGCCGAAGGCGAAGAATACGGATTACTGCGTAAAGCACATTTCATAAACAGTGTCATCACCGGTTATGGCGAAGATGTTATCATGGGTGAGAACATTCCGAGTGATGGCTCGTGCAACTATCTCTTCCATCATTGCTTCCTCAATACACCTATTGTTGATGACATAGAACACTTTGTGGGCTGCATCTTCGATCGGGATAAGGAATCGGAAGATGAAGAGAAACTTGTTCGTGATGAAAATTTTACCCTCTTCGATACAGAAAACTTCATCTATGATTTCACCCCAAAGGCAGAAAGCCAAATACGTTCTCTTGCAGACAAATCATATCCCGACGTGCCGGTTTACGACATGAAAGGTATAAGCCGACTCGATGACGAAGGACCCGATGCTGGTTGCTATGAATATGTTGCACCAAAAGAAGAGGAGGTAACGCAGTGAAAGGCGTGCTGATTGTAGTGGGGAAAACCACCGATAAACGTTTCGAAGCAATCACTCAGGAGTACATTGAGCGCATTCGTCACTATATCCCATTTACTGTGGAAGTCATCCCAGAACTCAAGAATACGAAAGGACTCAGTCAAGACGAACAGAAGAAACGTGAGGGCGAACTGATACAGAAAAACCTTCAGCCTGGAGATTATATAGTGCTTCTAGATGAACATGGCAGCGAACGAAGCAGCATGGACTTCGCTTCTTGGATGCAAAAGAAGATGGCAGCAGGACCAAAACGTCTCGTTTTCATAGTGGGAGGACCTTATGGCTTTTCAGATGCCATACATCAAAAAGGTAATGAAGAAATCAGTCTCAGCCGCATGACACTCTCCCATCAGATGATTCGTATGTTCTTTGTGGAGCAGATATATCGTGCAATGACAATCTTGAATGGCGAACCTTATCATCACGAATAGGTGAAGAAAACCAATTTAGAATAAAATAATTTAGATTTACATACTATGCTTACAGTAGAAGAACTCAACGACAGACTTATCGATCTGTCTTTTGCCGAAGACATTGGCGATGGTGACCACACAACACTTTGTTGCATACCAGAAACCGAGATGGGTGAAAGTAAGTTACTCATCAAGGAGGAAGGCATCTTTGCCGGAATTGAGATTGCCAAGCAGGTGTTCCATCGTTTCGATCCCGAACTGGAGATCGAAACATATATCGAAGATGGTGCACACGTTAAGCCAGGCGATATTGTGGTGAGTGTTAAGGGCAAGGTACAGAGCCTTTTGCAGACGGAACGTCTCATGCTTAACATTCTTCAGCGTATGAGTGGCATTGCCACAATGACACATCGTTATCAGCAGGTTCTTATCGATGCCGGAACAAAGACGCGTGTTCTTGATACGCGAAAGACAACTCCCGGTATGCGTATGCTGGAGAAAGAGGCCGTGAAGATTGGCGGCGGTATGAATCATCGCATAGGACTCTTCGACATGATTCTGCTCAAGGACAATCACATCGACTTCTGTGGTGGTGTACACAATGCGATCTCCCGTGCCAAGCAGTATTTGAAGGAGAAAGGTAAGAATCTGAAGATTGAGTGTGAGGTTAGAAACTGGAAGGAGTTGGACGAGGCCCTTGCTGAAGGTTGCGACCGCATCATGTTTGACAACTTTACACCAGAAGACACCAAGAAGGCAGTGGAGATAGTTGCCGGCCGATGTGAAACAGAATCAAGCGGTGGTATTACTTTCGATACGATGCTCCCCTATGCCAAAGCCGGCGTTGACTTCATTTCGTTCGGCGCACTCACCCATAGCGTAAAGGGACTTGATATGAGTTTTAAGGCTGCTGGCAGCGATAAATTGATAATCAAATAACACATCATGAAGAAAACACTTGTATTATTCGTAAGTGCTTTGCTCGTTGCCTTTGGAGGCAAACAGAATGAGGCATCTGCCTGTACGAACTTGATTGTTGGCAAGAAAGCCTCGAAGGATGGCAGTGTCATTGTCTCTTATAGTTGCGACGACTATGGGGCTTATGCCTCTTTGCGTGTCATTCCGGCTGCAGATCATCCTGCAGGAACGATGCACCCCATCTATCATTACGAGAGTAACAACTATCTTGGTGAGATTCCGGAGGTTGCCCACACATACGGTATCGTCGGTCTGATGAACGAGTTTCAACTGACGATTCACGAAACGACTTGGGGCGGACGAGAGGAATTGGTAGATACTGTCAGCGGAGTTATTGACTATGGTTCGCTTATGGAACTTACCCTTCAGCGTGCCAAGAATGCCCGAGAGGCTATTAAGGTTATGACGGAACTGACCGAAAAGTATGGTTACGAGAGCGGTGGCGAGAGCTTTACCATTGCAGATCCTAATGAAGTTTGGATTTTGGATATGATAGGTAAAGGTCCTGGCCGCAAGGGAACTGTGTGGGTTGCTGTACGTATCCCCGATGATTGCATCAGTGCTCATGCCAACCAATCGCGTATCCATAAGTTTCCATTAAAGGACAAAAAGAACTGCCTCTATTCGAAGGATGTTATCGACTTTGCACGAGAGAAGGGATACTTCAATGGTAAAGATGAAGACTTCTCGTTTGCAGATGCTTATGCTCCTGCCGACTTTGGTGCACTTCGTTATTGTGAGGCACGTGTTTGGAGTTACTTCAACAAATGGGCGGCAGAGGATATGAACCCATATCTTTCTTATGCTATGGGCGACACGAAGGGCAATGTTATACCGCTTTACGTAAAACCAAAGTCGCTTCTTTCTGTTCAGGATGTTAAGGACATGATGCGCGACCACTACGAAGGAACCCCCTTGTCGTTGACCGACGACATAGGAATGGGTGCTTGGGAAATGCCTTATCGCCCTACCCCACTGAGTTTCGAGGTCGATGGTAAGAAGTACTTCAACGAACGTCCTATCAGCACTCAGCAGTCTGCTTGTGTCTATGTGAGCCAGATGCGCTCTTGGTTGCCCAATCATATTGGTGGTGTTACATGGTTTGCCAACGACGAGGCGAACATGGTGGCCTTTACACCTGTCTATTGTTACACACAGCAAGCTCCCGAGTGTTACGACGAGAAGACTGCCGATGCATTCCATTTCTCCACTCGTTCTGCTTATTGGGTACAGAACTGGGTGAGCAACATGGTTTATCTGCGCTACAATCTTCTTTTCCCCGAACTGCAAAAGGTTCGCGACCGCCTGGAGAACGATTATAATTCCTTGCAAAGCGACATTGAGAGCAAGGCTGCAGCCATGAGCGAGAGTGAGGCCATAAAATATCTTTCGGCCTACAGCCATCGCATAGCCAGCGCAATGATGGACGAATGGAATCAGTTGGCTCAACTTATCATCGTCAAGTACAACGATATGTCTGTCAAGCGTATGGATGAGAATGGACAGTACGAGAAGACACCTGGTGGCAATCCTCGTCCTGTGCTTCGCCCGGGATATCCCGAACGTTTCAAGCGCGAGATTATCAAGCAGGCAGGCAACCGTTACCAAATACCCTAATCACATCAAAATACATAACGTGGGAAGTTGCTCAATTTAACGTGCCTAATTGGCCGATTTAACGTGTTAAGTTGAACAACTTCCCACGCCGTCTTTTATTAAACCTTCTGCGCCATGAAAAAACTCATCCTTTTTTGTCTTTCTGCACTGTTGCATCTGTCTGCCTATTCGCAAGGCTGGCCTTCCGAATACGGAGGTGTCATGTTGCAAGGATTCTATTGGGATTCATACGGAGAAACATCGTGGCCGAAACTTCAGGCACAGGCAGACGAGATAGCTCCTTACTTTCAATTGATTTGGGTGCCGCAGAGCGGATGGTGCAACAGCGATTACAATCAGATGGGTTATACGCCTGTATATTATTTCGACCAAAGGAGTTCTTTCGGTTCTGAATCGCAACTACGGAACATGATAGCTGCCTTTCGCGAAAGAGGCACAGGCGTCATTGCCGATGTTGTCATCAATCATCGCAACAACATGGGTGCCAGTGGCTCGTGGGTGGACTATCCTCCCGAGATCTACAAGGGGCATACCTACCAGATGTTGCCTTCCGACATCTGCCGTAACGACGATGGCGAACAGACATATAACTGGGCAAACGGCAAGGGCATTTCGCTTTCGGAGAATAACGATACAGGCGAAGACTGGTCCGGTTGTCGCGACATCGACCACCTGAGCCCTAATGTACAGAACTGCGTAAAGGCTTATCTCAAATTCCTCATCGAAGATATTGGCTACACAGGCTTTCGCTACGATATGGTGAAAGGCTTTTATGCCTATTTCATTGCCGACTACAATTGTTATGCAAAGCCTGCTTTCAGTGTAGGCGAGTACTGGGACAGCAGTGCAAAAATTCGCGAATGGGTAAACAATTCGCGTGGCTATGTCTCCGACACACCAACCAGTGCTGCTTTCGACTTCCAGTTCCGTTATCGAGTTCGCGATGCCATCAACAATGCCGACTGGCGTTGGTTGGGTTACGACGAAAAACCACTCTCTGCCGATAACTACTACAAGCAGTATGCCGTCACCTTCGTCGAGAACCACGACACCGAACATCGCATAAACGGTGCGGAGCAGGACCCCATCCGTTCGGACACCCTTGCAGCCAATGCCTATCTGCTTGCCATGCCCGGAACGCCTTGTGTCTTCTACACGCATTGGCGCGATTGCAAATACAATCTCAAGCAGATGATTCTTGCAAGACGCCTGGCAGGCATCTGCAACACATCGTCGAAAGAAGAGAAATACAGTGCCAAGGACTACTATGCAGCAACCGTTACGGGCAAGAACAGTACATTGCTCTGCGTCGTAGGCAACAAACCGCAGAGCTATAGCGTCAGCCGAACACAATATACCGAAATCCTTTCCGGAAAGGGTTATCGTTATCTCTTGAGCAGAAGTGCCAATACGGTTTGGATGGATGTTCCGGATGGCACTTACGAATCACCGCTCAAAGTCACCTTGTCGGCAATAAGCAAACTCTCCGGAGCAAAGATTGTTTATACCACAGACGGCAGCGAGCCAACTGCCGAGAGTGCACAGATTTCATCGGGAGGCATCTTGAACATCCAGTCGTCCTGCACATTGAAAGCTGGCCTTTTGCTCGACGGGAAGGTTCAGAATGTCCAAACCCGTGTATATCAAATCTTCGAACCACACGACATCACCATCCACGTCAGTTCCGACGTTGCATGGTCTGCCATGACATTCTATATTTGGGATAATAACAACAACCAACTGAATGGCAATTGGCCCGGCAAACGTATCCTCACAACAAAAAATATCGACGGCAAGAGGTGGTACTATCAGACCATACGCCTCACTTCGCCCGAGCAGTATTTCAACCTTGTAGTGAGCATCACATCGGGCAGCAAGCAGACGGTCGATGTAACCGGCATTACCTCCGACTGCTATCTGTGCATCGACGGAACGAAGGAGGGCACCAAATATGTTGTCAAAGACAAGACAGCCGACATCACCACAGACCTGCACCTTCCTGCCGATGCAGCTGCAGGAGGCGTGTCAAAGAAGGCCTACAATCTGCAGGGGCTTCCTGTTTCTGGTGTCAACCGGAAGGGTGTTGTCATCGAAGGCGGCAGAAAGACATTATATAAATAATGTATTACTGCTGCGCTTAGGAGCGTAAAATCCGGGTCGGGATACAATTTGCCCCGCCAATGTACCACGAAGGTATGTTGGTGGGGCAAGTCTTTAGTGATGTTATTCCATTGTTATTCTGTCCTCTACGGCATCGACCTTGATGGGACGATTGCGGTCGAGACGGCCAGCAAGGAGTTCTTTCGATAGTCCGTCGAGCAGCAGACGTTGTACGGCACGTTTCACGGGGCGTGCTCCGAAGTCGGGGTCGTAGCCTTCGTTGGCAAGCAGGTCGATGGCTGCGTCGCTTATCTCCAGCGTGAGTCCGTTCTCGCGCAGCATCTTCCGTATGCTTTCCACTTGCAGACGGACTATTTGCTTCACTTCGCCCCAGTTCAGTGGGTGGAAGACGATAGTCTCGTCTATGCGGTTGAGGAACTCCGGACGTATGCCACGCTGCACCAGTAGGTTGCGCACATCGTCCTCTCCTTTGTCCAGGTCGGCACCTGTCAGCAGATTGCTGGTCATGATGATGATGGTGTTCTTGAAGTTGACGGTACGTCCTTTCGAGTCGGTCAGTCGGCCGTCGTCGAGCACTTGCAGTAGTGTGTTGAAGACGTCGGGGTGTGCCTTTTCTATCTCGTCGAAAAGGACCACCTGATATGGCTTGCGCCTGACGGCCTCGGTGAGTTGTCCGCCTTCGTCGTAGCCGACGTATCCCGGAGGCGCACCGATGAGTCGTGTCACGCTGAACTTCTCCTGATACTCGCTCATGTCTATGCGTGTCATCATCGTTTCGTCGTCGAAGAGATACTCGGCGAGTGCCTTTGCCAGTTCTGTCTTGCCGACGCCTGTCGAGCCAAGAAAGATGAACGAACCGATGGGGCGTTTGGGGTCTTGAAGGCCGGCACGGCTGCGACGGACGGCATTGCAGACGGCTGCTATGGCTTCTTCTTGCCCAACGACACGTTTGTGCAGTTCCTCTTCCAGGTGGAGCAGTTTTTCCGTCTCACTTGTCTGCATCTTCGTCACAGGTATGCCTGTCCAGCGGCTTACCACGTCGGCAATGTCGTCGGCCGTCACCTCGTCGCGAAGCATGCGGTTTTCCTTTCCTTCGGTCGATGTGCTGAGCGAAAGACTTTCTTTTTCTATTTCCGGAAGTTTCGAGTAACGTATCTCCGCCACTTTAGCATAGTTGCCGTCGCGTTCAGCCTGCTCGGCCTCCTGTCGCAGTTGTTGCATGCGGTCCTTCAGCGTTTGTATCTGGTCGGCTTGTTGTTTCTCGCTCTCCCACTGCTTGCGCATTTCTGTTTCCTGTTCGCGTAAGTCGGCAATCTCTTTCTCAATGGAAGAGAGTTTGGCTTCCCCCTCTCCGCTTCCGCCTTGGGTGAGTGCTTTTACTTCTCGGCGGATGGCTTCGCGTTCTATTTCGAGTTGCTTCAGCCTGCGGCTTATTTCGTCGAGTTCCTCGGGAACGGAGTCGCGCTCCATGCGAAGTTTTGCTGCGGCTTCGTCCATGAGGTCGATGGCTTTGTCGGGCAGAAAGCGTTCCGTGATGTAGCGCTGTGAGAGTTGTACAGCAGCAATGACGGCATCGTCCAGTATGCGCACTTTGTGGTGGTTCTCGTAGCGTTCCTTCAGTCCGCGCAGTATGCTGATGGTGGCGAGCGTGTCGGGTTCGTCCACCAGCACCGTCTGGAAGCGTCGCTCCAGAGCCTTGTCCTTCTCGAAGTATTTCTGGTATTCGTCGAGCGTGGTGGCACCGATGCTTCGCATTTCGCCTCTGGCAAGGGCTGGTTTCAGTATGTTTGCGGCGTCCATGGCACCGTCTCCCCTGCCGGCACCGACCAGCGTGTGAATCTCGTCGATGAAGAGGATGATGCCTCCCTGGCTGTCGGTCACTTCTTTCACTACGCTTTTCAGTCGTTCTTCGAATTCACCCTTGTACATTGCGCCAGCCACGAGTGCGCCCATGTCGAGACTGTAGAGTTGCTTGTTCTTTAGGTTCTCTGGCACGTCGCCGCGCAGTATTCTGTGTGCAAGCCCTTCCACGATGGCCGTTTTTCCTGTTCCCGGTTCGCCTATGAGGATGGGGTTGTTCTTTGTCCTACGAGAGAGGATTTGCAGTACACGACGTATCTCATCGTCACGACCGATTACAGGGTCAAGTTTTCCTGCTCGGGCTTCGTCAACCAGATTACGAGCATACTTCTGCAGGCTCTTCTCTTCATTTTGTTGGTTTGTGTTCTGTTTCATGTTAATTCCTCCTTTGTTATGTTCTCACCCCCTTATTTACAATTCCCGTGCAAAAGCATCTTCTCCCGACAAAATGGCAGACGCCACGACATTTTGGCTTCCCGAACAGACGATTTCAATCAGCAGACGACAGTAAACCCCACGCGTCCATTTCGCCAAGTGGACTGCAGGTGTAAAATTCCCCACTCGTCGGCTTGTAAAACTTCTCGTGAGTAATTGCCAAACTTCTGCAGAGAAGTCGGGCAACTTCACAGCAGAAGTTGGCGAAGTTCTCTTGAGTGTTTTTTCGTTCTCTCGTAAGAAGATTATTATTCGATTACTTCTTGTTCATTATTCAAAAGTATTTTGTATCTTTGCAATGCGAAAGTTTATCAAACTGTAAATAGCCTCGACGGAGACACTTTCGTTTCATATCGGAAATTTATAATAATGTGCAAGAAGGGGGTTAAATATATTGCTAACATGTTTGCAATATGTGAATAATTTTGTTGCAAAACCTAAAACACATGAATTATGCAACATTTCATTCTTATTGTAATAATCGCAGCCTATATAGCAAGTTTGGCACTTTTAGGATGCACCGGCATAAACAAGGGAGCGTCAGGAAATAAGGATTCCCTAAATTGTGTGAATGACACATTAGAGGAAGATTCTTTGTCGACAGATGCGGAGTTGACACTTGTTTATACGGAGTTCTACACATATACTTGCGAAGATGGCCATTCACGCTCATTTGGTGGTATGCGTTGGTCTTGGTCAGAAAATACACATATATTATATGTGGATGATGAGAAGAAAAATGAAAAGGAGTATATCCATCTGATTTATGGTCGTTATGAGGATGTGCCGGATTATTTTGATTATTTAGGAAGAATACCCGATATGTCACATTATCGAGTTTCTAAAGATAAGAAGAATCTGTATGTTGTAACTCGAGTACATGCAAATAGTAATGGCTGGACTACGGAGTATCAATTATTCATAATTAACTGTGAAACACTTGAATCGAAATTTCTTTGTGAATGTGCTGCCATCGCAACTACAGATAAAGGTTTTACTATAGCAGTAGCAAGGCTGACTAACGAAGATACTGCTACATGTACAGCCGATGAAATATGGCTAATGCATGATGAACATTTGAATTGGAATGGTAATGTAACCAAGGTAAGTAAAAAAGAATATAAGTATGAAGAAATGAAGAAAAAATATTTTCAAAGCGAATATACTTTTATAAAAGGTTTTTCAGAAATAGTTTAATCAGGAAAATAATTACCCCATCTTGTGTTGAAAATTCTTCTTCAATATCTTACAATTTCTTTTACAGGAACTAGAACGTCTTCACAATCCGATCTTTTATTAATTGAGCATTGGGTAGCCTAAAAGAATATTACATAATATTGGTTGTTATTATTTTTGATATTGTAATCTCTTGATTGTTAAAATCTAGTATACATTTATTGTCCATTAGAAAGGGATACCCAAAAGACTATGCAATTGTAGCCCTGTTTCAGAGCTACAATTGCATAACAGTATCGTTCATATATACGACACTAAATTCTGTTCGCATAAAATGACAAACTCGATTGAAGTGTTTGCCACTTTAGCATGTTAAATATATAAGGTTATAGAGCCTTTCGGAAGAACTATGACAGTCCGTCGATTTCTCCTTCCGGTGTAAGGTCGATGCGTTCTGCCTGTGGACTCTTTGGAAGGCCGGGCATACGCATAATGTCGCCGGCAATGAGGACGAGCATCTCTGCACCGCAATTTATGACGATGTCGCGTATGTTTATTTTGAAACCTTTGGGTACGCCGTAAGCCTTGGCGTCGGCAGAGAAGGAGTATTGTGTCTTTGCAATGCAAATGGGATAATGACTGATGCCCATTGCGTTGATCTTGTCAATCATCTTCTTTGCTGCGGGGCTAAAGGTGACACCATCTGCACCATATACCTTCTTGGCAACAGCCTCTGCTTTCTCCTCGACAGACACTTCGTCGGGATAACTAAGCTGCAACGGTTTGCTGGGATTCTGCTCTATGGTGTCAACAACGAGGTGTGCCAACTCTTCGGCTCCCTTGCCTCCTTCGACGTAGGCATTGTTGATGGCAAAGCCGACACCGAGTTCTGCACAATGCTGACGGCAGAGTTCTATCTCATCGTCTGTGTCGGCAGCATAGCGATTGAAGCAAACAACAACGGTTTGTCCGAAGCCTTGCAGATTGGCGATATGGCGGTCGAGGTTCTTCAAACCTTCTTGCAAACCGGCAAGGTTGGGTTGTTTAATCTCCGTTTCAGGCACACCGCCATGCATCTTCAAGCCTTGTGTGGTAGCAACAAGCACGGTGAGAGCCGGTTGCAAGCCATTCTTTCTACACTTGATATTGAAGAACTTCTCTGCACCCAAGTCGGCACCGAAACCGGCTTCTGTGATGACATAGTCGCCGAAAGTCAAAGCAAGACGTGTGGCAATCACACTGTTGCAACCATGTGCAATGTTGGCAAACGGGCCGCCATGTACAAACGAAGGTGTGTTTTCCGTTGTCTGAACGAGGTTGGGCTGTATGGCATCCTTAAGAAGGACACAAATTGCTCCTGCCACTCCCATGTCTTTTACACGGAAAGGCTTCCCGTCTATTGTGGTGCCAAGCAGAATGTTTTCAATTCTTCTGCGCAAATCGTGCTGGTCTTTTGCAAGACAAAGAATGGCCATAATCTCACTTGCCGGTGTGATGTCGAAACCACTCTCCATCGTCACGCCATTGGTCTTTGCACCGAGTCCGGTAACAACATATCGGAGATTACGGTCGTTGACATCGAGGACACGCTTCCACAGCACTTCCTTTAGGGCAAAGCCTTCTTCGCGATGCTGGTAGATATAGTTGTCCATCAAAGCGGTTATCATGTTGTGAGCCGACGTGATGGCATGGAAGTCACCAGTGAAGTGGAGGTTAATCTTATCCATCGGAAGCACTTGTGCATAACCACCGCCTGCGGCACCGCCTTTCATGCCAAAACAAGGGCCGAGCGACGGCTCACGCAAAGTCACGACAGCCTTCTTTCCGATACGATTCATGCCAAGAGCAAGCCCGACACTGACCGTTGTCTTTCCTATGCCGGCCTTCGTAGGAGTGATGGCTGTTACAAGAATAAGTTTGTGTTGTTTTGCTTTCTCATCGTCGATGAGTGTCTCCGGAACCTTTGCCGTGTAATGTCCATAAGGTTGCAACAAGTCAGCAGAAATGCCAAGTTTGCCAGCAATTTCCGTTATATGAAGCAGCGGCGTTTCGCGTGCTATCTGTATATCTGATTTCATGGTCTTATGTATTAAGAATTAGAGAATAAATTAAAATACTATTTTCAAACAGAGGGTTGATGTTGCGGACGCAACAAGTCGTTGACCGTTTTAACAGGATTAAAGGTTGCAAGGGGCACCTCTACCATAATTGTGTTCCAGTCGCTCATCGCACCATTCCATAGACCTGGCAATTCCAAAGCCTTCAGTTCCTTACCATCCTTGCTCTTGTATGAAATGAAACCTGTTGCAGGGTCAACAAAATCGGGCAGATTGAACTTCTCGCCCTTGTAGTTACGGACAGCACAAACAAGGTCGACTGGATTGAAGTGAGTGCCTTGTGTAAACATATTCATGTATTCTGGATTGTTTTGATCTATTTGGCTGCTCTCCAAAATCTGTAACGAAACACTGCCATCGGGATTGTATGCGAGGAATGGGCCACCGCCTGGTTCGCCAACATTCTTCACTACACCGCAGACGCGTATGGGGCGATTGAGCTTCTTCCTAAGGTATATGTGCAGTTCGGTATCTTCCAAATCTTTTAATCCGGCTATATTGCATCCGAGTGTATGACGGGTAAAGCGGATGATTTCTTCAAGGTCTTCGTGAGAATACTTATGGCTGTCGAGCAAACGAAGGTAGCCGAACACCTGTTTCTGCACTTCTACGAGAATACCGGCAATGACCTGTTTCCAGTAAACTGTTTCTGCCTTCATATAGTCGGGCACAACATTGTCGATGTTCTTGATGAAGACAATGTCGCTCTTCAGGTCGTTAAGATTCTCGATGAGTGCGCCGTGTCCACCCGGACGGAACAAGAGTTTTCCGTCGTTTGTACGGAAGGGCGTGTTGTCCATATTGACGGCAATGGTGTCTGTGCTTGGCTTCTGCTCGCTCAGACTTACATTGTATGTGAGATTATGCTGAGCCTTGAATTCGGGCAGAACGCGGTCGATGAGCTCCTGGAAAAGGTCACGATGTTCGTGGCTTACTGTAAAGTGTACGTCTGCCTCTCCCCTACTGCTTGCATAGAGTGCTGCTTCGGTGAGATGTTCTTCAACGGGAGTCTTGGCACAGTCGTCGTATGTATGGAACTGAAGCAGGCCTTTCGGCAGTTGTCCGTAGTTGAGACCATCTTCGCCGAGCAGGTTTGCCACCACGGCTTTATAGTCTCCTTCCTCAACGAGTGCGTCGATGCCCTTACCTTCGTTTAGGAAACAAGCATCGTTCAGTGCATCGTAGAAAGCAAAACTGTGTATGTGGGCAAAGAATGTCTTCTCGAAATCTGTAGCGGGAGCCTCGTAGTCTGCATTGAGAAATTCAAACAAGTTCTTGAACATGCGGCTGGCTGCTCCGCTTGCAGGCACAAACTTGGTAATGTTATGCCCTTCTGCCTTGTAGTTATTCCAAGCCTGGATGTAGGCTTCTGCCTCGTCTTCTGTTGGAGCGACAATGCCATTGCCGACAGCTGCAGCGCCTTCGAGTTTGAGGAAGTCAAAGCCTTTTTTGAAGTTTTCCAATTGCGCATTTATCTGCGCCTCGTTCATTCCCTTCTGCTCTATTTGCAGAATATCTTCAGCGTTGAACATATACTTGTGTTTTTTGATTGTTTACAAATTCCTTGCAAATATACGAATTTATCAAATAAAAAGAAAGAAGAGCGAATATTTATTTAACCGGAACAAAAAATCAGCCGGAAAGTTCCGGCCGATTCGTTTGTATGTTTTGAATGATTTCAGTCTTTCATTCTGATGAATGTTCCTTGTTTGTTGAACCTCATGCTGACGTCGTTTGTCAGTTCAACCTCATAGCCATAACGCTCTTTCTCAATCTTTTTGATGGTCTTATTGGGGAAGTTGTCTTTCACGTAGTTCTGGATTGTTTTCGGAACTATGGCATCGGTAAGATTTTGTTCCACCTCTTCCCAGATTCCTTTCTTGGAGAATTCTATTTTTGTGCCGTTTGCCAGGAAGCAGTCGTAGGAGTTCCAGTCTTTTTCTACGCGCAAGATCTTATGACCTTTATAGTTTTCCTCGATGAATGTTTTGGCCGAGTGGGGCAGATTCTCTGCGGGAACCACTTTGTTGTTTGCACTAATGTTTAAGGGCATCAGGGTGATGATTGCCATCAGGAAATATCTATTCTGTTTCATAGTTTCGTTGTTTAGGAGTTATACATGTTTTTTATTCAGTCATTCACATCGACATCTACGAGTGTGCCGTCGCCCTTGAACTCGAGTTCCAACTGGTTGTCGAAGCGAACTTCATACTTTGTTCGGAAGAAATCCTTTTCCTTTTTAATATACACAACCTTTGCATCAGCAACATTTTCCTGTATATATGTTTGAGCAGACTGTGGGAGTTCGGCAAAGGTTACAATCTTTTTGTCTTCACAACTTGCGAGAGAAATTACGATGACTGCAAGTGCCATCAACTGAAACGTTCTTTTCATTGTCGTAAGTTTTAAACTTGTTAAACATCTTTTGTCAATGCAAATATAGCGATAAAAACATATAATATCATATTTTATGATACCGGTTTAATTATTTTTCATGATTATTCATATCTATAAACACTATCTCTTCGGTTTTTAATAAGTTATAACACAATCGAGACAACATTAGATTAACACATTTGCCACACAGGCCCAAAACAGCCACCCTGTAAGCAAATTGGCAGATATGTTGACATTTTATCACATCAAAAACTGACAAAAATCCTGGCAATCTACATCGATATCAGCCATTCCGTGTTGGTTGATTGCCGACTTGGGATAGGATATTGACAGACTCGGCGTGGGATGTCGTTAGACTTAACGTGGGATGTCCCCCAAAAAGCCCAGGTCTGTAAAGCCAAAAAGGCACACCGAAACAGCAGGAACCCTTAACCATTATTGGCAAAAAGCATTTACTAAAACAACAACCAAACACTTAACATCATGAAAATCAGACAAGGCAATCCCCCATCTGATTTTTGCAAAAAAGCAGCAAAGGCACTGCCCGATGAATTTTAAGCGATTCTGAGCGAGGTTGCAAAATACAGATTGTAACCAAAAACCCCAAAAAACAAGCAAAATGTCAGCCAACCAAATCACTAAAAAACACATATCAAACTCAAATTAACACAACACCTTCGAAGGTGAAAAAATTCTTAATTGTTGACCTATATCCTATAATTTTTAACAAACTGCTTTCTGTTTCCAATTTAATAATGTACCTTTGCAGAGTTAACATCCCAAGCCGGTCCGCCACAGAAAAACACCAAACCGTTTAATTCTGCCACTGCTCGGCCAGACACCCGACCAACAAACTAAAACCGTATCCGCAATGGAGCTGAAGGAATTCTTTACCGAAGACGAACGCATCCGCGTTGAAACAATGCAACAGAAACTCTTTGCATTGGCTGCCGACGTAATACAAGAAGGCGACCAGGAAAAGGTAAAATCATACCTCACACGAGCAGCAAAACACGAACTCCTTCAGCGCGATGCCTTCAACATCAATCCAATCGTCAAAGATACCGAAACCGCCCTCATCGTAGCAGAAGAAATAGGACTCTCGCGAGGCAGCGTACTCAGCGTCCTCCTGTGGTCGGTTCTCAAAAGCGGAGCAGCCACTCTCGACGAAATCCAACAGGAATTCGGCCAAGAAGTAGCAAAGATACTCCACGGATTGATGCGCATCCGAGAACTCTATGCCAAGAGTGCAACCGTAGGAACCGAGAACTTCCGCAGCCTCCTCGTCACCTTTGCCGAAGACATGCGCGTCATCCTCATCATGATTGCCAACCGCGTATGCATCATGCGCCAAATCCGAGACACTCAAAACCTCGAGGCACAACGCAAAGTAGCCATGGAAGCAGCATACCTCTACGCACCCCTTGCACACAAACTCAGCCTCTACAAACTCAAAAGCGAACTGGAAGACCTGAGCCTAAAATACCTCGAACGCGACGCATACTACCACATAAAAGACAAACTCAACGAAACCAAACGCAGCCGAGACGCCTACATCGAACGGTTCCTCAAACCACTCGACGAAAAACTCACCGCAGCCGGACTGCACTACCACATGAAGGGACGCACAAAAAGCATCCACTCCATCTGGCAGAAAATGCAAAAGCAACACGTCGACGTCGACGGCGTCTACGACCTCTTTGCCATTCGCATCATACTCAAATCCTCGCCCGAACGAGAGAAAATGGAATGCTGGCAAGTGTTCAGCATCATTACCGACATGTACCAAAGCAACCCCAAACGCATGCGAGACTGGCTCTCCGTCCCCAAAAGCAACGGATACGAAAGCCTCCATATCACCGTCCTTGGACCGGAACAAAAATGGGTTGAAGTACAAATACGCACAGAACGAATGGACGACATCGCCGAGCACGGACTCGCTGCACACTGGCGATACAAGGGCATCAAAGGCGGACAAAGCTGCGTCGAAGAGTGGCTGGCAGGCGTAAGAAGCGCCCTCGAAGCCAACGACGATGCACATCTCATGGACCAATTCCGGCTCGATCTGAACGAAGAAGAAGTATTCGTCTTCTCGCCTAAAGGAGACATCTTCAAACTTCCCATGGGCGCAACCGTACTCGACTTCGCCTATCACATACACTCAAAAGTAGGCAATCGCTGTGTAGGCGCACGCATCGGAGGAAAAAACGTAACCATTCGCCAGAAACTGCAAAGCGGAGACCAGGTAGAAATCCTGACAAACAGCAACCAAACACCCAAGCGCGACTGGCTAAACATCCTCACAACAACACGAGCAAGAGCTAAGGTTCGGCAAAGCCTAAAAGAGATGGAAAGTCGGCAGGCACTGCTTGCAAAAGAAGAACTCGAGCGAAAAATGAAAAACAAGAAACTCGAGTTCGAAGAACCCGTACTGATGCACACCATAACAAAACTCGGTTATCGGTATGTAACAGACTTCTATGCTGCCCTTGCCGACGGCAAACTCGATATGAACACCGCGCTTGATGCCTACGCACAGCAACAACGTTACGACCGGGGCGAAGCAGAAAAGAGCGTTTCAACACAGAGTGCAAACCAATATGTGTTGCCGGAAGATGACAACTCGAAACACCAAGCAATCGGCACCGATGTTCTTGTCATCGACCAAAACCTAAAGGGACTCGACTTCCAGATGGCACGCTGCTGCCAACCTGTCTATGGAGATGAAGTCTTTGGCTTCGTCACAAGCGGTGGAGGCATCAAGATTCATCGAGAGAATTGCCCTAATGCCCCACAACTTCGCCAACGTTTCGGCTACAGAATTGTCCGTGCAATGTGGGCAGGAAAGCGTGGCAGCCAATACCCCATCACACTACGTGTCATTGGTAATGACGACATTGGAATAGTCAACAACATAACAAGTATCATCAGCAAGGAAGAGAAAATCCTCCTGCGAAGCATAAGTATCGACACAGGAGACGGGCTCTTCAACGGCACACTTACCGTCATGCTCGACGACACAAGCCGCCTTCAACAACTCATCAAGAAACTAAAAACCGTAAAAGGAGTAAAGAATGTATCAAGAAGCTAAAACCATTTGGGCTGCATTTGCCTTATTTGTTCTGTCTACCGCAGTGTTTGCAGAGAAAACAGACATTAACGAAATTCGCCTTGCAGGCCCTTATTCGACAACAAAACCTTTGATGACCGATACGCTGGACAACGAAGGAAACCGGATAGACATTGACAATGTACTCATGGATGCCTTTGTAAAGACAGACATTTGGAAGGACAAAGAAACAAAAACGGAGGTAGTGTTGGCTGCAACTGCAGAGCCTCAATTATATATGGCTGGCTTCACGTTGCAGAATACGGGCTTTGTGAAAGGTAAAATCAACGTTAAATGCGAGAGCAAACACAAGCTCTTTGTTGACGGAAACGAACAGGGTGGCGACTTCGAACTGGTTCCTGGTCGACATGAAATAAGTATCAAATTACTTTGCAAGGGCGACAAACCGGACACACTTCGTGTATCTGTGGAGAGTGAACAATGCTTCGAACTCAATCCGGAAGGCAAGCGTTATTGGACAAATGCTGACATGATGCACGGCGAACGCATCAGCGGTGTTGAGCTCTCCAGTTCTGCAAAGTATGCCAAAATCCGTAAAAGTATTACCTATAAGGGTGGCGAGACTGGCAGCAAAAATATTTTCATTGAGCTTGCAACGGGCAAGGAATTTAGTCTTGACGGCTTCCAATACTGGCTTCCTGAAGATGATCTTTACCTGCGATGCTACAAGGAGACGGAAGGAACGTGGTGCTATGAGAAGGTTGATATAAAGTCTGGCAGCCGAACTCCAGTAGGCAAATACAGCGGAAAGGGCTATGCACAACTTACCCGCGACTTGAAGAAGTTCCTTGTAACCATCGACGAGAAGGTTCCCGAGGAGAAGAACAAGGACGTTCATCAAATTCTGGAACCCGACGACCGTCAGCCTGGATGGCGCAAACGCCGCAACTATTCGCTCTATGATATAGCAACGGGCATTACGACTCCTATAACCAAAGGTGCACGCAATGTATATGTAACTCCCAACAGAGACGCTAGCCGTTATCTTGTTTCTGTCTATAAAGATGACCTGACAGAGCGTCCTTTCAGTTTTGTTGATCTGCTTTTGCTTGATGCTGTTACGGGCAAGGTTGACACACTGGTGCGCCATGATGGTTTCATTGGCTCGTATAGATTTTCGCCCGACGAGAAGTATATTGCCATGACGGGCAGCCCTGAGGCGCTTGGGGGCATTGGCAATACGCTGCCGGACAGTGTAATTCCGAGCAGTTACGACTATGAATTGTTCCTTATTGACCTGCAGACAAAGGAAAGACGCTGCTTGACGCGCGAGTTCGACCCTTCTGTTTCTTCCTTCCAATGGTCGGAGCAGGACGGCATGATTTATGCGCTTTGTGAGAACCGCGACCTTGAAAGTCTCTATCGCATCAATCCCAAAGATGGAGAAGCTGAGTTGTTGTCGCTTTCCGAACCTTTTATATATGGTAGTTTTAGCCTTGCCAAAGAGAAACCTTATTTGGCATATGTAGGCGAGAGCAGCATGAGCACGGACCGTTGTTGGCTGCGTAATCTCAAGACAGGCAAGGAGCAAGTGCTTTGTGACCTCAACCCTACCCGCCTGAAAGACATACAACTTGGCGAATGTAAGGACTGGAACTTCAAGGCAGAACGTGGTGACAGCATCTATGGTTGCTATTACTTGCCACCATTCTTCGACGAGACAAAGCAGTATCCGATGCTGGTTTATTACTATGGCGGCTGTTCTCCTGTCGGCCGAATGCTCGACAGTTATTACAACTATCAAGAGTGGGCTGCCATGGGTTACGTGGTCTATGTGATTCAACCCTCCGGCTGTAGCGGTTTCGGCCAAGAGTTTTCTTCGCGCCACGTCAATGCTTATGGCGACTATACGGCCGACGACATCATTCAGGGCACCAAGCAGTTCTGCAAGGAACATCCGTTTGTAAAGGCCGACAAGATTGGTTGTCTGGGTGCCAGTTACGGTGGATTCATGACAATGTATCTGCAGACGGTGACCGACATCTTTGCGGCTGCCATGAGCCATGCAGGCATCAGCAATCCTGCCAGTTACTGGGGCTACGGATATTGGGGCTATTCCTACAACACGACTGCTGCGGCTCATTCTTATCCTTGGAACAATATGGAGCTATATAGCGGTCATGCTCCGCTCTTCAATGCCGACAAAGTACACACGCCCATCCTTTTCATGCATGGCGGAGCGGACACCAATGTGCCCATCAACGAGAGCATACAGATGTTTACGGCTCTGAAGTTGCTTGGCCGTGAGACAGCTTTCATTACAGTCGAGGGAGAGAATCACCACATCCTCAACTATAACAAACGCATCCGTTGGCACGACAGCATCATGGCATGGTTTGCAAAATGGCTGAAAGACGACCCCACATGGTGGGACACAATGTACCCAAAGAAGAATCTTTAGTATGTTTATAATCAATGGATTCTGATTCTAGTAATAAAGTAATGCAACAGCATGTTTCGCAGAATGGTTCATCTTTCCCCAAATAAGGGTTAACCTATTTGCCAATAATGGTTAACCTTTCCATCAATAATGGTTAAGCATTATACCGATAAAGGTTAACCATTCTGTCGCAACAGCCAGAAGGCAAGAATCCGAAGAGAACAGAAACGTCACAAAACGCCCCATAAAAGGTATAAAGAACAGATAACAGAAAGACACACAATGACCCTCGAAGAGAAGATAGGTTTCAATGAAATTCGCACCCTTTTGCACGGCCATTGCACCAGCCCGCTCGGACATGAGCGTGTAGATGCCATGCAGTTCCTTGCCAATCACGAGGCCGTCACCACCCTACACCAGCAACTTGCCGAACTGAGCCACATATTGCAGACAACCATGGAGCAGCCCGAGCAAGACTTCTTCGACCTGCGAGAAGACATCCATCGACTCCGAATAGAAGGCACATACCTCGAAGAACAAACTCTCTGGGAACTGCTCCGAACACTACGCACCCTGCACGCTTGGGTGAAAATCATCAGAGAAAACCCAAACACCAACGCCCAAAACAGCAGCGATGCAGATACTCTCAACCACAATACCGAAGCCGGGAAAATAACCTACCCAGCCCTCGAAAAACTTGCCGAAGGCGTCTTCACCTTCCTGACCGTTGTCCGCCAACTCGAACAGATACTCGACAAACACGGACGCATCAAAGACGAAGCAAGCAGAGAACTCTTGTACATCCGCCACGAACTGAAGCGCGCCGAAGGAAGTGTCAGCAGAACACTGGCAAACATCCTCAAATCGGCACAAGCAGAAGGCCTGGTAGAAAAAGACGTAGCACCAACCATGCGCGACGGCAGACTCGTCATCCCCGTCGTCCCAGCCATGAAGCGACGCATCAAAGGCATTGTCCACGACGAAAGCGCAACAGGCAAAACCGTCTTCATCGAACCAGCAGAAGTTGTAGAAGCCAACAACAGAATTCGAGAACTCGAAGCCGAAGAACGCCGAGAACTCATTCGCATCCTGCGCGAATTCACAGAGCAAATACGCCCAAACCTCAAGGAATTGCTGCGAGGCTTCGAATTCCTTGCCGACATAGAGTTCCTCATTGCCAAACATCACCTCACCCAAAGTCTCGAAGCACGCTCACCCGAAATATACTCCACCCCACTCGTCGACTGGTTCGATGCCCGCCATCCTCTCCTCGAAGCCAAACTGCATAAGCATGGCTCGAAGATAGTTCCGCTCAGCATCAAACTGAACAAAAAACAACGCATCCTTATCATAAGCGGACCAAACGCAGGCGGAAAAAGCGTATGCCTCAAGACAGTCGGCTTGCTACAATACATGCTCCAGTGTGGTTTGCCTGTCCCGATGGCAGACGGCTCAAGGGCTGGCATCTTCAGTCATATATTCATCGATATCGGCGACGAGCAAAGCATCGACGACGACCTCAGTACATACAGCAGCCATCTGCTTAACATGAAGCGCATGATGTCTGGCTGCACACCATCCTCGCTTCTGCTCATCGACGAATTTGGCGGTGGAACAGAGCCAACCATCGGCGGAGCAATAGCCGAAGCCGTACTCAAACGATTCGTCGAAAAAGGCGCTTTCGGTGTCATCACAACACACTATCAGAACCTCAAACACTTTGCCGAAGACACACCAGGAGTAGTGAATGGTGCCATGCTCTACGACAGACAAAAGATGACAGCACTCTTCCAGTTGCAAATAGGCAATCCAGGAAGCAGTTTTGCCGTAGAGATAGCACGCAAGATAGGCATACCCGAAGACATCATTGCCGATGCAACAGCACTCGTAGGCCAAGACTATGTCAATGCCGACAAATACCTTCTCGACATCACTCGCGACAAACGCTACTGGGAAGGCAAGCGGCAGACCATCCATTCGCAAGAGAAACAGATGGTCAAGACCATTGAACAATACGAAAAAGAAATAGAAGAACTACGCGGCAAACGCAAGGAAATCATACGCGAAGCAAAAGCAGAAGCCGACAAAATCATTGCCGCTGCCAATGCGCAGATAGAGAATACCATCCGAGAAATCAAGGAAGCACAAGCCGACAAAGAGCGGACACGTTCCGCACGACAGCAGTTGCAAACATTCCGCGAAGAGGTCGCCGAGCAGATGAGTCAGGAAGAACTCGATGCTTACGTAGAGAAGAAACGCCGACAGATAGAAGAACGCAGAAAACGCCATGCAGAAAGACAGGCTGCAAAACAAAAGGCTTCGCTCCAAACACCTCTTCGTGCAGAAGGACAATCTACAACCAAACCACCACTCACAAAAGAAGAATTAGAGGTTGGAGCAACTGTCCGCATCAAGGGGCAGACTTCCATTGGAACCATCGTTGCCATCAAAGGCAAGCAAGCAACCGTCACCTTTGGTGTGATGAGAACATTGGTCGACCTGAAAAGACTTGAACGAAGCAAGGAGGCACCAAAGCAGGAATCGACACAAACCGTTGTCGTCAGCCGACAAACACAAGACAGTATTCGCCAGAAACACCTTGACTTCCGACAAGAAATAGATGTTCGGGGAATGCGTGCCGACGAAGCATTACAGGCCGTAACTTACTTCATCGACGATGCTTTGCTGGTCAATGTCTCAAGGGTTCGTATTCTTCATGGCACAGGAACCGGTGCACTTCGCCAGGTTATACGCCAATATCTTTCCACCGTATCGGGGGTTGTCTCTGCTCATGACGAACATGTACAGTTCGGAGGTGCAGGCATCACCGTAGTAGAGTTTAGAGGATGAATCAGGAAATATTCAATAGAACGGAACTTCTGCTTGGCAAAGAAGCATTGAAAAGCATATGCCAAAAGCGTGTCATCATCTTTGGCGTGGGTGGTGTGGGCAGCTGGTGTGCCGAATGTCTTGTTCGTGAAGGCGTCATGCACCTTACGCTTGTAGATAGCGACGTAGTATGCATCACAAATTGCAATCGCCAACTTATGGCAACATCCAAGACTATTGGACAGGCAAAAGTCGAGGCTTTACGCAACCGCTTACTGGAGATTAACCCCGATGCCAACATCATTACGATGCAGAAGAGGTATTGCGAAGAGAACAAAGACGAGTTCGAATTGAAAACCTATGATTATGTCATCGATGCCATCGACTCGCTTAAGGACAAGATAAGTCTAATACTACAAACGACGAAGATTAGCGTAAAACTTTTTTCTTCAATGGGAGCAGCCTTACGCCTTGACCCAACGATGGTTAAGGTATCCGAGTTTTGGAAGATTAAAGGAGATCCTCTCGCGGCAGCGATGCGTTCATCGATGCGACGGAACAAGCTCTTTCCTGCACATAAATTCCTTTGTGTCCATAGCGAAGAGCAACCCTTGCCCAATCTCGGCAAAGCAATTCAAGACGATAGCCAATCCTTTGGAAAGGTTCAGACCAACGGTTCATTGGCTCATATCACAGCCATTTTCGGCATGACGCTTGCCGGCCTTGTGGTGCAGGACATTGTAAAATGCCTTTCTTCCACTCCATTTCACCAAAGGGTTGCTGCAAAGTAGAGATAGCAAAGTTACGTGTTAGGAAATAATTTTAAATGATGTTTATTGTATATTTGATATTAAAAACGTACCTTTGTGCCCGTTACGTATAAAAACTTTTTAGTAAACAAAATAAATAGTTAATCACTAAACATTATGACAAGTTACAAAGAACTCGGCTTGGTGAACACCCGTGAGATGTTCGCAAAGGCAGTGGCAGGTGGCTATGCCATCCCCGCATTCAACTTCAACACTCTCGAGCAGATGCAGGCTATCGTGCAGGCTGCTGTAGAAACAAAGTCTCCCGTTATCATGCAGGTAAGTAAGGGTGCTCGCAACTATGCTAACGGCACCATCCTCCGCTATATGGCTCAGGGCGCTGTTGAATATGCAAAGGAACTCGGTTGCGAGAATCCTCAGATTGTTCTTCACCTCGACCATGGTGATTCTTTCGAACTCTGCAAGGAGTGCATCGACAATGGTTTCTCAAGCGTGATGATCGACGGTTCTCACCTCCCCTACGAAGAGAACATTGCTTTGACAAAGAAGGTTGTTGAATATGCTCACCAGTTCGACGTAACTGTAGAGGCTGAGTTGGGTGTATTGGCAGGTGTAGAAGACGAGGTTTCTAGCGAAGTATCTCACTACACAAAGCCCGAAGAGGTTGTTGACTTCTCTACCCGTAGCGGTTGCGACAGCTTGGCTATCTCTATCGGCACCAGCCACGGCGCATATAAGTTCACTCCCGACCAGTGCACACGCGACCCCAAGACTGGCAAGCTCGTTCCTCCCCCACTCGCATTCGACATTCTTCAGGATATCGAGTCTCGCCTGCCCGGATTCCCCATCGTTCTGCACGGCTCAAGTTCTGTTCCTCAGGACGAGGTTGACACCATCAACGCAAACGGTGGTAAGTTGCCCGACGCAGTTAGTATTCCCGAAGAGCAACTCCGCGAAGCCAGCAAGAGTGCAGTTTGCAAAATCAACATCGACAGCGACAGCCGTCTGGCCATGACAGCAGCTATCCGCAAGCACTTCAACGAGAAGCCCGGTGATTTCGATCCCCGCCAGTACTTGAAGCCCGCTCGCGAGAACATGAAGAAGATGTACATCCACAAGATTGTGGAGGTTCTCGGCAGCAACGACAAACTCTAAATCTCGACATAAGTCAAGATTCTTGTCGCGCGAAAGAACGATAAGAATCTGAAATTTGAGAACATCATCAATAGGAGGAGTGCTTTTGGCACTCCTCTTTTTTAATTTGTAAAATCGTGTTATAACAAAAGCCCATGCGGGAGGTTTTGAAAACACACGAGAGAACTTCGCCGACTTCTGCAGAGAAGTTTGGCAATTACTCACGAGAAGTTTTACAAACCGACGAGTGGTAGATTTTCGCGCCTGCAGTCCACTTGGCAAAATGGACGCGTCCGTTTGGGCAGAACGACGCGTGCTTCGAGGCGAAAGACGAGTGGAGTATCTGATTCTTTGGAAAACTTTTTCAACTTCTCGTGTATAAGGCCTAATTTTCGCTTTTATATTTCTATTATTCATTTTATTATTGTATCTTTGCGCGTCAATAGTATGCATGCAAAAACGGCAGCTACAGGCATAGAAAAGAATGAAGATTTTCAAGACGCTCGACATATACATCATCAAGCAGTTCCTGCTTCTTTTTGCAGGCACGTTCTTCATTTGCCTCTTCATCTTTGTCATGCAGTTCCTGTGGATGTGGATGAACAATCTCATCGGCAAAGGTCTGACCATCGACCTCCTGGGGAAATTCTTTTGGTACAGCAGTCTGACGCTTATCCCCAAGTCTATGCCGCTTGCAGTCCTTCTGGCAAGCCTTATCTCGTTCGGCAATCTGGGCGAACGTTTTGAACTGCTCAGCATGAAAGCCGCTGGCATACCACTCGTTCGCATCCTCATGCCCCTCATCTGCGTCAACACCATTATCTGTGGCAGCAGTTTCTTCTTCCAAAACAAAATCAGTCCATATGCTACACGCGAACTTTCGCGACTGGCATGGAGCATGAAGCAGAAAAGCCCCGAATTGGAAATTCCCGAAGGTATATTCTATAGTGACATCCCCGGCTACAACATCTATGTGGAACGCAAAGACACGAAGACGGGTATGCTCTACGGAGTGATGATTTATACCAACACCGGCAACTACAATGAAACTCAAATTGTACTCTCCGACAGTGCTCACCTGCAAAGCACTGCCGACAAAATGCACCTGAAACTGACACTGTGGGGAGGCGAACGCTTCCGCAACATGGACGCACAACAAGGTTCGATGCTAAGAGCCAACGTACCCTACATGCGTGAATCGTTCATAAAAGAAGTGAACTACATCCCTTTCGATGCCAACTTCAACCTGATGGATGCTGATCTTTTCTCGCACAATGCAAGAACAAAAAACATGGCAGAACTGCGTCATAGTATCGATTCAATGAACCACCGCATAGACAGCGCACGCCACGCAATATACAAAAACATACAACTCTGGTACCTGCGTAAAGACATTCCTGCCGGCCGCCCAGACTCGCTTTCCATCGTAAAACAAGCACAGGAAACAACCAATTTCGATTCGCTCTACCTTGACATATCCGACGAACAGCGACTGAAAGCATGGCGCAGCGCACTCAGTCATGCCAAAACCATGCAGGCAGAATATCAGTTCCGAGCCATAGAAACAGGCGACAAAAACCTCAATATGCGTCGTCATCACATAGAATGGTATCAGAAATGCACCATGAGCCTTGCCTGCCTATTGTTCTTTTTCGTCGGTGCACCACTTGGAGCCATCATCCGAAAAGGAGGACTCGGAGTGCCAGTTGTGGTTAGCGTCATTATCTTTATCTTCTATTACATCGTTGACCAGGCAGGAGAGAACAATGCAAAAGTAGATGCTTGGACCGTGAGCAGCGGAACATGGCTCAGCAGTTTTGTTCTGCTTGCCACCGGCGTCTTCCTTACATACAAAGCAAACAGCGACAGCGTGGTCTTCAACATCGAAGGCTATCGCAACTTCTTTATGCAACTATTCGGACTTCGTCCAAGCCGCAAGTTAAACCGAAAAGAAGTCATCATTACCGATCCGGACTACGCCACATTGCCACAACGGCTCGGCGAACTGACAGACTTCTGCACAAAATGCAGAATGTCAATGCACTTGCGACGCATACCAAACTACATCGACATCTTCTTCCGACCAGGTCAAGACAAAAACGCTGCTAACCTTAGCCAACGCATGGAAGAACTAATAGAAGAACTGCACAACAGTCGCGACAACGTACTACTCATGTACATCAACGACTACCCCATCATAAATCCAAGCGCACACACCCGCCCATTCGGCAGCAAACGGCTTAACATGACAGTCGGCATCCTCTTTCCACTGGGGCTCTTCTTCTACCTGCGCATCTGGCGATACAGACTAAGACTCAGACTCGACATGCATAAAATTCAAAACATAAATACACTTATCTCTGAAAGAATCATAAAGAAAGGATATGGACAATAATAACGAACAGGTACTAAGCACCATCGAAGATGCCCTCGATGATTTTCGTCAAGGCAAATTTGTCATCGTGGTCGACGACGAAGACCGTGAAAACGAAGGCGACTTCATCACCGCAGCCGAAATGATTACCCCCGAAAAGGTAAACTTTATGCTAAAAAACGGCAGAGGCGTACTCTGCGCACCAATTACCATGAGCCGAGCTGCAGAACTGGAACTTGAACACCAAGTAGCAGACAACACCAGCATGCTTGGCACACCATTTACCGTTACGGTCGACCTTCTGGAAGGTTGCACAACAGGTGTCAGCACCCACGACCGTGCTGCAACCATCCGTGCTCTTGCTGACCCCAAACGCAAGCCTTCCGACTTCGGTCGTCCTGGACACATAAACCCCCTTTATGCCCAAGACAAAGGCGTTCTCCGCAGAGCAGGCCACACAGAAGCCGCCATCGACCTTGCACGCCTTTCCGGCCTTCAACCAGCAGCTGCTCTCATTGAAATACTGAACGAAGACGGCACAATGGCACGCATGCCACAGCTCAAAGAAGTGGCTCGCGAGCATGGATTGAAAATCATTAGCATACGCGACCTGATAGCCTATCGTCTACAGCAAGAATCGCTCGTAGAGAAAGGCGTAGAAGCAGATATGCCTACAGCAGACGGACACTTCCACATAATTCCGTTCCGCCAAAAAAGCAACGGATTAGAACACGTTGTACTCTACAAAGGCGAGTGGACAGAAGACGAACCAGTACTGGTCAGAATGCATTCCAGTTGCATGACGGGCGACATCTTCGGAAGCCAGCGATGCGATTGTGGCGAACAATTGCACGAATCCATGCGAATGATAGAAAAAGAAGGTAAAGGCATCATTGTTTACCTCAGCCAAGAAGGACGCGGCATCGGACTGATGAACAAAATTGCTGCCTACAAACTCCAGGAAGAAGGCGACGATACAGTAGATGCTAACATCCATCTCGGTTTCCGACCCGACGAACGCGAATATGGCGTTGGCGCACAGATTCTTCGGGAAATGGGAGTCGGCAAACTTCGTCTCATCACCAACAACCCTGTCAAGCGTGTCGGTTTGGAAAGCTATGGACTGACCATCGTTGAAAATATCCCTATCGTGATTGAACCAAACAAATACAACCGCTCTTATCTCGAAACAAAAAAAACAAGAATGGGACATAAACTCTAACACAAATCTTTAATCTATATATCGACATGAACACAAATCTTTCAGAGAGACTGAACCGCCTCTCACCCAGTGCAACACTTGCCATGAGCCAGCGCAGTAGCGAACTCAAAGCAGAAGGTGTAGATGTTATAAATATGAGTGTAGGTGAGCCCGACTTCAACACTCCCGACCACATCAAAGCCGCAGCCATCAAAGCCGTTGAAGACAACTATAGTCGCTATAGCCCCGTTCCCGGATATCCCGAACTGAAGAAGGCTATCGTCAACAAGTTAAAGAACGAAAACGGACTGGACTATGCTCCTAGCCAGATTCTTTGCAGCAATGGCGCAAAGCAAAGCGTCTGCAACACAATTATGGCTATTGTCAGTGCAGGCGACGAGGTTATCATCCCCACACCCTATTGGGTAAGCTATCCCCAAATGGTACTCCTGGCAGAAGGTACCCCTGTCTATGTGGAAGCAACCATCGAACAGGATTTCAAGATTACTCCAGAGCAACTCGAAGCAGCCATTACTCCCAAGACTAAGGCACTCATCCTCTGCTCACCCAGCAACCCTACAGGTTCTGTTTACAGCAAAGAAGAACTCGAAGCATTGAAGAATGTACTGCTCCGCCACGAAGATGTAATCGTCATTGCCGACGAAATCTACGAACACATCAACTATGTCGGTCAACATGCCAGCATGGCTCAGTTCCCCGACATTAAGGATCGTGTTGTCATCATCAATGGCGTCAGCAAAGCTTATGCCATGACCGGTTGGCGCATTGGCTTCATTGCTGCTCCAGAATGGATTGTAAAAGGCTGCAACAAACTCCAAGGCCAATATACCAGCGGTCCTTGCTCTGTCAGCCAAAAAGCAGCCGAAGTAGCCTTTGCCGGCGACCAACAGTGCGTAGAAGACATGCGCAAAGCATTCGAACGCAGAAAGAACCTTATAGTCAAGTTGGCAAAAGAGATTCATGGACTCGAGGTAAACGAGCCTCAAGGTGCCTTCTATCTCTTCCCCAAGTGCAGTAGTTTCTTCGGCAAAAGCGACGGTGAGCGTGTTATCAATAACTCAACCGACCTCGCCATGTATCTGCTCGAAGAAGGCCATGTAGCAACTGTTGGCGGCGATGCATTCGGCTCGCCCGAGTGCTTCCGTATGAGTTATGCCACCAGCGACGAGAACATCGTCGAAGCACTGCGTCGCATCAAAGAGACATTGGCAAAACTGAAATAATCTCTCTATATAACGACAACTAAAATGGGGTGCAATCAACAGTTTGCACCCCATTTTAGTAGAACTATAACCCTGATATTATCTAGCAAGAGCGCTTATGATGGCTGCTACCGCTACACCTGCAGCCACACCGGCCACGGCACTGCCATTGCAGGCAACAACATCGCAGTGATGAACATGACGATGATGGTGACGAGCGTTTCTGCGACGCATCTCTTCTTTGCGACGACGTTCCTCCGCCATTCTGCGTTCGTGGCTAATAGTGTTATGATTGCGATGGCCTGCAAAAACTTTGTTCCTTACATTGCCAGGCATCTCCACCCTACCTTTGTTGTTATGCTTTGCGTGAACCTTTGCGTTGGCATCCATGTTGCCCATAGCTATCATGATAGCAAATGCGGCGAGGTAAATCATCTTTTTCATAATCATTGTTTTTAGGGTTAGACAATCATTGATTTTTGTTTCTACTGCAAAGGTACGGCATTGTTACAAGCATTTGCAGGTGATTTTCCCTAAAGTGCTATGGGGATTTTCCTATTCGTTTGAGGAGAAAGAGAAGGCCTATGGCCGACGCAACACAAAGATGCCTAAAAGACAAAAGAAAGCACAAATTGTGTTGAAGAGGAAAAAGTTTGTGTACCCTAGTTGGGAGACAAGGTAGCCGCTTGCTGCCATAGGTAAAAGCATGACAGTCGCTAATGGAGGAATGCGAAGGTGGTTGAGCAACGCATTATAACGAGTTCCAGAAATATCAGTAAGCGGAAAGCGACAGGCTCCTAATCCTAAACCAAAAAATAGTTGGGCCATGCCTGTACAGAAACTCAAATGTAACAAATATTGAGGAGGATAAATTGTCATGAGCAGATAGACAAATGGCGAAAGAGCGAGAGAACAAGCCATAAGCCAAAAACTGTTACCTCCGCCATTACTTCCACCACGAAGTGTGGTTTTCCTGACAATCCTGCGCCCAAGAAGGAGGCCAAGACTGAATGCTATGACGCCCACCGTGCCCTGAGCAAAGCCTATCTCCTGTATGGTACATTGCAGACCACCATTTGAATGTACATCATATAAATATAGTACGCGCGCATAGAACATCAGTCCCTGTGGCAGGAGAAGTAGAAAGAGAAGGGAAGCGCCACGCCAAAAATTGCCACGCGATGGGAGAATCTTCTTGCTGCAATGTCTTTCCTCTACCTGTGAATTATCATTTGAAAAAGTCAAGAAAGCAAGGTGAAAAAGAGTGAAAAGCAGGAAGACACCTGCTGCCACGTAGCTACCCACCTGCCACGAATAACGGATATTGCGGGAATAGACTTGCAGAATACCGACAAGAAAAATGAAGGCACCATAGGTGAATACAATAGCCATTTGCGAGCACATCTGTCCAGGGGGCGTAAGGAAACGCCGATACAAAGGATGTATCGTCCGTTCGTAACATGCTTGTGATGCCAGGCTATGGATAGAACACAGCAGACAGACACTGAACAGAGAGTAGAAAACAGGCAGAACTCCCTTGTTACAGCAGTAGGCTAAAAGGACGAGGGCTCCGCAAAGCAATATCTCTACGGTGTGGAGTAGCAGTCGGGGATGCATGACATGCTCTACCAACGACCGGATGAAAGACTTCAAAGCCCATGGCAAAAAGAGCAAGGCAGAAAAGAATGTGGCTTCTGCTAACGCCATCCCCATCTGGAGAAACATCAGCAAAGCCACATAGATAACAATTGTAGCAGGAATCTCTTCTGCAACAAAAAGAGTAAGGCACCATGCCTTCCCTATTGAGGAAAGACCTTCTCTCTGCCTTGCCTCCCCCACTTCGGGAGAGGATTTGAGGGAGGAGGTTTTAGTAACTTCTTGCGATAAGGACACGAGCTTTGCTGGGTTTTCCGCTGACCATATCCACGCCCGGTGTCTGTTCTACGCCGAATGGCACACAACGGATGGTGGCCTGCGTGTCTTCCTTAATCTTTGCCTCGGTTTCGGCTGTGCCGTCCCAATGGCAAAGGAAGAAGCCGCCGTCCTTGACACGCTGCTTGAACTCCTCGTAGTCGTCGCATTCGTAAATATGAGCATCGCGGAAAGCTTTAGCCTTTGCAAAAATATTTTGTTGGATATCGGAGAGAAGTTGTTCGACATAGGCAACAATACCTTCGAGGGGACGTGTCTCCTTCTCGAGAGTGTCGCGACGCATTACCTCCACAGTACCATTCTCCAAGTCGCGTGCGCCAAGTACAAGACGAACGGGAACGCCCTTGAGTTCGTAATCTGCGAACTTGAAACCAGGACGTTTGTTGTCGGCGTTATCATACTTCACGCTGATACCCTTCTTCTTGAGTTCATCAACAATAGGAGCAACTGCTGCATCGACGGCTGCCACCTGCTCGGGTTTACCACCAATGGGAATGATAACCACCTGGATGGGGGCAAGTGCGGGAGGCAGAACGAGGCCGTTATCGTCGCTATGTGTCATGACGAGCGCACCCATGAGTCGTGTGCTGACGCCCCATGACGTTGCCCATGCATATTCGGGTTTGTTTTCTTTATTAAGGAACTGTACGTCGAACGCTTTGCCGAAGTTCTGACCAAGGAAATGGCTTGTGCCGCTTTGCAAGGCTTTTCCATCTTGCATCATGGCCTCGATGGTATAAGTGTCAAGTGCACCGGCAAAACGTTCCGTTTCGCTTTTCACACCCTGCACAACCGGAACAGCCATGTATTCCTCTGCAAATTTAGCATAAACCTTGAGCATCTGCTGTGCGCGCTCCTCAGCCTCCTCGCGGGTGGCATGCGCCGTATGACCTTCTTGCCAAAGGAATTCGCTGGTACGGAGGAACAGACGTGTGCGCATCTCCCAACGCATTACGTTGCACCACTGGTTGACCAGCAAAGGAAGGTCGCGATAAGACTGTATCCAGTTTTTGAATGTGTTCCAGATGATGGTCTCGGATGTAGGGCGAATGATGAGTTCTTCTTCGAGTCGTGCTGCCGGATCTACCACCACACCGTCGTTTGTCTCGTTGGTCTTGAGGCGATAGTGTGTCACAACGGCACATTCTTTGGCAAAGCCCTCAACGTGTTCTGCCTCCTTCGAAAGGAAACTCTTCGGGATGAGCAATGGGAAATAGGCATTCTGCACACCTGTCTCCTTGAACATATCGTCCAAAGTGCGCTGCATTTTCTCCCAGATAGCGTAGCCATAAGGCTTGATAACCATACAGCCACGCACATCGCTCTGTTCTGCGAGGTTGGCCTTTACTACCAACTCGTTATACCATTTGCTGTAGTCTTCACTACGTTTGGTCAGGAAATCCAATTCTTTTGCCATATTGCTTTTATGATATTATATTATTGTCTGAATTAAACACGGTCTGTCATGTCAAAAATAATGGTTAAGGATTCTTGCCATAAAGGTTAACCATTATTGGCAGAATGGTTAAGCATTATGCCCGATTAGGTTAACCTATTTGAACACGACACCACTTGAATACATTTATATACGTTAAATCCGCGTGCAAAAATACGAAAAAAAAGCCGATTTCCCATCTTATCAAAGAAAAATGTTTATCTTTGCAGTTGAAATAAGGTAAAAAGAGAAAAACAAGAAGTATAATCACTATAAATTTTTAAGAAATGAAAGCAAAGAAAATTCTCTTGGGACTCCTTGCCATGGGCATGGTACTCTCCGGCTGTAACATGAACAACAAAACCAAAGGCGGCCTCATAGGCGGCGCTGGTGGCGGCGCAATCGGCGCAGGTCTTGGCGCAGCAATCGGCGCATTGATTAACGGCTCAAGCGGCGCAAAGATGGGTGCAGCAATCGGTGCAGGCGTAGGTGCAGCAGGCGGTACAACAGCAGGCATCCTCATCGGAAAAAAGATGGACAAAGCCAAGAAAGAAGCAGAAGCCATCGCTAACGCACAAGTTACAGACGCAGTGGACGCCAACGGCTACCAGGCAGTCAAGGTAACCTTCGACAGCGGCATTCTGTTCCAAAGCGGCAAGTCTGTCCTCAGCGCAGCAGCACAAAGCTCTCTCACACAATTTGCCACAAACGTTCTTGGCAAAAATGCCGACATGAACGTAGGCATCGTTGGCTTTACCGACAACGACCCCTGGAAAGGAAAAACAGCAGAGCAAAGCGTCGCAGCCAACCAAAAGCTCTCTGAAGAACGCGCAGAAGCAGTCAGCAACTTCCTCCAAAAGCATGGCGCAGCAGCAAACCAAATCAAAGAAGTCGTTGGACTCGGCGAAAGCAACCCCGTAGCCGACAACAGCACAGCAGCAGGCAAGCAGCAGAACCGCCGCGTAGAAGTATACCTCTACGCAAGCCAGGAAATGATAGACGCTGCCAAGGAAGGCACATTGAAGTAAAGCCTTCAACAACATCCCCTTTTCAACAAAAAGAAGAGGAGAAAAAATGTTTACACTAATACAAAAAACCATCCGGCGGATTGTACTCCTGTTCTTTGGGAGTACAATCCTCGCCGTTTTAATCTATAAGTGGTGTCCCGTATATGTCACACCACTTATGCTCATCCGCTGTGCACAACAAGTGTGGCATGGCGAAACATTACGCCTTAAGCATCATTGGGTGCCACTCGACTCAATGAGCATCTACATGCCCGTTGCAGTCATGGCAAGCGAAGACCAACGCTTCCTCATGCACAATGGCTTCGACTTCATCGAGATAAACAACGCAATCGAAGAACGCCGAAGCGGCAAACGCATCAGAGGAGGCAGCACCATCAGCCAACAAACAGCAAAAAACGTATTCCTTTGGCCAAACTCAAGCTGGGTTCGGAAAGGCCTGGAAGCCTACTTTACCGTCCTCATCGAACTCGTCTGGGGCAAGGAACGCATTATGGAAGTCTATCTCAACTCCATTGAGATGGGAAATGGCATCTACGGAGCCGAAGCAGCAGCCAACCAACACTTTGGCCGCAAAGCCACCACACTCACACGACCAAACTGTGCCCTCATTGCTGCCACGCTTCCCAATCCTTTGAAATACAACGCGAAGGAACCATCATCATACATCCTAAAAAGGCAAACAGCCATCATGGTACAGATGCGTCACATCGATGTTTTCCCAAGAAAAAAGTAAACAAAACACACTTTTTGCTATTTAGACTTTGCATTTTAACAAGAAAAGTGTATCTTTGCAACGCAAATATATTTTTCTTTTATTTATGTTCGATTCTTTTTATAGGATGCATCAATACCTGGTGGAGCGCACACAAGCCCCCATCAGAAGGGCATTGATGGACGAGATTGATTGGCACAAACGACTCATCGGCATCAAAGGAAGCCGTGGCGTAGGCAGAACAACTTTCCTGCTCCAATATGCAAAAGAAAACTTCGGTCCCAGAGACAAAAGATGTTTGTACATCAACATGAACAACTTCTACTTCCAGGGCAAGACGCTTTTCCAATTTGCACAAGAATTCATGCAAGCAGGAGGACAAGTTCTGCTTATCGACCAGGTTTTCAAATACCCGGAATGGAGTCACGAACTGCGCCTAATACACGACCGTTGTTCACGCCTTAAAGTCATCTTCACAGGTTCAAGTGTGATGCGTCTTAAAGAAGAGAACCAGGAACTCAACGGAATTGCCGCCAGTTACAACCTGCGTGGTTTCTCGTTCCGCGAATACCTGAATCTCCGAGCTGGAACAAACTTCCGAACATATACCATAAGGGAGATACAAAACCGTCACGAGCGCATCGCCGAAGAAGTATTGTCACAAGTAAACCCTCTCGACTACTTCAACGACTATCTCCATCATGGTTATTATCCCTTCTTCCTGGAGAAATCAAGTTTTATTGAGAACCTGCTTAAAGTCATTAACATGATGATTGAAGTCGACATTCTTCTCATCAAGCAAATTGACCTTAAGTACCTCGGAAAAATCAAGAAACTCCTTTATCTTCTTGCCACAGGAGACTACGGAGCACCCAATGTTAGCCAACTGGCACAAGACTTGCAGACAAGCCGTGCCACAGTGGTCAACTACATCAAGTATCTTACTGATGCACGTTTGCTCAACATGCTTTATCGTCCTGGAGAAGACTTCCCTAAAAAACCGGCAAGTATTTTGATGCATAATACAAACCTGATTTATGCGATGATGCCGGACTATAACGACGAACAGATGATTATGGAAACATTCTTCCAGAATGCACTTTGGGGACGACACAATGTCGAAAAAGGCGACCGCAGCTGCACATTCATCGTCGACAAGACACAGAAATTCCGCATTTGCCTTGAACAGCCCAAACGCAAGAACACCGATGTGCTCTATGCATTGGCAGGCGTTAAACAAGGATTTGAACAAGAGATACCACTCTGGATGTATGGTTTCTTGTACTAATCCCTCATCAAAGAAATTTAACAATAGAATATAACACACAAAAAGAATAATCGATTTATTTTAATAAAGTTATGGCAAAACAAAAGAAATTCGTAACATGGGATGGTAACACCTGTGCCGGACATGTAGCCTACATGTTCAGCGAAGTTGCTGCCATCTACCCTATCACTCCATCATCTCCAATGGCGGAGCATGTTGACGAGTGGGCCGCACAGGGACGCAAGAACCTCTTCGGCGACACTGTAATGGTTCAAGAGATGCAAAGCGAAGGCGGTGCTGCAGGTGCAGTACACGGTTCGCTGCAAGCAGGTGCGCTTACAAGCACCTTCACTGCCAGCCAAGGTTTGCTCCTTATGATACCCAACATGTATAAGATTGCCGGCGAATTGCTGCCCAGCGTCTTTCATGTTTCTGCACGTACTATTGCTTCACACTCTCTTTGTATCTTCGGCGATCACAGCGACGTGATGGCTTGTCGCCAGACAGGTTTTGCCATGCTGGCAGAGGGCAGTGTTCAGGAAGTGATGGACCTTAGTGCCGTTGCACACCTCGCATCACTGGAAGCACGTGTACCATTTATCAACTTCTTCGATGGTTTCCGCACATCACATGAATATCAGAAGGTAGAACTTTTGGAGGAAGACGATGTTCGCGACCTCGTCGACCAAAAAGCAGTCAGCGAGTTCCGTTCTCGTGCCCTTTCACCCGAACATCCTCAGGCAAAAGGTATGGCCGAGAATCCCGAAACTTTCTTTGCTCACCGTGAAAGCTGCAACCGTTACTACGATGCAGTACCAGCAATCGTAGAGAAATACATGGCTGCCATCAGCGAGCGCACCGGTCGTAAATACGAACTCTTCAGCTACTATGGTGCTGAAGATGCAGAGCAAATAATCATCCTGATGGGTTCTGCCACCGAAGCTGCACGCGAAGCCATCGACTACGCCAATGCCAATGGCAAGAAGTATGGTATGGTAAGCGTACATTTGTATCGTCCTTTCAGTGTAAAGCATTTGCTGGCTGCAGTTCCCAAGACCTGCAAACGTATTGCTGTGCTTGACCGCACAAAAGAGCCCGGTTCAAACGGTGAGCCCTTGTATCTTGATGTTCGCGACGCCTTCTATGACCAGCCGAATGCCCCTGTCATCGTAGGTGGCCGCTATGGTCTTGGCTCTGCCGACGTAACACCCACCATGATGCTCAGCGTCTATGAGAATCTTGAGTTGCCCGAACCAAAGAATCATTTCACTGTAGGTATCGTTGACGACCTCACCTTCACTTCTTTGCCCATCAAGGAAGAGATGGCATTGGGTGGCGAAGGCATCTTTGAAGCCAAGTTCTTCGGTCTTGGTGCTGATGGTACTGTTGGTGCCAACAAGAACAGCGTCAAGATTATTGGCGACAACACAAACAAGTATTGTCAGGCATACTTCAGTTACGACTCCAAGAAGAGCGGTGGCTTCACCTGTTCACACCTGCGTTTTGGCGACACACCCATTCGCAGCACATACCAGATTAAGACACCTAACTTCGTTGCATGCCACGTTCAGGCATACATGCGTATGTATGATGTTATTCGTGGTCTGCGTCCAAACGGTCAGTTCCTCTTGAACACCATCTTCGAGGGTGAAGAACTTGTTAAGTTCATTCCTAACAATCTCAAGAAGTACTTTGCAGAGAAGAATATCACCGTATATTACATCAATGCAACCAAGATTGCACAGGAGATTGGTCTTGGCAACAGAACAAACACCATCTTGCAGAGTGCATTCTTCCGCATTACTGAGGTAATCCCCGTTGACCTTGCAATTGAGCAGATGAAGAAGGCCATCGTCAAGTCATACGGCAAGAAGGGCGAAGACATTGTGAACATGAACTTCGCAGCTGTCGATCGTGGTGGTGAATATAAGGTATTGGCAGTTGACCCCGCATGGGCTAACCTTCCTGCCGACGACGCACCTGTTTACGACGAACCCGAATACATCACCAAACTTGTTCGTCCCATCAATGCCCAAAACGGAGCCGACCTTCCTGTCAGCGCCTTCAAGGGTTACGAGGACGGCACATGGGAGCAGGGCACTTCGGCTTACGAGAAGCGTGGTGTAGCAGGCTTTGTTCCCGTATGGAATCCCGACAACTGTATCCAGTGTAACAAGTGTGCATTTGTTTGTCCTCATGCCAGCATTCGTCCTATCGTCATGAACGAAGAGGAAGTGAAGGGCTTCGAAGGCAAGAGCATCGAGATGAAGGCTCCTGCAGCCATGAAGGGCATGCACTTCGTTATTCAGGTGAGTGTGAAAGACTGTCTCGGTTGTGGCAACTGTGCTGACGTTTGTCCCGGCAACCCGAAACTGGGCGGTCCTGCGCTGAAGATGATGCCTTACGACGATTCCAGTGCAGAAGCCGTACAGGAAGCAAAGAACTGGGAGTACTGCGTCAAGAATGTAACGTCCAAGCAAGACCTTGTCGACATCAAGCAGAGTCCCAAGAACAGCCAGTTTGCACAGCCTCTCTTCGAGTTCAGCGGTGCTTGCTCAGGTTGTGGCGAGACACCTTATGTGAAGCTCATCAGCCAGCTCTTCGGCGATCGTCAGATGGTTTCCAATGCCACTGGTTGCTCTTCTATCTATTCCGGTTCTATTCCTTCTACCCCATACACCAAGAATGCAAAGGGACAGGGTCCTGCATGGGCAAACAGCCTCTTCGAGGACTTCTGCGAGTTTGGTCTTGGCATGGTATTGGCCAACAAGAAGATGAAGTTGCGCATCACCCAGTTGCTTCAGGAACTCATTGCAGACGAGAATGTCAATGCTGAGTTCAAAGCCGCTGCACAGCAGTGGATTGAAGGTCAGGAGGATGCAGAAGCATCAAAGGCAGCAGCAGCAGTTCTGAAGCCTCTCATTGCAGCATGTGCAGAATCAGGCTGTCCCACATGTCTTCAGCTCAAGGAGCTTGACCACTATCTGGTTAAGCGCAGTCAGTGGATTATCGGTGGCGACGGTGCTTCGTACGACATCGGTTATGGTGGTCTCGACCATGTGATTGGCAGTGGCGAAGACGTGAACATCTTCGTTATCGACACCGAGGTTTACTCCAACACCGGTGGTCAGGCTTCGAAGGCTACACCTATCGGTGCCATTGCTCAGTTCGCCGCAAACGGCAAGCGTGTAGGCAAGAAGGATCTTGGCCTGATGCAGGCAACATACGGCAACGTCTATGTGGCACAGGTTGCCATGGGTGCCGACCAGAGCCAGTGTCTCAAGGCCTTCCGCGAGGCAGAAGCATGGCACGGTCCTTCGCTCGTCATTGCTTACGCTCCCTGTATCAACCACGGCTTGAAGGCCAAGGGCGGCATGGGCAAGAGCCAGGCAGAAGAGGCAAAGGCTGTAGAATGTGGCTACTGGCACTTGTGGCGTTACAATCCTGCTTTGGCAGAAGAGGGCAAGACTCCCTTCCAGCTCGACAGCAAGGAGCCCGATTGGGACAAGTTCCAGGACTTCCTCGAGGGCGAGGTACGTTTCCTCTCTCTCAAGAAAGCAGCACCCGAAGAGGCACAGCAACTCTACGATGCTTGTAAGGAAGCAGCACAGCGCCGCTACAAGACCTATGTTCGCAAGACACAGGAAGACTGGAGCATCTAATAAAGACTTACAGAGTAAACGAAATAATCGGAGCAATCCGACTACTACCGAAAGCAGAGGCACGTCATTGTGTCTCTGCTTTTTTTGTTCGCATCCAATGAATGTACCATCAGACAGTCAAGGTCTAAACAACGCCAAGCAGGTAAAATAATCATATTATTATTTAATAATGTATAAATATCACACTATTATCCAGCAACTTTTTATAACTTTGCAAGGCGTTTCAATGAATTAAACAATAAACAACACCCACAAATATGAGATTTCTTCTAACCTTACTTCTTGTGATTGCCACCTCGTTTGGTTGTCATGCAAAAAAAGACAAAGCGTATTGGAATAAAATGGCCGACGGTATGTCGACTGCCTTAATCGACAACTTCTGGGGAGCCAAGTTCGACGGATACCCAGGTCGTTATTACTTCAACTATGGCAGCAACCTCTCCAACATGACAACCGAACATTACTGGCCACAAGCACACGCAATGGACGTTATGGTGGATGCCTATATGCGTTCGGGCAAGAAAACATACAAAGACATCTTTCCGCTCTGGTGGGAAGGCGCACCAAAATACAATTTTGCCGGCAAGAAGAATCCAAAAGACCCCTGGTGGAACGACTTTGTGGACGACATGGAGTGGATGGTGCTTGCACAGATTCGCATGTGGGAAGCCACAGGAGAAAAGCAGTACATCAACAAGGCACGCCAGATGTACGACGACTGGATTTGGCCCACATGGGGTCCGGAGGACGAATTCCCCTGGTATGGTGGCATCACCTGGAAGACAGATGTCAGCAAATCAAAGAATGCCTGTTCCAACGGCCCTGCAGCCCTCATTGCCGCACGCCTGTGCCGTTTCTACAACGATGCCAAGTTCACTGGTGGCAAGAGCCGCGACGCATATCTGAATCAGGCAATTAAAATCTACACATGGGAGAAGAATGTCCTCTTCGACCGTGAAACGGGAGCCGTATATGACAACATTAACAAGGAAGGCAGAATTCAGAAGAGATGGATTTTCACCTACAACATCGGCACCTTCCTCGGCGCAGCCCACGAACTCTATCTGCTCACCGGCGACAAACAGTATCTGCAGGATGCTACACTGGCAGCAACTTATGTAACAGACCATATGACGCGAAACGGCGTCCTCTCTGATGCACCTTCCGGCGACGGCGGCTTGTTCCATGGCATCTTCTTCCGCTATTTCGTAAAACTCATCAACGAGGAGACGCTGGACACCAACACACGTAAGAAGTTCCATGACTATCTCACCTCTCTCGCAACCACAATGGCAGAAGAAGGTGTAAACCCGAAAACCATGCTCTATGCAGGTCGTTGGCGCCAAGCACCAGCCGACGATCAGCCCGTCGGGCTGACACCTCACCTCACCGGCTGCATGCTCATGGAAGCCATGTGTGTGTTGAAGCCCATAAACAAATAAAGAAATCAACAAACAGCCAACGAATGATGTATTCTGCCGACGCAAACCGATACAGAGACATGCAGTACCGCCGTTGTGGCAACTCGGGTGTATTGCTGCCGGCAATCTCGTTGGGTTTCTGGCACAACTTCGGCAATGTCACGCCCGAGGAGCAGAGTCGAGCCATTGTGCGAGCAGCCTTCGATGCAGGAATCACACACTTCGACCTGGCTAACAACTACGGTCCGGAGCCCGGTGCAGCAGAGCAACGGCTGGGAAAGTTCCTTCACGACGACCTCTCCTCGTATCGCGACGAACTGTTCATCGCCACAAAAGCCGCCTACGACATGTGGGACGGTCCCTATGGCTCGTGGGCTTCGCGCAAACATCTGATGGCAAGTCTGGACCAGAGTCTCAGACGTTTACGTCTCGACTACGTGGACCTCTTCTATTGTCACCGCTACGACCCCTCCACCCCACTCGAGGAAACACTGCAGGCACTGGTGGACATTGTGCGGGCAGGCAAAGCACTCTACGTCGGTCTGTCGCGTTGGCCGTTGGAAGCCATGCTAAAAGGTTACGACTACCTCAAGCAGCACGACGTCCCTTGTCTCATATACCAGGGTCGGTTCAACCTCTTCGACCAAGCCCCCAAAGCAGAAGGCATACTGGACGCCATAGCCCAGAACCAGACAGGCTTCATCAGTTTCTCCCCTCTGGCACAAGGCCTGCTCACCAATCGCTACCTCAACGGCATCCCGTCCGACAGCCGTATGGCGCACGACCCACGCTATCTCCATGCCGACATGCTCACACCGCAGGTGCTCAACAAAATAAGGCAGTTGAACGAACTGGCTGTCATGCGAGGCGAAACCCTTTCAACGATGGCGTTAAGTTGGATTCTGCACCACCCGGGCATCACCAGTGTCCTCGTCGGAGCAAGTTCGCCCGCCCAACTCCGCCAGAATCTTTCCGCCCTGCAAAGCCCGAAGTTTAGCAACGAAGAACAGCAGACAATCAGCAACATACTGAGCACAAACACATCCGCAGCGACCGTCTAACCAACAAGGGCACACTCTCCTTTTAAAATCCCAATAGGACAATCTAACCCGTCAGCCCAATATAGAAACAAAGACTGATTCCTGTAAACCGCTTGTCGGAATAAGTCTCTAAACTGCCCCCACTCGTCCGTTTTGCCAAGTGGACTGCAGGCGCGAAAATCTGCCCCTCGTCGGCTTCTAAAACTTCTCGTGAGTAATTGCCCAACTTCTGCAGAGAAGTTGCCCGACTTCACAGCAGAAGTCGGCGAAGTTCTCTTGAGTGTTTTCTTAACCTCTCACAAGGAGGTATTTTTTTTATGCTTTTTCTCTATATTCCCAACTATTTTATAACTTTGCGAAGTAGATTTGAAATAATGACACACAATACTCATAAATTATGAAACTACTTAATCTCAAATTTTTATGCTTGTTCATGTGCCTGTTTTCCTGCATCAAGACATTTCCTTACGATGCGTTTATCGATGGCATTTATTATAATTTCAATGAAAATGAAGCAGAAGTGACATACGAAAACACTTCATACAACTCCTACACTGGTGACATCGTTATTCCCGAATCTGTTGTATATAATGCAAAGACATACTCCGTAACAAGCATAGGAAATGGTGCATTCCGTAACTGCTCTGGTCTTACATCTGTTACTATACACAACTCAGTTACAAGCATAGGAAGCTATGCATTCTCTGGCTGCTCCGGTCTTACCTCTGTCAATATTCCCAACTCTGTTACAAGCATCGTAAGCAGAGTATTCTATAACTGCACAGGTCTTACCACAATCACTATACCTAACTCCGTTACAAGCATCGAAAGCGATGCATTCTCTGGCTGCTCCGGACTTACCTCTGTCACCATACCCAACTCCGTTACAAGCATAGGAGGCTATGCATTCTCTGGCTGCTCCGGTCTTACCTCTGTCAATATTCCCAACTCTGTTACAAGTATAGGAAGTGGTACATTCTATGGCTGCTCCGGTCTTACCTCTGTTACCATACCCAACTCCGTTACAAGCATAAAAAGCAGTGCATTCTATGGCTGCGAAAGTCTTACCTCTGTCACCATACCAAACTCCGTAACAAGCATAGGACGCAATGCATTCGATGGATGCAAGTTACGCAATGTTCTTATTAAATGCGCTACGCCACCTACAGGGGAGAGTGCTTTTTCCAGTCAAACATACTATCACACTACGCTCTATGTTCCTGCCGGTTGTTGGGATGCATACGCATACGACGATACTTGGTATCTTTTCCACAACATACGCGAGACGGCAACAGAAGAAGAACAAGTTGCTATGCAGCAAGCATACACACTGATGGATGCAGAGACCTTTACCTACTCTGTATATGACCCTGTAAACAACTGCATCGGCACCATTAAATCTGTCAGTGCCATAGATGAGAACAATCCCAATCACAGTTGGCAGGTAATAACAGACGGCAGCGAGCAATACCTCTACAACCTGGGCGCAAAGAAGTTTGCCACCAACGGAGCAGACGGCCGTCTCGTTCTTACTGCTGAGCCTACGCCCATCGACATGAAGAATGGCGACAACGGTATCGTCCTCGGTTCGCAGGCTGCACACCAATGGGCTCTCGTAGGGAACGACCGCTTGAGCGTAGAGCAGGACATCATTACCGGCATTGACGAGATTGCCAACACACAGCAAGGCGAAAGCACCAGTTACGATCTGCAAGGCCGCCGCATTGATAAGGCTCAAAAGGGCATCAACATCATCCGCAACGCTGACGGCACAACGAAGAAAGTGTTGATAAAACACTGACAAACGTCATCAACAATCCCAACAAAAGCATCCGCATCCATTTGCAGATGCTTTTGTTTTATACATTATTCGCTCCCTTGTGGCTAAACAAATGAACCTCAAGAGGCAAGGTATAATATCATTTTGAGAACATACGGCACAATAAAGTGATGTTTTGTTGGCTAAATGAAAGATTTGTATTAACTTTGCAACTCATATTTTTTTATAAGGATAACACACAAAACAATGAAACATAAACTTCGCAGCGCTGTCTGCACCGAAGGCAGACGCATGGCCGGAGCAAGAGCGCTCTGGGTGGCTAACGGCATGAAGCGCGAACAGTTCGGCAAACCAATCATTGCAGTTGTCAACTCGTTCACACAATTTGTTCCTGGTCACACACATCTCCACGAAATAGGACAAATCGTAAAACAAGAAATAGAAAAACTCGGTTGCTATGCCGCCGAGTTCAACACCATTGCCATAGACGACGGCATTGCCATGGGACACGACGGTATGCTCTACTCCCTGCCATCGCGCGACATCATTGCCGACTCGGTGGAATACATGGTCAATGCACACAAAGCCGATGCCATGGTTTGCATCTCCAACTGCGACAAGGTGACACCCGGCATGCTGATGGCTGCCATGCGACTGAACATCCCTGCTGTCTTCGTCAGTGGCGGTCCGATGGAATCGCACAAACTGAATGGCGAAAATGCCGACCTCATCACTGCCATGGTGAAGGGTGGCGACACTACAGTCAGCGACGAAGAACTGGCAAAGGTAGAGCAGATGGCTTGCCCGGGCTGTGGTGCTTGCTCAGGCATGTTCACAGCAAACTCCATGAACTCACTGACCGAAGCCATCGGCCTCTCTCTGCCCGGCAACGGAAGCATCCTTGCCACTCACAAGAACCGTATAAACCTCTTCAAGGATGCTGCAAAGATTATCGTCAAAAACGCCTTTGCATACTACCAGGACGGCGACGAATCGGTTCTGCCACGCAGCATTGCTACACGTCAGGCATTCCTCAACGCCATGACACTCGACATTGCCATGGGCGCAAGCACCAACACAGTGCTCCACCTGCTGGCTGTTGCACAAGAAGGCGAAGTGGACTTCAAGATGCAAGACATCGATGCGCTGAGCCGTAAGGTTCCCTTCCTTTGTAAACTCTCACCCAACTGGCAGAAGTACAGCATACAGGAGGAAAACCGTTCCGGCGGCATACTCGGCATACTTGGAGAACTCGCCAAAGGCAACTTGCTCGACCTCTCCTGCAAGCGCGTCAATGGTGCAACGCTCGGCGAAGACATACAAAAGTATTCAATCACTGGTCTCACACTCAACGCAGACGGCACATGGAGCAACGACCTTATGGCACCAATCAGCAAAGAGGTAGGCGACATCTATGGTTGTGCACCAGGTGGTAAGTTCAGCAATGTAATGGGTTCACAGGAAACATACTGGGACGAACTCGACACCGACCGAGAAAACGGCTGCATACGCGACATTGAACATGCCTACATGAAAGACGGCGGCATGGCAGTCCTCTTCGGTAACATCGCTCAGGACGGTTGCGTTGTAAAGACTGCAGGCGTTGCTCCGGAACTGTGGCACTTCGAAGGCCCTGCCGTTGTCTTCGACTCTCAGGAAGATGCTTGCGAAGGCATCCTCAGCGGTAAGGTAAAGAAAGGCGACTGCGTGGTCATCACACACGAAGGACCAAAAGGCGGTCCCGGCATGCAGGAGATGCTCTACCCCACTTCATACATAAAGAGTATGCACATGGGCAAGGAGTGTGCCCTCATTACAGACGGTCGCTTCTCCGGTGGCACCTCCGGTCTTTCAATCGGACACATCAGCCCCGAAGCAGCCAGCGGTGGCAACATAGGCAAAATAAAGGATGGCGACATCATCGTCATCGATATTCCAAGTCGCACCATCAATGTCAAACTCACCGACGAAGAACTCGCGGCTCGTCCGCAACAACCGCTGCGCCGCAATCGCGTCGTAAGCAAAGCATTGAGAGCATATGCTCAATCGGTGGCAAGTGCAGACAAAGGTGGAATAAGAATAATAGACTGATTTATGACAAATGAAAAGATAAGCGGTGCCGAGGCATTAATGCGAAGCCTCGAGCATGAGGGCGTAGAGGTGCTCTTTGGTTATCCCGGTGGTGCCATCATGCCCACCTACGATGCTCTCTACGACCACAAAGAAACACTGCATCACATCCTCGTACGTCACGAGCAAGCTGCTGTTCATGCAGCACAAGGCTATGCACGTGTTAGCGGGAAAGTCGGTTGCGCCATCGTAACCAGCGGTCCCGGTGCCATGAACACCATCACAGGTGTGGCAGATGCCATGATAGACTCCACGCCAATGGTTGTCATTTGTGGTCAGGTAGGTGCTGCAATGCTTGGCACAGATGCCTTCCAGGAAGTCGATGTAGTAGGCGTAACGCAACCCATCACAAAATGGAACTACCAGATACGACGTGCAGAAGACATCCCCTGGGCTGTGGCACGTGCTTTCTATATTGCCAAAAGCGGAAGACCCGGTCCTGTTGTACTCGACTTCGCAAAGAATGCTCAAACGGCCATGATAGAATACGCTCCGCAGAAGGTTGACTTCATCCGCAGTTACAATCCATATCCGCTTCCTGAAGAAGGAGCATACGAAACGGCTGCACGCATGATAAACAACAGCGTGAAACCCTTCATGCTCGTCGGTCAAGGCGTTGAACTTGCAGGAGCAAACGAAGAGTTGATTGCACTCTGCGAGAAAGCACAGATTCCTTTTGCATCGACCATTCTTGGTCTGTCTGCCGCACCTTCCGACCACCCTCTAAACATGGGTATGCTCGGCATGCATGGCAATCTTGCTCCGAACACCATGACAAATCAATGCGATCTGCTCATCGCTGTCGGCATGCGTTTTGATGACCGTGTAACAGGTAACCTTAAAGCGTATGCAAAGCAAGCAAAGGTCATACACTTCGAGATAGACCCGTCGGAACTTGGCAAAAACGTCAAACCAACCTTATCGGTACTTGGCGACTGCAAACAGACATTGCCAGAAGTGACAAAACTTGTTGAAAAAGCAACTCACAAGGCATGGATCGAAGGCTTTAAGCCATATGCCGAAAAGGAATACACAAAAGTCATCGATGCTGCACTGAATCCCACAGAAGGCCCGCTACTGATGGGCGAAGTGGTGCGCAAAGTAAGCGAGGCAGCCAACAACGAAGCAATTCTCGTGACGGATGTCGGCCAGAACCAAATGTTTGGTTGTCGTTACTTTAAGTTCAGCAAACCACGTTCTATTGTTACCAGCGGTGGCTGCGGCACAATGGGTTTTGGCATACCTGCTGCAATGGGTGCATGTTATGGTGCTCCCGACAGAACAGTTTGTATGTTCTGTGGCGACGGTGGTTTCCAGATGACAATACAAGAATTAGGCACCATCATGGAGAACCAGATTCCTGTGAAGATGATTCTCCTGAACAATAATTATTTGGGTAATGTGCGACAGTGGCAATATATGTTCTTCAACAAACGCTACTCATTCACCCCCATGCTCAATCCCGATTATGAAAAGATAGCAGCCGGTTATAATATCCCATGCCGTACAGTAGTCGAGAGAGAAGAACTTGATGCTGCCATTCGCGAGATGCTTGAAACCGATGGTCCATACCTCTTGCAATGCGCTGTAAAAGAGGAAGACAATGTCCTGCCTATGACACCTCCTGGTGCAAATGTGGACGAAATGCTTTTAGAAGTGAATTAAGCAATGAAAACAAATAACAAATTCGGTGCCGCAGAATGCGGCGATTGCAATACTTGTGGCAAATGTGACGAACTTGAGCAATCACAAGAGACACAGAACTCAAACTCTCCAAAGAACGTTGACGTACAGTTTAATGATGCAGTGCTTGCTGCTGCTGCCGTCGAACGCAACAGTTTCGAAAAGAACCTTGCACGTCAACGTCGTGCAACATTCGCTCAAGACAGTGCACAAGGTATACAGAAGGAGACTTTCAGCCGTAATGCTGTAGCTCGTCCTACTGTACCTGGTCACGAAGGAGCACTGCTCAGCCATGACGGATTGACGCTATACACGCTCATCATCTATTCGGAAAACTTTGCAGGTATACTCAATCAGATTACTGCTGTCTTTACTCGCAGACAGGTAAACATTGAGAGTCTTAACGTATGTGCGTCCTCTACTCCCGGTGTACATAAATACACCATTACATGTTACTGCAAGCAGGAAATGGCGGAGATGCTCACAAGACAAATTGAAAAGAAAATCGATGTTCTGCAAGCCAACTGCTTCGTCGATGACGAAATCTTCATTCTTGAAACTTCTTTGCTGAAACTTTCTACACCAATGGTACTTGCCAACAAAGAAATATCATGTATTGTTCGTCGCTTCGATGCACGTTTCGTTGAGGTTAATCCTACCTATACCATTGTTGAGAATACAGGTATTACAACAGATGTAATAGATCTCTTCACACAACTCGATACAATTGGCTGTGTATTACAGTTTGTACGCACAGGTCGAATTGCAGTAACCAAATCGTGCGTTGAACGACTTGATGCATACATCGCCAAACGTGAAGAAGAGAGAGAATCTCCCAACTGTTCCAAGGAAGAGAAAACAAATCATTAAATTGAACAGAATGAACAACGTACAGATAAAAGACAACTACATCGACTCACACCCTTTCTATGTAGAGCCTTTTCATGTAGACTTCACCGGTAAAATCTTTCTTGGAGTTTTAGGTAACCATCTGCTCAATGCTGCAGGCAATCATTCGCAGAAACGTGGCTGGGGCATCGGTGCACTCAACGAGACTCAACACACATGGGTACTCTCCCGTCTCTGCATCGAAATGCAGGAAATGCCCAAGCAATACGAGCATTGTGAGGTAAAGACTTGGGTAGAAAGTGTCATGAAGTTATTTACCAACCGTAACTTCTCAATTCAACGCTCCGATGGTACAGTGCTTGGCTATGCAAGAAGTGTATGGGCTATGATTGACCTGGAGACACGCAAGCCATGCGACTTACTGACACTATACGATGGAGACATTCTCCGTTATATCGTCCCGGAAGAGAAGAACATTTGTCCCATCGAAGGTCATGGACGTTTTCGTTTCAACGATCCAAAGTTAGTACGTACTATCAACACTTATTACAGCGATGTGGACATCAACGGACATATCAATAGTATAAAGTACATAGAACACATTCTTGACCTCTTTTCTCGTGAAGACTTTGAAAAAAAACAACTTTCACGTTTCGAGATTGCCTATAAAGCAGAGTCATATCTCGGCGACAAACTTAACTTCTACGAACAGACCGTCAGCGAGAACGAGACAGACATAGAAGTACGCAAGAACGAGAACGAAGTTGTTTGTCAGGCAAAAGTCTATTTCAAAACCCTCTAATTCTCTTTTATAACGATACCTCGTTCACGTTCATATCGATGTTCATACTTAAGACGTAGACTATGAACGTTTTATTATTTTTTTATGCCAACCGTATTCGCAAAAAGACATTTCGCACAGAGAGAAAAGGTCATGAAAATATTCAGCAGGCAAAAGTGTTTGCACAACGTCTTTCAAAAGTAATACATATTTAATTATATAGTTGTTTTCTGCACATTCATTCAACGTATAATACCATGAAATATAGATTTTACCTTATTCTCTGTTGCTTAATAGTATTTCCCACGGTATCCTACAGCAAAAAAGATGCCTCAAAAGAGCACCCGCAAATCGTAGCAAAGCCTTTGCACCGACCCGTTCGACAATTGTTCGACCTAAAAGATGTCTATGTAACTGACTCTACTATGCACGCCATCATGGAGCTCAACCACGAATATCTGCTTGACCTTAAGGTCGAGAAAATGCTCTCATGGTTCCGTAAGGAGGCTGGTGTGTCGCAGCGAGGTGAAGAACCCTATCCCTACTGGGAGTCGGAAAACATATGGGGAGCAGGTCCTCTATCCGGTCATATGCTTGGATTTTGGTTATCATCAATGGCGATGACATACGAAACGACTGGCGATGAGAGAATACTGGTACGCGTAAAGGCTGCTGTTGAAGGGCTACGCGAGTGCCAATTGGCAGACGGCGAAGGTTTCGTAGGGGCACAGCCAGGGGTAAAAAACGTATTTAGAGAGGTGGCGAAAGGCAACTTCACAACATCAAACCCAAAGGTCAACCAACTTTGGGAACCAGTCTATGTGATGAACAAGACTATGCTGGGACTATATGACGTATACCGCACTTTCAAACTCGAACTGGCGAAAACGATACTCGTTGATTTGGGAATGTGGTTCGGCGAGAAGATAATAGATCAGCTCGACCACGACCAAATGCAGAAACTGCTTGTCTGTGAACACGGAAGCATCAATGAATCCTTTATCGACATTTATGCCATCACTGGCGACAAACGTTTCCTGGAGTGGGCAGGCCGCCTTAATGACGAAGACATGTGGGTGCCTGCTGCACAAGGACAGGATATCTTACAAGGTTGGCACGCCAATACCCAAATCCCAAAATTCACAGGATTTGAGAAAGTCTATACCTATACGGATAAGGATGAATACCGCCGTGCTGCTCGCTTCTTCTGGGAGACTGTAGTTACGCAACACACTTGGGCGAATGGCGGGAACAGCACCGGCGAACACTTCTTTCCGATTAACGAGTTTGAAAGTCGTCTAACAAGAGCCGGAGGTCCCGAGAGCTGCAATTCCGTCAACATGATGCGACTCACTGAAGCCCTCTATCAAGACGACGGCAACATGAAGTACATCGACTACTACGAACGTGTACTCCTAAATCACATTCTTGCCAATTACGACCCGTTGGAAGGCATGTGCGTCTATTACACTTCAATGCGACCTGCATCATACAAGATATATTGCTCCCGCTTTGACAGTTTTTGGTGTTGCACAGGCACCGGCATTCAGGCACCTGCTAAACTCGGAAAGATGATATATGCCCATCATGCCGACTCACTCTTCGTAAACATGTATACAGCATCTACCGTAAAATGGCAGGAGCAAGACATCGTTTTTAGAACATCTACCGACTTCCCAAAGACGAATATCGTGAACATCGAAGTGGAAAGCATGAATCGCAGTAAGAAACTATGCGTGGCACTGCGCTTGCCATTTTGGAGCAAAGGTATAGGCATAAAAGTAAACGGACACAATATTGACACAGATTCTTGCACAAAGCAGGGCTATGTTATGCTGAAACGCAAGTGGCGTCGTGGCGACAAGATAGAGATCTGCCTCAATCCGCAGTTGCGTGCTGAGGTCGTGAAAGGCGGTTCTCAGTATTATGCATTCCTATATGGGCCCATCATGTTGGGTGTAAGAATGAACGACGAGTCCCTCACCATGAAAGACTATAGGCAAGCACGTCGGACCACACAAAACCGTCTGGCACCCATGGAACTTGCCCCCGAGATAGTTCATGACGTAGAGCGAGTGCTGCAAAGGATGGAAAGATGCGACAAGGACGGCGTGCTCCGGTTCCGAGTTCCAGAGGCATGTGCAAGCCGGGAGTTTTTTCTCGAGCCATACAACGGCATACACTTCAATCGCTATGCTATTTACTTGCATATGTTCAAGCCTACAGAGAAGTAAAACGAATACATGAAGATCTTTCTACGCTAATTTTTTATTTTCACTTCCCTCTTTTCACTTTTTTTCGTAACTTTGCACACGAATTAAAGGATAACACAAAACAATAACAATTCAAAATTAACAAATTCCAATATTATGGCAAAAATGAATTTTGGCGGTGTCATCGAGGAAGTTATGACACGCGAAGAGTTCCCTCTTGAAAAAGCACGTGAGATTCTGAAGGACGAAACCATCGCCGTTATCGGTTATGGCGTGCAAGGTCCCGGCCAGGCATGTAACCTGCGCGACAATGGTTTCAATGTTATTGTTGGTCAGCGTCAAGGCAAGACCTACGAGAAGGCTGTTGCCGACGGTTGGGTTCCCGGTGAGACTCTTTTCTCTATTGAAGAGGCTGCCGACAAGGGTACAATCGTAATGTGCCTGCTCTCAGACGCTGCTGTGATGAGCGTTTGGCCGACTCTGCAGAAGTATCTCACTCCCGGCAAAGCTCTATATTTCTCTCATGGCTTTGCTATTACATGGAACGACCGCACCGGTTGCGTTCCTTCTAAGGATATCGACGTTATCATGGTTGCCCCCAAGGGTAGCGGCACAAGCCTTCGCACCATGTTCCTCGAAGGTCGTGGTCTGAACAGCTCATATGCTGTTTACAACGACGCCACAGGCAAGGCTCTCGAGCGCACTTTGGCTCTCGGCATTGGCATTGGCTCCGGCTATCTCTTCGAGACAACCTTCGAACGTGAAGCAACATCCGACCTCACCGGCGAACGTGGTTCTCTGATGGGTGCCATTCAGGGCTTGCTCCTGGCTCAGTATGAAGTGCTTCGTGAGAACGGACATACTCCTTCCGAAGCATTCAACGAGACTGTAGAGGAACTCACACAGAGCCTTATGCCTCTCTTCGCACAGAAAGGTATGGACTGGATGTATGCAAACTGCTCTACCACTGCACAACGTGGTGCTTTGGACTGGATGGGTCCCTTCCACGATGCCATCAAGCCCGTAGTTGAGAAACTTTATGCTTCTGTAAAGTGTGGCAACGAGGCTCAAATCAGCATCGACGCCAACTCAAAGCCCGACTATCGTGTTGGCTTGGAGAAGGAACTTGCTGCTTTGCACGAGAGCGAAATGTGGCGTACAGCAGAAACCGTTCGTACACTTCGCCCCGAGAACAACTAAAAAAGATATCATACAACGATATTTACAAAGAATTGCCCCTGCAAGTCAATCATACTTGCAGGGGCATTCTTATGTGCCAAAACTAATAATGTGGCACATCGTCAACTATTGGTGCCCGACAAAAAGCAAGCAAAAAATAAACACCTTGAAAGGGGTTAAGAAAACACACAAGAGAACTTCGCCAACTTCTGCAGAGAAGTCGGGCAACTTCTCTGCAGAAGTTTGGCAATTACTCACGAGAAGTTTTAGAAGCCGGCGAGTGGAAGATTTTCACGCCTGCAGTCCATTTGCGCAAAAGGACGAGTGGTGTTGGCTGACCAGACTGCAGGATTTTGCTGACACAAAAGAACCCTCTGAAGTCTGTGACATCAGAGGGTCGAATAATTTAGGGAATATCCTTGTTTGTTCAATAGGTTAGAAGTAGTAGCCGAAGCCTATTTTAAGACCTACATTTGTGAAGTCCTTGAAGTGATTCATGCACATATCTACATAGATAGCCGGCTCGATGCTGACATGGTCGTTCAAGAAAAAGCAGTAGCCCACCTCTGGTGTCAGATAAACATTATTGAAGTTTGCAGGTATGTGCTTGTACTTGAGCATACCGCCGAAAAAGAAACCGTTCTGCTGCAAGTAGTAACGGGCACCTGCACCAAGGCCTACGTTGCTTTTGCCATTCTGATGTGCCCAGCCTAATTCGCCAACCAGCATCCAACTGTCTTCAATAAAATAACCGGCATTGGCCTGAAGACCGATGTAGAAATCAGTGTTCTTGCTGTAGCCCATGCCAAAACCTGTGCCCTGGAGATTAGCACCAACAAACTTTGTTCCCTTCTCAAACTGAGCAAATGCGCTTGTTGAAACGACTGCAAGAAGCAGTGCAAACATAATTTTTTTCATAATGAATCTAAGTATTTATGGTTTATTTAATAGTATTTTTGTATTTCATAAATATGGCTGCAAAAAGAACCATCAGCGTCAAGCCACCTGCAAGACCTGCAGTAAAGGAGAGTTCGAAGCCTTCGGGGGCAATGAGAATATAGGTGGTGCACACAACCGTCATGAATAGAGCCGGCAGCAATGTTATCCAATAACACTTGCGTTGTTGTGCAAGATAGACGGTGATTGCCCATAGTGTAAAGACTGAAAGCGTCTGATTGCTCCAGCCGAACAGGCTCCAGATAACATCGAAACCTTGAGGATTCTCCATCTGCCACACAAGCAAAGCAATGACGGCAGCAAACATGGGAATGCAGACGTAAAGACGTTTGCGAATACTCTTTTGCTCAAGATGTATGAAGTCGGCAATGATGAGACGTGCCGAACGCAGAGCCGTATCGCCGCTCGTAATGGGTGCTGCCACAACTCCAAGAATGGCAAGTATGCTTCCGAAGACACCCAACCAACTGTTGCATACAAGATTTACAATGCCAGGTGCCTTGCTGAGAACATCTTCTCCACCCATTTCCACATAGCCTGGTGTGGGTTCGTTGTAGAAGAAGTACATGGCAACCGTTGCCCAGATGAGTGCAACAAGTCCTTCGGTTATCATAGAGCCATAGAACACGGGGCGAGCCAACTTTTCGTTCTTGATGCAACGAGCCATCAAAGGACTCTGCGTGGCATGGAAACCGCTGATGGCACCGCAGGCAATGGTAATGAACAGACAAGGGAAAATGCTCTTCGTGGAAAGTGAAGCCTCGCCAACTCCCTCCCAGAGTTCGGGAATTTGGGGCTGCTTCACGAAAAGCATCACCATCAATGCCACAGCCATAAACAACAGCGAGAAGGCAAACAGAGGATATATCTTACCGATAATCTTGTCGATAGGCATCATCGTTGCAATGATGTAATATACAAAGATGAGTATGATCCAGAATGTACTGCCACTCAGAAACTCTATCGATGGAATGGTGTCCATACATAATTTCTGCATCAACGACGCCGGACTATACACGAAAACTGCACCGACCATCAAGAGCAAAAACACAGAGAAGACAAGCATCACCTGCCTTGATACACTGCCAAGATACTTACCAATGAGTTCGGGCAGATTGGCACCACCATTGCGAATGGACAACATACCCGAGAGATAGTCGTGCGTTGCTCCGGCAAAGATACACCCCAACACAATCCAGAGATAGGCGGCAGGGCCGAACTTCGCACCCATGATGGCACCGAAGATAGGGCCTGTGCCAGCAATGTTAAGGAACTGTATCATGAAAACCTTCCACGTTGGCATAGGGACGTAGTCTGCTCCGTCCTGCATGGTATAACAAGGTGTCTTGCAATTCGCATCTGCACCAAATACTTTCTCCACGAAAGAGCCATAAACAAAGTATCCAAGCACTAAGCAGACTAATGCTATGACAAACGTAATCATGTATTGTTTTATTTATATGTTTCCATTGCAAAGTTATAAAAAACTTTCAACTTTCAACTTCTAAATTTCAACTTTTTAGTATCTTTGTAGCGTGAATTACATATTATTTATATTTGTATGCTTTGCGTCGGCTCTTTTCTGCACACAAACAAGAGCCCAAGTACCCGAGTGGGGCCTTGCAGCAAAGCCTAAGCCGCTTGTTGTGCAGCCCAAGGTATCGGACCAGGACAGCAATCTTTTTCTGGCTGCCCCTATGGCTCCGAAGCATGAAGTGCGTGCGGTTTGGGTGACGACACTCAGCGGACTGGACTGGCCGACGTCGAGGGCTACGAACGCACAGGGCAGAGAAAAACAGAAAGAAGAATTGTGCCGTCTGCTCGACCGCCTGCAGGCTTGCCGGATCAACACGGTACTGTTGCAGACGCGTGTACGTGGTTCTGTCATATATCCCAGTAAGATAGAGCCTTGGGATATTTGCCTGACGGGACAATTCGACCGTGACCCCGGCTACGACCCACTTGCCTTTGCCATAGAAGAGACACACAAAAGGGGCATGGAACTACATGCCTGGGTGGTGACTGTGCCTGCCTTCAAGACTGCAAACGCCAAGAAGATGGGCAAACGAAGCCTACTGAAGACGAATCCGAAACTGCTCAAGAGACATGGCGACCAGTACTATCTCGACCCGGGTCTGCCGGGGTCTGCCGACTATCTTACTGCCATATGTCGTGAGATAACACGCAATTATGACATAGACGGCATACACTTTGACTATATTCGCTACCCCGAAAACCCGGAAACCTTTGCCGATGGTGCCTCATACAAGAAGTATGGCAAGGGGCAAAACAAGCGTGCATGGAGGCGAGACAACATTACGAATATGGTCAAGGATGCTTACGAAGCCATAAAGGAGTTGAAGCCTTGGGTGCGCGTAAGCTGTTCTCCTGTAGGCAAATACAACGACGTGAGCCGTTACTCGGCTCGTGGATGGTCGGCATACGGTACTGTCTATCAGGATGCACAGGGCTGGATGCGTGACGGAATCATGGACATGCTGCTGCCGATGATGTATTTCCAAGGCGACCATTTCTTCCCTTTTGCTGCCGATTGGCAGGAGAAGAGTTACGGCCGCACTGTTGCTCCCGGACTCGGCATCTATTTCCTTTCGCCGAAAGAGAAGGATTGGGAATGGGGCATCATACAGCGTGAACTCTGCTATCTGCGTGAGATGGGACTTGGCGGGCAGGCCTATTTCCGCAGCCGTTTCCTGACGGACAACACAAAAGGCATCTACGACTATCTGCAAACAACCTTCTACCCCTACCCAGCTCTGCTGCCACCCATGACGTGGCAAAGCACCTCGGCACCAGAAAAGCCACGCCTCGTGAAACGAGAACGCAGAAATGGCGTCAACGAATATCTTGAGTGGGAGCAACAGAAGGATTGCCGATACGTCATTTATGCCAGTCCTAAACTACCCGTCGACACAAAGAATCCGAAGAATATCGTCAAGATAACAAGTGATAACTGCTACATTTACAGCCTGCTCGGAGCATACTATCACGACTACCACCTTGCCGTCACTGCCCTCGACCGCTACGGCAACGAAAGTCTTCCCTTGCAGTTGTAAAAAACATCTACTGCCAAGTTGGGCAACTTGGCACACCATTATGGCCAACATCTACTGTCAAGTCGGGCAACTTGGCAGTAGATGTTTTTTTTACTACCCACACCTCGTTCAGACGGCAGGCAATTTCTCCTTCAAAAAGCGTGCTGTATAACTGTCCTTGCACCTTGCCACTTCTTCGGGAGTACCTGTGGCAAGAAGTGTTCCGCCTGCGTCGCCTCCTTCGGGTCCGAGGTCGATGATGTGGTCGGCACACTTGATGACTTCCAGATTATGCTCGATGATGACAAGTGTGTGCCCTCTCGATATGAGTGCATCGAAAGCGGCAAGCAACTTACGGATGTCGTGGAAATGAAGTCCTGTTGTAGGCTCGTCGAAGATGAAGACCGTAGGTGCATGCTTCTCCATGCCAAGATAATAGGCGAGTTTTACACGCTGGTTTTCACCACCCGACAGTGTAGAGGAAGACTGGCCGAGTTTGATGTATCCGAGACCGACGTCCTGCAATGGTTTCAGCAACGATACAATGCGCTTCTGCTTGTACTCGGTGAAGAACTCAATGGCCTGGTTGATGGTCATATCAAGCACATCGCAGACATTCTTTTCGTTGAAGCGAACATCAAGAATCTCCTGCTTAAAACGCTGTCCATGACAACTTTCGCAGGGCAAAACCAAGTCGGCCATAAACTGCATCTCGATAGTAACGGTGCCATCGCCCTTACACTCCTCGCAACGTCCGCCGTCGGTATTGAAACTGAAATAAGCCGGTGTGTAGCCCATCTGCTTGGCAAGAGGCTGTTCGGCAAAGAGTTTACGAATCTCGTCCCAAGCCTTGACATAAGTAACAGGATTGGAGCGCGTACTCTTTCCTATAGGATTCTGGTCGACAAACTCAATGGCACTCACCATCTTCGTGTCGCCTTCCAGTCCGATGAACTCACCCGGACGGTCGGCAACCTCATCGAGTTGCCGTTTCATGGCATTGAAGAAAATGTCTCGAACAAGACTGCTCTTGCCACTTCCGCTTACCCCGGTAACACAAGTCATAAGGCCAAGCGGGAAACGAACATCGATACCTTTCAGATTGTTGGCGCGTGCCCCCTTTACTTCGATATAACTGTTCGTCTTCCTGCGAGCATGGGGAAGAGGAATATAACCGCCCTTTGCATCAGCATTGCCAGAGCAAGCCGTCAGGAAAGCAATAGTATGAGACCTGCACTCCTCAACGTTTTTCATAGAATCGGAAGCAGACATTGGCGGAGGTCCTTGATAAACCACCTCACCACCCAAGCGCCCTGCCTCAGGACCGATGTCGATAAGCCAGTCGGCAGACCTTATGATGTCCTCATCATGCTCTACCACAACAACCGTATTACCCAGGTCGCGCAACTGCTTCAGCACCTTGATGAGGCATTCCGTGTCACGGCTATGCAGGCCAATACTCGGTTCGTCCAGGATGTAAAGGCTGCCCACAAGACTGCTTCCCAAAGAGGTTGCAAGGTTGATGCGCTGGCTCTCGCCGCCCGAAAGGCTATTGGAAGTACGGTTGAGAGTAAGGTAACCCAAACCGACATCCAACAGATATTGCAGTCGATTCCTTATTTCTGTAAGGATACGTTTAGCAATCTTTTCCTCGTGTTCGTTGAGGTTGAGACTTTCCACCCAAGGCAACAGTTCGCTGACAGATATGTTAACCAGTTCGGTAATGCTCTTCCCTCCCACCTTCACGTAGTTCGCTTCGGGCCGGAGTCGTGTGCCATGGCATTTGGGACAGACTGTCTTTCCACGATAACGGGCCAGCATGACGCGGTTCTGTATCTTATATTGTCCCTGCCGGAGGAAGTCGAAGAAGGCATCAATGGACATCAATCCCCACTCTCGTTCCTCGGGATATATCTGCCAATCGGCTGGAACGAGTACTTCCTTGCCACCCAAGGTTTCCTTCTTCAGCTGTCCTATGCCATTGGAAGGGGTTGGGAACATGCCAGGAACGCCGTGCCAAAGCCAGTCTTTCTCCTCTTGTGTTAGTTCGAAGTATGGTTTGAAGATGGGGAAACCGCGCTCGGAGTTGAAACGGATGAACCATGTTTTCCACTCGCTCATCTTTTCGCCTCGCCAACACATCACTGCTCCGTCGTAGAGGCTCAAGGCGGTGTTGGGTATTACCATCTCTTCGTCTATGCCGACAACCTTACCGAAGCCTTCACATTCGGGACAGGCTCCGATGGGGGAGTTAAAGGCAAAGAGTTTGTCGGAAGGCTCCTCGAAGGTTATGCCGTCTGCCTCAAAACGTGTACAGAACTCGTGTCTTTCGCCGCTTGGAACAATCTGAAGGACTGCTTCGCCATGACCTTCGTAGAAAGCTGTCTCACAGGAATCTACGAGACGGGCAATCGTGTCGCGGTCGTTGCCGCAGGAAAGGCGGTCGATGACCAGGAAAAATGGTGCAGAAGGTGAGGTTGTTGAGACATCAACGTCTTCTATTCGGACTACTTCGTCGTTGGAATATATGCGGGCAAATCCGCTCTTGCGGTACATGTCGAGTTGCTCGGAAAGTGTTCTGCCTTCGGGTAAACGAATGGGACACATCACCATGAGTTTTGTTCCCTCGGGCTGGGAGAGCATACACTGTACGGCATCTTCGGTGGTATGGCGCTTCACTTCCTTTCCGCTGATGGGCGAAAAGGTGCGACCGACGCGGGCAAACAGCAGACGAAGGTACTCGTATATCTCCGTACTGGTGCCGACTGTGCTTCGTGGATTACGGCTTGTCACCTTCTGCTCTATGGCAATGGCTGGCGGAATGCCTTTGATGTAATCACACTCCGGCTTGTTCATTCTTCCGAGGAACTGACGGGCGTATGAACTGAGGCTCTCCACATATCGGCGCTGCCCCTCGGCATATAGCGTATCGAAAGCCAGGCTGCTCTTTCCGCTGCCGCTCAAGCCCGTTATGACAACCAGTTTGCCACGAGGAATTTCAAGGTCGATATTTTTCAGATTATTGACCCGTGCTCCTTTTATCTGTATGCTGTCTTCCATTTCTTACCTCACATTATCACTTCAGATATGCACCCCCTATCGCCGGTGCCGAATGTTTCAATCTGCAAAGTTACGAAATAAAATCCGATATTCAAAATTAGGCGTTTCAAATATAGCCCATGACTTCTGGAAAACATCTACTGCCTAATTGGCCTACATCTACTGCCAAGTCGCACGGAAAGGTTAACCCTTTTGCCCAATTCGGCAGTAGATGTTTTCGGGCAAACCACAAGGCATATAGAAACGAGGCTTTGAACTGGCAAAAACACAAAATAACATACCAAATTACATAGGCAGGCAAGTATGCGAACTTGTTTGCATCTGCAGAGGCGCTTTTTTATTTCATTTCTTTGTCGTGTCGGCGTTTTTTCGTACCTTTGCATCACTATGAAACACAAACTACTTATTCTGCTGCTCCTCATTGCAGCAACAGCAATGGGACAAAATCCCAAGAGAGAATTCCGTGGCGCATGGATACAAGCCGTAAACGGACAGTTCCAGAACCTTGGCCGCGACCGCATGCAAGCAATGCTCATCAGCCAACTCAATGACTTGCAGAAGGATGGAATCAACGCCATCTTCTTCCAAGTGAGAGTAGAAGGCGATGCACTTTATCCCAGCCAACTCGAGCCATGGAGCCGATACCTCACCGGCCAGCAAGGAATGCCGCCTAATCCCTACTGGGATCCCCTGGAGTGGATGATTACACAATGCCATGCACGCGGCATGGAACTGCATGCCTGGATTAACCCCTATCGCGCCAAGACAAAAGGCACAACAGCACTTGCAGCAACACACGAATACACACGTCACCCCGACCGCTTCTTCAACTACGACGGACTGTTCCTCTTCGACCCGGGACGTCCAGAGAACCGCGACTACATCTGCAAGGTGACATGCGACATCGTAAGCCGCTACGACGTGGACGGCATACACATCGACGACTACTTCTACCCCTACCCCGTAGCCGGAGTAGCCATCCCCGACGACGCATCGTACAACGCATATGGAGCCGGAATGAACAGAGGCGACTGGCGACGCAAAAACGTAAACATGTTCATGGAGCAGATGTGCAGACAGATACGCGAAGTGAAGCCATGGGTAAAGTTCGGCGTATCACCCTTCGGCATCTACCGCAACCAACGCAACGACCCGAAAGGCAGCGCAACAAACGGACTGCAAAACTACGACGACCTCTATGCCGACGTACTCGAATGGGTGCGCCAAGGATGGGTGGACTACAACATCCCACAGATTTATTGGGAATTAGGCAACAAGGCTGCCGACTATGAAACATGCATCCGATGGTGGAGCGAAAACGCCGGACAACGCCCCATCTTTGTAGGCCAAGACGTTAGTCGCACAGTAAAATACCCAGACCCGAACAACCCTGCGCAGCACCAAATGGCTCGCAAATACCAGTTGCAACGCTCACTGCCCGGCATTCATGGCAGTTGTCAGTGGTATGCAGCAGCCGTATGCGAGAACCCTTCCGGCTATCAAGATATGCTACGCCAGGTATATCACAACACACCAGCCCTGCAGCCGGCAATGCCCTGGATTGACAACAAAGCACCCAAGAAACCTCGCAAAACCGCTATTGTTTGGACAGAAGACGGCCCCGTCCTCTTTTGGACAGCACCAAAAGCCAAAAGCATCATGGACGAAGCACAACAATATGTTGTCTATCGTTTCGGCCCAGGCGAAAAAGTCAATCTCGATGACCCAACCCATATCCTTTGCATCACAAAGGACACAATGCTGCCTCTCACATACGAAGGTGGGAAAACCAAATACACCTACGTCGTTACAGCACTCGACCGTCTGCAAAACGAATCAAAAGCAGTCAAGAAGAAGGTAAAGCTGTGAGCCGTCGCTTACTACGCTATACTCCAGATACGCACATCTGTTCTGCCGACTTCCAGTTGAGGTTCGAGCAGAAAGATGTGTCGTACGTAAGAGCAGAAATGGATGAGTCTGGCATCATCTGCTACTACCAATCGGCAGAAGTCTTGGCAGACAACGACATCCAAACCTGGATAACAAAGACGTTAGAAGCCTTTGCACGCAAAAGAGTAAAGGAGCGACTCATTCCACGCCTACTCAACATGGCGGCAGAACGGAGTCTCAACCTCAACAATGTCAAAGTGTCATCGGCCAAAGGTCGTTGGGGGAGTTGCAGTTCGAAAGGGAACATCAACCTCTCTCTCTATCTTGTTCTCTTGCCAAGACACTTGCAGGACTATGTCTTGCAACACGAACTGACACACCTCGTTGAAATGAACCACAGTCCACGCTTCTGGGCACGACTCGATGAGGTATGCGACGGCAAAGCCAAAGCCCTCCGAAAAGAAATGAGAGGTTACAATACTTCGTTCCTATGAAACACATTCTGGTGCTTCTTTTACTTTGCTCATGTCTTACAGCAAAGCCACAACGCATTATATGGTGGAACGTGGAAAACCTTTTCGACTGCCAGCACGATTCGCTGAAAGAAGACTATGACTTCTTGCCGGAAGGGCAATACCACTGGACAAAAGGACGATACTGGAAGAAACTCGACAACATATCTCGTACAATTGCTGCCATAGCCGACGAAAAGGAATGGCCAATGATTATTGGTCTGTGTGAAGTGGAAAACGATACTGTGCTTCGTGATTTAACCCGCCGAAGCCCTCTTCGTATTGCACATTATTCATATATTCACGAAGAAGGACCGGACGCAAGGGGTGTTGATGTTGCAATGCTCTACGACTCATTACAATTTCGTCCGCATGGATATAAAACTGTTCGAGTACCTTCTACTGAATGGAGATTCCAACCTACACGAGATATCCTACACGTATGGGGCGATTGTCCTTCACTGAACGATGTACTACATATTATTATAGTACACCTTCCAAGCCGTGCAAAGAACGGAAGAACAGGCGAAAGACATCGTCGTATTGCAGTCACTACATTATGCGGTATGCTTGATGAACTTAACGGAAAAAGGATATTGCTTATGGGTGACTTCAATGCCGAACCAGACGACAAGATATTCAAAAGTATATATGAACGCATGACATCGCTCATGCCACAAAAGCGCAAAGAACTAAATCAGGCTCAAGGAACGTATTATTTTCGTAAATTGTGGGGGTATCTTGACCACATACTTGTTAGCCCAAACCTCGCGCCAAACATTGAGGAGAGAATAGAAGTGGGTGATTTCCCATTCCTTTTAACAGAGAAAGGTACGCCATGGCGCACCTTTCAAGGACCCATATATAAAGGAGGATTTAGCGATCACTTACCCATCTGGGTTGATTTGCTGAGCAAATAAGCATCAAGGAGTGCTATGGCAGCCATTGCCTCAACTACCGGTACGGCTCTTGGCAGGACACAAGCATCGTGACGACCTCGTGCAGTCAATGTCGTTTTATTACCAAACTTATCAACTGTTTCCTGTTCCTTTAGCAAGGTTGCAACCGGTTTAAAGGCGACACGGAAATAGATGTCCTGTCCATTGGAAATGCCTCCCTGAATACCTCCGCTGTTATTTGTTTTTGTTGTAATACCACCCTTGCCATCCGGCTCAAAGATATCGTTCTGCTCACTGCCGCGAACACTTGAACCATCGAAACCAAGACCATACTCAAAGCCTTTTACGGCATTGATGCTGAGCATGGCTGCACCGAGTTTAACTTGAAGCCTGTCGAAAACCGGTTCCCCAAGTCCAACAGGACATCCTGTTATAACACAAGCAATAATGCCACCTATGGTGTCACCTTCTTCTTTGACTTTCATGATGAGTTGCGACATCTTGTCTGCAACTTCTGCATCAGGGCAACGCACGGCATTCTCTTCCACTCTTGCCAGGTCATAGTCTTTATAAGTACCTGGCAAGACGATATTGCCCACCTGTTGGGTGTATGCCTTGATGCTGATACCTATTTGACGAAGAGCAAGTTTGGCAAATGCACCGGCAACAACACGACTTATTGTTTCGCGTGCCGAACTGCGTCCGCCTCCCCGATGGTCACGAAGGCCATACTTCTGTTCATAGGTAAAGTCTGCATGGGAAGGGCGAAACACGTTCCGCATATTCTCATAGTCATCGCTATGCTGATTGGTATTGCGAATAACGAAACCAATAGGAGTGCCTGTGGTCTTACCCTCGAAGACACCGCTGAGCAATTCCACCTCGTCTTCTTCCTTTCGAGCAGTGGTCAAGATGCTCTGCCCCGGTTTACGACGAGCCAATTCGTTTTGTATAAAAGTCAAATCTACTTCGATGCCAGCCGGCATGCCATCGATAACTCCACCGATGGCTAGACCATGACTTTCGCCAAATGATGTAAGACGGAAAAGTGTACCTATCGTATTCACCGATTTATTAACGTTGTTGTATCGTTCTGTTAATTGTCACGTGTGAAGTTCGCAAACTTCTCTAGAGTAAATTGCAAAGTTCTCGTGTGAAGTTTGCCAACTTCTCTGGAGTAATTTGTAAACCTCTCGTGAAATGTTTTGCTGTTGGTTTTATTGGCAACCGCCACAGCTCTCGCCTTTGCTGCCACAACCATCGCAACTTCCGCCGCCACAACCGCCGCAACCGCCACCGCAGCCAGTGATTTGGTTGAGGGCATCACGAACCTCGTCGTTCGTCGCTTCGCGAGTTGTTACGACTTCACCAACAAAGTTAAGGCTTTTGCCTGCAAGAGGATGATTGAGATCGACAGTAACTGTTTCATCGCCTATCTCTACAATTGTTCCATTGAAGCGTGCACCATCAGCACTGCTCAGAGGTACAACCGCACCTTCGAATACAAAGCGAGAATCAATTTTACCATTTATCTCGAATGCTTTACGCGGCAAAGTTTGTTTTCCTGCCTCGTCATATTCTCCATAAGCATCATCGGGAGAAAGTGTAAAGTCAAACTTATCTCCTTCGCCCAATGGCACAATCTGATTCTCAAAAGCATCAAGCGTCATGCCAAGTGCACTGACGAAAACAAACGGATCGCCTTCCGCTGTTTCCTCTACCAATTCGGGTTCAACACCAGGAGCACTCATGTAAAGCTTATACATCACGGAGATGTACTTATTTTTATTCTCTGTTGCCATAAATTTCTGTAATTAACATTAAATTATATGCAAAGGTAATCATTATTTTTGGATTAATAGTATCTTTGCATAAAAATAATAGCCCCATGAAGACTTATCCTTTTAAGAGTCTGCGACTTTTTCTACTGCTTACATTGTTGTATTGTACCGGAGCAAACGCTCAGAAAAATTCTCTGCTTGACAAAGTCAACCTGTTTATTGGCACTGCAGCCGACTACGGACAGATGACACCTGGCGCTACTGTTCCATACAGCCAGATACAGATTTGCCCAGACAGTAAGCCGCGTCAACACCCGGGATATGATTACGAAGTACCAACGATATCAGGCTTCAGCATCAACCGACTTTCCGGAGTCGGCGGCAGTGGCTGTGGCGGAAACGTTTCCCTTATGCCGGACGCAACGGGCAAAGATATAAGACTTCTGAAACACACAGAACAAGCAACACCTGGCTATTACAGTGTACAACTGAGTAACGGCGTATGGTTCACTGCGACCGCCGACCGCCGCATGGCTGCCGAACGTTTCTCCTTCCCCAACACTTCAGAAGCCGTTCTGCTGCTCAATCCACGTTCCGCATTCGACAGAATCTTTGATGCCGATTTTCAACAGAAGACTTCTTACATGGGACAAGGCTTTGCAGAATGTGCCAACACCTGTGGACATGGTCGTTATCATCTGCATTATCGCCTTTATACAAGTTCTCCATTCGTGCTCGACACGATTGAAGACGGACGCAAACGTCTTACTTTCCCCGAACTGTCTTCACGATATGTAGAGGTCAGAATCGTTGTTTCAACGGGCCTTGCCGATGAATTGGACAACATGACTGAGCAAGCCGTGTGGCGGACAGACTTTTCCACAATGATAGAACGTGCCAAACGTCAATGGAATCAATTACTCGCTACTGTAGAGATTGAAGGCGGAACAACAGACCAACAGACCATCTTCTACACTTCACTCTACCGAACCTTTCACAGCCCATTCCAAGTCACCGACCGTTCTTTCAGGAAATACCTCGGCACTGATGGCAATGTTCATGAGGCAAAAGATTTTCAATACTACAGTTCATGGTCGCTTTGGGACACATATCGTACGAAGTTCCCACTCATCACACTACTCGATGCGGCTCGTTCATCCGATATCATGCAATCGCTCTCTCAACTCTACGTCACAGGCAAGAAAGACTGGAGTACACGCAACGAGTGTGTACCAACAGTTCGCACAGAGCATGCTATAGCAACCTTGTTGGATGCATACCGACAAGGAATTGACATTCCTTCGCTTCGCGATGCCTATCCCGGCATGGTTGCAGAAGTAAAACGCCTCAGTCTGCGCAGTCCCGACCAATGCCTTGAGGCCAGTGGCGACTTTTGGGCTTTGGGGCAGCTTGCAGAAGAATTGGGAATGACAGAAGATGCTATCCGATGGACAAAACGAGGTGAAGAAATCTTCGACAGCATTTGGCCGAAGGAGTTCCAAAACATCAACGAAACATATACAAAGATGCGCGGCAACGGACTCTATCAAGGAACACGTTGGCAGTACCGTTGGGGCGCACCAATGTATCTGCCACGTATGATTGAAATGGCAGGAAAGAAAGAACTTGGCGAGCAGTTGCAGACCTTCTTCCATAAAGAACTATACAACCAAGGCAATGAGCCGGACATTCATGTGCCTTTCCTCTTTGGACGCCTCGGGATGCCACAAATAACGGGAAACATCGTGAGAAGCCTTGCCACAGAAAGCATCACACACCGTTACGGCGGCAACGATGCATACCCCACCCCATTCAATGGCTGTGCATTCGCAAACCAGCCTCGCGGTTATTGCCCAGAAATGGATGAAGACGACGGCGCCATGAGTGCATGGTATGTCTTTGCAAGCATCGGCATGTACCCACTTGTTGTAGGCGAAGCCTCCTACGAACTCTTCGCCCCTCTGTTCGACAAAGTAATACTCCATCTTGGTTCCGACCGTCAGACAAAAGTTGTCATCAGCACCATAGGTCGAACATCAGACAAACAACAAATAAGGAAAGTTACCTGGAACGGCAAAAAATTGCCAGACTTCCGCATCTCTCACAAACAACTCAAAGAAGGTGGCGAATTGATTTTCCACTTTTAAAGCAAATGAAACAAATCACATTTTAAGATAATAATTTATGAATAAGACCTTCCCTACACTCCTATTCTCTTCTGCTCTCATCGTCCTATCCTCCTGCACACAGCAGAATACAAAAACAGAAGTAACCATTCAAACGGAACAGACCATCGACGAAGTACATTCTATGCCAGACTATTCATACATCGATTCGCTTATGCAGGGTAGCCACAAAGTGGTTTATAGCATTGAGAGAGAATGTGCCGAAGATCTGCCAATCATAGAAGACGAGTACGGCGTAAAGTATAAAGACAACCGTTATGCATTAGACATCAGAAAAGATGGCAATAAACTATTCAGTAAAAAATTCACTAAAGCCGACTTCAATTCAAAACTCTCTGATGATTTCAAAAAATATGGTATCATAGATGGAATGCGCTTCAATCGTGCCGAAGAAGGAAAACTCTATTTCAACACCTGCGTCAGCTATCCCGAAAGCGACATGACCTGCCCCTTCCTTCTTATCATCGGTCCCGATGGCAGCTATTCTATCGAGCACGACACCACAGTCGAAGACGAAGATATACCGAGCGTCTGACATCTTCAATTACATATATGAAAACATATTATTATATATTAACGTAACATCATGAACACAAGAATTAAACAATGTATAATTGCCCTTGCTGCCACCATGTCTGTTGGCACTGGTAATGTTTTCGGACAAGGTGAATGGGTAAAACAGACAGCCCCCGTAATGACACCTTGGGGCGAACAACTGACAGCGAATGATGTATGGAAGGAATATCCACGACCTTCTATGAAAAGACAAGAATGGATGAATCTTAATGGCGTATGGCAATACTTCAAACGCTCGACAATCAAATATGATTACGAGAGTAGTACAAAGTTATTCTCCAAAGCCATTCTTGTACCATTTCCTGTAGAGTCTGCACTTTCTGGAATAATGGATAAAAACTTCTCCGGAAACAGGAAGTCTACCCACATGTATCGCAGGACATTCACTTTGCCGGAAAACTTTGCAGAGAATAACATCCTTCTGCACTTCGGGGCAGTAGATTGGCGATGCTATGTATATGTAAATGGACAACTGGCAGGCACACACGATGGAGGCTCTGTTCCGTTCTTCTTCGACATCACGCCTTTCCTTAACAACGAGAAAGGAGCTGAACAAGAATTACAAATAGCCGTATGGGACCCCACCGATGGCGGACAACCCAATGGCAAGCAAAGCGTTTCGCCTAGTGGAATATGGTACACGCCCAATAGCGGCATATGGCAAACCGTATGGATAGAACCTGTAAAACCAGTACACATTGTTAGTTACGAACCAATTCCGGACATTGATAACTCTTGTGTATCCATAAAAGTCAAGACCTCTGCTCCATGCAACGTAACACTTACTGTAAAGGACGGCAACAATAAAATTACAGAACAGACTGGAGCGTCAGACCAAGTATTTACGCTATCCATACCTTCTGCAAAACTTTGGAGCCCCGATGAGCCTAATCTCTACGACCTGGGCATAACAATAAACGAGCAAGGTAAAGAAATAGACAAAGTCAGCGGATACTTTGGCATGAGAAAGTTTTCTCGTGCTATAGCAGACGGCAAACCATGCTTATTGTTAAACAACAAACCGCTTTATCTCTATGGCCCTCTCGACCAAGGCTGGTGGCCCGATGGACTTCTGACGCCTCCATCATACGAAGCAATGGTGTATGACCTGCAAGTAATGAAAGACCTCGGCATGAATATGGTCCGTAAGCACATCAAAGTGGAGAATGATTTATGGTTCGACTGGTGCAATAGGAATGGTCTTGTAGTGTGGCAAGACATGCCTTCCGGCTGTGGCGGCGGACTGATAGGCAGCCTTGATTACGGTATGCAGAACTTCTATCGCGAAAACGAAGAAATCATAGATGCAACACGCCACCATCCCAGCATCGGCGCATGGGTGGTATGGAATGAAGGTTGGGGACAATATCCAGAACTGGGCATGGCACACACAAGAAGAGGCGTCAACAGTGTCATGCAGGCTAATCACGACCCTGGCCGTTTCGTTCATGCCGTAACGGGATGGGTAGACGTAGAGATGGGCGACTTCCTTGATGTACACTCCTACCCCGCCCCTAATGCTGCCTCCAATCCAGTGAACGAGCGTATTGCTTCGTGTGGTGAGTTCGGTGGCATCAATCTCTTCATCGATGGACATATGTGGGCTGGTTCAGACGTCAACTACACCACCGTGGACGATGCCGATACCTATGTGAATCTGTATGACAGATATACCGACCGCCTGCAAGAACTGCAGAAAGAGAAAGGACTTTGGATGTCGGTTTATACTCAGATAACTGACGTAGAACAAGAATGTAACGGCATCATGACTTACGACCGTAAAGTCATGAAAGTATCGCCGGCACAGTTTGATGGCATGAAAGCAAAGATCATGCAAACCATCAACAGCCGATACAAAGGGGAGATTACCGTCGTTGCTGCTGCCGACGAGAATCCAAACATCCAATGGAAATACACCACTACTGAACCTCAAGCAGATTGGTTTGCTACAGACTATAATGCCTCTGACTGGAAAACCGGCAAAGCAGGCTTCGGTGGAGGCGGACAAACCTCATGGACAAGCAGTGATATCTGGATACGCCGTAATTTCAAAGTCAATGGCATTGATGCTTCCCAGTTGAATGACCTTCGTCTTTGGCTCTTCCATGATGAGGATGCCGAAATTTACATCAACGGCAAACTTGCAGCCAAAGTGACTGGATATAACAATGGATACGGCGTTTGGCCATTGTTGCCGGAAGGTCTCAACTCATTGAAACTTGATGGTTCGGACAATGTTATTGCCATCCATTGCAAGCAAACCAGCGGTGGTCAGTTTATAGACTGTGGATTGAAACTTCGCACCTATACCCCCAACAGCGAATTGCAAGTATCTCCGATGCCAGCAACGACTCCTGCACCAGAATTCTCTCGTGCCAACGGCAAGGCTTACCTGTTGACTTACACGCTGCCTGAAAGCAAAAAATTACATTATGCATATAGTATGGACGGAGCAAACTGGAGCACTATCAATGCAAACCGCAATGTAATGCCGGAGGAATTTGCTGATGTAGAATTAAAGTCGCCCTTCGTTCGCAGGGTACAGGTAGACGGAAAAAACATTTTCCATCTTATAGCAGACCAGACCGATGACACTCAACCGGGCATCTACCATTGGCAAAGCGAGGACCTCATCAACTGGCAAGCCGGACCAAATGGTGATATCCTGCTCAAACCTACTACCACAGACATCAGCAAGGCAGAGTCGCCCGAATGGATCTATGATGAAAAGACTGCTAACTACTATGTATATTGGAGTGCGAAGAATGGCGAGAAAAACAACATCTATCTTGCAAGCACGAAGGACTGGAAGCGTCTCAGCACGCCGCGCGTGCTTTATTCGAACAACTACTCCATCCACGACATGCACATAGAAAAGACGGGAGACGCCTACACTGCCATGTATTATTGTTCTGAAAGGAACCTCTGCCAGATGCAGACCTCTGCAATAAAGATAACCGGCACATCCTTCTCCGAACCTCAACGCATCTTCAGTTCACAGATTCCCAAAAGCCGTACGCCCCAGACATTCCCTGCTTTGGACGGTTCCGGCTGGTTCGTGCTCTACAATTACACCGAGAATGGTGGACCGACCATGAGCCGCACGGGTAATGTTGCCGAGAACAAATGGTATCCATGCGACGAAAATGAACTCTCTCTCCCAGAGGATATTGAGGAGGGCTCTGTGTTGGTTATCACGACAGACGAGCTTGCTGCCCTTCTGGAGAAGTTCAGGTATGAGGAATGCGAAGTGTTGCCTACTGCAGAAACACAGCCACAGACGTGGAAATACCAGACTGCTTCGAGCCTTGCCACCACTACAGGCTGGACGAAGAAGACATACCGCGACAGCAATTGGGCGGAGGGGCTGGCCGGCTTTGGCGACGGTAATCCTCCGGGGAGCAACATAAAAACAAAATGGAGCACATCAGTCATACGAATACGCTACAGACTGGATCTCACCGACTTCACATCCGAACAGATAAACGCCCTAACGGGAAGAATTCATCACGACGAGGATGTTACGGTTTACTTCAATGGTGTAGTGGCATTTCAGGCTAAAGGTTATTTGAGTAACTACAAGAATGTTTCTCTCAATCAGGCCGCCCTGGACGCTCTTACTCCCGACGACACGAACATCATTGCCATTGAATGTAAGAACAACGGCGGTGGACAGTACATCGACTTCGGACTGAATGGCATCCGTGCCATCCCTACAAGTATAAACGACCACCTGCTGCAAAGTGCTTCAGACCAGAGCCACGAAGGTGTGTATAACCTGAGCGGACAAAGAGTAAGCGACACTGCGGCCGACAACAACTTGCAGAAAGGCGTGTATATCATCAACGGAAAGAAAGTTCTTTACTGAACAATTCTGCCCTACCGGCACTTGCTCTAAATGCTTTTGCCCGAGGAAAACCAGTTGACAGAAGACTTCTGAATTCCAGAAAAGCAACATAACAATAGAGCAAAAGCATTTTGACAGGATGTAAGCAAAATCATTGATTTTACTTACATCCTGCTCTTTTCCCATTGTACGAGAAGGGCATCGAAATCACAAACCTGTACCCCAGTACAGATTCTCCAGAATTTCACAGAGAATTATAACTCACTGATTCTTCATGCATTACAAAACAACAAATCGGAATTGAAGTGGAAAACAACCCGACATCTACTGCCAAACAGGCAATTCCCTCATACCTTTCTGACCAACAAGGCACAGGTAAAAGGAAAACTTAACCTGTTAAGTCGACCAACTTCTACTGTCAAGTTTGCCAACATCCCATGTTAAGTCGCAAAACAACCTTTTTGGTGTCGATTTATCAGCCGTTTTACATTCTTTTTGCACCGTAAGACATCGAAAAACAAAGTAGCAAAAAGAAAGCAAAACAGCCTGTTTCGTAAGAAAAAAGTCAATTAGTCCGTGCTGACAGAAGAGGTATTGAATGCACGTAGAAACTTGGCGACATCCAACATTCCGGGAAGCACAATATCCGCTCCGGCATCCTTGAGGCAAGCGTCTTCCAATGGCCCCGTGTTGGCAGCCACAGTGAAAATGCCGGCATTGTGTGCCGACTCCACACCAAGAGGCGCGTTCTCCACCACAATAGCCTCCTTTGCAGAAACCCCCGCCTTCTGCAAACCCATGAGATACGGCTCCGGATGCGGCTTGCCATGCTTGACATCGAAGCCCGTCACCATCATATCATTACAGAAGAAACCCGGATAGTGTTCCTCCAAACGCTCAAGCAAAGAAACCTGAGCACTACCGGTGACAAGGACTATTTTACAGCCCAACGCCTTCGCTGCAGTCAAGGCCTCCAATGCGCCCGGCATGGGTTTTGCCTCCGCACAAGCATTGAAAACCTCCGACTTGGCAGCATAGATGCGCGCCTTTTCCTCGTCCGTCGCATCACGTCCCCAAAAGCGTTGGGCAAGAATGTTGATGGTACCGCTACCCGTCCGCCCTTCGTGGAGGTAAGCCTCATAGGCCGTCATCTCCAGTCCGAACTGCGTCATGGCATGAGACCACGCATAAGCATGGTTCGGCATGCTGTCGAACAGCACGCCGTCCATATCAAACAGCACGGCTTTTGGCCGTGCTGTTAATTCGAAATTGCAAAGCATTAGAGTCTTGCCTTAATGGCTTCTGTTTCTTTTTCGTAGCCGGGCTTGCCGAGAAGAGCGAACATATTCTTCTTGTAAGCCTCAACACCGGGCTGGTTGAAGGGGTTGACGCCAAGGATAAGACCACTGACGCCACAAGCCTTCTCGAAGAAGTAAATCAGCTGACCGATGTAGTATTCGTTCAAACGAGGCACGATGAGACGCATATTGGGCACACCACCATCGACGTGAGCCAACTGGGTGCCGAGTTCTGCCATCTTGTTAACCTCGTCCACACGCTTGCCTGCCAAGAAGTTCAGGCCGTCGAGATTCTCGTCGTCGCTGGGGAAAAGCAACTTATGCTCTGTTTCTTCGACGCTTACAACGGTCTCGAAGATGCTGCGCTCGCCTTCCTGAATCCACTGACCCATTGAGTGGAGGTCGGTAGAGAAGTCAACGGCAGCAGTGAAGATGCCCTTGCCATCCTTGCCTTCGCTCTCGCCGTAAAGCTGTTTCCACCACTCGTTCATATAATGTAGCTTAGGCTGGAAGTTGACGAGAATCTCAATCTTCTTGCCTTCCTGGTAGAGTGCATTGCGCACTGCAGCATACTGAAGGCAGATATTCTGTTCGAAGGGAACGTCAGCAGCGACAGCCTTCTCCATGTCGGCAGCACCTTGAACAAGCTTGGCAATATCAAAGCCTGCAACAGCAATGGGCAGCAAACCTACGGGAGTAAGCACGCTGAAACGGCCGCCCACGTTGTCGGGAATTACGAAAGAGGTGTAGCCTTCCTTGTCGGCACAAGTGCGTGCTGCGCCCTTCTTGGCGTCGGTGATGGCTACAATAACCTTGCGAGCCATTTCCTTACCACGCTGCTCCTCGCACTGCTTCTTGAGCAAACGGAAAGCAAGAGCCGTCTCTGTTGTAGTACCACTCTTGGAGATATTGATAACACCAAACTTGCGGTCCTTCAGATACTCTGTGAGTTCGTAGAGATAATCCTCGCCAATGTTGTTGCCGGCAAAGAGGATGTTGGGATTCTCACCCTTGTTGGTGAGCCACTGGAAGCTGTTTCCTAAAGCCTCGATGATGGCGCGGGCGCCAAGATAGGAACCGCCGATGCCTGCAACAACAACGGTGTCGCAGTTCTCGCGAAGCGTCTGAGTGCACTCCTGCAACTTGGTCATGAACTCGGCTGTAATGCTGGAGGGCAAATGGAGCCAGCCAAGGAAATCGTTACCTGCACAGGTTCCAGCCTCGAGAGCCTTCTGTGCCTCCTCTGCCTTCGGTGCGAAAGCAGCAATCTGCTCTGCACTCAGCAGAGCCTTAGAATAGTCAAGCTTAATCATATCTTTATACCTAAATGTTGATTTCTAATCCGCGCGCAAAGGTACAAAGAAGCGAGCACAACACAAAAGAAATACCTAAGTTTTTCTCCTTATTGTCGAGCAAGAGAACTTTCGATATACATCAAAGTTACAACAAAAAATGATTTGACAAAGAAAGACGTATGAAATCGCAAAACGACACGTGGATAAATCACAAACTTCACGTGTGTAAATTGCAAAGTTCACGTGTGTAGTTTGCAAAGTTCACGTGTGTAGTTTGAAGACGCTACTGCTTGGTTTGTTTTACTCTCCGAAGATTTCGGCGAGCTTCTCTTCAAGCATATAGTCGCGAAGGTCGATGTCGATAATGTTGCCTTCGCCGTCAAGAAGGATGTTGGCGGGGATGCCCTTGATGTCGTAAGTCGTCGCGCCAAGGCTGTTCCAGCCTGCCAAGTCGCTCAGATGCACCCATGGCATCTCCATCGTATTGATGGCACGAAGCCAAGCATCCTTGTTCGTGTCGAACGAGATGGCAACGATGTCGAGGCCCTTTGCGTGATACTTCTCGTAGCAGGCAGTCACGTTAGGCATCTCGGCACGACAGGGGCCGCACCACGATGCCCAAAAGTCGATGAGCACATACCGGCCTTTGCCGCACCATTCGCTCAGGCGGCGCTCACGGCCTGTGGTGTCGTTCATGGCGATGTCCGTGAATTTGTTCCCGATGGCACGCGCCGTCTGGCTTTGACGCTCTTTTTGATACTCTTCTTGCATTTTGGACATGTGTGCCTTCGCTTCCTGCATGGCAGGATGGTTCTCGTATGGTACACCCGGACGGAATACCTTTTTCAGCTCGCTATACGTCAGTCCTTGATACAATCCCATCGGGACGAACACGACGGGCAGCATCGAGTCGGTGTTGTCCAATACAGCTTTGCGCATCTGCTGAGCCGCTGCCAGCCCGTTTTCGTTCTTCATCGAAGCAAACAATTCCTTCCAGGTGGCATTCATTGCCTCGGAAGCCTTCGAGCCTTTGACGGTGCCTGTGGTCAAGTCGATTTCCGTAGGAATGCTGTCTGCCATAACCGTTATGACGTCTTCCTGCTTTGGCTGCTTTGCCTTTACGTAGGAGATAAAGGAAAGCGTATAGACATCAGCTGGCAGTTCTTTCATGTATTCCCATTTCCCGTTTGTGACAGCTACGCTGTCTTGCCCGCCGCTACCATCCATGTTCTTACAAATACCGATGTATTTTGCATCTGGCTCACAGATACCATGAATGTTGACTTTCGTCTGTGCCTGACTTGCCACGCTGACGAAAGCAAGCAAGATAGTGATAATGTCCCTTTTCATAATCCTTATACCTTATATATTATTACATTAGTGTCGCTTTCACTCCCCGAAGATTTCCTTCAAAGCCTCTTCGATGCCATCGCCTCGCAAGCCTCGCTTGAGTATGGTGCCGTCGGGGGCGAAGAGGATGATGTGGGGAATGCCTTTGATGCCATAGAGGTCTGTAGCAATCTTCTGCGAGTTGATGATTTGCGGATAGGGTATCTTATCTTCCTCGATGGCTTTCAGTGTGGATTCGGGCTTGTCCCATGCCGCTATGCCAAGAACTTGCAGGCCTTGGTCTTTATGCTTGTTGTAAGCGGCGATGAGGTTGGGAATCTCGGCTCGGCACGGGCCGCACCAGGATGCCCAAAAGTCAACGAGTACATACTTACCTTTGCCCACATAGTCGCTGAGGCGAGTTGTCTTGTCATCGTACTCCACCTCAAAATCCACGAACATGCTGCCGACGCTGGTCACGGGTTGTGCTTTCAGCTTGTCGTGTGTACGCTTCAAATCGGCATACAGATAGGGTGTCTTGGTGATGTATTCGCCATTGTCGTGCATCATCTTGTCGTAAAGTTCAATCCATCTGTCAGCATCCAAATACCTGCGTCCTTCGTTGACAAGGAGAGTAATACCATAAACATCACCCGTGTGACGGGAGATGACATCATAGACAACTGCCGCCATATCCTCCGTCTCGTCCATGCGCCGCTTGAAGGCAGAAATTTCGTCGCTGATAGGTGTGCCGCTTTGTTGCAGCCAGTTCCCTTCCAGTCCATCCACTCGGGTAGTTCCGTTGTCTATAAACAACCAACTCAATGACAACTTACTTGCCGTATATGGCACCGAGTCTGTCTGCACGAGGATGGTTGTCGTATCTTTTAGGTTGCATAATGCCATTTCTGGCAATTCACCCTCTTTCGGCGTGATTATGCCGTTCACGACTTCTATAGTGTCTGTATGCTGTACCTTCAGTATGTCCACCACGTACATGGTGCCCGTGAACTCAGGATGCCCAATATTACCCTCAAGACGATAATGTATTTGCGCCTGCCCTGCTACTGCGAAAAGAAAAAGCAGGATAGTGAAGATTGTTTTTTTCATATCTTTTTACATTTATATAGTGTAATGCTACTCCCAGAATGTCTTGCACCTTTACTTTTCGAAGTTTTTCGGGTTAGACATGCTATCTCACATAGTCATTGCTCTTGAACGAGTTGAACACAGTAAGGACAGTGTTCTCCAAGAAGTCTTTAGGAGTGGAAAAAGTCTCGAAGAATATATGTGCCTGTTCTTTTGACTCCTCTGACATCGACATCTTCACCTCCAGAGCGGCTTCTTTGCCCCTCAGAATGTAGGCCAATGGCAATTTGTCTCGTAACCATTTCTCAGAAGGTTGAATCTCCATCATGCTGTCAATGTATGCTTCTGAAACCTGGAACCAGTAAAATGCAGAATCATATTCCCCCTGCTTGTAATAGGCGGCACCAATGCCACAAGGTATCATGTCATCCAAATGATGTGTCTGCCAGAGAGAGTCCAAGATGTGGATACCTTCTTTCACACTATCATTGGCTATGAGATGATAGGCATAGCATTTGTACATGTGAATGGACTTGCGTAATTCTATGCTATCCTGATACTGCTCACTAACACGTTGCTCGATTTTGTTCTTGCATGAAAGCGAACAACCCAATAATAAAAACAGCGAAGGCAAACAAAAGAAAGATTTGCTTTTCATGTTCTTTTTACCCTATACTATTTAAGAAGTTATTCCCTCTATAGGGGGGCAAGGGGTCTATCTGAACGCTTCGCTCAGAAGTTTAATCTCGATGGATGGGCTGATACGTTCGTAGAGGATGTTATAGACGGCATCGAGGATGGGCATATTGACGTGCAGATGCTTGTTGATGTCCTTCATGCACTTCGTGGCAAAGTAGCCCTCGGCAATCATTTCCATCTCGAGCTGGGCACTCTTCACACTATATCCCTGACCAATCATCGTACCAAACACACGGTTACGGCTGAAGTTGGAATAACCCGTCACGAGTAAGTCTCCGGTATAAACGCTTTCGATGATGCTGCGTTCTATCGGGTGGACAGTGTTGAGGAAACGTTCCATCTCCTGGATGGCATTACTGATGAGGACAGCCTGGAAGTTGTCGCCATACTTCAACCCATGGCAGATACCCGATGCAATGGCATAGACGTTCTTCAAAACACTTGCATATTCTATGCCAATAACATCATCGCTCGTCTTTGCCTTCACGTAGTCGCTGGAAAGCATCTTGGTAAACAACCTGGCCTTCTCAAGGTCGGAGCAACCAACAGTAAGGTAGGTAAGTCGGTTCAAGGCAACCTCCTCGGCATGACTCGGGCCACCTAGTACCGCAAGATTCTCTTCAGGAACATTATACATCTGATTGAAATAATCGGAACAGATGAGGTTCTCGTCGGGCACAATGCCCTTGATGGCTGTTACAATCAACTTATCGCGAAGACGGACATGAAGGCGTTTGAGATGTCCTTTCAAGTAGGGCGAAGGCGTAACAAAGATAAGTGTCTGGCATGCCTCCACTACCTTATTTATATCGCTCTCGAAGGTAATGCGGTCCACATCAAAGTGAACACTGGTAAGATATGCAGGATTGTGGCCGAGGCGCTTGAAGTCTTCAATGCGATCGTCGCGCCGGAAGTACCACCATATATGGTCGTTCTTCTCGAGAAGCATCTTGGCAATGGCTGTTGCCCAACTGCCTCCGCCCAATACTGCTATGTTTCCTAAGCTGTCCAAGTCGCAATAACGTCTTGAGAGGGCTTTTCGACCTCAAGTTTATACTTCTTGATGATTTCTATTATCTGCTGCTGGGTCTTGGCAGGTGCAACGCCTTGCAGGGTGCAAACCAAGTTGTAGCCTGCTTTACGAAGGATGGGAATGATGTCGGAAGGCACGCCCTTCTCGAGGAAGAGTTCGTCTTTATCGCGAGGAGCCTTCACTTCGGGTTTCATCTGGGGGAAGAAAAGAACTTCCTGAATGAAAGGCTTACCCGTCAGAAGCATTGCAAGGCGGTCGATGCCAATGCCAATGCCACTGGTTGGAGGCATGCCGTATTGCAGAGCGCGGAGGAAGTCATGGTCGATAACCATTGCCTCATCGTCGCCCTTGTCTGCAAGTTTCATCTGTTCTACGAAGCGTTCTTCCTGGTCGATGGGGTCGTTCAATTCGGAATAAGCATTTGCCAATTCCTTGCCGTTCACCATCAGTTCGAAGCGTTCGGTAAGGCCCGGTTTCGTGCGATGCATTTTTGTGAGGGGCGACATCTCAACGGGATAGTCTGTGATGAAGGTAGGCTGAATGAATGTTCCTTCGCATGTTTCGCCGAATATCTCGTCGATGAGTTTGCCTTTGCCCATGGTGTCGTCCACTTCTATGCCGCATTTCTTGGCAACTTCGCGCATCTCTTCTTCGCTCATGCCATTGAGGTCGTAGCCGGTTTTCTCTTTGATGGCGTCGAGAATGGGCAGTCGACGGAAGGGTGCCTTAAAGCTGATGACTTTGCCATCTATTTCCGTTTCGGGTTTTCCATTGACGGCTATACAGATTTCTTCGAGGAGTTGTTCGGTGAAAGTCATCATCCAGTTGTAGTCCTTGTAGGAGACATAGAGCTCCATACAAGTGAATTCCGGATTATGATTCTTGTCCATTCCCTCGTTGCGGAAGTTCTTTCCTATTTCATATACGCCTTCGAAACCACCGACGATGAGTCTCTTGAGATAGAGTTCGGTGGCGATTCGCATGTACATGGGTATGTTGAGTGCGTTGAAGTGGGTGATGAAGGGGCGTGCGGAGGCACCGCCTGCGATGGCTTGCAATGTGGGTGTTTCCACTTCGGTGTAGCCATGGCGGTCGAAGAAGGCACGCATGGTTCTGAGGATTACGCTACGTTTGAGGAATGTATCCTTAACGCCGTCGTTGACAATGAGGTCGACATATCGCTGACGATAGCGGAGTTCGGGGTCGTCGAAGGAGTCGTAGACATTGCCCTCGGCATCGGTCTTGACGATGGGCAGCGGTTTGAGGCTCTTGGAGAGGACGGTCAGTTCCATGGCATGCACGCTTATCTCGCCTGTTTGTGTACGGAAGACATAGCCTTTGATGCCGATGAAGTCGCCGAGGTCGAGCAGTTTCTTGAAGACGGTATTGTAGAGTGTTGTGTCTTCGCCGTTTGCCAAGGCGTCGCGTGTGATGTAGACTTGTATGCGGCCTTTGCTGTCTTGCAGTTCTGCGAAGGCTGCCTTGCCCATGATTCGCTTCGACATGATGCGACCTGCAATGCAGACATTGCGACTGTTTTCGCTTGTGGCGGTTTCACGTATGTCGTTGCCTTCGTCGTCTTTACCTACTACGGGCAGGTCGACGAAGCTTTCTTTTATTTCTGTACTGAATGCGTTGGTTGGATATTCTGCTGCGGGGTATGGGTCGATGCCCAAGTCGCGCAACTGCTGAAGGTTATTGCGGCGGATGATTTCCTGCTCGCTCAATTCGAGTATATTCATTTTTATTATATAAAATTATACGAGGGCAAAGGTACGACTTATATTTCAAAATTCAAAATTTATAAATTCAAAATGTCACGAAAGCCTCAATGTCGGGCTGTTTCCTTCTGTTTATGGTATGGATGTTATTCACTGGAAATGCGGACTTTTGCATGGTGACAATTTGTTACGAAACTGGGCTATTTGCTTACAGAAGCTTTTCGTGCAGAAGCGTCAGAATGGCTTAAAACCTCATCGGGCATGGCCTGGGGCATTTTTTTCGAAAATCTCTCTCAAATTAAAGACATACTGAAAAACAAGAACTTAGAGGTTTCGTTTGTATAAGTGATTACGAAAAACCGAATCTCCACTTGGCTAAAACCACGTATATTATAGGGTAATTCACACTTTTCGACGTTATTTTTCGCTCGGAAAGCAGTAGGATAATTCAGAACTTAACGTGCCTCGTTGGCAGACTTAATGTGGCATGTTGGGCAACTTAACGTGCCTCGTTGGCAAACATCCTGTACCTAATGACCAAAATCGACTTGTTTTGTCGCCTTTCTTTACAATGGAAGAAATAACAAAAAGACCGAAATACATGATAATAACTTACATTTTGTCGGTTGGTTTCTTCCTGAATTATGCGCTCCTACTACATACATAAAAGCATATATGCGCAAAACAATTCGTCATAAAACTATGCCATCAATCCTCATTCCTCATCATTTTCTTCATGTTTTTAGACAAAAAAACATAAAGCCCCATGTGCCATTCTGGAATATGCTTTGAGGTTTCGCATTTTTTATCTACTTTTGCACAAAATTAGAAATGCACGTTCCGGGTAATCTCCCAAATATATAACGAAAAAAATAAACAACAGACAATGTATATAACACTCATCGTACTCGCCATCACGGCAACCCTGTTTGCCTTAAATAAAGTCAGAGCCGACATCGTAGCCCTGTGCGCCGTCATTACCCTGCTGCTGTTCGGAATCCTCACACCCGAAGAGGCATTAAGCGGATTCTCAAACCCTGTGGTCATCATGATGGCAGGACTCTTCATCGTTGGCGGAGGCATATTCCAGACCGGGCTTGCCAAAATGATATCCAGCCGACTGATGAGTCTGGCGGGCGACAGCGAGATACGGCTCTTCCTCCTCGTCATGCTGGTGACAAGCGGCATCGGAGCATTCGTGAGCAACACAGGAACCGTCGCCCTGATGCTGCCCATCGTCGTTTCCATGTCAGCAAGCACAAGCATAGACTCCCGCAGACTGCTCATGCCATTGGCTTTCGCAAGTTCAATGGGCGGCATGCTTACACTCATCGGTACACCACCCAACCTGGTTATAGATGCAGCCCTCCAGGACGCCGGCTATGGCAACCTCTCCTTCTTCTCCTTCCTGCCCGTAGGCCTCATCTGCCTTGCCATAGGCATCGTCGTACTCCTGCCGCTGACAAAATGGTTCCTTGGCAACAGAGGAAGCAAGTCAGAAAAAAACGTCAGCCAAAACAAAACGCTCAAAGAACTGGTAAAAGAATACCATCTGGCCGAACGTGTCACAAGAAGTACCGTCGTCAAAAACAGCCCCATCATAGGCAAAACAATAGCAGAACTAAACATACAACAAGAATACAAACTCACCGTTCTTGAGGTAAGACGCCAGCGTTCAAGGCAAAGAGGCATCATAAAGGACATTGCACAAAAGATGGCAACGCCCGACACCAAACTGCAAGAGGACGACATCATCTATTTCTCCGGACCCGAAGAGGCCGCCGCCAGATTTGCAAGAGAGAACCGAATGCCCCTGGCCTTCGACACCGATTCGCTCGACTTCTACGACATCGGCTTGGCAGAAATAGTACTTCTGCAACAATCCATGTTCGTCGGAAAGAAACTGAAGGACTCTGGTTTCCGCTCGAAATACAGCATAAATGTATTGGCCATCAGAAGGAACAACGAATACATCCGCGAGAATCTGTCGGAACAGAAAATGATGCAAGGCGACGTCCTCCTCGTGCAAGGAACATGGCAGCAAATAGGCAGGCTGGCAAACGACGAAGACCATTGGGTTGTCTTGGGGCAGCCGTTGGAAGAAGCCGCACGCGTCACCTTCGACCACAAAGCACCTATTGCTGCAAGCATCATGCTCCTGATGATCTGCATGATGGTCTTCGACTTCATCCCCGTAGCACCCGTTACGGCCGTTCTGCTGGCCAGCGTGCTGATGATACTTACGGGATGCTTCAGGAGCGTAGAGGCAGCCTACAAGACCATCAACTGGGAAAGCATCATCCTCATTGCCGCAATGATGCCAATGTCTGTGGCTATCGAGAAGACAGGCGCAGCCGCCATCGTCTCTCACGGATTGGTCAACAGTCTGGGCGACTTTGGTCCCATACTGCTTCTTGCTGGCATATACCTCACAACCTCGTTGCTCACATTCTTCATCTCCAATACAGCAACAGCAGTTTTGATGTCGCCCATAGCCATTGCCTCAGCCCAAGAGGTGGGAGTAAACCCAATGGCAATGCTGTTTGCCGTAGCCATAGCAGCAAGCATGTGCTTCGCTTCGCCCTTCTCCACCCCACCCAATGCGCTCGTCATGAAGGCCGGAGGATATAAGTTTATGGACTACATCAAGGTCGGACTGCCACTGCAACTCATCATCGGCATAGCAATGGTGCTGCTCCTGCCACTCCTGTTCCCGTTCTGAAGAGATAGAATAGAAACGCGATGCCTGACCTTCTCATAAATAATGGTTAAGCATTATTATAATAAAGGTTAACCTTTCCGCCCATAATGGTTAAGCATTTTGCCCATAATGCTTAACCATTATTTTTTGATACGATTGGGACGAATTCGAGAAAGATACATTGCCCCCGAGGGATTGTTTGCGGAAGACAACACAAGTAAAGCAGAAAGGACACCTCGATGGTGTCCTTTCTTGGCGGAGAGACTGGGATTCGAACCCAGGGTACCCGTAAGAGTACGCCGCATTTCGAGTGCGGTCCATTCGACCACTCTGGCATCTCTCCGTTTTATTTGTACGTCTGCAAAATTACAATAATCTTTCGAACCTGCCAAATCTACAGAAAGAAAAGTGAGGCTCCTGCTACTGCGATGATGGCTCCAACGAGTTCTTGCATGCTGACCTTTGTGCCAAACATCAGTCGGGAGGGCCATAGGATGAGAATTGGGGTGAGCGACATCAGTGTTTGTGCAATGCCGGTATTTGTCATGCCTACAGCCATTAGGCTAAGACTGACGCCAAAGAATGGGCCGAGCAGTATGGCTCCCATGGCCGCAAAGGCACCCTTGAAATCGGTAAAGAAACGGGACATCGTCTGCCATCTTCGCAGGAACAACAGTGTTACGCCAAAGCCTACAAGTCCCATGATTGCTCGCATTTGTGTGCCGGCAAAGGGCATCATGGCTGCCACCTCTGTTGCTTCGGCAGGAATCTCCGCTGCATAGTGCAACAAACCCTGTTTGCTGAGTACAAGACCTACGCCTTGTCCCAGTCCTGCTCCTATTCCGAGCAGGATTCCACGACGTGGAAGTTTCAGTTGTCGGCTGCCCGCATCGTCCTTTCCCATGATGGAGATGATGATACCTGTCAGTGTCACTATCATTCCGAGCAATGCCATGAGTCCCATTGTTTCGCCCATCATGAGCCAGGCGGCAATGGCGGCAAAGGGGCTGGCAAGTGTCATGAAGAGTTGGCCGTAACGGCTTCCCATGACGATATATGCGTTGAAGAGGCAATAGTCGCCGAAGACGAAACCCATGAAGCCGCTTGCCAAGAACCATTTCCACACTTCCGGGCTTGCATATTGCGGCCATGGTTTTCCGCATGTCCACCAGAGCAGAAGTCCGAGCAGAAGAATTGTGAACAACATTCGCCAAACGTTGAGCACGAGTGTGCCCATGCGTTTGCTGGCAACTTCTGCAAAAAGTGCCGTGAAGGTCCACATCACAGCAACGAGGAGGGAAAGCAGTTCGCCACTCATTCCGGGTAAACCAAGTTCTCGGGCTTGCAGTTGAGGAGAACTTCTTCGAGATAGCGGCGTGCTTCCAGTCGTGCCATTGGCAAATCATGGAGCACCCAGTTGCCACAATCCATGGGGGCAGCGCCAGGTATTTCGCCTTCAAATTCGGCCACAAAGCGGAAGGTGTCTTGCATTAAGGTCAGGATGTCGGCCGGTTCGAGACGGCCTCTCATCAGGAGATAATTGCCTGTGAGACAACCCATCGGTCCCCAATAGACGATAGAGTCCTTCCATTCCGGATTATTGCGAAGATAGGTTGCTGCCAGATGCTCTATCGTATGGAGTGCACCGGGATGAAGCGCCGGCTCACGATTCGGTTCTTTCATGCGGATGTCGAAGGTTGTTATCTCTTCTGTGCCGACCTTGTCGCGACGACTTACATAAATGCCACGCAGCAAACGGATGTGGTTGATGTTGAAACTGGGTATCTTGTTCATATATTATTTAAGAATTCTTTTGTGATTGTGAAACTCTTGTCTGCCATTGTTTCCCAGAAATTGAGGTACTGGTCGAAGTGGGCTTTCACGCCCGGGGTGTCGCTGATGATGCGGAAACTCAAGAAGGGCACATTCCAGAGGTGGCAGACCTGTGCTATGGCAGCACTCTCCATGTCGACGGCAAGGCCTTCGGGGTATTTTGTTTTGATTGTGTCGAGTTCTTGGCGGCTGGTGATGAACTGGTCGCCAGTGCAGATGAGTCCGGGGACGATGCGCACCTCGGTCTGCAAAGAGGTGGCGATATTGATGAGGTTTTCGTTGCCACTGAAGAGTTTTGGCAAGCCTTGCACCTGTCCGGGGTCGCAGTTGTCGCCACAAAAGACGTCGTGATAGCAGACCTGAAGGCCCACCACAACATCCATCACGTTGAGCCTTGCATCGATGCCTCCTGCCACACCTGTGGAGATAACGTAGTCGGGGCGGAACGTCATGATGAGGTTCGTCACGCCCATGGCTGCATTTGTTTTGCCAATGCCACATTGGAGCAAGACGACTTTGTTCTCCCCTATCGTGCCGACAAGAAATGCTTGCGGACCATTCTCCACTGTCTCTGTGTCGTGCATCATGGCAGCCACTTGGTTGTATTCCACACTCATGGCTGTCAGTATGCCTATTGTCTTGTGCATAATCGTATGTGATGATTTTGGTGCAAAGGTACGAAAAAGTTGAGAGTTAGGAGCCGAGACTTGTTAGTTTTTCGTACCTTTGCGGTATAAAAAGAGTTCAGAAGGATGAATATACTATCGGAAATATGGTTTTTGCTCTGCGAGATGTCTCCTTTTCTGCTGCTTGGTTTCATGTTGGCAGGGCTGATGCATGAGTTTGTTCCCAACACGCTTTACACGAGATATCTGGGCAAGCCGACGTTTGGGAGTGTGGTGTTGGCTGCTCTTTTCGGCGTTCCTCTTCCTCTTTGCTCCTGCGGTGTTATCCCCACGGCAATGGGCATCAGGCGAGAAGGCGCAAGCAAGGGAGCAACCATATCTTTTCTTATTGCCACGCCACAAACGGGGGTGGACAGCATCATAGCCACCTATAGCTTGATGGGGCTTCCCTTTGCCGTGATACGCCCTGTTGTGGCTTTGCTGACGGCCATCTTCGGAGGAACGCTTTGCAATGCGCTTGACAACGATAATGTTGACGATAACCTTAATCTTAACGCTAACCTTAACGCTAATGATGGCAAAAAGTCAACGCCAACGTTATCATCATCGTCAAAAAGACTCCGTCGTGCTTTTGCCTATGCTTTCGGGGAGATGATGGAGGACATTGGGAAGTGGCTGGCAGTGGGGCTTGTTGTGGCTGGCATCATAACGGCAGCCGTCCCCGATTCGTGGTTTTTTATCTTCCGGGACAATACGCTCTACAGCATTCTCTTCGTACTCCTTTTCAGCATCCCCATGTACCTTTGCGCCACCGGCAGCATCCCCATTGCCATGGCGCTGATGCTGAAAGGACTGACGCCTGGAGCCGCCTTGGTTCTGCTCATGGCAGGACCCGCATGCAATGCCGCCAGCATACTGGTTGTGGGTAAAGTGTTAGGTAAACGCACAATGCTCATCTATCTGGTTTCCATAGTTATGGGAGCCATCGTATCTGGTTATGTCATCGATTATATGCTGCCACGCGAGTGGTTCAATGCGCCCGTCTCCCACTATGCCGCCTGCCACGAAGAGGGCGTAGGCTTGTTCTCCTACCTCTGCACAGCCTTCTTGCTCGTCTGCCTGGTGCGTGCCTTTTGGCCATGGAAACAGCGCCACCATCATCACCACCATGCAGAATCGGCATGCACCATCTATCGTGTGGAAGGCATGAACTGCAACCATTGTGCCGAAAACGTACGGAAAGCCATTGCAACCGTCGAGGGCGTGGAGCAAGTGGATGTGTCGTTGCACGAAGGCAAGGCGAGCATCGTGGGCAATCCCAACGAGGGCGAGGTGCTGAAGGCCATAGAGAGCATCGGATTTCACGCCAGCAAGGCTTAGCGTTTTTTGTGTGAGGGAGAACAAGGGCTAAGCACAGAGAGAGAGAAAGTAGCCCTCCCCCCTCTCTTTTGAGGGAGAAGCGGGAGGGAGGCTTGGGTGTGTGCGTGCGTGTCTTACTGGGGACTTGTTGAAAGTGTTGAAGGTGTTGAAGTGTTGAAAATCTTCTTGTATCCGGTTTCGGTTTTCATCACCATTTCGCGCGAGAGCATTCTGTTCAGATAGGTCGAGTAGCCTCGTTCTGCCAGTTTGTTCGTGCTCATGGCTTTCTTCATGTCGTCTTTCGAGAACTCGTCGGGCAGGCTGTCGAGCAGGCGGAACAGGGTGTTGTTTTTTGCGACACGACTTGCTGCTATGTCCTGCTTTTTTGCGATGACATCGTTTGCGCGCGACGCCTCGTTTATTTGGTCGCCAAACATGATGTACTGGTTGAGGAAGGCTTCGTTGCCGAACCATCGTGCCATAGCCATGCCCACGACTGTCTCTTTGTTTCCTTCGAGGGCGTACATCACTTGCGAGGCTCGGAAGATGGTGACGGCAGCACGGCGACGCAACAAGTCGATGGCATTGTCGCGGTGGTCTTCGTCGGGGCCGCTGGCTTCCCATTCCTGAATCTTCTCTTCGTTGAATTCGAAGGCGGCCTTTTTGGCTTTTGGCAGGGAGAAGGAGATGATGTTTTCGGGCGACGGGAGCTCCGTTGTGCTGCCCTGTTCGTAGAGGCTTTGCACGATTTCGGCAGCCTTGCGGTCGTCGTTTGTCTCGCCATCCCAGCGCACCTCCACGTTGCAGCCGAGGTCGCGTGCCATTTCGGTGAAGAAGAAGCGTGTCATCAGTCCGTTTTCGACGTTGCTGAAATAGTTGCGCACGGAAACGTATGTGCCTGCAAAGACGAGGTTGACGAACAGATGCACGCTCCCCGAATAGGTGAGGTAGTCCTGCCCCCAGATGGCGCCGTCGAAGGCTTTGCGGTAGATGTCGCTCTTGTCTGCCCAAGCCCCGTTTTTGTTGGCGCGGCTGCTCTCGTCTATTTCTTCGGTGATGACGCAAAGGGGCTGTCCGAGGCTTGCCTTGGCGCGTTCCAGCATCATGCCATTGGACGAGGTTGCCGAGAGCACGCGCATGCAGGGTGTGGGTTTGTCGGGCAATTGCTTGGCGCCTTTTTTCTTTTCGCGCTCGCGAGTATAGGCTTCCAACTGCTCGCGCCCCTTCTGGTCCTGTTCCAGCACTGGCTTCAGCAGCCATTCCTGCATGTCCGAGAGAAAGCCTTTGCCGCTTCCTGCATGTCCGGCCACAACCACCATGAAGACAGGCCTGTGCTTTCTGCCATCGAGATACCTGCTCTCGAAACGCCCGAGAAGTGTTCCGAGCATGGGCAGGGAGGCGATGAGAGCACTGCGGCCGTTGCGACCATAGCGTTTGAGAATATAGCGCATGAGGAAGGGCATTCTTGCGGGCAGTGGGTTGAGTCGCTGCAGATACTCCTGCCGCTTGGCAGCAGTGGAGAGGTCGGGCTTTTTGATTTCGTCGATGGCGTGTTTCAGTTCGTTGGGCATGTCGGTCATTCTTGTGGAAGCGACAGCCGACTGGATGGTCTGATTCATTTCTTCTTCGGTAAGGCCCCAGGAGGGTACGACGCTTCGGATGTAGAGGGGATTGAAGTCGCAGATGTAGCGCAACTGGCGAGCCAGCCGGTAGAGCGTCGAATTTCGGGCACCTTCGGGGACGTGGCCTTCGTGGAAGCCAAAGACGGCCAGGAGGCTGTTTACTATTACACTATAGGGGATGCCGCTGTAAGAGGTGGGGAAGAGCCCCTCCAAACCTCCCCGAGGGGAGGCTATAGGAGTAGAGGCGTCTTTGCTAAGAATTGTTTTCTGTTTTTTCATTTTTCAGTTTTATAAGTTTTTGAGTTAACCCTTTCTCCCCTCGGGGAGCTAGAGGGGGCTGAATATTGCATCCATGTCGAGATACGTCCAATCTTCCCTTGGCGCCAAGAAGAAGATGCGCGCCCAGTCCTTGCAAACATCGTCGTGGCTGGTCTGTAGCAGCCGAGCCAGTCGAGCCTGGTTTTCGGCAATGGTTTTGCAGTTTGGCGCACAGGTGGCGACGACGTGCACGCCTGTTCCGCTGGGCGAGATGTGTATGCCTACAATGCCGAGCGGTTCTCCGCTGCGCTGGTTGCTGTCTTCTTCCTTCTGCATTCGTGCCCACAAGTCCGCCCTTTCTCTTGCCTCCTGTTCTGCCCAGGCAAAAGCGGCGTCCTTGCCACTGCGGCAGAGGATGTCTTTGAACTCGGGTTCGTGGTGGATGTCCACATCGAGGCAAAAGAGGCCTGTGGGCTGGGCGTTGGCATCGTTGCGCAACTTGCCCTCGAAGCGGGCTTGCCACGTTGCGGCTGGCAGCAGAATCTTATACACCTCGCTTTGCGCGTCGTGCTGGCGCACCTTTTCGGTGGTCATCTTCACGTCCATGCCGTCCAGGAACGACAGGAACTGCTCTCGGGTTAAAGGTTTCGGCTGATTGTCGCGAGCCTTCCAAACGAAATCGCACGGGCTATTCATGGCAGAGCCTCCTTTTTATGAAGTTCATGCAGTCCTCGAACGCCCATTCGGGCAAGGCGGGCGATTCGTTGGGGTTTACATGCAGGCAAATCTTATACATGTTCTTGTCGGCATTGAACCACACGCTGCAGCCTTTGCCCCGCATCAGTCGTTTCGATTTCGGGTCGCCATAGATGACCACGGCATCTTCCTCCACGAAAGAGGCTGTCTCGCAATCGGGTGCTATCTTGAACCTTCCCGCAACGGGTTTGCTCGTGGGGAGCGCATTCTTCTTTGTGTTGATGGAAATATCCACCCCTTCTACTAAAATTCTCATAGTTGTGTTGTTTTTTTGACTACAGACTACTGACAACCGACAACAGTTCAATGGTCAATAGTCAATGGTCAATGGTCAATAGTCAATGGTCCGTTGTCCGTTGTCTGTTGTCTAATTACTTATTCGGGTTTACGATACGGATGTCGTTTGCCACATATCCGCTGAAGGACGACTTGGTGCGGAATCGCAAGTGGAGAGAGACCACCTGCCCTTCTGCATATCCCAGCGAGTTCCAGTAGTCTTCGTCTGCAGTGGCAGAGATGTAAGACCTGCCAAACTCGTCTTCAAACTCCAGAATCACAACACACGTCTTCCACTCGTTGCCGGTCGATGGCGATTTGCCCTCCTTCTTGTCAACTCTCTTTACTAATAAGTTTTCTACTAACATAGTTCTTTTTCCTTTTGTGTTTTTGTTTACGATGTTTTTTTGTTTCACGCGATGTTGATGGCCATTCAACTCATTTGCAAGTGCGAAGTTACGACATAAAAAAAGGCGGCGGAATTGATTTTCCGTCGCCGTAGAGTTTGCGAGAGTTTCTTGTAGAGTTTCCTCCCTCTGCGAGAGTTTTTATGCAAAAAGACGTATTGTAGTGAGAGTTTTTGAGAGTTTTCTATGCGCCCAGCAGTTGGCGCGTCTTTTGGGCAATGGCCAGATAGTCGTTGTAGCGTTTCCCTTGCACGGGGGCATTGCCCAAGCGCCACAGCACCACAGGCTTTGCAAAACTGTCCACCGCCATGCGCTGCAGTTCCACTCTGGAGGGCAGCGACGCATGCTCCGGCACTTCCTTCTTCACCATTTCCACGAACAAGTCGTAATCGTTCTCGCCAACAACGCAGAGGTCGGCCATCGTCCGAAACACCGCATACCATTGGCGCGCCACGGTTATGGACTGGGCAATCTCGCGAATGGCTCTCGACACTTGCATCTGGCCGATTTCGCGTGGTTCGGTCTGCCCCGCCTTCGCCTTCTTGATGAGTTTCATGCACGAGCGGAAATTGATGCGGGGTGTCTGCTTGATGACCTTGCTCACGCGTCCGAGAATCCACACATTTTGCGTCTCCTTGAGCGAGAAAGGCTCGTAGGCAGGGTTCTGCGGCACGAGCCAAGGCGTGCCCTCCTCGTCCTCGCAATAGCATTTCAGCGTGAAGTCGCCATCGATCATAGCAAGCACGATGTCGCCGTCGTGAATGGAGATGCCCGTTTCCACCTTCACCGCATCGCCCTCCACGATGCCCGCATCCTTCATCGAGTCGCCCTTCACGGTCACAATGAATTCGGGCTGCATCGAGAGGAATTCCTTCGGAAGCATGCGCGTTTCCTCCACGATGTCGCCAATTCCCGTCGGCTCGCCGCACAGGACGTCCGACTCGTAGAACGGCACCGGCGTGTCGCAAACCATCGGCTGCCAGCCTCGTGCCTCAAGGCGCTGGAGGATGTCTTTTAATTCTTTGGAAGTCATGGGTTCTTCTATCTGTTAGCGGGTAAGTTTACATCAAAAAAGTCACCTTCGTATTTTTCGTTAGGTCCTCTCACTGCGTATTCGTCGATGCTTTCAATGTCGTAGTTGCTTTCGTTCTCCAAAGGGTCGGAGGTGCGTTCGGGATATTCTATGCCGTTTTTTCTGAGGATGGTTTGCAGATCATGGATGTACGAAGTCATGTTTGCGATTCTTTTTTTCAAGGCACGAACCTGAACCACCCTCATAGGGTAGTTCTTTATCAAATGGGCCCGAACTTCGCAGAACTTTGCCTTCAGTTTTCTCAGGTAGTCCTTTCTTATCTCGTTCTCCTCCAAAGCATGCAATTTCTTCTGCAGAGACAAGTTCTCCTCTTCGAGGCCCTGAGCATATCTCGTCAGGTCTTTTATGCGCTTTTCGTTCTTACGGAATGCCTCGGTCAAGTATTTCAGCCGTACCTCTAACGGCAGTTCGTCCTGAAGCCTGCCTTCTTCTGTGTTGTCCTGGGAGTTCATGAGTTCCTTATAAAAAGATAAGTGTCGCGAATTACGATTTACTCGTTTAGTCCTTTCTTTTATAGATTGGTAATTTGCCTTCTTTTTTCCTTTCTATGTTTCCCAACTCTGCATGTTTATATAGTTCGGAAGCAACTGACTTTTCAGGGGTTTTGCTATTACCTACAAAAAACCATTATTTTTCATATTAGAATAAACCTCTAGATAATCTACCCGTTTATTCATTGCCTGGACGGCGGCTAGTGTGGAGTCTTTTAAAAACATAATTTTAGAATATGGTTTTTACTAATTCGTTAATTTCTTTTTCGCATTCTCCAATCATGTTTGTGTCGGTTGCCTTGTAGGCTTCATGTGCCTGAATAGATAGCTTGGCTATTTGCACATGACTGACATTATTTGAGTCATACTTGGGAATTCTTATGTTTTTAACAATATCTATCCCACGATTAGTGCTTATTGTATAACCTTGTATTATTTCTTCTATTTCACTAGAATTCAAAACTCCACATAAATAGAATGCTTCGTTCTTATCATCAAAAGATGATGAAAGAACTTTTGAATCGGTGACAACAAGTTTGTTACCGATGCATGGACAATCCAAAGATGATACCACACAACAATTCATGGCTGTAGATTGTTCTTTCCATAACATTTTATAAGGTTTAAAAGTATATTCTCCCACATTATCTAATCGATACCAAGGAAATTGCTTAGGGTCAAAGAATTTAGCACTTCGGATGCGAGTTTCAAGCAGAATGTCATGAAAGTTCTCATATAACCATTGATATGTGTGTGGATATTTTGTCCGCAGGTCACCATCTGGTATGCCTCTGTATATTCCTGAGCCTGTTGTATAATGAGGTACAAGCATATAGACATTCGAATTAATGCCCCATTTATCAATATTTCTTCCTCCTATCATGGGATAAATCAGGTCGGCCTCAATAAGTCCTTGCCTAATACCAATTTTTTTTACCTTTTCAAGTCGAGAACGCTCTACCAAGTTTTCTATTTTAACAAGTCCCCTTTGCTCTCCATTTACTTTAATAAGATATATTCCCTTTGCACCACATGGTTCAATGCCTTTCCTTCCTCTATATTCGGACTCGCCTAAATAATTTTGAAGATTCTGCATAATGATGGGATTTAATGTCAGCCATGGACTTCGTATATCTGGATTAATCGGTTTTGCCCATTTCCTCTCAAAAGAAATTTTGTTTATTACATTTTCGTAAGACTCATCTGTGTTAAAAGAAGAACCGTCTATAATGCTACCTTCAAAATAGTTCTTCATAGGGTATTCCATTTTTTCCCCCTTGCGGAAATAATAAATGGAAGTTTTATTTGAAGCTATGCCCTTGAATGGGTTTATCTTAAGCATGTCATATATTGATTCTACACAGAATGGTATTTGTTGTCCTTCCTGTGTTATTTCAAATTTTCTAAAGCCTTCGCCACCTTTTAGACTTTTCACGAATGTTTGCGGTAATACATAACACGCTAAACCTTTATCTTTTAGATAATGGTCTATTGTTACATAAGTTACAGCCATTGCAAAGTCATCATGGCTCGTTATCTTGTCATATGCATTCTTTTCAAAAATTCCATATGACAGCCATATGTCCAGAGATAACTCTCTATAACTATCAGACATAGCCTTCCAAGCAATCCAGGGGGGATTGCCCATAATGTAATCGAATTTCTGTTGGCAAAAGAGAGGAGCAAAAGAATTTTTTAAGATAATGGGCCAAAATCCATCTTTCCCAGAAAGGTGCAGACTTTGTAATTGATTGAAGAGCTGTCTTGATACGTCAACCAAATCTTCAGGCAAATCGATGTTATCTAATCTTTTCAAAACGCTCAAAAACTCATCATGTGTCTTGTAATCGCTAAGTATACAATTAGAAAGTCTTCGTAAATATAGGTCATTTTTAATTCTTTCTCCTAATACAGGGACATTAAAGTTCCCAACAACTGTTTCGATTTTTATACTATTTGCCCCCTTTTTTTGTTTTGCGTGAATTGTGGGGACCATTATACTATCGCACATATATACAGGGATAGTAATTGGACGCTCTAATTGGGTTATGTCTCCAAGAGATAAAATGTAATTACCCTTTCCTTGTAATACTGCAATTGGATTAATATCAAACCCCACGAAATTATTTGTGATTTTTTCAATCAATTCATTATGAGATAAAATATCAGAGTATTTTTCTTTGTATCTTTTTATTAAATGAGTAAGAAAAACACACGACCCACTTGTTGGGTCCAGTACAGATTCGTCAAGCCCTATGGAATAATCGCTATTATTTATTACGAAATCTACCAGCCATTCAACAGTATAATATTCTCCCATCAAATGTCTTAAATCTTTAGGCATAAGGCTCTCGTATGTCTTTTTGAGAACATCACTAACTGCTTCAGGTTTGATAACGCTTGTAGTTGTTTCGTATTTATCCAATTCAAGAATAATATCATTGACAATATTCAAATCTATTGATTCAATCATTGTGAACCATTCGAAGAAATGGATTTCAAAGAAATTATCAATATAGTTGTTAAAGAGGTCTTTCTTTCCATAGAAAAGTGCTCTTAAATCACCTATGTCTTTTAATATGAAGACCTTTGAGAAAGGCATTTTTAAGGATACAAAAAGATTCTGTATCAATAACTTAATTATAATACTATAATAAGTTTGAATAACGAATAATGCCTTTACAACATCTGCATTTGAGTCTAGCTTAGATATAGGATATATCTGGTTTATTGCAGTTGCGTGTTTTACAAAATCTGTTTCCTGTTTCTCATAAATACGACCAAAAATTCTCCCCCATTCATTGTAAAGTGTAGCAACTCTCGTATTAGTCTTTAAGTTGTTTTTCAGAAGTTCATATAAATATGATATTGACTTTTGTGTTATCCTTGAATTAGATGAGAAAGACTTGCAAAGGTTGTCAGCCGTCAATTGTATTTTATTTGTAGAGCGAGTATAAAGCAATAATCTCTTTACACCATTCTCAAAATCAAAGATGCTAGACACCTCAAATTCCACAGGATATTTATCCTTAAAAGACGCAGGCTTTCTTTTAGTTTTTTTCTTCTCAAATATTTCATTTTCTAAATTACTCTTTTTATAACGTCCAAACACAAACGAATTACCATCGAAGCCAACACCAATTTTTGATAAGAGATTGTTTATAAAAATACTTTCGTCGTTATGACATTCATCGAGTGAAAAATTAACGAGGTAATGTTTTATACCATGATCTGAAGCATTTCTTCCATAGAGTGCCTCATTTACTCCATCTTTAGTTTCTAAAAGATGAGGTTTTTTTAACTCGAAAATAATATGATTATAAATACTATCTGCTCGACCTCCGTGGAGAGATGTCTTTTCATTGTCAAAATTGATTTTTATCCCGTATAATCTGCTAATGTCTTTAAAAAACTGATTACATACTCTTTTTACGTCATCTTCTGTTTTAGTAGCAAGACATGAAGATTTAAAATCTGTTATAAAAGACTCAGCTTGAATATCGTATTTTTGTTCCATAAAAATTGTATCTTTTTTACTTATCTGAAATGTCAATAATTCCTGCCCAGTTGGGGTCGTAGGTAATTGTGAAGCTGGAAACTTGGATGTTATGCAGGATGCGCGGGTAGAGCGGGTCTTCTTTGGCAAGGGGATTGCGCGTGACGAACGCCTCTACTTTTCTGGCAAAACTTTCTATGCTGTCCTGCATCACAACGTCCAGATGGCACGACTCGGCGTAATATTCGCTGATTTCCACAAAATGCACGTCATCGTTTTTGCAGGAGAAAAGAGCGACGAAAACAAAAGATAACAACAAACCCTGCCGCAAGAGGACAATGCCAAATGCAGCAGGGCAAGGGGGAAAGCCTGTAAATGGTTGTTACCTAAAACATCTATTCCCTTAACGGGGGGGGGTAACTGCTTACTATTCAATATGTTATATATTCTTGTGGGCATGTGTGTGCTTATGGTGTTTGTCTGTTGGTGTGTAAAGTTACGAAAAAAGTTCAACAACAAAAACATTTCAACAAACATTTTTCTGTGAGAGGGGCGAGGATTATTTATTATATTATTATTTACTTATTTATATAAATGGGTAAATATATATATATATTATCAGACCACCAGCCCCCTCCCCGATGGAGGAGTTGTTGCAATGTTGAAGTGTTGAATGTTTTTCTCAGAGGTCGATGCCGTATTGCTGGCAAATCCATGCCACGGCTTTTGGGGGCAACAACTGCTGGCGGGGTTTGGCGCCCAGAGCCGAGAGGTGGGCGCGATTGGCACTCAACCATCGCTGAAGGGTTCGGGGACTGACGCCTGCTGCTGCGGCTAACTCGTATTTGTATGCTGACTTCATGTTGCAAGATTTTTTTTGACAACGGACAACTGACAACTGACAACAGAGAATGGTCCTCCGCGCATTAAAAGCGCGACTTGGTGCTAAAGCATCCAAGAATGGTAAATGGTAAATGTTTAATGGTCAACAGTCCGTTGTCCGTTGTCCGTTGTCCGTTGTCTGTTGTCTGTTTCCTTACAAAGTTACGAAATTTCTGCGACATATGCAAGTGAAATGACGGCTAACTATGTTCGATGAATAACGGACAAAGACGGACAAAGACGGACAGCGACTCGTGGGAGTGTTGTACCTTTGCAGTGGGTTTGAAAATCGGCCCACGGTGTAGCGAGGAACACGACTGGTTGAAGTGCGCAATTCGACACGTCGCGAAGCCCGAAGACACTGCTCGAAAAGGTTAAACTCTCACATAAAACAAAACAGAACAACATGATTAACTACTCCATTTGCATCATGGGCACGAAGCCCGGAACAAAGAAGGCCGACATCAACGAGACGAAGGCCTACGGCACAGCGCAGATTCACGAACTGCTCGACCTCGACGCCTTCTGCGCGCACATCGCATCGCACAACTCGCCCTTCTCGAAGGGTGCCATCAAGGGCGTGCTCACCGACGCTGTGGCTTGTCTGCGCGAACAACTGCTTGCCGGCAATAAGGTGAGCCTGGGCGACCTCGGCTCCTTCTACGTGGAACTCGCCACAAAGGGCGCAAAGACCACCGAGGAATTCAACGCCGAGTGCATCGAAGCCGTCAACGTGCGCTGGGCTCCCGGACGCGACTTCAAGAACCTGCGCAGCGAAGCACAGTTCAACCTCGTGCCCGCCAGAAAGGCCGTCTCCGAAGCCATAGAGACCGTGAAGAACACCGACACCATTCAAGGCCTTGAATAGCGTATGACACTCGGCATACGCAACAACAATCCGCTGAACATCCGCAAGGTGAAAGGCACCCACTGGCGCGGCAGCCTCACCCCCGACCCCTCTCCTGAAGGAGAGGGGAGTTTCGTCCGCTTCGAATCTCTGGAATGGGGCATCCGGGCTGCCTTGAAGATTCTGGGAACCTATCGCGACAAATACGCTGCAACAAGCATCAGGGAAATCGTATCGAGATGGGCACCCCCAGCGGAAAACAACACGGAGGCCTACATCGCCACGGTGTGCAGACTCACCGGATTTGGCGGAAACGAAAGACTGGGCGAAAAGCAGTGGCCCGCGCTCATAAAAGCAATGGCAATAGTGGAAAGCAGACTTACACTATCCGACGAAACCATTGCCGCAGCACAGAAACTGTTATAGAAAACAGAATTCAACAAAAAAACAAAAAAAACAACTACACAAACACACAAAAAAACATGAAAAAAATAAACATAGTGGAAGCCATACTGAAAGCCATCGTCGCAGCCATCACGGCAGCACTGACCGCCATAACAACCACCAGTTGCATGGGCTTCGGCCCAATCTGACCCCAAGCAGCAAAAAAAATTATAGCATTTTATTGAGGAAATAACATCAAACGCCACCATTTTACATTGAAGTGTCAACTATTCTTTGTACCTTTGCCACGGATTTTTGGAAATTCCACTCATAATCCTAACAAAATAGAGATGAAAGAAGACATACCATACAAGATTTATCTGAGCGAGGAAGAGATGCCCACCCAGTGGTACAACGTGCGTGCCGACATGAAGAAAAAGCCGGAACCACTGCTCAACCCACAAACCGGCAAACCCTTCACACATGCCGAACTGGAACCCATCTTCTGCAAAGAACTCGTGGCACAAGAACTCGACGACCAAACCAAGTGGTTCGACATCCCCGAAGAAGTGCTCAACTTCTACAAAATGTTCCGCCCCAGCCCACTCGTGCATGCCAAGTTCCTGGAAAAAGCCCTCGACACACCAGCAAAGATATTCTATAAGTTCGAAGGCAACAACACCAGCGGCTCACACAAACTCAACTCCGCCATCGCACAAGCCTACTACGCCAAAAAACAAGGACTGAAAGGCGTCACAACAGAAACCGGAGCAGGACAATGGGGAACAGCCTTGAGCATGGCATGCCAGCACTTCGGCCTCGACCTGAAAGTCTATATGGTGAAATGCTCATACGAGCAAAAACCCTTCCGACGCGAAGTAATACGAACCTTTGGCGCAAGCATCGTCCCCTCCCCCAGCGACACCACAGAAGTGGGGCGCAAGATTCTGGCCGAACACCCCGGCACAACAGGCTCGCTCGGCTGCGCCATCTCCGAAGCCGTAGAAGCAGCAGTCAACAACGAAGGCTATCGCTACGAACTGGGCAGCGTGCTCAACCAAGTACTGCTCCACCAGACAATCATCGGACTCGAAACACAAAAGGCACTCCAAAAGTACAACATCAAGCCCGACATCCTCATCGCCTGCACCGGTGGCGGCAGCAACCTCGGCGGCTTTGCAACACCCTTCCTCGGCGAAATGCTCAGAGGCGAAGCCAACTATAAGATAATAGGCGCAGAACCAGCCTCGTGCCCCAGTTTCACACGCGGCAAGTTTGCCTACGACTACTGCGACACGGGCATGATTTGCCCCCTGGCAAAGATGTACACCGTAGGCAGCCAATTCATCCCATCGGCCAGCCACGCAGGCGGACTCCGCTTCCACGGCATGAGCCCCGTCCTCTCCGAACTCTACCACCAAGGACTCTTCGAAGCCCGCGCCTACGAACAGACAGCCATCTTCGAAGCAGCAGAGATATTCGCCAGAGCAGAAGGCACATTGCCCGCACCCGAAAGCAGCCACGCCATCCGCGCAGCCATCGACGAAGCACTCAAGTGCAAAGAAACCGGCGAAGAGAAAGTCATCGTATTCAACCTCTCCGGAACAGGCTACTTCGACCTCTACGCCTACAAAGCATTCAACGACGGCACCATGGGCGACTACGTCCCCACCGACGAAGAAATCAACACCGCACTCGAAAGACTGCCAAAAATCTAAAAATCACACACCCCACACAACAAGGGCGGACATTGCAAACAGCAATATCCGCCCTTGTTCTTGTATAATGTAAAAAAGACATTAAAAAACCGTGACATGGTTTATGTTCCATGCCACGGTTCCATAAAGAATGTCCTTAGTCCTGCGAGGAGGTCGGACTGCTTTTTATCGCTTATTTTACAACGTATTTCTTGCCGTTTACGATATAAAGGCCTTTCTTCAAAGCGTTTACCTTACCGCTCTTGTTGACGAGTTGGCCGTCGATGCTGTAAACTGCAGTGTTTTCTGCTGCGTTGTCGCCTTCAACTGAATCGATTCCAACAGAAACAACATAACTTACAACATTTGACTCGGCTGACTCTACACCTGCAGTAACTGCTGTAACAGTATAATCGCCATAAGCACCCTTTTCTGCCACATAGCTTGTGGTGGTAAGACCTGTTGCCACTGCCACGCCATCGCAATATACATTATATGTAACGGCATCATCGGCGCGCATTGGTGCCTTGCGGGCAGATGTGTTGGGAGTCTTAAGCACAGCCTCGATAACCCAGTTGAAGTCAAGTTTGTACTTATTCTTCATAGAATACCAATAGCCATTAGAACCGCTGGAAGAGATGAGGTCGCCGTAACCGGGAACAGCAGGGCCCTTGTCGCCAGCCAAAGGATGGAGACCGCTCTTATATGAAAGATGGTAGCCTACATAGAGGTCCTGACCTGCCTCGATAGTAACAGGGGTGTTAAGGCGAACCTCGTTCCAACCCTTAACGAGTGTGGCAACATCTACAGCCTGTTCGTAGACTACATTTTCGTTCTTCATTACGATTACAGAAGCTGTATAGACATTGGGGTCGAGCAAGCCAAAGCGGATGTGGCTGATTTCCATGCCTGCTTTGTCGGCAACATCGGCAGCAGGAATCAAGATGGTCTGATAGCCGCTAGAGGTTCCGCTGGAATGTGTCATGCCACAACCATTCACCCAGTCAATATCGCCATTGTGAACCTTCAGCACAGGAGCATCAGAAACAGACTTCCACGCGAGGTTGAACTTCTCGTCCTTCTCATATCCAACGAGGTCGAATGGTGCGGGAGCCGCTTGTTTGATTTCATTCTCAACAGTGATGGTACGGCTTGCAGGAGATTCCCAACCCTTCTCGAAGATGGCTGTAACGTGATAGTTGAACACACCATAATCGCTGATGGTTTCAGTATATGTTGTGGCCGCACCTTCGTACACAATCTCGTTGTTGCAATATACGCGATAAGACAATACCTTGGATGTGTCGGCAGCCTTCTTCGCAGCCTTCTTGACTGTCTTTAATGCTGCCTCGATGCCAAACTCGTCTGAAGAAGAATCGGCAGCTGCATTGACTTTGCTGATTATTCTCTTGGGCATTGCGGCCAACTTCTCTGTATTGTTGCCCAAAACTACTTGCTTGGCCTTGGCGGCACCCTTGGCATCGTCAGAAGCAGGAACTGCAATGGCGCTGATAACGATATTGTAATCCTTCAGGTCGGGAGAGATGGTTCCCAACTTCAACCAATTTGCACCTCCGCTAAGACTAACGACTGCACCGTTTTCACGAGCCGGACCTTCGTCGAGGATAATGCCAGAAGCACCAGCAGGCAGCGTTGCCTTGTAGACGAGATAGAGGTCCTTATTTTCAGGAATAACAATCTTTGAAGAAGGAGATGTGGTGTAAAGGTAGCCTGCCTCTATTCCTTCCATCTTTTCAGAATAAATGGGAGTGGTATTGCCAGACTCGTAAACCTCCAGGTTGAAGGTGGTAATGCCTGAACCGATAGCAAACTTCAAGGAATTGAATTCATATCCAACATAGTCGGCGAGTTCCTCCTTCGTAAACTTGGCACCATAGAGAAGGTCGGGCATTTCCTCTTCGAATCCGGCCAAATATGCTGGTGTGCCATAGTGCTTGAGCTCATAAGCGTCTGCTGTATATGAGATATTCAACTCGTTGTTCTCGTAAGAGTTGGAGAGAATGACAGGAGCCTCGTAGGTAGCAGGGAGAGTGTAAGTGATGCTGATTTCCTTGGCAGGCGAAACCTTGCCGTCCTTACCCTTGCTGACTACTCCATAGAGATATGTACCGAGGTCTGTTACGGTATCGGTGTACTTCAACTCCTTCACATCAGAAGCAATCAAATTGCCATCGCGATAGATGTCATATCCGGTGATTTCTGATGCAGGAGCGACTTCGCCATCAGCCTCAATGTCGGCAGTAAGCATGAAGTTACCGGGGATGTTGCCGGAAGCCAATGTCTTCCATGAAGGAGTGGTCTTTTCGAAGCCAGCCGATTTGGGTGAGGATGTAGAGAAGCTGTTACCCTTAATGTCAATGCAGGTTGAGTTGTCAACCGCAATGGGTTTCTCTCCCTTGGCGTGTGTGTAATAAATACCGAATGAGTACTGATTGCCTACTTCAAACTTGTAGGGAGTGGTGAGTGTGAACTTGTTCCAAGAGTTGTTCACAAGGCCTTCCAACGCTGCAGCCTCAATAGGCTGGTGGTAGTCAATAACACCATTCTTGATGACAAAAAGGGTAATGCCGGTTATAGGACCATTGATGAATGAGTTGATAGCAGTAATCTTATGATTAGGATATGCAATCATGTCGTTCGCATCAAATTCCTGCTTAATCCATACCTTAGGCGATGAACCTGTGCCGCCAATGGTGTTGCCATACTCCTTGCTCGACCATGTAATCTCGTTTGAACGGCTAAGAGGTGCTGTCCATTCAATTGTGCCATTGAGGTCTTCTTTAGATGCCATGATTGTGGAAACAGAAGGAACGAAATCAGTTACAGAAGCACAAGAAAGAGAGATGGGCTTTGACTGGTTTTCTGTCGCACCATATACTGCAGCAACATAATATTGGTGGTTACCTGCTGCCTCGCCATTGAGCGTGGCTGTAGTTTCTGCAATAAGAGCATCATTCACCTTAGTGCCGTCTCTGTAAACATTATAACCATCGGGAGTTGCATCGGCTGCAGTGTTGTTCTTGATATAAGCAGTAACGAGATAGTCGCCGGGGCCGTCGTTGTGCCATGTCTTACCATCATAAGAATAGAGGTTGCCCTTTCCGGGTGTGGGACTCTTGTCGCAGATAGCCATAAAGTCCTGGTTGCTACCATATTCGTACTTAATGACAAACATGAGTTCCTTCTCTGCCGGAATAGTATAAGGGCTGCTCAGGGCAAATTTGCGAACTGTGTTCTTTGTGAAGTTTGACAAGTCTACATTCTGCTCAACAACGGGTGTGCCATTCTCATAAATCAGGGCTGTAACCTTGTAGGCAGGACGATACTCGAAGAAAGACATGCTGTCTATAACTTCGCCAACACTGTTCTTGAGATCTTCTTTCGTGAACTTGTTGGCAACGTAATAAACCACGCTACCTTGAGGATTAGACAAAACACCATCCGTTCCATTGTAGTCTTCACCATCGTGCCATTGCAATGTAATGTCAGTGGCAGGTGCCTGCCAGTTAAGAACTACGTTGTTGAATTTCGCTTCTCCAGTAAGAGAATGTGGGTTGCCGTTCTGTGCACTGATTGTATTCAGTCCTGCAACCACACAAAAACATGTCGCAATAAGAATACGACTGATTTTTGAATGTTTCATAATGAAATAAATTAAATTATTGGTTCTTTTTGTTTTACTCCTATTGATGGTCATTTTCCCTCTCCATTGACATAAAATTAAATCTACGAAAAGGGATATTAGCCGAAAAAGAAGTGCAAAATTACTAAAATTTTGGGAGTAAGACAACATTTTTCGGTATTTTGTTCACCTTGTTTTGCTCATACCAAAACATAAAGATTCACCTTTATATAAAAAGGATTATAAGGATTTCTTGGAGATAAGAAAACCGGTGTCCAACAAAAGTAAAACATCCTCGAAAACATCTACTGCGAAGTTTGCAAACAAGGTACACCTAATTGGCAGATTAGGCACGCCTAATTGGCCAATTTAACAGTAGATGATTTTCAAGCACGCATAGGATAACAATTCTACACCTTTGTAGAAGTCTGAATATCGCCCTGAATTCGTCGACGAATCAAACAAAGCGGATTTAAGTCACACCATGGTGCACAAGACAAAAAGATAATGTAAAAAAATCGGCTGCCGCCTGATTAAATATCAAGCATGCAGCCGATTTATTCGGATTAAATGTAGGCCGAACCTACATTATGGTTAACCGCCGAAGTTGTCGAAGCGAATCATGTCGTCCTCTACGCCCAGAGAATGCAAGAGGTCGAGCACTGTCTTGGCCATCATTGGAGGACCGCAGAGGTAGTATTCGCAGTCTTCGGGAGCCTCGTGAGCCTTGAGATAGGTGTCGCCCATCACTGGTGCTACGAAGCCCGGAGTGTACTTGATGCCTGCTGCATCTGCCTTCGGATCGGGACGGTCGAGAGCAAGGTGGAAGTGGAAGTTGGGGAAGTCCTTCTCCAACTGCAGGAAGTCGTCGAGGAAAGGAATCTCCTCCAATGCGCGTGCACCATAGAAGTAGTGCATGGGGCGCTGACGGTCCTCATCCTTAATGCCGTTGCCCTTGAGCATATGCATAATCTGAGCACGCAGAGGAGCCATGCCGGCACCACCGCCAACCCAAATCATCTCTCTGCCTGTGCCATATTGCGGACGGAATTCTCCGTAAGGACCACTCATGATAACCTTGTCGCCGGGCTTCAGGCTGAAGATGTAAGACGAAGCGATACCAGGGTTGACATCCATGAAACCAGGACCCTGCTCCTTCGGCTTGAAAGGAGGTGTGGCAATACGAACGTTAAGAGTGATAATGTCACCCTCATCAGGATAGTTCGCCATTGAATAGGCACGGATGGTTTCCGTAGGGTTAGTACACTTGAGAGGGAAGAGACCGAACTTCTCCCATGCAGGCAGATATGTCTCGCCGATAAGGCTCTTGTCGAAATCCTTGTCGTAGTCGATGCAATCGAATGCAGGAATCTTAATCTGTGCATAAGAGCCGGGCTCAAAGTCCATGTGTTCGCCTGGAGGCAGAGCCACCTTGTACTCCTTAATGAAGGTAGCAACGTTTCTGTTGCCGATAACGGTGCACTCCCATTCCTTAACACCCATTACAGAATCGTCAACCGTAACTTCGAGGTCGCCCTTAATCTTACATTGACAACCGAGACGCCAATTCTCCTTAACTTGTTTACGAGTGAAGTGACCCTTCTCCGAATCAAGAATATCACCACCACCAGCAGGCACCTGAAGTTTGCACTGTCCGCAAGAACCCTTACCGCCACAAGCAGAAGGCAAGAAGATACCCTCCTGGCTCAATGTGCTCAAGAGAGAGCCACCTTGGGGCACAGAAAGTTTATCCTTACCATTAATCGTTACAGTAACATTGCCGCTCGGCGAAAGATATGCCTTCGCAATAAGCAGAATGGCTACCAATATCAGTATGATGCCCAGGAAGACAGCAATACTGGCTAAAATCAAATTAATATCCATATTCTGTTTCCTCCTATTATTAGATGTTAAGGCCAGAGAAGCACATGAAAGCAAGTGCCATCAGACCAACTGTGATGAATGTAATGCCGAGACCTTGCAAGGGCTTGGGCACATCGGTGTAAGCCATCTTCTCGCGAATAGCAGCAAGACCAACAATAGCCAACAGCCAACCAATACCAGAGCCAAGAGCATAAGCGATTGCATCGCCAAAGCCACCGATGAACTGAGCATTAGTAGGCTCCATCGTAACACGCTGCTGCATGAACAAGCTGGCACCCATGATGGCGCAGTTCACTGCTATAAGAGGCAGGAAGATACCAAGAGAGGCATAGAGCGAAGGACTGAAGCGTTCCACAATCATCTCCACCAACTGCACCATACCGGCAATAACGGCAATAAACAGAATGAAGGCAAGGAACGTCAGGTCAACACCTGTAACAATAGCACCAGGACCAAGTACATAGGTCTGCAATGCATAGTCAACAGGTACCGTAACGAGCAACACGAATGTTACTGCCACGCCCAAGCCAAAAGCTGTCTTGACATTCTTGGATACAGCCAGATAAGAACACATACCCAAGAAGAAAGCGAAAATCATATTGTCCACAAAAATACTGCGGACAAAAAGACTAATCATATGTTCCATATTACTTCTTCTCCTTATTTATTGAGCGGTGTGCCCAGATTACACAACCTACGATAATAAGACTCATGGCAGGCATTACCATCATACCATTGTTCTTATAACCAGCATCGTACAAGAACTGAGGGATAACATTATAGCCCAACAGGGTGCCGAAGCCAAGAAGTTCACGAACAAAACCTACGATAACCAGGATGGCAGCATAGCCCAAACCGTTACCAATACCATCGAGGAACGAAGGCCAAGGACCATTCTGCATAGCAAAAGCCTCGAGGCGACCCATAAGGATACAGTTCGTGATGATAAGACCAACATATACGCTCAACTGAACGCTCACGTCATAAACGTATGCCTTGAGCAACTGGCTTACAATCGTCACAAGCGCAGCAACCACAACCAACTGTACGATGATACGAATACGGTTGGGAATAGTCTTACGCAACAAAGATATAATCACATTGGAGAATGCCGTGATAACCGTCACGCTAAGTCCCATCACAATGGCGGGCTTCAGCTGACTCGTCACAGCCAATGCCGAACAAATACCAAGCACCTGTACGGTAACAGGATTGTCCATGCTAAGGGGATTGGTGAATGCGGCTTTATTCTCGTTAGAAAACAATTTACTCATATTCTTTTCCTCCTCTTTTCTTATTGTTCAACATCGGTTTGTTCACATTCTACCTCCTGGCACTCTTCGTTGCCTGCCTCTGCAGGGCACTCGCCACCAGACAAGAACTTGGCATAAGCCGTCAGGCCATCCTTAACCATTGCACTAACACCATTGACGGTAAGGGTTGCACCTGTCACACCATCAACCTCGTTTTCTGCCTGAGCAGCACCAGCCTTAACAACAGTAAGAACAACATTGCCGTCCTCGCCAAAGATGGGCTTGCCAATGAATTGGTCCTGGAACCACTTCTCACCAATACGAGCACCAAGACCGGCAGTCTCGCTTTCGTGATAGAAGTATGTGCCGAGCACCTTGTCTTTTGTCTCGTTTACAGCGATGTAACCCCAAAGGCCGCCCCAAAGGCCACGACCTACAACAGGAATCACGTATGCCTTCTCGTCTTGAGCGGTTGTTGCTGTAAAGACATGAAGTTCGCCATTCTTGATGAGAGAACCATAAGTTGTGTTGAAGTCGCCTTCGTATGCCTTCAGTTCGCCATCAACGAAAAGATTGTCCTGTACCTTTTCCGAGTACACCTCTGCTACATTGATGGTAGCCTTGTCATAACCAAGAGCAGTAAGAATCTGTCCTTTTGTGTCGTTTGCCACATTGGCATCCTGTGTCTCCTTCAATGCAGAAGCAACAAATGCAAGCATGAAAGCAACGATGATAACCATTACTGAGGCATAAACTACAGTATAGACATTACTGTTTGTATTAATACCCTTACCCTTCGACTTAACTTCCTTCATCTTGGAAGTGTCGGCGCCGCAGATAGGGCACTTATCGGGCATTGATGCAGCCTCGAATGTTTGGCCGCATTGTTCGCATATAAATTTCTTTGCCATATCTGTTTACTTTTTAGATACACGCTTAGCACGCATGTTAATGTTGCTCTGCACGAAGCAGTAGTCGATAAGGCTTGCAAAGAGGTTCAAGAGCAGGATGGCGAGCATCATACCTTCGGGATAACCGGGGTTGAGCACACGAACCAATACTGCAATGAAACCGATGAGCAAACCATAGACATACTTGCCACATTCTGTACGACAGCTTGTCACGGGGTCGGTTGCCATGAAGACAGCACCGAAAGCAAAGCCACCGAGAACCAATTGCTCGTACCATTGAATCTCTGTCAAGCCGAGAGCCTGCATCAGATAACCTGTTGCAGCACCACCGACAAAGACACTCAACATGATCTTCCAGCTTGCAATTCCAGTATAGAGAAGCAGCAAGCCGCCAAGAGCAATGGCAATGACACTTGTCTCACCAATACAGCCGGGTACAAGACCAATGACTGCATCTTGAATCGTTTCGGGAGTAAAGCCCTGGAAGCCTGCCACAGCTGCTTCGCCAAGAGGAGTTGCTGCAGTGTAAGCATCGGCAGCCTTATAACCCAAACCGAAGATTGTGTCCTGTGCCACCCAAACGGTAGCGTCGCCAGTCATTGCTGTAGGATAGCTGAAGAACAGGAAAGCACGTGCAATAAGAGCAGGATTGAAGATGTTCATACCAGTACCGCCGAAGATTTCCTTTGCAAGGATAACGCTGAAAGCAACGGCAACGGCAAGCATCCAGAGAGGACAGGTAACGGGTACAATCATGGGGATGATGATACCGGATACGAGGTAACCTTCCTGAATCTCTTCATTTTTCCACTGTGCAACCACGAACTCGATGCCAAGACCAACAACGTAGCTGACAATAATCTTAGGCAGAACGGCAAGAAGGCCATAGAGGAACATGCCGACATAGTCTGTCATATCGCCTCCACAAGCAAGAGCGTTCTGGAAACCCACATTGAACATACCGAAGAGCAGGGCTGGCAGAAGTGCAATCACGACGAAACTCATGATGCGCTTGCTGTCGATAGCATCGTGGATGTTCACACTACCTACGCGACTGGTTGTGTTCGGAACGAAAGCAAACGTCTCGAAACCGTCCACCAACGAGCGGAAAGCATGGAACTTGCCACCTTCCTCAACGTAGGGATGTATGTTATCGAATAGTTTCTTAATTGGATTCATAACTTATATTTAATAATGTGTAGTTGTGAATTCAAAGTTATTAAATTCAAAGTTCAAAATTGCATCCTTCTCGCAGAACTGAGGTCAAAGCCTCATTTTGATTTTTGAATTAATAAAGTTTGAATTGTAATTAAGCGTTTTCCTTTCTGAGGATGTCCAACCCTTCGCGTACGATACGCTGCAACTCGAGCTTAGAGCTGTCCACAAACTCTGCGATGGCGAAGTCTTCGGGAGCAACCTCGTAGATGCCAAGTGCCTCCTGACGATCGATATCTCCTGCAATGATGGCTTTCACGAGATAGCCTGCATAGATGTCCATCGGGAAGACTTTGTCGTATTCTCCGCTCATTATCATGTGACGTTCGCCACCCTTGATGCGTGCATCGAAGACATATTCCTTCTTCTTGCCAAAGAGCCAAGAGAAGTAGCTGCGATGTGTGCTGAAGGTATTGAAGCGAGGCATAATCCAGCCCAACATCTCGTCAGCATGGTCGCCTTCGGGAATGACGTTCACTTCTGTTGCATGAGCACCGAGGAAGCCTTCGGCACAGGTCTTCAGACCGGTCATCACGTTGCCGCTGATGATGCGAGCGCCTTCGGCATTGATTGTGCCGTCAAGGAGCGTTGTCAACTTCTGACCTACCTTCACCTTGTAGTACTTGGGAGCCTTCACTTCGCTACCGGCAAGCGCAATGGTGCGAGTGAAATCCACCTTGCCTGTCTTCATGAGGCGACCAAGGAAGATAACTTCTTCTGCACCGAGTGTCCATACCACTTCACCCTTGTTGATGGGGCTTACATGATTGATTTGAACACCGACGTTGCCAGCAGGAGCGGGACCGTCGAAGATGTTCACTTCGCAATCCTTTGCTTCTGTCAGCGCCTTGGCGGTCTGCTTAGCGCTTACGCCAAGATAAACCTTAGCGAGTTTTGCCAAAGCAGAGATACCTGCCTGGAACTCTGCCTCCTGACCTTCGAGCGCATACTCGAAGTCCTGGCTGAGCGGCATGCTGTTGAAGGCACTCACGAAGATTGCCTTTGGCGCATCTTCCGGATTTGCCACTACATCATAGGGACGTTGACGCAGGAAAGCAAACAAACCGCTCTCCAGCATAAGTGTCTTTACGTCGCCCTTTGTGTCGAACTCGCGAGCTTCTTGCTTGCCATCAGCCTTCACACGGATGCTCAGCAGTTTGCGACGGTCGCCGCGTTCCACCAAACTGACTGTTCCGCTGACAGGGCTCACGAACTTCACCTCGGGATGCAACTTGTCTACAAACAAGGCATCACCAGCCTTTACAACATCGCCCTCCTTGCAAACCACCTTAGGTTTCACGCCTGTGAAATCGTCTGGCACGAGTGCATACTCGCCCGGACAATTCACTGCCGCTGTTTCCTTTGTGGCTTTGCCCTTGAGATTGACGTCGAGGCCTTTGCGTAACTTAATTACTTTTGCCATATCTGGGATTGTTAATAATGTTTATTTTCGCGCCACAAAATTACAAAAAAAAGAAAAGAAAAACGAACATTCCAAAAGTTTTTCCTTGAAAGGAAGATTTTATGATGAATTCTTCCTAAAAAGCAGCATAGCGCAGACAGAAAAAGACAACAATTTATCAACTTAATCCAGAAAAAGTAGGAGGCTCTCAAACCTAAAAAAACTGCTTAGGCAGCTTAACAACCATATCACCACTTACTGCACTTCTGTAAATTCTTTTAGTCATTTTCTTTCTTCATTAAGGATGTGTCAGGATTGTAAAAGGCTGCACCATCACTAAGTACTTTCTTGAACTTTTCAATAAATTGTTGTGTTCTTGTCATAACTTTATCTTAGGACGCTTACCAACATAAATTACCCGTGGTCCTTTTAACGAGTACTTATAATACGAAATACGAGAAGAATAGTTAACTATTCTTCTCGTATTAGTTATATTGACACCTTAAACTGCTTTAGACTTTCTTTAGATTCTCTAAAACATCACCATTGTCCATTTTTCCATCCCTTGCTTCATTCCAATATCTTAATAAGATATCCTTATTTAAATCTAACCACTTGAATATTTTAGTTAGCTCAGACTTGTCTATTTTATTTACATCTCCTAAAACCTTGTGACTTTCGATCTCTATAGAGAGCTCCTTTCCATTACCTATTGATACTTTTACTCTGGGCTTATGTCTAGGCTCTTTAGGCCCATACCAAATATTGTATGCCAAACCTGTGCGTTTTGGTAACAAGTTTGCCATATCAAATATCATAGATAATTTCTTGTAGTTCATACCTTACTATTTTATGTTGTTCCTATTTATGTTTGATTTTACAACTATACTTGAATTACTTATTATTAGCAAATTGATGGTGTTCGTTTTATATCGTCACATTCCATGAACTCTATCTCTGGTTGGCAAAGGGAACTGATAGCTTCCATCTGCTTTCTATATTCTGCCAATTCTTGCTCTATGCCTTCTGCTGTCAAGAAAATACGTGTGCCCGAAGATATATTCAACAGATATTTAGCCGCCATTTTGCTCATGCCAAGTTCTTCTTGAAGTTTTAAGACTGCGGCTTCTGGGGTGATGGAATAATTAATGATATGGAGGATAGTTTTTATTACCTGGTCATCCGCGTCGAGGAAAGCCTTCATTTCTTTAAGGCTTTTGACTTTGTTGGTGATTGCCTTACATATTTCCTTAAAGTTCTCATCAAGAATCTGATAGAAATCGCCTTTGATTGTAAGAGTGGATTCTCCGCTTTTGTTTCTGATTGTTGTTTCCATATTATTTATCATACTTAAAAAGTACATCTGGAGGTAGATTAAACTCATCAATAATTAAGTCTTTAGCCTGTGGGTAATCATCAATCCAACACCCCACCATGACATAAAACTTAGTAGTGTCCTTGAAGACTCTGCCTCTTGGTACATTATACCCGTCAACTTCTTTATAAAAGGGTGAGTTCTTTTTATTCCTTGCAACAGCACGATAGTGTTCTTTCTTCCATACCTGGTCATGCCTTTTAGAAGATGTCTTCTGCGATTGTCCTTTTAGTGTGTCAGGATTTACCGAATCGACGCCAAACAATTCGTCATTAACAACATCATACCAGAATATACCAACCATTGGTTTATCGGCAGATGCATTACGCATTACCTCCTCAACTTGTGAACGTTCCGTGTCTGAAAGCCTTCCTAAATTCATACAACTCTTAAATCATATAATTACACTTCAAATTCCTACACTCTTACAAAAAGATATCTTTAAACTTGTACATCACTATACGAACATTACTGATTTATCACATATAAATTCTCAATAAACTTGTTTTCATATGCAGCACTAATTGCCCTTATAAATAGAGGAAGAACATCACACACATGCACCTTCACCGTCTATGTCGTGCCAAGCGCCGCCGAGAACTGTCTGTACTCTCACTCGACCGTTCTTGAACCATTGCACATTGCTCCATTCAAACGGAAGTACCACCTTACCCGTCTTGTCGATAAAGCCCCACTTCTCATTGTCATCTTGCACTCCAGCCAAGCCTTCGGAAAACCAGAGAGCTTTCTTCCACAGACAAGGTAGCACAAGATTACCTGTTTTATCAATGAAGCCCCATCTGCCATCAGCATTCTTAACTCCTGCCAGTCCTTCATTGTACTCTCTTATTTCTTTCCACTTTTTTATGAAACCCTCGCCCATATCAAATCTATAGCTCGCCAACACTTGGCTGACTACGTGGGCTTTCAGAAAGGCTTTGGGATTGCTGGTGAGTCGTTGCCAGGCTTTTTCTTTCTCCTCGGTTGAAAGGTCAGAAGCCTCAAAGACTTCATGCTTGTATGCTTCTATTTGCTCGGTCTCGCCTCGCTGAATGCTCAGACGAATATGATTAGCCTTAATGCCGCTCACATGAAAGACCTCTCTCAAAATGTCGAACATCTGCTCCTGATAGATGAGGAGGTCGCAATTGGGATATTGGTTGACATAAGTACAGAACAAATCCATCGTCTGTGGGAAATAGAGGGCATAACGCGCGAACTCATCTTCGAGGTCTTCAGGCAAAGGTCTCTCTTGTTTATTGTCCAGATACTTGTATGGTTTTACGTCCTTGAACAGGCATTCCCTGATGGCAGGAATGTCATAGTCCTCTGCATTTTCGGCAAGTATTTCCTCTGCTCTCTTCATAAACTCATCGAAGCGCGAAGCCTCTATGTCGAACTGGAACTTGGGTAGGCCTTCATTAACGAATCTGGCTGAATGAAGGCCATACTTAATGGGGTCAACATCTGTAAGTCCCAGGCAATAGCAGACCACAGATGAAGGTACCGCTCCTCTTGCCCAGACATTTATTCCAGCTGCTCTCGCATGGAAATTGAATACCCAGAACGCCATCAGATAGTAATCAATGAAGCCTGCCTCTTCTATCTGTTTCATTTCCAAAAACATTCTAACGGGTGCAACACTGCAGGTCATTGTATTTTCATTAATCTGTTGGGGCTCGAGCTCTTTGCCGTAACGTTCTCTCAAACCAGCCGAAACGAGGCCCTGAAGTAATTCTGAGTGTGACTTTTTCATATGCTTATACATTATTTATTGTCTTTAAGACACTTCGATTGTGGATTTGTTGCACCCTTCTTTCTGTGAGGCTCCATTCTTTGGCTATGTCTGCAAGAAGGCGGCCTTCGTCGATGTCTTGTTGGATGCTTCGTTCGCGCTCAGACAAAGGGATTGACTTGCCTGACGAATGATTGGCTAGGGCTTGCAGGATGCCTTGCCTAACCCACCAGACAGCATAGCTCATGAAGGAGTGTCCTTTGCTGGAATCGAACCGTTTTGCGGCTTCTGCCAGCCCTCGATTTCCTGCTTCAATGAGTTGCTCAAGGGTGAGACCTTGGTCCAGATACTGCTTTGCCACAAGTTCAACATAACGCTGGTTTTCGGCAATCAATTCACTCGTGTTGATTTGATTCTTTATCATATATTTGTCAAGAGAGGTGTTTTAATTAAGGAAGCCCCTCTATATATATTTATACGATAAGAAAAACTGAAAAACGGCGTTTTCGCCATTATCTATGCAAAAACGCCGCAGAAGCTAAGAGGAAATTTGCGCTATTTGCTATTTATCGCATAAAAGCCTTTATCCTTTCAGTTCGTCAAAACGGTCATTTTACAATTGATAGAAATCTTTGACTTTGCTGTCTATTTTAAAATCTTTAAGAAGTTCCTGATAGGTTAAAACTTCAGGCAGTATATGTAACCTCGAGGATTTCTTCTTTAATTCTAATACTTTTGCTAAATCCCTATAAATAGAAGAATATCTGGAAAACTTTGTTTTTCCCTTATCAACCTTATCATCAAAGGCAAACAACACCTCGCCCAAAATAATTTCTGCACAATCTCTCAAATTAACAATTTTCTCAAAATATTGAATTTGATTTGTATCCATTGCTTCAATACCTTTGTTTATAAAATTAGTTACGCCAATATAGTGAGAAATCATCTGTTTGATTCCACTACAATATTGAGGTTCATCAGAAGAAGACTTAATTTGCAAACATTTTAAGTTATCTTTTCCTATTCCATCTTGAATAAGAAGTCCTTGTATAGCATTATCCCCAAATAGTCCTAATTTTTCATATTCTTCCTTATATGAGAAACTTATGTTATTACACATTACTGGATATAGATATTCGCTGAATTTGCTCTCTAAAAAGAACAGTACATCTCTGCCCTCAGAATTCTTGCCAACTAAAACAATGTCCATATTGGAGAAATGACTATCTTTCACATTTGTCTTTACCTCAAAAAAACAATCATGAAAAGTATAGTTTTCTCCATCTAAGGTACATTCAAGTTCATTTTCTGAAACAGAATATAAAAGCAACAAAGCAGCCAAAGATGAAGAATGAAGAGTTGAGATTCGCTTAACTTCTTGGCCATCACCAGAAATTGCCTGTCGAAATTTTGTATCAAAAGTATTAGAATCTATACCGAAGACTTCTTTGAGTTTTTTCAATACTACACCTTCTCGTTCTTTATATTTCACTTCTGGATTAATAAAACAAAAAGAGTTATCAGAAGGACGGCCACGCCATTTTGTTTTTTCTACCTCTGCTTCCAATTTGCTCTTTGAAAAGAACTCAGTATAAATTGGGTTGGTTGTTTCTTCAGGGAATTTTTTAGGGATTTTCATAATTCTTTACTTATAAAAGTTAAACATATTATTAATCCTCTCTTTCATCTCCTCTCTCAATTCCTCCGGCTCCAGGACTTCCACATTTTCTCCCATAGCCAACAGTTGGCTGATGAGCTCTGGAGTTATACATAATCTATATGTAAACTCCGCAAATTCTCCATGTTTGGAACAAACTTCTGCCTGACTCTTGTGCAGAGGTGTTGAACGAAGATACTCTGCCAGTACGCCATACGCACGAATCTTAACATTAGAGGCTTGCTTGTCCTTATCCACATAAACACCAACCACATCCGCAAAATACTTCCTCGCATCAAAGTCTGACGGCAATTCAAAATGAGTGCTCGTTTTCTTCAAATCATGAATGCGGTCTAAAGATATAAGACGCAGGGCTTCCTTCTCTTTCTGGTATCCTAAGAGATACCAACGGCGATTATAGACCTTTAAGGCGTATGGCTGAAAATGGAACGTTTGCATGTGTTCTTCTTCCTGCCCTCTTTCATAGCTCTGATAGTCTATCCGCAGTTCCACATTCCTTTGCATGGCATCCAAGATGCTGTCCAAGAAAGCTTGCCCCAAAGGAATCTCCTCAAGCAATACTCTGCCCTTCATACCATTGAAAGTTGCAAAGTCTTTGGGGATACTATACTTGCGCAGCAGCCACTTAGCCAGTCGATTCTCCTCCAAGACCTCAGGGTTCTTGACGTAATACACATTTCTCTTCCGGTCGCACTCTATATCCACCCCAAACATTTCCTTTATACCCTTCCTGTATTCATGGAATGTACGAAGAGCCAGAGTCGTATCATCGGCTGCAGGATTGAGGTCCCATTCCGAACTTATGATGTCAAACGAAAGAGGTTCGTCGCTGTTAAGTAACAGGTCAAGAAGCCAGATGTACTTATAATATGTCTTGCTAATCATTGAGTGTATCTTGAAAATTTAATTCTTTTGGGAGCTCAGCATTTTCTCTCACAAAGGTAAGCAAATTGGCTCAAATATGCAAGAAAATGAGCCGATTCACATCTTGCTTATAAGAGCAGGCAAATTGATTTGTCAAGTTTTTTGCATGAGCCCTGCCTCGTGAGAAGCGGTTCTTTTTGGCGGAACGGGTCGTTCGTCAAAAAGAACCGTTATTTTTCACACAAGGGAACTAATTATGCATCAGGAGATTACATTTCGACGAACGGAAAAACTCATGTAAAACTGGCGGAAAAGTAGAGTTCCTTCGTCAAAATAGACGCTTGAAAACAGGAAAACAGACGTGTGAACTTCTCAAACTACACGAGTGTAATTTGCAAATTACCGCAGGGACATGAAAACATCTACTGCCAAGTCGGGAAACAGTTCTTGTGTGAAGTGAATTTTTCGGTGCTTTGGAAAATTCTTTACAACATTTTAAGTCGTTTCTCTTCCGTAGAAAAGCCACTTTTTGTAATACTTTTTCCCGATTTATTCAAGCACACCAAACTACTATTGACCATGGCGAAACTAATTGCTTTTTTACCATACTAATGTCTAAACCATGGCAGAAACGAAAATAATTGTGCAGAATTGGTGGCCAAAAAGAAAAAGTTTCGTATCTTTGTAAAAATAATATATTTTTCAAAAGGCACAAGCCACAAACAGACAGTCAAACATACCCATGAAAAAGACAACCATGAACCGCCGCACCTTCCTGAAAGCCGGAGTTGGCACTGCTGCCGTCTTAGGCATTGGAGGCGGAGTAATGCACCATTTGAATATGGTAGATGCCAAGGGACGTATCCTCATCATTGGCGGTGGTGCTGCAGGATGCAGTTTCGCTGCACGCCTTATGCGCCGCCTCAGCAACCCAGATATCACGCTGATCGACCCTGCCGACAGACAATACTATCAGCCGGGCTTCACCTTCATCGCTGCTGGCATCTTCAAACCCGACGAGGTGTGGAAGCCCATGTCGAAGTGCATCCCAAGCGGCGTGAAGTGGATAAAGGACTCGGTTATCGAATTAGACCCTGTAAAACAGACGGCACGCACTGCCGGCGGACAAATGGTGGAATATGACTTCCTGGTGCTGACACCGGGTCTGCAAATCAACTGGGACAAGGTGGAAGGCATCAGCCGCGAAACCCTGGGACAGGGAAATGCACACTGCATCTACGACTTTATGGGCGCACAACGCATTTGGCCCGCCATCCAGGAACTGGTGGCAAAAGGCGGACGAGGCGTCTTCACCGACACATACACCAAGCACAAATGCGGCGGTGCACCAAAGAAAATCTGCATGCTCACCGAGCATCTTGCCCGCAAAGAAGGCAAACGCGACGGCGTGCAACTGGACTATTTCTGCTCCGAGAAGGCACTCTACGACGTGCCTCTCTACACGCCCCGACTGCTTCAGATATACGAAGAACGTAACATCGGACTGGAAGTGCGCCACCGCGTTAAGGGCATCGACACGCTGGCAAAGAAGGTCTATCTGGAACACTACGAGAAAGTAAAAGAAACACAGACGGACGCACAAGGCAACGAGACAGAGGTGGAACGCGAAATCGTTACGCCTCGCGTCGAGGATTACGACTTGTTGAGTTTCGTTCCACCACAGTCGGCGCCCGACTTCGTACGCAATGCCGGCCTCTCCTGGACTGAAGGCAAACTGGCAAAGGACGGATGGGCCATGGTGGACAAGAAGACACTCGTCCATCTTGCCTACCCTAACATCGTCTGCCTGGGAGACGTTGCCGGAATACCTACCAGCAAGACATCGTCGGCAATCCGCATTCAGTTGCCCATCGCCGTCGACAACCTGCTCAGCATCATGCAAGGCAAAGAACCCACGAAAGAGTACAACGGATACGCCTGCTGTCCCATCGTAACAGACTACGGCCATGTTCTGCTGTGCGAATTCGACTACGACAAGAACCCCGACATCACCTTCCCGTTCACACTTCAAGACATGTCGAAGGAACAAGCATCAGCATGGATGCTGAAAAAACACTTCCTGAAACCCATGTTCTTCTACGGCATGCTCAACGGACTGATGTAGAACACCACACATAAAACAGGACACATATCCGAACACTAAAATACATATTCCGAATCCTCGTTGGACTGCTAGCATTCTTCTACCTGAGTCTGCTTCTGCTGTCAACGGTTCCTGCCCTGCAAAAATGGGGAGCAGGAGTGGCGTCGCAACTTCTGGAAAGGAAACTCGAAAGCAAAGTCGACATCGGAAACATGCGTCTGAACATGCTCGGTCATGTCATCCTGGACAATGTGAAACTCTACGACCAGCAAGACACGCTGATGCTGCAAGCCTCACGCATTGCAGCAAAGATAGACATCACGCCTCTCTTCAGGAAGAAGATACGCATCAGCGCAGCACAACTCATCGGTGCGAAAGCAAATCTCTACAAGGACGGCGACGAACCATTCAACTTCCAGTTCTTCGTTGATGCTTTCTCGTCGAAAGACACAACCTCTTCCCCACTCGACCTCAAGATAGGCGCACTGGTCATCAGAAGAGGAGAAGTCCGTTTCGACATGCTCGGCAAAACTCCGTCCAAAGGAAAGGGCTCGAAGTTCGACACAAACCATCTGCACCTGACCGACTTAAGTCTGACCACAAGAGTACACTTCAAAAAGGAAGATTCGCTCTACATCGACCTTAGAAACCTCTCCTTCAAAGAGCAAAGCGGACTGCAAGTACGGAAATTATCCCTCGAAGCCGAGGCAGGAAAAAACAACTCAACAGTCCATAACCTCAAAATCGAACTGCCGAATTCAACCGTCAGCCTTACTCAAGCCAAAGGAAACGTTGGCTTACTGTCCTTCAAGCAAAAAGAGAATTTCATCAAGGCGATAAACGCAGAAGCAGTCATGACAGCAAACATCTGCCCGCATGACCTGGCTTGCATCATCCCCAAATTAGCATCTTTCAATGACGAATTAAACCTCTCGGCCAATGCAAAGATGTCGAACGGAACATTACGACTGCCCAACATCTCGTTTTCCGACAACAATGGCAATCTTTCATTGCTTCTTAATGCTTCTGTTCGTAACATCGACAGCACACCAGCCCTCTTTGCCGACATCAAAGAACTCTATACTGGTACAAACCTTCAGCAATTCCTGACACGTAATCTGCAAGGCGAAGAAAAGGAGTTAAGTCCAATCCTCACACAACTCGGGAGCACAAAATCATCCGGAACGATTGCCTGGCAAGACAAGAACCTCCGCACAAATCTGCAGACAGAAAGCAATCAAGGAAACGTACTGATTGAAGGCTCCCTGAAGAACATGCAGAATGTCGATGCAAAAATACTTCTTGCAAACCTTAAAATAGGACAACTGTTAAGCCTTAAAAATAAAGCAAAAGGCACAACAGCATCAGTAGAAGCAAGCGTCAGCGGCAGCCTGCCCAACAAGGATAACCCTGCAAAACTACAAGCAAAAGGCGTACTCAAAAGTTTAGTTTTCAACAACTACGAGCATCGCAACATACCATTCTCTGCAACTCTCGACGGAGAAACAATCGGCGGCAAAGTAAAAATAGAAGAACTTAATGGCCTTGCCGAGATTGACTTACAGACCTCGAAGCAACAAGACAGGCGCATCTTAACGTGTCTGGCGACTCTGAAAGACTTCGCCCCACACAAGATGAACCTCACAGATAAGTTCGAAGGCGAATACTTCTCAGGGCAAATCAACGCAAATTTCCAGAACCTGGATATAAACAACCTGCAAGGAGAGCTCTTGCTAACAGATCTTGAATTGAATTCTGAAAGTAAAGAGAAAGTAGAAATAGGCGACGTTACACTCAATAGCATAATAACAAACACCGGACAACACATAACTGTACAAAGCAATTTCCTCAACATCAAAGCCGACGGAAACTTCAACTGGAAGACTTTGCCCACTTCTTTCATTTGGCCCGTGCAACAGAATCTTCCCGGTCTATTCACGACAAACAGCAAACATCAACACCCTTACGGCAACGACTTCCGCTTCCATGTTCAGGTACAAGACACTGTCCTCGCAAATCGATTGCTGGGGTTGAGCCTGTACATACCACAAAAAAGCACATTCGAAGGAAGCATCAGCGATGCCATCGGGCAAAATGCCTTGCAGATAGACATACCACAAGTAACAATCTCCGGACAACAGTTACAGAACATTGACTGCCGCATTGAAACAGGAAACACGGCTCTGCAAACAAGCATTCAAGGAGAACGCATCATGAAAGGAAGACCCATTCTGCTCAATATCGATGCGTATGCAAAAGCAGACAAAGTGACATCACGACTACGATGGGACAACAAAAGCCCGAAAGCCAACACAGGAGATATTAGCATAACCAGTATCGTACAACACAATCCCGCTACTGGAGCTATCGTTGATGCCAAGATAAACAACTCGAACATCGTTATCAGCGACACGATTTGGGAAATCCAACCAGCAACAATCAAGTACCACAACAAGGTAATCGACGTAGAAAACCTGTGCATCAGCCAGACCGACAAACGCATCAACATAGGTGGCAGGATATCTAATCTTTCGTCCGACACACTGAAAGCCGAACTTGCCAACATCGATGTCTCCTACATCATGGACCTCGTGAACTTCCACAAAGTCGAATTCGACGGCAGTATAACAGGAAGCATCTATGCCACATCACTAATGGAAAAGCCCTTTGCCGATGCTTTCCTGCAGGTGAAAGACTTCACCTTCAACTCTGCCAACCTTGGAAACATGGACCTCTACGCAAACTGGGGAAAGCAAGAAAGAGCCATCACACTCGATGCAGACATGAAAGGGCCCATACCTCAACACCGGACTCTGCTGCACGGCACCATCATTCCTGGCAAAGGAAAGAAAGACGGCCTCAACCTGAACGTCCGTACAAGTTACTTCGACCTCTCCTTCCTCAGTAAGTTTACACGCAGTATCTTTAGCAATCTGCATGGGCGAGCCTCTGGCTGGACACGCATTTACGGTCCCTTCAAGTTCATAAATCTTGAAGGAGACATGTATATCAACGAATTGAAGACACACGTATTGGCTACCGGTGCAGACTATCACCTTGCCGGAGACAGTGTAATTCTGCGTCCCGACAATATCTGGCTACGCAGTGCTCGCATCTACGACTATTTAGGAACGCCGGGAATGAATGAGCACATGGGAACTGTCGATGCACACTTCAAGCACAATTCACTCAAGAATCTTCGTTTCGACGTCAACATCGATGCACACAACATACTTGGCTACAACTTCCCCAATCAAGGCAACATGAGTTTCTTCGGCACAGTATATGCCGATGCAAAAGTTCACTTAAGCGGCGAACCCGGCAGCGTTAACATCAACGTCGACGCAACGCCTATGCCTGGAACAACCATCAACTACAATACAGCAACAACAGGAACGATAGAGGAATCCGAGTTCATAACATATATACAGTCTGCCTCCGCTGCTAAAAATAAAGAGGAGGACGGCGCGCCACAAGATAAGAAATCGAACGTAAAAGAAGAGTCATCCTCCTCTTCCGACCTGCGTATCAACTTCAACATTGATGCAAATCCGAATGCAGAGATACGAATTCTCATGGATCCACGAACGGGAGATAACATATCGCTTTATGGAAATGGCCGCCTCAGGGCTAACTATTATAATAAAGGTCGCTTCCAACTCTTCGGAACTTACCGAGTGGAAGAAGGCAACTACCGCATGTCCATTCGCGACCTCATTCGCAAAGATTTCACTTTCCAACCGGATGGCACCATCGTATTCGGTGGCAATGCAATGCAGGCGTCTTTAAATCTAAAAGCAATTCATACAGTCCCAAATGTTTCGCTCGACGACCTTTCGCCCACAGGACTTGGGCTTTCCAACACACGTGTCGATTGCATCATGAACATTGGAGGCATTGCCCGAGAACCGGCCATCAGCTTCGACTTCGATATTCCCAATGCAAACGAGGACGAGAAGCAGATGGTGCGCTCTATGATGAGCAGCGAAGAAGAGCGCGACATGCAGGCTGTCTATCTGTTGGGCGTAGGCAGGTTCTACAGTTACGGCAGCATGCTCGACAGCAAACAAGGACAAGGCGGCATGGCAATGAACTCTGTTTTGAGTGGTGCGCTGAGTTCTCGCTTCAACCAAATCATGTCGCAAGCACTGGGCGGCACTGGCTGGACGTTCGGAACAAACCTGCGAACAGGCGAAGATGGCTGGCAGGAATTGGATGTTGAGGGTTTGGTGAGTGGAAAGATGCTGTCCGGAAGGCTCATTTTCAATGGCAATTTTGGTTACAGAGAGAACAAATATAAGATGGGTAACAGCAACTTCATTGGCGACTTCGACATACAGTATCGTCTGTCTCCACGTAGCCCATTCTCGCTGAAAGCCTACAACCAGACCAATGACCGTTACTTCACCCAGTCGTCACTCACAACGCAAGGTATCGGCATCAAGTTCCAACGCGACTTCAATCGTTGGAAGGAATTGTTCCGTCGGGCAAAGAAAAAGGAAAAGAAGTAAGTGTATACAGATAAATTAAGCCTGTTAAGATTGAAGACTTAACAGGCTTAATTTGTATAATTGACTCGCGATGTTGAGGGTTATTACATGTGTTACTCTGTCACTCGGCTGTAGGCTGGTGCTGACATTGGGCAGTAGTCTTTGTCGAGATACTTGTAATAACCGGTGATTGCAATCATGGCTGCATTGTCTGTTGTATAACTGAAACGGGGAATGAACACCTTCCAACCGTATCGTTTGGCATAGTCGTGGAAAGCATTGCGCAAGCCTGTATTGGCAGAAACGCCACCTGCTACTGCCACCTGACGTATCTTCAGATCTTTTGCAGCCAGTCGAAGTTTCTTCATCAATATGTCCACGATGGTCTTTTCGAGTGAGGCAGCAAGGTCGCACTTATGGTTTTCAATGAAGTCGGGGTCGTCTTTTATCCAGTCTCTCAAGTTGTAGAGAAAACTTGTCTTCAGCCCGCTGAAACTATAGTCGTAGCCTGCGATGTTTGGTTTGGCAAAGGTATATGCCTCGGGATTGCCTTGACGGGCGAGTTTGTCGATGATTGGACCGCCGGGATAACCCAACCCCATCACCTTAGAGCACTTGTCGATTGCCTCGCCGGCTGCATCGTCGATGGTCTGACCGATGATTTCCATTTCCTTATAACTCTTGACGAGTATAATCTGACTGTTGCCTCCGCTGACCAGCAAGCACAGGAATGGGAATTCGGGCGACTCGTAATCGTCGCCTTCGGCGTGTATGAAATGTGCCAATACATGGCCATGAAGATGGTTGACATCTATCATGGGGATACCCAACGAGGCTGCCAATCCTTTGGCAAAGGAAACGCCTACGAGCAAGGAGCCCATCAGTCCGGGGCCTCGTGTAAAGGCGATTGCACTCAGTTGTTCGCGTTCGATGCCGGCTTGTTTTAAGGCTGCATCCACCACGGGCACGATGTTTTGCTGATGGGCGCGGCTGGCCAGTTCGGGCACTACGCCGCCGTAGGCTTCGTGAACGGCTTGGCTTGCTGTGACGTTGGAAAGCAGTATGCCGTCGCGAAGGACTGCCGCCGATGTGTCGTCGCAACTGCTTTCTATGCCGAGTATGTAGACTGGAGCGGTCTGCTTCTGACTCTCTGTTTGGCGAGGTGCTTCGGGGTTGTTTTGTATGGTGTTCTCTTTCATTTCCGGATTTGGCTTTTTGTATTGTCCGACAAGTGTAGGGTGTGTGTTGGAGAGTTGCTTATCAGTGTGTGATTATCTCTACGCCGTTTTCTGTCATCAAGTATGTGTGTTCCCACTGGGCGCTGTCTTCTCCGTCTTCGGTCAGGACTATCCAGCCCGTTTCGTCTTCCTCGTCGCCACAGACATACCAGTCGCCTCCGTTTATCATGGGTTCGATGGTGAATGTCATGCCTGGCACGAGCAGCATGCCTGTGCCTTTCTTACCATGGTGTTCTACGTCGGGCTCTTCGTGGAAGGCGTTGCCCACGCCGTGTCCGCAAAGGTCGCGCACTACGGTGTAGCCGTTGTCGTGGGCATGTTTGGCAATGGCACTGCCCATATCGCCCACAAAGACGTATGGTTCGGAGCATACCTGTTCGCCAATCTTGAGACATTCCCATGCCACATCCACCAGGCGTTGTCGCTCGGGAGTGGTCTTTCCGATGACGAACATACGGCTTGCATCGGCATAGTATCCGTCGAGTATGGTGGTGCAGTCCACATTGATGATGTCTCCTTCTTCGAGGACGTCGTCTTCGGAGGGCAGTCCGTGGCACACGACATCGTTGATGCTGGTGCAACAGCTGCTGGGGAAGCCGCTGTAGTTGAGCGGTGCGGGTATGCCGCCGTGGGCTGTCGTGTAGTCATAGACGATGCGGTCTATTTCTGCCGTTGTCATGCCTTCGCGTATTTTTTCGGCTACGGCATCGAGAACTGCCGTATTGAGTTGGCCGGCTTTACGTATGCCTGCTATCTGTTCTGGTGTCTTGATGAGTTTACGGGTTGGCACGAGTTTGCCTTTTGCCTGCCACTCCATTATCTTGAGGTCCATTGCCGTCGGTTCCATTCCTGCCGGGACGAACCATCGCTGTTTCTTTGTTTTCTTGTTTGCCATTGACTGCCTCTTTGCAATTCGTCTGCAAAATTACGAAGAATTATTGAGAATCGGAAATTGCGAATTGGAATTTGAAGGCGTTTTGAGCCAAGCAGAGCATTGTGCGGACGGATTCAGGTATTTGCCGAGCAGACACATCCTTTATAATTAACGACTTAAAGCAACAAACACTGGCCATAGCAGATGTCGGCGAAATTAGGTTAACCTTTCTTACAATAATGGTTAAGCATTATGAGCGGAAAGGTTAAGCATTATGGGCAAAATGGTTAACCCTTCCGGCGGCACACATTGCGGGGGCTGCCGAAAAGGCAAAACATCGAGCTCCGCAAGGCCTGTTTCGTGAGAGAAAAGCATTGGATGTTTTTCCTGCAATAATTTTGTATTTCGGCCGTATCTTCGTACCTTTGCACACTGAAAACCAGGAAACAAATCAACATCCCTCTGCAAATGAATTCACTTTTCAAGACGATGCTCGCTGTAACGCTGGCCATCTTCAGCAATACAGCAGCAATGGGACAACAGAACTCACAAGAAATCGGCATCAGCAAAAACGGGCGTGTAGAGTTCAAGGAAATAAAAGAAAAGAAATGGTTCCAGGAGTTGTCGGACCGAATCAAACTGCACGGCTATGCCCAAGGCGGCTACAACTACTCACACCAGGACGGCACAAACACAAACTCCTTCAACCTCAAACGCGTCATCTTCTGGGTCGAAGGCCAAATAACCGACCGGTGGTCGTGCCTCTTCATGCACAACTTCTCAGGCTCCGTGCTTGAATTCTACACCACCTACCGTATCACGAAAAACAAAGCCCTCAACGTCCGAATCGGACAATTCAAGAATGGACTGTCAATAGAAGGCCCCCTCTCCTGCTCCTACCTCGAGGCCGTCGACCTCTACAGCGAAGGCGTCAACTACCTCACCGGTTGCAGCAGCGACCCACTCTACGGTACGCAAACCGGACGCGACCTCGGACTCTCACTCTTCGGCGAAACAAACAACAGCAAGTTTCGCTACGAACTCAACGTCATGAACGGACAAGGCGTCAACAAAAAGGACGGCAACAACTTCAAAGACATCATTGCCCGACTCGAATACCGACCGCTCGAAGGACTCAACATCGTAACTTCCGGACAAATAGGACGCGGCCACAACATACTGACAGACGGCAAAACATCCGTCTATAACCCAACCATCCTCAACGGACAAGACTACAAAAGACACCGCCTGACAGCAGGTGCCGACTACAGAGGCAAGGCCATCAAAGTGCGCAGCGAATACCTCGCCGGCTGGGACGGCGATGCACACAGCTGGGGAGCCTACATCACAAGCGCAATCCCCCTGGGCACACCTAAACTGGAACTCATAGCCTCATACGACTTCTTCAACTACAACACCAGCCACAACATGGCACAACACAAAGCCGTAGGCGGACTGCAATACTGGTTCTACAAGAGATGTCGCATGCAAGTCCAGTACGTCTACAAGAATGCCTTCATTAAAGACAACCAATTCATCCACGGCGCCAATCACGGCATACAATGCCAAATGCAGGTAAGATTCAATTAAAATCCACACAAAATGATAACCAAGATTCTACTCACCATCATATTCCTCAGCATAATGGTAGGCGTCGGCATCTACTCCAGAAAGCAAGCCGCCAACGTCGAAGGCTTCGTCCTCGGCGGACGTTCCGTAGGCCCCTGGCTGACAGCCTTCTCCTACGGCACATCATACTTCTCGGCAGTCGTCTTCGTTGGCTATGCCGGACAGTTCGGATGGAAATACGGATTGGCAGCAACCTGGATAGGAATCGGCAATGCACTCATAGGCTCACTGCTGGCATGGATAGTGCTCGGACGCCGAACAAAACTCATGACACAACACATAGAAAGCCGCACAATGCCCGACTTCTTCGGCACACGCTTCAACAGCCAAAGCCTCCGCATCGTGGCTTCCGCCATCGTCTTCGCATTCCTCATCCCCTACACAGCCGGAGTCTACAAAGGCATCTCCACACTCTTCGAAATGGGATTCAACATCCCCTACGAGTATTGCGTCATCGGCATGGCACTCTTCACCGCAATCTACGTCATCTTCGGAGGCTACAAAGCAACAGCCATAAACGACTTCATACAAGGCATCATCATGCTCTTCGGCATCACCACCGTCATCGCAGCAGTGCTATCCTCGCAAGGAGGACTAACACAAGCCATAGAAAAGATGGCATCACTCCCCGCCGACAACAACCCCGATGCAAACGGCGGCTTTGCCACACTGTTCGGCCCCGACATCAAAAACCTCATCGGCGTAGTCATCCTCACATCATTAGGCACATGGGGCTTGCCTCAAATGGTAGGCAAGTTCTACAGCATCAACGACGAAAAAGCCATCACACGAGGCGCCATCATCTCCACCATCTTCGCCATCGTTGTAGCAGGAGGCTGCTACTTCCTCGGAGGCTTCGGACGACTATTCGGAACACCCCCACTCCTCCCCAACGGCCGACTGGACTTCGACGCCATAGTACCCTCAATGCTCATCACATTGCCCGACATCCTCATAGCCCTCGTCATACTGCTCGTCCTCTCAGCATCAATGTCAACACTGGCATCACTGGTGCTGACATCGGCCAGCACCCTGACCCTCGACATTATATATCGCGATAAAAAATCACTGCCAGGCGAGGTGGAAGAAGGCAGCATCAACGACACAGTTTCCGAAAAAGTAGAACGTCGGAAAGTCGTTATCATGCGAGTTCTCATCGTTTTCTTCGTCATCATCTCCCTAATGATAGCCCTCAACCCACCAACCTTCATTGCACAACTCATGGGCATCTCCTGGGGAGCACTGGCAGGAGCCTTCCTCGCACCCTTCATGCTCGGACTATACTGGCGTGGAATAACAACATCGGCCATCTGGGCATGCTTCGTATGGGGCGTAGGCCTAACAGGCATCAATATGCTTATCGGGAGCCCTATCAACCCCATAAACTGTGGAGCACTCGCCATGATAGGCGGTTTCCCCATAGCCTGGATAGTAAGTCTTGTCAGTCCGAAACTCCCCAAAAGTTACACAGACAAGATATTCGAATGCTACAAATAGCATCATACAACATACTATTAAGGGCCAAAGCACGTGCTTTGGCCCTTAATAGTATAACAACTCCTGTGCGGTCAACATAAACAGATTGACCATTAGAATTATATTACTATTCCAAAATTATTTTCTTGCAGCAGCAATGTATTCAAGTGACAGACGGCACTGATCGGTCACATACTGCCAATCCTCTGCCAGAACTCTATCCTTTGGGAAAAGCTTGCTGCCCATTCCAACACAAAACGCACCGGCATTGAACCAAGATGAAAGATTCTTCTCGTCAGGAGACACGCCGCCAGTGACCATTATCTTGCTCCATGGACAAGGAGCCATCATGCCTTTCACAAAAGCTGGACCATAGACATCACCGGGGAAGACCTTCACAACGTCGCAACCAAGCTCTTGTGCCATGCCGATTTCACTTACCGTTCCGCATCCGGGAACATAAGGAACGAGACGACGATTGCATACATGAGCGATTTCTGGGTTAAACAACGGACCCACTACAAAGCAAGCACCAAGTTGAATATACAAGGCAGCAGTAGGCGCATCGACAATCGAACCAACACCCATCGCCAACTCTGGACACTCTTTAGCCGCATACTTTACACATTCGGCAAAGACCTCATGAGCAAAATCACCTCTATTTGTGAATTCAAAAACACGTACTCCACCCTCATAACAAGCCTTAATAACTTGTTTCGCAACATCTGCGTTTGCATGGTAAAAGACAGGCACCATAGCCGTAGCCTGCATCTTTCCGAGAACTTGTATCTTATCGAATTTTGCCATAGTCTGCGTTATCTTTGTACTCGACCATTACAATTCCCAGCCATGAGACTCTCCACTTCTGCTGCAGAAACGAGATTAACATCACCGGGAATCGAGTGCTTAAGGGCACTTGCTGCTACCGCAAACTCTAACGACCACTCCATTGACTTGCCATTTGCTAAACCATGGATTATGCCGGCGCTGAAGCTGTCGCCACCACCAACACGGTCAACGATTGGATTTATATCGTAACGACGACTTTCGTAGAACTCCTTTCCATCGTACATCAAAGCCTTCCATCCATTATGGGTGGCGCTGAAACTTTCGCGAAGTGTGCTGACAACATACTTGAAGTCAAACTCTTTGGCCATACGTTTGAAGATATCCATATAGCCATTAGCATCTGTCTGGCCGTTTTCTACATCTGCATCGGGGCGGAAGCCTAAACAATTCTCAGCATCTTCTTCGTTTCCAATGCAGACATCTACGTATTGCATCAATGGACGCATGATGGCTCTCGCCTCTTCTGGTGTCCATAGTTTCTTACGATAGTTAAGGTCACAACTGATGATAACACCGGCTTTCTTTGCTGCAATACATGCTTTCTCTACGCACTCTGCAGTGCTTTTGCTCAAAGCTGGCGTGATACCACTCCAATGGAACCAGTCGACATCTTGAAAAATGGCATCGAAATCGAAATCATCGGGTGTGGCTTCGCTGATACTACTGTATTTGCGATCATAGATAACCTTGCTGGGACGGAGGCTGCTACCTGTTTCGAGATAGTAAATACCTACACGTTCTCCACCTCGAGCCACAAAGTCTGTTTGCACACCGAAACGGCGTAAACTGTTGATAGCTGCTTGGCCTACTTCATGAGATGGCAGCTTACTAACGAAAGATGCGTTGTTTCCGTAATTCTGAAGGCTAACGGCTACATTTGCTTCGCCACCGCCATAATTAACATCGAAACTATCTGATTGAACAATTCTGCTGAACCCCGGAGAAGAGAGACGTAACATGATCTCTCCAAATGTGACTATTTTTGCCATTAAGCTATGCTATATTGCCTTAATTTTTCTTTTCAACATGCAAAAGTATATAAAACTTTCGAATTAATAAAATAATGGAAACCTTAATTTCTCCATTTGATATGTTTTTAATCACCACGGTAGCATTAAAAAAGAAAAAAGTTGTAACTTCGCAGCATGAAAGGTGTCATTTCAAGCCAAAAAGGGCTTCTTGCGTTGAGTCCACTTGGAATTTTCCTACTGCTCTATTTGTTTTTGAGTCTTGTAGCCGATGATTTCTATGCCGTTCCGCTGACGGTTGCATTCTTGGCGGCATCGCTTTACAGTCTGTTCATCATGCGAGGTCTTTCTATAGGACAGCGTTTTGAGCAACTGACTGCTGGGGCTGCTTCGCCAAGTGTGATGCAGATGTTGTGGATTTTCATTTTGGCAGGTGCCTTTGCTGCAACGGCAAAGCAGATGGGAGCCATTGACGCCACGATACAACTGGCATTGAAAATTGTCCCTCCCGACTTTGTTATGAGCAGTCTTTTTCTTGCTGCCTGTTTCATTTCGCTTGCCACCGGAACCAGTGTTGGCACGATAGCAGCCCTTGCACCTATTGCGGGGAACATGGCTACGCAGACGGGAAGCAATGCTGCCATGATGGTTGGCATTGTGGTTGGCGGTGCTTACTTTGGCGACAACCTGAGTTTTATTTCCGACACAACTATTGTGGCGACACAGACTCAAGGGTGCAAGATGCGGGATAAGTTCAGTGCCAACGTTTGGATAGCGGTCCCGGCTGCCTTCATCTGTATTGCGCTGTACTCTTGTTTGCCTGCCACGGGGATGGGACCAGAGTTGACGAGCGAGGTGTCTTACTTTTCGATTATACCATATATATACATAATTGTTGCAGCATTGTGCGGCATGAATGTGATGCTTGTACTGGCTTCGGCAACGATTCTGGCAGGTATTATTGGCATTTCGCTGGGTGCATTGACGCCATTTGATTGGCTTCGTGCCATGAATGAGGGCATCATGGGCATGAGCGAACTGATTATTGTGACGCTTTTGGCTGCCGGCCTGATGCAGGTCATCCGCTATGCGGGTGGCATTGATTGGCTGATGCAACTCTTCAATAGCCGTGGTGGCTCGCGCAAAAAGGCAGAATTGAGTATGGCTTCTTTAGTGATGTTGACGGATTTCTGCACTGCTAACAACACGATTGCCATACTGAGTGTTGGTCCGCTGGCAAAGCATTTGGCAAAACGATACGGCATTGAACCGAAACGAGCAGCGAGCATTCTCGACACTTTCAGTTGTCTGGCGCAGGGCATCATCCCTTATGGTGCGCAGATGCTCATTGCCAGTGGCTTGTCGACTGTTGCGCCGCTTGATATCATTCCTTACCTCTACTACCCCTACATACTTGGAGCCATTGCGTTGCTCTACATTATTTTCTCTCCGCTTCCTCGGTTCAGGAGAAGAGCCAGGGGAGTGAAAGAATAACACATAAGTCAACCAACATCAACTATACATACGTGAACAACGAGATTCTTTACAAATACTTTCCTTCTCTGACCGATAGGCAGAAGGAGCAGTTTGCTGCCCTCGATGCGCTATATCGCGACTGGAACAGCAAGATAAATGTCATCTCTCGCAAGGACATCGACAACCTCTACGAGCACCATGTCTTGCATAGCCTTGCCATTGCCGAACTGATTCGTTTCAAGCCCGGCACGGGCATCATGGACCTCGGCACGGGCGGTGGCTTTCCGGGCATTCCGCTTGCCATTATGTTTCCGGAGGTTCAATTCCATCTGGTTGACTCCATTGGCAAGAAGATACGCGTATGCCAGGAGGTTGCGGGTGCTTTGGGACTGGAGAATGTGACGACGCAGTGGTGTAGGGCCGAGGAGGTGAAGCAGAAGTTCCACTTCGTTGTGTCGAGAGCCGTAATGCCTTTGCCCGACCTTGTAAAGATAATCCGCAAATCCATCAGCGGCGAGCAGTTCAATGGGCTGCCCAACGGGCTCATCTGCCTTAAGGGTGGCGAACTGGAGCAGGAGGCGAAGCCTTTCGGGAAAGCCGCCCAGATTTCTTCGCTCAGCGAGTATTTCGAGGAGAATTTCTTCGAGACGAAGAAAGTGGTCTATCTGCCTCTTTGAGGACGGCCTTTGGCAAAACCGGACTAATCATTCATCTTGATTTATTACACTCTAAAGCCTCGTAGCAACATGAAATATCAATCTTTTACGTTCAACCCTGTCCAGGAGAATACTTATCTGCTTTGGGACGAGCAGACACTGGAGGCTGCCATTGTGGATACCGGTGCCTGGGACAGACAGGAGGAGCTGTCGCTGGCAGGAAGCATAGAGGCACTCGGACTGAAATTGAAGTATGCCTTGCAGACGCACGCACACTTCGACCACACTTTTGGCCTGCCATTCGTACATCGCACCTACGGGCTGAAGCCTGTTTTCCATAAGGACGAAGTTGACATCTACCGGCAGATGCCGAGCATGGCGGCAAGGTTCGGACTGAACATGGGAGGCGGGATGCCGCCCATCGGGCAGTTGCTTTCCGACGGCGACGAACTGTTTCTCGGCACAACTGCCGTTCGCCTCATCCACACACCCGGTCATACGCCTGGTTCTTCTGCCTTCTATATCCCCGAAGCCGGACTGCTCTTCAGTGGCGACACTCTTTTCCAGCAGAGCATTGGGCGCACCGATTTGCCCGGAGGAAGTTATGAGGATGAGTTGAACAGCATCAAGAACAAACTCTTCTGCCTGCCAGACGACACCAGGGTCCTGCCGGGGCATGGTCCGTCCACCACTATCGGATGGGAGAAACAGAACAATCCTTACGCCTGACGACAGCCCTCGCCTTTTGCGAAAACAAATTGTAAGCAAAAAGACGTTTAGCCTATCCTTTTGTCACATTCGGAAGCAGCATATTTTGTGACAAAAAGCAGCCTTCCGGGCAACGAGGAACAGCCTCTCGCAGATAATGGTTCAGCATTATTTGCAACAAGGCAGTAGATGTCTCCAATTTGGGCAGTAGAAGTTCACCGGAATCTCACGGCAAAAATTGAGCCAAAACACTGAAAAACGGCCGATTTTTGCAAGGCAGAGTTGTCAATTCGAACTTTTCTCTCCATTTTGTCGCATTGTAACCATCTGAAACTCTGCAACGATTCGATTTAAGCGCATATTCCCCATCGGAGGCAGGAAAGTGCCACCCGAACGATTTTAAGCGTTTCTGGCGAGTCCGTCAAAATTCAAGATGTAAGCAAAACGGCAAGAAAAACAGCAAAATGTCAATCCGTGCAAATGGGGAAAACACAGCCTTTTGCTTCAGCGTCTGGCTATTTTTCTTGTAGAATCGTTATCCCTGATGATATAAATGCCCTTCGACTTGTCGTTGGCAACCCTGCGGCCTTGCAAGTCGTAACACACGCCGACTGGCATTCCGCCCTTTTCCTTGCCATCGGCATTACGGAAAGAAGGCACAAGGCCCGTAGGGGTTTCGTGTGCTTTCCTTATATAAACAGATGCATCCTTCAAGCCGTTGCGGACATCAACAACCGCCGTCCAAAGGCTACCTTCCTTGAGGCGGACATTCGAAACACGCTTGTAGATATGCCCATCTGCATGTCCCGACAAGCCTTTGCCCAAGCCAAAGTAAGTGCTGCCCTGCTTCGAATCGTAAACAAGGCAATGGGGAGCAGTCGTCTTCGAAGAGAACTTCGCCGAAAGGTCATCCTTCAAGTAAAAGGCAAAATCGATGGCTTCGTCGTTCAGCTGTTCGCCTATGGCAAAGGTGTACTCGTAGATTCCATCCTTCACCTCAGCCATTGCAAAAGCATTCTCCGGGAGAGTTTCTGCACCGGGATAGTAGAAAACTCGCCCAACACTGCCGGCAGGACCACAAACATATATGTTGCCCTGCCCATCGTCCGTCAAGTCGTCGGCAACAGGGGCAGCCAGCAATGTACGGGCAGCCTTGTCAATCTCCACCTCATACCTGCCATCGACAGGCAAAACCGTGAGCGACGCATCAGCATCGTCATACCAAAAGAAATCGGGAGCAATGTGCCAATCAGCAGGATTGTCGATGAAGTTCTGCGAAAGGTCGTCAAGTTGTTTCAAATCCACCGTACCCTTGTAGCAGCCCAAACACTTCGTAGGCTTAATTGACGTGGAGCCTAACAGCAAAGCCTCATCTTCCTTTCCGCCAAGCACCACCGTAACAATGCTCTTTGCCGGCAAGGTAAAACGCGCTACAGCATTGCTGGTGGCAGACATAGACATCATAATACTCGTGCTGCCACTGTTGGAGATTACAGCACCATAACTGCCATCGGGATTCTGAAACGCAACGTAAGCAACATCCGAAGCACCGCCAGAAAGCGAGGCTCCTATACGTCTGGCACCCGGATGGGCAGCAAGACTGGCATGAGCCATGACGTAATAATGTGAATTGTAAGAAAGAGTATGATAGTCGTTCTGGTCGATGTCCACAGCACCATAACAGGTCTGACAACCACCATCAAGATTAGGACCACGATTGAGGTCAAGCATAAAGTTCCACACCATAACCGCCTTGCTGCGACGCATCACAGTGTTGTAGACCAAATTCTGCATGTCCGCAAGCAAACGAGCCGAAAGATTGCGCCCGTCGTTCCACGTCCCTATGCTGGTCTCGGTAAAGATAACCTCCTTGTCCGGTGCCTGGCTGTTAATGTCATCCAGTTCCGTAACACTGCCTCCATAGTCGTGCCAGGCAGAACCCACCACAAGGTCGCGGCCGTCCATGTCTGGGTCGAGCGCATTAAAGAACTTAATGGGATAGTCCTGTTGGTCGGCAATATTATCGTAGTTGTAGTTGTGGTCGAAGCAATATATCTTCGTCTTGATGCCGGCATGAGCAAAGGCAGGAGCCAACTTGTTGACAAAAGCAGCCTCCTCTTCCCATGGCATATACAGACTTGCACAATTGCCGCGGTTGAGAGGCTCGTTTTGCGGAGTGACAGCATAAATGGGAATACCCTCCTTGGCAAAAGCCTTCACAAAAAGAACAAAGTATTCTGCATACGTATCATAATGGTTCGGGTTGAGCGAACCACTCGTCCAGGAGTCATACCCCACCCTGTTGGTAAGGCTCTTCACCTTCATCCACTTCGGACATGTCCATGGCGCAGCCATAATCTTCAGGTCTGGATTGATGGCAAGTATCTCCTTTATAACAGGAATAACATACTTCGTCTCATCCGTATGCAGACGAAAATTTTCCAAACCCTCTTTGTCACAAAGCGAATACTCTGTACTCGAGAAGTCAGAGCAACCTATACTGATGCGGGCATAACTGACCCCGTAACCTTCAGTCCTGGAATATGTCCTCGTCAGGAATGCCTTACGGTCGGCAGGTGCCATCTGCATAAGATTGTAACAGGCACTATACGTAATGGCATAACCAAAGCCATCCATCTCCTGATAACCCTCGGAAGGAGTGAGCATAAGATGCCTGGACAACTTCGCACGAGAACTCTGTGAGACTGTATACTCCAACTGTTTCTTCCCATCGGATGTAGTCGTAAAAACACATACCTGCTCTGCACGAAGCAAAGAAAAGCAAGCAACAAACCAAACCGTAAGAAGAGTTCTATGTGTCATCATGCATCTTTTATTGTTTCAGCCCATCGGAGAGGACCTCTTCGGCATCAACCTTTGGCGATGCACCCGTCGTACCATCCAAATTCACAATGGCTGTCGGATTGGCTTTATACGCCGCTTGCTCTCCTTCCGTCTCGTAAATACACTGATGTAATTCCTTAGGCGAAATGAGAACCGCATCCTTACTCAACTCAGGCACATTGTAACTCTTCAGAAGAAGAATGTTCCATTCGGGGTCTTCCTGTGGCAACACAAATGCTTTATGAGCACGACCTTGCTTGTCGAAGTATGCAATATAAGGACGCGTATAATTGCCATCCATACGACGACTACTGAAAACAAACCAGCGACCGTTGCTGCTCCAGGAGTGGAAACTATCCACATCGGGCGAATTAGATTCAGCCAAAGCATAGCAAGTGTCCTTCTCTAAATCCATAACCCAAAGATCACTAGACTTATGCCAAATATGGAACTGACCATAATCCCCCTTTGTATAAAGAACATATCTGCCATCAGGAGATACACGTGGCACAGAAATACTTTTCTCTTCTTCAGCAGCATTAATTACAACCTTAGGAGTTCCAAAACTACGAGATTCTGGATCAAAAGGAATAGACATCAAGTTGTAACGAATACTATCGTACTTCAAAATGAGATGCTGACTGATAAGGCTGTCTGGCACTATGGGATTTATGAGATGCTTAACACCGGCCGAACAGTAGTAAAGTGTGCGACCATCCGGAGACCAACATGGGAAAGTTTCCAAATCATCAGAGGTTCGAATGATATGACCAACTTCATTATTTGTCACATCATACAGAAGTAAATCACTTTGCGCATCAAGAACTTCTACTTTTTCTGGATGATACAAATGGAATGCCTGACCTGTTTTGTTTGTAGAAAAGGCAACCAAGTTCACCGTCGGGTGCCATGAGGGATAGACACCACTTGCAATGATTGTACTATCCTTGAGCTGTATCTTATGCGCCTTACCGTTCTGCACAATGATAGTACCACCATGATTGGAACGAACATGGAACAACATGCTCTCCGTACTACCCATTCGATAGTTGTGACAATTGATACAATGATTGTTATTATCGTCGTACTCTCGATTGTTCTCATAGATTGGCTTCTCTTCGAAAGTTGTAAGGTTACGCTGGTAAATGCCAAGTTGTCGATATAGTTCATAGCCCGGCTCAATGAGACGATAACTGAGGAAAGCATCGATGGGCTCTTCGGCAATGCTTATCTTATATGGTTTATAGTGAATCCATCCGTTGGGGCGTTTGGCATAGATATCTACGGAAACATCATTCCCTTTATTTCCCATCAGGAGCGAACGCCACTCTGCAGTATCTATCCTTATAACAGCATCATCATCTGCTGCAGCAAGAAGTTCCTGGCCTTTACCGGTGAATTGTACAACATAGGCTGTTGCAATGGAGTCGCGTACAATGAAATTGAGCGGAGCGATGTTGGGTGGCACAACTATATCTTTATAGTCTGGATAGATATTTACCTCTATATCTGCTTCTACAAACTGGACCGGAACCTCTGCTTTGGGTTTACAACCGACAACAACGACCAGTATGCAAAGAGAAATTATGTATTTTGATAATGTAAGAAGCTTCATAAGAATAAGTATATATTGTGAGCAACGATTTTAATTTACTCCCGAGTTACTTGTAGTGATGCCAGTATATCCTTTCTTGGTTGCTTTAAGATTTCCGAAGAAATAGTAGTAAGGATAGTAACCTTTGTATTTGGGGAAAAGTTCATATGCATGTCCCGGGCGGTCTGACATGTATGGTTGTATGTTTTGCAAGAAGCTTTGGAACTGTGGTTGACGGAAATTGATTCCTGTGAAATGTTGTGAAATGCCAGGGTTTTTGTTTTCTGCCAATAGGATTCCATCCATGATGATGCCGGGAGGTGTTGTGCCGACGAGCGGTTCGAGGCGTTCGAGAAACTGAGGCATGAGTTTTGTATAGAGACAAACGCACAGGCTGTTTATGAGTGCATTGCGGCTGCGACCTTCGACAAGTGCGAGGTTATATCCCATGAAGAGTGGCTGTTGATATTGACTTTCAAAGCTGTCGTGGAGGGGTTCTGTCAGTCTTATCATAGCCATCTCCGGATCTGAATTGACCAGATCTGTTCGTCGCATCATTGCTCCGTATTTCTTACAGAAGGTTCCTTCGAATGGAACACGACGCAAAATGCTTAGATACTTCTCTGCCAGTTCCCATTCTTCGCGCATCAAGGCACATTTTATCATGATTTTGAGCAGGCGGATGGTTGGGCCGGTCATAACCATTTGTTCCATACTGGCGCGGAGTGACGATTCGATGAATCCACCATAATAGTTGCCTTCCGGAAGATAAAGTGGGCTTGCATTATTGTGTGTCCAGTCCATTCCATGTATGTGGAGCGAATCGTAATCAAGACGGATATCATACATCCGTTCGGCTATTTGTCCTGTCTGTACGAGGGCTATGGCATAGGCGCAAGCCATCGGTCGGTTACTCATCTTGGAATTGGAGCGGGCAAGTTTTTGTATGCCGGACCAATCCTGTTTGTATTCCATGTCGAGCAACTTGCATACGACCCGAACATACGGGCGTTGCCACATATCGAAGCCAATGATGGCCATCAGGCAGACGGCGATAATGGCGAGTTGGAGGCGGTTCTGTCGGGGTGTTTCGTCTGTTGGGATACCCACAAAGGTTGGCGCAGGTTTACGACTGAAGCTACGGATGATGATTGCCCAGATGCAGAGTACTGTCAAAACGACGAATGGAATGCCGAAGATCAAGCCGGTCCATGCCTCGAAGAAGATGTCGAAGCCATGATAAGTCACGACGGCAATATAGGACAAGGCTGGCAGATATTGCAGGATTCGCCATGAGGGGCGGAGTCTCATGCAGTAGCCAGCAAGCCAGCTACCGGCAGTAAGCATCAGTGCCAGCAAGAGGCCGCCAAGCCATGGGTACTTGTAGAGTTGCAACATGGCGCGACCTATGTAGCGGAGTATGCCGTAGGACTGATTCAAGACGAAGTCCATGATTCGCACATCTGCCACCCATATACTGTATTCGCGGCTGATGTAGAAAACCGTACCGTAGTACCATGCTGCCCAAAGCCAGGTTAGCAGAAAGAAGACGGGCAGAATGGGAATCCTTCGGTTGAGGAAGGATTCTCTGGTGGAGGCAGAAGAGGAGATGTTGACCTGCTTCTGTTTGGGGGATGAAGTTCTTTGTTTCATTTGTAAAAAAGCACTTTCTTGTCGACGACGATGCAGAGGTCATTTGTCGACATGCATTTGCCTGAGCTTACTGCACCGATGTGTTGCGGTGGTGTATAGCTTTGGCTCGCCGGTTGTATGTTCTGGGGACAAAGATACGAAGTTTAATCCGAAATCCAAACAATCGTGTTCAAAATAAGAAATACGAGTATTCTTATTTCGCTTGTAAGGTTTTGAATTTCGAGAATAATGCTACGTTACGAAAGGACACACCTCTCCCCATACCCGGAAGGACGAACAGGGATGAAGAGAATTTACCTTGAAAGAAGCAGCATGATGAATGCGATGTAGCAGAAGACGAGTATCAGGCCTTCCCAGCGGCTGAGCTTGCGACAGGTGTATGCCGTCAGCCAAGTCAGCACGACGCTACCCACGAGTGCCGTCCAGTCGATGATGGAAATCTCGGAAACCTTCATGGGAAGTACGCTACTGCATATGCCGATAACAAAAGCGATGTTGAAGATGTTGCTGCCTATGACATTGCCGAGTGCGAGTGCGCTGCTGCCCTTACGGGCTGCCACAAGACTGGTTGCCAGTTCGGGCAGACTGGTTCCTGCGGCAAGGATGGTAAGGCCGATGACACTTTCGCTGATGCCCCATGCACGGGCAACCGATGCTGCATTGTCGACGAGAAGGCGTGCGCCTATCACAAGGGCTGCAATGCCGAGCAGGATGAGCAGAAAAAGATACCATGTGGTGTCTTCCTTTTTCTTCTTGCAACATGGTGTACCGTCTGTTTCCTGTGCTTGAGCCGAAGGGGCAGATGCCTTCCTGTCCTTCATTGCCACCCGATAAGCAATGTAGAGATAGCAAAGGAAGAAGGCCACGAGCAACATGCCTTCCCAGCGGGTTATCGTGCTTTCTGTGAGGGAGAACACGACAAGCAGCACCGAACCCACAAGGCAAAGCGGTATGTCGCGACGAAGGAGGTACTTATCTACTGCCAATGTTGTGAGGACGGCCGACATGCCTGTGATGATAAGGATGTTGAAGACATTGCTGCCTATGATGTTACCTACGCTCATATCGCTGCTGCCGAGCAGGACACTCATGAAGCTGACCATGAACTCCGGCAGACTGGTTCCCAAAGCAACCACCGTCAGTCCGATTACCAACTCGCTGACCCGGAACTTACGAGCCAAGCCACAAGCACCATCCGTGAAGCGATCTGCGCCCCACAAAACAACGATAAAACCAAGTAAAATCAGTAGAATATTGAGTACCATATCTTCAAAAATGTGTGCAAATATACGACATTTTCGGCGAAGCAGAAGCCAAAAGAATGATTTTTTTCGTTTATATCGAAAAAGATAACTAAAGAGAGTCAGTTCCGAACCATGAGAGGAAATCACATATCAACTAACATGTCGTAATTTTTCTCACAAGAAAGACGAACCTACCTAAAGGTCCAATGCACAAATCTCCGAAACAGAACCTACACCACACCATGCCAAACTCATCAAGAAAACTCCACCTAAGGAATTTCTTTACAGCAATTACTCAACATACTGATTACAGACACCTTACAATCATTCACAAGGAAGTTCAATTCCAAACAGTTTCATCATCGGAAAAAAGGTTAACCATTACGGGCAATTAGGTTAACCATTACGGGCAACTTAACGTGCCTTGTTGGCCAATTAGGTTAACCTTTTTCCAGAGAAAGGCAGACCTCCTCCATCCAAACCCCTGTCGTATGCCACAAACCGCCCACTGCAAACTGTCCCAAAATGTCAATGTTTTTACACCACCTCCTGCACCTCCGTTTCCGACAAAACAGAAAAGAACATCCAGAAAGAATGGCATACGACTAAAACCGCCCGTAGTGCATAAGTATTCACTCCGCAGGCATCGCAGGGCTCATTTATGCACGTTTTAAGTTTCATTAAGATAGCTTTGCTTGCAAAACCGCATTTTATTCGTACCTTTGCAGCAGAAATCAACAAATACCTTAATAAAAACAATGAAAAAACTCACATTATTCGTCTGCCTTGCAATGGCCGCAGCAGGCGCAACAGCACAGAACTTCGAAGGAAGCACCCTGGAAGAACGTATTGCTCACACAATGGGCAATAACGAAGACAGCATCAAAACAGCCAAAGGCTTCATCACCATGTTCCAACAGTCCAACAGCAACAAGGACTACAAGGACATGTACGTCAACTACCAATGGCTGAAGAAAAACGCACCCTTCGCCGTAAACGGCATCTACACACAAGGCCCGTTCATGTTCTACAACCTCATCAACACAGAACAAGACCCCGCCAAGAAAAAACAATACTTCGACGAAATGATGGAACTCTTCGAACTCCGTCAGAAAAACCTCGATGCCCTCAACTCCTTCGCAAAGACAAAGAGCACACTGGGCGACGTGTTGAGCGTTAAGGCAGAATACTACAACTGGACAGCACCCGGCGTGTTCGGACAAACCTTCGACCTTCGCAAATCATACGCCAACTTCTCCGAAGCCATCAAAATGGTCAACGAACACGGCGGACGCGAAATCACAGGCTCATTCCTCCAGACATTCTTCCTCGTGAGCGACGCCATCTACAAGGCAATGCCCAACACCACACGCGAACAATACCTGCAAGACTACCTCGACAGCAAAGACGCCTGCGAGAAAATGCTCCAGCTAGCCAAAGACGCAAAAGCCGAAGGCGACACAGCAAGAGCACAAAAACTCCTTGCCACATACGACGCACCCCTCGCACAAATTGAATACACCTTCGCACAGAGCGGAGCAGCAGACAGCACACAGCTCGTCAACATCTACACCAAGAAGTTCGAAAGCTATAAGCAAGACATCAACAAGCTCAACTCCAGCCTCACCATCATGCAGCAGAACGATTGCGACAAGTCAGACATCTACTACCAGTACGCCGAAGCTGCATACGCCCTCCAACCCTCTTTCACCAGCGCCATCGGCCTGGCACAAAAGTCACAGAAAGATGGACAACTCGACAAAATGCTCGAATACTACGAGAAGGCACTTGAGCTCGCTTCAAACGACGCAAGACGCGGCGTCATCTGCCTCAACATCTGCAACGGCCTGACCAAAAGCCAGCAATACACCGGTGCATTGACCTACGCAGAGAAAGCCATCGCCTACGATGCAGACCTCACCGGCAAAGCATACCTCAAGGAAGCAAACATCTACACCATGCTCGGCCAGTACGACGAAGCAATCGCATACTGCGGCAAAGCCAGCGATGCCGACATCACAGTCAGCGGCTCTGCCGACCGCCTCAAAGCAAACATCAAAAAAGTTCAAGCCAACCAAGCTGCCAACGCCGCAGCACGCAAGGCATACGACGATTACATTGCACGCCAGAAGGAAGAAGAAGCATTCTGGAGTGGCAGCCTCAAAAAATAAACACACATGCCAAACAAGAAAAGCCCGCTATGCAATCCGCACAGCGGGCTTTTCTTTACGATAAAACCGCCCTTGTGTGAAAAAAAGTTAAAACAATAGTAAAGAGTTTGAAAGGACAAACGAATTTGTTAACTTTACACGCTGAAAGCACAAAACAACAACAAAAACAATACGCAAAGAGAAAAAACAATACACAAATAGACATATTTATATTATGACAAACCAACTCCTCTTTCTCGGCAATATGGGCGGCCAGGAAATTCTCATCATCGCCCTCATCATTCTTCTCCTCTTCGGAGGCAAGAAAATTCCCGAACTAATGCGCGGCCTCGGCAAAGGCGTATCACAGTTCAAGAAAGGCATGAACGACATTGAACAAGAAATCAATGCCGAACCAAAAAAGAACGAAGAAATACAAAACAAATAAACTTTTTAAGTTCAATCAACTAAACACAAATCTTATGAAAGACATGTCAAGAAGATCGTTCCTCAAAGCAGGAACAGCAGCAACCGCTGCATTGGCAATGGCTCCGGCTGATGTGCTTGGCAAAGCCAAGGCAAAGAAAAAAGCACAAACTGGCAAAATCAAAATCCTCGCAGTAGGTATTGGTGGCCGTGGTCATGCTGTCATCAACGGCATCACATTCAAAGGAAAAGACGAGATATATGACGATATCGAATTCATCGGCATGTGCGACGTCGACCAGAAGTATGCAAAAGGCGTCATAGACAAATACCAGAAGCTCTTCCCCAACATGAAAGTATATAACGACTACAAGAAGATGTATGCCGAATTGTTGGATCAGGCCGATGCAGTTGTATGTGGCACAGCAGACCACACTCACGCAATTATCAGCGCAGAAGCGTTGGCAGCAAAGAAGCATGTTTATTGCGAAAAACCACTCACACGTACCGTATATGAATCTCGCTTGCTCACCAAACTCGCTGCACAAGCTGGCGTAGCCACACAGATGGGCAACCAGGGTGCAAGTGGCGAAGGTGTAAACCTGGCATGCGAATGGTTGTGGAATGGCGAAATCGGTGAAGTAACTCGCGTAGACGCATTTACAGACCGTCCAATTTGGCCCCAAGGCTTGGAACGCCCCACAGAAGAACACGAAATCCCCAGCACATTGAACTGGGACGCATTCATTGGTCCCGCACCAAAACGTCCCTACAACTCTATCTATCACCCCTGGAACTTCCGCGGATGGTGGGACTTCGGTACAGGTGCGCTTGGCGATATGGCATGCCACATCCTGCACCCAGTCTTCAAGGCTCTCGACCTCGGCTATCCCATTAAGGCAGAAGGCAGCTCAACTCCTCTTATGTCAGACTGCTGCCCCAGCGCACAGGTTGTAAAGTTGACATATCCCGCACGTAACAACCGTCCAAAGGTTGCAATGCCTGAAGTTGTTGTAACATGGAGCGATGGTGGTATCATCCCATTCCGTCCCGAAGGTTTAGCAGTTGGCAAGGACCTCAATGTTAGTGGTGGTGGTGCTATCTTCTATGGCACAAAAGACATCATGATCGTAGGTTGCTACGGCGAAAAGCCATATTTGGTTAGCGGTCGTGTTCCCAACGCACCTAAAGTTTGCCGTCGAGTAACAGAAAATCACCAACGCGACTGGATTCGCGCCATCAAGGAAATTCGCGAGGGTAAGGAGAACTGGACAAAGACAGCTTCCGACTTCAGCGAAGCAGGACCCTTCAACGAAATGGTTGCCATGGGCGTTGTTGCCACACGTTTGCAAGGCTTGAATCAGACTTTGGAATGGGATGGCGAAAACATGCGCTTCACAAACATCCCAGAAAAAGCAACTGTTCGTTCAATGCTCAAGGACGGCTTCTCTATTCACGAAGGACACCCCACATTCGACAAGAAGTGGACAGAACCTGTTAATGCACGTCAATTTGCAGCAGAACTCATCAAGCCGACATATCACAACGGCTATGCTCTGCCCGAAATGCCAGCATAATTAACATATTAATTCATAATTTATAATTCATAGCTCATATTAATTTACTCAACTTTTATGAGCCGTGAATTATAAATTATGAATTTTCTTTATTAATAACATCAACACACAGAACAATGAAACTAAAAAATATTCTTGCTGCCACAACACTGGCACTTGCAGCCAGTGCATATGCACAGCCTCAGTATGTTACCATTGAGAATCCACAAATTGATCTCAACAAACTTAAAGTAGACAAAGAAGGCTATTATGTTCTATTCGACGGCACAAGCCTTGACGGATGGCGTGGTTATTGCAAAAACTACATCCCCAGCAAATGGAACATCAAGGATGGCAGCCTGCATTTTGACGGACGCACCTCTAATGGCGAAGGCGGCGACATTATCTTTGCCCACAAGTTTAAGAATTTCGTTTTTGAGATTGAATGGAAAATTAGCGAAGGTGGCAACTCAGGCATCTTCTATCTTGGCAAGGAAACAGCCACAATCAATAATGATGCTCCCAAAACAAAAGAAACAAAGGCTGACAATTTAACCATCACACAGACAATTGACAATCGTGGCAAGCTTAACTATCAGCCTATCTACATCAGTTGCCCCGAATGCCAGGTACTCGACAACGAACGTCATCCTGATGCGAAACTGGGCAAAACACTCGGCATTCGCCAGAGCACTAGCCTCTATGACATGATTATTGCCAAGCCACAGAATGCAAATCCTGCTGGCCAATGGAACAAAGTAAAGATTGTTGCCAAAAACGGCAAGGTGACTCACTATCAGAATGGAGTAAAGGTGCTAAGCTACACATTGGGTGACAGCTCATGGGTAGACCTGCTTCAAACCTCCAAGTTCAGCGAAAAGAACTGGCCTCTTGCATTTGAGATCATGAAGGATTGTGGCAAGGACGCAGGCTATTTCGGTATGCAAGACCATGGCGACGAAGTATGGTATCGCAACATCCGCGTAAAGGTTCTTAAATAATTCTATTCATTATTATATTATTGGAAATGAGAAGAACTCTTATATTCATCTGCTTATTTGGAACACTCCTAAGCTACAGTTTTGGAGTTGAAGCCAAGAAAAAGGAGATTGCTTTCCAGATGTATTCTGTGCGCGACCTCATTGGCAATCCAAACAAATATGCTCAAAACCACGAAAGCACACTGAAAGCGTTGGCAAAAATGGGCTATACAGCCATTGAAGCAGCCAACTACGACAATGGAAAGCTTTATGGCGTCACACCCGAGCAATTCAAGGCAGACATCGAGGCTGCAGGCATGGAAGTTCTTTCGAGCCATGTCGGTCATAATCTTAACAACGAGGAACTGAAATCCGGAAATTTTGATGAAGCGCTGAAGTGGTGGGCTCAATGCATTGACACCCATAAGCGTGCCGGCATGAAGTACATTGTCAATCCTGGTGTTAACTTCCCCAACACACTTGCTGAAGCTGATGTTATCTGCAAGTACTTGAATAAAGTTGGCGAAATGGTTAATGCAGCTGGCATGAAGTTCGGTTATCACAACCACAGCTACGAATTCAACAAGGTAGAAGGCCAAGTCTGGTATGACTATATGATTAAACATACCGATGCCGACAAGGTATTCTATGAAATGGATGTTTATTGGGCAGTTCGTGGTCAAGTTAGTCCCGTTGAATACTTCAAAAAATATCCTAACCGCTTTACCCTACTCCACATCAAGGATCACAAGGAATTCGGAGAAAGCGGCATGGTTGGTTTTGATGCTATTTTCAACAATGCAGACAAAGCTGGCTTGAAGCATCTGGTTGTTGAATTGGAAGCAAGCAACAGACCTAACATCTTGGATGGCATGAAGGTTTGTGCAGACTACCTCAATGCTGCAAAGTTCGTAAAAGCAACATACAACAAGTAAAACAATCTATCTTTAGGAGCCCCTCTAATGCGAGTACTTAAAACACTCACAAAGATAGAGGGGCTCCTACTTAAGTGTTATGGAGTTAGAAGACAAGAGCAAGACAGAACCGATTGAAGAGAAAGAGACCCAAGAGAGCGCAATGTCATTTTGGGATCATCTCGAAGTACTACGATGGGCATTATTCCGTAGTGCATGTGTCCTTATGGTCATTTTAATAGGCACTTTTATTGCAATGCCTTATATTTTCGACCGTTTTGTACTTGCCCCAACAAGCAACGAGTTTTTTGTTTACCGATGGCTTAATGCTATTGGTAGCGGTGTAGTAAAGTTGTCTCCCGACTTTGACGTTCAAATTATTAACATCAACGTTGCCAGTCAATTCATGACACATATTTCTACATCAATATCAATGGCTGCCGTCATTGCTTTTCCTTATTTTATTTGGGAGATATGGAAATTTATTGAACCTGCACTCTTCGAGGAAGAAATAAAACATTTGCGTCCTGCATTTATGGGAGGAACATTTATGTTTTACCTAGGTTGTGCAATAGGATATCTGTTTGTTTTTCCATTTACTTTCCGTTTCTTGGTTGAATACAATTTGAGCCCCAATATCACGAATCAAATCAATCTACAGAGTTACATTGATAACTTCACACTGCTGATCTTGGTCATGGGTATTGTTTTTGAAATGCCATTGTTAGCATGGTTACTTAGTCTGTTGGGAATTCTCAAAAAGAGTTTTCTGCGCGAATACAAACGCCATGCTATTGTTGTGCTACTTATTACCGCTGCTATTATCACGCCAAGTGGCGACCCTTTCTCGCTCATGCTTGTATTTATACCGCTTTATGTACTCTATGAGCTGTCAATACTGGTAGTAAGAGACAAAGCAAAAATTGAAGAAATATAACATATATTTATTAGATATTTAATGTCTAAAAACAAAATAACGCATAATTAGGCCCCCAAAACATAAAAAAAAACATTTTTCTTGCAAGGGAATAAATAAAGTTGTATTTTTGCATCGAATTAAATTCTGTCTAAACGGAAACTAACAGGGATAGAAATTACAAATTATATAGTGTTAATCAATTTTTTAAACAAATGAAAAAGATTACTCTCGTACTCGTTGCTATGTTTGGAATGGCAATGGTTGCTAGTGCTCAGTACACTGGCAAGAAGTTTTTCGACAATTGGTCAATCGGTGTTGAAGGTGGTGTAAACACAAACCTTCATGACTGGAATGCACCTAATGGCGGCGTTGCTGGTATCAACTTTACCAAGGGCATCACTCCTGTATTGAGTTTGGAATTCCAATTGCAGGCTGGTTTCAACGACAACACAAATTGGAACTGGGCAGCAAAGAGTGCAAATGTTGTTGACAATGCAAGCGTTTTTGCTAACACTAAGGTTAACCTCATGAACTGGTTTGGCGGTTACAAGGGTGCACCTCGCTTCTTCGAGATTCAGGCTCGTGGCGGTGTTGGTTACACACGTTTCTTCTGGCCCAGCTACGAAGGCATTACAACTGAAAGTTCAAACGATTTGAACCGCTGCATGTTCAAGTTTGGTCTTGATTTTGACTTCAACCTTGGCGAAAAGAAAGCTTGGACTGTTAGCTTGCGTCCTGCTGTAATCCTCAAGACTTCTCGCGACAACGATCCCGTTCGCTTCTCTGGTGCTGGCATGCCCGTTGTATGCGAAGGCGAAGGTGCTTATGCAGACAATGCAGTTGGTCAGATTACCGCTGGTGTTACTTACCACTTCAAGACCAGCAATGGCAACCACTACTTCACAGAGGTTAAGCCTGTTGAGGTTACCAAGGTTGTTGAGAAGGTAGTTGAAAAGCCCGTTGAGAAGGTAGTTGAGAAGGTAGTTGAGAAGGTAGTTACTAAGAACGTTAGCGGTGTAACCGTTGAGTTCGCTCAGAACAAGGCTACTCTCACCAACACTGCAAAAGCTAAGTTGAACACAATTGAGAAGGGTACAACTGTTTGCATTGATGGTTTCGCTTCTCCCGAAGGTGCTAAGGCATACAACCAGAAGTTGTCTCAGCGTCGTTGCGATGCAGTTAAGGCTTACTTGGAAGAACGCGGTGTGAAGGTTGCTGACGTTAACGCACACGGTGCTGCTGGTAAGGAATCTCAGCGTGTAGTTTACGTTTCTATTAAGTAATCGAAGCGTAGTTTAATAACAGACAAATAACGGAAGCCCTGCCACAATCGTGGTGGGGCTTTTTCTTTGTTTAAGCAGAAATTTGCATCCGACAAATGATTCATATGCGAAAATCTGCCTATCTGGTAAAGCTCTATGTAGTTTGTGACGAGGCAATTACAAAAGCATGACTTATAAGCCATAGGTGGTTAAAAAACAAGGCATAGGTTGTCGCCCAACTTGGCAGTAGAAGTTGGCAAGGAAGGTATAGGAAGTTGGACGACTTGGCAGTAGATGTTTCTTGCCGGAACATAAGGAATTAAACATAGGGCGCATCCATTGCAATGGATGCGCCCTACCAATATCGTTAAATCCGATTTATATCTAAGAATATCCTAGCAGAATTCCTGTAAAGATTTATCGGCAATAACTTGCTTTGTCTTTTCCGTGTCGGACGAGCGGAACACAAGAATACCCTTGCCGGAAAGCAGGAATGAATACATGTAGGCAATGCTGATATCTGCTTCGGCAAAGAGAGCAAGCACACGCGCTGCCTCTCCAGGTTTGTCTTCGAGCTGAATGGCAAAGACTTCGGTCAATGTTACGGAAACACCCTGCTCGCCGAGAACGACATAAGCACGTTCGGGATCATCGCAGATTATTCGATAAATACCAAAATCCTGTGTGTCTGATATGGTTGAAGCTATTATCTGTATGTTTGCATTCTTTAGAACATTAAGCACCGTAAGCAGTGTTCCTTGCTTGTTTTCGATGAATATGGAAAGTTGTTTCATAGGATATTAAAAATAATTAAGTAGCAAATCCTTTGCACACTACTATTATAAGTAAACCTTACGCTTGTCAACCACACGAACAGCCTTGCCTTCGCTGACTGGCAGGCTCCCCTTGGGCACAAGTTTCACAATAGGCGTGAGCAAAATTTCGTCCTTCAATGCACGAGTAAGGTTCTTCGTCAGAGAATGAAGTCGTGCATAATCGTCGGTGAACATCTCTGCCAACTCTACCTCTACAGTCATGTTGTCGTTATCGTTATCGGTTGATAGAGTTATAAGATAATTGCTTGCCAATTCGGGGAAGGTCATGAGTATTTTCTCAATCTGTATGGGGAAGATATTCACGCCACGCAGCACTATCATATCGTCGCTACGACCTTTCATGCGGTCGATGCGAACATGATTACGTCCACAAGGACAGGAACGGCCGAGTACACGTGTAAGGTCGCGCGTACGATACCTTATCAATGGCATTGCTTCGCGGCGAAGTGTTGTCAAAACAAGTTCGCCTATCTCACCGTCGGGCACAGGCTCCAAAGTTTCGGGATTAACGATTTCAACGATATAATAATCCTCCCAAAAGTGAAGGCCATTCTGTTCCTGACACTCAAAACCGACACCCGGTCCGCACATCTCAGACATACCAAAACTGTTGTATGCCTTTACGCCAAACATATTCTCAATCCTCTGGCGCTGTTCCTCAGAATGAGGCTCCGCACCAATGGCAAAAACGCGAAGATTAGTATCAGTGCGAGGATCAACACCCTGTTCCTGCATCACCTCATAGAGACGGGTCAGGTATGACGGGACAGCATGAATGGCAGTCGTTCCGAAGTCCTTGATGAACTTTATCTGGCGCAGCGAATTACCCGCAGCAGCAGGCACCGTCAGCATACCCATTCGTTCAGCACCATACTGGAAACCTAAGCCGCCGGTAAACATACCATAGCCGGACGAATTCTGAAACACATCATCCGGACGAAGCCCCACCATCCAAAGGTTACGAGCCACCTGATTGGCCCACTCGTCAAGGTCGTTTTGGGTATGAAGGATAACTGTTGGATTGCCCGTCGTACCACTACTGGAGTGTAAACGCACGCAGTCCGACAAAGGTACCGCAGCCAAACCAAACGGATAAGTGTCGCGCAAGTCCTGTTTTGTAGTAAAAGGCAACTTGCGAATGTCTTCGGGCGAAGCAATATCTTCCGGCTTAATGCCCATCTCCTTGAACTTCTGGGCATAGAACGGAACCTGCGAACACCTCTTTATCGTCTCTTGCAGGCGGTTCGTCTGCAACTTGCCGATTTCCTCGCGAGAGAGAGTCTCGTATTCGGGATGAAAGTAAGGAGAGTTAATATCCATGATGTTCCTTATGGAATTGTGTAATACGTTCTGTGAATAAATGTTTCTGCTCCTCACGGAAGAAAGAAGTACAAATACGTACACCTTGCTGGGTAGAGCCCATCGTGTCGAGCGGGAAAACAGCAATACCGTAGGTCATGAGTTCACGTGTCAGTTGAAGGTCGTCCATTCCGGGATACTGAACCGTGAAATAGAAACCGTCGGCCAAAGGAGCACCCATATCATTGTCATAGACAAGATAAAAGCCATTATTCAAAAGCACTTCCTTCATGAACTTAGCCCTACGGCCATACTCCTGCACATCGATAAGGAAGTTGTATTCTCCCTTTACCGCAGCCTCCATGAGCGCTGCCATTGCATGCTGAACAGAATGTGTCGTTCCGCTGGAAAGCGTATACATCAGTCTGCCGACAAAGAAGTCGCCAAAGGTGCTAACGCCAAACGATTCCTTCAAGGGGCCATAAGCACGATGGAAAAGTCTATCGGAGATACACGTCACACCTATACGCTGCCCGGCATATGAGAAAGCCTTCGATGCAGAAACCCACAGTACATAGTTGTCGGTATAGCGAGCAACGGTGGCTTGATACGGTTCCTGAAAAGGATGAGAAAGGTCGCGACGGAAGTCCATAGCGAAGTATGCAAGGTCTTCGAGGACGAGGATATCATACTTTGTTGCTATTTGTCCTATTCCCTTCAACTCTTCCTCTGTGAAGCAAACCCAAGTGGGATTGTTCGGATTGGAATAGACGATTGCACAGATATTACCTTTGGCAACAATCTCTTCCAACTTTTGTATTAAGGCTTCGCCTCTATAGTTATAGATATCAAGAGCCTCGTGCTTAAGACCAATGACATCGCACTGAGTTGTTTGTACCGGGAAACCTGGCTGAATGAGCAACACCGTGTCTTTTGGAGTGCCGGCAAAAGCATGGTGCAATGCCATAAAGGTGGCAAATGTTCCTTGCATGCTTCCGGTAGTCGGCACACAACCTTCGGGCGAAATATCAACGCCGATAAATGCTTTCACGAAGTCTGATGCCGCTTGCTTGATGCGAGGAATGCCGCCATTGGGTGGATAGATAGTGGCACAGCCGTTCTGGAGAGCTTCTGCTTCTGCCTTCAAAGCAATCTCTGATGGTTGCAAACCCGGCACACCCATCTCCAAGTGTATGACCTGCTCGCCTGTCTCGTCCTCGATCTTTCGGGACAATGCTTGAATATCGCGAATGGTGGCTTGGGAGAAATCGTTTAGCCCCATCGCATCTATGATGCTGTTTACCTGTTCTCTGTCTAACATTTTAATGCCAATTTGAGAAGTCGCGTTTGTCGTTTACATGTTTAGCCTTACCTGTTGAACGCTGAATGGTTCCTGGTGGCTGTATGTGTATGTTTGGTTTGATGCCTGTCAGAGACACAAGACGGTCGTAGAGTGGCTTGATGAAAGGCATTTGTTTGCCGGGATTGGGCGAGAAGAGTTCTTCGCGGAGTTCTACATCGAGGTCGAAGGTGTCTTCGTTTCCTTTACGGTCGACGGTAATGAAGTATTGTGGAGTAAAAGCGGGGAACTCTGTGAGTACTGTTTCTATCTGGCTGGGGAAGACGTTTACGCCACGAATGATAAGCATATCGTCGCTGCGGCCGAGCACCTTGCCGAGTCGGACTGCAGTACGTCCGCACTTGCAGGCTTCGTAGTTGAGGCTGGAAAGGTCGCGGGTGCGATAGCGGAGTATGGGCATTGCCTCCTTGCAGAGTGATGTTATCACCAACTCGCCCACTTCGCCGGGAGCGACCGGCTCTAAGGTTTCGGGGTTTACTATCTCGGGCAGGAACATGTCTTCCCAGATGTGTGTACCGTCTTGATACTGGCATTCGCCACCCACACCAGGTCCGCACATCTCTGTCAGTCCGTAGATGTCGATTGCCTTGATGTTAAGTTTTGCCTCGAGTTCACGGCGTATGCCCCATGTCCAGGGCTCTGCGCCGAAGAAGCCGACACGGAGTTTGAGTTTGGAAACGTCAACCTTGTTCTTTTCAATTACTTCTGCCAGATGCAAAGCATAGGATGGCGTACAGCAGATGGCTGTTGTGCCAAGGTCTTGCATCAGCATGATTTGTTTCTCGGAGTTGCCTGCTGAGGTGGGCAACTGCACGGCACCTCGTTTTGCCACACCATCGTGAGCGCCAAGGCCACCTGTGAAAAGGCCATAGCCATAACTGACTTGTACCACATCGCCGGGACCTATGTCTCCAACTGCCAATACACGAGCCACGCACTCCGACCACATGTCGAGGTCTGCCTGAGTGTATGTGCCGACAACCGGCTTGCCTGTTGTACCGCTGGAAGCATGGATGCGTTTAATCTCATCCATGGGTACCGCCTGCAATCCGTAGGGGTATTCGTCGCGAAGGTCATGCTTTGTGGTGAAAGGAAGTTTCACAACGTCATCGACCGACTTGATATCTTCCGGCTTTATGCCGAGTTCATCCATCTTCTTCTTATAGAAAGGAACTTTCTCGTAGCAACGCTTCACGGTTGCAGCAAGTCGTTCTCCTTGCAGTTTTCTCATGTCCTCGCGGGACATGCACTCCATTTGTGGATTGTGTATCATGAGTTATTCTTACAATATGTATTAACAATTGACATAATTCCCCAATGGGGCAAAATTGAGTTTGCAAAGTTACAAAAAGACACGAAAATAGACAAATTTATTGGGTATTTTCGACCATAAAGCAGCAAGGACGGCACAAAGTGGCAATTGCACAGAAAGAAGTCGGCGACACTATTAATATAAAAACACAAAGTTACCCACCCGTATCCTTATGCCATGAGTGTCCGTACAACTTGAAAAATACGTTACAAAATGCCACATGAAAGGCAACGAGTTGAGGACAAAAATGTTGTAAAGAATTTTCCGAAAGGCCAGTTTTCAGGCTTCGAAATGCTGCGTAGAGGAAAAAGGTGTGTCGAGTCCGGCAACCTGACTGGTTAAGTTTGCCGACTTAACACGCCTTGTCTTCGATTTTTACACGATACAATGGAGCAAAAAACCTGTGCTTTTACACGATTTCACGTAGGCTTTTACACCGAACAGAACATAACCTATTGACATTCAGAGCATCATAATGGCACAAAAAATGCCATTCATTTCAACAGACGACACTCGTCGTCGAAAATAATCGCCTCTCGCAGCACCTATGTACTGCAAATAATTTTACATTTTCAGCCCAACACGATACCCAAAAACAACAACGGCCACAGGTACTTTCCTGCGGCCGTTGCATTATTGTCTGTTGGCTAAATTGCCATGCATGGCTATTCCGTTGCAGCCTTCACGCCTGCATCGAAGGCCTTGAGATTAGCCTCCACAACTTGCTCTCCCTTACGGGCAAACACCGTAGCAATGGCGTTTCTTAAGTCTTCTACAGAGAGAATCCCAATCGCAGGAGCCGCCATGCCAAGCAAAACCATATTGGCACCTCTGGGGTTGCCACAGTCCTTGGCAACTTCCTCGATGTCGAGTTTAACACTTGGCAATGCGTCCAGTTCCTTCTGCAAAGCATCTTCTGCAGGATAGTTGGGGATATTGACAAATGGCTTCGAGTTGGTCACTACCTTTCCGTCCTTGCTCAAATAAGACAAATAGCGCATCGACTCCATAGGTTCCATGGAGATAATAAGTTCTGCGCCTGCCTCCGAAATGAGGTCGCTCCAGATAGGTTCCGTAGATAGACGCAGATTCGACTGCACATCTCCGCCACGCTGGCTCATGCCATGCACCTCTGCCTGTTTCAAATAAAGGCCCGCCCTTGTAGCTGCTTCGCCTATGATAGTTGCGATGGAGAGAATACCTTGTCCACCCACACCGCATATGATGATATCCTTCTTCATTTTCCTTGTTTTCTTTCTCTTGCATGGCGTGCAAATGTCTGGATGCACTCTCTGCGAGGAATGATGACTGAAACGCCCTTGTATTCTATCTCTTCCTTAATAACCTGCGTAATCTCCGGCATATTCTTTGGCAAAGGCACTACAACACGAACATGCTCCGGCTCAACACCAAGACCAAGACAAATAGCCTCAAACTTGTTCGTGCCGGCAGAATCCTGGCCTCCGGTCATTCCCGTCGTGAGATTGTCGGAAATAATCACAGTGATGTTGGACTTATCGTTCACGGCATCCAAAAGGCCGGTCATACCACTATGAGTAAAAGTAGAGTCGCCAATAACTGCAACAGCAGGGAACAGTCCGGCATCTGCCGCACCCTTAGCCATTGTAATGCTTGCCCCCATATCAACACAAGAAGAAAGACTCTGGAAAGGAGGCAAAGCACCAAGTGTATAACAACCTATATCTCCAAACACACGATGTTCGGGATATTCAGCCAAAACCTGATTCAATGCAGTATAAACATCTCTGTGGCCACAACCCTGACAAAGCTGAGGCGGGCGTGCAGCCATGTTCTGGGCAGGAGCAAACACCGCACCCGTCTTCTTACCTAATGCCTTTGCAACATTATCGGGAGTCAGTTCGCCAGTACGTGGCAAATCGCCCGTCAAACGTCCCTTCACCGGATAGTCCGCACCTAAAAGGCCCTTCACAAGTTCCTCAACAACAGGCTGGCCATCTTCAACAATAAGCAATTCGTCACATCCGGCAGCCAAAGTTTTAATCTTATCTTCGGGCAAAGGATATTGCGACACCTTAACAAGGTTGGCATCATCGCCAATAGCCTCCTTAACATAGTTATATGCAATGCCACAAGCCAATATGCCAGTCTTAGAAGAAGACGTCTCAACCTTATTGTATATACTGTTCTCCGAAGCCTGCATCATTGTCTCTTGCTTTTCCAGAAGCACAGCATACTTCTTCCTCGCAATGCCAGGCAAGAGAACCCAAGCATCCGTAGCAGGAGAGAAAGGATTCTCTGCCATAGGCTCCGTCACTTCTACCGCAGCACGGGAATGTGCCAATCGGGTAACAACACGAAGTACAACCGGTTCTCCCAATTTCTCCGACAAATCGAAGCCATAAGCCATCATATCATAAGCCTCTTGCTGATTAGAAGGTTCAAGGCATGGAACCAAAGCAAATTTGGCATAAAAACGAGAGTCTTGTTCATTCTGAGAAGAATGCATCGACGGATCATCAGCAGCAAGAACGATAAGACCACCCTTCACACCAGTAATGGCACTATTGACAAAAGCATCGGCACAAACATTCATGCCAACGTGTTTCATACACACCAATGCCCTCTTGCCTGCATACGACATACCCAAAGCAGCTTCCATCGCTGTTTTCTCGTTCGTACACCAACGAGAGTGTATGCCACGTTCCTTGGCGAGAGGATCGTTTTGTATGTATTCTGTTATCTCCGTGCTTGGCGTCCCTGGATAGGCATATACACCACTCAGTCCGGCATTGATTGCACCCAAGGCTATAGCCTCGTCACCTAAAAGAAGTTTCTTCATATTTATTGTTATGGATAATCGGGATAATCGGGATATATTCCGAAAGACTTCTAAAGTTATGCTCTAATTAACTGTAGAAATTCCTCTCGGGTCTTTGCTTGATTGAACGCGCCGCAGAAGTCGCTAGTTGTTGTAATGCTTCCTTGTTTTTCTACTCCACGCATTTGCATACACATGTGCTGAGCCTCAACAACAACCATTACACCTAAAGGCGACAGAGCCTCCTGTATACATTCTCGTATTTGCTTCGTCATACGTTCCTGAATCTGGAGACGATGGGAGAAACAATCCACCACACGGGCAATCTTACTCAAGCCTGTAACTTGTCCATCAGGGATGTATGCGACATGAACCTTCCCATAAAAAGGTAACATGTGGTGTTCGCAAAGAGAATAGAAGTTAATGTCACGAACAATCACCATCTGACGATAATCCTCATTGAACTTTGCGGAGTTAAGAATTGCTACAGGATCTTGTTCGTAGCCGCATGTAAGATTCTTCATTGCCTTAGCTACTCGCATAGGTGTCTTGAGCAATCCCTCGCGATTTGTATCCTCGCCCAAAAGATTTAGTATGGCGTGGATATGTTCTTCTATCTGTTGCTGAGCGGTGGTCTGTTCGTGCTTCTGCTGCTGTTCCATTCTTATAATCTAACTTTAATTTTGCTTTTCACGAGAACGGCTTCACGGAAGATGCCCATCTCGCGAATCTGTCTTAGTATTTCGCTTGCCTCTTCGATTGTACGGAAATCGCCGGCTCTGCAGAGCCAATGAGGGGATGCGAAGCTGACATAGACAGGTTGGTTGGGAAAGTAATTCCTGAAGCGCAAGCCTGCTGCTCGTGCTTCGGTCTTTCCTTTACGTGAATTGTCGCCGAAGTACACTTGGATGCGATAGCCATTAATCCTGATTGTGGGGCCTTGGGAAAGGCTGTCGGCAGCCAGAGAATCTGGATATTGTGCTGTTCCGTCTTGCTGTCCCTTCTGATTTGGCGATATGACAGATCTCTTTGGACCATTCACGAGGTCTGTAATGGCTTTGTCTTGATGGAGAAGGATTCTTCCCATGGAGCCAACCACTTGCTGTATCCTTTCGGTAAATGCCTGCTGGGCATTCATTTGAACTGTCAAAAGGCAGAAGATGAGGGCAAAGGTGTACTTCATTTGCGAATTAACGTTTGTATTGTTTGTTGATTTATCTCCTCCCCGTGATTGGGGAGGAGATATTGGAGGATTGTGTTATTAGTTCCAAGCGTCGATGATGCACTTGAAGTCGGCTGCCTTGAGGCTTGCGCCACCGATGAGGCCGCCGTCGATGTCGGGCTTGCCAAAGAGTTCGGGTGCATTGCTTGCCTTGCAAGAACCGCCATAGAGGATGGAAGTTTCGTCGGCTGCTTCTGCGCCATAAACTTCGGCTACGCACTGACGGATGAAGGCGTGGATTTCTTCTGCCTGCTCTGCGGTTGCAGTCTTACCTGTGCCGATAGCCCAGATTGGTTCGTAGGCGATTACGATATTCTTCCACTGTTCTGCAGAGAGATGGAATACGCTGCCTTCGAGTTCTGCTTTGCAAACTGCTTCCTGCTGATTTGCTTCGCGCTGTTCAAGGCTTTCGCCGATGCAGAAAATAACCTTCAAGCCGTTTGCGAGGGCGAGGTCTACTTTCTCCTTCAGGATTTCGGGAGTCTCGTTGTAGTACTCGCGACGTTCGCTATGGCCGAGGATAACGTACTCTGCACCTGTGCTCTTTACCATTTCTGCGCTAACTTCGCCTGTGTATGCGCCGCTTTCTTTGTTGGCACAGTTTTCTGCACTAACAGCAATGACGCTGTCCTTCAGGAGTTCGCTAACGGTGGCGAGGTGGATGAAGGGTGTGCCGATTACTACTTCGCAATTGGGCTTTTCTGCAGCCAACATGTCTTTGAGTTCTGTGGCGAGTGCTACGCCTTCCTGCAGGTTCTTGTTCATTTTCCAGTTACCTGCTACGATTTTCTTTCTCATGTCTTTTGTTTTTTGTTGATAAATGTGTTTATTTTTTAGAGTGTTTCTTCTTGTTTCGTGCTACGCTTACTGCATCGATAAGCAGGAAGACAAGCAGGGGGAGGATGTACCAGCCGAGGATGCCGGCTATGCGTCGGCTTTGGCTGTTGACGTTTTGCGTGGAAAGGATATTGAGTTCTGCCGGCTCAGGCAGTGCGGCCGAGGCCCATTTCCCGACGATTTTACCATCGTGAAGGAGTATTAGGCCGGGATTGGAGCGTACAATCGTCTTGAGCACTACTGCATCGGCAAGGCAGAAGGGGTATTCTGCTCCGGTCATTTCCTTCCAGTTCTCGATGGCTTGTTCGCTGCTTGAGGTGAGGCAGTAGAAGCCGTAGCCGTTCTCCTGACTGTAATCGTAGAGCGAAAGGAGTTCGCCCATGACGCCATCGTCGGCTTTCTCTAGGTAGGGGGCTACGAGAAGGAAGTTGTATGTTGTGTCGTTGAGTATCTGTTCTGTGATGTCTTCACCGCTTTGTGCGTCTTGTATAAGCAGGTCGCCCACTCCGCTTTGCTTGGCGGTTTGGTGTTGAACGGTGTGTGAATCGACAAAGGTCCAGGTGCTGTCCGGGTAGTTTTCCAGTGTGAATTCTTTTTGTATGCCGTCTTTTTCGAGGATGAATGTTGTGACGAACTGACCAGAGTTGTGCCTGTCGTCTTGCCAAGCCTGTCGTACATCGGCACCTACGTGATAGGGGCGGAAGTCGATGACGGGCAGTTGCCACAGATTATAGGCCATAAAGATGCAGGCGAAAACGAGTGAGTAGAGTGCAACCATCCACTGGTTTCTTCGCGTCACAAATCGCAGTATCAGGGAGTTGTAGCGCAGAACAATGATGGAACAGGCGAGCAGAACGACGTTTTTCTGAAAGGTTTGCCAGTTGGTGAGCACGAGGGCATCGCCAAAGCAGCCGCAGTCGGTCACCGGATTGGCTATTGCCAGATAGAGTGTGAGGGGTGTCATGACGAGCATGAAACACAGTGCCAGGCTTGCTGCCATACGGCGACGAATGCCATAGAGCAGATAGATGCCCACCAAGAATTCTGTAACGGCGAGGGTGCAGGACAAGGTAAGTGGCATTCCGTCTGGAAGGAAAGCTGCCATGCCGAAAGCGGCTCCGTAGTCTTCTATCTTGTATTGCGTGCCACGCGGGTCGATGAGTTTTACCACTCCGGAAAAGAGGAACGTCAGGCTTAGCAGCAGACGTGCCACATTCACCATCGCAACCGCGAGTTTATGCTTCAGCGTTGTCTTCACCGAAGGTTAACTTTATCAAGCCGAAGACGGCATAATTCAACATGTCCATGTAGTTTGCATCGACGCCTTCCGACACCAATGTGTTGCCGTCGAGTTGCTCGATTTGCTTCGTGCGGAACACCTTCATTAGGATAAGGTCGGTGTAACTGCTGATGCGCATGCCTCGCCAAGCCTCGTCGTAGTCATGGTTTTTGCGAAGCATCAACTGCAGAGTTTGCTGAGCATGCTTGTCGTAAGCCGCAATGGCCTCGTCCTTCGTCATGTCGTCGGGCTTCTCGGAATAGCCTTTCTCCAACTGTATGAGACCGATAATGGCGTAATTCACAATGCCAATGAACTCCGGTCGTACACCTTCGTTGATGAAAGAAACGCCTTTCGTCTCGATGCTGCGGATGCGATTGGCTTTGATGTATATCTGGTCGGTTAGCGAAGAGGGGCGGAGTATGCGCCATGCTGCGCCATAGTCGTGTAACTTCTTGACAAACAAGGCACGACATTCCTCCATCACCTTCTCAAACTGTTGCTGAGTTTCCATAGCGACTTGTAATAAACATATTCGCGTGCAAATTTACTACATTATTTTTAATTATAGGGCATAACCGCGCAAAAATGTTCGCTTAACACGCCATTTGGTTTTGAGCAACACAGCATCTGGCACACTGGGGAACACCGGGAAACAGAAATCGTCTGCTCGAAAAGCACATAACCAACCAACTTCTTGCCGAGAAACCTACTATATATTTCTCCCTCGCACAACGCTTCCCCACCCCTGCGACACTAAAGTTTCGCACACAAAAAAGTAGCCATTATAACATCCTTAGTTTCAAAGAAATGACAAAGCAAGAAGATTCGTTCGAAACAGGTTAACCTTTTCGGGCAAAAAGGTTAACCTAATTGAGCAGAAAGGCACGTCGAATTGAACAAAAAGGTTAACCTATTTCAACGACACGGCAAAGGAGGAGAAAAACAGCCATTGTCGAACCCGACGGAACAACTACCCGAAATTAAATGTTTACCTACTCGCTAACGACACAAAAGCAAAGCAGAAATCGCCGACGGCTACGCATAAGGACAAAAAAAGAAGCGGTCCTCACGGATTGCTTCTCCTGAAAAAAACTAAAACTAACAACTATTAACCTTCAAATAAATCTTTTCACCTTAACACTAAAGCAACTATTTCTATTTTTCTATTATCTGTGTTTCTTTTGACATTGCAAAGGTACGACAATAATATCTATTTGCAAGCAAAACAAATAGAAAAGCAAAAATAATACAGATTTTGTTGATTTATGTCAACACTCTGATATGATATTGACATAAATCAATGACATTTTGTCTATAAAGAGAAAGCCGCTACTGATAGGTTTCCGAGTCGAAACCCATCTCTTCTACAAACTCCTCATCGCCAAATTCGTCCTCCGACAAATCACCGCCACAAGGGTCGAAACCCGACGGCATATCGAACTCCTCCGACTGGCTGTAGCCAAGCTGCTCGTCAGCAAAAACCTTCTGCAAGAAATAAGCGTTAATGGGAAGAGCAGAGTTTGCACCCTGTCCATACGCCATGCTGGCAAAATGAACATCATGCTCGTCGCCACCAACCCACGCACCAAAGCAAAGACGCGGCGTATAACCAATAAACCAGCCGTCGCTATTGTCGTTGGTCGTACCCGTCTTACCACCCATAGGCGCAGTAATATGGTAACGATTGCGCATACGGGAGCCCGTTCCGCCATCAATAACACCACGCATCATAACAACCATCTTGTAGGCAGCCTCCTCAGAGATAACCTCCTTCACACTCGACTGGAACTGAGACAGCACATTACCATCACTATCCTCGATGCGAGTCACATAGAGAGGCGTACGACGGACACCCTTCTGCGGAAAAGCAGAATAAGCACCCACCATCTCGGCCACAGAAAGATTGCACGGACCAAGGCAAAGAGCCAACGAAGGATGTATATCCTGATTCTTAGCCCCAAAGTCATGTAAAAGCCTGACAAACAAGTCCGGACTGAGTTGATTAAGCAGATAAGCAGAAATCCAGTTGTTACTCGTAGCCAACCCCCACTTCAAAGTCACCTGCTCACCATAGCGGGAACGGCTGCCATTGCGAGGCGTCCACAACTGATTGCCAGCCACAACATAAGTCTGCTGAACGTTTGGAGCCTCATCACAGGGCGACCAACCATTCTCCATAGCCAGCGAATAAAGGAAAGGTTTAATGGTAGAACCAACCTGATTCTTGCCCTGAGTACACATATCATACTGGAAATAACTGTAATTAACACCACCCACGTAAGCCTTCACATGCCCAGTTTCGGCATCCATACACATAAAACCAGTACGGAGGAACGACTTGTAGTATCGGATACTGTCAAGAGGAGTCATCACCGTATCCTTGTCGCCCGTAAGCGAATAAACCGTCATCTCTACAGGCTTCAAGAACGCCTCGTCAATTTCGGCATCACTAAAACCAGCCTTCTTCATCTCAATATAACGCGAACTCTGACGCTTCGCACGAGCCAGATTAGCCCTTGCCCTGGTGGCAGAGATAGCCGAAGCATAAGGAGCATTCTTATTGTTCTTCTGCTCCTTATCAAAGAGAGGCTGCAACTCGCCCGTCACATGTTTAGCAACCGCTTGCTCCGCATACTCCTGCATGCGGCTGTCGAGAGTCGTGTAAACCTTGAGACCATCCGTATATATATTATAAGGACGCCCATCACGATTCAAATTCTTATTACACCAGCCATAAACCGGATCATTCACCCAAGAAAGCGAATCCTCGTAATACTGCTGATTCTGCCAAGATGCATAGTCACTGCGGACAGGCTTCTTAGCCATCAAAATCCGACGCAAATGGTCGCGCAGATAAGTCGCATGACCCTCCTTATGATTAACACGATGGAAGTTCAAACCCAACGGACGTGTTCTGAATTCTTCACGCTGCTCTTCCGTAATATATCCCGCTTTAGCCATCTGTAACAATACAATGTTACGCCGTTCAATGCAACGCTCCGGATAACGGACAGGATTGTACAAACTCGGATTCTTACACATACCCACAAGCAAAGCACACTGGCAAGTATCCAACGCCATCGGCTCCTTACCGAAATAAGTTTGCGAAGCAGTCTTGATACCTACAGCATTGTGTAAGAAATCAAAGTAATTAAAATACATACAAATGATTTCTTCCTTTGTATAAAAACGCTCCAACTTAAGCGCAATAACCCACTCAATAGGTTTTTGCAAAAGACGTTCCTTCGTATTGGCAGCCTTTGCAGAATAAAGCTGCTTGGCCAACTGTTGCGTAATAGTACTACCACCACCCGCACTCTTCTGCCTCAGTATTCCACGCTTCACGATGGCACGCAGCAAGGCTTGGAAATCTATGCCACTATGATTATAAAAGCGAATGTCCTCCGTTGCAACAAGAGCCTGCACCAGGGGTTGAGGAAGTTCATTGTAATCCGCAAACACACGATTCGCACTACTGTAGCTCCATGTTCCTATCTGCTTGCCATCGGATGTAAAAACCTGTGTTGCGAACTTATTAACAGGGTTCTGCAACTGTTGGATGTTTGGCATATAACCAATCGCACCTGTAAAGATAAAATAGAACGTAACACCAATGGCGAGTGCACCTGAGATAAAACTTATCCATAGAAACACGAAAAACTTCTTTCTCATACAGAACTACTATTTTAAGACTACAAAGGTACGAAAAAGAATTAAGAGTTGGGAATTAGTTGTTCAGAAAATAGAAAATATAAGAATAATTCCGCCTTAGGGGCTTATATTTCTTCATTTCTTTATATCTTTGCAATGGAAAATAATCATGCAATGGAAAACAGAAGTCTTGTAACCATAGCCAACCATTCGAGAGAGAGAATTGAATATCTCATCCGAATGGCACAGGAGTTCGAGAAACATCGGAATCGTCGTTTGCTTGAAGGTCGCATCGTCGCTACATTATTCTTTGAGCCGAGCACTCGCACTCGTCTCAGTTTTGAGACTGCAGCCAACCGACTTGGTGCGAAGGTCATTGGCTTTGCTGACCCTAAAGTAACGAGCGGCACAAAGGGCGAAACGCTTAAGGACACGATTATGATGGTGTCGAGTTATGCTGACATCATTGTTATGCGCCATTATCTGGAAGGTGCAGCCCAATATGCAAGCGAGGTATCGCCTGTTCCTATTGTCAATGCAGGCGATGGAGCCAATCAGCACCCCAGCCAGACTATGCTTGACCTTTACACCATCTACCAGACGCAAGGAACGCTGGACAATTTGGATATCTATCTTGTGGGTGACCTCAAGTATGGCAGAACGGTTCATAGTCTGCTGACTGCGATGAGGCATTTCTCTCCGACGTTCCACTTCATTGCTCCTGATGAGTTGGCTATGCCTGAGCACTACAAGATGTATTGCAGGCAAAATGGCATCAAGTTTGTGGAGCATCAGGATTTTGATGCTGACACGATTGCCGGTGCTGACATATTATATATGACACGCGTGCAAAGGGAACGTTTTACCGACCTTGACGAATACGAACGTGTGAAGGATCGTTACCTTTTGAGCCGTGCCATGCTCTCCAAGGCAAAGCCTAACATGAAGATATTGCACCCTCTGCCGAGGGTAAACGAGATAGAATACTCTATTGACGACACGCCATATGCGTACTATTTCCAGCAGGCGCAGAATGGTCTCTACGCACGTCAGGCAATTCTTTGCGACTCGCTTGGCATTACGCTCGACGATATTATCAACGATAAAATATCCTTCAAATGAAACGACAGGAACTCCAAGTGGCCGCTCTTGAGAACGGAACGGTCATCGACCACATACCATCGTCTAAACTTTTCCAGGTTATCAGCCTGCTTCACCTTGAGGAACTTAACTCTTCTGCCACTGTCGGCTACAATTTGAAGAGCAAGAAGATGGGGCAAAAGAGCATTATAAAGATTGCGGACAAGTTCTTCTCTGACGATGAAATCAACCAGCTTTCTGTTGTTGCGCCTAACGTGACGCTCAGCACCATCCGCGATTATGAGGTGGTGGAGAAGAAGGAGGTTCACATGCCGGAGGAGCTTATTGGCATTGTTCGTTGCGATAATCACAAATGCATCACTAACAACGAGCCGATGCGCACACGGTTCCATTTCCTTGGCAAAGAGAGAGGTACGCTTCAGTGCCATTATTGTAACAGAGAAATCAGTCTTTCGGACGTAAAACTCGTATAGGATAACAAAACACATAATTATGGAAAAAGACACAATTCTCTTCTCCCTCATTGAGGAGGAGAACCAGCGACAGCGCAGAGGCATGGAGCTTATTGCCTCTGAGAACTACGTAAGCGAACAGGTCATGGCAGCCATGGGCTCTTGCCTGACCAACAAATATGCCGAGGGTTACCCTGGCAAGCGTTATTATGGCGGCTGCGAAGTTGTGGACAAAGTGGAAGAACTTGCCATCGAACGCATCTGCAAACTCTTCGACGCTGAGTATGCCAATGTGCAGCCCCATTCTGGTGCTCAGGCCAATGCCGCTGTATTTCTGGCATGCCTCAACCCCGGCGACACATTCATGGGCCTTAATCTCGACCACGGCGGCCACTTGAGCCATGGATCTTTGGTGAACACGAGTGGTATCATCTACAAGCCTGTCGGATATAATCTGAAGAAGGAGACCGGCCGCGTGGACTACGACGAGATGGAGCAGCTTGCTTTGGAACACAAGCCAAAGCTCATCATTGGCGGTGGTTCGGCCTATAGCCGCGAGTGGGATTATGCACGTATGCGTGAGATTGCCGATAAGGTGGGCGCACTTTTGATGATAGACATGGCACATCCTGCCGGACTTATTGCTGCAGGTTTGCTCGACAATCCTGTCAAGTATGCTCATATTGTTACCAGTACCACACACAAGACGCTTCGTGGTCCTCGTGGCGGCATCATCCTCATGGGCAAGGACTTCGACAACCCATGGGGCAAGACGACTCCCAAGGGCGAACTCAAGAAGATGTCTGCACTGCTGAACAGTGCCGTTTTCCCCGGCATCCAGGGCGGTCCGCTGGAGCACGTCATTGCAGCGAAAGCCGTTGCCTTCGGCGAGGCATTGAAGCCGGAGTTCAAGGAGTGGGCAAAGCAAGTACAGAAGAACGCTGCTGCTCTGGCAGAGGAACTCACGAAGAGAGGATTCGACATCGTGAGCGGAGGCACAGACAACCACTCTATGCTCGTTGACCTTCGCAGCAAGTATCCCGACCTTACGGGTAAGGTTGCCGAGAAGGCGCTCGTCGCTGCCGACTTGACAGTCAACAAGAACATGGTGCCCTTCGACAGCCGCAGTGCATTCCAGACCTCTGGTATCCGTCTCGGCACACCGGCCATGACGACTCGTGGCGCGAAGGAAGACCTGATGGTAAAGGTTGCAGAGTTCATCGAACGCGTGCTCAATGCGCCCGAAGACGAGAACGTCATCGCTCAGGTTCGCAGCGAAGTGAACGCCATCATGGAAGGCTACCCCATCTTCGCCTACTAATGCTACGGCAAAAAGCCGATTACTGACGCACACATTCTCAAGAAGAGAATTCGACAACCTACATAGATTTATGCCCGAAAGCAGAGGAATTCCTTGCCTTCGGGCATAACTTTTTCGCAGACATCGAACGCTTACTTTGTACGCCACAAGTGAGGGCGAAAAAGGCATCCCATACCTCTTCGGAAAACATCCACTGCCAAGTCGGGCAAATAGGCGTGCCTTTCCGGTCGGAAAGGTGTGGCTTGTTGGGCAATTAGGCAGTAGATGTTTTCGGGCGAAACATCAAGCGTCTGCAACAATGGCGTACAGCAATAATTCATAAATGCAAACAACAAAAAAAAGAAACGCCGTTCTGTCGTCGATGACAGAACGGCGTTGTAGGTCATATCGGCTACCCTGCAGAGAATAATGCTCTGCTTTTCAAATAGCCACCTATCTCTTTATTATTCAACTTCGAGAGCCTCTTCGGGAACAGCATAGTGAGGTTCGTAGCTCTCCAAGCCATACATGCGGAGCATTTCCTCAGAGGGATGGATGTCGATATCCATCGGGATGAATTTGGGAACAGTGTAACCACCGAGATTCTCCTTCTTGTACTCTGCCATCTGGGCACCGGGGAATACCAGACGGAAGTCGATAGTCTTCAGGATTTCACGCTTTGCGGGAATCTTAAGCTTACCGTCGATGTTGCCACCATTACCCCAAGGATTGCGCATCACAAACTTGTAGTCGGCACCCTCGTCGGGATACATCACTGTAAAGGCATGGCCGGTTACAGTCTCCAGTTCGCCGCAGATAAGACCACCCTCGTTGAAACCACCCACGCTAATCATGCCATGGCTCAAAGCATAGTCAACAACGAGGTCGAACTCAGAGTTGTAAAGTTTGTCGGGGCTAAAGCTATAGCTGTTACCATTGCCGGTGAAAGGAGGAGCAGCATGCTCGGTTCCGATGCCACCAATACGGTTACACTTGAAACGTGTCTCCCACTTCATGAGAGCCTTCTCCATGATAGTTGCCCAGTTTACGACACCATTCTTACCAGTCAACTGGTCCACGCCACCACCAGAGTTGCACATAATCTTATTGTCAACAACCACATCCACAGGATTGCCCTTGGGGTCGAACATGTGTACGGTGTAGTTGTTGCCATTCTTCTCAATAATAGTCTTAATCCATTCGGGATAGATATATGCAAACGAAGCAAACACTGCACACATACAGCAGTCACCGATTGCGTGCTGGTTGACGTCGGCAGGAACAGGAGAACCGAAGGGATAGAGATTCACAGTCTTAGCAATCCAAGACTTGCCACTCAATTCATGATAAGTCAGGTCAGGCTGGTTGCTGGGATTGGCAAGCCATGCCTTGTCCTCTTCTGAAGCAGCATTGAAACTCTCGAAATGTCTGCCCATCGGAGTAATCTTTGAACTGGAGTCGCCACCCTTGATGTTCGCTGCCCACAACTTGTCGGCATCGGTATAAATGGTGGCACGTGTGGGATATTTAACAAACTCAGCATAAGTTGCAGCCTCCTTCGAGGTGTAGAAATAATAGCGAGTTGTGCCCTGCTTGATGAGGAGCAAATCGTCTTCCTTGGCTACAATCGTGAAGCTTGTTGAAATAGAAGAACCATCGCGAACACCTTTGAAAGTGATACCTTCCTTGGCACCGCCTTCGGGATATTCAAGGTTATAAACAGTTTCGCCACCGGCTTTCACCCACTTCATCTGCGGACCGGCAGTAAAAATCAACATCTCTGTGCCGTCGACGTGTGTCTGTGTTCCGGCACCGTTGTTCGTTGCCTTCCAACCAAGATACCAAACACCGTCCAATTCGCCTGGCGCAGCACCTTCAACGATTTCCATGTAATTGATATCATCCAAAGGACAAGACATCACACTCCTGTTCTTGAGCATAATGTCCAAACGCTGCTGAGCGACTGCAACCTGACAGAGTGCCAACACGAACAATGCAACACTCAGAATTCTCTTTGTTCTCATCTTTTTTACCTATTTATCTACATTTATGATTTATTTCTCTCGCAAATATAGTCTTTTTATATTAAAAAGAACATTACTTACTTGTTTTTTTTCATTATTCCGCATTTTGCCGCTGTCTGACGGCTTCGTATAGAAGGATAGCAGCACTGACAGAAACGTTTAAGGAGTCTAATTGACCTAACATTGGAATACGGATGTGTGCATCTGCAGCACGTCGCCACTGAGGAGTCAGTCCTGTTGCTTCTGTTCCCATCACGATTGCCGTTGGCCCCGTCATTGGCGTATCATAGTAGAGATGCGAGTCTTGCAGTTGGGCAGTGAGTATCTTTATGCCTTTTTCTTTGAAGAAAGCAATACACTCTTCGGTACTGCAAGCCACGCAAGGCACTGTGAAAATAGCACCCACGGCAGAGCGAATGAGGTTGGGATTATAGAGGTCGGTGAGCGGATCGCAGACAATGACGGCATCGGCTCCTGCTGCATCTGCACTTCGCAGCACTGCTCCCAGGTTCCCTGGTTTCTCTACGCTTTCGAGGACGACGATGAGTGGTGAAGAAGAAAGTCTGAGGTCAGCGAGCGTTGTCTTCTTTGTGTCCACAACTGCAACGATGCCTTCCGTTCCGCCACGATATGCAATGCGTTCGTAGACGTTGCGGCCGACGGGTACAATCTCTATGCCTTGCGGCAGAGAAAGAGAGACGTCGGCTATCTCTTCGCACACGAATGCAGTACGAAGCGTATATCCTGCCGCCAAACAATGTTCCACCTCTCGACGTCCTTCAACAACGAACAGACCGTCTGCCTTCCGCTGTGACGACTTTTGCTGAAGCAGCAGAAGGTGCTTGATGCGAGGGTTTTGAGTGCTTGTGAGCATTGTCTTATTTTGTTCTTCCTGTATATGCATTGATGCCCGACATATCTATTGTCTGGGAGAAGAACTTCTCGGCCGCCTTGTTAACCTTGTCGTTCCATGGCTGAGGACCATTAATCTGCACCACCCAGAGTTTGAGTTGTTTCTTATGCCAGTTGACCATGCAGTTTGTTCCCCATGCACCGCCATGGCCGAACCATTCGTTGTCACCATCGACTCTCGGCGCATTCAGTCCGAGCGAATAACCGCCCATGTTGTCTGGACGAGTGGTAACGGCAAGGATGGACTTCACGGTTTCTTCCTTAAGAATACGTACACCGTTATCGCCGATGCCCAGATTCATGAGCATCTTGTAGAATTTCAGTTGGTCGTTTGCAGTTGTCCAGAGTCCGGCACCTGCTGATGCAAACACATGGGAGTCGTTGTACGGACGCTGTTGCCAACCGTTCTCGAGGCGATAGGTGGCAGGAGCCTTGTCGTGGGTATCATACATTTCCACTTGTTTCTTCAGTTGTTTGTCGGTGGGCCAGAACCATGTGGACTTCATGCCAAGCGGTTCGAGCACCTCCTGCTTGAGGTAGTCCTCCCACTTCATTCCCGTAACAACCTCTACAACTGCTGCGCCGATGTCAATGCCGGTATTGGAATACAAGTCTCTTGTACCCGGTTCGAACATGATGGGCGAAGCGGCAGCGATGGATGCAATCTGCCTGAGAGGAGCACCACCCGACCAGCCGCCACCTCTCACGTCGGCACGCTTGGCACTACATTCGAAGGGGAAACCGCCTGTGTGGTTAAGGACCATGCGAACGGTAAGAACGTTCTTGGCTTTGCGAAGCACCTTTACGCCGTCCTTGTCGCTCTCTTGCACCCACAGTTCTTTAAACTCTGGCAGATACTTCGACACGGGATCGTCGAGAGAAATCTTACCTTCCTCCACAAGTTTGGCAATGGTAACACCGCAGAAGCCTTTGGTCTGCGAACATTGCATATAAACATTGTCCAAGCCGATGGGGCGTTTCTGTTCCACGTTGGCATAGCCTACGCAGCACGTTTCCTGCACGCCATTATTGTAGAAAATGCTGATAGCACCGGGCAGTTCACCACTTTCGACATAGGGCTGCAGCACATCCTTGGCAAAGGAAGTCTTGGATTCGATAACTTTTTTCTGTGCAGTCGCCGTCAGAGAAAAAGCGACCAGCAAAAGGCAAAGCAGTTTCTTCATAATACTATTATATTTATTATCATGGCACAAAGTTACAAAAAATAATTCAATAACTCTGCTTTGCAACAATTTAATTATTGAGTCTGCTTGCAAATAGGCTCATCCGAAACAAAGAACTGCCATTTGACAAATTGTCACAAAAAGAACGATTCTTCTTTCTTTTTGCTTTTCTCCAACTCCACGAGAATGACACAAAACGTATCGTCTCGTACCCAGACCCAAGGCAACAGGATTGCTACAAACTTTTACAACCATTTGGAAATCCAAACGTTACGATATAAACATAAACGTAAGAGCAAAGATTGGAGGTGTTTTCATGCTGAAAAGTGCCTGATTGAAGGTGTTTTCCCGCTCACAGAAACGTGTAAAAACACCAAAATACACGTGTGAAGTTAGGAAAATGGACGTGTGTAGTTTGCAAACTTCACTAGTGTAGTCGTGAAAGTCGACTGCAAAACTCTGTTTTTAGGACGTTTTCTTATCTATTTTGTCCCGTTTCATGTCCAAAAACAAAATAGCAAAAAGTAAGGGATTATACGTTTTAAGTGATAAAATGTAAAGCGCAAAAGCACCTGCCACAACAAGAAAAACCAGCATCTTCTTCCAAAATAGAGAAAAAACACGTACCTTTGTACTCTTGAATAAGATGGTTATTCAAAAAGAGAAATTCATGAGAGAAGAAGACAAGCGAATAGCGAAGAACACACTCATCGTGTATGCCAGGCTCATAATCACCACTGTATTAGGCTTGGCATCAATGCGACTTGTTCTTGCAGCACTTGGAAAATCCGACTATGGCCTATACAATGTTGTGGGCGCGACCGTCATCATGTTTTCTTTCATCACAAGCGCGCTCTACAACACCACCACTCGCTTCATCAACTACGAGCAGGGGAAGTCGGACGGCAATGTCAATCGCATCTTCAACATGAGCATTGTCATCCATGTCTGTTTTGCAATCGTAGCCTTGTTGATACTGGAATCGGTAGGCGTTTATTACATTCACAACTATCTGAATGTAGAACCGGGCAAGGAGGCCGACGCCATGTTCGTATTTCAAGTCTCCACAATCGTAACATGCCTAAGCCTAATAAGTGTACCCTTCAACAGTCTTTTCATCGTACACGAAGACTTCCGGACCATAGCAATAATCGACATTGCGGGAGCAATCGCCAAGTTTGCCCTGATATTGGCACTGTCGTATTATGGAGGGAATCTCCTTCGCTTCTACGCCCTGAGCATGGCATTTGTCACTGCACTGACATCGGTCGCCTATTACCTTTCCGCCTGCAAGAAATGGCCGAGAACCACAAAGTTCAATTTCATAAAAGAGAGAAACAAATACAAAGACATGCTGGTGTTCAACAACTATAGTCTGTTAAGTGCTGCAGCATTGTTATTCAGGAACCAAGGCAGTAACATAGTCATCAATTATTTCTTCGGCACAGTCATCAATGCCGCATATGCCATCTCCTATGCCGTGCAAGGTTATATAACGACCTTTGTCGGCAACTTCGACATAGCATCCGCACCGCAAATCACTCAAAACATCAGCCGAGGCAACATGGACAGAACCATCCTGCTGGCATCCTCCACGTGCAGGGTTTGTACGCTGCTTACATTGCTATTATTGTTCCCCATCTATTGCGAACTGCCCTTCATCCTTCATCTGTGGTTAGGCAATAGTATGCCGGAGAGCACCGTCACATTCTGTAAATGCACATTGCTGGTAGCCTTGGTGTCTGCAACATCTGGCGGAATCACCCAACTCATACGTGGAACAGGAAACCTTAAATGGTTTTCCATACAATTCGCAGTTCTGTATGTCCTTGCACTCCTCATCAGCATTGGCCTCTACAAAGCAGGCTTCCCACCATATACCGTCATCCTGTCATACTTTATAGCCGACGCAGTAAGCCGTTGCATACAAATATATCTGTTGCACCGATATATAAAACTCGACATCAACAGTTTCGTACAGAAATCTTATCTACGACCTCTTGGCGTGTTTGTATGTGGCGTGACATATGTTCTGCTTTCAGAATCCTTCAACGCAGAACAAAGCCTGTGGCACATAGCGAATTTCTTGATAGCCTGCCTCTTCATGGCAGCATCTGTGTATTACATAGGGCTCTACAAAGAAGAAAGGAATACTCTACTATTATACATTAGGCAACGCCTCACACACAATAAAGAAAGATGAAATTTGCAAAGGCATTATATTATTTGCAACACCCTCAAAATTTGCAGTTTGCATTGGCAATAAAGTATCCAAAACTGTTTTCCGACAAGCAGTTCCTCAAGATACTCTTTCGCAACTTTATGGGCTCAGAATTGAACCTGAAATGCCCCCAGACCTTCAGCGAAAAACTACAATGGCTCAAACTTTATGACCACAATCCCCAATACACACAAATGGTCGATAAACATGAAGCCAAGAAATATGTAGCAAGCATCATCGGAGAGGAATACATCATACCGACTTTGGCGGTATATAATAGCACGAAAGAGATCAACTTGGATGTGCTACCGGACAAGTTCGTACTCAAATGCACCCACGACAGCGGCAGCGTTGCCATCTGCAAAGACAAAAAGACCTTTAAGACAGACGAGGCTTTTGCCATGCTCGAAAAAGGACTCCAGAAAAACTACTTCTGGCAAAACCGCGAATGGCCTTACAAAAACGTAAAGCCACGCATCATTGCCGAAGCCTACCTGGAAGATAACGACACCCAAGAACTCCGTGACTACAAGTTCTTCTGCTTCAACGGTGAGGTTAAAGCATTATTTATTGCAGGAGACAGACACAAAGACGAAGAAACCAAATTCGATTTCTTCGATGCAGACTTCAATCATCTGGACATCCGTAACGGTCATCCCAATGCCAACACACCTCCTGCGAAACCTCATTCCTTTGAAAAAATGAAAGAAATGGCAGGACATCTGTCGAAAAACATTCCGCACCTGCGCGTTGATTTCTATGAAGCAAACGGAAAGATATATTTTGGAGAACTGACCTTCTCACACTGGAGCGGGTTTACACCTTTTGAGCCTAAAGAGTGGGACTTAAAGTTCGGTCAGTGGTTAAAACTCCCATCAAAGAAGAACGTATGAACAAGAAAGTAATATATACATGTCTGGTAGGCAATTACGATGTACTTCGACAACCTTTAGTCGTTGACGAGACCTTCGATTATATCTGTTTTTCAAACGACATCAAAGAGGACAGAGTTGGAGTATGGCAAATACGTCCTATCCCCTTCGAACACAAAGATAATGCACGGCTTTCACGATATGTAAAACTAATGCCGCATAAAGCCCTCGAAGATTACGAATGGAGTTTGTGGATGGACGCAAACATCCAAATTACAGGGAAAGAATTATATTCCATCGTAGACGACAAAATAGCAGAAGGCAACAAAATATACCAAGTGACTCACTGCCTTCCGCCTTGCGACTGCATTTACGAGGAGATAAAAACTGCCTACTTATGCGGACGCTCCGGATTCTGCAAAACTTTCCGCCAGTACTGGCATTTGAAAAGAAACAAGTTCCCTAAACACTGGGGATTATTTGAGAATAACTTCATCCTGAGAAAGCATAACGACGCCTTGGTAAAGAAAATTTCAGATGAATGGTGGACTGAATTCATGAAATATACCAAAAGAGACCAGTTCAACCTCATGTATGTTTACTGGAAAAACAATTTCATGCCCGGATTGTTCTTACCTCCCGACCATAACACGCGGAATGTAGATTTCATGAAATGGAGCCAACATTCCGTCCAACCCCAAAATACATTCATATATCGTCAGAAATTCCGCATCAGGAGATACTTGTCCTATACATTTAAAGTGCTTGACATGTTATGATATTGGCAGTTGTAGTCACCTACTTCCCAGAGGAAGAACTTCTCTATGAAAACATTGAAGCATTCATCGATAGTGTCGACAAAGTCGTGATATGGGAAAACACACCAGCCGACCAACGTGACAATTATAGATTCATCCATAACGACAAGGTAGAGTATCATGGAGACGGCATCAACAGCATATCACATGCATTGAACTATGCATGGAAGTATGCGAAAGACAATGGATATACCCATCTGTTGACGATGGATCAAGATTCTCACATTGAAAACTTCTCTTTCTACCTTAAACAAACCATATTCAATGTTGAGGCGCCAGAAGGGATATACACACCACCTCTTGAAGAAATAAGAACAACAGCATACAGAGATTTTGAGGAAATTAATCGCCCTATAACATCTGGGATGTTGATACCCGTAACGCTGATTGATAAGATCGGAGGTTGGAATGAAGATTTCAAAATTGACGCTGTGGACGATGAATTTTGCCTACATGCTCATTCGGCCGGCATTAAAATTTACTCAGTAAAAGGTGTTGTGATGCAACATTGCCTTGGAGACCTCGCAACGCGAGAGTTTCTAGGGCGCACAATAATCTTAAGAAATTATTCTCCACATCGCCTATACAGCATTTACAGAAACAACATTATACTCATGAGGAAATATCCCCAATTCGCTTACATAAAGAACGACTTCAAAATATGGTTGTATAATATTGTTTGGATTCTCCTTTTTGAAAGCAACAAAATAAAAAAGTTTGTATCTGTTGTTCGAGGGTGCTACGCAGGACTAATAACACGACTATAAAAGCACTACTGCGCTGACATTGTCACCAAAACAACAGAAGCCCCTCGCGAGGGTGAAATCCTCGGAGGGCGAAACGATAGTGGAGCTGGAGGGGATTGAACCCTCGTCCAAACAGGGACGTCCTGTGCTTTCTACACGCTTATTCCAGCCTTCGTTTTCGAATATTGGCAAGACCTGGACCACCAACCAATACCTTATTCTCTAAATTTTCGTCATGAAATAGAGACGTCTTCCATGACAATTCCCGATTTTCCTGCACCGCTTTTCCAGACGCTTCGGAACAACAGCTTCTGAGCGATGTCTCGTCTCAGCACCTGGTGCTGAGATTAGGCCAGTAACCTACTGTGCTTCAGTTAGGCAGCGAGAGCGTAAGTATTTTCGCCAATTAAATTTTTGGTAATCAGAGATTATAGAGAACGGTCACCAACTCTCTGCGTGCTTACACAACACCTCATCCTGCTGTCAAATCCAGTCAGCCCCGATGCACATATTGGTCAATTTGGCGCAAAGATACAGATAATATCAATTATAACAAAATTATTTAGGTTTTTTCTTTCCATCTGCGACAAAGCACAATAAAAGCAACCGCGCACACGTTATTAAATTAATAAAATTTAGTATCTTTGCCCCGCATTATATCAAAACAACACAAACATAATAATAAAAAAATCCAAGCAACATATGAAAAGAATTTTATTTGCCTTTATACTTGCCCTTTTTGCATGTGGTCAAGTTTCGGCCCAAATGAGTGACGAAGAAGTAGCACAGTTCGTTTTAGAACAGCACGAAGCCGGGAAAAGCCAAGCAAGCATTCTCATAGAATTACAACGAAAAGGGGTAAAGAAAGAGCAACTGTTACGACTTAAAGAACAGTACGAAGCAGCACAAGCAGGAGGCACTTCTGGGCAAAGAAATAGCAATATTGCTTCTGCCGCAGGCGACCGAGTAAGAAAATCCAATGGAGCAAATCTAATCAAACAGGTAGAGGAAAATAACACAATAGTAACAGATGTTGTTTCAGACACTAAAGAAATCTTTGGTCACGATATATTTAAAAACGAAAAACTTTCTTTTGAACCAAATATGAATATCGCTACGCCGGCCAACTATATCCTTGGTCCTGGCGACGAAGTCATAATTGATATATATGGCATCTCACAAAGCAGCAAAAAGTATGCAATTTCTCCAGAAGGAACTATAATTGTTGAAAAAATTGGTCCCGTGACTCTTGCTGGCCTAAATGTCGAACAAGCACAGAGTAAGATAAGAAGTAAAATGGGGCCACATTATCAAGGCTCAAGCATAACGTTGACCATTGGTCAAACACGCACCGTGGTCGTCAACATTCTTGGCGAAGTTATCAATCCAGGCACCTATACCCTTTCTGCATTCTCTACTGTTTTTAACGCACTATACATGGCAGGTGGCATCACACAAATTGGTACACTACGAAACATTAAAGTAAGCCGAGGCGGAAGAATTATTTCCAAAGTTGACGTTTATGACTACATTTTAAATGGCAAACTTACGGGGAATGTTATGCTGCAGGACAACGACGCCATTATTGTAGGAGCCTATGATGCCCTCGTTAACATCAGCGGTGCCATCAAACGCCCCATGTTTTATGAAATGAAGGAAGGCGAAACACTAAAATCGCTAATAGAATATTCTGGAGGATTCAAGAGCGATGCTAACAAAAGTATCATTAGTGTTGAGCGCAAAACAAGCGATGGCCTTAGCGTCCATTCTGTAGAAGAATGGAATTATGCTTCCTTTACTATTCAGGACGGAGATAGTGTCAACGTCAGGAACACTGTAGAACGATATCAAAACATGGTAGAAGTGAGTGGTGCAGTATTTTATCCCGGCCACTACTCTATCTCCAACGAATGCAACAGTGTCCGCACTTTAATTCAGAAAGCCGGTGGCGTTATGGAAAATGCCTATACTAACCTTGCCGTCCTTTTCCGTATGAAGGAAAACCGTATGCGAAAAGCGATGAGCATTGATTTAACAAATATCATGGCTGGCAATGCGCCCGATGTCATACTGGAGAATGAAGACTCTTTGGTTGTCACATCAGACGAAGCAATTACTCGAGCGCAAAAATATCACATTTATGGACCTCTCGCAAAAGAAGGAGTATTCCCATACGTCGACAACATGACATTGGAAGATGCTATCGTTGCAGCAGGAGGGCTGAGAGAAGAAGCTCTTCTTAGTAACGTAGAAATAGCGCGACGCCTGCAATACACCGACGAACGAGACTCCACCTACAATAAGAAAGCAAAAATTTACACTTTCAACATCGAGAATGGATTAGTGGCAAACGGAGGGCAGAATTTTGCCCTAAAACCCTTTGATGTTATCACAATCAAAAGGAACCCCGAGTTTTCCGACGTCTCCATCGTACACATTAGTGGCGAAGTCAAGTATCCTGGTAACTATAGTCTTAAAAGCCGAAATGAGCGACTCAGCGATATCATTAAACGAGCAGGCGGACTTACGGAAGCAGGATATGCTGAAGGCGCCCGTTTTTCCCGAGCATTATCTTCCAATGAAAAGGAACGTTCTCGCCAATTACTGGAAATCGCTCATAGTGCTGACACAGTCGATGTTGATAAAATCACTATTAAAAACAGATATCCCGTTGGTATTGATTTGGTATCTGCAATGAAAAAACCTGGCGGAGACAAAGATATCATTCTGCGTAATGGTGACCAAATCGTTATTCCCGAATGCAACAACACAGTCCGCATCAGTGGTGAAGTTTTGTATCCCAACACAGTTCCATTTGTCGAGGACAAATCTGCATCCTACTATATCAATCAAGCTGGTGGTATAAGTAATAAAGGACAACGTAGCAAAGCATTTATCATCTACGCCAATGGACAAGTAAGTCGTCTGTATCGTGGTCGTGTGCGTCCTGGCTGCGAAATTGTTGTCCCAACAAAACCCGAGAAGCAAACTGATACGCAAAAAGTATCTATGATTATGGCCGCCATAAGCACCATTTCTACCGTCGGTGCTGTTATTATTAGTGCATTGAGGAGATAGCGTAATACCCCAAAAACAGTCCTACAATACTAATAGAATTATACAAACATGGAAGATAACAAAGATAAAATATTTGATTTGACTATCATCATCCCGATGTTGCTCAAAAGATGGAAAAAGTTTATTTTGTGCATAATCGGAGCCATTTTCTTCTCCTTAATTTTTGTATTTACCATACCGCGCTACTATGCATGTCAAATCATGCTTGCCCCAGAAGCTACAGATGGCTCTGGCATGAATTCCATATTGAGTTCATTCGGGTTTGGAGAGCCTACCTCAACCAATGATGCCATATCCCCTAACCTCTACCCCGACCTCATGAAATCCAAAGACTTTGTCGTATCTATGTTCCCGGTTAAAATAACCACAATGGACGGCAAACTCACAACAACATATTACGACTACTTATTACATCATGGGAAAAGCCCTTGGTATTTGAGCCTCATTGGCAAAGTAAAAAAGTTATTAAAGTCAAAGGAAGAATTTAAAACTACCGAGGCAAGTATTATCGGGGAAAATGTGTCACCTGGATTTATGCTAAGTGAAGACCAACACAATATTGTTGGCGCAATCTCAGGTAAAATCAAATATAACTACGACAAAAAGACAGGTGTAGTTTCAGTAACCGTCAACGATCTCGACCCATTGGTATGCGCACTCATTGCAGATACCATTAGCAGACGACTACAAGACTTTATTATGGACTACCGTACAAAAAAAGCACGCAACGACCTAAATTACGCATCACGCATTTACGAACAGACAAAAAAAGATTATGAGGAAGCGAATGTTCGCTATGTTGCGGCCATAGATGCCAATTGGGATATAATAAACGAAACGGCAAAGGCTAAGTTAGAAGCCTTAAACAACGAGAAGACAATGAAGTATCAAACATTCTCTGCAGCATCACAAAAATTGCAAGCAGCAAAAGCAAAGCTACAAGAGGCCATGCCGGTCACAACCGTACTGCAAGGCGCATCTGTCCCTCAAAAACCAGCAGGCCCCAAGCGGTTCTTCATCACATTGTTCCTAATATTCTTTTCATGTTTCATTTGTTCTATATACATTATCGCAAATGAAAAGAAAAAAATTGGATAAACACGCTGCATTACTTCTCAATTCATGGATACTCTTATTCTGTCCATATTTGCTATTGTCTTTGTTCTCTCTCTTATAGAGGATTATACGCCAAAATGGCAGAAAATACTTATCCTCATTATTATAGGCATTGCCTTGATATGTATCTCCACATTCAAGCCAATGACAACTGCCGATGCAGAAAACTATGAAAACTATTTCTACAACAATGATGCATTACTTGTTCAAATAATTACAGAACCAACATTCACGTATCTGAGTCGGTTCTATTTGTCAATTGGTTTTGAGATTACGGCCCTTTTCTTGACATATGCCTTGATAGCAATAACACTGAAACTAACAATACTATGGAAGATGACACCCTTTGTTTTCACTTCCATGATAGTCTATTTAGGCATTTACTATCCTATGCACGATGTCGTGCAGATACGTTGTGGTGCAGCCACAGCTTTCCTTCTTTGGGCAATAATCCCTCTAGCAAAGCGACAATACCTCATGGCTACAGTTCTATTGATTGCTGCCACGCTATTTCACTATTCAAGTTTGGTCTTTATGCCTATCATCATTTTAGGCAACATTAAAATCAATAAATTTTGGAAATATATCCTTGGAGTTGCCATTCCTATATGTTTATTACTTTATTTTGCCGGATTTAGCTTGTTTAGTTTAATACCCAAAAACTTAATTGAGGGCAAATTAGAATATTACAAAGATAGGGGTAGTTCTGGAGGGATGGAGAGTTACATCCCGTATAAGCAATTAACATTTATAGCTGAATTTGCATTATTGTACATCTTCCTCTTTTATTATGACACCATCGAAAAGCATTGTCAATATGCTCAAATTCTCATCAAAGTACTTGTTCTTGGAATGGGATGCCACGTCCTGTTTGCAGAAATTGAGGTATTAGGTCATCGTCTTCATGACCTTTTTGGTATATTTTATGTGCTAGCATATGCACAATGTCTATATTGTATTAAACCACGCTATGTAGTTCGAATTTGCTTAGCTATTTTCTCGCTAGTCTGTTATCTTGCACAAATGTATAATAACGTTTATTTCCATTAAAACCAACATATTAACATATGAAGACACGACTTATACTGACATTTCTATGCCTCCTATCCTTGCACACGACAAAGGGAAACGAGCCACAAGGCTTCCCCATCATTGCCGACATACTTCCTACGGAGCTCTACGACAATGTTCGATTCTCCGACATACGAGATGCTGGATTCAATGCCATAATGGTCTGGCCTAAATCTAGACCTAACATTTACAAGGCGCTTAATGTAGCAGAGACTAACGGGCTTAAAGTACTTATGTTTAGTGTAGAAATAGAACGACGTCCTGAAACCATAGTGCCCTCCATTAAGGATCATCCTGCCCTTTGGCAATACATACTGGCAGACGAGCCGAAAATGAAGCGGTGGCAAGAGTTATATAATCTGCAACAACGCATAGCTAAACTACATCCAAAGGGACAGTGCTACATAAATCTTTTCCCTAACGCAGGTCAGTGGTTGCTTGACGACATAGGAGTGAAAAAATATTCTGATTATGTCAAAGCTTTCTCCATGATAGAACAACCTCAGATTTCGTACGACTTCTACCCCGTACGGAAAGGAGGGAAGGTAAGCAACGACCAATGGTACGCCACCCTTGAGGATATCCGTAGCGAGAGCCTACGCACGGGCAAACCTTTTTGGGCCTACATACTCTGCGTTCCACACGGCCCTTATCCGATGCCTACTCTCGCACATCTGCGATTGCAATGCTACATTAATCTTGCATACGGTGCACAGGGCATCAGTTATTTCTCCTATGCTACACCTACGCCAACAAAGAACAATGACTTTCACGACGGACCTCTGCTTCGTAATGGCAAGAAAGGCAAAACATACAAGACCGTCAAAAAGATGAACGCCGAGTTGAAACCTGTTGCAAGTCTATTTTGGCAAAGCAAAGTAACAAGCATCAAACATCGGAAGTGTATCAATGGAGAAGTCGTCGTATCGCACTTTACAAAAGAAGGCAATCGCTACACCTGCTTCGTCAATAAAAGCGCTGACAAGGATGTTATTGTTGGCCTTCAAACAAGCGACTATATTATACGTATACGCAAGGATCTGAAAACCGAACCGGTAAAGAGCACATATACACTCGGAGCAGGAGATATACTAATCATGAGGAACAAATAATCGTCAAATCGTAAATAATATAAATGCCGTCAATTCTATACATTTTGGTGATTTATGGCAGGAAGTCTGTAGATACAGAAACCATGCGGACATTGTTTACGGGTCATACAGAACGGCTGAGTCATTTGTTCATATACGACAATTCGCCAACGCCCCACATGCCTCCGCTAGGCATTGCACACTATATCCACGACCCATCGAATCGCGGACTTGGTCGTGCCTATAACACTGCATGTCAGTATGCAAAAGCAAAAGGATACGAATGGTTGTTGTTGCTCGACCAAGACACAACGTTCCCGCCTGATGCCTTAGACAAGTATGAGAGTGCCATAACAACTCATCCCGAAACAGACATGATAGCACCACAGCACATGGTGAGTAACGGCAAGTACCTCTCGCCGACGCACTACAGAATGAAGACATCGCGTCTTCATGACTTCGTGCTCACGGGCATAGTAGACTTCAAGGACGCTTGCCCCATCAACAGCGGCTTACTTGTCAGCGTCAAATCCTTTCTAAAAACAGGTGGATACGACGAACCAGTATGGCTTGACTTTTCAGACATTCGCTTTATCGAGAAATATCGCAAGCACTACAACACTTTCTACGTCATGCCAGACCTCATATGCCGACAAAACTACTCCGGACTTGATACCGACCCCGAGAAGGTGTTTCGCCGCTTCTGCATATACCTGCAATGTGCTGCGGCCTATCCTAGGGACAGTTGGACGGACACACTTGCCCTGACAATAACAACACTGCGCCCCACCCTCTCGCATACCATTAGGCAGCGCACATTCCGCTACCTAAAAGCCTACTTCGAGTCTGGAATCGTACATTGTTAAATATGAATAGAGAATCATGAAGGTAGCAGTTTTGATGTCAACATACAATGGGGAGAAATACCTTAGGGAGCAGATAGAAAGCATCATTGGGCAACAAGGCGTAGAGGTATGTCTTCTCGTTAGGGACGATGGCTCATCCGACGCTACCCTGACGATACTCGACGAGTATAAGCAATCCGGTCGGCTCGACTACTACTGTGGCAGTAATCTCGGCCCGGCACGCAGTTTCATGCACCTATTGCAAAATGCTCCTACAAGTGACTACTACGCTTTTTCCGACCAAGATGACATATGGATGAACGACAAGCTCTTCACCGCCATAAGCTCGATGGAGGGTCATGAGAGCGAGCCTGCACTGTATTTCTCGCAAACACAACTTGTTGATGCACAACTAAACCATATACCAAGCGTAATAATAAGCCCAAAGTTGACCTTCGGAGAGTCGCTAATATACAAATTCATAGGAGGTTGCACAATGGTAATGAACCACCGCTTGCGTGAGGCCGTAGGCAACTTCATGCCCGAGATAATGCCCATGCACGACATATGGATATACTCCATCGCACTCGGCATAGGTGCTTATATCCACTTCGACACTACTCCACACATATTGTATAGGCAACACAGCAATAACACTATCGGTTTGGGACAGGGTGCTGTATATGAATGGAAGAAACGGTTTAGAAGGTTCACCGCCAAGAATGATGAACGATACTTGCAGGCCCGTGAACTCTCCAATGGTTACCACGACAAGTTCACTGCCTCTAATGCAGCATTGCTCACGCTCTTTCTTAAGGGTAAGACGAATGTAGCAAAAAGACTTAGAATGCTAACATGTAAAAGCCTGCGCTGTGCAGACCGCACCACACAACTGCTCTTTTGGATCAATCTACTTTTCAACAAATACTAACATACCTATGACCTTTCCAAGGATTACCGTCATCACCATATCCTACAACAGTTCTGCCACGATAGAGGAGACACTTAAGAGTGTAACGACACAGGAGTACAAAAACATGGAATACGTCGTCATTGACGGAGGTTCAACCGATGGCACACAGGATATCATCGACAGATACCGCAGTCAAATCTCTTACTATATCTCCGAGCCTGACAAGGGTATCAGCGATGCCTTCAATAAAGGTATTACACATAGTACAGGTGACCTCATTGTGTGCATCAACTCCGATGACCAGCTATTGCCAGGATCTTTGGAGAAAGTGGCTGCATATTACGACGAAAAGACGGACATCTACAGTTGTGACCTACTTTTGCTGGACACAAAGACTGGCGAGAAACGCATACAACATCCGTCAACTCACTTCCCCCTCATGCCATTCTTTCGCAGGCCAGGGCATCAGGGCGTGTTCGTTACCAGACAGGCATATGAACGATTGGGCGGTTACAACACGTCGCTACATTATACCATGGACCTCGACCTCTTCATGCGAGCGACTTCTGCAGGCATGAAATTCAAGCATGTACCTGAACTAGTATCGGTGTTCCGCTTGGGCGGTGCCACCAACGAGAGCATCTTCAAGAAGAGAAAAGAGTATGTGGCCCTTATTCGGGGAAATGGGGGGTCGTGGCTTCAGGCATATGTATTCTATGGTTTCCTCGTATGCACGCAGACAGTAAAGAAGGCGCTGCGTCTGACGGGCATTGACTGGATAAGAAAAATTAGATACAGAAAGGGGAACGTATGAACGTACATTATATTTCTGTCATCATATCTACATATATAGGAGAGGAGGCTCAGTATCTCGACAGGGCATTGAGGAGCATTTGGGACGACCAGAGGCGCAAACCTGATGAAATTGTCTTGGTGGAAGACGGCTTGCTCAAAAAGGAACTCCTCGATGTGATAGATGCATGGAAGAAGAAGTTGGGCAGCATGTTCGTTGTAATAGAAAAACCTGTAAACGAGGGTTTGGCAGCAGCCATGAACGACGCAATTGAAGTTGCCCACGGTGACCTAATTGCGCGAATGGACAGCGATGACATCAGTCTTCCCGATAGGTTCATGCTTCAGGAGCAGTATATGGATGAGCACCCAGAAGTGGACATTTTGGGTGGATCAATACGTGAGTTCAACGACGAGGGTACTCTTTCGGCCGTCTACCGCTACCCAGCCACTATGAAGGAGGTGCTACGCACCATGTACAAGGTTTCGCCTCTGGCCCACCCGACGGTGATGTTCCGAGCCTCATTCTTTAAGAAGGGCTACAGATACAGCAGCAAATATCATATATGCGAGGATGTGACGATGTGGTACGATGCAGCAGCAGGAGGGCAATTGATAAACAACATGCAGGATGTCCTGTTAAATTTCAGACGTAATCCATCGGTTATGCAACGTAGAACTCGAGAGAAGGCATGGAGCGAGTTCCTTGCATACAACGACGGCATTAGCAGACTCTATGGCAGATTCAGTTATAAATACATCTATTCGTTCATGCGTTTGTGTCTCCGTCTTATGCCCGTATCCATAGTGTCCTTCATCTACAATAGCAAGTTGAGACGCATAATTGTCCGTCGTTCATAAGCAATACTGTCTTTCTAAAATGAATTGATGAGCCTGTACGAAGAGTTGCTTTGACAGGGGAAAATCAGCCACAGAAACAGAGGCTTCGTAGACGTGGAAAATAATGGTTAACCATTATTGCGAATTAGGTTAACCATTATAAACAGAAAGGTTAACCTATTCAGGCAAATAGGTTAACCTTTATTTTCGGCATGCTCTGCCTTGCTTTATCAGCGGACGATTATTTTTCTTGTGATGCCTTGATGACCATTGCTGGCAGTGAGCACATATATGCCTGCCGCAGGTGCGGTCAGAGTGACATCTGTGCCGTAGGCTGTATCGCGCAGGCTGCCGTCGGTTGAGTAAAGTTTGACGGTCAAAGCCTCCTTCGATTGCAATGCTATCTGGCGGCCACTGACCTTGATGTCGGTCTCCACCTCGGGCGTCAGAAGGATTCCATCGGGCAATTCCGTGCCGAGGTATTCCGCTTCGATGGTTTCCAGAAAGACATTTATCTTAATACGATAATAGCCATCCCTGACAATGGACCACTTGTAGTCCTGCGAACCATTATACCACACTTGCTTGGCAGTCAGTATAGAGGCATCCTGCGTAAAGGGATGCAACACTTTCGGGCTCCAACCGTACTGACCATTTATTTTGAATCGCTTGGGTTCCTGATTGTAGCTATATGCCTTAAGCAGGCCTGTCCACTCGAACACATTGGGGTCATCCCAGCTTTGCTCCATCTGTTTGCCAGCTGTTATCTGCCAATGGCCATTCTGCCCCTCAATGTTCTTGCCCTGTTCGTCCTCCACGCAACCGCCACATATCCAGGCTTCGTACCAACGATTGAAGAATTCTCCGGTCACTTGCTTGTTCGTAACATCAACAGTAAAACGGTAATTGTCTGCACCTATCAAGACTGCCCACTCTGCGCCCAGGCTGTCTGTCTTGGAGGAATAAGCCGTTCCCTCATTAACAATGTTGGTATCCACCAACTTGGGTGCATAGTAACGCGAAGTGGCCTTGGGCGAATCGGTCGTAGTAATGTAGAGATTGCCCGGAAGCAGCCGGCCATGGAACTTGAATGAGTACTTGCCCGTAGTGCTCGTAGAGAAGCGTGTCAGCTGCTGAACACCGCCTGGCACAGCAGAACCACGTATATAAAGGCGTGACTGGGCCTGCAGAATCTGCAGAGAACAAGGTGCAAGGACCAAGAGTATTAAAAGGAGAAATCTATACTTCATATCTATCTTAAAACTATATTCTATTGATATTAATGTCAAATACTGCTTATCGTACCATCATATCATGCCATTACGCTCAAAGGTACATTGATGGTTATTGACTGAGAAAGGTCGGTTGTGCTGACGCTCACCGTAAGAATGCCCGTTTTGGCATCATACTGGACGTCCTTAGCGTCGATAGGATTGCCATTGACCGTAATACCCTCTGCAATGAAAGTGGCAGGCATGCCAAGGAACTGTACCGTCCATTTCCTTTCGGTAGGCATACCCTCGAAACTACCCTGACGTTTGCCGATAGTCAACGAGACATTACTTTCCGTACGAGTCTGCGTGAAAGTCGTCATGGCCCACTGGTCTGTCTTGTAATCCTGGCTGTCGCCGCTGTCCTCATAGAACTTGCCTGTACCGTCGGCACCAGGCACTACCTTAAGGATAATCTCACCCGGATCGTTCACAACAGTACGGCGAACCGGATAGAACGGAATGACACTTCCTGCACGATAGAACACGGGGAACTGGTCGAGCGTATAGACAGTATAGAAAGCCTGACCGCCCTTCACCATGCATGAGCGCGTCACATCCCACCATTGTCCCTCTGGATACCAAATCATTCGGCCAGACATTCCATTCTTGCTCGGCGTATAAATAGGCGCAACCAGCATATCATTGCCAAACATATACTCATCCTCATAAAGATAAGCATTGCCGTCTTCCGGATAATCATAATAGAGAGGACGGTTCATACCAACACCCGTATCGTAGGTTTCGCGTGCGGCAGTATAGAGATAAGGAAAGAGTTGATAACGCATACGGACAGCCTCGCGCAGTTGTTCGAAGTTAGGATACTTCCAAATGCGACGTTCCAATTTGCTGTCATTCGTAGCATGTGTGCGGAAAATTGGTGTATATGCACCGAACTGAAGCCAGCGGAGCATGAGTTCCGGGTCGTTGTTTCCGCCCTGATGTCCGCCGAGATCGTGTCCCCAATAGTCGTAGAGCACATTGCTTGCCGTGCTGGTAAAGAAGATTTCATAACCAAGAGTTGACCACGCAGCCCATGCGTCGCCCGAGAAACAGATTGGATAACGGTGCGAACCAAGTCCGCCCCAACGGTGATAAATGACTGGGCGACGGTCGGGACGGTTCTTCTGCATATCCTCGAAGAATGTGTGATTACACCAAAAAGTCTCGCCCAAGTTCTCCGAACCGGCAGCAGGCGTATAGTTTTTCTCTTCGCCATGTTTGCCTACGGTCAGTGCCTGTTGCCAGTCGAGCCACCAGAAGTCGACGCCTTCTTGCTCGTGAGGACGGATGACATCCTTGAAGAAGTTCTTCATGAAGGTATAGTCTTCCACCTTCCATTTGATGGTTTGTCCGGAATTGTCGCCAAGGTCTCTTGCAAGATCCTTGTAGGCGTCTTCGTGAGTTCCAATTCCATCGGATGGATGAAGGTTGAGAGCTGTGCGAAGGCCATGCTGGTGCATGAAGTTGATAAGTGTTCTTGGATTGGGGATTCGCGATGTGTTCCAGCTCCATCCTGTCCAGCCACTTTTGTGCCAATCCATGTCCATAATGAGCACGTCCATGGGGATGTCGTTTGCTTCGACGTCGCGAACAATCTGCATGAATTCGGTCTGTGTGTATGCCCAGTAGCGGCTGTACCAGTATCCCAAGATGTATTTGGGTGGCATTGGTACGCGTCCGCCTACTTTTATGTAGTCTCCGAGACATTCTTTGTACTGGTGTCCGTAGCCGAGGAAATACCAATCGATGGCACTTTTGTCTACGTGGTTTGCCCACCAGGTTATGCCTTCGTCGACAGACTCGAAGGCGTACGATGAACTGCCATCGCCTCGTGTGGCTGATGGGCTTTCGTCTATGATGCTCCAGCCTGAGCGTGAGAGGAGTCCTTTCTCGAGTTTATGGCGTGCATTGTCGCCCCATGCCTGGTCGAGGGTACGGTTGGTGCCCATAAGATTCAGGGCATCGTCTTTTCCGGGATACCAGATATTGGTTCGTCCGCTCATTTGGAAGCTGACCATCAGGTTGTCTGGTTTCTTGTCGGCGGCATTGATGACGCTGCCTTCTTTGTAGCGAAGTGTCAGGTCGTTTGTGCGAATATAGAGGTAGCCGTCTGCTGTTTCTGTGGTATACTCTGGCACTGGCAGCCGACGATTAACGATGGCGAAGGTGGCACGGTCTTCGAATTGTGCCGTCTGGCTGTACTGAATGCGTATCATTCGACTGGTGAGGACGGTGAATCGTGCGTTGCCAGAGGTGACAACTGCTGCAGGATCTGCCTTGGGATTGAGTTCGTCCTGGGCTCTGAGGTTCTGCGTTGTTGACAGAAGCATGCAGAGCAACATGAGGATTCCCTTAAGATGGGGAGAGGACATAAACTTTGAATTCATAGATGGGGTTTTATCTTTATTTCTAATAGTATTTTGCTTGCAAAGATAGTCTTTTTTCTTTTTGTTCGCAAAAAACGAGCAATAAAATACATTTTTCGTTCATGAGTAACCTTTGGCCTACTCTTTTTCAGTTGCTTTGCTTGTACATTTCGGGGAAAACTCTTACCTTTGTGCTTCAAATGGACACTTAAAAGACTATAAGTTTATGCGTTACTTTCTCTTATTTGTATTGGCTTTGATTCATTCGGCCATCACTTTTGCGCAAGAGTATACGAACCCTGTATGGCCTCGCGACTGGCCGGATCCTACTGTTTGGTTGGGCGAGGACGGGCGTTACCATTGTGTTGCCACCAATCCGAGGCGTTCCATTGTCAGCGACGACCTTTTCAATTGGAGCATGAGCGATGTGGCTCCCATTGACGAGGCTTCGTGGGAAAAGATGCGAGCCGTGAGCAAACATTTCTGGGCTCCTGATGTGGCTACGCTCAAGGGCGGCAAGAGGAATCTCTATATCTCACTTTACAATAGTGCAGAGGACAGTAATATCGGTGTGTTGCAGGAGGTTGCTCCCGGTCAGTTCCGCTATGTGGGCATTGTGACAAGCGGCAAAGAGACTGGCATCCACGACACCATCGACCCTGAAGTGGTTGCCGACCCCAAGACGGGCAAAGTGTGGCTCTTCTTCGGTTCCGTCGGGGGCATACACCGCATTGAGTTGAACAAGGACGGACTTTCCCTGAAAGAAGGTGCAACATACGAGCATGTGGCAGGCCTGAAGGTTGAGCAGAACCCCAACCGCTCCAAGGTATTCGAGGGAGCATACCTGCACAAGCACGGCAAATACTGGTATCTCTTCGTGAGTTCCGGCTTTTATTCCGACCACACTTACAAGCTTCAGGTGGGCAGAGCAAAGAAGCTGACCGACACTTTTGTCGACAGAGAAGGCCGCCCCATGAAGGAGGGATACGCCACCACCGTACTGCACAGCGACAAGGGCGACCGTTTCTATGGCCCCGGCCACTGTGGCGAGATTTTCAAAGGCAAGGACAAGAAGGAGTACATCTTCTACCATTGCCACGTGGAAGGCAGTCGCAACCGCAACAGCCGCCCCTTCTTCATCGCCCAGATTAAATGGGACAAGGCGGGCTGGCCATACGTCGAAGGCGGCAAGCCCCAGTAAGGCATCTGGACGCCCCCTAAACCTATGCACAAAAAAAGGTTAACCATTCTTGCCATAATGCTTAACCTTTCCGACGATAATGGTTAACCTATTTGACAATAATGGTTAACCTATCTGGCAAGAGACTACAACGGAAACAAATAACATAGAAAAACATAACAGACATGACACTCATCAAATCCATCTCGGGCATCCGAGGCACCATAGGCGGCAGAGCCGGCGATACGCTCAATCCGCTCGACATCGTGAAGTTCACATCGGCATATGCCACACTCATCCGCCGCACCACAACAGCCAAGAGCAACAAGATTGTAGTCGGCAGAGACGCACGCATCTCGGGCCCAATGGTAAAGGACATCGTCTGCGGTACACTCGTGGGCATGGGTTTCGACGTCGTCAACATCGGACTTGCCACCACACCCACCACAGAAATCGCAGTCACCATGGAAGAAGCCTGCGGCGGCATCATCATCACCGCAAGCCATAACCCACGAATGTGGAACGCCCTGAAACTGCTCAATTCACAAGGCGAATTCCTCAACAGCGAGGAAGGAAACGAAGTGCTCCGCATCGCCGAAGCCGAAGACTTCGAATATGCCGACGTAGACCACCTTGGCTCCTACCGCGAAGACAACACCTACGACCAGAAACACATCGACCTCGTGCTCGGACTCGACCTCGTGGACACAGAAGCCATCCGTAAGGCAAACTTCCGCGTCGCCTTCGACAGCGTCAACAGCGTAGGCGGAGTCATCCTGCCAAAACTGCTCGAACAACTCGGCGTGCAGACCGTCACCGGACTCTTCACCGAACCCACCGGCGACTTCCAGCACAACCCCGAACCACTCGAAAAGAACCTCGCCGACATCAAAGCACTGATGCAAAAAGGCCAGCACGACATCGCCTTCGTCGTAGACCCCGACGTAGACCGCCTCGCCCTCTTCTGCGAAGACGGCACAATGTACGGCGAAGAATACACACTCGTCACAGTGGCCGACTACATCCTGCAGCACACACCCGGCAACACCGTCAGCAACCTCAGCTCAACACGCGCACTGCGCGACGTAACACGAAAGTACGGTTGCGAATACAACGCCGCAGCAGTGGGCGAAGTCAATGTAGTAACAAAGATGAAAGAAACCAATGCCGTCATCGGAGGCGAAGGCAACGGCGGCGTCATCTACCCGGCAGCACACTACGGACGCGACGCCCTCGTAGGCATCGCCCTCATCCTCACCTATCTTGCAAAACAAGAAATGACAGCCAGTCAACTGCGTGCCACATACCCACCCTACTTCATCGCAAAGAACCGCATCGACCTGACTCCCGAAACAGACGTAGATGCAATACTGGAAAAGGTGAAAGAAATGTATGCCAACGAAGAAGTGAACGACATCGACGGCGTCAAGATAGACTTCCCCGACAAATGGGTACACCTGCGCAAGAGCAACACCGAACCCATCATCCGCGTCTATAGCGAAGCCAGCACAATGGAAGAAGCCGACACCATCGGCAAGAAAATCATGGACATCGTCTACAGCATGGCCTAATTACACCCAAACAAATCCACCCACACACACATACAAAAAACTAACAACACAAATATCATGTTAACACAAATCATCAACGGAAAGATTCTCACACCGCAAGGATGGCTCAAAAACGGCAGCATCATTCTCCGCGATGGCAAGATTCTTGAAGTAACAAACTGCGACCTCGCCATCATCGGAGCCAATGTCGTCGACGCAAAAGGCATGTACGTCGTGCCCGGATTCATCGACATGCACGTCCACGGAGGCGGCGGAAGAGACTTCCAGGAAGGCACAGAAGACGCATTCCGCACAGCAGTTGCCGCTCATGGGAAACACGGAACCACCTGCATCTTCCCAACACTGAGCAGCAGCACCGTGCCCATGATCGAAAGAGCAGTAGAGACCTGTAACAAACTGATGAAAGAGAAGGATTCGCCCATCCTCGGCCTTCACCTCGAAGGGCACTACATCAATCACAACAAAGCCGGAGCACAAATCCACGATTGGATAAAAAATCCCGACCCTAACGAATACATACCCATCGTAGAACACTCAGACTGCCTTACCAGATGGGATGCCGCCCCCGAACTTCCCGGTGCACTACAATTCGGCAGATACTGCGCCGAAAAAGGCATCCTGCCCAGCATCGGACACACCAATGCCGAATACGAAGACGTCAAAGCCGCCTTCGAAGCCGGCTTCACCCACGTCACACACTTCTACAACGCCATGCCCGGATTCCACAACAAGATGGGCTACAAGTACGAAGGCACAGTAGAAAGTGTCTATCTCATTGACGACATGACCATCGAATGTATCGCCGACGGCATACACGTTCCACCTACAATCCTACGAATGGCATATAAGATTAAAGGCGTAGAACGCATGGCACTCATCACAGACGCCTTGGCTGTCGCAGCAAGCGGCCCCGATGCAAAAGCCTTCGACAAACGCGTCATCATCGAAGACGGCGTATGCAAACTGGCCGACCGTAGTGCCTTGGCAGGCTCAATAGCCACAACAGACCGACTCGTTCGCACTATGGTGCTGCAAGCAGAAGTTCCATTGGAAGACGCAGTGCGCATGGCAAGTGAAACACCAGCACACATCATGGGCATCTCCGGACGCAAGGGAGCGCTGTCCCGCGGCAAAGATGCCGATGTACTCATCCTCGACGAAAAACTCAAGGTGCGCTGCGTATGGCAGATGGGCAAAATAATTGAGAACTCTCTATTCCAATAAAACATGAATACCATACAACGCCTATGGCAGAAAGCAATGCATAATAACGCTCTTCGAGAGAAGTTGCGCATAATAATCTTCCAAAGCGATACGCCATTGGGCAAAGCTTTCGATGTAGCACTATTGTGGTGCATCGTAATAAGCATATTGCTCGTCGTCGTAGAAAGCATGCAGGCTCTCCCGCCAAAAGCCAAGTTGGTATTCACTGTCCTCGAATACATTCTCACAGTCTTCTTCACCATAGAATACTTGTGCAGGCTCTACTGTTCCGAAAAACCTCGCAAATATGCCGTCAGTTTCTTTGGCATAATTGACCTCCTAAGCACCCTCCCGCTCTACATCGGCTGGTTCTTCGGACCCGCACGCTATTTGATGATTGCACGAACATTTCGCCTTATTCGCGTCTTTCGTGTCTTCAAACTCTTCAGTTTCCTAAAAGAAGGCGACATCCTTATGCGCTCCATTATCATCAGTGCACCAAAGATAGCCGTCTTCTTCCTCTTCATGCTCATTATGGTAATCAGCATGGGGACACTCATGTACATTGTAGAAGGGAACATTCCCAACACGCCATTCACTGATATACCAACAAGCATATACTGGGCTATCGTCACGATGTCCACTGTAGGATATGGCGATATCGCACCCATAACATTACCCGGACGGATACTCAGCGCGATAATAATGCTTATGGGCTATACCATTTTGGCAGTCCCAACGGGCATCGTCAGCGCACAAATGGTACATGATCACAAACCTCGAAACAAGAAGAAAACCTGTGCAGAATGTGGTTCGCCCCTTTCTGAGGAAGACCATTTCTGCTCTTTCTGCGGACTAAAACAAGAAAGCGAAAGCACACCGCACAAAAGCAACACTGCCCTACCGCTGATACTATTTGCCCTAATACAATGCATTACCCTCAAGATAACAGCACAAGAGCAACTGCTTTCTGGGACAATAATTGGCACAAAACAAAGTGTTGACTATTCCACCGGGCAATCTAGCACAACGGTAAATACTGCTGCAAACGCATTCGATGGCAATCTATCCACATTCTTTGCATCCTACGAACGAAGCAAAACATGGGTAGGGCTCGACCTCGGAGAACCACATATCATTACACGTGTTGGTTGGTCACCACGCAATGATGGGCACGGACCAAAGCGTGTACTTCTTGCTCTCTTTGAAGGGGCAAACGAACCAAACTTTATGGATGCCGTTCCCCTATACATCATAGACAAAGAAGGAACGATTGGTGAGATAAGTTACGCAGACGTCAATGTCTCGAGAGGCTTTCGTTATGTTCGATATGTTGGCCCTTCGGATGCACGATGCAATGTGGCTGAAGTAGAGTTCTATGGTCATGCAGGTATTGGAAACGACAGTATATTTTACCAACTGACGAACCTTCCAACCGTCTCCTTTCGTACTCAAGACAACATCGACCCTTATAATAAGGAAGACGACATAGTCTCTTCCATTACATTTATATATGATAATGGTACTAAGATTCAAGAGGAATCTGGTACTACACGGCTTCGTGGCAATGCCTCGCTAGCACATCCAAAGAAACCTTATCGGATAAAGTTGGATACCTCGTCGCGCTTATTTAAAGGGTCTGATATGCGTTCTACTGCAAAGGCAAAGAAATGGACGCTCATCAACAACTATAGCGACAAGACTTTGATGCGAAATCTTGTAGCTTATGAAATTGCACGTCGCATGGGATTCGACTATGTGCCTTGGAGCAAGCCTGTAGATGTTATCGTCAACGGCGAATATCGGGGATGCTATCAACTGACCGACCAGTTGACTTTAGACAAGAATCGTATCAGCATCACCGAGATGGAACCAGCCGACATCGAAGGCGAAGCATTGACGGGAGGCTATCTACTCGAACTTGACGGCTATGCCGACCAGGAGATTTCGTGGTTTAGCAGTGCCGCAGGAAACCCTATAACCATCAAGTTCCCCAACGAGGATGACATAACAACGGAACAGGCTCAATACATACGCCGCGAGTTCAATCTCATGGAAGCCAAAATCCTGTCTTCCAACTTTGCCGACCCCGAATTGGGTTTCCGTTCAAGACTTGACGAAAAGAGTTTCCTCAAATACTTTTTAACAGAAGAACTTGCCAGCAATCCGGATGCGTTCTGGAGTTGTTATATGACTAAGGAGCGGAATGAAGACCTGTTTCGTGTAGGGCCTGTATGGGACTTTGATATTGCTTTTGACAACGACCATCGCTACTTCCCCACCTGCAATATAGGCAATTTTCTCTCGCTCACTTATGGCGGAGCAGGCAACTTCAGGGCTTTAGTCAAAAGGCTGTTCACCGACCAAGTGCTTTGCGATTCGATGACAACGATGTGGAACACTGCCCGAGAGAAGCAAGGCATTACGGCAGAAAGCCTCGTGGCGTACATCGATTCGACAGCACAAGAACTCATGCAATCACAGCGCCTTAATTTCATACGCTGGCCCATATTGGACCAACTTGTACAGGTTAATCCTCGAGCCGGCGGCTCATATGAAGTTGAGGTGGGTTGGTTAAAGGAATTCATTGAGAACCGAATTGAATTTCTCGACCGCCTCATCAACAACAGTGGTGCGGGGGAAGACGAGAGAATCGTTGAGATTGCTACGGCTGAAGACTTGGCAGACTTCGCACAGCAGGTCAACACAGGGAGCATTTCCTTGTGTGCCGTACTGAAAAACGACATTGACTTCACGGCCTATCCGGATGTCATGATAGGTACGGGGGCAAACTATAAAGGTGAGTTCGATGGTGCCGGTCACACTATCAAACTTGACATGAGACGTACGGCAGACTTTGCTGCTTTGTTCTGCAACCTGTCTGGTTACATACACGACCTAACCATAACCGGCAACATCACGACCTCTGCGAAGTATGCAGGCGGCATTGCCGGACAGACTGAGAATGCGACCATTGAGCGTTGCCAAAGCCGAGTGAACATTATCAGTTCTATTGGGGGCGATGGAACACACGGCGGCATTGTGGGTATCTCCTATGCCGGCACGGTAGTCCGAGACTGCCTTATCAGTGGTTCGATACAGGGAAGACAGACCGAATGTTGTGCTGGCGTATCAGGTTGGGCAAGTGGAAGCACAAACATCACCAACTGTCTCATCATAGGCCACTTCACTGTCAGCACACAAGGCAGCGACATCTTGTCGCGCAACAGCGGCAATGTCACCTCGCACAACAATTTCTTCTATGGGAATTGGGGGGCTGCAAACGATTGTGGGCATGTCTCTTCTCTAACAGAAAACCAGGTAATCTATGGCGAGGCTTGTTTCCTGCTCGAGAACAAGCAACCCGGAACCACCGCATGGAGACAAACGCTTGGCTCGGACACTACGCCCGTGCCAGACACTACGCACAATGTTGTGTATTGTTTCTCACGTTTACATTGCGACGGAACGCCATACTCCTCAATCGACGGCTATACCAACAATGCCTCGCTCAACAAGCAGGACGAACATACATTCCAGCACGGGACATGTCAGGTCTGCGGTTATGTGAACATGAACAGCCTGCCGAAAGACGAACGCGGATACTACATTATTGCTTCGGCCGAAGCACTGAACGGATTCGCACAACTGGTGGAACAAGGCCAGACGAACATCTGTGGTGTGCTGAGCAACGATATTGATTTCAGAGGTTATCCTGCCACAATGATAGGCAACAGCAAGACTTACGGCGGAATATTCGACGGAGCCGGGCACACCATTACCATTGGCTTGGTTCGCGAAGCCGACTATGCCGGTCTTTTCGGGCATTTGTCCGGCACGGTGAAGGACCTCATTGTGCGTGGAACGATTAGAACAAGTGGCAAGTATGCCGGTCTTGTCAGCGAAATGTTTGGCGGCACATTGCTCCGTTGCCAGAGTTACATCGACATCATCGCCACGATTTCCGGCGACGGCACACATGGCGGTCTGGCTGGTCTCATCAGTGAAGCTTCCAACATCAGCCAGTTGCAGGACTGCCTCTTTGCCGGTTCGATTGAAGGTAACGAAGTCAACAGCTGTGGCGGCCTTGTGGGATGGGCAACGGCAACGGGCTTCATCTCGAACTGTCTGATGATGGGCAACATGAACATCAGTTCGGATGGTGGCGACGTCATCTGTCGCAACAACAGCCGAGCCATACTGCAAGACACATATTATATAAGCGATTGGGGAGCAGAAATTCCCTACGATGCCAAGAGTGCCGACCAGCAAAGTGCAAGAAGCGGCGAGTTATGCTACCTACTCAACGCCGGCAGGAAGGACGGAAATCAAGCCTGGTTCCAGACACTCAACGAGGACTACCACCCCGTGCCCGACAGCAGTCATCTACCCGTCTGGTACTACGAGGGCGCATATATCAATGAAGACCCCGACGGAATCGGCAATATCCTAATAAACAAACAACAGGAAAAGACAGGAATCTACGACTTGAGTGGCCGTCGCATCTATGGGAAGCCAATGCAAGGCATATACATAATGAACGGACGCAAAGTGGTGAGATGATTGGATGGTCATGACCATTCAATCGTTGCATCATGACCATTCAATTGTTGCATCATGACCATTCAACGAAACACTACCGCGACATCAGACAACATAACACGAAAAGAATGGCAAAAGATATCATAAACAGAGTCGGCATACTGCGTGAATACTTGCAGGAAAACGGGCTAAGCGCTTTCATTTTCCCAAGCACAGACCCGCACCAAGGCGAGTATGTGCCCGAACATTGGCAGACACGTCAGTGGATTTCGGGATTCGACGGAAGTGCCGGAACAGCCGTCGTCACCCTTTCCGATGCAGCTCTTTGGACAGACAGCCGCTACTTCATTGCTGCTGCCGAGCAACTCGCTGGCACTCCTTTCACTCTTATGAAAGACGGTTTGGCAGAGACACCGAGCATTACGGAATGGTTGTGCCAACAACTTACCGAGAACGATATCGTCGGAGCGGACGGCGAAGTCTTTACATCTGCAGAAATCGAAGAACTGGAAGCAGCACTGGGCAAAGCCGGCATACAACTCAAAACGGACCTCGACCCTGCCGAAACCTTGTGGACAGACCGCCCTCCCATTCCCAAGAACAAGGTGGAAATACAGCCACTGGAGTTGGCCGGCGAGTCGGCAGAAAGCAAGATAGAACGAGTAAGGCAGTCACTTTGGGTACAAGGAGAAGAGGGCATCGTCATCTCACAACTGGATGAAATAGCCTGGCTCCTCAACCTTCGCGGCTCCGACGTACACTGCAATCCCGTCTTCGTCAGTTATGTCCTGCTCACACAAAACGATGTAACACTCTACATCGACAGCGAGAAACTCGATGAAACCGTAAAGCAATATCTCGAAAGCATCAATGTGAAGGTTCGCCCCTACGGAAGGCCGGCCTGCGTAAGCAAGGCTGCGAACCCCATTCCCACGATGAAATCCATCAAAAACGCAGCCGAGATAGCAGGCTTCCGCAAGGCTATGGTGCGAGATGGCGTGGCGATGGTGCGGTTCCTGCATTGGCTGAAGCCAGCCGTAGAAGCAGGTGGGCAGACGGAAATCAGCATAGACCGGAAACTTACAGCCTTGAGGGCAGAGCAAGACCTGTATCGAGGCTTGTCGTTCGACACGATTGCAGCCTACGGACCGCATGGTGCCATCGTCCACTACGAAGCCACACCCGAGACGGACGCCACGCTCGAGCCGAAAGGATTACTGCTGTTGGACAGCGGTGCCCAATACCAAGACGGCACAACAGACATTACACGAACCATCGCCTTGGGAGCTCTTACCGACGAGGAACGCCTCGACTACACCTTGGTTCTCAAGGGACATATCCGTTTGGCCCTCACCCGTTTCCCCGACGGCATCAGCGGAACGCAGATAGATGCACTGGCTCGCTATGCAATGTGGCAGCATGGCATCAACTATGGGCACGGCACCGGACACGGTGTTGGCTCGTACTTGTGTGTCCACGAGGGACCCCATCAGATACGACACACATGGAAACCTGCCCCACTCCATGCAGGCATGACGGTCACCAACGAGCCCGGCATCTACCGACAAGGCAAGCATGGCGTACGCATCGAAAACACCATGCTCATCGTCGAGGATGGCGAAACGGAGTTCGGACGCTTTCTGCGACTCGAACCGCTCACGCTTTGTCCGATAGACTTAACACCCGTCATTTGGGAAATGATGACACCGGAAGAAGTGGCTTACCTCAACACTTATCACAAGAAAGTATGCGACGAGCTCTCGCCTTACCTTGAGGGAGAGGAAAAGGAGTGGCTCAATCGTCAATGTTCAATGGTCAATATTCAATAAAAAGAAATGGCAATAATCAAGACACTCAAGGGGATGCCCGCTCCCCGATTCGGCAAACATTGCTACTTCAGCGAGGGTGCTGCAATAGTGGGCGACGTGGAAATGGGCGACGACTGCACGGTTTGGTTCAATGCCGTCATTCGTGGCGACGTTCACTTCGTAAAGATTGGCAATCGCACGAACGTCCAGGACAACTCTTGTATCCATACTCTCAACGGCAAGGCGCCTTGTATTCTGGGCGACGACGTTACCATCGGCCACTGTGTTACGCTGCATGGTTGTGAGGTGAAGGATGGTGCGTTGGTCGGAATGGGTGCCACTGTGCTCGACCATGCTGTGGTGGGCAAGGGTGCAATCGTGGCTGCGGGAGCACTCGTGCTGAGCAACACGCAGATTGGCGATGGTGAGCTTTGGGGCGGTGTGCCTGCAAAATTCATCAAGAAGGTTGACCCCGAACAGGCTCAGGCACTAAACAAGACTTACGCTCAACACTATGTTGAGTACAGCGACTGGTTCCGCGAGGCTGACAGCGACCCGGCAAACACGCAAAACATAACACGAAGCGAAGACTATAAAGTAAACAATAATCAATAATTTGTAGTGATGAAAAAAATCCTTTTCCCTTTGGCATTCTTGTGCCTGTGCTTCTTTGCTTGCAATACGAGCAAGGAGGTGGAGACGAAGACAAGCACCGTGACTAACCCTATTCCGCTGAAGTTTGGCGACCCCTTCCTGCTTCATGCCAGCGATGGGCGTTACTATATGTACGGAACCTCGCTCGGCGATGGTTTCGAGGCCTTTGTGAGCGACGACTTGGTTCAGTGGGACTCGTGCGGCCAGGTGTATAAGGGCGGCGACTCTGCACAGTGGAACCTCGACTGTTTCTGGGCTCCGGAGGTGTATGAACGCAACGGCAAGTTCTATCTCTTCTATAGTTCCAACTACAGGGTGAACCCCACGAACGAAGGCGAGAACTTCAAGATTGGCGTTGCCGTCAGTGATTCTCCTGCCGGTCCGTTTGTCGATTTGTTCGACAGGCCTGTCTTCAATCCTGAGTATCCCATTATCGATGCGAATGTTTACTTCGACGACGAGAACGGCAAGTGCTACCTCTACTTCAGCCGCTGCTGCTATAAGCATGCCGTGGAGAGTGAGATTGCAGACAGTCTGCGCAAGGCCGGCAGTTTCCAGGAGATTGAAGAGAGCTGGGTTTATGGTGTTGAGTTGAAGCCCGACTTCAGCGGAGTCATTGGCGAACCCGTACTGCTGCTTTGCCCGCCTACGGAATTGTCTGACCGCCAGAGCGAATGGGAGAGCCGCAGTGCGACGCATGGCGAGGTGAACCGCCGCTGGACGGAGGGCAGCTATCTGTTCCGTGAGGGCGACACATATTATATAATGTATAGCGCAAACCACTATGGCGGACAGTACTATGCCGTAGGTTATGCCACTGCCGACAATCCTCTCGGCCCCTTCACGAAGGCTGAAAACAATCCTGTGCTGGAGGAGAACGTAAGCAAGGGCGGCAAGGTTATGGGCACAGGCCACAACATGGTGCTCACAATGCCCGACGGCAACCGCTACTGCGTTTATCATGGTCGCATGATAGACAACCCCGAGGAGCGTGTTGTGCTGATGGACAAAATAAACATCGACGAGGCTGGCGTCCTCACCGTAGAGGGCCCGACAACCGACGCACAAGAGATTGTTTCCCAATAAGATACTGCTCACAAGAAAACATCTACTGCCAAGTCGGCAAAAAAGGTTAACCATTATTGCCAACAAGGCACGTTAAGTCGGGCAATTAGGTACACCTATTTGGCAAACTCGACAGTAGATGTTGAAAAACGACTGCAGTGAGGCACAAGAACCTCACTGCAGCCTTTTTATAAAGAAGCGAACCCTTCGCCTAATCGCAGCCGAAGATGTCTCGCGTATAGACCTTGTCTTTCACGTCGTCCAGGCAAGCCTCATAGCGGTTTGCAACAATGGCTCTGGACAACATCTTGAAGATTTCGAGGTCGTTGACCACCCTGGAGCCAAAGAAACTCTCGCCGTCCTGCAATGTCGGCTCATAGACAATCACCTCGGCACCCTTGGCCTTGATGCGCTTCATGATGCCCTGTATGGCCGACTGGCGGAAGTTGTCGCTGCCACTCTTCATGGTCAAGCGGAAAATGCCTATCACACAATGCTGCTCGCTCTCGCTGTTCCATTGTGCATTCTCACTGTAATAACCCGCCATGCGAAGCACCGCATCGGCAATATAGTCCTTCCTGGTACGGTTGCTCTCCACAATGGCCGTCATCATCTGCTGCGGCACATCCTGATAGTTGGCCAGCAACTGCTTCGTGTCCTTCGGCAGACAATAACCGCCATAGCCGAAGGAAGGATTGTTGTAGTGCGACCCGATGCGTGGGTCAAGCCCCACACCCTCGATGATAGCCTTCGTGTCGAGCCCCTTCACCTCCGCATAAGTGTCCAATTCATTAAAGTAACTCACACGCAAAGCCAAGTACGTGTTAGCAAACAACTTCACCGCCTCCGCCTCCTTCATACCCATGAAGAGCGTATCAATGTCAGGCTTCTCCGCCCCCTCCTGCAAGAGCCTTGCAAAAGTTTCCGCATGAGACCTGGCATCAGGGTTGCCGATGGCAGTGATGGCAGCATTCTCCTCCGTGAAATTACTGTCGTCGATTTCAATAATTTTCGGGTAGCCAACAATGATTCTCGACGGGTAAAGATTGTCATACAAAGCCTTGCTCTCACGTAAAAATTCAGGCGAAAACAACAGATTGAACTTCTTGCCCTTCAACTCCGGCTTGTAAAGAAACTTCAAAGCATACTTCGCATAAAGACTCCTGCAATAGCCGACAGGAATAGTACTCTTTATAACCATCACCGCATCCGGGTTGACACTCACCACCAAGTCGATGACATCCTCAATATGATGCGTGTCGAAAAAGTTCCTTACCGGGTCGTAATTCGTCGGCGCAGCAATAACCACAAAGTCAGCATCCCTGTATGCCGACGCAGCATCCAGCGTCGCCCTAAGCCTAAGAGGCCGCTCCGCCAGATAACGCTCAATGTATTCATCCTGAATAGGCGACACCCCATTATTTATCCTGTCCACCTTCTCCCGAACAACATCCACAGCCGTCACCTCATGATGCTGAGCAAGCAATATCGCAATCGACAAGCCAACATAACCAGTTCCCGCAACAGCAATTCTCAGTTCACCAAAGTCCTTCATAGTATTCGCGTTTCCATTTCATAGCAAAGATAGGAAGAAATTAAGAATTATAATTTAAGAATTCACAATTATTTCGTACCTTTGCAAATAAATGGTCAGTGTTCAACGGCCAATGGTCAATATATGTAAATGACATTCGACAACATCATAGGACAAGAAAGCATAAAGCAGCACCTCACAAAACTCCTCGTAGAAAACAAGGTGCCACATGCCATCATGTTCTGCGGCCCAAAAGGTGCAGGCAAATTAGCATTGGCATTAGCCTACGCACAAATGCTTCTTTGCCAAAATCCCAACGAAAAAGGAGCCTGCGGCACTTGCTCCGACTGTCATATGACATTCCCCTGGACACATCCCGACCTGCACTTCACCTTCCCTGTCTACAAGGCAAAAAGCAGCGAACACCCCATTTCCGACGACTTCCTTACACCCTGGCGCGAACAACTCTGCCGCTCGCCATACTTCGACACAGAAGATTGGCTCGAAATAATAGGAGCAGAAAACCAGCAATTGACAATCTATGTACAGGAAAGCGACAACCTCCAAAAGAAATTAGCACTGAAATCAAGCCAGGGCGGACGTAAGGTAGTTGTCCTATGGATGCCGGAACGCATGAACGAACAAACAGGAAACAAACTCCTCAAGCTCATCGAGGAACCGCCTGTCGGCACACACTTCCTGCTTGTCAGCCAAGAACCGGACAACGTTCTTGGCACGATTCAAAGCCGTGTGCAACGCATCAATGTGCCTGCTCTGCAGGAAAACATCATCAGCAAGGCTTTGCAGGAACGTCATTCCATGTTGCAAGAAGATGCAGATCTGCTGGCACACATTGCCCAAGGCAGTTACGCAGAAGCATTGAAACGCATGGAGCAGAACTCGGAGCGACAGTATTTCTTTGACCTCTTTGTGCAACTTATGCGGCACAGTTATGCTCGTCGCATCAAGGAAATGCAGCAATGGGCACTTGCTGTTGCAGAACTTGGGCGTGAAAGGCAGAAAAGAATGCTTGACTATTTCCAGGGTTTAGTGCGAGAGAACTTCATATATAACTTCAACCAACCGGAGATAAACTACCTCAGCAGGGATGAGGAGGACTTCAGTAAGCGCTTTGCTCCGTTCATCAATGAGCGTAATGTCATTGGCATTATGGATGAGTTGAGCGATGCGAGCAGGGACATTTCGCAGAACACGAATGCCAGGATGGTGTTCTTTGACCTTGCTCTGAAAATGATTGTATTGCTAAAAAAGAACTAAACGGAACGATATATACATGGACAAACAATATCTCAGTGGCGACCGCGGGCATGGTTTTGCTGCTCAAAGTGCCAACACGGGCCATTACGCTCAACTCAATACCTACGATTATCTGGCAGACATTCCAGGTAATAATGAGGTGACGGACCTTGTGGAGGTGCAGTTTAAGAATACGCGTAAGGGCTATTATCACAACTGTGAGAATTTGCCTTTGAAGAAGGGCGACATTGTTGCCGTCGAGTCTAATCCGGGGCATGACATTGGTGTTGTGTCGCTGACGGGCAAGCTTGTGCCTTTGCAGATGAAGCATGCGAACCTTAAGGCCAACGAGGAGATACGCAAGATTTACCGTCTGGCCCGGGAGAATGACATGGAACGCTATGAGGAGGCTAAGGCTCGTGAGCATGCCACGATGATTCAGAGCCGACAGATTGCCAAGGACCTTGGGCTGGACATGAAGATTGGTGATGTGGAATACCAGGGCGACGGCAACAAGGCTATCTTTTATTATATTGCCGACGGGCGTGTGGATTTTCGCCAACTCATTAAGGTTTTGGCGGACACTTTCCATGTTCGCATTGAGATGAAGCAGATTGGTGCGCGCCAGGAGGCCGGTCGCATTGGTGGTTTCGGTCCTTGTGGGCGTGAGCTTTGCTGTGCCGGATGGCTTAAGAACTTCCAGAGTGTTGGCACGGGTGCTGCTCGTTTTCAGGATTTGAGCCTCAACCCTCAGAAGCTTGCCGGCCAGTGTGCGAAGCTGAAGTGCTGCATGAATTATGAGGTGGACCAGTATGTAGAGGCTTCTCGTATGCTGCCTGCCCGCAATATGATTCTTTATACACAGGATGCGGACTACTATTACTTCAAGGCTGATATTCTGTCGCAGCTTGTGACTTATTCTACCGACAAGCGTACTCCTGCCAACCTTGTTACCATCAGTGCCGAGCGTGCGAAGGCTATCATCGAGATGAATCAGCGCGGCGAGAAGCCTGTTTCGCTTGAAGAAGGCGGCCATAAGGAGCCAGAACGCCCTGTCGATTTGGCGACGCAGGAAGACCTGAACCGTTTCGACAAAAAGAGACGTAAGAAGAAACACAAGAGCAAGCCGCACAAAGGCGAACGCCGCACTGAATGATACGCCGCACCCTTTTGTATGCTTGGGCTGTGGGAGGCCTGCTGACGGCATCGTGTGCCGGCGACACGCTGGTGCATCGTTATGCAACATTGCCTGCCGATGGTTGGGCGAGGCGCGACACGGTTTGTTTCGATTTGCCTGTGTATGCGGAGGACATCAGCGGGACTCTCACCGTGGGACTTCGCACGAAAGCGGGTCTTGCCATAAGGGACATTGTGCTTGCCGTTGAGCAATGCGACTCCAATGCTTTCGTTTTTCGGCGTGACACGATTCGCTACCCTCTGACAGACAACGAAGGTGATGCACTGACGAGCGGCGTCAATTTCCACCAGTACGAGACACAACACGTTCCGTTTCGTATGGAGAAGGACCGGGAAGGCTGTGTGCGCATCTATCACCTCATGACGAAAGAGACGATTCCGGGCATTACGGAAGTCGGCATCAGGATAAGAAACAAGGAAGACTGACCAGTGAAACATAGACAAGGCGGAACTGCTTTTCGGCAGTTCCGCCTCTCTCTTTCCCAAACCAGATGCGCCCTCGGCTGCTCCTTTGCCTCACCTTTCCCTTCGACGCAACCCTGCCAAAAAGAAGCACCCCTCGGCCGATGTCTTTCGACAGCCGAGGGGTGCTTGCAGGAAAGGTTAACCTTTATGGTCAATTAGGTTAACCATTATGACCGGAATGGTTAAGCATTATTGGGAAATAGGTTAACCATTATTTTACGATAGTCTTGCCATCCTTGATATATATGCCGCGCTGAACGGGCTCATCTATCTTTTGGCCGCTGAGATTATACCAGCCGTTGATGTACTTCGACGCCTTGTTGCCGACCTCGTCGGCACGGATAGGAGCAATGGCTGTGCCAATCTCTCCACTGAGAATCTTGTCCATATAGACCTTCATCCAGTGGCCGCCCACAACGCTTCGTGCACGGAAACTTACCCAGCCGCCGTTGCCGTCGGTGAAATACCAGTCGGAGAAAGGCACACGGCTCGGAGTCTCGTTGGCATACTTCCAGAGGAGATTTGAAATCTTGAGGAAGTTGGTGTTGTTGGAAGCCAGCGATGCTGTCCAAATCTCCCAGTCGCTCTTGGTGTACGTAGAACGGCTGTCGAGGGGCAGACCATAGGTCTTCAGTTTGGTCATGTAATAGTTATACTCCTGTCTCTTAATCGTTTCGGAGAAGAGATTAGTGCCCCACGCCTTGTCCCAAACCATGTTGTACTTCTGGCTCCAAGTGCCGCTGCGGTCGTAAGCCAGCTTGTAGTGAGTGCCATCCTTGGCAAGTTTTGCCCAATCGGTAGCCATCTGCTTAGCCTTAGCCATATAAGAATTGTAGCCATCCACATCGCCACGCATGAAACAGAGTTGGGCATAAGCAGCCACACCCATAATAGCCTTCACGGCAAGGTTGGCATTGTGAGCCAAGTGACCGGCAAAGTCGTCGGTACAAAGCTGGTTCTCGGGGTCGGTACCATTCTCGGCAAGATACTCCGTCCACGTGGTGAGCGTCTTCCAATAACGGTCGGCCCAGTCGGTATTGCCATCGGAAATAGAAATAGCCGCAGCCAAAATAACCATATTTGCACTCTCCTCGATAGGCATATTGCCACCGAACTCTCCATTAGAACCTGGGAAACGCTGAGCATAAACCTGATTGTTGGCATGAGGATAAGTACCCAAATCATGAGCAGCAAAGTCGAAACCCCAACGATTGCTCTCACAATAATCGAAAATAGACGTACACATACCCTTCATCAACTCCGTATTGTAAAGCAAGAAAAGCGGAGCAGAAGGATAGGTAAGGTCTACCGTATTGACACAACCGTTAGAGTTATTCTCCTTAGAAAAGAAGAGAAGATTGCCCTTGTTGTCCTCGAAAATCTTGTGCGCAGCAATACACTGACGGTAAGAAGCACAAAGAACCTCGGCATACTTGCTGTTGCCGGCAGCCAAACCATCGTCATAAATCACACGATCCTGTTCCTGACAACGCACCATAATGTCGTCATAGTTCTCCTGGAACTCAGCAAAAGCTTGGAAGATAGTCTTGCCGTTACGCGCCCAATAGCCCTTGTAGTCCTTGTCCATATAGCGCATATCGTAAACCTCATCATAGCCAAACATCATATAACTGCTTGCCTGCGACACTTTTCCGAAGTCGTGAACATAAGAAAGCTGAGGCATCTCGCCCTCCTCCGAACTTGTAAACGGAACAGCATTCTTAGGCAAACTGCCCGTCGAAGCAAAAGTCGAAGCCGTAAGATCCTGGTCGGCCACAGAGATAGAACCATTCACATCAGGCAAATAGAGGTAGCCCCAGTCAATAGTAATATTGTCACCCGCCTTGCCAAGAACCTTCTGGTCCCTGCTGCCACTCTTGATATAAGAGCGACCACCAACATTAACAATGCTAGAAACAGTAGCCTGGCTGTTGTTGTCAACCGTCAGTTCCGGAGTCGTACCAAAGTAGAACTGCACATCATGCTCTTCCCCGTCATTAGAACGAACCTGATAAGAAATGTAATTCACCGGAGTAGACATCAACTCAACGTCGTCCATAAGGAACGGAGCAGTGAACACAAGATCCAAATCAACACCACCACATTGGAAAGTATAGTACGTGTTTGTTGCCAAAACGTCAACAGACTTCTGCACAGCCTTCGCTTCATTCCTTATATTTTCATATAGGCCAATGTCCGCCAAGGCACCGCCAGTCGTATTATGAACATGGAAAGCAATGACGTTTGTGCCTTCGTGGAGCACCGCCTTGTCGTCGGCTGTAAGGTTATAAACAACATTCTCATGCCAGGTATTGCCTACGTTAACCATACGACGGCCATTGATATAAGCCTGACAAACATCATCGTGAGAATAAATAAGAGCAAGCTCTTTCTTCAAATCCTCTGCCGTGAGAGTAATATAGCGACGGATATAATAGTCACTACCTGTTGCAGTCCAGTTCGTATTGATGTTGGGATACTCGCTTTTCGTGCCGAATGCGCCCATTTCTGTTTCCCAACTTTCGTCGTTATAGCTTTCCTGTGCCCAGGTTGTGCCGCTCATTGCGATCTTCTTCACTTTGGCTTCCCATGGACCTTCGTCTGCCATTCCTGCAATAGCACGATAGCCTGGATGGAATCCGAGGTCGTTCTTATAGAGGCCGATGTCTGCCAAAGCACCGCCCGAGGTATTGTGAACGTGGAATGCAATAACGTTATCTCCTTCGACGAGTGCTTCGCGTGCCGCTCCCGTCAAGTGGACTTTGACATTCTGACGCCATTCTTCTTTTGTTTCTATTATCTTCACACCGTTGATGTAGGCCTCGCATATATCGTCGTGAGAATAGACAATCCAGAGGTCGCACTTGAGGTCTTCGGCTGTGAGGTTAACATGTCGGCGGATATAGCGGTCGGTGTTGCCACCATCCCATGATGTTTGTATGTTGGGATATTCGCCTTTTGTGCCCCATGGGCCTGTTTGTGTTGCCCATCCGGACTCGGAGATGCCGAGGTTCATCCATGTGTCTACGAGTGTGGAGGGCATAGAAGTGCGGACTTTTGCTGTGTATCCGCCTTTGTTTCCCATGGGGGCGATGGAGAGAAGCTTTGTGGAGCGTGTTGCACCCATAAAGCGATAGACTTGGCCGTCCACTCGCAGAAGGCCGTCCATTGACTTCTGGCGGTCACCCCAATGCTTGGTGGTTCCGTCGTTGAGGTTGTTGTAGGGCGACCAGAAGGAGAAGTAGGGGTCGTTGACGAGCAATGGTACACTGGGCAAGCGGAGTGCTATCTGCTTGTAAGGCACAAAGTAGTCGGGTTTTTGTGCTTGTAGTGTTGTTGCCACGAGCATGACCGCGAACAGGAAGAATGACTTGATTTTGTTCATTGTTCTATTATTATTAATGTATATATTTGCGTGCAAAGTTAGTATTTTCCTGAATTTCTGCAATATCTTATATTGAAAAAAATGTCTGTTCTTCTGATTATGTATTCCTGAGTGATTCAGTTGTAGATGTTTTTCTTACTTTGAGGAGTCTTAATTCGGCAGAAAGCAGTATCTTTGCAGTTGATAATTCTTAAACATTTTGCTTTATGACGAAATATCATATTCCTGTGCTGCTGCTCACCGGTTATTTGGGTAGTGGCAAGACGACTCTCTTGAACCGCATTCTTTCGAACCGTCGTGGCATTCGTTTTGCTGTGATTGTGAACGACATTGGGGAGGTGAACATCGATGCCGAGCTTATCCAGAAGGATGGCGTCGTAGGTGGAGATGACGACAGTTTGATTGCCTTGCAGAACGGTTGCATCTGCTGTACGCTGAAGATGGACCTGGTGGAACAGCTTCGGGACATCATGGCGATGCAGAAGTTCGACTACATTGTCATAGAGGCCAGCGGCATATGCGAGCCGGAGCCCATTGCGCAGACGATTTGTTCGATGGCGGACATGGCGCCGGAGGTAACGAAGTTCGGTGTACCTTATGTGGATTGTATTGTCACCGTGGTTGACGCTCTGCGCCTGAAGGATGAGTTCGATTGTGGCAGCGGTCTTACGGAAAAGAATATCGGAGAAGAGGACATCGAGAATCTTGTCATTCAGCAGATTGAATTCTGCAACATCATCTTGCTGAACAAGGCCGACGATGTGGCGGCAAACGAGCTGGAACGTATTCGCCAGATCATACGTGGTTTGCAGCCTAAGGCACAGATAATTCCATGCAACTATGGCGATGTGGAACTCGACAGGTTGCTGAACACCGACCTTTTCGACTACAAGGATGTTGCCACATCTGCCACTTGGATAGAGGAACTGGAGGGCCATCACCACCACCATGAGCACGAAGAGGAACACCACCATCACTGCGACGACCACGAATGCCACTGCCACCATCATCACCACCACGACCACCACGAGGGAGAAGCAGAAGAATATGGCATCGGCACCTACGTCTATTACCGTCGCGAACCGATGGACCTGGGCGAGTTCGACCAGTTTGTGGCACGACTCTGGCCAAAGAACATCATTCGCGCCAAAGGCATATGCTACTTCCGAGGCGAAGAAGATTTCTGCTACCTCTTTGAGCAAGCAGGCAAACAGGTCAAGCTGCAGAACATCGGGCAATGGTACGCCACCATGCCTGCCGCAGAACTGGAAGCCATGAAACAGCGCGATGCAAACCTGCGCCGCGACTGGGACGACCGCTACGGCGACCGCATGCAGAAACTTGTCTTCATCGGACAGAACCTCGACAAAAAGGCAATCGCCGAATTGCTCGACGGCTGCTTGGCAGAATAAAACACATTGATTTCCAGACAACTCTGGCACATCACAAAAAAAGGTTAACCCTTTGGCCGAAAATGCTTAACCTATTTGGCCAAAAAGGTTAACCTTTCTTGCAATAATGCTTAACCATTCTGCCGCACAAGGTTAAGGCTTTTCAGCACACACCACATCACATGCCGCCTACGGCGCCACCATTTTCTGCTGTAGAGCAGGAAAAACACAAAAATAACGAGGCAAATCCAACATATTTCTCCATTCGTGTCACGTAGTTTTCATTTTCTGCGTATATTTGCAGAGAACTAATCTACAAATTATGGGCAAGAAGAAAACCGGCAGCCGAGCACTGCGAAAAAGCGACTTAGAACGCACCGTCATTGATTTCTTCCAGGAGAATCCAGCCGTAACCTTTCCCCTGAAAAGCATCTGCAAGCAACTGCATCTGCGCACAAGCCAGGCAAAAATGCTCCTCGTCGACGTGCTCGACGGCATGCTGATGGACGACTTCATCAAAGAACAGCCGCGCGGACACTACACCCTGAACATGCCCTCGCAAGTAATGACCGGCACCTTCCGCCGAAAAGCAAACGGCAAAAACACCTTCCAGCCCGAAGAAGGCGGCGAACCAATCCTCGTGGCCGAACGAAACAGCCTCCACGCCATGGACGGCGACACCGTACAAGTCACACTCCTCGCCCGCAGAAAACACCACGTCCGCGAAGCAGCAGTCACCGAAATCATCAAGCGAAGCGAAAAAACCTTCGTAGGAACACTGCAAGTGCAAAAAGGCTACGCCTACCTCCTGACAGAAGACCGCACACTCGCCAACGACATATTCATCCCAAAAGACAACCTCAAAAAAGGCAAAACAGGCGACAAAGCCGTCGTACGCATCATAGAATGGCCCGAAAGAGCCAAGAACCCCATCGGCAAAGTCATCGACATCCTGGGCAAAACAGGCGAGAATAATGCCGAAATGCACGCCATCCTCGCCGAATACGGACTGCCCTACACCTACCCGGCAAACGTAGAAAAAGCAGCCGCAAAACTCACACCAGGCATCACCGAAGAAGAAATAGCACGCCGACTCGACATGCGAGACGTGCTCACCTTCACCATCGACCCATACGACGCCAAAGACTTCGACGACGCACTCAGCATCCAACCACTCAAAGAAGGACTCTGGGAAATAGGCGTCCACATAGCCGACGTAAGCCACTACGTCACAGAAGGCTCCATCATAGACAAAGAAGCATTCAAACGCGCAACAAGCGTCTACCTCGTAGACCGCACAGTGCCCATGCTGCCCGAACGGCTCTGCAACTTCATCTGCTCACTCCGTCCCGACGAAGAAAAACTGACATACTCCGTCATCTTCCACATCAACGAAAAAGCAGAAGTCAAGTATTGGCAACTCGCCCACACAGTAATCCGCAGCGACAGACGCTTCACATACGAAGAAGTACAGAAAGTGCTGGAAGACCATCACGAAGCAAGCGAAGAAGACTACAAAGCCCCAGGCGACTCGGCCCCCATGCCCGCACCCGACAGCATCAATGCCAAACCGGCAGAAGACTACGCCGAACCACTCATCATCCTCAACCGAATAGCCAAACAACTGCGCCAAAAACGCTTCAACGCCGGAGCAGTCGACTTCGACAGATGCGAAGTTCGATTCAAAATCGAACCCGACGGACACCCCACAGGCGTATATTTCAAAGTAGCAAAGGACGCCAACAAACTCATCGAAGAGTTCATGCTCCTCGCCAACCGCACTGTAGCAGAAAGCATCGGCAAAGTCCCCAAAAACCAAAAGCCCAAGGTTCTGCCCTATCGCATACATGAAAATCCCGACCCGCAAAAGCTCTTCAATCTCGCCGACTTCGTGAAAAAGTTCGGACATCGACTGAAAGCAACCGGCAACCGAAACGACATCAGCCGCAACCTCAACCGCCTGCTCAGCGACATCAAAGGCAAACGCGAGCAAAATGTCATCGAGATGATAACCCTCAGAGCCATGATGAAAGCCAAATACAGCACATATAATGTCGGTCACTACGGCTTGGCGTTCGACTACTACACACACTTCACATCGCCCATACGCCGTTATCCCGACCTCCTGGTGCACAGGCTTCTCACCCGTTACGCAGAGGGCGGACGCAATGTCTTCCAGCTGAAATACGAAGAACTCTGTGAGCATTGCAGCGACATGGAACAGACCGCAGCACAGGCAGAAAGAGCAAGCATCAAGTATAAGCAAGTGGAATTCATGAACGACCACCTGGGCGAAACCTTCCAGGGCACAATTTCCGGCGTCACAGAGTTCGGCCTTTATGTGGAAATCGACGAGAACAAATGCGAAGGCATGATACCTCTCCGCGACCTGGAGGGTGACTATTACGACTTCGACGAGAAGAACTATTGTCTGAAAGGCCGTCGTCATCACCACTGTTACAACCTCGGAGACAGCGTAAAGATACAGGTTGCCAGAGCAGACCTCTATAGAAAGCAACTTGACTTCAAGCTCATCAACCCCAACTAACAAGGCCTATTCTGTACTTTTTTTGCTTTTATACAGAAAAAAAGGGCATAAAAAAGTTGCAGAAAAGCACGATTTGCAGTACTTTTGCATTTGACTTGAGCAGAGGGATTCCTGGGCAATATTGAACCTTTGCCACTCTGCTCACAACATTAACTATAAGACAATGGGTGGATTCTTTGGTACAGTACAGAAACAAAAGTGTGTTACTGACCTTTTTTACGGCACAGACTATCAATCGCATCTTGGGACAAAACGTGGCGGTATGACAACCCTTAGCGACACGGGCGAGTTCCTTAGGAGTATTCACAATCTCGAAAACACCTATTTCCGCACTCGATTCGAGCCAGAGCTGGACAAGTTTCTGGGCAAGTCGGGCATTGGCGTGATCAGCGACACTGATGCTCAACCGATGCTCATGAACAGCCATCTTGGCCGTTTTGCGCTGGTGACGGTTGCGAAAATCATCAATCTGGAGGAACTTGCGCAGCAGTTGCTTGACGAGGGGGGACACCTCAGCGAGTTCAGCAGTGGTAAAATCAACCCCACAGAGCTTATTGCGCTTCTTATTATAAAAGGTAAGGATTTTGTTGACGGCATTGAATATGTCTATAAGCACATCAAGGGCTCGTGTTCGATGCTGCTGCTTACGGAGAACGGCATCATTGCAGCTCGCGACTCTTGGGGCAGGACGCCTATTGTGGTAGGCAGCAAAGAGGGGGCGATGGCTGTAACGAGCGAGACGACGGCCTTCCCAAATCTGGGTTTTGAGACGACGTATTATGTAGGCCCCGGCGAGATTGTCCGCATTGATGCGGAGCAGATGGAGGTGCTTCGCCCAGCCAATCCGCGCAAGCAGGTTTGTTCTTTCCTGTGGGTTTACTATGGTTTCCCCACAAGCAACTACGAGGGCAAGAACACGGAAATGGTGCGCTACGAGTGTGGCAGGATAATGGGTGAGGAAGACAAGACGGAGGTGGACTGCGCCTGCGGTATTCCTGATAGCGGAATCGGCATGGCAGTTGGTTATGCTCAAGGGCACGGATGTCCGTATATGCGTGCCATAAGCAAGTACACGCCTACCTGGCCTCGCTCTTTCACACCGAGCAATCCGGAGATGCGAAGCCTTGTTGCCAAGATGAAGCTCATCGCCAACAAGGATGTATTGGAAGGCAAACGTGTTCTTTTCTGCGACGACAGCATTGTCAGAGGTACGCAGTTGCGCGACAATACGAAGGTGTTGCATGAACTTGGTGCCAAGGAGATTCATATGCGCATTGGTTGCCCGCCGCTGGTTTACAGCTGTCCTTTCGTCAATTACAGTGCCAGCAAGAGCGACTTGGAGCTCATCACACGCCGTATCATCAAGGACTTCGAGGGTGACGAGAACAAGAATCTTGAGGCTTACACACGCACCGACAGCCCTGAATACAAGCGCATGGTGGACGAAATAGCCCGCCGCCTGAACCTCGATTCGCTGCGCTTCTCCAAACTCGAGACGCTCGTGAATGCCATCGGTCTGCCGAAGGAATGTATTTGCACGCACTGCTTCGACGGCAGTTCGACCTACACGCTCGAGGAAGAGAACAAGTAACATTCTGTCAGGCAAAACAGCGATTCTGCTTACAAACTGTATTTTGCAAACTCGCTGAGAGTGGTGTCGAAATGTTCGGGCTGTACCCCTGTACGGATATTCCAGAATTTTGCAAGGATTCGCAACAGGCTGACCGACTGAAACTTACAAATCGAGACAAACAAGACAAACATAGAAATTGCCCTTTCCCGCGTAGGAAAAGGGCAATTTTCGTATACCTTGAAGGAAAATCAGGTTAAGGGTTTCGGCAAACTTAACGTGGCATGTCGGCAAACTAAGCCTGTCGAGTCCGTCAACATCCCATGCCAAATCTGTAAGCTACCACCGAGAGATGAATTTTCGAGCCATTTCTTTTTCTATTTCACTCTACTTTAGAACAAAAACCGAAGTAGCAAAAAGAAACTAAAAAGGCACATTCCGATGTCATTTGTATAATGCGGAGCAAGTTACTTTATGCCGAGCAGTTTGTGCGTCTGCAAGGACAACGACCACCTGGGGTGCTGCATAATGTAGGAAATAGTATCGCGAAGAATCATGCGATTACGCATGTCGTCGCCCGTATCGAGTGGCTGCAAACGATACTCCTTCGCACTGATATCGTCGGCAATGCTCAGGTCTGTACCGTTTCCTTCGTAAAGCACCTTCAATTCATCAACACTTTCCAATACCGGCTGCCCCTTTGGCGAACACGTCACCCAGTCGATGCCTTCGGGCAAAGGCATTGTCCCGTTCGTCTCCACCTGGATGAAAAAGCCGGCTTCGTGAAGCTTATCGACCAATGATTGTGTGAGTTGCATGGCAGGTTCTCCGCCCGTAATGACAATATGACGAGGCTCATATTGAGAAGCCTCCTGCACAATCTCGTCCTCAGACATCTCCTTGTAGCCCTGATGGTTGGTGTCGCAAAACGGACATTGCAGGTTGCATCCGGACAAACGCAAAAAGAAGACAGGCGTCCCCGTGAAGCGACCCTCGCCCTGCAACGACAGAAAAGTCTCGTTTACCCTCATTCCTCCTCGTAAGTTGCCATGTTGCCCTCACTCTCCTGCACATCGACACGATAGCACTCGGGCAGCTGATCGCATATCCACTTGGCAATATTCTCGGCAGTTGGATTGCAGGGAAGCACCTCGTTGAGGTTGGCATGATCCAGTTGCGACTCGATGCGCTCCTTGATGAGCTTGAAGTCAACAACCATTCCGTCCTCATTAAGCTCACGAGCCTTACAGTAAACCGTGATGGTCCAGTTATGGCCATGCAACTGACTACACTTGCTGGGATACGACAACTCTAAATGATGGCTGGCAGAAATAACCAGCCTTTTACTGATATAATACATAATCTGAAAACTTTTTGCAAAGATACGAATTTATTCACAATACACCATTAGAGTTAGTTGTTTTTTCGTATATTTGCATTACGAACACACACAAGGAAAAAGATCACGTTATGAGGAAACTGAACGAAAACGAAATCGACGCACTCAAAAAGCAAGGATGCACGGCAGAAAACTGGCTCGACATCACCGTGGCCAACGATTTCCGCACAGAACACATACACCAAACAAATTTCTACGGAGAGGTAACACTCGGCACCTTCTGCAAAACAATAGAAATAAACGAAGGCTTCTACAAACACAGCGGCATACGTCGCGCCACCCTGCGCAACTGCATCATCGGCAACGATTGCCTCATCGAAGACGTAGGCTGCATCAACACAACACCAGACGCCTGCTTCGGCGAAGGACGCATCATACCTGTGCTCAACGAAGTGGGCAACGGAAACGTCATGATATTCGACGGTCTCCACTCACAACTTGCCTCCCTAATGATAAAATACGAGCAGGACAAAGACTTCACAGACACCGTACACCAGCTCGTCAAGAAAAGCATCGCCGACCACAGCCTCCCCATCACCACCATCGGCAACGATGTACGCATCACCGCAACCCACGACATCACAAACTGTCACATCAACGATGGCTCCATCATCGACGGCGCATTACGTCTACGCGACTGCACCCTCAAAAGCATTCCAGAAGCCTGCGTCACAATCGGCATCGGTGTTATTTGCCAAAACTCCGTCATCTACAACGGCTCCACCATTACCAATTCCGCCAAACTTAAAAACTGCTTCGTAGGCGAAGCCTGCGAGATAACCGACGGATTTACCGCCGAAAACAGCCTCTTCTTTGCCAATTGCTACATGAGTAACGGAGAAGCATGCGCAGCCTTCTGCGGCCCCTTCTCCGCATCACATCATAAAAGCTCACTACTCATCGGCGGCATGTACTCCTTCTACAATGCAGGTTCCGGCACAAACTTCTCTAATCATGCATACAAAATGGGCCCCTTGCACTGGGGAGTACTGGAGCGAGGCACAAAGACAGCCAGCGGAAGCTACATCCTGATGCCAGCCCAAATAGGCACCTTCAGCGTCTGCTTCGGCAAACTCATGCACCATCCCGACACCCGAAAGCTACCCTTCTCATACCTCATTGCCTACGGCGACGACATGTATCTTGTGCCTGGACGCAACCTGACCACAGTCGGACTGTACCGCGACATACGCAAATGGCCAAAACGAGACAAACGTCAAAACAACGGAAAGAGTTCCATTATCAATTTCGACTGGCTCTCTCCATTCTCAGTTGGTGGTATTGTCGTTGCCAAACGAACACTCGAAGCACTGCGAGAAGTATCGGGCGACGTCGCTACATACAACTTTCATGACTATGTAATTAAGAACTCTTCACTCAAAAAAGGCATCAAATACTACGACATAGCCCTTCGCATCTACATGGGAGCCGTCATGAAACGACATCGTCTGGAACGCCCCGCCTCGTCTGTCGGCACAGGTAAATGGAGCGATTTGAGTGGTCTGTTAATCCCTTTAAGCGAAGAAAAACGCATTGTTGCAGCAATAAAAGATGGCACCATCAACAGCATTCCTGCCATCCGAGAAGAGTTCATTCGGGCAAACGATAATTATTCAGAGTACCGATGGGCATGGAGTTATCGCCTCATCTGCGAATATTATGGCATCAACGAAATAACAGAAGAAACCGCAGCCAAGGTTCATGAAGACTATGTCCAAGCCCGTCGTGCCTGGATTGCCGAGATTCGTAAGGATGCCTTGAAGGAGTTTGAACTTGGCGACATTGATGAAAGTGTGCTGAACGACTTTATGGCACAACTCGATCAGGAAACCGAATGGGAGAACCTGAAGTACGACATGTAGTCGTCTGCTAATGCTTTCTCAATTCCCAGAAAGCAATGGCTGCTGCATTTCCTACATTAAGGCTGTCAACTCCATGATGCATTGGGATTTTCACAACAAGGTCTGCGGCATCGATAACCGCATCGGGCAGCCCATCGCCCTCTGTTCCCATGATAAGTGCCAAGCGTTCCGTTGCCTTGAGACGTGGGGAATCAATACTGATATCGTCCTTTCTTAATGCCATTGCTGCAGTAGTGAAACCTATTCGCTGCAGTTTGTGAATGGTGCCGGCTGCTATCCCGTCTTCTGCATCGAGCCACGTCCAGGGCACAAGAAACACGCTGCCCATTGACACGCGCACTGCCCTACGATTCAACGGATCACATGAGTCACGCGTCATCAACACCGCATCTACTCCGAGTGCTGCTGCCGAGCGGAAGATTGCACCGACATTGGTTGTGTCGACAACACCATGAAGGACAACAATTCGACGTGCATCCTTGCAAATTTCCTCTGGCGAAAGAGGCTTTGGACGACGCATAGCACAGAGTACTCCACGCGTCAATGTATAGCCCGTCAATTGCGTTAAGAGTTCTCGACTACCGGTATAGACAGGCATTTCTGCAGGACACCGTTCGATAATGCTGCGGGCATCGCCATCGATATGTTTGCGTTCGCAAAGCAAAGAGAGTGGTTCGAAGCCTGCATCGAGTGCGACGTTGATGACTTTGGGGCTTTCGGCTATGAAGATTCCCTTTTCCGGCTCGAGTTTATTGCGCAGTTGTGCTTCGGTAAGCGTGCCGTAAACTTCCAGACCTTGGTCTTCGAGTGATGTAATTTCTATGCAGTTCATTTCTTGAGAACCTTCTTTCCGTTGACAATAAAGATGCCTCGGTGCAGGTCGCGAGCAGTGATGCGCCGGCCATGGAGGTCAAACAACCCTTCCATTTTGGGCTTGTTCTCTTTTGGCAAGGAAACGAAGTCGGGGTCGTAGGTTGCAAGTTTTACGTTTACGATGGGACTCCATTCTCCATTTTCTCTGCAGATGGCTCGCAATGTTATGGTGTCGGGGATGACTGATCCGCTGAACCTTGAGAGTATGTTTTCGCCTTCTGTGTATTGTCTTGCCGATGATGAAATTGCTCCGTCATCGTTCTTGAACCAGTTGACCGGTGCTGTGCCATCGAGTGTATAATAGATGTCTGTGCCTGTCAAGGTGAGGGTACTTTGTGTAGAGAACGGATGGATTCCGTAACCTATTTCGACGTCGTCGACATAGATGGCAGGTGCTTCTGTGTAGGGGAACCAGCCACGTTCGCGGAGTTGCTTTATGAAGTTGTCTGTACGGACGGGGAAGTATTGTTTTTGAAGGCGCAGGCGTTCTGCTTCGTAGGCTCCGTCGGGTTTGTAGAGGGCGCCTTTTGTGGTGTAGGGATGAATGTCGCGACGGTAATCGCCCCAGCGTGCGGCTTCGTCCCACAATGCCAGTCGTATGACATTGCTTAGGCTGTCCCATGTGGCTTCTGCTGCTTCGGGCGACAATGGGCCTCCGTGTGTGAGTGTACGTTGTGCTTCTTCGTGGAAACGATGGGCGAAGATGCCTTGTTTCATCAGACGGTTGAGGAAGCCTGTTGGGCAGCCGCGGTTGTTTTTGTTCGTAAGGTTTTCCGAGGGTGAGACGAGGATGTTTTCGGTGTCCCAGCAAATGAATCGGAAGCCTCGGTCTGCCCAGATGCGGTTTCTGTATGCGTACCAGTTGTGATGGTCCCAGTCGGTATTGCCTCCGTAGAGGTTGATGAGCATGTAGTGGATGAAGTTATCGACGTCGAGCAGAGGGGGGTACTTTACGTTTGGCTTGCCGTCGGAGCCGCACCCGATGAGGTGCATATAACTAGAATGGTTGGGGAGGTCGTAGATGAGGTCTGCCATGGCGTTCCATGCGTCGATGGTGCCGTATGTGGGTATTGCAGCATGATACTGTCCGGCGCCGCCGTCTACTTCCGTCACGTCCCAGTCTTCTTCCGAGCCGCCAAAGTTTTGTGCGCAGAAATCGTCGTTGACGCGTTCGCAGAGGTTATACATTCCCCAGTACATTCCGTTGAGATAGAGATGGACATATTGTGCCTTGCTGATGGGGTCGCCCATCTTTGCTTGTGTGGCACGTGCCCAAAGGTCGCGCGTATACTGTGCCTTGTTGCGCTGATTGCTGTCCCAATGTTGCCATGAATAGCCAAAGAATGTGCGAAGTACGAGTGCGTTAAACTTTTGGGGGCCACGGTCTCCAAAGACGGGATATTTGAGTTTCTTTGGTCCGTACTCGCTCTTGAAGTGGAGGCGGAAAGCGTGTTTCGGGTTTTTTTCCGGCAGGCGTCCGTGTCCGCCGTGTAGTTTGATGCAACAATCTACTGTGAGGTCGTGGTTCTCTTCGCCGCCTATGAGTTCGAAACTGACGGGTCTCTCCCACCCTCTTCCTGTGCCGTCGCCTACGGGGCAACCGGTGAAAATGTAGATGCCGCCAGTCTTTTCGTCGGCCACATTATTGAAGAAGTTGCCTTTGTCGGTAACGAGTGAGACGATGGGCAAGGTGGTGATGCCTTCGGTGACATAGGTGGAATATGTTTCGTGGCCGGTTATTTCGGGGTCCATCTCGTAGTCGGCGATGGCTGTGCCCGATATTTCGCAGTACTTTCCCCAGTAGGTGGGGTATCCATAGGGCTTGTTTCCTTGTGTGAGCAGGCTTTTGGGGAAGATGTAGGTTGCTGTCTTGACGTCGCTCCAGACGGTGTCGGAGTGGAGATATGCCGAACGGATGACTGAGGTGCGACTAATGCTGAACGGTCCGTCGTAGAGTATTCCTTTCTCGCGAGGGTCGCTGCCATCGTCTGTAAAATAGACGGTTGCACCGGGAATCGGCGAGGTTATGGAAAGGCGGAAGGTTGCATTATAGATGCCATGGGGCACGCTGAACTCCGGAGTCTCCGCATAGGTCACCCCGAAAAGCATTAGGCTTGCAAACAGACACAATAATAACCTTTTACACATCATGGTTCATATTATTTTGCCTGCAAAGGTACGATTATTTCTTCGAACCATGAAACTTTGCGATTGAAAAAGGAAAGAAAAACGCTCTGAAGCAGTAGTTAATCAACAAGGTAGAGTCTCTCAATAAAAAAGGTTAACCATTATTGCCGGAAAGGTTAACCATTATTGCCGGAAAGGTTAACCATTATTGGCAAAATGGTTAACCTTTCCGAATGAGAGCCCACACCTGTATGTTGAACATGCTTCGAGGCACTACCTGTCCTCCGGCATGCTCTTGCCCGTAAGGAGCGTACCGTCGTTAGCCAGGCCTTCGGCACTGACACCAAGATACGTCTGCCTTCCGTTGCCATAGAAGCGGATTTCCGCTCTGCCATTCTCATCGAGTTTGAGGTCGGGGTTCCAGTAGAGCGTACGACGATAGTCCTTCACCTCGGGCAAAGGCTTGTTGGAATAGTCGGGCTGATAGAACTCCTCGGGAGCAGAGAAACCGGGAAGGATGTAACGGCGGTCGCGGGAAGTGGAGCGATGCGTGTCGTTGTTGTCAATGAGGTGCAGAGAAACACTCACCGTAGGAATGTCCTCGCCATCGTAAAGCGAATTGCCCTCCCTGCGAGGAGAATAGTCCGTATAGATATATACCTTGCCTAAATTCTTCAGCAGATTGTATTTCTCCTTCGTTTGGGAGGATATGTTGAAAGTCTCGATTGGCATACCACCAGAGGTAGCCCCGCCAATAGTCGTGCGATTCATTTCAGATACAGATTTATTGGATTCCTTCTTGCCATCGAGACGATGCTCGAGGACATAGTCTCGCGACAGGTTCATGTCGCCGATATAAGTACGGGAGATGTCGCGTACAAAGCGATTGTAACCATAGTAAATGCCCGGGCAGAAACCGGCATCACAAACTTCGTTGAAAGCCTCATAGGCATCGATGACATAAGCCGGCTTAGTGGGGTCGAATCTGCCAAGCCTTGCACGCTTGACCCTGACCGTCACCTCGTCGAGCAAACGCGAACCGTCCATCACCCACTCCTGCGATATGGCAGAACCCTTGGGCGCAGGCGCCAGATGACACTGATACCAGTTGTACGGCTTGACAAAACGGGGAAAGAAAGGACGCAGGCGAACATAAAACTCCGGATAGTTCAACTTGTCGTTGCGGTCCGTACTGGGATACTCCCACACGTGGCTCTTGCCCTTCTTCCACTTGGTGCTGTCGCTGGCAGCAAGATGAAAGATGCAACCCTCATAAAAGCGTGGCGAAGGAATGGAGAACGTATGGCGGTCGGTCAACATCTCGCCGTCAATTCCCTGCTCGGCACCAGGCTTTGCAAAGCGCGCCCTGACCAGAAGTTCATGTTTCAGAGACTTCTCGCCCTGAGAGAAGCGAGCCAACTCGTCGCGAGGCGTAGTCACCTCCGGGCCCGTTGTCTCTGTAAGTTGACGGGAAGCCGTCACACTGCCACCATCTTCGGCCTCCTTCGTGTCGCTGTCCATATTGGTAGCCACCTGCTGTTCGCCCGTCACACTGACAGACTCAAAAGTAGCAGACCCCGCACTTACAGACTGGAAATTGTCGGCAAACAAAGACTCCTGCTCCGAAGCCATATAACTATTTACCTCACCAACAAACAGAGGAGTCTGCTCAGGCTTATGGTTGAGCACAAAAGCCCCAGGCATCGTCATCGTATGCCAATCGTAACGACGCCAACCTTGTATCATCAGCAAAAGATCAAGAGCACGCCTGTGCTCATCATTATCCTTCTCGAAAAAATAACCAGGGTTCTCCACAAAACCACGTATCTCACTCGACAAAAGCATCTCCGTCAGGATATTCCCATTGTCGTAGAGGTACTCGGAATGTGTCGCGTCGCAGACAGAGACACTAACCGTAGCACCGGGGCTGCCGCCCTCCACGGCAAAACTGACTAGTGCAAAAGGCTCTGCAGGCTGTTTGCCCAAGCCTCCGAAGCGAAGATTACTCGGAGCAAAGTCGTCCTTGCGACAGAAAAAGAGCCTGTCGGCATAGACTCGACCCACATTATTATATATGGTAACCTGGCAAACACCCGTCTTCAGTTTCGCCTCATCAAGGGTAAGCGTTGCAGAAGTGCCGGCCGGAACAGTCTGAAAGTCGAGCATTACGCCATTGTGCATCACTGTCATACCCAAAGGCTCACTCGCCGCAGCACCTGCCATCCTAAGTTCAACCGTCCTGTTTCTCACACCATTGTTCTGCACCTGCAAAGCCACGCCATCCACATCGGGGCTTGGAAGTTTCTCTTTTGCCGTACCCTTCTTGCCCGCATAGGTCACGGAATAAGTCTTTCCACTTTGAGGTGTGAAGACAAACGAGCCACGACCTCGTTGCTCGACATCTGCCTCTGCGACCACATTGCCAGAGCCATCGGCCACCGTCACCTTGCCATCCAGATGCAAACCCTCGTTGCTTGTCGCCTCGAAGGCAATACGATTGGGGACACCTGCCACAAGGTTTCCGCCCTCGGGAAAGAGTTGCAACTTCGGCTTGGGCGATGTCTCGTCTATTTTCGACTGACGACGGAGAGGGCGTAAGGTCATCTCGTGATAGAAGTCGCCTGGCACATCGGGTTTATCAAACACAGGAAATACCCTGCTGTAAAGTTTCTCATAGTCACGATAGAACTCCTTGGCCATCCGTTTATTAAAGAACCATTGCTCGGAAACCTTATTGTGCGGATGCTCCGTAATGCCCCAGTTGAGTTGCCAACGCGTATAAGCCCTCAGCTCATAATAGCCGCCGTAGAGTGTATCAGGCAAGACGAAACTGCCGTGCACCTGACCATTTCGCAATTCCAACTGTTGCCGTTCCACAAGATAACCATCCTGATTGAGCAACTCCGCATAGAGAACACCGCTCAATCGGCTCGGAGTTCCTGTATCACCACGACGGACATAGGCCTTATAATATATGGTATCTCCCAGGAAATAGCACGTATTGTCCATATGAACAAACACCTGCTCTTGTGGAATTGATTTGCCAAAAGTCTCAAGACGATTCGCCCAACCTTCGAGTGTCGTGGGCGTCGAAGCCTGTTGCGCAAAAGCAAAAAAGAAACAGATACAAGAAAAGAAAAAAAGAAAAACCGGCCGTTTCATGTTATCCTCTATATTATATGATTACGTGCACAAAGTTATAAAATAATTCTTAATTTTAGTCCCTCTGTTATTTTATATTTATATCTTTGCACCATAACACGATATAAACCGACAGACCTTGAACACCAAACTGACAAACATAGTGGAGCAATTCGCCTTCGAAGGGACTATCTGCGAAATCAAACCTTTGGGCAAAGGCCTCATCAACGACACATATAAAGTAAAGGCCTGCGAAACAGACAGACCCGACTATGTCCTTCAGCGCATCAACCACCATGTCTTCCCAGACATAGGTATGGTGATGCACAACATAGATGCTGTTACTTCTCACATAAGGAATACCCTTGCAGCCAAAGAGACACTCGACATCGACCGACGTGTCCTGCGTTTCCTCCCAACGAAGAACGATGGTAATCTTTATACGATGTTGAACGACGGTACCTATTGGCGCATGATGGTCTTCATAGATAATGCCATTACAAAACAGAACATTGACATAGGAAACAGTCGGGAAGCAGGTAGAGCCATCGGGAACTTCCAGAAAATGCTTGCAGACATACCCGTCTATCTGGGCGAAACCATCAAGGATTTTCACAATATGGAATTCCGGCTTGAACAACTCTGCGATGTTGTCAAACAAGATCCCGCCGGCAGAGTCAAGGAAGAGCGTGTACAGAAAATGCTTGCGGAAATAGGAACGCGCGCAGAAGAGATGTGCAAAGCAGAACGACTGGGGCGGGAAGGTATTCTGCCAAAACGTGTCTGCCATTGCGACACAAAGGTTAACAACATGCTGTTCGACAAAGAGGGTAAAGTGATATGTATAATTGACCTTGACACAGTAATGCACAACTTCATCTTTTCCGACTATGGTGACTTCCTGCGAACTGCTGCAAACACTGTTGCCGAAGATTGCCCTGAAATGGAAAAAGTACAATTCCGGATGGATATATTCAAAGCATTTACGGAGGGTTATCTCATGAGTGCACAGGATTTCCTTTTGCCTATTGAGACCGACAACCTTCCATACGCCACTGCCCTCTTCCCTTATATGCAGTGCGTGCGCTTCTTGTGGGACTATCTGAACGGAGACAAATACTGGAAGTGCAAGTATCCCGACCACAATTTCGTTAGAGCCAATAATCAATTACATTTGCTATTGAGTATTGAGAAGCATTATCCTGAAATGCGAAACTTCATCGATTCGGTGCTGAATGTTTGAGCCCTTGGCAAACAAAAAGCCTCTTCAAATGCTGAAGAGGCTTTCTTTGTTTGACTATTATGTTAGAAGTATTTCTCTACTCAAATAATTACCAGATATCTTCGGGCGTAACAGGATTGTCGTAAACCTCTTTCGGGCACCATTCGAGGTAGTCCACGAAGAGCTGCTTCTCATTGTTTTCCTGCACTGTTTTAAAGCGCAGATAATATGTAACGTCTGGGGACATCGGTTCACGAACAATGATGCGTCGGGTAGAACCGGAGCTGAGTCGGTTGGTTTCTCTGCCACCAGCGTTGGCAACGATGTATTCGGGACCCTTCATGAAGCCGTTGTTACGCATCTTTTTATCAACTTCGGCATTGTAATCATCGTCGTCTGTATCCTTTTCCCAACCGAGCATCGGGTCTTGTCCGCCAAGTTGCATGTTTACAGGGATGCCTTGAGCAACGAGTTGGTCTTTGCGTGAGCCCCAGTAAATCTGGCAGATGCCACGGGTGCCGGAATAGGTAGATACACCCAAACGGATTTCATAGATGCCGTATTTGGGTACGGGAGGCAGTGTGATGGTGATGTCATAAAGACCTTCTGCCAACACTTCGTCGGCCTGATAGTTGGGCCAATTCTGGTCACGTCCATTGAGAAGCATGAAATTCGTCTCTTTACTATTGACCGTAAGATTGTCGAAATACTGCTTATCAGGGTCGCTGGAGAAGTAGTAGCGTGTGAAGTAACTCATGACACGCATGTCGTTATTCATTGCTTCGGGCTGCAACTCGAAGGCATCGTAACGCAAACGTTCTTTTGCAAGGTTATTGCGAACGGCTTCGGTGTAGGCAATCGGTTCGTCGATGGGATAGATGATGGCATTGATAAGTTTTATGATACCGGATGCTTCATCTGTATTGATCTTGACGCCTTGGTTTTCCTCAGAACATTCTTTTTCGTGGTAGTCCTCACGACGTCCGTTGTTGAGTTTCGGGAAACGGTTGAGGTATGGACCTCCACTCTCTGCACTTTCCCAGATACGCAACAGGCGACGCTTGCCGAAGGGGATGTAGTGTGCCCATACGGGTATGGTGGGAACAGCGTTCTGGAGCTTGTAGTTGTATCCCTTCTCGTTGTAGTGGAGAGCCAGTTTGTCAACAGGGATTCGCTGAGGAAGAACGTGATATGTAACGAATTGGTTGAGCAGATTGTCGTTGCTCTGATAGTTATCGTCCTTAATGGCATCGGGGTAATAGCCCTTCTTGTCCACCCAGTCCATAACATCTGCCACGGTAATATCCTGTCGTTCCTTGCCTATCTCTCTTTCCCAGAATTCGTCTTTTTCTGCGAATAGTGTAAATCCGTACTTACGATGTTCTGGTGGAGAAACGTCCACATTGAGAAGATTCCAGTGGAAATCCTTGAAGACACCGTTTTTGTAAAGTGTTTCATAACGCTCGTCTCTTACCTTGGAGAGTGTGTCGAGAAGGCCGCATGCTCCAACCAAACGTGCCATAACGCTGAGGTTTGACGAATAATCGGATGCGAACTTGGTCAGCGTGCTACCGAGCGTCTCGTTACTGGGGTTGATTACATAACCTACTTCGTGGATGTAGCCATTGACGGCAATGATGTCTCTATTGCGTTTGGAGAGCGGACATATGCCGTCGATGGAGAGGCTGTCCATGTCGGTTTTGTCGTAGGTGACACTGATTTTGCGATCAGCCATCGTATTGATGTCAAACTCCTCGTTTGTCTTGGGGAATTCGGCTGTAAAGTATGCCTTGTCTAACTTTGTTCCGTCGAGAATACTGTTGAGAACGATGACGGCACGTATACTGTCCTTCATGCGCTCTGTTGGAAATGCTTCCCATGTTGCCTCGGGGATAATCTTCTTGATTACAAGCGAGTCGAGGTAGAGCTGGATGGCAGCATTCGTCGGTGCGAAGCATGTATAGTAGCCATAGGCAGTCATGAGCTGATAGACACTTGTCTGGCTCACCTCGCTTACGGGCTGTTCTTTCAGCAGACGGACATATTCGCTGAACTGTGAATGTTCATCGAGATAGCTGGCGATAGTACGTTCGGTGAACACATAGCGCGCCGAAGTATCGATTTGTTCGGTGCAAGCCATGAACAACGTGGCCAATGAGATACAGGGCAATAAAATGCTTCGCAAGAAAGAATATCTCAACTTCTTACACATCTTTTCCATACTCAAAATCGATATTTGTGATTTACGACCAACCATTTCTTTTTAAGAAAATGTACGCCTGATAAGACTCGAACTTACACGCCTCGCGGCACCAGATCCTAAGTCTGGCGTGTCTACCAATTCCACCACAAGCGCATTTGGTCGGCACAAAGTTACGCTTTTTCGAACAAACAACAAAGAAATGAACAAAATTTTTGTTAAGAATCCTTAACTTCGCATAACATTAAGCTCTTTCTTGCGTTATAAAGGTGTATGGAACACTTGGAATTCGAACACTTGGCACTCATTTTGCGTTCAAGAGCAAAAGCCATCGGCCTGAGCTTCTTCAAGGAGGAAGAGGCTGCCGAAGACATTGCGCAGGAAACGATGATTAGCCTTTGGAAGACTTGGGGCACTTTGTCCTCGCCCATAGAGGCAGAGAGGATGGCCATCAGAATTGCCAAACACGAGTGCATCAATGTGTGGAGAAAGGCACAGCGGCGGCCTCACTCATCGCTTACCATCAGCCACGAGACAACACTTCCCGCTCCGAATGAAGACCGGACACTCGAAGAAAGCGAACTCCGGACTGCCATACACAATGCCGCACTAACGCTCCGACGCTCCGAGCAACGCCTTTGGCGGATGTTTGCAGAAGCCGGAATGGCTCCGAAAGAAATAGCGATTGCAACCGGCATAGATGTCAGGACAGTCAGTTCGATGTTGAGTCACGCACGCGGACATATATATAATGTATTAAAAGAAGGAGGACACATTGATGGATAAAAAGCACTTCATAGACGAATACCTCAATGGGAAACGACCGATAGAGCAGGAGAAATGGGAACTGCCCTCTGAAAGCGAACTCGACCAAAACGAGGCTCTCTTCGACGCTCTAGTGGCTCAAAACCAAAAAGCCCCCCTCCTCGCGAGGAGGTTTAGAGAGGGGCTGTTGGCCGCTGCCGCAGTGCTTATTGCAGCCGTTGCACTCTTCGCCTGGTGGGACTTCAAGCCTCAAGGCCAGCCCCAACTCGCCGAAACGAAAGAAGTGCCTGTCGAGCAGAAAGACACCATTAAGGTCATCGAAAAACCACACGAGAGTAAATCGCAAAGTTCACACGAGAAGTCGGCCAACTTCACACGAGAAGTTTCCAAAGTTCACACGAGAAGTTTGAAGACGGCACAAGCGACGTCTGCCGAAGAGAAAGCCTCACCCCCTACCCCTCTCCATGGAGAGGGGAGAAAAGAAGCCTCCCTCCTCGGGGGGAGGTTGGAGGGGGGCTCTGCTGCCGACAGCCTCAACTACTACCTCACGCAACTCGAGAAGCAGATGGGCGACTGCAGTGACAACACCTGCCTGGCAGAGTTGACAGACCTCATGCGAGCCGACGAACGCATCAAGGACCTGGTGAACAAAATCATCCAAAAGCAAGTGGAGACCGCCTACCAAGAGGAATACCTCGTAGACACCACGACACGATACATCCCATTATGAATCAAACAAAAACATATACCACTATGAAAAGACTTACACAACTCAGCATCCTGCTCCTTGGCATGTTCCTGGCTTTGCCGCTCAAAGCGCGAGTGGTTCGCACATACCACATCCAAAATGCCATCATGAGCTTTCTGAAAGACAAAAGAACAACAATCATCGAAGGCTCGTATTCCATGACAACCTTCCCGCCTACAGACTTCCCGAAGGACAGCGCCATGTCTGTGAAATTCACCTGCAAAGATGCAAAGCCCTGGAAGCAACTTGTGAAGCTGTTCGAGGAGCAGTGGGACATAGCGGAAGACTACCGCATCCACAAAGGTCCGGGCGGCGAAGCGACACGCGGGCTAAGGTCATTCATAGGCCCGAAAGACAAAGGACGTGACGTCGTCTGCATATTCACCGCCTGCCAGAACGCGAGGTTGCTTATTTTTAATGTAAAGCCAGACGGACTTCTGCAGGCTTTCATCCTGCAATGGGACGACCTGCCAACTGGGGCGAAAAAGGGCTACATCACACAGCATCTTAGTTACGATATGGGAATCGTCGAGATTAAACAGGGAGACGACCGCATCACGATGGACAGTGTCCGCACGGCCATCAAAGTTGGCGAAACGGTAAAGAACAATCCGAAGCAGGAAATCGACACGACTTATATTGACGGCAAGTGGGCAGTCAGCGCAAAGTATCATCGGGATGTATTGCACCAAATGGACCACTTCTCCGACTTCTACGACGGATTTTACTGCCTGAAGCGCAAGTTAGAGGCGCTCGCCACATACTGCAAGGCTACTCCCAATCCGCAATTCGCCTCGATTGGTTTCGCACTGAAACGTGAAGCCTCACGCTACGAACGCCTTCTCACACCCGAAGAATTCGCATTGATATGGAAGGAACTCTACGACATGGAGGATAAAGCAAAGCACTGCGACCCTCAGATACAAAACTATTTCAAGGCTGCAGAAAGCATCCTGAGGGGGAAGGTCAACGAGTCTGTCCGCCTGAGCCATCACGACACGAAACGCCATCAGTTCCTTCGCGACAATGGTTTCACCGTGACAAGGAACGACAACGGACGCTGGTACTATGCCGTTTCGGGTAAGCACTACACGGGCAATAAGGAGTTGGAATACCTCGATGCCTGTGCCGACGAGGACAGCGTACTGAGATACACGGCCGAGCGCAAAGAGACGAAACTCAAGCCGGGCATCTACAAGTTGACTGCCGCTGCCAGAACTTCCTACCATGGCAACACGGGTGCCTTCATCTTTGCAAAGGCCGAAGACCTGCTCTTGAGCGAGATTCCCGCCTGCGACGACCGCGGGGGCGACATCTGGCGAGACGCCGCCATTCGCGTCAAGGAAGCAGACGAGAAGGGACTACAAATCTCGCCCAACGACGTTCGCATCGCTCTGGCAAACGGCGGAATGGGTTACGGCTGGAACAAAGTAGTGATAGACGGCATCGAGGTCCGCGACGGCAAGCTCACCTACGGCGTTTCCTGCGACCCGGACTTCACGGGGCATCCCTTCAAGGGGTGTTGGCTTTCAGCCGTCGACTTTGTACTCGAAAGGGTTGGCGACCTTCCTGCAAACGAACAACAATAAAAATATGTTAAGTTTTAGAGTTAATAAATGGCGCCTTTCTGCTGCTGCGTTGCGAAATGCGGCAGCAGATTTCTTCAAACCCAACAAGTCCATTTCTTTGCTGCTACACGAAGATGCAATTGCGCCTACATGTATGTGCAAATGCATGTACATGTAAGTGCAATCGATTTGACAGCATATCTCAGGCAACAAGACTAATGAAATAAGACAATGAAAAAGGTAATCTCAATCATCATGGCCGCACTCATGAGTGCTACATCCGTGGCTCAAGTGAACCCCAAGATAAACCAGCTCTTTGAAGAACTCAAGGAAACGAAAGGAGCAGTATTTAACAGGCCACCATCTATCGTAAAGAGAGGTGGAATGGATGGCTATGGCAGTCATCCGAGCTTGGACTATTCCCTGTATTTTTACTACAGACCAGGCCTCATTCGGGGCAGGAAAGACACTCTCTTCGTAGATAGCGTGCTGCAAGTAGAAAAGGCGTGCTTCGACAAGAAAGTGAAGGCTATTCGTCGAACCCTTTCCGATCTGCAAAAAGAGGCACAGGACACTTGTCATTACGAAAGCCACACAGGCTACAAGGACACTATTTTCTATTCCATGAACTTCTGTCGCGATGCCTCGCGAGTCCACAAATACAGCTATAACAAATACACATACTTTTATTCCGACGAGTCTCTCAACTTCGTCCTCGAATCAGGGGAAGCGAAAGATGCCTTCGAAGGTCGGTTCAAGTATACCGTCACTCTGCCCAGTGTCGACTTATATTCTGACACATATACTTGGGGAGACCTGAATGACGACATCGAAAGCCTCTTCAACGAGCACAGCATCACTCATCGAAATGCCTTCTGGCAGCACGATGAAGCATATTCCCGCGCTGTCTGGGATGATGACGAGTCAGAAGACAGGAAAGCATGGATGAATATTGTCAACTATGGAGAATACGCTTACGCGGGCGTGACAGAAGCAAAGATCTATTCTTTAACTGAAGACCAGAAGCAGCTCGCCCAGCAATTGCTTGCTGCCATCGATAGTATGGCGCTGAGGTTTACCAATAGTCGGCAGAGCAGACACTACGAATATCACTATGGCGCATCTTTCGAAGGGAGACCCTCCAAAATGCTGGCTGTCTATACTCGCAACATCTCGGAACAAACCAACTCAATACAGGTGCGAGCTGCCAACCACGGCTTCCACTTCCTCATTCTCAACACCAGAGGCGTAGAATGGATTCCCACCGAATGGTATAGCCTTAAGTCCTTCGTGAATGGCAAGAAGGCATACTTCGAAGGCATGGCACCCAAGGAATAGCGTCTTTAAGAATCTTTAACGCCATTTCGCGTTATATTTTGCGAGGCTATGCGTTTAATATAATAAAAGGTAAAATCAACACAGACAATGAACCGCCTGAGCGAAGCGAAGAGCCACCGAAGTGATGCACAGAAACATTCATCCCTCTCGGCCTTAATGGGGAGAGGGATGAGTATGTCATTCGCAGAACATCTGACGGAGCACGTCCTGCAACTCGGCTTGTTCGCCAGGCGCAAGTGTTGTAATCCTCTTCTTCAATCGACTCTTGTCAACCGTCCTTATCTGGTCGGTGACTATCTCGCCTTCGCGTCCGTCTATTTGGCAGGCAACACGGAAAGGATAGCCATGGACTGCAGATGTGACAGGAATAATGATGACCGTAGCAAGATACCTGTTGAGTTCATTAGGGCTTACCACTACGCAGGGACGAATCTTCTGTATCTCAGCACCGACCGTCGGGTTGAGGTCAACCCAATAGACATCGAACTGCTCTACCATTGCCAGTCCCCCACCTTGTCATCGTCGAATACATCGGCAGCGACCAACTGGTCATCTCCTTGCTTGTGTGCTTTGCGTGCAGCAGCAGACCAACCTTTCCGGACAGCGGACTTGCTTGCTGGAACCTCAGAGAATACAGCCCGACGGATGTCGCGCAGAGCGGTGAGTGTCTTCTGCATCGCCACCTCGCTGTCGAAGATTGGGTTAAGTTCGCGGAGAAGTTCCTCACGTAAACGTAATGTCGTCATAATCTCGTCGTATTAGGTTTTATGCCTGCAAAGGTACGAAATAAAATTAAGAATGAAGAATTAAGAATGAAGAATTATTCTTTTCCGCGAGGTTATTTGCTTTCCGTGGTGTTTACCCAATCGTACTTATTGACCCAGCGCCAGACGGTGGAGCGGGAGAGGTTGGCCATGTTCTGAATCTGAGGCTTGGAGAGGCCGATGCGCATCAGGTAGCAGACCTGAATCTGTTGTTCCGTGAAGGTGCCAAGCTCTTTGAGAAGCCTGTCCCGGAACGACGGGTAAAGCTCGTCGACGGCATGATAGAGTTGTTTCCACTCGGCAGAAGTCATGTCCCTCTTGCCTGTGGAGGACTGACGGACAGCAAGGATGACATCTTCTGCCTTGCCTTCTAACTCCGACTGGTGTAGGAACTGGAGGATGGTCTTGTTCTGTTCCTGCTTCTCCCTGACCATATCGCGAAGCCTGTCCTCTTCTTCGGAGAGCCTCTTCAGTTGCGACGAGAGGGCGACGACGTCCTGCAAGTGCTTGTTCCGCCTTCGCATATAAAGAATGTAGCCGACAGAGATAAGGAGCAGAGAGCAAGGGGCAAGGAGCAGGAGAATTGTCTTGTAGCGTTCCCTCTCTTCCTTCAGCCGCTGCTCTTCCTTCTGGTCGAGGTGATACTTGTATTGATTGTTGACCGTTGCCGACAACTCCTGCCGTCTCCCGAAGTCCAAAGCATTGCTTATGTCCATGTAGGCCTTGGCATATCGGGCGGCATTGCGCTCGTCGCCCAACTCGTTGTAATATGTAAAGAGATGTTTTGCTGCATCATACATATAGAGCGTGTCCTTCGCATCCTCGAGAACCTTCTTGCAATAGATGGCAGCCGAGTCATTCTTGCCCAATGCCTCATAGTAAAACGCAAAAGCCACACATTGCCATACATTGCCGTCCTCCAACGTATTGCCCTCTATCAGCGGCAGACACTTCTTTGCCTTCTCCACTTTGTCTATATACGAATAGCTATACAGCAGAAAGACCAACGACTCCTGATATTTGTGGAAGTTTCCCGACTGCATGATGTGTGCGAAAGCCGAGTCACTTGCTGCCTCCGCCTGTCGCAAGCTATCCATATCGAGGTACGGAGCCCTGATGTGCATGAATGGAATCACGACATCGGTCTTCGTCTGCCTGCAAATCTCCAATTCCTTAAGCCCATATTCCAAAGCATCAGGATAATCCTTCACCATATAGAAGAGGTAGGTGAGGTTGGAGTATGTGTTGCGAAGCATGATGGAGTCGCACTCTTTCGGGTAGTCGAGGGCAAGGTCGAGCGACTTGAAGAAGTTCTCCAAAGCCCTGGGCGTGTCCTGCAAGTCACGGTACGTGCTGCCGGCATAGAAATAGCCCTCCTGCTTTTCCGCGATGGAACCTTTTGCCTCGAAGTATCCTACCAGCCGCTTTATCTCTTCGTCGGAGTCGGGCATGATGTCTGACTTGTCGCTCAAACGGATGTGCAGCAAACTGTATTTGTTCTTGATGTACTCGCTCTCGCTACTGACATCGAGCGAATCGAGCATGGCAAGCGCCTCCCTCGGGCTCTCGTTGCCGAAGTTCTTTATCTGCTCCATCTTCCTTAAGATAGTCTCATTAGAACAGGAAGCGAGCAGCAGAAGAAGGATTAAATAATGTCTCATGTTTGGTGGATTGGTGCTGCAAAATTATATAAAAAAAAACGAAAAGGAGCGTTTCATCGTGTTTCAATGTGTTTCACAATCTGTAACTTTGCAGGAATCGAGGTGCTGGCAATATCTTTTAACGTTGCAGTGAAACACATTGAAACAGGATTTGTTTGTCAGTTTGGCAGAAGGCATGTACCTTTACCGTCGGTTTTAAAGTTAACAAGACTAACGGCGCCACCCTGCTCCTGCGTCGCGATGATGCGGGGGCAGATTTTAATTTTTGAGGGAGGTACAACATTTCCCGCAATATCAATCATAAAACATGAAAAATGAAAGGCTTCCTGTTAATAAAACTTAAATCATGCCCCAAGGCAGTTAACATTTCGCCTTTTCGTGCGTTATATATATAACAGGTATAAATATGAACAAGCAAACCATCATTGCCCTCCTGCTCGCCCTCTTCAGCATGGCGACTTACGGCCAGACGGACTCAACAAAGACGAAGAAGCGTGAGCTTAGCGTCTATACCTCAGTTGCCGACCACTTGACGCATGACGGCATCGACAGCCTGAAAGCGACGTTGCTCCGTGCTGCCGACAGCAGTTTCGTCGATACTGTTCACGTGCAGAGCTATAAATATAAATACGATGACAAGCGCCACACCTACGCCGTAGCAAGCATCAAAGAGGCGGGCAAGTACCTGTTGCGCCTCGAAGCAAAGGGCTACCAAACACGCTTTGCTCCCTTCGAGATCCAGAAGATGTACAAGCGCGAAAACTACCGCGACCTGAAGCCCATCTACCTGCATCGAGCCAAAAAGTCCTCCCCCAAGGGGGAGTTAGAGGGGGCTCTCGACTCCACCACCATCATGGATGAAGTAGTCGTGAAGGCCACTAAGCTGAAGTTCTACATGGACGGCGACACGCTGGTCTATGACGCGGATGCCTTCTCGATGGCAGAAGGCTCGATGCTCGACGCACTCATCAAGAAGCTGCCGGGCGTTGAGTTGAAAGGCGGAGGAGAGATAACCGTGAACGGCCGCAAAGTGGATGCCTTGCTGCTCAACGGCAAGGACTTCTTCGACAGCGACCGCGAGCTGCTCCTCGACAACATGCCGTCCTACATGGTGAAGGACATCCGAAGCTACGAGCGAACACCCGACAACGTGAAGGGCACAATCCGCGAGAAGACGACACAGAAAGAGATGGTAATGGACGTACGACTGAAGCGCGACTACAACACGGCGTGGCTCGCGAATGCGGAGGGCGGCATAGGCAAGCGCTTCGGCAGTCAGGAGGACTTCGGAGAGACGACGAAAGCCCCACCCTTCCTCGGCCGAGCCTTTGCCATGCGCTACTCCACGAACTCGCGTATCGCACTCTTCGCCAACGTCAACAACCTGAGCGACTACCACACGCCAGGCGAGAAGGGCGAGTGGTCGCCACTAAGACAGGAGCGGGGAATCACGACGAGCTACACCTTGGGAGCCAACGGTCTCTACGAGAAAGGCGAGGACTTCCGTTATCAGGGTAGCATCAAAGGAACCTATGCCGACAGCAAAGAGGCCAACCACACCGCAAGCGAGACCTTCCTCCAGGGCGGCAACACCTACGGACGCTCGTTCTTCACGCGCCGCAGCTACGATGCTCGCCTGAACACAGATCATGAAGTACGTCTGCGAAAGCCTGGCACATTATGGGAAACCTTCAAGGGTTTGTATTTCGACAACGATGTTTCGCTGGAATACCTGCACTGGTCGAACTACTCCAGCTCCGCGAGTGCGACGCTGGCAGAGGACGTGGCCGAGGGCTGGGGCAAGGCATGGATGGACAGCCTGATGACGCCATACGCAGGAAACCTCCTGCGCCGCTATGCCCTCAACCGCGACACCTCGCGTCGGCACGGCACGGGTCGTCACATCAACATTAACGACTATGGCTTCTTCAACGTCAGTCCTGCCCACAACGACTACATCAACTTCATGCTCAACTACAAATACTACTTCTACGACAGATACGAGGATGTCTTCGAGCACTACCTGCTGGATTACCCAAAGACTGAGGCGGCATCCGACTTCAGGAACCGTTACCGTCCCAACATCGACCGCACACACGACTTCAGCCTTATTCCCGAACTGACCTTCGCCCTCGACCAAAAGTACAACCACAACATTCAGATTGAAGACGGATTCTCTTATAATAATAATGAAAGTAACAGGAGTCTCTACCTGCTGAACCAGATGGAAGAATGGGCGAACACAGAGCTGCATCCTCTCGGCACGTTGCCTTCGACAGAGGAAATGCTGCGAACGCTCGATGCCGACAACAGCCAGCGCTCGCACCGCAAGACCATCAACAACGCACCAAGCATAGGCTACAGCTTCCGTCACTACAACGACTCAACAGGAACATTGAACAACCTCAACGCCAGCCTCTCGCTGCCCATCATCCATGAGACGCTCGACTACTGGCAGGGCACACAGGTCGATACCACAATGAGCCGCCGCACCACCAGTCTGTCGGCAAGACTGTACTTCTCTCACTCCCATCATAAAACCAACCGGAACATTTGGGGCGGCTATCAGACGAACGTCTCGCAACCCTCCATGCGCAGCCTGCTCAATATCCGCACCGATAGCGACCCGCTCAACATCCAGCTCGGCAATCCCGATCTTCGCCCTTCGCGCAGCCACAGCATCTACGGCAACTATCGCGAGAAGTTGCGTCGCACACTGGTCAATGCCTCGTTCAGTTTCGATGCCACGCAAGATGCTGTCGCCACAGCCGTGCTCTACGACAAGCAGACTGGCGTGCGGACAAGTTCGCCGCAGAACATCGACGGCAACTGGAACACCAATGCTTCTGCCGGCGTTGACTTCCCGCTCGACCACAAAGAGCGTCTGCGCCTCAAGCAGACATTCAGGCACAGACACAATCACAGCGTTGATTTGATGAACAATGTCCGAAGCGTCGTGGCCTCCAACTACTTCGACGACGAGCTTTCTCTCTCGTGGAAACCCACCGACAAGCTCGACCTCACGGCAAAAGGCGACCTGCACTATCAGCGTTCCACCAGCGCTCGGGCGGACTTCACGCGAATCAATGTCTTCGACTTCGACTACAGTCTCGCCGGACAGATTGAACTGCCATGGAACTTCCAGCTCGCCACAGACCTGACCATGTACTCGCGCAGAGGCTATAGCGACGCAACGATGAACACCAACGAACTCGTCTGGAATGCACGCATCACAAAGCGACTTATGCACGGCAACCTGCTCCTGCAGCTCGACGGCTTCGACATGCTCGGCCAGCTCTCCAACGTCCGCCACAGCATCAACGCGCAAGGCCGCACCGAGACCTTCTACAACGTCCTGCCCTCCTACGCCCTCTTCCACGTCACTTGGCGCTTGAACAAGAAGCCAAAGTCAGAAGAAAATAAGGAAATAAGAGAATAAGAAATTTAGAAAATATGAGAATAAGAAAATAAGAAGAAAATATGAAGCAAGCTATCATCACCATCATGCTCGCTATCGTCTGCATGACAGGGCAGGCACAAGTTAAATGCCACATTTGGGGCGAACTGAGAGACACGACACAAGGCAAGACAGTTATTATCTGTCCTGCAGGCACAGACTTGCGAGTATCAAACAATTACATCACGGCGAAAGCTGGCGTGCAAGGACGCTTTTTATGCAATGTCGAGACAGACAAGATGACGCTCTACAATGTCTTCCTATATGAGCAATATGAACACGGCTCATTGGCGAACACAGAATTTCTTGTAGAGAATGGTGCAACCGTAACGCTTCGCTTCGACGAAGGAAAATGGAAAGTCATTAGTGGTGGTCCCGAACAGATGCTGAAGGTCAAGATGGATGCAGAGGCAGAGAAGCTATACCTCGGCAAGATGGAGGAAATATCAAAACAAGCCGAGAAAGAAATCCGTCCCTTAGTGGAGGAGTTGCGAAAACAAGGCAAGAACCCCGAAGAGGACTCTTTGCTGGTGAAGCGCGTGGAAAAGTATGAGGAGGAGTACGAGAAACTGTACCACGCATATCGCGCTTGGGAATTGGAATACTATGCTGAACATCCCATGCAGTATGCGCTCTATGACATGGCTGACCAAATGCGCTACAACAATAACCGCCATGACGAACAGAAACAGAAGCTGATGAGCCTCTATCACAACATGTATGAAAACTTTCATCCGGAGAATCCTATTCACAACACCATCCGCACACTCGAAGCGGCATGGCTTCTAAAGCCCGGCAAGCCTTATCACGACTTCGACGTTCACACCATAGAAGGGAAGAAAGTGCAAGTGTCATCGCTCTATCGCGGAAAAGTGGCTCTCATCGACTTCTGGGCATCGTGGTGCGGTCCATGCCGTCGGCACAGCAAGGACATGATTCCAATTTATGAAAAGTACAAGGACAAGGGCTTTACCGTGGTAGCCATTGCCCGAGAGAATGACCCAAAGGATATGATTCAGGCAGCAAGGCAAGACGGATATCCGTGGGAAAGCCTTATCGACTTAAGGGACGAACTGAATGTATGGCAGAAGAATGGTCTCGGCTTAGGAGGAGGCGGCATGTTCCTCATCGACCGCGACGGCACGATTCTCTCCCTGTCAACTGATGCCACAGAACTCGAGACGCTCATCAAGAAAGCCCTGAACATTGAATAAAGCAAGACAAGCCTCGAGGCTTGTCTTGCTATTCCGGATACTGTATTCTGGTATGATAGATGGTGCGCAGTCTTGCACAAAGCACCTCTTTGGCTTCCGTAATTTCACGGAAGGTGATGGCACACTCGCTGAAACTACCTTCCTCCATCTGCGCACCGATTATCTTCTCCACCAACGTGTTGATGCTCTCCTCTGTATAGACAGGCAGGCTGCGCGACGCTGCCTCAACAGCATCGGCCATCATCAGTATGGCTTGCTCCAAGGTTTGGGGTTTAGGACCAGGATAAGTAAACAGACGATCGTCGATGGGGACATTGGGCGATTCGTTCTTACGTAAAGTATAGAAATAGCGGGTGCGGCTGCAACCGTGATGCGTACAAATGAAGTCGGACACCGCCTTTGGCAACCTGTACTTCTCCGCCAATTTCATTCCACTCTCTACGTGCTGGATAATAATCTGCGCACTCTTCTCATATGGTAGCCCGTCGTGCGGATTCTTTCCACTCTGATTCTCCGTAAAAAAAGCAGGGTTCTCCATCTTGCCAATATCGTGATAGAGCGCTCCGGTACGCACCAGCTGAGCCTTCGCATCCAGCCTGTTAGCCACCTCGGCAGCCAGGTTGGCCACCTGAAGGCTGTGGTTGAAAGTGCCATTGGCCTTTTCCGAAAGACGACGCAGCAAGGGATTGTTCACATTCTGCAACTCGACAAGCGTCACGATGGACGTAAAACCAAAGATGCGTTCTATGGGAATAAGTAGCAGATAGGCAAGCATGGAAAGCACACCAGCCATCATCAAATACGGATACGGCCAACGAGAGAGTTCCTGATTGCCTGCGGCTGCGCCTCGCACAAACTCCATGCATAAGGAAGTCAGCAGCGCAGCAAAAGTGACGAGTATGGCCGCACGGAACAACTCGTGTCGCTGCGAAAGTTCACGTAAAGAATATATGGCCACAAGACCTGCCACAATCTGCGTCACAATAAACGTATAAGGGTCGGTCAGTACTACGGCCGATGCCAGAATTGCAATGACATGGGTGACGAATGCCGTACGCGAATCGAGGAAAATTCGGAGCATAATCGGCAACACACAATATGGCACAATATACACACTACCCCAAGAATGTTTAACAATAATATATGTAATCACGGGGAAGAAGAGCGACAAAGTCATGACAAGCAAAATGGTGCGCAGACTGTCGAGATAGTCGCTACGGAACTGCTGGAAGTACATCATCATCAGGACAACCAGAATGGTTATATAGAGTATGCTGCCGCCAACACGGAACATCATCTCCTTCGGACTGATTTTATGCTCCTTCTGATGTTGTTCCCACGAAAGGAGAATGCTCATCACCTCGTCGTCGACAATCTGACCTCTATCCACAATCTTCTGTCCTTGCAGCACCACACCCTTCGTCTTGACAAGGCGCCCATCGGTTTCTTGCCTTTGCTGCAGGCTCTTCTGGGCATCGTAGAAAAGATTAGGGGTAATGTACTTTATCAAATCAAGCCCACGGAGATGGCTATGATTGAAGCGAACACTGTCTTCCTCTGCCATCAGATATTCGTAGGCAGCCTTTTCGCTAAAGACAGAAGACAACGGTTTGGCACTCGACTCATTACCCCGATAGACACGAATCTGCCGTGGCATCCTTCCCTCAAAGCCAAGCGGAGCGTCGGGCGGAAGAATACCTACCGAGTAAACATGCCTGAGCTTATTCAGCAAATGAGGCAAGAAGTAGTGTGGAGCCGCCGGAGAAAGCTTTAAGAAGTCCTGTTGCAATCCCGCCAACTGCTGTTCTGTAATATCTACATCCTGCCGGAAATATGGTTCATAAAACTGTTTCAGGCTGTCCTGCTCGTAAGCCACTTGCTCTGCCGACTTAAGGATAGGGAAACTGTCTTGCGCAATGAAAGCCTCCTCCTCCCATGGCTCGCCCTTCTGATATTGGAAGGACGATGTATTTCCATGTGGCATGCAAACCACCAAAGCAGCGATGGCAATAGCTGAGAAGAGAGTACGATAGAAATATGCCTTAAAGCCAAGTTTGTGTTTATGATTGTATCGGCTCATCGTTTTTTAGTCAGAAATTAAGAGTTCAGAGTTAGAAAAAAATGTCAACAGGACACCTTTTCGTACGCAAAGTTACTAAATAATCCCTAATCTATAGCCTATAATGCAAACTTTTTCGTACTTTTGCACAGAAATAGAAGAAGTGACTTTCTTAATCTTAATTCTTAACTCTTAACAATATCACATGACCGAATTGAGAAAAGTGAGGGTACGTTTTGCACCAAGCCCTACAGGCCCTTTGCACATCGGCGGTGTACGCACTGCACTATACAACTATCTTTTTGCCCGCCAGCATGGCGGTGAGTTCATCTTCCGCATTGAAGACACCGACTCCGGACGTTTTGTTCCTGGGGCAGAAGAATATATCATCGAGTCTTTCAAATGGCTTGGCATCAAGTTCGACGAGGGCGTGAGTTTCGGAGGCAATCACGGACCATATCGTCAAAGCGAACGTCGCGACATATATAAAAAGTATGTTCAACAACTTCTCGACAGCGGAAAGGCCTACATCGCCTTTGATACACCCGAAGAACTGGATGCAAAACGTGCAGAAATAGAAAACTTCCAGTACGATGCAAGCACACGAATGCAGATGCGCAACTCGCTTGTAATGCCAAAAGAAGAAGTCGATGCTCTTATAGCCGAAGGTCAACAATACGTGGTTCGTTTCCTGATCGAACCGGGAAGAGACGTCATTGTGGACGACATCATTCGTGGAGAAGTACGCATAAACAGCAGCATCCTCGACGACAAGGTTCTCTACAAGAGTGCCGACGAACTCCCCACCTACCATCTCGCCAACATTGTGGACGACCATCTGATGGAGGTAACACACGTTATTCGCGGCGAAGAATGGCTGCCCAGCGCACCGCTCCACGTCCTCCTCTACGAGGCTTTCGGCTGGGCCGACACAATGCCACGCTTCGCACACTTGCCTCTCCTGCTCAAACCCATCGGCAACGGCAAGCTCAGCAAACGCGACGGCGACAAACTCGGCTTCCCAGTCTTCCCACTCGAATGGCACGACCCGAAGAGCGGTGAAGTGAGCAGCGGCTACCGCGAAAAAGGTTATCTGCCAGAGGCGGTCGTAAACTTCCTCGCTTTGCTCGGCTGGAACCCCGGAAACGACCAAGAGGTGATGAGCCTCGACGAGATGGTACAACTCTTCGACCTCAGCAAGTGTTCGAAGAATGGTGCAAAGTTCGACTACATCAAAGCAGCATGGTTCAACCACCAATATCTCTTGAAACAAACCGACCAAGCGTGGGTGCCATCGTTCGACAAAGTGCTCCGCGAGCAAGGTATTGAGGCAACACCAGAACAGGAAGCAGAAGTGGTGCGTATGATGAAGCAGAAAGTCATCGAATATACCGACGGACAAGGCCAAAAGCACAAGCGCAACATCAGCTTCGTCAGCGACCTCTGGCCTTTGACACGTTTCTTCTTCGTTGCTCCCGATAGTTTCGACACCGAAGACAAGTTCATTCGCAAGAACTGGAAAGAAGGTACTGCTGCCGAAATGCAACAACTTGCCGACGTGCTTGCCACGGTAGATGACTTCTCAGTAGAAGGTCAAAAAGCCGTCATCGACGTTTGGTCTGCAGAAACAGGCATTAAGCCCTGGAACGCATGGCGCATCTGTCTCGTCGGAGAAGGACAAGGTCCCGACATGTATGAACTGGCAGCATTCCTCGGCAAGGACGAGACCCTTCGCCGCATGAACTACGCCATCAAGAAACTCGGCTAAACAAAAGTTCTAACCAGGCGTGCTTAGATGACAACGCCATCTAAGCACGCCTGAGGATTCCCCTCATATCTCAGTCAAAGACGCTGTCAATGAAGATGACGAATGTTATCCATTGATATTCAACCACACCAATCCTACATAGATAAGATTCACGATGCCCGCCAGCAGAAGACATCGGTTATATCCTGCCCCTTCTGCCCTCAACACCTTGTAATATAAGAAGCCTGTAGGGAATACGATTGCAATTGCTAAACTTTGGCCAAAAGCAAGCCATGCAAACAATGGTACAAGAGCCAATATGATTCCTAAGATGGCGAGTGCGATGTGCTTCCCTACCCTCACAGGAATAGTACGCTTGCCGGACAGGCGGTCATCATCAATGTCGCGGATATTGTTGATGGCAAGTACGCACATTGAAATGAGTCCGCAGACGGCTCCCGCATAAAAAGGAGAGAATTGATGAAGGTCGAATGTCTGTCCCACAGCTTTAAATTGCAGCCAAACGGTTCCAAAAGATGCGATGACGCCATAGTAAAGGAAGACAAAAATATCTGCAATGCCCAAATAGGAAAGGGAATAAGGCGTGGCGGTATAGAGCCAGGCGAATAGTATTGCGGTTACGCCTATCGCCAGTATAACCCAACCACCTATATAACAAAGCACAGCCCCAAGCAAAAGGGCACTGGCAAGCGTAAGGTAACATGCCGTTCGCATCTCACCTTCCCGTACCATTCCCTCTGCCAACGCACGTTTGAACCCTACCCGACCTTGTTTGTCTGTTCCACGTTTGTAGTCATAATAATCGTTAATGAGGTTGCTCAATATCTGCAATGCCAGAGCGCAAAGAATTGTAACTAGAGCTGTCAAGTGCCCTAAAGAAGTTGTATCGCCAATAAATGTGTGTGCCACTAAAAGTCCAACCAGAACAGGACAAAGCGATGCAAACAATGTCTGTGGTCTAATAATGCGAAACCAAAGAAGAAACATGATTCAAATGAAGGTAAAAAAGGGAATGCTTTAGTGATATTAAGTTTATCTGCGGCACAAAGATACTAATAAATTTGGATTTGTATTGATATGTAAGAATTATTAGAGGCGATATAATTAATAATAAAAGAGAGACGCTCGTGCGTCTCTCTTTTATTGTATTGTCTAGTCTTTCTTGTTTAGCCCAAATAGGAACGAAGCAGACTGTTACGGCTGCCGGCACGAAGTTTGCGGATAGCCTTCTCACGAATCTGGCGAACACGTTCACGAGTAAGACCGAAGGTTTCGCCTATCTCTTCGAGCGTCATCTCGGGCTGATTGTTGATGCCGAAACTGCGTTCTATGATTTGTTTCTCGCGCTCGTTGAGTACACCCAGAGCACGGTCAATCTCTGTTGAGAGGCTTTCGCTTACCAAACCCTTATCTGCCATAGGAGAGTCGGGGTTGGTCATCACGTCCAAAAGACTATTCTCTTCGCCCTCCACAAATGGAGCATCCACGGAAACGTGACGGCCGCTGGCACGAAGAGAGTCGGTAATCTTCTCGGGCAACTCGTTTACCAATTCTGCAAGTTCGTCAGCACTGGGTTTACGCTCAAACTCTTGTTCGAACTTCGTCATTGCCTTTGTAATCTTGTTCACTGCGCTAACCTGGTTCAAGGGCAAGCGTACGATACGGCTCTGCTCGGCAAGGGCCTGCAAAATGGTCTGACGAATCCACCATACGGCATAAGAGATAAACTTAAAGCCACGTGTCTCGTCGAACTTCTCGGCCGCTTTAATCAGTCCCACATTACCTTCGTTGATAAGGTCTGGCAAGGAAAGTCCCTGGTTCTGGTATTGTTTGGCAACACTGACAACAAAGCGCAAATTAGCACGCACAAGTTTGTCGAGCGCACGGCGGTCGCCTTTGCGTATCCTTTGCGAAAGCTCTACTTCCTCTTCAACAGGGAGCAATGCCTCGCGACCAATTTCCTGCAGATACTTGTCGAGCGATGCGCTGTCACGGCTGGTGATGCTTTTCGTAATTTTAAGCTGTCTCATACACCTTATTATATTGTTTTGAACTTTTAGCCCGCAAATATAGAACTTTTATATTAGAAATTCAGCATCATACTACTAAAAGATGTGAAAATTACACAAAAACGCACAATCTTTCCCAAAATTACCCTGCCGGAAAGGCTTAATCACATCATTTTTGTGTACCTTTGCCCAAAATAGTGAGATCAAAGCTAACGTAGAACTACATTAAACATATCTTTATCATTATGGCTACATCAACAATTATTATCATCGTGATTGCTGTGCTGGTGTTTTGGTGCATTGGCATTTACAACAATCTGGTTACTCTCCGCAACAATCGCGAAAATGCTTTTGCCAATATCGACGTACAGTTGAAGATGCGTCACGACATCATTCCGCAGCTCGTGGCTACCGTAAAGGGTTATGCGCAACACGAAGCCGGCACGCTGGACAAGGTGACCGTTGCCCGTGCGAATGCCATGAATGCGACTTCCATTAACGACAAGATTACGGCTGAAAACGAATTGACACGAGCAATGCTGAACCTTCATGCCGTAGCCGAGGCATATCCAGACCTGAAGGCAAACCAGAACTTTATGCAGTTGCAGACCGAAATCAGCGACATCGAGAACAAACTGGCTGCAACACGTCGCTACTTCAACAGCACGACGAAGGAACTGAACAATGGTGTAGAGAAGTTCCCAGCCTTTCTTCTTGCCGGCATGTTCGGTTTCCACAAGGAACCTCTCTTCGACGTAGGCGAAGCAGAGAGAGTTGTTCTCGACAAAGCACCGGAGATAAAGTTCTAAAGTACCCTCCTACTCCTTCCCCTCAGAGGGAGTACATTTAATGGTATATTGTAAATTGTTAAATCGTAAATGAGTTACGTAGGCATCCATACACAGCAAGTGCAGAACAACATGAAGAGCATCTTGCTGCTCATTCTCTTTCCTTGTATCGTCTTAGGCATGGTGTATGCTTTCCTGGCTATCACAAACATGTATGAAGTCCCCGACGGCTATCAAAGCAGCCGTTTCGTTGTCGACACGGCGACTGCCAATGCGGCCTTTCTCGAAGCACTGCCTTGGGTGGTGGGCATCGTCGGCATCTGGTTCCTGATTTCCTACTTCACGAACGCCAGCATGGTGCGTCAAGCCACTGGTGCACGCTCGCTGGAGCGCAGAGACAACCCACGAGTGTATAACATCGTTGAGAACCTGACGATGGCTTGTGGCATGCCTATGCCGAAGATAAACGTCATAGACGACCCGCAACTCAATGCCTTTGCCAGCGGCATAGATGAGAAAAGTTATACCGTGACTGTGACAACCGGCATCTGCAACCGCCTCAATGACGAAGAGTTGGCCGGCGTCATTGCCCACGAACTGACGCATATCCGCAATCGGGACACTAGGCTGCTCATCGTGAGCATCATCTTCGTAGGCATCATGGGAACGGCTCTGAGTCTGGCTGTACGCATGCTGTGGAACGCCTTCCTCTTCGGTGGCAGCAGTCGCCGTTCGGACCGCGAGGGGAAGAACAATGGCGGCATGATTGTTGTCATCGTCATTGCCGTCGTACTGGCCGCAGTGGGCTATTTCTTCACAATGCTTACGCGCTTTGCCATTAGTCGCAAACGCGAATACATGGCCGATGCCGGCGGAGCAGAACTCTGCGGCAACCCCTTAGCCCTGGCTTCTGCACTGCGCAAAATCAGCAACGATCCGGGACTCGGCGGCGTTGATCGTGAAGACGTGGCACAGCTCTTCATCGTCCGTCCGAAAGCCTTTGCCAGCGAGTTCACCAATATGATGAGCAACCTCTTCAGCACACATCCAAGCATAGAAAGCCGCATTGCCTATCTGGAACAATTCTGAAGTTCCATATACAAGGAGCACCAAACGCCGCATCAGCGGCGTTTATGTTTTCACACAAAGTATGGATTTCTGTTCCTTTCCTTCGGGGTAAGGATAAAAGCCCTGTTGCCTTCCCTAAAAAAAGGTGTACCATTCTGAACATAATGGTTAAACATTACGGCCATAATGGTACACCCTTTTTGCAATAACCCTTAACCTATTTTAGAGGCATCCCCAGGGATGTTGTAAAACCGTTCTTGCAAAAGAGATTAACAACATAAATTATTGACGACTGTTACTATAAGCAATCATTTCCTGCACCTCAGAAACAAAACTCACTTCCTTCTGCCATGTTTTCGTTTTATAAGTAAAAGCATAATGCTTTCCATCTTCCATCATAAGCTCAATAGTGAGAGGAACCGAGCAAGAGAACAACCGCCTGAATTTGCTTAACGGACAATCTATATGTATTCGAGTATTGAAGCGAGAGCCTGCCCGTTCCTGAAAGAAGAGTTCATACTGAGTAGTGGAATAATTCTCCTCACCCGAGAAAAGACGGATGCTCTTCACACGCCCCATCGGTGAAGTAAGTGTCATATTGATGGCGACGGAATCTGAATACGAGAGTTGCGTCATATCATATTGCAACATAGTACCAGAACTTCCCTTCAACTTGTAAGGCATGAAGAAATACATATTTCCGTCAGGAAGAACCCTAACACTATAACGTTCTTTAGCGAATGCCGACAAACTGCAAAACAACAGAAGAACGAAGAAAAGTTTTTTTGATAAATATCTCATACCAAAATTATGTAATATAAAAGTGTGGGATGCACCAATATTGGTGCATCCCACAAGACTATTCAATTCGTGGACAAAAGTTTATTCGCCATAAACCTTAGTAGTAGTCTTTGTGTAGACGGGGCCAAGAATGTTGTACTTCTGAACGTCAACATGAGAAATCTTCTTGATACCACCGTTCTTAGCAGCCGCGTTAATGCCGTGGTCACCTGCGAAGGGGAAGAGACCAAGGATACGGGTCTCAGTTGCAGTACCGCACTTTGAACCTACATTGTTAGAAGTAGCAGCCACAGGAGCGACACTTGAGCAGCTGGCCATACCACAAAGGATTGCTGCAAGGAAAAAATACTTTTTCATAATTAGTTGAAAATATATTCGTCTCATATTAATATTCGCAGCAAAAGTATGGTGAGACGACTCCACACAGACTGCGCTTAATGATTTCTATTTTTTGCAAATTTACACATTTTTTACCAATACCCCCCCCCGCGTGTTAAATGATGTTAAGAACGGGCATTTTAGCGCACCTTTTTGTATCTTTGCATTAAAATAAATAAACAATAGAGAATTATAACTCATCAAATCACAATAAACATGTTAAATTTTGTTGAAGAACTAACATGGAGGGGCATGGTCCACCAGATGATGCCCGGTACAGAAGAATTACTGCAGAAAGAACAAGTCTCGGCCTACGTCGGTATCGACCCAACAGCAGACAGCCTGCACATCGGCCACCTGTGCGGCGTAATGATGCTGCGCCACCTGCAACGCTGCGGCCACAAGCCCATCGCACTCGTAGGCGGAGCCACAGGCATGATAGGAGACCCCAGCGGAAAAAGCCAGGAACGCAACCTCCTGAACGAAGAAACACTGCAACATAACGTAGCCTGCATACAAAAACAACTGGCACACTTTCTCGACTTCGAAAGCGACGCACCCAATCGCGCCGAACTGGTCAACAACTACGACTGGATGAAAGACTTCTCATTCCTCGACTTCGCTCGAGAAATCGGCAAGTGCATCACCGTAAACTACATGATGGCAAAAGACAGCGTGAAACGTCGCCTCAACGGAGAAGCACAAGACGGCATGTCGTTCACCGAGTTTACCTACCAACTCCTGCAAGGCTATGACTTCCTCCACCTCTACCAGACCAAAAACTGCAAACTGCAGATGGGCGGCAGCGACCAATGGGGCAACATCACCACAGGCACAGAACTCATCCGTCGCAAACTCGGCGGAGAAAACGAAGCCTACGCCCTCACCTGCCCACTCATCACAAAGTCCGACGGCAAAAAGTTCGGAAAAACCGAAAAAGGCAACATCTGGCTCGACCGCAACCGCACAAGCCCCTATGCCTTCTACCAGTTCTGGCTCAACGTAGCCGACGAGGACGCAGAACGATACATCAAGATATTTACCTCCCTCGACAAAGCCACCATCGATGCCCTCATCGAAGAACACAGGCAAGACCCAGGCCGTCGCTCGCTGCAAAAACGCCTGGCAGAAGAACTCACCATCATGGTGCATAGCCAAGAAGACTACGAACAGGCACTCGAAGCCAGCAATATCCTCTTCGGCAAGTCAACCAAAGAAAGCCTCGTAAAACTCGATGAGCAGACACTTCTCGACGTATTCAGCGGCGTACCGCAGTTCGAAATAAACAAAGAACTGCTCCAAGGCGAAGGCACAAAAGCCGTAGACCTCTTTGCCGAGCACACACAATGCTTCCCCAGCAAAGGAGAGATGCGCAAACTCACCCAAGGTGGCGGCGTAAGCCTCAACAAGGAAAAACTCGCCACCTTCGACCAAATGGTTACAGAAGCAGATTTACTCGACAACAAATACCTGCTCGTTCAGCAAGGCAAGAAAAAGTACTTCCTGCTCATAGCAAAGTAAAAAAGCAAGGCAAAACAAGTAAATTTAATTTTAATAATTTTGTAAATTAAATTATTTGTCGTACCTTTGCAGCCGCAAACGATAAAACGTTTGGATTTGGATTGGGCTATGGTGTAATGGTAGCACAAGAGGTTTTGGTTCTCTTAGTCTTGGTTCGAACCCAGGTAGTCCAACTTCTCACTCCCACAAGGAGACAAAGAAAGAGCGCAATGCACACGCACTGCGCTCTTTCTTTGTCTAACAATCAACTACAAAAAAGAAGAGCAACGACATAAGTCATTACTCTCCTGAATTGATTCTGTAAATCCTAATCGGATTAGTCAGCCTTGCTTACTTTACCTTAGCAACGATTGCCTTGAAAGCTTCGGGGTAATTAACAGCGAGGTCAGCAAGAACCTTACGGTTAATCTCGATGCCAGCCTTGTGCAGAAGACCCATCAACTGGCTATAGCTGAGACCCTCCATACGAGCAGCGGCATTGATACGCTGAATCCAAAGAGCGCGGAAGTTACGCTTTTTGTTACGACGGTCACGGAAAGCATAGGTAAGACCCTTCTCCCAAGTATTCTTGGCAACGGTCCATACATTCTTACGGGCACCGAAGTAACCTCTGGTCAGACCCAGAATTTTCTTTCTCTTAGCTCTTGAAGCTACATGATTTACTGATCTTGGCATAATTTTTTTTTTTTGAATGTTAGCGACGCAGAGCGTTCTTTATGTGCTAAGCATTCTGTTAATAACTAAAGTTAAAACTGTTTCTTTCTGATTCAGAGGTTTAGCGGAGGCAGAAAAGGTCGCGAACCTGCTTCATGTTGTCGGTCACAACAATTGCTGTGTGATCGAGGTTGCGCTTTTGCTTCTTTGTCTTCTTTGTCAGAATGTGGCTGTGATAAGCGTGACGACGCTTTACCTTGCCAGTTCCGGTGAAAGCGAATCTCTTCTTTGCGCCGGAGTTAGTCTTTACTTTTGGCATAATTGTTTTTTGTTAATTAATTATTAATAATGACGTGGCAACGCATATACCAGGCGTTACGCACTGTCTTTTATACATTATTATATCTCTCGAAGGGGAGACGAAATCTTATTAATCGTCGAAATCTTCGCCCTCTACCTTAGGACCAGTGTATTCCTTGCGCGCCTTCTGCTGTGGTGCCTTCTTCTCGCGAACCTGTTCAGCAACAATTGCATCAGAAGCGGTTTCTGGCTTCTTTGTTGCACTTGCTTGTTTTTTCGGTGCGAGGAACATTATCATGCGCTTTCCTTCGAGTTGTGGCATCTGTTCAACCTTGGCATATTCTTCCAAGTCGGCAGCGAAACGCAACAGGAGTACTTCTCCTTGTTCCTTGAAGAGGATGCTACGACCCTTGAAGAAAACGTAGGCCTTCACCTTGTCGCCATCATTGAGGAAGCCCTGAGCATGTTTCAGCTTGAAGTTGTAGTCGTGGTCGTCCGTTTGCGGTCCAAAACGAATCTCCTTGACATCTACCTTCACCTGCTTGGCTTTTATTTCCTTCTGGTGTTTTTTTTGTTGATAGATGAACTTGCTGTAATCAATCAGGCGGCAAACGGGAGGCTCTGCATTGGGTGAAATCTCAACGAGATCTACACCACGCTGCTCTGCCATCTGCAATGCCTTTGATATTGAAATTACGCAGCTTTCAATATCGTCGCCAACGATACGAACTTCGCGAACACGAATCTGCTCGTTAACGCGATACTGTTGTTTCAGGGTAGGTTTCTTCATTAATTTTATTTAAGCGGCTGCAAAGTTAACACTTTTCTGTCATTCTACGCACTTCTTCAAGAATTTTATTTGCAAATTCTTCATATTTCATGCTTCCCTGCTCTCCACCGCCACGTTGACGGAAGCTAACTGTGCCGTCTGCCTGTTCTTTCTCGCCGACGATGAGCATATAAGGAATGTGTTTGAGTTCAGTATCACGAATCTTGCGACCAATCTTTTCGCTGCGGTCATCGATGACACTGCGCACGTTCTGTGTGTCGAAGTATGCCTTCAGTTTCTCTGCATACTCCTGATACTTTTCGCTTACAGGAAGTATGGCAACCTGGTCGGGTGTAAGCCACAAGGGGAAGTGTCCGGCAGTGTGTTCGATGAGCACAGCGCAGAAACGTTCCATTGAACCGAACGGAGCGCGGTGAATCATAACGGGGCGATGCTTCTGTCCATCCTCGCCGATATATTCCAACTGGAATCGCTGTGGCAACTGATAGTCCACCTGAATTGTGCCGAGCTGCCAACGGCGTCCGATGGCATCCTTCACCATGAAGTCGAGTTTAGGACCATAGAAGGCTGCTTCGCCACGTTCCTGACGAGCCTTCATGCCCTTCTCTGCACAAGCATCGATGATGGCCTGCTCTGCGCTTGCCCAGTCTTCGTCGGAGCCGATATATTTTTCTTTATTGTTCGGGTCGCGCAATGAGATTTGTACTTCTACGTTCTCTTCGCTGAAATTGAATGTTGTGAACACGCGCTGGATGATATCCATCACGTTGATGAACTCCTTCTTCACCTGGTCGGGACGACAGAAGATGTGTGCATCGTCTTGGGTGAAGCAACGTACACGTGTCAGACCATGAAGTTCACCACTCTGCTCGTAACGATAGACAGTACCGAACTCTGCGCAGCGGAAAGGCAGTTCCTTGTAAGAGCGAGGACGGTTGGCAAATATCTCACAGTGATGGGGGCAGTTCATGGGCTTGAGCAAGTATTCTTCGCCTTCTTCTGGAGTCTGAATGGGTTGGAAACTGTCCTTGCCGTAGTGGTCCCAGTGACCAGAAGTCTGATAGAGGTTCTTACCGCCAATGTTGGGAGTAATCACTTCCTGATATCCGTACTGCTTTTGTATCTTGCGAAGCATTTCCTGCAAACGAAGACGAAGGTCTGTGCCTTTGGGAAGCCAGATGGGGAGACCTTTACCCACACGTTCGCTGAACATGAAGAGTTCCATCTCCTTGCCAATCTTGCGATGGTCGCGTTTCTTGGCTTCTTCGAGCATAACGAGATACTCGTCGAGCATCTTCTTCTTGGGATAGGAGATGCCATAGAGACGCTGCATCTGGTCTTTCGTTGCATCGCCACGCCAGAATGCACCGGCAATGCTCATCAACTTGACAGCCTTGATGATGCCTGTGCTGACGATGTGCGGACCTTTACAGAGGTCGGTGAAGTTGCCTTGAGTGTAGGTTGTGATGCTGCCGTCTTCCAGATCCTGGTCGATATGTTCGCACTTATAAGTCTGACCTGCAGCCTTGAACTGAGCCAGACAGTCGGCCTTGCCAACTTCCTTGCGCACCACTGCCTCGTCCTTGCGAGCGAGTTCCAGCATCTTGTCTTCAATCATCTTGAAGTCGCCTTCGCCTATCTGCTTGCCGTCGGGCAGAAGCACATCGTAGAAGAATCCGTTCTCGATGGCAGGACCGAAGCCGAACTGAATGTTGGGATAAAGTTCCTGCAGTGCTTCGGCAAGGAGATGGGCACTGGTGTGCCAGAAGGCGTGTTTGCCTTCTTCGTCCTCGAACTTGTAGAGTTTAATGTCTGCATCCGCATTGATGGGGCGGTTGAGTTCAGTTGTCTCGCCATTCACGCCACAGGCAACAACGTCCTGTGCCAAACGAGGCGAAATACTCTGTGCTATCTCATAACCTGTGACGCCATTCTCGTACTCACGAACAGAGCCATCGGGGAAGGTAATCTTAACCATATTATATATAATGTATTGTTTGGGGTGCAAAGGTATGATAAAAAAACAAGATTAGAAAATTAAGGTTCGAAAAATTTACACGAAATGGCGGAAAAAGCAACAAAACAGCAACTATATATAAAAGAAAAGCATCTGCAAGCGAATGCAGATGCTTATGTATATGTGAAGATTTGAATTTGTCGTTATCTCGTCAACACCTTCTTTGTCGTGCCGTCAGTGTTGCGGATGATGTTGATGCCCTCTTGAGCCTTACCGATGCGGCGGCCTTGCAGATCGAAGGTTTCTCTTGTCTTCGAAGGAAGGTCTGCAACAGCATCTATTCCTGTGGCATCCAAAGGCAACACTGTCCCAGAATATAATTTACGATAACGCTCCACTTCCGATTCAAGCACATAAATCGTTGTCGACCCATCTAAATCTAGAAGCAACTTCTTTATACTACTGTCGTCAAGATTTCCTTTTATCACGAGCGTATCTAATTGACAGCCCTTAAATACACCCAATCCGAGAGTTTTTAACTTTTCCGGGAATACAATCTTACATAGTGACGTACATATTAGAATTATTTAAGAGTTGAATATTGATGTAAGTATACATTCTCAGAAGCGTAGCACCGTCAAGGAATGCGGAGGCAATTCCACACTTCCGTCTTTCAAGACGAACATACGGTCTTCGGGTGTCACACGATTTTCTGCACCTATCTCATTGTAGTCATCAGGAGATGCTCCGCAAAGGACTTTTCCTTCTATGCGACGCGGCAGTTTCTTGTTTATTGCAAGAGTCAGTTTACGACTTTGTTTAGGGTCTTTGTTTACAACGACTAAAGCATAGCGTGCTCCGTCTTCGCTAACGGTAAGTACTCCGTCGAGGACGCCTGTCGATGTGTTTTTATTACCCTCAAGTCGTTCTGTATTCCAGTCAATTGGCTGCACATAGTCTTCGAGCAGGTTTACATACATGTCGAACACATGGTAGGTTGTTCGTTTGAGGATTCCTTCCGGGTGAACAAAAATGGCACCTCTTGTGTTGACAATAGGCGAAAAGCATGCAATATCTACGATGTCGGCATGACGAAGGCAAGCATTGAGGAAACATGCAGAAAACAAGGCATCTGCCATCGTATATTGCGATGGGATATCATTTTTGCGTCGTGCTTCCAAGTCGAAGCCACGGCGAAAGTTCCCGTGCCAGGGATGGTGCCAGTTCCTGAGGTTCCATTCATCATAGGCTATCTTGATGCGTCCTCCACCAAATCCGGCTTCTTCCAGAATGCCTATCGTGCGCTGGATGTCTTGCTCCGGAGCATCTGTCTTCATCATGCAATCAATGAATGGAGCCGGGTTGTTATGATGAAACAGAGGATCCCAATAGCCATGGATGGAAATGTAGTTGAGATGACGGCCGGCTTCGCGCAACAATGGCAGTGTCCAGTTCTTGTTCGAAGTAGCCGCCGCAAACAATTTCAGGTCTTTGCTTACGCTGAGCATCAGCTTGGCACTCTCGCGAACAAGAGGTCCCCACTCCTGCACGGTGCGTGCTCCCAATTCGTGAGCGCCCCAGTTCTCGTTGCCTACACTCCAGTATTTCACATTGTGTGGTTCAGTATATCCGTTGGCCATACGCATACGCCCCCATTTACCTACACTCAGGTTGCAGTATTCCACCCAGTCGCTCATCTCTTCAGGCGTTCCCGTACCGGCGTTCGTGCAGATATATGGTTCGCATCCTACTTTACGACACCATTTTATGTATTCGTCCGTACCGAAAGTGTTAGGGTCCTCCACCTGCCAGGTCTTGTCGTAAACTGGTTGACGCTCAGGTCCGACGCCATCCGCCCAATGATACGTGGAAACAAAACAACCGCCAGGCCAACGCACGATAGGCACTTTAATCTGCTTGAGAGCCTCGATCACATCTGTACGGAAACCATCTTCGTCGGCGAATTTCGAGTTTGGATCGAAGATTCCACCATAGATTTGAGTGTCGAAATGTTCAATGAAGTGTCCAAATATCATGTTGTTGTATTTTATTGGACTACTTCCCTCCACAATGTTCATTGTGTTCTGCGCGTGCGCCATAAAAGGCAGACATAGTAAAATCAATAGATGCTTTTTCATGGTTTTAAATGTATTAGTCTATGCAAAATTACGAAACAAGGCAACACAAACAAAATATATTTGAATAAAATCTCTGTTGATTGAAAAAGAAATCATTCTATTCTTCCGTGCGGACAAGACATGAGAGGAAAACAACACTCCAGAGAACTTCGCCAACTTCTGCAGAGAAGTCGGGCAACTTCTCTGCAGAACTTTGGCAATTACTCACGAGAAGTTTTACAAGCCTACGAGTGGCAGATTTTCGCGCCTGCAGTCCACTTGGAAAAATGGACGCGTGGTGTTGGGAATCTGCTTCGGGGGGAGATTTTATTTCTACTTGAAAGACCGTTTCCGACGTCCTGACTTCAATGCCAGACAACGCACAAATTGTTGGTCAGGACTGCAGGGAAGGCTATTTTTCCTTGCCCTTCTCTTTCGAGTACTTTTTGATGAGGTTGTAGGCCGTATAAAGTCCCAACTCGCCTGCCTGCGAGAGGTCGCTCAAACCTTCTTCTATTTGTCCGCCGAGGATGTAGGCAACACCTCGTCCGTAATAGGCACTGGGGAAATGAGGGTCTAACGCTATGGCACGGCTGAACGACTTCTGTGCTGCCACATAGTCTGCCAACTGCACCTCCACACAACCTACATTGTAGTGCAGGAAGGGCACGTCTGGCACGAGGTCGGATGCCTTGTTATAATCCTGGACGACCATAAGATAGCCCAAACGCAAGTCGGATGCACTTGCAGTGGTACGCGACACTTCGAGTTGGGCAAAACGACATTGGGCACGCAACACAAGTGCCAGCACGTCTGCGCCACGAGTCTGCAGCAGGGCCGTCATGTCGTAGACGGCATTCTCGAAGTCGCGAAGATGGTAGTAATCCAATGCTCGCTGCAAAAGCAAGTCCCTGTCGTCGGGCTTCTCCTCTATCTTCTGTGTGAGGTCGATCACCGATGCCTGGCGCTTTTCGGTTTGCTTCTCTGTCAGCGGGGCTTCACGGTCGGTGAGATACAACTGCTGTGGAAGCGCATGGGCGGCATTGAGTTTCTCCAATTCCGAGCAGTATGCAATGTAAGGATTCGTCTCTGATTCCTTTTTATAATATGCAAGAGAATAGATGGGCTGCGGCCTCAACTCTGCCTGGCGGTTCTGCACTTTGCCACGATACTCGCTGACATACTCGTTTTCTTCCTCGTGGGTATCTTCTTCGACCAGAGCAGCGTAGTCTTCAATCCTTTTCTCGCTCTTCTTGCGCGTCCGCACCGGTTGCTTCTTGCCAGCGGCAGCATCCAGCCGAGCCTGCAGAAGTTTGAACTCGTCGCGCTCTGCACCATAAGTGTCTCCCACCTTCCGCCTGATGGATGCACGCCGACGGTAGCCCTCCCAGAACTCGGGATAGTCCTTGATGACAGCACTGATGTCGCGTATGGCACCGTTATAGTCGCCTATGTTGTCCAGGAGCAAAGCACGGTTATAAAGGGCAATGGTGTTGTCCGGTTCCAGTTCGAGCACAAAATTGAAGTCCTCGATGGCAAGATTGTCTTCTCCCACACTGGCTCGGAGCAAGCCTCGATTGTAATGGGCAAGGTAGTTGCGCGACTCAATGTCGAGGCAGGCATCGTAGTCGGACATTGCTCCCCGCAGATTATCTTGATGATAGCGGGTCAAAGCACGATTGACATAAAGGTTTGCCATACGGGGCATCTGCATTATGGCCTTGTCGAGCGACGACTCCGCCTCCTTGTACTCCTCCCGCAGTCCCTGAAACATGGCTTTCATGCTCCAGGCCTTGCCGTCGTATTCGTTTTTCCCGAGTGCACGGTCCACCCACTTCTCGGCCTGCACGGTGTCTGTACGGAGCAACGACACCTGCGCCTTCATGGTGTATTGTTCTGCATCGTGAGGCCAATGGCGGAGCATTACGTCGAGCGAAGAATCTGCCTTCTCGTATTGCTTGAGTTCTATCTGACACAGCACGATGTTATGCCACGAATTGCGCTCTAAAGGGTTGATGGAGATGGCCTTTCTGTAATCCTCCTCGGCCAAAGCATAACGGTCCTGATTGATACGGCACAATGCACGGAGAACATAATGGTTCAAGGCATAAGGATTGCGCTCTACAGCATGGCTGCAATCTATCTCTGCTCCCTGATAATCCTCAAGATAATACTTCGCCAAAGCTCTGTAGAAGTAAGGCTCTCCAAGCCAGGGCTTCACGCCGATGACCATGTTGAAACGCTGAATGGCAAGCACATAGTCCTCGTAATACAAAGCATTGCGTCCCATCAGGAGGACGCGGTCTGTGTTAATCTGTGCCGTAAGGCTCAGACTAAACACAAAAAGAATTATGGGGAGGAACTTCTTCAATAGCCTATCTCTTGACTTTCACCTTGTAGCCACAAACGAACTTTCCCTTACGGATGTCCTGAAGTTTGGGGTTCGTGAGTTGCTTGCGCAGACCCTTCAGATGGTCGGTAAAGACACGACCGTCGAGATGGTCGAACTCATGCTGCATGACACGAGCCAGATAACCATCAACCCATTCGTCGTGCTCCTGGAATTGTTCGTCCTGATAGGTCACACGAATACGTGTGGGACGTTTCACCTTCTCGTGAATACCGGGCAGACTGAGGCAGCCTTCTTCCATAACGTCCTCCTCTGTCTCGTCGTATTCCTCGATGTAAGGGTTTATGAAGGTCTTGATGTAACCTTTGTATTCGGGCAGGTCTTCGCTGATGACGTCGAGATTGATGATGGCAAGCCTTATGGGGAGCCCCACTTGCGGAGCAGCCAGACCAATGCCTTCGCTGCGCTCAAGCGTCTCGTACATATCCTTGATGAGCTGCTGCAACTCGGGATAATCCTTGTCTATTTCCTCAGCCTCTTGTCTGAGCACAGGCTGGCCAAAAGTGTATATCGGTAAAATCATGACTGTATTCTAAGTTCAAAATTTATAATTAAAGGAGAGGTCTCCTTTCCATCCAGCCTTGCAGGATGATGGTTGCACTCACCTCGTCCACAAGTGCCTTGTTGCGACGAGCCATTTTGCCTATACCGCTCTGCAAGATGGCTTGCTGGGCAAGCACGCTGGTATAGCGTTCGTCCCACATATCAACAGGAACAGCAGGGAATGTTTTTTTCAATTGCTCGACGAATGCCTGCACGCGTGGCAGGTTGTCGCTGTCTTGCCCGTTAGTCTGCTTGGGCAGCCCGACAACGAAACGCTCCACGTCTTCCTTCGAAAGGTAACTCTTCAGGAAAGCCAGGAGTTTGGGCGTCTCGACCGTCGTCAACCCACCCGGAATAATCTGCAAAGGGTCCGTCACAGCCAAACCGGTGCGACGGACCCCATAATCTATTGCGAGAACTCTTCCCACATTATCTACATAAGAGGGAGACTACTTCTTGTAGAGCAACCAAGCACCGGGATATTGTCCCTCGAGCTGGGCGCGCTTCTGTGCAGCCTCGGGCTTAGTGTCGTAGCTGCAAGCAACAACACGATAGAAGGTCTGGCCGTTCACCTGAGCCTGAGCAACGCAGCTGTTGTAGCCTTGGCCAGCAAGCTTCTGCATGAGAGCCACACCATTGCTCTTAATAGTTACAGATGCTACAACCACACCATACTGCTTCAAGGGGCTGCCTTCTACGAAGGTCACGTTCTCGTTGCGAACGGCTACATTGCTGTAGTCAGCAACAGGAGTAGTGGTTACAGGAGTAACAGTCTGAGTTGTTACCTGCTGAACGGGTGTTGTTGTTGGAGTTGTTGTTGCACCCTGCTGAGCCTTTGCCTTCTCATAAGCTTTCTTGTAGGCACTTTCCTTGCTTTTGCAAGATGACATTGCGAACACTGCACATACAGCAGCACACATCAAAAGAATCTTTTTCATAAGTCGGATTATGTTTTTGAGAGGTTTCTTATTCCTTTTATTTTGCACGCAAAGGTAGTGCTTTTTGCCCGAAAACGCAACAAAACAGGCAAAAAAAACCTTTTTTACAACATTTTTTCTGCATTTAAGCATGGGAGGTAAACAAAAAAAGACTAAATTTGTGGCAGACAATGTAAAAGTAACACTTAAAACATAGAAACGATGAAAGCATTTGATTTTCTTGCAACATTCATTGGTGGTGCGCTTGTAGGCGCAGCTTGTGGTTTGCTTTTTGCTCCCGAGAAGGGCAGCGACCTGCGTGAGAAAATTGCCGAGGCTTTGCGCAAGCGCGGCATTAAACTCAACCGTCAGGAGATGTCTGACCTGGTTGACGAGATTGCCGAAGAGTTGCAAGCAGCCAAGGCTGAGGAATAAATGCCTTGACAGTCTCCTCGGACGGGGAGAAAACATCACTCAAAACGATAAATTGTGAGTTATTCTGACAGTTTTCGAACGCTCTGGAATGAAGCGAAGAATTATCTGGAGTTGCAGAAAGAATATCTGAAGTTGGACACTGCAGAGAAGTTGAGCGTGCTCCTCTCTGCAGCGCTTACCACTATTTTGTGTCTGATATTTGCTCTGGCGGCACTCCTGTTTCTTGTGGTAGCCCTTGCGTTATGGCTTGCTAACATTGTGGGCAGTGCATGGAGTTTTGCCATTATGGGCGGAGCCATGCTGCTCATAATTGCAATTATTCTTATTGCCAGGAAGCGATGGATTGTGCAACCCGTAACGCGCTTTATTGCAAAGTTAATTGTCGACGAGAGCATAGGAAAGGAGGAGACACCATGAATGGCATTGCAAACTCGCCCAATGTCCTTGCCGCCATCAGGGAAAGGAAACTGGCAGTAAAAGAGCAGTTGCAGACGTCGCGTACAACAATGCTGGAGAATGTCCGCAGCATGACCGGCACGGCTTCTCCTCAGGCATCGAACAGGATGCAGAGCGTAGGCCGCCTCATCACGAAAGGAATCCTCATCTATCAAGGTTTCCGCTTTTGCTCCAACATTTTCTCGAGCATAAATTCTATCTTTTCTTTACGCAAACGCCGCAGATAGTAGTACGGCGGCGCATCGGAATTGCGGATTTCTCTTCGCTCCTTGTTATTGTGCAAAGGGGCGTATCGTTTATCTTTATACTACTGATTTTACAACACATAGCATCACGACAGAGAACATCGTGTGCCATGCCGGAAAACATGGCGTGCCTAATTGGGAATAATGCTTAACCTTTCAGGGCATAATGGTTAAGCATTCCGGCCATAATGGTTAACCTTTTCCGGCAACCTATATAAGCAATGTAAGTACTGCCCCCCAATGTGCGAGCGCACCAAGCAAGACAAAGACATGCCAGACGACGTGGAAATAGGGGCGTTCGTCGTGGGCAAAGAAATATGTTCCTCCAGTATAGAACAAACCTTCGGCAACGAGCAGGCACATCGTCAGCGGCGTCAGCGATTTAAAGACCGGTTCGGCTATGAGGACGATGCTCCACCCCATCACCAGATAGATTGCCAACGAGAGGCGAGGCCAACGCCCTAATGCATATATCTTATAGAAGGCACCGCCTATCACCGCTGCCCATTGCAAGGCAAAAACAAACCAGCCAAGCCAGCCTCCCACAACGCCGACCAGGATTGGCGTATAGGAACAGGCTATCATAATATATATACTTATGTGGTCGCACTTGCGGAAAATGCTCTTAAGACGCTCGTTGCGCACCCAATGATACACAGTGCTGCTGAGGAACATAAAGAACATTCCCACCAGAAAGCAGACGACTCCGAACGTCATCAAAGGCCCTTGTTCGGCAGCCATCCATGCCAGCCACATGGAACTCAAAGCAAAGACTGCACCTCCCAGATGCGTCCATGTATTACCAAGTTCGTCCTTACTTGGCCAAAACCGCTTCAATTGCATCCTGTGTCTGACGGGTCAACTCGTCGTATGTCTGGTTGTCTGTCGGCTTTATGGCAGGCAAATAGGTTAATTCAATGTGCTTCGGCTTCATGAAACGACCGCTACGAGGCAAAGCATCGTAAGCACCATCGATGCACACAGGCACGATGGGCACCTGAAGCTCCTTGGCAAGTATGGCAAAAGTCTTCTTGAAAGGAATCATTCCACCGTCGTGCGTACGGGCACCTTCCGGGAAGATAACAACACGATGGCCTTCCCTGAGAACCTTAGCAAGCTTCAGAACGGACTCCTTCAGGTTAGCACGTTCCATAACTATGATGTTGCTTTTGGCCGCCATGCTGCGACGACGTTCGCCACGAACATGCTCTTCTGTGGCATAGAAGTAGTACTCGCCCAGCTCGCTCCAAGGAATACCTGCCAAGGTCAGCGGACCATCAATAAAACTCTGGTGATTGGGAGCCAAAATGCAAGCACCCGTCTCCGGCACATTCTGCTTGCCCTTCACGGTAAGTGAGTTATACAAACAGAAGAACCACTTGAAGATACGCGAGCACAAGCGGTAAGCAAAACCGGCCGTAGGCAATGTCAAAGCATCTACAGGGGCATGAAGAAGTTGGTTCCAGTCCACTGTCTCCACCTCCATACGCGTCTTCTGCTTGGCAACAAACTCAGCAAGAGCCTCCACATGGGGGAAGGCAGGCATCTCATCGGCATTGACGAAAGTGCCGAAAGTGTTTTCAATGAAACCCTGAAGACTTATCTTGTCCAAAGAGTCCAACGCAAGGTCCGTCTCGATGTGGTCTGCCGCATGCACCTTAACGCCCTTCTCCTGCTCTATGAAACGCTTCAGCAAGATATATTCTTCGAAGGTTGGCTCAGCCTTCTCCTCGTGCTGTTTGCTCCTCGCACCCTGCTCGTTCTTCAGAATTTCCTTAAGCTTGAAGCGCTGCAACTTGTCGAGCTTCGTGCGAGGCAAATCACCACGATAGACAAGAACGCTCATAATCTTCTTATAAGCAGAAACGGTCATATTATACGGTTCTACTACCTCGCGCTTCAACTGAGCTGCCGCCTCATCGTCTGTCAACGCAGCAGCCCAATCCTTTTGCGGCACAATAATAGCACAAAGCTTATCGCCATCCTGAACAACAGCCGCTTCCTTAACATAATCATCGTACTTCTCCAGTTTGAACTCAATTTCGTTCGGCTGAACATTCTTACCGTTACTCAAAACAATAATCTCCTTCGTACGGCCGGTTATCGTAATACGGCCCGCGGAATCGAACGATGCAAGGTCGCCCGTATGCAAGAAACCGTCACTGTCAATAACAGCCGCAGTTTCCTCCGGACGCTGATAATATCCCTTCATCAGATTGGGGCCCTTTACACACAACTCACCATTCACCAACTTACATTCAATGCCAGGCAAAGGCAAGCCCGAGCAGCCGGGAATGTAATCGCCGGGGCGAGTAAAGGATATCATAGGAGCAGTTTCGGTCATGCCATAGCCCTCAAGAACATCAAGGCCAATAGCACGCAGCCCCTCACCTATTTCCCTATCCAAAGCAGCGCCACCGCAAACACAATAATCCACATGGCCACCCATCTTCTTTCTAACGGAATTGAACAAAATTCTGCTGAGGGTTCGACTCTTTGCAACCTTACACAAAGCAAAGAGCGCCCGGCCAGCCGCCGACTGATCTATCTTCTTCTTAATGCCAACATAGAGCGTTTGCCACAGACGAGGCACACCTACCATAATGCTAACCTTGCCGCGACAAAGCGTATCCATGATGTCCGGACCTGTCAAAGACGGGCTGATAGCTACACCACCACCAACAAAAATAGGAGCAATCATTGTGCCCAAAAGCGGCAAAATATGATGGAGTGGCAATAAAATCAGCGTGCGGCGATCCTGATTGAAGATAGGAACATTCTGTGACACTGCATGTATATTAGCCATCAAGTTGGCATAACTGAGCATAACACCTTTAGGCGAGCCCGTTGTGCCAGAGGTATAAATAATGACTGCCGTATCATCATTGTCCGGTTCGCTCAACGCAGTCCATGGCAAAATTGACGTTGTTGGCTCTTCCGCCAAAGGCAAAAACTCATAATCATCAATAATAAGAACCTTCGTCTCGATGCCTGCCTCCTGAATTGCTTCAAGAAGAACAGCCTCACGCTCTTTCGAAACCCAAACAGCATCAGGCTGACAGTCGCGAAGAATATATGCAATATCCCCAGCCGTAGAAGTAACATCTACCGGAACAGCAATGCCTTCCTGCAGCCAAACTGCAAAAAAACTATACACCCAGCCTAAGCGATTCTCGCTCAAGATAATGGTTTTGGTCTCTTTTCCTTGAGGAGTCACCTTGGCATACAGTTCAACGCGCTTAAGAAGCTCGCTGTATTTCACACTATACTCGCCACTGATGACGGCAATCTTATTAAGGTCTATCATAAATTTATATAGTTTTGCGATGCAAAGGTATGAAATAAATATGAATTTCAAGTTGAGAATTATGAATAAATTCGTACCTTTGCAGAAAAAGAACGCTATGGACAGTCAACGCAACCAGCATAGGCTGAGCAATACCATAAAACCCGTCGACATGGGATTGGAAGAGTGGCAGGTAGCCTTAAGGCAGGAGCAAGCCAAACGCGAACGCTTTATCATCAGCGAAACAAGTTCGCTTTTCAGCCCAGGAGAGTACAAGGTGCGCAATCCAAGGTCACGCCATCAATATAAAATCATCTATCGAGGAGAATACAGCCCCTGGAACTATTGTTCGTGTCCAGACTTTCGAACTTCCGGACTTGGCACATGCAAACATGTGGAAGGTGTGAAGTTATGGCTACAAGCAGAAGGGAAAGAGGTGCATCGCGAAGAACCAGATTACTCGTCTGTTTATGTCGATTATCGCGGACAGCGCTGCATCCGTATCCGTATAGGCGAAGCTCATCGCAAGGAACTGACTGCCCTTTCACAAGAATACTTTGACCAGGCAGCTGTCTTACGCCCGGAAGCAGTTGCACATTTCGACACCTTTATAGAGAAAGCACGCAGTATTGACCCCGACTTTCGCTGTTATCCAGATGCCTTGGAGGCTGTCATAAGTGAGCGCGAACGGCTGGGAAGAATCAAACTTGCTGAGAGCATTTACACCGACGAGGCGTTGGATGCCCTGCTTACCACCAAACTATACCCCTATCAGAAGGAGGGTATTCGTTTTGCCTTCAAAGCGGGCAAAGCCATCATTGCCGATGAAATGGGATTGGGAAAGACGGTGCAAGCCATTTGCCTGGCAGAGATTTATCTCCGCGAAAAGATGGCAGAGAGTGTACTTATCGTTTGCCCTAATTCGCTCAAGTACCAATGGAAAAGTGAAATTGAGAGGTTTGTAGGAGCGACTGGCAAGCAAATTGTGATTGTGGAAGGCTATGCCTCCCGACGCACCGAACTGTATAATGCACCGGCACACTACAAGATTGTTTCATATCAGTCGTTGGCAAACGACATAAAGACACTTGACCGCATTTCTGCCGACCTGCTTGTTTTGGACGAGGTGCAGCGGCTCAAAAACTGGAACACTCAGTTGGCTCAGGCGGTACGACGCATCGATGCACACTATAATGTACTGCTTTCGGGCACACCGCTTGAGAACAAACTCGATGAACTTGTTTCTATCGTGCAACTTGCCGACCCCTATTGCCTTGCTCCGCTATTCCGTTTCCGATACGACCATATTGTTACCGACCCCGAAACGGGCAAGGCTGTCGGCTACAAGAACCTCAGCGACATCAGAGAACGCCTGAAAAACACATTGATTAGGCGTACCAAACAAAGTATCCAATTGCAGTTGCCGAAGCGCACCGACCAGTTCTTGTCCATTCCCATGACGCCTGTGCAACAAAGTCGTCACGATGAGTTAGAGAATGCGGTAGCGAAACTGGTGAGCAAATGGCAACGGACAGGCAGTTTGGGCGAAGAAGAAAGACGACGACTGCTGCTCATGCTTGGACAAATGCGTATGCTGGCAGACAGCACTTATATTATCGATCAGGATGGTGAGAACCGCTACGACGTGAAAGTCGCCGAACTGATGAACATTCTTTGCGACGCTTTGGACGGCGGCACGGCCAAGATTGTCATCTTCAGCGAATGGGAGCGCATGACCAGAATTGTGGCGGCGGAACTCGACGCCAAGAACATTCGTTACGAGTGTCTGCATGGTGGTGTGCCTGCGCAGAAGAGGAGCGAACTCATCGACCGCTTTACGAACGACCCCGACTGCCGTATTTTTCTTTCAACGGATGCCGGTTCTACGGGGCTCAACCTTCAGGCAGCCAGCATTATCATCAACCTTGACTTGCCTTGGAACCCTGCCATTCTGGAGCAGCGCGTAGGTCGTATCTATCGCATTGGGCAGGAAATGCCCATACAAGTGCTGAGCCTTGTCTCGAAAGGGTCGATAGAGGAGAAGATGATAGAGAGGCTGCGCTTCAAACGTTCCATGTTCGAGGGTGCGCTCGACGGCGGCGACGACACCATTTTCCTCAGCGAAGAGCGGTTCAAAGGCTTTATGAGCGAAATAGCACAGACATTGTCTGCCTCGCCGGCTAAAACGGGGGGCCAAGTTCCCTTCGAGGAGAAGCCGATGCAAGAAGATGTACCTTCGGGCGAAGATGCCGGAAAGAATGTACCTTCGGAGGACACGATTATCACCTTCCTCGCCTCGCTGCGCGACATTCTCCAGTCTCCGGAAAAGACCAAGAGGCTTGCCGATGCCATCACACAGATACTGAATAACAATCAATAACCCTCCCTCGTGGGGCAATCCGGGGGAACAGAAATTATGAAAATACTCATCACAGGAGCCAGTGGCTTCATTGGAAGTTTCATCGTGGAGGAAGCCATCCGACAGGGTTTCGACACCTGGGCTGGCGTTCGCGCCACAAGCAGTAAGAAATATCTGCAAGACGAGCGCATCCATTTTGCGCAGCTCGATATGCGGAACACCAAGAAATTGTGTTCGCAACTTCTCGCCTACAAGACGGAAATGGGCGGAGAGGGCTGGGACTACATCGTGCATGCTGCCGGTGCGACGAAGTGCTTGCATGCCGAAGACTTCTTCCGCACGAACACGGATGGCACACGTAACTTCATCGATGCCTTGCGCGAAACGGGAATGGTGCCACGCCGTTTTGTTTTCCTGAGCAGTTTGAGCATCTTCGGCGCCATCAAGGAGAAGCCTGTCCGTCGCCCGTCGGCAGAGAATCCTTGGGTGTACGAACCCATCCTCCTCACCGACGAACCGCAGCCGAACACCATTTACGGCAAGAGCAAACTGGCAGCCGAACAGTTCCTCATGGAGCAAAAGGATTTCCCCTTCACCATACTGCGCCCGACGGGTGTCTATGGTCCTCGCGAACGCGACTACTTCCTTATGGCACAGAGCATAAAGCAGCACATCGATGTTGCCGCAGGGCTGACGCCTCAGGAGATTACGTTTGTCTATGTGGACGATGTCGTGCAAGCCGTCTTCAAGAGCATGGTGTCGCCCGACGCCGAAGGCAAAGCCTACTTCCTGAGCGATGGTGAGATCTACAACAGCCGCAGTTACAGCGACCTCGTGCAGCAGCATCTCGGCAATCCATGGGTGCTGCACCTGAAGTTGCCCCTGTGCCTGTTGCGAGCCGTTTGCTGGCTTGGCGGAAAAATGAGCCGTCTGACCGGCAAGATGACGGCTTTGAACGACGACAAATACCACATCCTCTCGCAGCGCAACTGGCAGTGCGACATTGCCCCCGCCATTGCCGATTTCGGCTATGCGCCACAGTGGACCCTCGAAAAGGGCGTAGAGGAAAGCATACGCTGGTACAAGCAGGAAGGCTGGCTCTAAAGCCACTCTTCGCCACAGAACGGATGACATTCTGTCGCCATTATACGCTTTTTTCTGACTTTTTGCTACCTGGTTTTGAGTTGTAAACCGGGACAAAATAGAGTAAATTATGCCTCGCCAGCCGGCGGGGCATTGTCTTTTTTCCCACACAAAACAAGGAGTTGGCAAACTCGGCAGTAGATGTCGACAAACGCGACACGCCTATTTGGCAAATTTCCCTCACCTTTCCAAAGGAAAAGGCAGGCCAAAAATCCAGACTTCCCACAGCATTTTGGGCAAAATTGCCCACCATTCCCACACACCCAAAGCACATGACAAACAGAATCAGACAGTTAGGATTTTCGCCTTCCTTGCCGCCAATCCGTACCCGGGTACAGGTCGAACAAATTCGCGCCACTCTCGCAAGATACGAAGAATACAAAATGTAAGCAAATCTGCCACAAAGACCGACAAAATGTCAACTGCAAAACAAAAACCGACAACAGCAGAGCATACACAGACGGCAAAATGATTTCAGAAAAAAGTCCACAAAACATTAGGCACATTTCTTAGAAATGTTGTATCTTTGCACACGCAAAAGAAGTCCCCTCCACAGTCCCACCTGCCGGAGGAGAACAACCCCCTGAAATTTAACACTAAACCTAATAAAACCATGTCACAGACAAAGAAAATCCAGCGCGCATTGGTATCCGTATTCCACAAAGACGGACTAGAAGAGATTCTGCGCACTCTTCACGCAGAAGGTGTTGAACTGCTCTCAACAGGCGGCACACAGTCATTCATCGAAAGCCTCGGCATCCCCTGCAAGAAGGTAGAAGACGTAACCACCTACCCCAGCATCCTGGGCGGCAGAGTAAAGACCCTCCACCCCAAAGTGTTCGGCGGCATCCTCGGTCGTCGCGAGCATGAAGGCGACCAGCAGCAGATGCAACAATACGACATCCCCGCCATCGACCTCGTCATCGTAGACCTCTATCCCTTCGAAGACACCGTTGCATCAGGCGCAAGCGAAGCCGACATCATCGAAAAGATTGACATAGGCGGCATCAGTCTCATCCGTGCAGCAGCAAAGAACTTCAACGACGTCATCATCGTACCCTCAAAAGCAGAATACAAACCCCTGCTCGAACTGCTCCAAAAGCAAGGCGCACAAAGCGAACTGGCAGACCGCAAATGGTTCGCAACACAAGCATTCGGCGTCAGCAGCCACTACGACACCGCCATCCACCAGTGGTTCGCAAAGTAAATTCGAATAAACATCCCTGAAATACCAATCACGTAAATGAACTGGTTTTCCCTCAATAAAGAAATAGCAATGGACCTCGGCACGGCCAACACCATCATCATCTGCGATGGCAAGATTGTGGTCGACGAGCCCAGCGTTGTTGCCCTCGACCGCCGAACAGAGCGCATGATAGCCGTCGGCGACAGGGCAAAGATGATGTACGAAAAGACAAATCCCGAGATTCGCACCATCCGCCCACTCCGCGACGGCGTCATCGCAGACTTCAACGCCTGCGAACAAATGATGCGCGGCCTCATCAAAATGGTACACTCCGGCAACCGACTCTTCTCACCATCACTGAAAATGGTCATCGGCGTCCCCAGCGGAAGCACCGAAGTAGAACTGAGAGCCGTACGCGACAGCGCAGAACATGCCGGCGGACGCGAAGTACATCTCATCTTCGAACCCATGGCAGCAGCCATCGGAATCGGTCTCGACGTACTCGCACCGGAAGGCAACATGATTGTCGACATAGGCGGTGGTAGCACCGAAATCGCAGTCATCTCCCTCGGAGGCATCGTAGCCGACAAAAGCCTTCGCATCGCAGGCGACGAACTCACTGCCGACATCCAGGAATACATGAGCCGTCAGCACAACGTCAAAGTCAGCGAACGCATGGCAGAACGCATCAAAATACACGTCGGAGCAGCACTGACCGACCTCGGAGAAGATGCACCGGACGACTACATCGTACACGGTCCAAACCGCATCACAGCCCTCCCAATGGAAGTTCCCGTCTGCTATCAGGAGATTGCACACTGCCTCGAAAAAACCATCGCAAAGATAGAAACCGCCGTACTCGGTGCACTCGAAGAGACACCGCCCGAACTCTATGCCGACATCGTCAAGAACGGCATCTGGCTCACAGGTGGCGGCGCACTGCTCAGAGGCTTGGCAAAACGACTGACAGATAAAATAAATATCGAATTCCACGTCGCAGACGACCCCCTCCATAGCGTAGCGAAAGGAACCGGAGTCGCACTGAAAAACATCGAGAACTTCGAATTCCTCATGTAATTGTGCACGATTTCGTCGAACGCATAACTGCTTACATCCACTGGGCAATCTTCCTCCTCCTGGAAGTGCTCAGTGGATTACTGCTTTTCAAGTACAACAGCTATCAAGGCAGCATCTGGTTTACACAAGCCAATACCGCCGCAGCCTACGTACATGAATGGGAAGCAAAAGCATTCGCATACCTAAGAATGCCGGCAGAAAATGCCGAACTCGTGCAACGTAACATCCTCTTGCAACACGAAACCGACAGCCTTCGCCACCTGCTGGCAGATGCACTAAAAGACAGTTCCGCCACAGAGAAAAAGCAAAACACATTGCTGCAAGACATAAAACTCATTCCAGCACACATCGTCGACAACAGCGTCAGAAACAGAGACAACCTGCTCGTCATTAACGCAGGAAGTAATGCTGGCGTAGAACCGGAAATGGGCGTCGTAAGCGGAACAGGCGTCGTAGGCATCGTTAGTGCCGTCACACCACACTATTCTCTCGTAATATCCATCCTCAATAGCCATAGCAGCATCAGCTGCCGCCTACGCAGAACAGACTACTTCGGCTACCTGAAATGGAAAGGAGGCAACACCCTTCGAGCATACATGGAAGATGTTCCTCGTCATGCACACATTAAAGTTGGCGACATTGTGGAGACCAGCGGATTCAGCAACGTATTCCCTGCAGGAATATTTCTTGGCAAAGTAGCAAAGATAAAGAACAGCAGCGACGGACTTGCCTACGAGTTGGAAATCCTTCTTGGTACAGACATGAGCAACCTCAGACACGTAAATGTCATCAGCAACCTCAATAAAAAAGAACTAGATTCCCTCCGCTTACGATGATAATTCCCATACTGAAACGACTAACATGGGCACTATTGCTACTGACAATACAAGTGCTTATCCTCAACCATGTACATCCTTGGGGTTACGGAGCACCATTATTATGCCCGCTCATCGTCATCACATTGCCCATGGGAATATCCCGCTCTGCTGCACTACTTTGGGGATTCTGCATAGGCCTTATTGCCGACATCTTTGCAGGAACAGCAGGTATCAGCTCGGCAGCCCTGACATTTATTGCATTTGCCCAGCCTCCAATACTGGCATTTATGGCTCCCCGCGACTCAGATGAAGAGTTGTATCCCTCTTTCTCCACAATGGGAAGATGGAACTATTTTCAATTTGTTGCCCTTCTTCTGCTGTTCCATCACATCGTTTATTTCGCCCTTGAAGGTTTCTCATACTTCCATTTTACTGACATTTTCATCAGTATGCTGGTAAGCTATCTTGCCTCATTGATACTGATTGTTTTGGTAGAACACGTTCGCAATCCACAAAAATAGTCTGCATAATGGAGGGGAACTACGAGCTTGAAAAACGTAAATACGTAATAGGTGGTACGGCAGTGGTCATCATCATTGTCTATCTTATACGTCTTTTTACGCTTCAACTGCTCAGCGAAGACTTCAAAATCAGTGCCGACTCCAATGCTTTCCTAAAACGAATACAATATCCGGCCAGGGGTGCCATTTCCGATCGGAACGGGAAACTTCTGGTTTATAATCAGCCTGCTTATGATGTTATGGTCATCATGAAGGAGCAGCAAGGTGTAGATACGCTTGATCTTTGTGAGAGTCTTGATATTACTCGCGAGTGGTATGAGCGCAGAATGGAGGAGATTAAAGACTACCGCCGCAATCCTGGATATAGTCCTTACACGCAGCAACTCTTCATGAGCCAGCTTTCTACCGAGGAGTTCGGCCGTTTCCAGGAGAAGCTTTTCCGCTTTCCCGGTTTTTATATTCAAAAACGAAGTATCCGCCAATACAACTATCCGAATGCTGCCCACCTGCTTGGTGATGTGGGCGAGGTCGGTCCGAAAGACATTGAAGATGACAGCTATTACCGAAGTGGCGACTACATTGGCAAGCTTGGTGTAGAACGTTCTTATGAAACCATGTTGCGCGGAGAGAAGGGTATGGAGATTCTGTTGCGAGATGTCCGCGGGCGTATCAAGGGACGTTATCAGAATGGTAAGTTTGATGTTGCACCGATTCCTGGCCGAAACCTTACGATGAGTATTGACATCGAGTTGCAGGCTTTGGGTGAAAGGCTAATGAAAGGCAAGCTTGGCAGCATTGTTGCCATTGAGCCGAGTACTGGCGAGGTGCTTTGTATGGTGTCGAGTCCGACTTATGATCCTCGAATCATGACGGGCCGACAGCGTGGCAAGAGCCAGAAGATGTTGGCAAACGACCCGCACAAGCCTCTTCTTAACCGTGGTATCATGGGGCAGTATCCGCCTGGTTCTACCTTCAAGACGAGCCAGGCACTTACGTTTCTGCAAGAGGGTATCATTACGCCAGCGAGTGCTTATCCGTGCAGTCATGGTTTCCACTTCAAGGGTCTTAAGGTTGGTTGCCATGCGCATGGTTCTCCGTTGCCTCTTGTTCCTGCGATTGCGACTTCGTGTAATGGATACTTTTGCTGGGGCTTGTATTACATGTTCGGCAACAGACAGAAGTATAAGACGGTGGGAGATGCGATGACCAGGTGGAAGGATCACATGGTTAGCATGGGTTTCGGCTACAAGCTTGGCATAGATTTGCCCGGCGAAAAGCGTGGCATGATTCCGAACGCTCCGTTCTACGACAAGGTATATCGCAACAGATGGAGTGGTCTGACCGTAATAAGTATCAGCATCGGGCAGGGCGAGGTCAATCTGACTCCTTTGCAGATTGCCAACCTTGGTGCAACGATTGCGAACAGGGGCTATTACATTGTTCCGCACGTTGTAAAGGAGGTACAGGGAATGCCACTTGATACGCTTTACACTCGCAAGCATCATACGATGGTTCATCCCAAGCATTACGATGCCGTCATCGAGGGTATGCGCCAGGCGGTGTTAGGCGGAACTTGCCGTGCAGCCAATTCTTCTGCCTACGAAGTGTGCGGAAAGACCGGCACGGCGCAGAACCCTCATGGTCAGGACCACAGTGTGTTCATGGGATTTGCGCCTCGTGAGAACCCGAAGATTGCCATTTGTGTTTATGTGGAGAATGGCTCTTGGGGAGCAACATATGGTGTTCCCATCGGGGCATTGATGATGGAGCAGTACATTAACGGCGGGCTTTCGGAGGAAAGCGAGGCTACGGCTTCGGAGTTTGAGGACAGGCATCTTTACAGGATTAACTAAACAAACTGACGGGAATCATGAACGCAAAGAACAAGAAGAAGACGCCTTCGCTGTTGGGTTCGCTGGACTGGGTGACAATTTTCATCTACCTTGTCTTGCTGGCATTGGGGTGGATGAGTGTCTGCGGAGCAAGTTACGACTACGACCAGGCTGGCAACATTCTTGACTTCTCTTCCCGCAGTGGCATGCAGATTGTTTGGATTGGCACCTCCTTATTGCTTGCTCTTCTCATTACGATGCTGGACGACCGGATTTTCGAATCGCTCTCATACATTATATATTTAGGCTTTTTGGTGTTACTGCTTGCGACGCCTTTCCTGGCTCACGATATTAAGGGCTCTCTGTCGTGGATTAAGATAGGCAGTTTCAGCATTCAGCCGGCGGAGTTTGCCAAGTTTGGTGTGGCACTGTGCCTGGCGAAAGTGATGAGCATCTATGGGTTTGACGTCAGGAACTGGCGTGACCTCATCATAGGCATTGCTTTGATTGTTCTGCCCATGGGCTTGATTGTTATGCAAAAGGAGACGGGCAGTGCGCTGGTTTACAGTGCCTTGTTTCTGGTTCTCTATCGCGAAGGCATGCCTGGCAGCATCCTTTTTACAGCCATTTCTGCTATTGTCTATTTTGTTGTAGGCGTTCGGTTTGCCGACGAGCCGCTGTGGGGCATCGAGCAGATGAGCCTTGGCCATGGGCTTGTCATGCTGCTTATCCAGGTCTTCACTGTAGGCTTTATGCTGACCTACACCAAGTCATCCTCGAAGGGAGAAGGCAGGAAGGCCTCATCTTCGAGGAGGAACCTGATAGGGACGCTGCTGCTGGTTGATGCTGCAGCCATGCTTTTTGCAAAATATGTCTATCCCTGCAATGCCGTTTGGGCCATGGTCGTTGCCAATGGTCTGCTGGTTTTCTACCTGCTCTACCTTTCGCTGCGCGAGCGCATGATGTCCTATCTGCTCATTGCCCTCTTCACATTAGGCAGCATCGGCTTTTTCTATTCCACACACTTCGTGCTCAACAATGTTCTGGAGCCACACCAGCAGACACGCATCCGTGTTCTGCTCGGTCTGGAAGACGACCCCAGAGGCGCCGGTTACAATGTGATACAGGCAAAGATTGCCATTGGTTCGGGCGGGCTGAAAGGCAAGGGATTCCTCAACGGCACACAGACAAAACTGAAATATGTGCCGGAACAGGACACCGACTTCATCTTCTGTACCGTAGGCGAGGAGGAGGGTTTCATCGGGTGTGCCGTTGTGCTGCTGCTCTTCCTGACGCTCATTCTGAGGCTGCTGCATCTGGCAGAGAGGCAGCCCTACACGTTCGGGCGAGTATATGGCTACTGTGTGCTGAGCATCTTCCTCTTTCATGTCTTCATCAACGTTGGCATGGTGCTTGGCCTGACGCCGGTCATAGGCATTCCGCTCCCATTCTTCAGTTACGGAGGTTCATCGCTTTGGGGATTCACCATCCTGCTCTTTTCCTTCTTAAGGATAGATGCCGGACGCGACCGCATGCAACGCTGACAACACCTCCAGCAGACCATTCCCACACACAAAACCAGCCATCCGGAACCATCTACGCAAATGGATAAAAATAATGGTTAAGCATTATTGCCAAAAAGGTTAACCATTACAGGCAGAAAGGTTAAGCATTATGGGCAAAAAGGTTAAGCATTATTGACGACACTCCTAAAAGGCAATGAAAAAGCGCACCGCCGATGGGGTGCGCTTCTATTGTAGAAAGAAAATCAAACGTCCTACTTACGGGAGAACAACTTCTTCCAGCGGCTCTTCTCCTCCGCTCTGCCATAGCCGTAACCATAACCGTAGCCATAACCATAGCCGTAACCATATTTCTTGGTCTTCGCACGACTGTCGTTGATAACGATGCAGAGGTGATTGAAAATCTTCTCCTGATGCAAGCGTTCCAGTTCGGGAAGGAAACGACGGTCAATCTTCGTCTCGCGCAAAACATATATGGTGAAGTCCGCCACACGATTGACAATACCGGCATCAGCCACCGCCTGAGCAGGCACATTGTCGATGACAATATAGTCGTAATACTTCTTCAAATCCTCGATGCACTGCTCCAAACGGCCCGTCATCAGCAACTCCGCCGGATTGGGAGCCATAATGCCCGCCGGCAAAAAGTCCAGGTTGCACTCCTTGTTCTTCGTAACAATCAGGCTGCGCACATCGTCCACCGAGCCGGAAAGATATGACGTCAAACCCAAAGTTTTATCCATCGACATCAAACGACTTCTGGTACGCTTGCGGATATCCGCATCTACAAGCACCACCTTCTTGCCCGTAATGCCCAACGTAGCAGCAAAGTTACCACTGATGAACGTCTTACCCTCGCCAGGCATGGTACTCGTCAGCATAATGACACGCGCATCCTTATTGATAAACGACATGTTAAATCGCAACATACGGAATGCCTCCGTCAGAACATCATCGTTCTGCTTGCTCACAATAATCTCAGATTCACCAGTACCAGGCTGACCGTGAGGCACCTCACCCAAAATAGGTATCGTAGTGAACTTCTCTACATCACGACGACCATGCACCGTGGTATCGAAGAACCTCCTCAGGAAGAACACAACAAAAGGTATCATCAAACCAAGCATCAAGGCAACAAGCATAGTCACCTGAGTACGCGGAGCAATGGGATGACGGTCGCCAAAAGGTCTCTCCACAACACGGATATTCGCCTCGGTAATAGCAAGCTGAAGAGCCGTCTCCTCACGCTTGTTCAACAAATAAGTATACAGCGTCTCCTTGATAGCCTGCTGGCGGGCAATGTCAATAACCTGCTTCTCCTTCTGAGGAACAGCCTGGATACTGCCCATCAGCGCAACCTCCTCCTTCTTTGCCCTGTCCACCTGCAACTTAAGGCTCTCACTATAACCCTTGAGAGAAGCAAGAACCGCAGCACGCATCTGCGAGAGATTGAGGTCCATGTCATGAATAGTCGGACTGTTCGCCGAAGTGTTCTCAGCCAAACGATTGCGGTTCAACATCATCTGGTTGTAGTTCGAAATCTGAGAAGCAATGCCAGTGTCGTTGATGCCACCCATCGTCGGGATAAGACTGTTCTCGCCCATGTTCTGAGTAACATAGTCAACCAAGTATCCCACCATAGAATACTGCATCTCAGCCTGTATGGTACGCTGGCGGGCAGAACTACTCTGCGTAATGATAGCATCGCTGCTCGCCTTAAGGTCCACAAGGCCACTGGTCTGCTTGAAGTCAGCCATCTGCCCCTCAACATCACTCAGTTCGGAATGAATGAGAGCAATTCGCTCCTCAATGAACTCGGAAGTACTCTTGGCAATCTGGTTCTTATCGTCGATGATGCTCTGCTTATAAGCATTAAGCAAACCGTTCAAGATGTCATCAGCACGTTGAATGTTGGAATCCGTGCAAGTGATTCGCACCAAAGTGCTCTCCTTGTCCACCTCACCACTCGAAACCTTATTGTACAAAATGATGGCGGCGTCTTCCACACTGATGCGCTGAACCTTAACACTCATACCAACAAAAATCTCCAACATGGCGGTGTCGGGAGTCAAAACGAAGTTGCCAAATGGTGTCTTCACCTCTTTTCCCCACTCAACTTTTGCTGTGAAATCGGACTCTTTCATGAGGGGTCCATACTGAACATCTGTGATGTTTCCGCCTCCGCAGCTGTCGATTGTCAGCATAAAGCTTGCCGGAACGGTAAATTCTGTTGTGAAGTTGGCGGTAAAGGGTCGCTTGTCGTAGAGCGAAACGTTGCGCAATCCGGAACGTACGCTGTACATAACGTCCAGTTGAAGCTTTTTGGCTACCTCTTGTGCCAGTTGGAAAGAGTGAAGAATGAAGACCTCATTCTTGACACTTGTACCGGCAAGGACGCCGTTCAGCTGCATCAATGCATCTGTGCTGATGTTGGAACGTCGGCTGCCTCCTTGACCATTGTCGTCCTTTACCAGCATTACGGCCTGTCGCTGGTAGATGTTTGTTTGTGTGGCAAGGTAAAGTCGTGAGAGTGCGAGGCAGACGATGACGGAGAGAAGGAACCACATTTTGTTGGCGACAAACATGTCGTATATGTCGCGGAAGGTGAGGGTTTCTTCTGTTATGCTGTTCCTGGCTACACGACGGCGTGCAGTTGTGTTGTTATTGTTTGCGTCCATGGGTATTTATTATCTTTTGAGTGCGACGATGAGCGATACGATGCTGACGATCATGCCGACAACGGTACTGCCGACGGAGAGCCAGGTGTAGCTCGTGCTGCCTTTTACGCGTTGGCTTTTATTGGGTTGTACGTAGATGACATCGTTCTGCTGCAGGTAGTATGCGGGTGAGCTGAAGACTGATTGATTGTCGAGCAAGTTGACTTCATAGGCTCTTCGCAAGCCGTTTTCTTCGCGGATAACGAGGACGTTATTGCGGTGGGCTGTGTTTGTGAGGTCGCCTGCTTTGCCGAGTGCTTCGAGTATGGTGAGGCGTTCTCCTTGATAGGTTTGTGTGCCGGGTGCTTTGACGTCGCCCATGACGGTTACCTTGAAGCTCATTATTTTTGTGTTGACTACGGCGTCGTTGATGTAGCCTTCGCCAATCATGCGGTTCTGTATGAGTGCTGATATCTCGCCTGTTGTCATTCCGCCGACGTGGATTGTGCCGAAGATGGGGAACTCGATGTCTCCGTTTTTATTGACGCGGAAATAGGAGACGCCGGAGGAGACGTTGACGGTGTTTGTGCCTGTCTGTGAATTATTGCCGCCGCCTATGAGTGTGTTGTTGTTGAAGCGGACGAGCAGCTCTGCGTCTTTGCTTGACACGGAGATGGCGAGTTGGTCGTCGGGCTGTACCTTCAGTTCGAAATAGTCTTTTATTTCCTGTGGTACGGCGTATTCTTGTGTTGCGCCTTGCAGGTATATCATCTTTTTGTTTGAGATGCAGGATGTGAAGAATCCAAGGCAGATGATACACACGGGGAGCAGATTTTTTATGCTTTTCATTTTCTATTATTCAAAAGTTTAGCACGCAAAATTACTAAAAAAAAATCATACTTGGGCTATTTAATGAAAAAAAACGCTTGTTTCGCTCTGTTTATCAGAAAGAAATTCCTAACTTGCACCCGAATTATGTAACATGAGGCTTTTGTTTGTCGATGAGTAGATTGTTTGCAGCCTTTTATCTGTTCTTCTTTTGTAGCACTGCGATGCTGGCAGAAGGCAGGGATTCGTTGATTCTCGACCACGAAAATATGTTCAAGGGCTATGCTTCGTATTATGCGAACATGTTGCATGGTCTGCGCATGGCAAACGGCGAGTTTTACCATCGCGACAGTATGACTTGTGCACATCTGAGGCTTCCGTTCGGCACTTTGCTCCAGGTGCGCAATCCGCGCAACGGCCGTTCTGTGGTTGTCCGTGTCACCGACCGTGGTCCCTACTCCAAGCGTTTCGTCCTCGACCTCAGCCGTGCCGCTGCCAGGAAGTTGGGCATTATCCATGTCGGCTACGCCAAGATGGAGATTACGCCCATTCTTCCCAACGAGATTCCCTATAGGCCGAAGAAAGAGAAGCCCTACAAGATGCCTAACATCTGCAAGTTCGACATGCCCACCGAGGCCTACCCTATTGCTGTTTGGCAGAACGATTCTACACCGAGATTACTACCTTGACATTCAGCGACTTCTGCCAATTCGGGAATAAGGCACAAGGTTGTCCTCCAAAAAGGTTAAGCATTATTTGAATAAAGGTTAAGGGTTTTGGCCGGAATGGTTAACCATTATTGCCAAAACCCTTAACCTGTTTTTCTGACTACTTGCGCAGGTATTTCTTCCCTTGCTGAATATGGATGCCTGAAGAGCCTCTGGCTATCCGCCGTCCGAGCAAGTCGTAGGTCGGCATGTCTGCTGTAGAATTCGGCACAGGGAGCACCATTCCGGTAATAATATCGTCGGGGACAACGTCGAGTGTCCAGAAAGAACGGTGGTTTGTGCCGGCGGCAGCAGCATACGTCTGCACCAGGCAATCGGCCTGATTACTTTCTGCCCGCAAATTCAGCCCGATGGTTCCGGCAGAGAAGTCGTGAGGAGTGACCGAAGTACACGCAAAGCCATACCTGCCACCCTCTGCGGTTGAGGAGGCCACATAGTACTCCACGGCATCGCTGCCCATGCGAACAATGCTGCCAGAAGTCTTGGCATAGCCTTGAATGTAACGGCCGGTCTTCACATTTCGCACGAAATAGCAGTGGGCATTCGCCGTTGGCTCGAACACCCAATAAGCCGCATCTCCCACACTACCCTCGCAGGTAATGCGGTTGTCGCTCGCCCTATTGTCAACCATATAAGCCGGCGTGCCGCTGAAATTGCGGATGGTGTATGCCTGAGCCTTCAGGGGCCAATTCTCCACGGCAGGCTCGTCGTCGTCATTGCTCGGATAAAAAGGAGAAGGGTCGAACGTGCCGGCATAAATCTGCTTAATCTGTTCTGCAGAAAGAACACCTTTGAAGAACCACGCATCGTCTATGTAACCCTTGAAATAATCCTTGCCCGCCTTGTGTCCGCCAATGCGGAAACCACCGGTACACGCTTCGAAAGTCGGCGCGCCAACAGTACAGTCGCGCTCACCATTTATATAATAAGTGATACTCTGGTCCACAGGATTGCACACAACAGCGACATGTTGCCACGTACCCGGCTTGAGAGAACCGGCCGTTGCACGCTGCTGGGAAGCACCCAGAAAGTTATTGTAGAAAAACGTCGGCTCGCCACCACCCGTAGGAGCCTCTGCCCTGGCATAAAGATAAAGACGGCCCGTGCCGGCATTATCCTTTTGAGCCAGAATAACCTCGTCGCGAAAGTAAACACCATTCTCCGTCTGATTGCCGGCATTAGGAGCAGACGTATTCTCGTCGAACACCCATGCACAGAACGTCGTCTGCGTGGTGCGCGTATCAAAAATACCGGTAGTATTCAAATCGACATACTGAGCATTGCCATTAAGATGCAAAGCCTTGCCAGCCTTACCACTACCGTAAGACACACCATTCGCACTCGGAGTAAGCACATACCCGGAAGGAGATGCATCCTCCAGATTGCCGTCGAAAGGATAATGGAAGATAAGTTCTGTCTTCGTATCGGCAATATCCTCCGCCACACCCAGACCAACATTCCTTGCCCAAGCGTTCCACATCGACTTCATCTCACGAACCTTCTCCGGATACTCCGCAGCAACATTGTTCGACTCCGCCATGTCATGAGCCAAATCAAACAACTGCCAGCCACCATTAGCCAAAGCAGTAAGACGCCAATTACCCTTGCGTACAGCCTTACCCCTCTCGTGCTCCCAATACATCACTCGCTCGTCATCCCATTCGTCCCTCTCCTGAAGCAAAGAAACAAAACTGCGAGCCTCGTCACAAAGCGGCTTAATGCTGTTGCCACCATAGAACGAAGGATAAGAAGCACCCGCAAGTTCCATACAAGTAGGCATCACATCAAGGAAACTGCAAGGCTGCGACATGATAGAACCCTCCTTCGCCTCCGCCATACCGGCAGGCCAATGCACAATAGTAGGAGCAGCCACACCACCATGGAACTGCGTCGTCTTCCAATAACGGAAAGGCGTATTCACCGCCCCAGCCCAGCCAGTATGCAGATAATTATATGTCAACTGACCACCAGGCGTAGGCGAATTATGAACAACCATCTGACCATCACGAGTACGATCATGACGGTCGAAACTGCCAATGCCATGGTTCTCACTCGAAGCACCATTGTCAGAAGTAAAGATAATCAAAGTGTTGTCATAAAGACCACGACGCTTCAACTCATCAATAATACGACCAATATTCTGGTCCACACAGTCAATCATAGCCGCATGCACCTCCATATTTGCAGCCTGAAAAGCCTTGTTTGTCTCATTCGCCCATTTACGGCCGGATGCATTCTCAACGACAGGCATCTCCTCAGCATTGATAAGGCCAAGTTCAAGCATACGATTGTAACGGCGTTCGCGCATCGCATCCCAACCATCATCGAACTTACCCTTATACTTAGCAATATCCTTTTCCTTTGCCTGCACAGGCCAATGCGGTTCCTGGAAAGCAACATACATGAAGAAAGGCTTGCCGTCGGCAGTCATCTCGTCCAACATATCTATCGTCTTATCCGCGACGAAGTCGGCATAATAGAAGTCCTTGGGAATGCCATCGGTAAAGAGAGGTTCCTCGTTATGCACAAGAGAGAACGGGTCGAAGTGATCGGTAACGCCCCAAATGGTTCCCCAGTGCTGATCGAAGCCTCTGTTGCATGGATAGGTTTCGATTGGTGCGAAAGGACGATTGTTGAACGTACTTTGATGGGCCAGCCATTTCATTTGATCGACGTTGTTGCCTAATCCTTGGGTAAGGGAAAGGTGCCACTTTCCGGTCATGCCTGTATGGTATCCGGCGTCGCGAAGGACTTCGGGTATAGTGACACAGTCTCGTGAAAGGCTTTGCCCCATGCCTGTTATGCCAACGGTTTGTGCATAACGTCCCGTCATGAGTTGGGCTCGTGAGGGGCAGCTGCGACCGGAATTGTAGAACTGTGTGAAACGCATGCCTGATGTTGCGAGGGCATCGAGGTTAGGTGTTTCGACTTCGCCACCGAAGCATCCGATGTCGGAATATCCGATGTCATCGACGAGGATGAGCATGATGTTTGGGCGTTGCGCTTGTTGTGCGAAGGCGACTGCCGGCAGGAGGGCGGGCAATGCTTTCAGTGCGCGATGGTATTTGTATCGCATAGTTGTTCTTTTTTACTTTAGTATCTTTTTACCATTTACGATGTTGATGCCTTTTTGCATCTTGTTGAGGCGTTGTCCGGCAAGGTTGTAGATGTTCTCTACGTTGAGGTTTTCGTTGGGGATGGCTTTGATATCTGTTGGATTATTGCCTTCGAAGTAGAAGGCTTTGATGCCTGCGGTGCTGGTGATGTAGGCTTTTCCTGCGGGGATGCCTGTGCCTGCGGTTACATTGTAGAAGGCTACTTTGCCTTCGTTGTCTGCCAAAACGTATTGTGTGCCGTCGGCTGTGATGCCTGTTGAGGACACGAGGTCGTTGGCTGACATGTCGCTTTGGGCTGTTCTTGCAATGGTTGCGAAGGTTGTTCCTTTGAGGACAACGGCTGAGCCGGCTGGGACGTCGGCAACTTCGTTAAGACTTACGTAGGTGCCTTTTACTGTGGCGGTGTAGGCTTGTGCACCGAGGATGAGGACATCTTCTGCGGCATAGTATGTGGCATAGCCTGAGGTGGTGATTGCTTGAGGCTCGAGTTCTGTAAATTTCCAGAAGGAGCGATGGTTGGTTCCGGCTTCGGATGCGTAGGTCTGTACGATGTTGTCGTTGCGCCAGTTCCAGCCGATGCAGCCAGCGGTGAAAGAGGTGTTTGCCTGGTCGGCAGAGGTGAGTCCGAAGCAATCGTTGCCTTCTTTTTCGCTACAGTTGAGGATAACGTATGCTACGGGAGTGTTGCCCATCACGACGGGTACTTCTGCTGTTGCGGAGCAGGCTTGTGCATAGCGGCCGGTCTTTACGTTCTTGACATAAAACTGGCCGTTGCCTGCGTCTTCGAACTGCCAGAGACTGGCATTGTCCAGTGCGCCCATTGCGAGTTCGTCACCGCCGTTGTCCTTGATATAGACGTTGTTGTCCTGACGGTTTGACATGACATAGACCTTATTTGTGCTGATGACCATCGGGGGAGTTACCAGGGTGAATTTCCAGAATGAGCGGTGGTTGGTTCCGGCTGCAGCGGCAAAGGTCTGTACGGTATTGTCGCCTTTCCAGTTCCAACCGATGCAGCCAGAGGTGAATTCGCAGTTGCTTTGGTTGGTGGATGTCAGGCCGAACATGTCGGTTCCCTCTGCGGGACATTCCTTCACACGGTATTCCACCGGGCTGTCTCCCATGGTGACGTTGACTTCTGCCGAAGTGCTGCACTGCTGTGCATAGCGGCCTGTCTTCTTGTTGCGGAGATAGTAGCAGCCCTGGTTGTCTGTGGCGATGAGTTGCCAGAAGCAGGCATCGTCGAGCGCACCCATCTGGATGATGTCGGCACCGGTGTCCTTGACATAGAGATTGACATCATTGCGGTTTGCAATGGTGTAGTACTGACCGCTCTCGATGGTGAGGGCAAACATTGATTGTACCGAACAAAGAACGGCAAAAAGAAGGAGTAGATTTTTCTTCATGCTAATATAAATTAATGTGATTGTATATACTTTCTCTATTTAACGTCGTGCAGAAAGTGCAAATTCCATTACATGCCCGTATGTGAAGCCACAAATTGGGCAAAAACACGAAAGCCATATTCTAACGATGCAAAGTTAAAAAAAACCTTACAATCTCAAGTATAAAGACAGAATTTATTATGCTTTTTTTAGGGAAATGTTGCTCCAGCATTGTCAGACGGCACGCCTTCAAGAAAAACATCTACTGCCTAATTGGGCAACGAGGCACGTCAAGTCGGCCGGAAAGGTTAACCATTTCGGGCAATCAGGCAGTAGATGTTTTCGGACAAAGCACAAGGCGTATATTTGCGAGGCAAACGACATACATCCCCATCGCCTGCGGGCCCAACAAAACACGCAGAATATCAGCCGGATAAAGGCTCGGCAGAATCAACTCTCGAAGAGCGACGTCAACTGACTTGCCACAACAGAAGGTGAAGCCATGCGCTGCACAGCAGCAGAATACTCACGAGAACAAGGCATACTCATCACGCTCCGCATCGCCTCTGCCAACTGCCCGGCATCGCCAATGGGGGCAATCAGACAAGCATCGGGCACACGGAGAGAAGTCGGCAGGCACTCGGTGCCGACCACAGGAATACCCGTAGAAAGAGCCTCCAGCACAACCAACGGCTGCGCCTCGCTGCGGCTTGGCAACACCAAAGCATCGCTCTCCCACAACAAAGAACGCACACCAGCCTTGTCCAAATGACCATGGAAATGCACATTCGCCAGTCCCGCAAAAAGTTCGCGCATACAACGAGAATCCGTACCCTGCCCCGCAATGTGGAGCGTCACATTGTCCAACCGCTTGACAGCCTCTGCCAAAACATCATAACCCTTGCGATAGACATCAGCAACAGCCAGACAACAAAAAACAAACGAACGGCCTCCAAGAGGCTTACGCTCACGGAAAGAATAGAAATCCGTATCGATAACATTAGAAATAGGACAATAGTGATAACCCCTGCCAAAGTAAGGCACAAGGTCGTCCACCAGTTCCCGACTGACAGGAATCACACACCTTGCAGCCTCGTAAGCACAACGCATCCGCTCCTTCAGCCAAGCATGTCGCTGCCATCCCTGCCCGAAGTCACGCTCGTAAAAACCGGAAGGAATATGATCCGTAATGAAAAAAGGAATACCCAAACGTCGGGAAATCGCCTCGGCCGCCAAGCCCGCACTCTTACAACAATGAGCATGCAGAACATCAGGCTTGCCAAAACGGACAATATACCTGTCGACAGCCTTCTCACAAAGACTTATCCAATAATTAACATTATAGCGGACCGCCTTAGGGACAGCCCGCATATAAGTGCAGAAAACTTCCACACCCTCCAACTCCCTTCTCTCCTCTCGCCAAGGTGCCGTGAGGTAAAACCAGCGGTCCAACGTGACGCCCAGTTCCACAACACTCACAATGCGCACCTCATGACCCGCAGCCTTCAAAGCCCTTGCCTGTTCCAGGCAGAACAGACCGCCGTGAGGCGGGAAGAAAGAAGGGAGTTCAAGAATGTGCATGCCTTAATACTCGTTCCAGCTCTTAATGTTGAGGTCATCAACAGAAAGCATGCAGAAAGATTCAATGAAGGCACTTGCCAGACGAGCATTAGTAATCAAAGGAATGTTGTGATCAATAGCAGCACGACGAATCTTGTAGCCATTGCTAAGCTCACGGTTAGTACGATTCTTGGAGATATTAACCACAAGATCGAAACGATGGTCTGAAATCAACTGCATCACATTCTCCATTCCAGGCTTCTCTTCATCAGGCCAGCTGACAGCAATCGCCTTCGCACCATTCTCATTCAAGAACTTCGCAGTGCCCTCACTGGCATAAATCGTATAGCCAGCCTTCGTCAACATACGAGCAGCATCAAGCATATCAACCTTCTCCTTCGTGCCACCACTGCTGATCATTACACCCTTCTCCTTGTTAGGAATCTTATAACCGGTTGCAATAAGGCTGTTCAACAAAGCCTCCTCGAAGCTCTCGCCAATGCAGCCAACCTCGCCCGTAGAACTCATATCAACACCAAGAATGGGGTCGGCATTCTGCAAACGAGCAAAAGAGAACTGGCTGGCCTTCACACCAATATGGTCAATGTCGAAAGCACTCTTGTCGGGCTTAGCATAAGGAGCATCAAGCATAATGCGCGTAGCAGTCTCAATGAAATTGCGCTTCAACACCTTGCTGACAAACGGGAAAGAGCGACTCGCACGAAGATTACATTCAATAACCTTCACATCTCTGCCCTTTGTAAGATACTGAATATTGAAAGGACCACTGATGTTCAACTCCTTGGCGATAGCACGACTCATCTTCTTCACCTGACGCGCCGTTGCAAAACTGATCTGCTGAGCAGGGAATACCATCGTAGCATCACCAGAATGTACACCGGCATACTCTACATGTTCAGAGATTGCATACTCCACAATCTCACCATTCTGAGCAACTGCATCGAACTCTACCTCGTTTGTCTCAGTCATAAACTGGCTGATGACAACAGGATACTCCTTGCTCACCTCACTTGCCATCTGCAGGAAACGCTCCAACTCCTCGTCGGTATAGCAAACATTCATAGCAGCACCAGAGAGAACATACGACGGACGAACCAAAACAGGATAGCCCACCTCGTCGATAAACTGCTTCACATCCTCCATACTTGTCAAGGCACTCCAACGAGGTTGGTCAATGCCAAGCTTGTCAAGCATTGCCGAGAACTTACCGCGATTCTCTGCACGGTCGATGCTGATGGGCGAAGTTCCGAGGATGGGCACACTCTGGCGATAAAGTTTCATCGCAAGATTGTTAGGGATCTGACCGCCTGTTGATACAATCACACCGCGGGGAGATTCAAGGTCTATAACGTCGAGCACGCGTTCGAACGACAATTCGTCGAAATACAAGCGGTCGCAAATGTCATAGTCTGTTGAAACAGTTTCGGGATTATAGTTAATCATGATGCTCTTGTAGCCCAACTTGCGTGCTGTTTCAATAGCATTGACAGAACACCAGTCGAACTCTACACTTGAGCCGATGCGATAAGCTCCACTGCCAAGAACGATAACTGATTTCTCGTTCTTGTAGTAATTAACGTCATAACCCTCTACTGCATAAGTCATGTAAAGGTAGTTTGTCAAATCGGGATGCTCGCTGGCAACAGTCGGGATACGCTTGACTGCGGGCAGGATTCCGAGTTTCTTACGATACTCACGCACCTGCAGGTTTTCCTTCTCCATGTTTCCTGCGCAAGTATCCATGACGCAGCGTGCAATTTGAAAGTCGCTGAAGCCAAGAACCTTTGCCTGGCGCAATACGTCAGCAGGCAGTTCCTCGATGGCATTGTATGTCTGTAACTTATGTTTGAAGTCAACGATATTCTTCAAACGTTCGATAAACCAAGGATCTATCTTCGTCAATTCCTCGATGCGTTCTACGGTATAGCCTTCCTCGAGTGCTTGAGCAAGAGCAAAGATACGGAGGTCTGTCGGGTTAGCGAGTTCCTCATCGAGGTTGTCGAAATTGATGTGCTCGTTGCACACAAAGCCGTGCATGCCTTGACCTATCATTCTCAGGCCCTTTTGCAACATCTCTTCGAACGAGCGACCGATGCTCATAATCTCACCCACAGACTTCATGCTTGAGCCAATCTTACGGCTTACACCTGCAAACTTAGTGAGGTCCCAACGAGGTATCTTGCAGATGAGGTAGTCAAGAGAAGGAGCAACGTATGCACTGTTTGTAGTACCCATCTCGCCAATCTGGTCGAGTGTATAGCCGAGAGCAATCTTTGCTGCAACGAATGCCAAGGGATAGCCCGTGGCCTTACTTGCCAAAGCGGAAGAACGAGACAGGCGAGCATTTATTTCGATAATACGATAGTCATTTGTAACAGCGTTGAATGCGAACTGGATGTTGCACTCACCCACGATGTTCAAATGACGTACGCACTTAACACTGATTTCCTGCAACATCTTCACCTGCTCCTCAGTCAGCGAACAGGTAGGAGCCACAACGATACTCTCGCCGGTATGGATGCCGAGCGGGTCGAAGTTCTCCATAGAAGCAACCGTGAAGCAATGATCGTTCGCATCACGAATACATTCGAACTCAATCTCCTTCCAGCCCTTCAGACTCTCTTCAACGAGCACCTGAGGCGCAAAAGTGAAAGCACTCTCAGCAATGTTGCGGAAAGTCTCCTCATCCTTACAAACACCGCTGCCCAAGCCGCCCAGTGCATAAGCCGAACGAATCATAATGGGGAAACCAATGCTATGAGCTGCTGCAACAGCCTCCTCCATCGTCTCACAAGCACGGCTTGTGGGAACCTTCATGTCAATCTTGTCCAGTTCCTTAACAAAAAGGTCACGGTCCTCAGTATTCATGATAGATTCCACGCTTGTACCAAGCACACTCACACCATACTTCTCCAGCACGCCATTCAAATAGAGAGCCGTACCGACATTGAGAGCAGTCTGGCCGCCCCAAGCCAACATAATGCCATCAGGACGCTCCTTCTTGATAATCTCCTCAATGAAATATGGAGTGATAGGCAGGAAATAGACCTTGTCGGCAACACCTTCACTGGTTTGAATGGTTGCCACATTGGGGTTCACCAGCACCGAATAGATGCCTTCCTCACGCAGTGCCTTCAAAGCCTGACTGCCAGAATAGTCAAACTCACCAGCCTGACCAATCTTCAGCGCACCGCTACCTAATACGAGAACTTTCTTCAGTTGCATAATATTATCAGTTTTTATATTTTAGAGTATTCATTTATCGCAAACGTCTCTATTTCAAAGAGAACACAAGAGCAGTTCCAAAAAAAACCACCTGCGCTAAAAAAACAGCGAAAGTGGTTAATAATTTATTACTAAACAAACATCAATGCCAGACGTCATCTGCTTTTCGTCTCGCATCTGTGTTATAAAGTAACTGGTCTGCATCATAGTTTCAATTGCGCATACAAAGGTACGGATATTTCCAATAAGAACAAAACAATGCAAAACTTTTTTTTCCTTACATCACACTTTTGACTTCCCCACAGAGAATACCATTAAAAACAAATAAGCGCCGAACCGCAAAAAACACAAATAAAGCCAATCCCCCAAACACCCCAAAGCCTCACCCATTGCACAGCAAACCCTGCCGCCGAGACAACAGCACCATAACCTCCCCATCCAAAACCCTTCACCATTATCGGCAATTAGGTTAACCATTATTGCCAGAAAGGTTAAGCATTATCGGCAATTGGGTTAACCTTTTCCCGCAGAAGGATAAAGCACCTATATTCAGACGGCTGAAGGAACATCAAGCAAAGCAGCACCACACAAAGCAAAAGAGCAAAACCCTCTCGACCGCCTGACGGCGCAGGCCGAGGACAACTGACGGCGACAAAACAAAAAAGCCC
>JAGBTN010000016.1 GCA_017631315.1 Bacteroidaceae bacterium | reverse complement strand
TTCAAATGGTCAACAGTGTACTTGTTGTAACCACCATCTGGAGCTACGTTGTGACCCTGGCAAGCCTTGCGGATGTTACCCTCGAGGATAACCTCGCCATCAACTGTAACCTTGATGTTATCGCCCTTGATGCGAATCTCCTCAGTGTGCCACTCGCCAAGAGGACCCCACTTGATACGCTTAGCTGGGATGATACCATATACAGAACCGTGTACCTGGTACTCGCGCAAACCAGCGTAGATAGGAGCGTCGTGGTGCAATACCTGAATCTCCATACCGTGGTAAGCAGCATCAACACCCATAGGTGTGCGGATACCTACACCATTGTTTACGCCCTCGCGGTCGAAGCAGAACTCGAAGCGGAATACGAAGTCGGCATACTCCTTCTTTGTGTAGAGGTTACCTGTTGAGCCATAAGATGCAGTTACGTACATCTCACCATTTACTGGCTGGTAAGCATCCAAGTTACCTGTCCAAGCCGACATATCCTTACCGTTGAACAAAAGCTCGAAGCCCTCAGCCTTCTCCTCCTCTGAAAGCTCAGTGATGATAGAGCGAGCTGCGCCCTCCTTGTTCTCAGAGATGAACTTCTCGATATCCTTACGCTTGTAAACTGCGTCACCGTCATTCAATGTAGCAGATACCTTCTCGAGCAATGCCTTAACCTCGGCGCTGTAGTACTCTGGGTGCTTTGTAGCAATCTGAAGAACTGTGTTGGCAGCAGCCTGTGCAGTAGCCTCGTTGTCCATGTACTCGGCAGCAAGCATCATACCCTGATAGTTGTGAGTAGCTGCGATAGCAGTCAAAGCAGCATTCTGAACAGCTACTGATGGCTGTGCCTCCAACGCCTTGCGGTAGTTCATATACTTGCGGTCGTTGTTCAGTGCTGAAGCCTTAGTAAGGGCGATATAGCGTGACAATGCCTGATCCTTCAACTCGGCGTTAGATGTAGCAATATCATACAAAGGCTGAATCATCTTGTCAGAGTTTACTGTGAGCATAGAGCCGAAAGCAATGCCGTCCTTGTTACCCTCCTGATAACCAGCAACCAATGCTGGAATCACATCGTCAGAGCCTGTACGAGCAAGAACTGGGTAGTAGATGTGCTTCTTGTCACCAGCCTTAGCCATGCGAGTCTGAACAGTAGCAACCTGCTCAGCAACTGGCTTATCCTGGATAGCCTTGTTGATAGCAACAGCAGAACCCTTGCCAGCCTCGTAAATCTCGCACAAAGCGTCGAAGTTCTTCTCAGTAGCTACGTTAGCCAAAACATTCTGTGCAGTAGCATTGCCACCCTTAGCGTCAGCGATAACAGCCTCAGCAGCCTCAGGGATACGACGCTTTGCAAGAACAGCATAAGCTACGCCCTTGCTTGCCTGGCTACCAGCCAAAGCCTTAACGATGCCATCGTTCACCTTGCCGTTGAATGCGAGCAACGCAGGAACAGCAGCCACAGTAACAGCCTGACCATGCTCAGTTGCAACATCGGCAGCCTCAACCTTTGCCAAGATAGCCTCCAAAGCCTGCTCACCACCGATACGGCTTGCAGCCTCGATAGCAGCGCATACAACCTCGATATTATCGTCGTTCATCTCGGCACATACAGCACCAATCTGTGAAGCAGCATGGTTAGCACCCAACCAATTCAAGATATCAACCTCGGCAGCATTTGTAGCCTTAGCCAACTTCTCAGCAACAGCTGCATAAGTGCAACCGCACGCATAAGCCTCAGCAGCACGCAATGCACCGTAGCGATACTGACGGCAGTCGTCCTTCAACGCCTTCAACACAAGTGGAGTAGTCTCGGCACCATTCAACTGAACCAAGATATCCAAACCCTCCAAGCGTACGTTGGCAGCATCCTGCTTCATGAGCTTCTTAGCCTGCTTCTCAGCTACAGATGGGTTCTCCTTAACCATGCGGTTCAAGAGGTTTGTATAGGCACCGTAAGCGTCAGTTGTCTCGAATGCATAGTTTGCAGCGGCAGCCGCAGCAGCCAAAGTCTTAACAGAATTTGCTGTACCACATGAACCAAGAGCGAGGTTAATCTGAGCCTTCTCCTCGTCAGTTGCACCATTCAACCAACCGAGCAATGTATTCTCAACAGCTGGAATATGCTTATATGATGCAATCTGTGCAAGCAACTTCTTGCTCAAGCCATTCTCTGACTGGTTAGCGATGAGTGACTTAACAACAGGCTCGGTACCCTCGATCTGTGCCAATGAGCGAGCTGCAAAGTTAGCCAAGTACTCGTCAGAGAGTTTCTCTGCGAAGAACTCTGCATCCTCGGCAGTAGCGCACACCTCCAAAGCAGTCATCAAGAATGCCTGGATAGGCTTGTTGGTAGCCTTGTTGATAGCGTTCTTCAAACCAGCACGCACACCATTCTGGAGTGTGAGATGTTCCTCAGATACATATGATGCTACGCCATAGATAGCGTACTCGATAGCCGAGTTGTTTACACCCTCGGCAGCAGGACGCAACATAGCGCAGATTGTCTCGATACCCTCGGCACCTGTCATTGCCAACTCATTCATAGTCTTGTTGTAAGCCTCTTGAGTCTCGGCAGGCAGGGTAGCCAAAGCATCGGCAATGATAGTCGAAGTGACGCGGTTGCGGGCATCCTGTGCATTGATGCTTGCAAATGGCATCACCGCCAATGCAATCACTAATATAAATAATTTTTTCATTGTTCTTTTTCGTTTTGGGGTTTGTACTACATTGACCAAGGACCACGCATTGGCTGATCGATCAGCGCATTTGCAGCGTCGTCGTTAATGAACTTCAAGTTTACTGGATCGAACTCCAACGTACGGTTCAAGCGCAAAGCGCAAAGACCCATATTAACGATTGTTGACGAACGGAAACCGTTAATCTCGTTAAGCGCAAACTTCTCGCGAGTGTGAACACAATCAATGAAGTCGGTGTTCTGTGGCTCTGGATCTGGCATCTCGTTGAGCTTGTCCATAATGTTAGGAATTGTGCAACGGAAGCCCTGATATACTGCGCCCAATGGACCTTCGATGAATGGACCATTTGGAGTCTCGTGACCCTCACCCTCAAGAATGATCTGGCAACCATCGTCGTAAGTGTAAACAACCTTACGCCATGTACCGATAGCATCCCAGTGCTGCTGTGGAGCATCAACCTCAACCTTTACAGGAGATGTATTATCCTTACCCAAGATGTACTGTACAGGGTCGATATAGTGCTGACCCATATCACCAAGGCCACCACCATCATAATCCCAGTAACCACGGAATGTCTGGTGAGTACGGTGCTCGTTGTATGGCTTGTAAGGAGCTGGACCCAACCACAAGTCGTAGTCGAAGTGCTTAGGGATTGGCTGCTCAACCAAATTCTCCTTACCTACCCAGAAGAACTTCCAAGGGAAACCATTGTTACCCGAGATGGTAACCTTCAAAGGCCAGCCCAAAAGACCGCTGTCAACCAACTTCTTCAAAGGCTCAACCTTAGTACCAAGACCATAGAAAGTATCCTGGAAACGGAACCATGTGTTCAAACGGAAGATACGGTTATTCTGGCGGATAGCCTCCATCACCTTCTTACCCTCGCCGATTGTACGGGTCATTGGCTTCTCACACCAAATATCCTTACCTGCCTTAGCAGCCTCAACCGACATAATACCGTGCCAGTGTGGAGGAGTAGCGATGTGAACGATATCGACGTTAGGGTCATTGATAAGGTCGCGATAGAAATGGTAACCCTTCACCTCCTCATTCAATCGCTCCTTCGAGAGCTTCACAGCGCGCTCCAAGTGGTTGTCGTCACAGTCGCAAACTGAAACCAAACGGCATCGCTCGTTGCTTGAGAAGTGGTTTACCATGTAGCCGATACCACCCATACCGATAATACCCTTAGTCAACTGATCGTTTGGCGCGATGTGACCTGGGCCTCCAAGAACTTTACGAGGCAGGATGGTCAAAGCCGCCAAACCTCCCATAGCCTTGAGAAAATCTTTTCTGTTAATTGCCATAATATTTTAGTTTTTAAGTAAAATTGAATATTCCTAAATGTTTAGGTACAGTTTCTCGTGATAAAATTACAACTTTTTTTCTATCCAGCCAAACTATTTCGCCACGATAATAGCATTTTCGCAAACTTTCGCCACATCAATAGCATATTTGTTCCCATTCTCGCAGCAAAATACAGAAACACCCCCAAAAGAAAATACCTTTGCGGCGCAAAGTTTTAATAGAAAATAAAGGAAAAATGACAAAAATTAAGGGAAGGACTATCCTCATTACAGGAGGTGCATCAGGCATTGGTCGCATCATGGGACGAATGGCTCTCCAGATGGGAGCAAAGAGTGTGGTTATATGGGATATCAACCAAGAAAATATTGACGCAACAGAGTCGGAACTAAATGCCTTTGGCAAGGTAAAGGGCTATAAGGTCGATGTGGCTAATTCCGTACAAGTCAAGGAGGCATTTACCACTGTCACAGAGGAGTGTGGCGACGTGGATATAGTGATTAACTCGGCCGGAATAATCACCAGCAACAAGACATTTGACCAGCAGACACAACAGGAGATTGACCGCACTATGGCAATAAATGCCGTGGCTCCAATGGTAGTAGCATTGCAGGCTCTACCACCCATGCTTGAGCGTAACGTGGGACACATCTGCAATATTGCCTCGGCAGCAGGCTTCATCGCCAACCCCAAAATGTCGGTCTATGCTGCAAGCAAGTGGGCCGTGATTGGCTGGTCGGACTCGCTGCGTGTTGAGTTGCAGGAGGCAAAGAGCAATGTGCATGTAACAACCATAGCTCCATACTATATCAACACCGGAATGTTCGATGGCGTACGCTCACGCATCATCCCCATACTAAAGCCCGAGTGGGTAGCAAAAAAGATTCTGAAAGCTATTGAAAAGAACAAAAAAATCAGTAGTTGGCCTCTCGGTTACCATATAATTCGTACCTTGCAAGCAATATTGCCATTAAGAGGTCTTGACCTATTGTGCAAGGTGCTTGGCATCTACAATGCTCTTGACCACTTTACAGGCAGAAAAAACTAATTCAACAATTATGGTAATCGAAAACACATCAACAGAAAGCATCTTTTCGCTCGTCGAGGCACAGCACGAGTTTTTCCACTCCGAGGCTACGCTCAATATAGACTTCCGCATAAAGCAGCTCAAACTACTGCTCGCAGCTCTCAAGGAGTGGGAAAGACCCCTTTATGAGGCACTATGGGCAGATTTGCACAAGTCGAAAGAGGAGGCCTTCTTGACCGAGCTGAGCATTGTCGAAGGGGAGATTAAGAACCATATCAAGAACCTAAAAAAATGGGTTAAACCCGAGAAGCACTCCACTCCGCTAAAGATGTTTCCATCACGAAGTTATGTAGTAAGCGAGCCCCTTGGCTCGGCACTCATCATTGCACCGTGGAATTACCCCGTACAATTGCTTCTCAATCCTTTGGTGGGAGCCATCTCGGCAGGTTGCACAGCCATACTGAAACCATCGCCCTATGTACCCCACGTATCGAAGGTTTTGGAACAGATGATTGAGGCCACATTCGACGAGAAATACATAGCCGTGGTACAAGGTAATCGACAGGTAAACGCCACTCTGCTGGAGCAGCGTTTCGACTTAATTTTCTTCACCGGCAGCCCCTCACTTGGCAAGACTGTCATGGCAGCAGCAGCCAAACATCTAACGCCTGTAGTGCTGGAGTTGGGTGGCAAAAGTCCTTGCATAGTGGATAAAAGTGCCGACCTGAAACTCGCAGCACGACGCATAGCCTGGGGTAAGACTCTCAACTCGGGTCAAACCTGCATCGCTCCCGACTATCTATTGATACACAAATCGTTAGAACAACCGTTTATCGAGGAGTTTAAGGCCGCCATCGAATCCTTGCACGGCAACGACACAAGCAAAAGCCGCCACTATGTGCGTATGGTAAACGACAAGGCATTTGAGCGTGTCACAAATTACCTAAAGGATGGCAAAGTCGCCGCAGGAGGTACAGCCATCCCCGAAGAGCGTTTTATAGCACCTACGTTGCTGACCCAAGTGAATCCTTCAGCTGAAGTTATGCAGGAGGAGATATTCGGCCCCATATTACCAATGCTCACTTTTGAGCGCAGCGAAGAGGTTGTAAGATTTATCACCGAGCGCGAAAAACCCCTTGCTCTATACTATTTTGGTGACGAAAAACAGGGATGGCGCATCATTCGCCGCACATCGTCGGGCGGAGCCTGCATAAACGACACAATTATGCACATCGCAAATGAGAATCTGCCATTTGGCGGAGTGGGTAATTCGGGCATGGGCTCATATCACGGACGACTCTCGTTTGATGTCTTCTCGCACCGACGAGCAGTGGTTGTTTCACCTACATGGATTGACCTTCCGTTTAGGTATATGCCCTATAAATTATTCTCGATAGTAAAAAAGATTTTGTAGATAAGCCGATAAACGCTAACTTTGCGCCAAACAATTAACAATCAACTACAATGAAGAGTATTCGTAAATTTTTCCTCGCTGCTCTATGTCTGATGACAACAGTCGCAGCATTCACACAATGTGCTCCCTCTGTTGAGGAGCTTACGTTGGAGATTCCATTCAAGTGCAACGCCTATGTTACTCCTCTCGACCCAACATCAAAGGAGACTCCAGCCTTTGCAAACGACATCATTGCAAACGGCTACTCGCTTCCAAACGATGCCGAGATGATTGCAGGTGCTTGGCTTCCAAAGTATCAGGAGCAGACTCCTCACCAGATTTCCGTATTCTTCTACACAGCCTACACCGGCGAGCTTCACTTGGGCCTTCGTGCTGCCGACGTTCCTGAAGGTGTGGCTGAGCTCAAGGTTAAGTGCTGTGGCAAGAGTTTCTCTTTAAAGGTTGCATCTACAGATGCCAGCAAAGATTATTATGTAGGCAAGGTAAATGTTGAGAAGGCGGGTCACGTACGCATCGACATCGAGCCTGTCACTACAACAGCTGCAAGCTACCCAACATTCTCAACCGTATTGGCAACAGGCGAGGCTGTGAACAACGTAACAGAGAAGGTTAAGGACGAGGTTATCTTCGTAACTGCCGAGGAGCTCGAGAAACACGTTCCTCACTTCGTACGTCGTGGTCCATCAAACCACTTCCAGTGGGCTACGCCAGAGAACACCGAGTACTTCTACAACGAGGTATTTGTTCCAGAGGGTGAGGATATTTCAGGCGCATACTATATGCTCACAGGCGGCGATGGCTTCTATATGGGTATTCAGCCGAACGAGAAGGGCAAGAGCCGCATGGTACTCTTCTCGGTATGGGATACCGACACCGAGAAAGGTCTTATCTCGGAGCTCGTTCGCAATGGCAAGGGTGTGCAGACAAACTCTTACAGCCACGAGGGTTCTGGCGTACAGAACTTCTACCGTTACGACTGGGAGGCAGGCCGAGTATATGCTACGTTGGTACGCGTACGCCCAGAGTACAAGAACGGCAAGGCTACAGGCAATTCTCTCTACACAGGTTACTTCCGTGGTGACGAGGGCTGGGTATTCCTCGCCGAGATTCGTCGCCCAGGCATTGAGACATATTACAAGGGTGCTTACTCATTCTGCGAGAACTTCCGCCCAGAGTGCGGTTGGATTCCACGCAGCGTAGAGTTCCCATCGCAGTGGATGCGTGACAAGGATGGCAACTGGACCGAGCTCAAGTCGGGTAAGCTCACTTGCGACGGCACAGGTCACGAGGGCTTGCGTTGCGACTACTCGGGTGGTGTGAGCGAGAACGGCAACTTCTACCTGCGCAACATCGGCTACATCGACGACAAGGTTGCCTATGGCACAAAGTTCGAGCGTGAGGGCAACGGCAAGGCTCCAGAGATTGACTTCAAGGCTCTCATCAAGCTCTCTGGTTCTACCGACGACCGCAGCAAGTTCTAATAAATAGAATTCGCCATACGATATCCCTGCTTTCTGTTTTGAAGGCAGGGATTTTTTTGGAGCAGATTTTGCACCTTTCAGCAAAAACGCTCTATTATGAAAATACACGAAAACACCACAAGACAGCAAGCTTTAGTCGATAAAACTGTGAATATGGATACCATGCCTCTTCGCTGGGGGCACCTCAGAGTATGGATGGTAGCATCTATGGGACAATTGATGGGAGGTGCGCTTTCAACACTTGTAGGTGTGGTAATTCCCCTTATGCAGGCACTCTCCCACACCCACCTCTCCTCCTTGGCACAGGGACTACTTGCAAGTATGAGTTTGATGGGTATAATGGCAGGGTCGCTGCTCATAGGCTCATGGAGCGACCACCAAGGTTATCTGCGTTATCTGCGCCTCAGCCCCCTTTTGATATTTGTGGGAGCCTTAATTGCCCTATGGTCAATCAAAATACCGTGGCTAATGATTGCCCTTTTTACAATGGGGTTCGGGGTAGGCGGAGGATATAGCCTCGATTCGGATTACATATCCGAAATTATGCCACAGCGCTGGCGTTTGTTTATGGTTGGAGCTGCCAAAGCCACATCGGCTGTGGGTAACATCCTCATAGCATTTATATGCTTCCTCATTCTAAAGCATTGGCAGATACGGGAGCATTGGAATAGCTTATTCTCACTCATTGCTCTACTTGCCGCGGTGATGTTCCTGGCTTCGATACGCTTCAAACAGAGCCCCGGATGGCTGCTATCCCAAGGCCGAGTCGAGGAGGCTCGGCATGCTGTGCACTACTTCCTGGGAAAGGACGTCGAGATTGGCGAAATATCCAATCATGGCAAAGACGACAATGATTCAAACTACACATGGCGGCAAATGTTTCAGGGCAAGAACCTACAACGTGCAATACTATGTGGCATACCATGGGCTTGCGAAGGTTATGGCGTATATGGAATTGGTGTTTTTCTACCAACTCTCATCATGGCATTGGGTGTAAGCGAAGGAGATAACAGCGCCATAGGCGAGATAACCTCATCGGTTGAGCTATCGGCATATATGAATATATTTGTGGTCGTAGGTTTTATGTTGGGACTAAGCGTCGTAAAACGCTCGTCACACACCAAGCAGCAAAGTTGGGGTTTCGCCCTATGCGCCATAGGGTTAGCTATAGTTTTGGCGGGGTCATGGCTTAAATCTCCGCACTGGGTAATGATTGCAGGCATAATAATATTTGAGTTATTCATCAACTTCGGCCCCCATCTTATTACCTTCATACTCCCACCTCAAATATACCCCATTGCCGAGCGAGGCGCCGGAGCAGGATTAGCCGCTGCAATGGGTAAAGCAGGTGCTGTAATTGGGGTATTTACCACTCCTCTGGTATTGAAATGGGGTGGTACAAATGCAGTATTGGCGGTTACACTGGCACTTCAACTTATCGGAGCCATTATAACCGCCACACTTGGTCGAAAAATTTTAGGTAAAACTACGTCGCCATAGAGATATTTAAGCCTGCGAGTTCTTCGGCTGAAGATGATGCTTCAACGACGGTGACCAATGAGAGTGATTAGGCTTGGCCTCGTCCAGCTTAAACATAGGCAATAGGAAGAACCATGTAGCTATGCAGAACGGTGCAGTGAGGGTACTTAAACCAAACGGCTCGAACAGCACATTCATCGCTGCCTGCGACACTACGGTGATGATTATTCCCAGAATAGCCCACAGCGCCGAGCGCCACGTAGGACGATAAAAGACTGTAGCCAGAGCTATCGCCGTCAGCACCGCACTAAATCCGTATAGGCCATTAGCAATATCATGCCCCGAAGCACTCATGACCGAAGCCACAACAATCGACAATGCCGAGCCTATGGCAGCCCACAATGCAGCCCATCGCGAAGAGACGAACAAGCCTATAAGAAACAACAAGCCTGCAACCCATGAGTTGATTAAAAATACCTGAGATATACATTTAAGCCAATAGACAACAAACTGACCAACGTAGAGAACTCCTCCCGTTGCAAGATGATCTGGCAGCATGGGCGTAGCCATATGCAATGGGTCCAACCCATGCATAGCTCGCGAAGCAAGCAAAAAGAGCCATGTGCTTATAACAAAGGGAAATGTAAATGAGTTCACCTTCCAGGGCCTCATAACATTATTCAGAGCCTCCCTAACCCATGTAGTCAGAGCAGCACACAATGCCAACGAAATCCACATCCACACCGTATTACCCAGAAATGTAGGGAAGGCACAGCCGACAAGGATTCCATTAAACCCCCACAATCCCTCTCGCCCGTCGTTATTGGGCAGGTTGAGAATATACCCCGTGGTAGTTGAGACCATCAATCCAAGCAATGCGCCCCATGCCACCTCGGGCGTATGAGCTTGATATGCACCCCAAAAAATTCCTGCAATGATAAACAAACCAGCCCATGCATTGCATTGAAACATCACTTGACCTGCTCCACGTAGTAGCACCTTGAAAAATCCAATCACCCCGCGATTGGACATGTTTTCTGATAATTCTTTCATCATAATCATCTTATCTTATTAAAAAATTATTTCCACACAAACTCCTCGGGCAAGGCACACCCCTTAATCCTCATGCGCAGAAGTGAACAAATCCTACGAATCTCGCTCTTAACTTCACCACTCTGCTGTCCCAAAATCGAACACTTTAATCCGGCATCGAAGGGCAGAAGATTTACCCCCAGCGCCATATCGCTGCGCATGTAAGGCTCGATTTCTCGACAAAGCGCCTGAGCCACATCCCCGGGTGTAATGATTAAGACCGAAGCAAACACCTCATAACCACACATAACTCCCTTGGCATGGACATCCTGTTTTTGCGGCTCAACCGCCACACTATCAACATAGACCAACTCGCCACCAGGACGTAAAACTTGAGTCTGCAAGGAGAGCTTTTCGTACAAGAAACTCTCGCCCGAATAACGCCTTCCACTCAGAAATATCTCGGAATAGAAGAGCGTAGCCGATGCATCGACCTCGACCCTATTACAGACCTCATAATTAGCTCCTTTACAAGGAATTACCACTTCGGGCATATATTCCAAATAAGCCCCTGCTTCGAGCCTTATACTTTGTCGCATAAGAGCCCTGCCTCCCCGCATCTGCGCCACTTTAGTAGCCGCACCTGTGGATATATAAGCGCAAGAGCCGCACTTTAGAGTGAAGTGTTGTTCATAGTTATCGCCCTCAACCACAGGACCTCCTGCCGAGAGTATATAGACACACGGCAACCAGGGCATCTGCTCGTCGAAATAGAGTGCCTGCTGCACAATTATTGGGGCGCATCGATATAAATCACGCAGGATGCTACGCCCACGCGAATCAACCTCGAAGCCCAACCGCAAATAACCCCTCTTACCATGAGGAACTTTCGACAATACATCCATAATTACCCCTCGAACAATGCCCGATGCTGAATAAGCGACACCAATTCATCAACCCCCTCGCCCGTGAAACAGTTGGTGAAGACAAAGGGCTTGCCCTCACCTCGCATTGCAAGCGAATCGCGACGCATAACCTCAAGCGATGCGTGGACATAAGGCGCCAAGTCGATTTTATTAATCACCAAAATATCGGAATGGGAGATACCCGGCCCATCCTTGCGAGGTATTTTATCCCCTGCCGCGACATCAATCACATAGATAAAGAAATCGACCAATGCCGGACTGAACGTAAGAGTGAGATTATCGCCACCCGACTCGATAAGTAGCACATCACCATCGGGGAAACGCTCCTCCATCTCTTCAACAGCCGCAAGATTCATCGAGGGATCCTCCCGCACAGCCGTATGTGGACACGCTCCCGTCTCAACACCTATGATGCGCTCCTCGGCAAGTACCCCTTTGAGGATTTTTCTAACATGTTTAGCATCTTCGGTTGTGACCACATCGTTAGTAATAATCAACACCTTATGCCCCAACTCCAATAAACGAGGCGTAATGGCTTCAATAATGGCGGTTTTACCCGAACCTACGGGCCCTCCGATTCCAATTCTGCAAGTAGAATTCATAATTTATGACATAAACATTCGTTGTATACCCCTCTCATGTAACGACGAGAGTATATCCATTTCTGGTGCAAAACCGTGCATCTGCTCCAACCCAAGCATGCGAGCCTGGTCGTAGAGCGAGTCCACGAACAAAGAGAGAGAAAAAAGCATCTTCTGAGTGTCACGATGAGTTACTCTTGCCAGACGCAACGCAGCACCCAATACCATCGAGGCTGTTCCATACCCTACGGCTGCAAACAAATCGCACTCCGAAGCTCCGCATAGCGAGAAAATAAGACCCTGCGAGACTGCATAGGAGCCCTCCGCACGGTGTTGAACAACACAAGAGAGCCACTCGTCAATATCGCGACAAGGCAACAACTCAGAACCCAGCTCAGCCAACTTACGACCCATACGAACACTCATCGTGCGCATCTCGACAGAGGCTTTTCTCGCCATCAGTGCTCGGTCGGCACGACATAGCTCAGCAATCGAGTCTGCACTACGCATGGCATGCAGTGCCGCTACGCCATCACTCAACAACGATTGGCGTACAACCACCCTCACATACTGCTCGATATCGTGAACGGAACGCAACAATCCTTGTGCTACGGCACTCTCCAAAGCGCAGGAAAAGGAGAAACCTCCCACGGGGAGTGCCGAGTCACAAAGTTGCATAAGATGGTAGGCTACAGCCACACTCCGCCTATCAGAAGTCGCAGTCATGATGATGGCTATGAGTTGAACTGCCCAATAATCGTCTCACCTCCTGAGGCGAGAGATAAGGGATAATATTATCGGCCGGTCGGAACGAGTAATCGAGATGCTCGAAGTTATGACTCTGCATGACACTCTCCATAACCTTTCTATCGAGAATCAATGGCACATAAACCATAGTACCACGCACCACCGCAGCCCAATGCTGATTACCCAAAGCGTGTCCTAATTCCACAGCCGTACGAAGTACCACATCGAATGGCTGACGCGATAGCGACCCCATATCCACGACCATAACATCTTGAAGCTTGAGGGATATTATAGTCACAAGATTAGCTACGGAATCATAGGCAACAATATCGCCATCGTGCAACTGCGTATGGCGCGGCAAGCGAATAACATACTCCTCACCAAAGTCGTCATATGCTACAAACCTACTCTTCTGTGCCGTCCACTGATCAACCTCGATTCTACGTACACTTAGATTCTCGGCACGAAATGCCCACTCCAAAGAAGAAATATTTCCCAATATCTCAGTTACATGTATCATATTAGCTAAACCAATATAACTGACCCAAAGCCACACTCTTCGCTGGCTCGAGAGAGATCTTTACCCCATTAACGGCCACCTCGAAACTCTCGGCATCGACATCGATGCGTGGCGTTGCCGTGTTAAGCACCATGTCGCTCTTAGATATTTGACGTGTGTGGCACACAGGCAACACCTTTCGCTCAAGACCCAAGCGACAAGCTATATCACTCTGCGCAGCTGCCTTAGAGACAAAACTCATGCAGCTCTGTGGCAGCACCTTGCCATAAGCACCAAACATCGGACGATAGTAACAAGGCTGAGGTGTGGGCAACGACGCATTGGGGTCACCCATATTTGCCCAACTGATAGCACCCGCCTTGAGCACCATCTTGGGCTTGGCCCCAAAGAACTGAGGCTCCCACAGCACCAAGTCGGCAACCTTGCCCTTAGCAATAGAGCCCAAATAGTCGGACACGCCAAATGTAATAGCTGGATTGATTGTAACCTTTGCCAAGTAACGCAAAACACGGAAGTTGTCATTCTCGGCACTATCTTCGTGAAGCTTACCACAAGCCGATTTCATGAAAGATGCCATCTGCACAGCTCTCATAAACGACTCGCCCACACGTCCCATGGCCTGAGAATCAGACGAAATCATAGACAGAACTCCCAAATCGTGCAATACATTCTCGGCAGCCTGAGTACCTGGACGCACTCGGCTCTCAGCAAATGCCACATCAGAAGGTATCTTTGGATTGAGATTGTGGCACACCATAATCATGTCGAACAACTCGGCCTGAGAGTTCACGCCAAATGGCAACGTAGGATTGGTCGAAGAGGGCAATACGAATGGCATACTCGCCACCTTCAACAAATCGGGTGCATGGCCTCCACCTGCGCCTTCGGTATGATAGGTATGTATGGTGCGTCCGTCAATGGCTGCAATGGTATCCTCGACATAACCACTCTCATTGAGTGTGTCGGTGTGTATAGCTACCTGAACATCGTAACGCTCAGCAACATCCAGCGACTTGCATATTGCAGCAGGTGTCGAACCCCAATCCTCGTGAATCTTCAAACCGCAGGCTCCCGCTTCAATCTGCTCCTCCAGCGACTGCGCCACCGAACAATTTCCCTTACCCAGGAAACCAACATTTACGGGCATGCTCTCAACCGCCTTGAGCATCATCTCGATATTCCACACTCCCGAAGTTATGGTAGTTCCATTTGAACCATCGCTCGGGCCTATACCTCCGCCAAAGAGAGTTGTGATACCGTTGCTCAGTGCCGCCTCGGCCTGTTGTGGCGAGATGAAGTGCACATGACCATCGATACCTGCAGCCGTGAGGATAAGATGCTCGCCCGATATGGCATCGGTAGCAGCTCCGGTAACTAAATCGGGATCTACATCATCCATAATATTGGGATTACCCGACTTGCCAATGCCGGCAATCTTACCATCCTTAATACCCACATCGGCCTTCACCACGCCAAGCAAAGGGTCGATAATTGTAACATTGGTTATGACCAAATCCAAAGCACCCGATTTCGAAGGTGTGGTGTTTGCCAGACCCATGCCGTCACGCAATGTCTTGCCTCCACCATAGACTACCTCATCGCCATATCGTCTTAAATCGCGCTCAATCTCCACATATAGATCGGTGTCAGCAAGACGAATCTTATCGCCTACTGTTGGTCCAAATAGATTGTTATTCTCCTGTCTTGATATTGTTGCCATTTTTACTCTAATTATGCTCTTTATTATTACACTCTTGTTTTGATGCTCCACACTTAAAGCCTGCACTGCGCATGCGATGCAAAGCTCGGATATGGGTCGGATAATAGGATGGTGAATCCTCGATGCCGGTATAGCCATTCACCAGACGATTAAAGCCAACGACGCGTCGCTTACCCGAATAACTAACGACCTCAACCTCGCGACTATCGCCAGGCTCAAAACGAATGGCCGTGGTGGCTGGAATATTTAGATGGCAGCCAAAAGCCTCATCGCGGTCAAACTCCAGGTAACGATTAACCTCGAAAAGATGAAAGTGCGAGCCTACCTGGATAGGACGGTCGCCCGTATTACGGATGGTGAGTTTTTTAACCTGCCGCTCCGCATTATAGGTAATAGCGGTATCGCTCAAAACAACGGCCCCAACCGCCACATCGACATTTGGCTTAAAACCCGTTTGATTTGGATAGAGGGGAGACATATTGGTCTGGTGCTGCTGCGAGGCTGCAGCACGTGTCCCCTCAACCACATTATTTGCTGCCGCCTTTGTTGTGTTATTCATCTCTTTCTACTTTATAGGATTGTGAATACTAACCAATCGAGAGCCATCGGTGAAGACCGCCTCGACCTGTAACAGAGCTATCATATCACCCACACCCTCCATGACGTCGTCACGCGAAAGTGCTGTGGATGCTTCACTCATAACCTGCTCGACACTCTTTCCGGCACGAGCACCCTCTAATGCTTGCGATGTGATGTAAGCTATCGCTTCGGGATAATTTAATTTCAACCCATTCTTCAATCGTCGCTCGGCAATCATTCCCAGCGTCAGCAATTGAAGTTTGTCAATCTCTTTTGGTGTTAAATGCATAATATTTTGATTTATTGTTCAACACGAACAAGGCAAATTGCATGCCATGCAACCATTTTGCGCAACATCTTATGCGGTATGATTTTTGATTACTCACTTCTAGTAATTATTTTTGTGTAAATTTTATATTGTATGATTAAAGCGATGATTATAGCAGGTCTGGGAGGCTTCGTAGGCACCTGCCTGCGCTACCTCACGGGTCGTTTATGCCATTTGTGGGACGTAGGAGGTTTCCCGTTAGGAACATTTGTGGTGAATGTTATCGGAAGTTTTATAATAGGTGCCCTACTTGGACTTGCCGAGCGCAATAATTTCATCACACCAACAATGAATGTACTACTCGTAACAGGATTTTGTGGCGGATTCACCACATTCTCATCCTTCGCCGACGACATTTTCCTAATGTTACAACAGCGACATTGGGCTATATTTGCCCTTTATACGGGCTTAAGCATTTTTTTAGGTGTAATTATGGTTTGGTTGGGACGCACTGCGGTTAAATAGCATAAACATCTGGTTTGCAACGCATTACCTCGCTAATACTTTCATTTCATAGTATTTCAACTGCCAACAAGCACAAAAAAAATGCAAAAAAAATGCAAAAAGTTTTGGAGATATAATTTTTTGCTATACCTTTGCACACGCAATTGGGGGAAATCTTAATTGTGAAGTTCAAATAATGCGGAAATAGCTCAGTTGGTAGAGCACAACCTTGCCAAGGTTGGGGTCGCGAGTTCGAGTCTCGTTTTCCGCTCGAAGAACATAATGGCTGATACGAATAACAACGAATTGATAGAGATTGATTCGAAAGTATAAGCAAGAATATTTTGGTGCGGTAGTTCAGTTGGTTAGAATACTAGCCTGTCACGCTAGGGGTCGCGGGTTCGAGTCCCGTCCGCACCGCAAAAGCAAAAGTGTTTTTCATGGTATTAGATTTTTAAGGTTGAGATTTCAGGTCGTGAGATTTGGGATCTCTTTTTCTTTTCTATAGCCATGCGAGTGCAGTCTCTTTTCTTGCCATCATGAGAGGTGCTGCCAAACTTCACACGTGAACATTAGCAAATGGGCTGCAGGAGCAAAAATCTGCCACTTGTTGGGCTCCCAAACTACTCGTGAGTAATTGCCCAACTTCTGCAGAGAACTTTGTCAACTTCTCTGCAGAAGTTGGCGAAGTTCTCTTGTGTGTTTTCTTAACCTTTCACAAGGTGTTTATTTTTCCTTACTTTTTGTTCTTTATTCACAACTATTTTGTAAATTTGCAACGCGAAAGGTTATTAAACAGCCTCGGCGGAGGCACTTTCGTACCTTATTAGAATAAACGAAGCGTTATGCTCGGACTTGCAAATGGAAACGTGAGAAATTTCTAAAGCAGCAAAGTTGGAGTGTAATGGTTCACGTGTATAGCGTGGACTGTTTACATCATTTGTGCTGCAAGGTAATTCTCACGACCTCCATTTGATAAATGAGTAATACAGTGCCACGCTTCTGCGTATAACAAAATGTCCGTTTGGTGCTGATGGACACAGAAATACACAAACAAAATGAAAAAACTATTCAGTTTGGGAGCATTGCTCATGCTGGCGATGTGCGCTGGCTTTATCTGCAGTTGTAATGACGATGTAGAGGAAACTCCACCAGCAACGATTACCCCTCCCGATGGTAATGTAACAGAAAACAAAGACACCCACGAGTATGTCGACCTTGGCTTGCCTTCCGGTACATTGTGGGCGACTTGCAATGTAGGCGCATCAAGTCCAGAAGAATATGGTGATTACTTTGCCTGGGGCGAAACAAAACCTAAAACGACATACAACTGGAGCACCTATAAGTATTGCAAAGGAACAGAAACTACAATGACGAAGTACTGCACAAGCAGTAGTTACGGCACAGTTGACAACAAGACCGAACTCGAACCATCTGACGATGCAGCCACAGCGAACTGGGGCAGCGGTTGGCAGATGCCGAGCAAGGAACAGTTACATGAACTCTACAACAGCACTTATACATCCAAAGTGTGGACAACCATGAATGGCAAATATGGCAGAAAGATAACAAGCAAGAATAATGGCAACAGTATATTCTTGCCGGCTGCCGGTTGGCGCAACGATACGGGCCTCGGCATTGCAGGTAGCTACGGCCTCTATGGGTCGCGTTCGCTCTTTGCGAGCTACAGCAGCAACGCTTATGAGCTGTTCTTCGATTCCGGCGATATCGACTCGGACTACTTCTTCGGCAGCCGCTGCAACGGCCGAAGCGTTCGCCCCGTCCGTGTGAAGAATTAAGTCCCTTTCCAAAAGAACAAAACAGAACAACCAGGAACAGCCCTCGCCCCGTGTGAAGCGTATAGCGTGCCCACAAGGCACGCCTTCACATGGGGCAAGGGCCGATTTATAAAGTCAGGAATATATTCAACTGTGCGGAAAACACAAATGGCAGGTTCAAAAAGAACCTGCCATTTGTGTTTGTATATGTGAGTGAGAGTTGTCTTACTTGACGCGTCCGAGGTAGCTGCCGTCGCGGCTGTCAACTTCTACCATTTCGCCTTCCTCGATGAAGAGGGGAACACGAATTTCTGCGCCGGTCTCTACGCGTGCAGGCTTCAGTGTGTTGGTTGCGGTGTCGCCCTTCAAACCGGGCTCGGTCCATACAATCTGGAGATGTACCTTGACGGGAACGTCTGCGTAGAGAACTGTCTCAGTGCTTGCGTCAACAACAACTTCTACGTTCTCGCTCTCCTTCAAATACTTCACGCCGTTTACCTGGTCGGGAGAAATAGAAATCTGTTCGTAGGTTTCGTTGTTCATGAAAACGAGATCTTCTCCGTCCTTGTAAAGGTATTGGCAGGGACGACGTTCCACGCGAACGTCTTCGAGGCGTTCGCCAATGTTGAAGCGCTTCTCGATTACACCACCGTTTACAACGTCCTTCAAGGTTACGTTCATAATAGTATTGCCCTTACCGGGTTTGCGGTGAAGGAAGTCGATGCAGAAATAGAGCTTGCCGTCCATGCGGATGCAGGTGCCCTTCTTGATGTCCTGTGAATTGATCATAAAATAAGTTCTTTTGTTATACGTTGTTTTATTTTGTGGTGCAAAGGTAAGAAAATAATACAAAAGAGGAATAAATAAAGAAGAAAAAGTTGCGTAATACTTGTGTAAATGAAAAAATAAATGTAATTTTGCACCCCGAATCGTGATGTGTATATAACATTAAGCAAAAATAGATATGAAAAGAACATTTCAGCCCCACAACCGTCGCCGTAGCAACAAGCACGGTTTCCGTCAAAGAATGAAGACAGCCAATGGCCGTCGTGTATTGGCTTCACGTCGTGCAAAAGGACGTAAGAAACTCACAGTTTCAGACGAAAGACACGGTAAGTAAATCTAAATTTACATTAAATAAGGAAAAGAAGTAAGGCGCGCCTTACTTCTTTTCCTTATTTATTACTATCTTTGTCGAAGAAATAATTAAATTGAATTCAGAGTTATGGCTTTTGGTAGTTTTCGTAAGAAACTTTTTGGGCCTGTTGTCTATTGGAATGTTATAGCGATGTTGCTTGTTGGCATTGCGCTATTCGTTGGTCTTGGTGTTTGGATGACGAAGTATACCATGCACGGGGAGAGTGTTGAAGTCCCTGATGTGAATGGCATGATGATGGGCGATGCCGAGTATGCTTTAGACAGATTGCAGCTTGTGGCCGTTGTGGTAGATTCCACATATGTGCGTGAACAACCTGCCGGCATTGTTTTAGAGCAGAGGCCGGTTTCTGGCAGCCGTGTTAAGTCGGGGCGCGAAATATACCTTACAGTCAATCGAAAGCAAAAACCGACGAACCTCATTCCTGATATTGCGGGCAATTGTTCGCGACGTGAGGCTGAAGCCCGTTTGCGTGCATTGGGTTTCAAAATCGGCCCTATGGAATTCGTTCCGGGCGACCCTGATTGGGTGCTTGCGCTTAAGGTGAATGGCCGTGAAGTTTATACGGGAGAGCGTGTGCCTTGTGATGTGCCGATCGTACTCGTTGTAGGCAATAGTACCCAAAGTAGCAGAGAAGACATTGGCGAGATAGGCGATTCGCTGGATGCCGAGCTCTTGGGTGGCGATACAGATGGCTTAGAATACTACGAAGAGGAACTCTGAAAATGGCTGAATTAGAAGACAACATACTTCTTCACTATGCTCAGGAGCAAGAGGATTTTGAAGATGACCTTTCGGAAGGTCTTCCTCAAGAACACGAGCATTGGCGCATTGAGGTCGACAAGGGGCAAACTCCTGTCCGTGTGGACAAGTTCCTGATGGACCACATGCCGGGAACCAGTCGTAACCGCATACAGAAGGCAGCCGATGCAGGAAGCATAAGAGCAAACGACAAGCCAATCAAGAGCAATTATAAGGTTAAGGCAGGCGACATCATTACGCTTGTTCTTGACCATCCTAAGCGTGATTGGGAAATCATTCCGGAGGATTTGCCTCTTAATGTTGTTTACGAGGATGATGCTTTGCTCGTCATTAACAAACCGGCAGGTCTTGTTGTGCATCCCGGTTGTGGTAATTATAGTGGGACGCTTGTCAATGCTCTTGCTTGGCATTTGCGCGATGACAAAGGTTTTGACCCCAATGACCCGACAGTCGGTTTGGTTCATCGTATAGACAAGGACACCAGTGGTCTTTTGGTTATTGCTAAAACGGCGGATGCCAAGACAAGTCTTTGCAAGCAGTTCTTCTACCATACAACGAAGCGCGAATATAATGCACTCGTCTGGGGACCTTTTGCTGACGACGAGGGCACCATTACGGGCAACATAGGCAGGCATGCAAAGGACCGTTTGCAGATGGATGTTTATCCCATGGATGGAGAGATAGGAAAGCCTGCCATTACACATTATAAGGTGTTGGAACGTTTTGGCCCGGTAACACTTGTTGAGTGTCATCTCGAAACGGGAAGAACGCACCAGATAAGGGCACACATGCGACACATCGGCCATCCACTCTTTGCCGACGAACGATATGGAGGGGATCAGATACTGCGAGGCGAGCAGACGTCTTCTTATAAGGCATACATTCATAACTGTATGGCCCTTTGTCCAAGGCAAGCATTACATGCAAAGACTTTGGGCTTCATTCATCCGACAACGGGCGAGGAGATGTATTTTTCTTCTGATTTGCCAGAAGATATGACAGCACTGATTAACAAATGGAGGGCAAGAAGCCAAGTATTATAAGGTTTAGAAGCATAAGATTTAAGATATAATGAAAACAATTGCAATAGTCTGTGGAGGTGACAGTTCGGAACATGATGTCAGTATGCGTAGCGCAGAAGGCATTGCTTCGTTTATAGATTCTGAACGTTACCTTATATATAAAGTAGAGATTTGTGCCGGCAAGTGGGAGGCAATGCTCCCCGATGGCAGTCGTGCGATGGTATGTAAAGACGATTTCAGTTTCGTGGTAGAAGGCGAGAGAATCCGTCCGGACATGTGCTATATTACCATTCATGGTGCTCCTGGAGAGAATGGTGAACTGCAAGGTTATTTCGACCTCATTGGGATGCCTTATTCAACCTGCGGTGTGCTTGTGGAGGCTCTTACTTACGACAAGTTTGTGCTGAACAATTACATGCGTGCTTTTGGCGTGTCTGTTGCCGACAGCCTGCTTGTCAAGATAGGCCACGACAAGGAGGTGAGCGACGAGGATATCGTGTCTCGTATAGGTCTGCCTTGTTTTGTGAAGCCTTCTCGAGGAGGTTCTTCTTTCGGCACGACGAAGGTTAAGACTGTCGAGGCTCTGCGTCCGGCAATTGAACTTGCTTTGGAGGAGGGAGAAGATGTGATGGTGGAATCCTTCATGGGCGGTACGGAAATCACTTGCGGTTGCTATAAGACGAAGCAGAAAAGTGTAGTCTTTCCTATCACTGAGGTGGTTCCGCAGAATGAATTCTTTGACTATGATGCCAAGTACAACGGCCAGGTAAGTGAGATAACGCCTGCCCGCATCAGCGATAAACTTGCAGAGAGAGTCAGCAAACTGACTTCGATGATATACGATCTGCTGGGTTGTCATGGTATTATCCGCATTGACTATATCATCACTGCAGGCGACAAGATTAACTTGCTCGAGATAAATACTACGCCTGGAATGACTGCTACGAGCTTCATTCCTCAGCAGGTGAGGGCTGCAGGCTTGGATATTCGCGATGTTATGACTGATATCATAGAGGATACACTGGAAAATGCAAAACGAATTCGATGAGATACGTCCCTATGGGGCAGGCGAAGTGAAGCAAGCCGTTGAGAGTCTTCTTGCCGACAGACAGTTCTCGCGCTTGCTCAAGGGCTTTGTTCCTTGGTTGCCAAACTGGATGCGCAATGGACTGGTGCGCTTGGCATTCGTAGGTGTGAACACGCCTTTACAGTTCCAATTGCGGTTTATCAAACCGATTATACGTCGCCTTTTGCGCAAGTGCAGCAATGGTTACACTTTTGCTTACAGCGGTATTGCTCCCGGTCCGGAGCGTTATACCTTCATAAGTAACCATCGTGACATTGTGCTCGACAGTGCTATTCTCGATTTGATGTTGCACGAACATCACTTCCCAACGACTTGCGAGATTGCCATCGGCGACAATCTTCTCATCTATCCCTGGATTAAGACGCTTGTCAAACTCAATAAAGCCTTCACGGTTAAACGCGGACTCAGCCCTCGGGAACTCATGGAAAGCAGTCAGAGAATGAGTCGCTACATGCATTATGCCATTCAGGAGAAGCGCGAGAATATCTGGATAGCGCAGCGCGAAGGCCGTGCAAAGGACAGCAGCGACCACACACAGGAGTCTCTCCTCAAGATGTTTGCAATGGCAGGCGAAGGTAGCGTCATCGACCGCCTCAAGGAATTTTGTCTTGTTCCGCTCAGTATCAGTTACGAGTACGACCCTTGCGATTACCTCAAAGCCCAGGAGTTCCAGCAGAAGAGGGACAATCCGTCGTTCAAGAAGAGCAAGCAGGACGACCTCGATAACATGAAAATAGGTATTTTCGGAAAGAAGGGACGCATCCACTACGAGGCTATGCCATGCATCAATACCTGGCTCGACGAACTCTCGGAACTGCCCAAGACAGAGGTTTTTTCTGAGATAGCCCGACGCATCGACCAGCAGATTCATGCCGGATATAGTCTTTTCCCCGGCAATTATGTTGCCGCCGATATGCTGAACGGCACTTCTACATACGCCCGCCACTATACCGAAAAGGAACGCAAAGTCTTCGAAACTTATCTCCAGAGTCGTATCGACTTGGTTGAGATAGCAAACAAGGACGAGAATTTCCTGCGCGAACGCATCCTGACGATGTACGCCAACCCAGTATTCAACAAACAAAATGCGCTGAGATGAAAAAGTGTGTGTTGCTCTTGTTGGTTGCCGCTCTTGCCTCATGCAACAATGGCGATGACGAAGCGTCGGACTTCTATCCAAACATCCTAACGGAGTTTGCCATGATACGAACCGATGATGCGGGCACGATGATTGAACTGACGACAGACAACGAGCAGACCTATACCATCACCAATCCGCAGGAAGGTTACGATAAGAATGCAAACTATCGTGCTGTTTGTGGGTATGTTGCCGACGGGCACAAGGCGACGCTCTACCATGCAACGGGTGCTTATATGCTTCGCGACTCTACACAACTCGCCTACGATTCCGAGCCAGTGAAGGTCACAAGCGTATGGCAATCAGGTCGATATATTAACCTGCATCTTTCCCCACTCACGCAAGGAGGCACACAATACTGGGGCTATCGCATCGACGAGACGAGTGGGAACACCACGCATATCAGCCTCCATCACAGACAAAATGGCGATCCGCTATCCTATACAGCGACCGTATATGCCAGCATTTGCATTGACGAGTTCGAGACAATACCGGCAGGGAACCTCATTGCTCTGCACATAAAAACCTTCGACGGAGAGCAGGTTTGGACATTCAAAAAGCATTAATCGCCTCGTCTCCTAAGCACTTGACAATCAGATGGCTTGAGTGGATGAAAAAGTTAACGTGTTAAATCGTCAAAGTTAACGTGTATAGTTTGCCATTTTAACGTGTATAGTTGGGCAACTTAACGTGTATAGTTTTAAGAGTCGATATGGATTATAAAAATATAAAGGGCAGTGTTGCCGTTCTCATTTCCGGTGGAGTGGACAGTGCTGTCGTGGTGCATCAACTTTGTGAGGCAGGACTGAAACCCGACTTACATTACATAAAAATAGGTATGGACGGGGAAGACTCGTCGTGTGCGGCAGAAGAGGACATAGAACTCTCGCAGGCAACAGCCCGAAAGTATGGGTTGAAACTCGAGGTGACCGACCTTCAGAAAGAATACTGGGAACAGGTCGTTGGCTATGCTATCGAGCGAGTAAAGAAAGGTCTTACGCCCAATCCCGACGTGATGTGCAACCGTCTCATCAAGTTCGGCGCGTTCGAGCAGAGGGTAGGGCATTGCTACGATTACATTGCCACAGGTCATTATGCTACAAACGTCGAGCGGAACGGTAAGATGTGGCTCGGAACAGCCAAAGATCCGGTCAAGGACCAGACCGACTTCCTCGCGCAACTCAGTTACGAACAACTCAGACATACCATTTTCCCGATAGGCCATCTCATGAAGGAAGAGGTGCGCCAGATTGCACTCGATGCCAAACTTCCGAGTGCCAGACGCAAGGACAGTCAGGGCATCTGCTTCCTTGGAAAGATAAACTATAACGATTTCCTGCGTCGTTTTATGGGCGAACAGGAGGGAAAGATTATAGATATCGAAACAGGCAAGGTTGTTGGAAAGCACAAAGGCTTTTGGTTTCACACCATCGGTCAAAGGAAAGGCCTGGGCTTGAGTGGTGGTCCGTGGTTCGTTGTGAAGAAGAATGTCAAGAAGAACATCATCTTTGTGGCGAATGGCTGGGACACACAATTGCAGTACGGACACGACTTCCGTCTGGCAGACTTCCACTTCATCACAGAGCCTTTGCCCGTCTTGAAAGGCGACGAGCCTATGCCCATTCAGTTCAAGGTGCGTCATGTGGATCACTTTATGCCAGGTTTCATCAGCCTTGACGACGAAGGTTATCACATCCATAGCGACGCCCCTATTCAAGGCATCGCACCTGGTCAGTTCGGCTGCATCTACGATGCCGATGCAACCATCTGTTACGGAAGCGGGGAGATAGGGATATATAAGACAAATTAAGAATAAAGAAGGAAGAATTAGGAATGGTGACGAAATACAACTTCGACGAGATAGTTTCCCGTAAAGGAACAGATGCGATAAAGATAGACCGCGTGAAGAACGAATGCGGAACCGACGACCTCATCCCGATGTGGGTGGCAGATATGGACTTCCGAACACCTCCTTTTGTGCTCGATGCCATACGCAAACGCACGGAGCAAGGCATTTTGGGCTACACATGCCAGAATCCTCCTTACTACGAAAGCATCATTCGTTGGAACAAAGAACAGCATGGTGTAGACATCACACGCGAGATGATTGTATATGTTCCTGGCGTTGTGAGCGGCATCTTCCTTGCTTTGCAAGCCTTCACAGAGAAGGGCGACCGCATCCTCATACAAGAACCCGTCTATCATCCCTTCTGTTTTGTACCAGAGACCTGCAAGCGCGAAGTCGTACAGTCTTCGTTGCGTCGTACGGAAACCTCATTCGCAATGGATTTCGATGCACTTCGTCGCGATATAAAGGGCTGCAAAATGATGATACTTTGCAACCCACACAATCCGGCAGGCATATGTTGGACGAAGGAAGATTTGCAGCAGGTCGCCCATATCTGCGCAGAAGAAGGTGTTGTTGTGATAAGCGACGAAATACATTGCGACATGCTCTTCAAGGGCAGAAAACACATACCCTTTGCCAGCGTCAGCGAGGAAGCACGCCGCATCAGCGTCACTCTTCAGGCTCCTACGAAGACCTTCAACATGCCCGGCATCGTGGCAAGTCAGGCCATTGTTTACGATGAGAAACTTCGCGAGCAATACTTCAACTACATATGGGGCACGGATCAAGACCTCGGCAATGTCTTTGCCTGCGACTGCGTAATGGCTTGCTATAGCGAGGAAGGCAGAGCGTGGAAGCAGCAGATGCTCGACTATGTGCAAGGCAACATCGACCTCGTCGCAGAACGCTTTGCAAAGGAATGTCCTCGCATTCGTCCTATCATACCCGAAGCAAGTTTCCTGGTATTCCTCGATTGCACAGGCTTAGGCTTCAAGACTCAAGAGGAACTCAACCATTTCTTTGCCTTCGACGCCAAGGTTGGCATGAATAGCGGAGCAATGTTCGGCAAAGGCGGTTTCGGCTTCATGCGTATGAATGTGGGTTGCCCTCGTTCTGTAGTCAACGAAGCCCTCGACAGAATAATTAACGCCTGCAAGTCAAAAGGCCTATAATGTGTCTATGTCCTCTGCCGAACATTAGTAAGTTGATTTGGTTGAAACAATAATTGGGGATGTACCACGTGGTACATCCCCAATTGTTATATCTGGTTTTATCTACTTACCATTGATTATCCCAAATATTAAAGTTGTGATTTTCTTTAGCAGCAGGTTCCAAGTTTCCATCGACGTCAACACCTCCATATTCGATACCATTATCGCCAGAGACGCCACTAGAGGCAAGAATTTGGCAACATTCTGCTCTTTCCTGCTTTATACAGGGTACGATATATTCTTTTTTCATTTTTTTTATTTTAAGTATTTTTTCCCACTTTTAATTACGATTCCTTTGTAGTCTTTGTCGACACGCTGACCTATGGTATTATATAGGTTATTGTCCAAAGCCTGTTTGTTATCTATCTCGTCAATGGCTGTTGCATCATCAGATTCAATCTTAAATTCAATCACTTTTGGAGCTTCTTCTACATTTGTCAGAATATCCAGGAAGTAGAAATAAGCACGGAAAGCTTTCATTTTGTTCTGGCCCATAGAGTACCAAAATTTGTTGCTATTGAGGAAAAGTGAGTACTCCTCAAGAACAGTCTCTGCACGATAGGTACCATAGAAACCGCTGTATACAACTCGACGAGAACCTGTTTTCCCGTTATCATATTCAATGCAAGCATCTTCTTCGCTGGCAACAATATCAACATTGTCGAGAGTAAATCCAGTCATGGGTTGAGATACCTTGATAATATAGGGATGATTAGCTTCAATGGCGTTTACGTTTGTAAATTTGGAGGTAATTGCCACAACATTGTCGTCAATGTCAAATTCAGGCTCTGTTCCCTCAAAATTTGCTATCTGAACATCGTTACCAAATGTTTCTTTTACCTGTGTGTCCGTCATAGCGAAAGGCAGACAGATTGTACTCCATTCGTTAGCATTGATGGTGCGTAGGACACGAATATTTACTCCTGTGGCAGATTCGGGAACAATAGCAGAATTTTCGTCGAGAACAGTGCGATTGTCTCCCTGCTCGTTTATGGTAACTATTGTTTCAATCAGGTCCGTCTCATAGAATTTTGATATATCTGTCTCGTTGAGCAGCATTCCTTTCATAAGAATAGGGTATTTTCCTTTTGCCATATCCGGACTGATGTTTACTGTGAGTTTTGCAATCTCCCCATCAGTACCTGTAAATGTCTCGTCATATATCGAACTGCAAAGGAAACGTATTGCTCCAGTAGGTTGCTCACTGAATGTTAACTGATGCTCGTCCTCTTCTGGCAAACGTTCAGGATTGAGTTCTCCAAGGATTTTACCTTTACTGGATTTTACAACCGTGATACCTTCTGGAAGAAACAAGTCAAACTGGAAGCCACGAATGTTTGCCGTATTTTTCATACTAATAGAAATGTCTGTCTGTGAACCGGCACTTGCTTCAAATGGTTTAATATATATTACATTGTCAATCGTACTTACATCTGTTATACTAGCAAATGACAAGGTGCACTGCGCCAGTAGGAACAAGATAAGTGAATAAATGTTCTTTTTCATTTCTTATTATCATTATTGTGGTTCTACATTATTATATTCTTTCGCATTCAATGAAGCCCCCATGCTACCAGATACAAAACCCGTGTGGATGATGTTCGCTACACCGGTATAGTCTCTAACGTCTATGACGCCGTTGCTGTCCACATCGGCTGCCTTCGTAACAAATCCCTCAGGAGTATTACCATGTATGTGGTTCGCTACACCGGTATAGTCCAATACATTAATTTCCCCGTCATCGTTGATGTCGCCAAGCATATATGAGGTTACAGTTATTTTCGACTGCAAGAATTCAGTTTGATAGAATTTTGAAATATCTGTTTCGTTCAGAATCATGTTTTTTAACTGAACCGGATATTCTCCGTCTTCCATATTCTCATCAATTTTAATCTGCAAGGTAAGAATCACACCGCTTGTACCGGTAAATGTTTCGTCGTATAGCGAACTGCAAAGGAAACGTATAGCCCCATTTGTCTGTTCACTGAATGTCAACTGATGCTCGTCCTCTTCGGGTAAACGTTCAGGATTGAGTTCTCCAAGGATTTTACCCTTGCTGGATTTTACAACCGTGATACCTTCTGGAAGAAACAGGTCAAACTGGAATCCACGAATGTTAGCCGTATTTTTCATCATAAATGACAATGTGGTTTCCGAGTCACTTTTTACTTCCGTGGGTTCGATATATATAACATTGTCCATCTGCGAGATGTCGGTGTCTTCGATAGAAGGTACTTCTTCATTTTTATTGACTGTCAAACTGAATGTTTTTGTGAATGACTGATACTCGTCATTACCCTCTTGGGTGGCTGTAATGGTAGTAATGCCAGCTTTAAGGGGAGTTAGTTGATAGTCGCTAATGCGTGCAATTGTTTCGTCGGCAGCCGTCCATGTCAGTGTAAGTCCTTGATCCGTTTGCTGAGGAAGTGCATAGGCAGCATCACCTTCGGTCATTTCAGGCAATGCACTTATTTCTATTGTTTGCTCCACCTTTGCTCCTTCAATTGCAACAATCGTCCCAAAATTACTCCATGGTTCAGTAGTGCTATATGCTTCTATTGAATTTGTTGGTACATGGAGTGTGACAGAGTTGAGTGGAGTCGCCTCAAAGGCATTACTATCTGTGTTTGGAACATTTTCTGCAAGACAATAAACATCGGTTAGACTATTGCATGCGCAAAATGCAGTATTCTCGATGTTTGTTATGCTATTAGGAATAGTGATAGAAGTCATGTATGCTTGATCACTAAAAGCTCCGGACTGAATGCATGTTACAGTGTTTGGAATAATTGTATTTGTGCAGCCAGTAATCAATGTGTTTGTTTCCGTTTCAATGATTGCATTGGAGTTGTTACGAGAATCGTATATGACATTGTCTTCTTCAACCATAATAGACCTGAGGTCTATACAGCCTGCAAATGCCCATTTCTCAATTTTTGTAACACTGCTAGGTATGTTTATTGAACCGAGGCCATGACAATTGTGAAATGTACCATCTCCAATATATTCAACACGATCTCCCAGTTCGACAGAACTCAAATTGTTGCAATTACGGAAGGCTGCATTTCCAATGGTCCTAATACTATTTGATAGAGTAACCGATATTAAGTTGTGACAATTTTCAAATGCACCGTAGCAGATACTCGTCACTCCGTTACCAAAGTTTATCGTTTGCAAATTATAGCAATCACTGAAAGCAGACTCGCTGATATTTGTTACACTATCTGGTATAGTTATAGATGTTATATTAGTACATGCGACGAAAGCACAAGTGCCGATGTGTGTGAGTCCTTCGGGGAAATTAATATTCTGTATTTGTTCCTTATAATCACTCCAAGGCTCAGTAAAAAAATCATAATCATACATATTGCCACTTCCAGAGATTGTTAGTGTCTGAGAATTATCGTCATATGACCAGGAAAGATTGTCGCCGCATTTATTGGTGATAATGTCAATCTCCTCTTTGTATTCCAGGCTGAATATGATATCGCTATGTTTATGTCCCTGAGAGTTGACATCGGTAAACTCAATGTTTTTGATACTTCCCTGTAATGATGTTGTTACAGTAGATGCAATGTCGATAGGTAGACGCATAAGCTCTCCGTTTGTGCCTGCAATTGCATCTTTTTCGGGGGCATAGACTGTGATGAGAATACTTCCGTCAGCAGCATTTTGAACTGTGACATTAAAGAAATCAGGATCGAGTCGCTCTGCATTGGATGTATATGCATACTTCCCGTTAGTTTTCTTCTGTACCGTTATGCCTTCTGGTAGATAGATTGACATCTGATAGGCGGTAAAACTCTCTGTGTTGGAAAGATTGATACAAAGGTTGGTACTCTCTCCTGCTTTGATTTCTATGGGACTAACTGTTATGTCGTATCCCATAACATGAGAGACAAACAGCAGTAGTCCACATGTTAGTAAATTTCGAAATTTATACATAATCTTTTATTTTATGATGGTTTTCTTGCCTTTTACTATATATATACCCTTTACAGGTGTTGTAATGCGTCGTCCTTGTAGGTCGTAAATTATGTCTGTCTGCTGCGATACGATGGCCGAGATTCCAGTCGGTGTGCTGTTGATGTAAATATCTTTCAGTCGACATGTTTCGGCTTCTGTTGTTACAAATTCTACGTTGCTGATAATGATGTCACCGTTTGCCTGCCCGTTAGTGGAGACAGAGAACAGGTTGCCGTAATTGCCATTCAGTTCTTCGTTATACGCAGAGAAGCCGGTTATCAGATATTGCCCACGATTGAGATTGCGTACTGCTATGTGATGGTCAGTCCCGCGTGTCTTATCCATAGAGATGCGTCCGAGGGTCATACCATCCGGCATGTTGACAATCATTTGGAAGGCCGTGTATTGCTTTTCGTTGTCAAGAGCAATGGTCATTAAGCCATCTTGCAAAAGGGCACTGATGCGATCTGTGTTAGAGGATGCGGCTCGTGCTTTAAGGATTGCAGATTTTGGCGTTGTTAATTGTGCTGCAATCAGGTCGATTGTTGCTACGCAGTCTGTAATGGTGATACTTCCGTCGTTATTTACATCTGCTACAGCCATCCGGCTTTCATCGGTAATGAAACCTGCAATAACATCGATAATCAAAACAACGTCGGTAATGCTGAATGTGCCGTCGCCATTCATGTCACCTTTAGTCACTTCTGGCTCTGGGGTTTCTGCCTGCCATTGCAGCACGGGATAGCCACCGTTTGCTGGCATTGTCCATACTCCATCGAAATTCCATCCTAAGGCTTCATATGTGTCTTGTTGCTTCAATTCGGTTTCCGATTTGGCTGTGCCTTCCACCAAGTCGTCGTACTTCTTTACAGGCACATTGTTCAGAGATACTTGCATGGTTCCCAAAGCCAGATTGCTGCCATCGGGGTCGCCTGATGCTTCGTCATAACCGCCTATAACACGAGCCGCCCATGAAGATTCGTGGGTGAATGTGAGTTCGTTATTTAGAGCAACACAATTCATAACTTTTGCGCCAGTTCCTTTCAGTTGCGCGGCAATTCCAGCACCATAGTATTCTCCACGGGTATTACCGCAGGAATAACATTTATTGATGGTTGCATTTGTTACATAACCTACAAGACCGCCAGAGTACTGAGAACCTTCTACCTCCGCAGAACTGTAGCAGTCTTGAATAGAAGTTCCGATAACGTCACCAACAAGTCCGCCACTTATGCTTTCTGTTCCTGTTGCGCTAATGTCGCCAAAGGAACTACACTGGGAAATGAGGCTCAAACTATTTGTGCCACTATATGTTGTTTGTCCGGCAATTCCACCAATCTTGTTCCTTTCTCCCGTGCTAATGATGTTTACATCTGCAGTGCATTGTGTCAGCACATCAGATGTGCTTTGTTCGTTGAATACAATTTGTCCTGCCAAACCGCCAATTTGACTGTCTGCTCCGGAGGATGTGATGCTTCCTATTGCTGAACATGTATTCATACCCTTAAGTTCATCCAGATTTCCAAAAAGACAGCCGGCTGTGTTTACACTCTTCAAACTGATGTTAGCGTTGGCATACACATTATATATATTATAGAGTTTACATTTGCCTGCAATGCCGCCAACGCCTATTGCAGATGAAGAGGTGAGTATACCTTCGTATTTCAGATTGGAAAGGACGTTGGTTTCCTGGTCTGTTTCTATATAACCAACGATGCCGCCCAAGTAGTTTGTGCCTTCTGCATCGCCTTTGACAGAACAGTTTATGATGTCGATGTTATTTGCCCAACCAACCAAAATGCCCGTGTTGTTTCCTCCTTTTACTTTCTTTCCACTAGCAACTTCAACATTTAGGTTTTTTATGTAGCCACCAGAGAGCTTGTTGAACAAACCGATGTGCGATGTTGTAGTGTTTGTCCAAAGACCAGTTATCTTGTGGTTGTCGCCGTCGATGTAGATAAGAGTTGCATCGCTGCCGCATGGAGTCCATCCTTTCGATGGGCTGTTTTCCTGAATCCAGGCTGAGAGGTCAATGTCATTCATGAGTTTATAGTATCCACCATTGAAGACACCCTGTAGGTCGTAGGCACTATGAATCTGGTAGGGGTCATCTTCCGTGCCGCTTCCAAGGAATTTTGCGGTACTGGTTATAATGTACGATTTCTCCTTGTTGTTATTGCCTTTTGCATACAGCGTTATTGTTTCTCCAGCGTGAAGTGCAGGAACAGTCATGCTCCAGTCGCCACTTGCATTGGCAGTCGCGGTATATTGTTTCCCACCTCCGGTTGTGAGGTGAATGGTCCCACAGTCTGCGCTTTTGCCACTAATGGTTGTTGCGCCAGAGGTTAGTTTGTCGGAAAGAACAGGAGGGGCAGATTGCCAGTTTTTGTAGGGGAAACTTTCTGTTTCCAGAATTGTCCAATTGTTGTTGAAGTCCCAACCCCATGCTACATAGTTGGCTTTGTAGCGCAACTGGCTGACGCCAACTGCTGTGCCGTTTTGCAGATTGTCGCTAATTGTCTGTGTGCTTCCATTGATAATCACATGTGCAGATGCTATGCTGCGGTTTTCGTTTGTGGTTCCCAATTCGGCTATCGAGAAATTGCCGTCTGTTGCTCCATAGATTCTGCCTACATTTGTGTTGCCGGAAATTTTGGTGCATATTGCCACGTTGGCATTCAATGAGTTTTCATTGTTATCTAGGTTATCTGGGTCTTTTTTTGTTAACGATCCGGCGATCCCGCCAAGAAATTGTTCGCCAGAGATGGAAGCAGAAGCATAACATTTGTTGATGCACCCCCCATCCTTGCTGCCTGCTATGCCACCAATATAACTCGTTCCTGCTATGTTGCCGGAAAAGTACGATTCGTTGATATTAGTTGTAGTATAGATGTACGAGTATTCTTTTAGAGTGATTTCTTTCCAAGATGAAGAAGAGGTAATTCGATTAATACCTTTTCCTTCAACGTAATAGACTGTCTCTTCCCTGTCTAAACTGTATATCTCATGGTTTTCTTCTATGTCTTGACCTATAATACCTCCAATGTGTGTACTTGTTCCATAGATGTTGCCTATTGCCGAACAATTTGTGATATTTACATTACATTCACTCGAACTTGTGAGAACATTGTTGTAGACAGTAAGAACGCCTGGGGTGTATTCGTAGCTATTACTTGTATAAAAAACTGGAATATTATTATATTCTTTTGCCCATATTCTAATTGCATCATAAGAAATGAATCCTACATATTCAGAATAGAGAGATTGGAACTTTGAATCATACATCCGAGAAGTGCCGAAGTACTTTGTATCATTCATTTTTTTAGTAAAAAAACATGTGATGTCACTATAGTCCTCATCGTCAGAACTATACTGAGGTGCGGGATACCCCGCGGTTGTGGTAGAGGTGAAATCGATGGATGACGACGTGTAATTTGTTATAAGATGCCCAATTATTCCACCCAGTTGGCTCGTGCCGGTGATGTCTCCCCAATAGTTGCATCCGCTGATGGTTGAGTTGGCAGGATTGAGAATCTGTCCGCATACGCCTCCAACGGAAGTTGTGCCTGTGACATTGCCATCGGCATAACACGATGTCAGAGTAACAGCACCGTCGCTTGTGGCACCAACGATGCCGCCTGTATATGTTGTGCCTGTGACATTGCCGTCGGCATGACACGATGTCAGAGTAACAGCACCGTCGCTTGTGGTACCAACGATGCCACCCGTATATGTAGTGCCTGTCACGTTGTTTTGATGCGTGCAGTTCTCGAGGGAAATACTTGCAGTAGCATATCCCACTAAACCGCCAGTATAGGAAGCCCCTTCTACGGGACCACTCATCATACAAGACGAGAACGTGCCGGAGCCTTGTCCAGCGAGACCACCGGTGTAGGATGTTCCGCTGACCTGACCGGTAAATGTGACAGAAGTCAATCCTACTCCCTGTCCGTAGATGCCACCAGTGTGTTGCGCACCTTTCACTGTTGCATTGACTGTGAGGTTGCTCGATGCTGTATTCTGCATGCCGCCAACCCCACCAATGTAGTTCCCAGTGCCTGTCACTGTTCCGTCGAAGGAGTAGTTTGTTACCGTTGCCGATCCGCTGCCCATGAGCGAACCGACGTACGATTTGCCCTGGATGTCACCCTTTAAGGTAAGATCCTTGATGGTTGCTCCGTCCACTGCGGCAAACAGCCCGATATAGTCTGCGGATGTACGAGTGATTCTGAAACCAGAGATGGTCTTCCCGTTGCCGTCCAGCGTACCTTTGAATGGCTCACTGGTAGAGCCGATAGGTTGCCAGCCTTGAGTGGGGTAGTTGTCTGTCAACCAATCTGTGAGGTTAATGTCATTTTGCAGTTTGAAATAGACTCCCTCCTGATTGAGGAAGTTCCTCATTTGTGTTAGTTGGTCTGCATTGAAGATACGGTAGGGATCACTGCTTGTTCCTGCTCCGCTACCGGAAAATTGTGCAGACATTGTGAACACCGTGCATAGCATCAGTGTTAAGGTAATGATACGTTTCATTTTGTTTATTTTTAGTAATTGTTTTGTTTTGATGAGTTCAAATTTTTTTCTGGCAGGCATATATAGTCATTAAATTCGACACAAACTTACTATATTTAAGAATAAAGGTTATTGAAAATCCCATCCACTTCTGTCCACTTTGGCTTAAAGATGTGGAAATGTTTGGCTGAGCGGGGATTTTACGTTAACTTTGTGTCAAAATGTTTTCTTGATATGAACGAGGAAGAGAAGGAACTGGAAAAGAGCGTGGCTCTGCGTCTCTCTATTGAACGAATGGTAGGGAAGAAGATTCGTTCGGCTCAGGACTTTGTTTGGTTGTCGGACGAGATTGAACGGAAGCAACGTCAAAGGGTAGGGGTTAATACGCTGAAACGTATGTGGGGCTATTACTCCGACGAGCAGACGGCAACCCGAACAGGGACGCTCGACGTGTTGGCCAACTTTGTTGGTTTCAAGGACTGGCAGACTTTCTGCAAGCAGGATATGGGCGAGAACAGTAATTTCGTGGTAAGCCGACATCTTGAAACCAAAAGACTTAAAGAAGATTTACATATCCACATCAGTTGGCAACCCGACAGAGATTGTACCGTCAGGCATTTAGGCGATTCGCAGTTCGTTATAGAAGAGATTGTGAACTCCAAACTGTCTGTGGGCGATACATTCGAGTGTGTATTGTTCATTGAGGGTGAGCCGCTTTATTTGAACAACCTTGTTCACGAAGGCAATCCGCCTGTTGCCTATCAGATAGGCAGTAAGTCGGGTGTCCGTTTTGAGGTGATAGAAGACTGACCATGATTGGAGACTCGTCGAACAGTGGCATAATAGCCAAGGACTTTGAGAACAGGAGCCGTTGCTTTACAGATATTACGGAGGAATTTCGCACAACGCACAACGTTCTGCTTAAGGCAAAACGCAATGGGCACTGGTGGCTGCTGAAAGGTTTGATTCCGGAGGAGGCAGACGAGCCGGTCTATCAGGAGATGCTTCGCAAGGAGAGCGAGATGCTTATGCGTGTGCAGGTCCCCGGTCATCCTTTGATTGTCAAGACCACCGGCCTGGAGTCTGTGCCCGGCGGGGATGGACTTTTCCTCGTGATGGAGTGGGTGGATGGAAGAACTTTGAAGGAGTTCCTGAAGAACAAGCCTGCGCAGACGATGAAAGAAAAGATTGCGAGGGAACTTATCGATGTAGTCTCCTATCTGCACAGCCTCGACATCGTACATCGCGACCTGAAGCCTTCGAATGTTATGGTCACACGCAATGGCTGTAATGTCAGGCTTATTGATTTCGGCCTTGCTGACGCAGACTTCTCTGCTACCTTGAAGCAACCAGGCGGAACAGAAAACTATATATCGCCGGAACAGCGTAAGGGGTCTTTGCCCGACATCCGAAACGACATTTTTTCACTTGGAAGGATATTCGAGGACATGGGGCTGGGAAAGGATTGGCATCCCATCGTGAACCGATGCCTGCAACCGATAGAGAAACGTTATCGTAATCTTGGTGAACTGCAGGAAGACTTGCGCCGGATGGAGAGAAGGAAGTGGCGGAATGCCATCCTTGCTGTGGCGTTCGGTTGTCTTCTTTGTGGCGTTTTGTGGTATTGGTATGCAAACAGGCCTCTTCCGCAGATATTCCACGACATGACTGCCTGGACTTATCGGGAGAAGCAGTGCTTCGAGGTGACGAACAGCGGCTCGGACAACACCATCCGTTTCTGTGGCATCGAAGGACACGAACCTATCTTTTGCCCCATCAATGTGAGAAGGGGACGCCGTTATAAACTGACAACGGAATACAGCACTGGTGGCTATGAAAAGAACAGGATTGGCGATGGCGGGTTCCAGATTTACGTCAGGGAGGGAATACCGCACCGTGTCAGGAACAACAGCGGTTTGTCGGCAACATGGGTGTTGCCTCCGGAACCTACAGAAGGGAAGGAAATATCGGTGTGGTTCACTGCTACGAGCGACCAACTGTACATTCGTATGCAGTTCGGACATATTCGCGATAGCGTTCCATGTTGGTTTCGTTTCGACAACTGGCGCCTCGAGGAGGTTGATGACATAGAGGGTGCCAAACTGGATCTCGATGCTTCCTTCTACTTGCAACATGTAGAGACGGGACTTCTCCTGAAGGGTGGAGGCCCATGGGAAACGATGGCTACTTTAGGGACTAAAGGTGTGTTGTTCGATGTCATCAGGTGTGGCGGTGGTTACATCATCGATTCACACGAATACGACCCCGGCGACGGCTTGGTGGAACGCTATTTCAACTTCAATTATTTCAAGGAAAACGAAGGCTATGTGTCTTGGATTGATGGGCATACACAGGTTTGGTATTTCATTCCACAGGAGGATGGCACATATAAACTGACGACAGACGGCGAACTATTCCTTACCTACGACACAGAAAGTCCATATCTGCAGATGCTGCCAGAAGGCAGTGGGCATAGCAATCGTTGGCGAGTTATCAAACGTTCGAAACAGACAATCCCGACCACTCCTTCGCACTATTAGCAATACGCACATCAGTTCAGGGGTTTATCCTGAAGGCTTCAGGCGTCCTGCGACGTGCCAGATATTCGCAGATAACAAACCGCCAAACAACAGTCATCGTCAAGCCCCCAACAACATCTCGAGAGAAGTTCACAAAGTATACACGTTAAGTCGGCCAACTATACACGTTAAGTTGGCAAAGTATACACGTTGAGTCGGGCAACTTCTCTGGAGAACTTTTTCAAATGGACGCGTGGCGTTGGAAAACGCCTTTGTTTGCTACGTTCTACGATGAGGCCAGGAGTCATCTTCTCCGATATATTTCTCCCCGTTTGAAACATTATAATACAAGAACAGCGACTGCCAACATCTTGTTGGCAGTCGCTGCTTTTCTTCGGGCTTCACATCCGTACGTGTCTTACAGATGGAGTCACTTATGCGCAGGCTTGTTTCATGGCGGTTGCATGAAACAAGGTGATGGCGTTTACTTCACGAGTATGCGTTTGACACTGATAGTGCCGTCGGCATTCTTTGTGCGGACGATGTTGATGCCACGTTGCGGACGAGAGACCTTCATGCCGTCGAGTGTGAAGTATTCTGTACTTTCTGTGCCGTCGGCCATCATAGATGGCATAGTGATGGCATCGAGGTAGTTCTGCTCGTCGAAGTTCTCGTCGAAGCCGTAGAGCCATTGGCTGTACGATGTAAGTGTGTTGGTGGCTTCGATGGTGGGACGTGTCATGCGGTATGTTCGCTTGCCACCATCGGGATAACGGCCTACACTTTCGTCGCCTGCCATCACAGAGTATGTGAGGCAGTTGCTCCAAGTCAGATCCTTCGACGTGAGTGTTACGCTATGCTCGCTTTGGTTGGCAAGTTTGAAACTTGCATGCAACTGGCAAATAGGATCGAGTTTGTCGGCCCAGACGATGTAGTAGCCGTGAGCCGGAATGACGGTGGAGACACCCAATGCAGAACTCGTTATTTGATACTTCTCCGGCATTGTCGGGTCGTCGGTGAGGTACATACCTTCGAGGTCGATGGGCTGGTCTGTTGTATTGTAAAGTTCTATCCAGTCGTTCCGCTTGCCGTATTCGTTGGCAGCAACGGTATTGCCTGCACTGACTTCGTTCACGACAACGGGTGTTGAACCTGCTTCCCAGAGACAGTCGCGGTGAAGGGGAGTGAAGACAGCCTGCAGTTCTGTGTTGGCATCGGTGTCGAGTTTCAGTGTGCGTTCGCGGCTGACAATGGCTGTGCCGGAGGTGATGTTGTAACTGATCTCTGCATCCCAATAAATATCCGACGAACCGGGAACATTGTTGTGTACTTCCACTGCAATGATGTTCTCGCCTTTGCGGAAGAGGTTGACAGGAAGCGACATTGTTCCAGAGTCGGGGTTATTGATGGAATGAGTGGTGGCGTATGTTTCGAAGGTTGGTTCACCATCTGGCATGAGGTAACGACAGGCCTCAACGCCATTGACATAGACCACGAAACCGTCGTCGGCTGTGTAGTCGAGCGTCACGGATGCAATATCCGCTGGGTCGCTGTCGATTTGCAGGTTCTTGCGGAAGTAGTAAGTGGGATACTTCTGGCCACTGTCGCCACCATAATTGATGGTTGTTGCTATGGCATCTTTACCATACCCGAGTGGAGTGATGCCTTCTGCCCAGTTGTTAACAGAACCTGTCTTCCAGTCGGTACCGTTGAGCGAACCTTGGTCCCAATACTTCCAACTGTCGCCTTTCTTAATGTCAGTGACGGTGGCATTTCCGACCTTACTCCATCCTACGAAGTTGTAGCCGGCAGGAGCCGAAACTTCGAGCGTGACAGGTGCAAAGAGTGTGCCGTTGAAAGCACCACCGGGAACCGGATGCCCATTAATAAGGAAGGCTGCTTTCGGAGCGTTGGCGTTGAACTTCACTTCCATTCCGCCGTCAAGCCCGTAGGCTGTTTTCAAAGCATTTATGCGAACTGTTCGCGATGTTCTTCCGCCCATTGCAGCTTTTTGCTCGTTGTAGGATGTCCAAGGTTCTTTGCCCTCCCAAGAGAGGGCAGGCTCTACGAGTCGGCAGATGCTGTCGCATATCCTGAGACAACGTTCCTGCGTGAAGACGCTGCCTTGCAAGATGCAGTAGGCATCGATGAAACGACGGCGGAAGTCTGCGCTGTTTCGCTTCATGTTGTTATAGATGGCGAGAAGTTCGTTGCCGTAGTTGCCCTCGAGGAGTGTCACGCCGTTGCTGTTGCTCCATCCCCAGTCCTGGTCGTGAAGCGTCATGCGGAACCTTCCGTCGGGCAAAGCGCGATAGCCTTTGACGTTGTTGCTATTGCAAATCCAGTCGCTGCAACCAATGTAGCTGATGGCAGCAAAGAAGTTTGTTATCTCGTCGATGTCAATAAGTTGCTTCAACTCCTCGTATGTTTCGGGCGATGAACATCCTTGTGCAAGTTGTCCCCATCGGTTGAAGGCATCTTTTGTGCCTGCCTTTTGGAAGTATCCGTTGGAGTACTCGAAGGCGTCCATCATGTCGTCGTCGTAGCCGAAGTTTGCGTAACCATGGTAGCGGTTGTTGGGCTCACGTAGGTTGAGTTGTGCAAGATAGCGTCCGTTGAAGAAGACATGGACGGGCTGGTAGTCTTGGCAGTCAACATCGAATCCGCTTGAAATAAGGACTTGCTGGGTAAGGGCATCGCGAACTCTTCCATGTGCTTGCGAGTCGTTGTCGTTTCCGCCATTTCGCACCATGATTTGTCGGTACTTGTTGTGTGGCTTGTTCGAGAAGAAGGGGTAGGGGTCGATGGTGTTTTTCCATTCATATCGATTTGTTGCCTTCAACTTGAACGAGGAGGGAGCAAAGTGACGGCTCCAGCCTCCCGAGATGACAAATTCGGTTTCCTGATTGATGGCCATCTTGCCGTCGGGAGTAATATACTCGAAGTTGACAGGACGTTCCCAGTCCATATTGATGTTGGAAGGACCATGATTACGTCCGCTCACACCATTGGTTCCGTCAATATAGACACCAATTGTATTATCGTAGAGATTGGCAGGTTGGGTTGTGATGGATATGACGGGGAGATAGTAGTCGTGGTCGCGATAGATATAACTGCGTGTAACAACAGGACTTGGTAATAAATCGTCTTGAAGCAATATGCAGCGAAGGACGGTGGTCTTGGTAATGTTGAAGATGCCATCGGTGCTTGTAGAACCGTTTGTGGCAGAGGGTGCAGAGCCATCGGTTGTGTATCGCAGAGTTGCTCCTGTAGGAATATTTACCTGAACATCGAAGGGGTCGGTGAAGAGACGGGAGTCTGTGTCGAACTGTGGTGCTTCGAGGCGGAACTCGGCAAACTTGCTATTGTTGTTCGAAGCAGCAAGGCTTGGTTCTCCAGTCCACGACCATTCCTGCCCACCATCCTGTGTGCGAGCCCACGAACAGCGTGTAATGCACTGGGGATAACTGGCGGAAGTAAGTTGATTGCCGTTGGCATCGTAAAGATAGATGTAGCCGCCGTTGTTCTCCAACTTGAAGCGGACCTGACGATAGGCTTTGTCTCCGAATGTGCCGTCGGCAGAGTTGTGGTCGAAATATATAACCTTATAATCTCCTGCTTTTACAACACCTGTTCCTGTAGGAAGTTCAAACTTCTTAGGTTCATCAGGATTGTCTGTAACGAAGAGCCCGTCCATTTGTATGTTTGAGGATGTGGGGTTATAGATTTCTATCCAGGCTCCATAGTTGTAAGAATAGTCGACATATTGGTCGATGTTGCCTACTTGTATCTCGTTGATAATTAGTTTCGTTGGGTCTGCATCGATATCGTATTCTTCATAGACGCCAAGTTCTTCCGTTAGTCCGCAGTCGTAGAGTTTTCCACCCCAGTTCTGCTGAACATATGCGGCAATAACATTCTGACCTACACGCAGTAAGGAGGCAGGTATCTCCACTTTAACCGCATCGGTGCCGCTTGTCCAATTGTTTGCTTGGTCAACTTGCTTACCGTTGACATATAAGCGGTAGTTGTCATCGTGGAGAACATTAACGACGTAACGCGAAGTCTTGTGTACCTCGTTGAGCGTAAACGTTCGACGGAACCAGTGATTGGTATTGTCGCCGCCTGGCCAAATGGTTTGTGCGAAACTGACATCTTGACTTCCGATAGGCATTACAGCCTCAGTCCATTGCGAGTCGTCGAAGTCGGGAAGTGTCCAACTTAGTGTTTCGTTGCGACCTTCAATGGTCATGTCCGTGATGCGCTGCCCTCTTTGGTTGGCATAGTAGCACCAGTTATAGAAAGACGTTCCTACCCAAAGTTCTTTCTTCTCTGTCTGGTCGTAGATGCTGATAGCAGACAAGGTAATGACTGCATCATCTTTTGTAGTGGGAAACTCCAAAGCAATCTTTGCATCTGCAATATCCATACCGGTACCATTGTGTGACATGGTGATTTTCTTGTTTGCAGTCAAGTTGACGGTAGAGGAAATTAGACAATTGTTGTCGTTTTCATTCTCGCAGAGAGAGAGAGAGGCATTGTCGATGTCTTGGTTGGCCAAAAAAGTAATAGCAATGCGGTAGGAGTGGTCGGCACGCAAGGTGATGGGTGTCTTGAATTGTACCCGTCCGTGTGCCGGATTTGGCGCAGCAGTAGGCATCGTGATGGTATATACATCGTCTCTCCCCGCTTCGTAGAGTTGTTCCCATGCGTGAATAGGACTATTGCTGGGAGTGGCATTGTCATAGTTATATCCTCCCTCGCTATTGAAAAGCAGTTTGCCTGTCCATGGTTCTTGATGTCCCATGGGCAAAATGAAATCCTGTGCAGATGTTGTAAACGAACAGGAAAGAAGTATTATGCCTTGAAGTATTCTTTTCATACAATTATTTAACCATTATTTTTTTACCATCCACGATATTTATGCCTTTTTGAATCTTGTTGAGGCGTTGACCATTCAGATTATAAATGGCTTCGTGGTTCTTGTTCTTTGGTGTGTCGCTGTTTATTTCCTTAATGGCAGTCGGATTGGGTTCTACAACTATGGAGCAAACCTTGTCTGTATATGCTGTGCTAAGCAATTTTGCAGAGGTTCTGCGTAGTATGCTTGAGCCAGTGCAGTTTGTGCTGGTGTAGAGGCGTACTTGGCATGTACTGTCAACTAGTTCGAACGACGCAAGATCTTTGGCTTTCAATCCGTAAACAGCCAAATCTGCTTGTGTAAATTTACCCATGGGCAATGCAACACAATAACCGCTATAGTTTTTTTCGCTATAGCAACGTACTGCAACTTGATCTTCAGGAACGGTAATAGCCTCGAAAACACGATTCATTCCGGAAGCCCAAGCATTGAGATCCCATGTTTCGTCATTGTATATCCAAACGAAACCACCTGTGGCTACACCATCGTCTTTCCATTTTTGGAATTGTGCCATATTCTTTTCCACACTCCAGTCGTTGGAGTAATTCAAAAGACCGGCATGACGTTCACGCACTCCGGTGAAGTTCCATGACCCTACGCTGTTTACATTGCCTGCACCACCGTCGTAGCACTGTATCATGGTGCGATCGACAGCCAATGGTCGCGAGGAACGAATCTGAGAGCAAAGTGAAGTCCAAAAACTTTTATTGGTATATGGCGCAAGAGTTGTCTTATAGCCGAGATCATACATCATGACATGAAATTTGGCTGCAGATGCTACATCGTAGCAATGTTCGTCGTCGTTGTTGACACCATCTATCTCAGGGACTGCTTCTATTAGTGCCTTGAAATTCTTATAGAGAATAGATGTTTTTCCAGTGCCTTGTTGGGCTATAAGGGTTTTAATGTTGTCGTAGGAGTCATTGCCCCAACCGCCGATGCAAATGTCTATGCGAGAAATGCTGGTGGGGGTTGTCTTCAGGTTCTTGATGTCCTGTTGATAATAGGGCTGTGTTTTCTGAAAGACATATTGTCCGTCCTTACAAATGGTTTCACCGTCGGTCATCAGGGTGCCGTCTTTATCGACATGAACATTGAAAAGGATGACATAGGTGAAGCCGGAGTTACGTAGTTTGGTGATAGTTCCCGGGCGTTCGCGACGAATGTGACCGCCTACATATACACCGGACACTTCCTTCTGTGCAAGAATGTCTGTGCAAACAAGGATAAGAGAGAGAATGAATAGGGTAACTTTTTTCATATTGTTTGGGTTGGGTAGGTTTAGTTTATGTGTATATAATTCACGCAAATATACTGGTATTTTCGTGTTCAAGCAAACAATAGCAAAAAAAATATGTTAATGGGAAGGGAAATGGTATGATAATATAAAAAAACTCCCTCAATTGTATTAAGGGAGTAAAAGAAATATAGAAATAAAGCGAGCTATATTACTTGGCTGGTGAATGTGCTCGTGCGGACCTGCTTTAGGTGGCGTATGTCAATAATTGTGTATTGTGATATTTAGTTATAGGAGTAAAAGATTTGTACCTCTAAGCAGATCTGTAATGGGCATACGTTTCTTGCCAGAAAGTTGTACTTCCTCCAAAGACAGGTAGCCACCTGGGAGTGAGATGCGCAAGTAGGTTTTCCCGTCGCTCAATAGTTCGACATTCCCGTCTGAAGAATTGTCAGGAAGCATTGAGGTGCGGTAGATTTTCATTTCGCTCTCTTTTCCGTTAGCGAGGATTGGTGTCCATGCTGCCGGGTATGGACTGAGACCGCGAATGAAGTCGTAGGCACTTTTGAGCGAATGTTCTTGCCAATAGATGCGACATGTGTCCTTGAATATCTTTGGCGCGGAACGAAGTGGCTCTTCGGTTATGAATAGGCTTTGGTCGGTGGCTTCAGCCTGCCCGCTTTCTATGAGTCGGACTGTCTTAACAACGAGCTCTGCGCCTTGCATCATGAGTTTGTCGTGAATTGTTTCTGCGCAGTCTTCTATTGTGATAGGGGTATGTTCCTGCAGTATGATACGCCCTGTGTCGATTTGTTCGTCGAGGAAGAATGTTGTGATACCCGTCTCTGTATCACCATTGATGATGGCCCAGTTGATGGGGGCAGCACCACGGTATTGCGGCAAGAGGGCAGCATGCAGATTGAAGGTGCCGAGCGGGGGCAGTGCCCATACGACTTGTGGCAGCATGCGGAAGGCTACGACGATTTGCAGGTCGGGCTTTAGGGCTTTCAGTTCTGCGAGAAAGGTTTCGTCGCGAAGTTTCTCGGGTTGTAGTACTGGAATGCCTTTTTCTTGAGCATATTTCTTGACAGGGCTTGATTGTAGGACATCGTGGTGACGGCCGATGGCTTTGTCGGGCATTGTTACGACGCCGACGACGTTGAAGCCTTCTTCTACTAATCTGCTGAGGCTTTGTACGGCGAAGTCGGGTGTGCCCATGAAGACAATGCGTGGATTCATAGCAGGGGATGTGTGTTGTGTAGGGTTAGGGAAGCCTCCCCGTGTGGGGAGGGCTTTTATAGTTCCTTTACGTAGATGTTACGGAAGTAGCAGCGGCAGCCATGTGCCTGCATTTCTATTTGGTCGCAGGCTGGTACGGGGAGTTTGCGATCCCAATAGTTTTCGAGGACGATGTTGTCGACGACTTTGACTCCATTGAGCCAAACGGTTACTTTTTCGCCTTTCATGATGATGCGGAAGGTGTTCCATTCGCCCAATTTGTTGTCTTCTACGCTTGTGGGTTTCGAGGGGTTTTTCTGATTGTTGTACAGGCCTCCGGAGCCTACTTCTGCCCCGACGTTGGTCCGGCGTATGTCCCATATTTGCACTTGTGGTGTGCCACGCAGATAGACGCCTGCATCTGGCTCTTTTCCATTTGGGTCGAGACGCCAGTCAACGAGGAGTTCGAAGTCGGCATATTGCTTTGCGGTGCAGATGTTGTCCCAGCCGTTTCCGACATAGACGAGTTCGCCATTTTCTACAATCCAGTCTTTGCGCATTACGTCGTCTGCTTTCTTCTGTGCTTCGGCCAGTTCATTCGCGCTCATTTTGGAGCGGGCTATGGGGTTTTCTACGAGGCCTTTCCAGCCATTTAGGTCTTTGCCGTTGAAGAGGCACACGAAGCCTTCTTCGTTTTTGTCGGCTTTCTCGAGCCAGGTTTTGGCTTGTTTTTTCTGTTTTTTGTCGAGGAGTGGTATGGCTTGCTCGAGTGCATTGCGTGATTCTATGCCGTTATAGTCCGGATGTGTGGAGAGGATTGTCCATACGGTTTGTGCTGCGGCTTTTGCCGTTGACAGCTGTTCGCTGTTCAGGAGGGTTGAGGCGTAGGTGAGTGCCTGATAGGTTCCTGCGTTTGCCATCAACTTGAGTGCTGCTTCCCGTTGGGCGTTGTCATTTGTCTGTTCGATGATGTGTCGCAGGCTGATGACTTGGTTTTCGGGTGTGAGTGTTTGTGCTGAAAGTAGTGCAGGGAGGCAGAGGATGGCTGCAAGGATGAGTCTTGGTTTCATGGTTTTGGGGTTGGGATTTAAAAATCCCCTCTCCGATGGGAGAGGGGTAGTTTTATTCTTCGCAAAGTTCGGTCAGGATTCCGCATGTGCTCTTCGGGTGAAGGAATGCGATGTGGAGGCCGTCGGCACCGTTTCGGGGAGCCTTGTCGATGAGGCGAATGCCTTTGCTGTCGCACATTGCCAGTGCTTCGCTCACTCCGTCTTCCACCTTGAAGGCTACGTGATGAATGCCCTTGCCGCCGTTGTCGAGGAACTTCTGTACGGTGCTTTCGGGGCAAGTGGGTTCCAGAAGCTCAAGCTTCACTTCGCCAACTTGCAGGAAGGCTGTTTTTACTTTCTGGTCTTCTACAACTTCTGTCTTGTAAACCTCCAGTCCGAGCACGTCCTGGAAGAAGGGCAGCACTTCGTCGATGCTCTGAACGGCGATGCCTAAGTGTTCAATGCGTGAAATTTTCATAATGTGATATGTTTTAATTAGGTTAGTTGTTAAATACGTTGCAAAGATAGACAAAAAAAGCTAAAGGCAAAAGCGATTGCCTGAAAAATTCTTTTTCTTTGGTTGTAGTATGTCGTAAAATCAGCCAATGGAATCCGTATGGCGGCTCCCGGTTGTGTAAACGGCATTGCTTGTCGGAAATAATGGTTAACCTTTCTTGCAATAATGCTTAACCATTCGGCCGATAATGCTTAACCTTTTTGCCAATAATGCTTAACCTTTTTGCGGGGTTGCTACAGTTCTACCAGTATGCGAGCGTTTATCATGCGGTCGGTCAGGTAGTTAGGTACGGCATACTGGTGGTTGGATATGTCGGTTATCCAGTAGTAACTGCTTACGTTGTTAAGGCCGAAGATGTTGAAACAGTCGAGCCCGAGCCAGATGTTACGCAAGAATTTTGCACGACGCAGATGGTTGTCCTCGTTGTTGACGAGGCGGTAGTTCATACCGATATCAAAGCGACGATAGGCTGGTGCGCGGAAGCTGTTGCGTTCCAAACCCGTGTGTGGCGGACCAAAAGGAAGGCCGTCGGCGAAGGTAGCCTTTAGGTTCATCTTCCATCGGGTAGTGCCCGGGAAGTAGTCGGAGAAGAAGATGTTCACGTTGTAGCGTTGGTCGGTAGGCTGGGGGATGTTCTGCCCGTTCAGCTTCATGCTGGCTTTCATAAGACCAAAACTAACCCAAGAGTCGGTGCCGGGCACAAATTCACCATAGACCTTAAAGTCTGCTCCCACAACATAGCCCGTTGCAAGGTTGTTGCCATAGTAGACAATCTTCAGGTTGTCAACGTTGTAGGGGTTGAGTTTCCACTGCGCCTTATAATATGCCTCGGTGGTAAACTTGAAAGGACGTCCGCCAATCTTGAACCGATACTCCATGCCTGTCACCACTTGGAAACTGCGCTGCGACTTAATGTTCTTGTTGAGTTGTACGGTAGTGTTGCCGTCGATGGTGACCGTGTCTCGCAGCTCCTTGTAGAAAGGACGCTGATTGTAGAGTCCCAACGCCAGGCGGAACGTGAAGTTTTCGTTGGACGAAGGCACGAAACCCAAACTTGCTCTGGGGCTTACGAGCCACTCTTTGTTCCAACCCCAGTAGCTGAGTCGCATACCATAATTGAGGCTTAGAATGCCGAAGCTGCTCTCTTTTCGCCAGGTGTCCTGGGCAAAAAGTTCGAGGTGGCTTGCATTGATGGTGTTCGTGGCACGCATGTTATAGATGAGCTGCAGGTCGTTTCCTGTATGAGGAACACTATATCCGCTGCTGTCGCGATACTCCCATTCGTTAGAGTTCTCTCGTACCTTCTCATGTTTCCAGCCGATGCCGGTCTGCATGGTGTGGTTGCCCTTCTTCAAATCATAAGTAAGTTTGAGCGTCTGCACAGAACTATAAAGGAAGTTGCGCGCGTGTTCCATGTACGAACCAACACCCAACTGCTCATCGCCGTTCGTCTCGTTAAGCCAATACTGCCCCTGGATGTCGTAGGTCTCCTTTTCCCGGTTGTTGAAAGCCGATGCAGTAAGTGTCAGCGAACCGGCATCGCCAAAGTGGCGTGCAGCACGAATAGTGCCGAAGAGCGTTTGGAACTGGTCTTCCTCCTTGCCGTCGAAGTACACCTTGAAACTCTTGACGTCCTCCATCGTACCGAACTTCGTCTCGCGGTCTGTAGGCTTAAAGTTGTAGTTGTTGCGGTTGATATAGGCGATGGCATCGAATGTCCATGCCTTGGATGGCGCCCAGCGCAGGTAAGCTTGGTAGTCGAGGAAGTTAGGCTTGTATTCTCCCTTCGTTTCCAGACTGCTAAGCATGTACTGATTGGTCTTGTATCGAAGTCCGTTGCTTATGGAGAATTTCTTTTTGCCATAACCGACATAAACATTTGCCCCAAGCAAACTGGCCGAAACGGTCGATTCGAGTCGCTGTGGATGTGCATAGGTAATATCGAGCACGCTGGACATACGGTCGCCATACTTCGCTTCGAAACCACCAGCCGAGAAACTGATCTTTTCCACCATGTCGCTGTTAATGACAGAAAGCCCCTCCTGCTGGCCGCTGCTTATGAGCATGGGACGATACACCTCCACACCATTTATGTAAACACAGTTCTCGTCGAACGAACCGCCTCGCACGTTGTATTGACTGCTCAACTCGTTGTGTGTGCTCACGCCGGCTTGCGTTGCCACAAGTTCCTCTACGGCATTGCCGCTGGTACTGGGCATTCGTTTAAGGTCTTTTTTGTTGAGTTCCTGCATCGAGCCCATCTGCCTGCGTGCTTCGGCAACAGTGACTTCTGCCATTTCTTTGCCACTCTCCTTCATGACGATATTGAGCGTCAGGTTACCTTGTGGCTTCTTGAGGACACGTTTTCGTGTCTCATATCCGATCATGCTGTAGATGACCACAACACTGTCGGCAGTGTGGAAGGTGAAATTATACTTTCCGTCAATCGAAGCCGTAGTGCCAAAAGGTTGCCCTTCGATGCGGACTTGACACAATGAGATAGGGTCTTGGCTTTCGTCCACGACCCTTCCTTTCAGGTGAACTTTAGTTGTGTCGGGCTGTTGCTCATCCTGTGCAAATATGTTCATAGTGCCCCACAGCAGAGGCAAAATGAAAAAAAGGAAACGTTTCATCTTCTATAATAACGAGAAATGTGTTGTTTTTTGTATATAAATCCATAACTTTTTTGTATTTTTGCATCGCAAAGACATAAATGTGTCTGATATTCGACAAAAAACGAACACGATATGAAAGACTTCAGTGAGTTGATAAAAACAAGACGAAGCATACGTCAGTTTACAGACGAGCTTTTGGATGGTGAGGCAGTGAAGTTTTTACTGCGTGCAGGGCTGATGGCTCCGAGCAGTAAAGGACTCCATAGTTATGAGTTTATAGTGGTTGAGGACAAACAAATGCTTGCAGCTTTGAGCCAATGCAAATCAGTCGGTTCGGATTTCCTCGCAGGTGCTCCGTTGGCTATTGCAGTGCTTGCCGACCCCGCAGTAAGTGATGTGTGGGTGGAAGATGCTTCTGTGGCAGCAATGAACATCCTGCTTCAGGCTGAAGATCTTGGCTTGGGTGCATGCTGGATACAGGTGCGCAATAGATACACAACCGATGAACAGCCAACGGAACAGGTGGTTAAGTCTTTGCTTTCGATACCCGAAGAACAGCGAGTGGTATGCATTATAGCCGTAGGACACAAGGGAATGGAACGCAAACCACAGAACGAAGATCGTCTTAAATGGGAGCGCGTACATATAGGACAGTACTAATAGGTGCAGGGAATGTTGCTTCATTCTTGAAGGAGAATATCATCGGTCCCTTCGAGGTGCTTGCAGTAGGAGGCAGAAGCAGAAGTCACCCAATCCCGAAGGATGCGGATATCTACATCATTTCGGTGAGCGACAAAGCAATTTCTGCTGTCGCAGAAGAACTGAAGGATGTAAACGGACTTGTGGTTCATACTGCAGGAAGTGTGCCGATGGATGTTTTGCCTCAAACACGAAGAGGTGTTTTTTACCCCCTTCAGACTATCACAAAAGGGCGAAAACTTACTCCATCACATGTTCCTTTTTATATTGAAGCGAATCGGGAGTGTGACCTCGATTTGCTTCGTACTCTGGCAGAAACCATGGGAAGCAGTGCAATGCAAATGGATAGCCATCGTCGTCGTTATCTGCATTTGGCTGCAGTCTTTTGTTGTAATTTCGTAAATCGTCTCTACGGCATTACGGCAGAACTTCTTGCAGAGCAGGATATACCTTTTAATGTAATGTTGCCACTCATTCACGAAACGGCAGACAAAATGGACGAACTGATGCCGAGAGATGCACAAACAGGTCCTGCAGTGCGATGGGACGAAGAGGTAATGTCGCAACAGATGTCACTTCTCAACGACGAACGAAAGCAACTCTACCAACTTTTAAGTAAAAGCATACACGATGATAAATTACGACTTGAGAAAGATTAAAGCACTGGTTTTCGACGTGGACGGAGTGTTGAGCAAAGGTATGGTTCGTGTAGATGCAGAAGGGAACTTAGTTCGCACGACTCATACGAAGGATGCTTATGCTCTGCGTCTTGCTTCGATGCTGGGACTTCGTGTCGCTATCATAACAGGTGCCTACGAAGAGAGAATCCGACATCGTTATGAAGCATTAGGTGTCAGTGATGTCTTTTTGAGCAGTTCTGTTAAGACGGAGTGTATGCAGACACTGCTTGACAAGTATGGGCTAAAGCCTGACGAGGTGTTATATATGGGTGACGATATTCCCGACTACAGAGTGATGCAGCAAATCGGCCTGCCTTGTTGTCCGCGTGACGCTGCTCCAGAGATACGTGACATCAGTCTTTACATCAGCCATCTTGATGGAGGACAGGGCTGCGTGCGTGATGTCACGGAGCAGGTGCTGAAGGCTCAAGGGAAGTGGATGGCCGACGAAAAGGCATTCAGTTGGTAAAAGAGTATAAAAGGTCATAAGGTACTATGAAGATAATTCTTGCAAGTAATTCTCCCCGTCGCCGCGAACTTTTGTCCGGACTGGGTTTTGAATATGAGGTCCGCACAATTCCGGGATTAGATGAATCATACCCTGCCGGACTCTCGATGGAAGAGATTCCGCAGCACATCAGCCGAAAGAAAGCTGCTGCCTATAGTCTTAATGAGGATGAACTGCTCATTACAGCAGACACTATTGTGTATCTCGATGGCGAAGTGTTAGGCAAACCACGAGACGAGGAAGAGGCAAAGCAAATGCTTCGTAAACTTTCTGGCAAGACACATCAAGTTGTAACTGGTGTTGTCCTTACAACATCGGCTATGCAGCACGCCTTTGCATCCGTCAGCCAGGTCACATTTACTCAACTTACGGAAGAGGAGATAGATTACTATGTGACACATTATCGTCCGATGGACAAAGCGGGTTCTTATGGCATTCAAGAGTGGATAGGCTATATTGGTGTTACTTCTATCGAAGGCTCATATTTCAACGTAATGGGGTTGCCAGTACAAAGACTTTATTCTGAAATGAAAAAACTTAATCTTATATGAAGAATTTCAAACATATCTTTTTTTGCTTCTTGACAGCACTTCTCTTCTCTTGTTCGGAGAATGATTATAGTTCTTATTGCCCGACCTGGAAGGGCTTTACTTATAAGACAGGCAATTATCCTGATTACGTGCCAGGTAATCCTCGAAACATTCTTCTGCATCCGGGCGACTCTATTCACATAACTGCTCATCAGAAGGAACGTGGACATCTTATTAATGCGACTTCTTATACATGGACGATAAGTTACGATACTATCGATGTTAAGTCTGGCGAACGGGTTCATGCTGCCAAATCATATACCAAACGCACCAACTACGATGGCAACACTGATGGTGCTGACGACCCGGTCTGCCATATGCTTTTGCCTGCGAATGCATTGCCCACAGAATCAGGTAAGCCTTACTCCGTTACTTTTGTTGCACGCTATTCTTATAGTGGTCAAGGTGTAACAATCGAGACAGGAAACATTGTGGATAATAGTGCTTACAGCGGAACAATTACACCACAGAGTGGTCCCACAGCAGGTGGAGCATCAGGCACTCTTAAGTTCTCTGTGGAGGAGAGATAAAACAAACATGTTAAGTCGGCCAACAAAACGTGTTAAGTTGGCAAACTATACACGTTTAGTTGGGAAAGTTAACGTGTTAAGTATGCAGGTTATGCTTGCTTCGTTAACACACTACGTTTGTAAGGCTTGAAGTTTTTATTTGAGCACAACGCGGTCGCCGCATTGCTTGGCGAGCTCTGTACTGAGTTTTTTCTTCTGCGTGAACTGCAGTAAGAGCTGACGATACTTGTCTTTGTCTGCTTTCACCTCACTGCTTTTCATCTGCTCTATGATGGTTTGCAGTTCTTGCTGAATAACGTTAAGCTTATAGCTTGCAATGAGGCTTGGCACAATCTCGTCGAGGCGCAAATCGGTATCGTTGCCTTGCCCAGTTCCTTTGTCGATTGGTGTGGAAAAAGTGGGGATGTCGTATAGCTTGCTCAACTCCACAGCGTCGGTGCCAAGTTTGAATGCGAGTTCACGAATTTGTTCGTTAGGATGATTGTTGAAGTATTGCTCTGCGCGGAAGTTGGGCGTATGCGCATTTTCTATGGCTTCTTCAAGAATAGACCTGCATGCAGGTGTCTGCAGTTGTATTGCATCGTCCTTCAGACTTAGGGAAATATATTCGGCTACGCTTAAGGGCATGTCTTGTCCGTCTTCGTCTTCGATGGTACACATAATCCTTTCTCCATAACGGATAATCATTTGAGCAACATAAGTCTCAAGTCCGGCTTTCTCTATGTTGTCTTGAGATATTGTCGGACTACTCGGACTGCTGGTGGCTTTCTCACCTTCGGGGGAGTAGGTAGGAATCTGTGTTTGTCTTTGCTCGCGCTCCAGTTCCTTTTGCTTTTCTGCGTTTAGTTTGTTTCTTTGCGCATTGACGGCTCTCTCGATGAGTCGCTCTGGCATCTTCAACTGTTGCGATGCATGTTGGATGTATACGGTACGCTTTATTTCGTCAGGGATAGCGGCAATGCTTTCAGTAACATTGTGTATGAGACGTTCCTCGGCATCGGGTTCGCCTCTCTTCGCTCCGATTGCGTGGGTGGCTTTGTAGGTTATGAAGTCAACCTGATTGTCTTTTAAGTATTGCTGATATTCTGTAGCGGAGTGCTTTTGTGCAAAGCTGTCGGGGTCTTCGCCATCTGGCAGGAGAAGCAACTTGACGTTCATTCCTTCGGCCAGCAACATATCGATGCCACGTTCGCTTGCGTGAATACCAGCATCGTCACCATCGAAAATAACTGTAATGTTGCTCGTAATGCGATGAATGAGGCGAATTTGGTCGGTTGTGAGAGCAGTTCCGGAGGATGCAACTACGTTTTCTATGCCTTGTTGGTGCATTGCCATCACGTCGGTATAACCTTCCACAAGGTAGCAGAGATCTGCTTTGCGAATGGCTTGTCGAGCTTGAAAAAGGCCGAAAAGTTCTTTGCGTTTGCTGTATATGATGCTTTCAGGAGAGTTCAGATATTTTACTGCAACACCTTTTGTTGCAGCATCGAGCACTCTGCCTCCGAAGCCTGCCACTCTGCCTCCAAAGGTGTAGATGGGCCATATGACTCGTCCGTAGAAACGGTCACGCAGACTGCCGTCGTCGCGCTTCAGGCTCAGACCAGTTCCGATGCTCAAACGGGGTTCCATCTCGTTCTGGTTGTTTACGAGATAGCGTTCTTTATAGCCATTCTTTAGTGCTTCTGCAGAAAGAGACAGCTCTTTGCTGTTAGGGCAGAAACCAACCTGAAATTTCTCCAGGATGTCGTCACGGAAACCACGATTGCGGAAGTATGCAAGTCCGATAGCTTTGCCGTCGGGCGTTTCCCAAAGTTGATTTTTAAACCAGTCGCGTGCCCATTCGTTGATAATGAACATACTCTCTCGGTCGCCTTGCGACTGAAGTTCCTCCGGACTCAGTTCTTTTTCTTCTATCTTGATGCCGTACTTTTTTGCCAGATAACGTAGCGCATCGGGGTAGGAGAGTTGTTCGTGTTTCATAATAAACCCGACGGGGCTGCCACCTTCACCACAAGAGAAACACTTGCATGTGTTACGAGCTGGCGATACAACGAACGATGGCGTGTGGTCGTCATGGAAGGGACACAATCCTTTCAGATTGGCTCCGGCGCGCTTCAGCGTGACGAAGTCAGAGACGACATCCACGATGTTCGCGGCGTCCAGAATCTTGTCAACGGTAATACGGTCTATCATGAAGATTTACTTTTTGACAATTTACGGTTTATAAGTCATCCTCGCTGTCGTCAAGGTCGAACTCAAAATCGCCGAAGAACTCGGGTACATCTTCTCGGAAGTCATCGAGGCTGCGGCGTTCTTTCTTCGTTGGGCGACCGGTTCCTTTGGCTCTACCGATAAAGCCGCTAATCTTGCTCATTTCGAGAAGTTCGTATTGGTCGGGCGCTGTGACGTCGACGAGCACTTCGGGAATGAGTTTGGCGCCGACTCTTCTCTCTATGGGTTGTAGGACTCGGAAACTATATGTGATAGGCGACTTGCGTACACTTACAACATCGCCAGCCTTGATTGTGCGGCTGGCCTTTATTTGTGCGCCGTTCATGCTTACTTGCCCTTTCTTGCAAGCAGCAGCAGCTATGGAGCGCGTCTTGAAGATGCGTGCAGCCCAGAGCCATTTGTCTATCCGTGCTTCCGTGTTTGCCATTGTTTATTGTTCTGCTGTGATGCGACAGATGTTCACAACGGTCATCATTGCTTTCTCCATACTCTGTATTGGGACAAACTCATGTCGTCCGTGGAAGTTGAGGCCTCCTGCAAAGATGTTGGGGCAGGGCAGTCCTTTGAAACTGAGTTGTGCACCGTCCGTGCCTCCACGAATGGGGACAACATTGCAGAAACCGCAGGCTTCCGTGATAGCCTTCTTAGCGATGTCTGTCACTTGAGGCTTGTCCTGCAGTTGGCTCAGCATATTGAAGTACTGGTCTTTCACTTCGGTCGTTACGGTGTCTTGTCCGTATTTGGCGTTCAGTTTCTCTGCGATGTCGAGTACAACCTGTTTGCGAAGTTGGAAGATGCCGCTATTGTGGTCGCGGATGATGTATGACAGTTGTGCCTCCTCTACGGTGCCACTCATGTTTGTCAGATGGAAGAAACCCATGTAGCCTTCTGTCGTTTCGGGCCTTTCGTTTTCAGGCATCATGGCGGCAAACTCGTTAGCGATGATGCAGGCGTTTTTCATCTTGCCTTTCGCATAACCGGGGTGTACGTTGCAGCCTTTGATGTGAATCTTTGCAGCAGCAGCGTTGAAGTTTTCATATTCCAATTCGCCTACTTCGCTGCCGTCCATCGTGTAAGCCCATTCGCAGCCGAACTTCTCAACGTCGAAGAGATGTGCTCCGGCACCAATCTCCTCGTCAGGATTGAAGGCGACACGAATCTTGCCGTGTTTGATTTCCGGATGTGCCATCAGGTAAGTCATCGCAGTCACTATCTCGGCAATGCCGGCTTTGTCGTCTGCACCAAGGAGTGTGTGACCGTCGGTAACGATAAGGTCTTCGCCGATGTGTTCCTTGAGTTCGGGAAACTGGCTGACTGTCGTTACGATGTTGTCTTCCTTGCAGAGCACGATGTCCTGGCCGTCGTAGTTTTCTATAATGCGTGGCTTGATGTTCGCACCGCTGCAGTCGGGGCTTGTGTCCATGTGGGCGATGAAGCCGATTGTGGGCACTTGCTTGTCAGTGTTTGCAGGCAGTGTGGCATAGACATAGCCATTCTTGTCCAGTTCGACTTCTGTGAGGCCGATTGTTTGGAGTTCATCGCGCAGGTATTCTGCCAGAGCCAGTTGCTTTTCAGTACTGGGGCATTGCGCCTCGTTTTCTTCGCTGCTTTGTGTGTCGAAACTGACGTATCGGAGAAATCTTTCTACTAATTCCATAACTCCTATTTATTATTATAGTTGCACATTGCAAACTGTATGCCGCTCAAGGCAAAGGCTTTGATGGCATCACAGGCCACGAGAGCCTTCTCGTTGACGGTTTGTTCGTCTTCGGCACAGAAACGGCTCAATACGAAATCAACTTGAGCACCACGTGGGAAGTCGTTGCCAATGCCGAAGCGTAGTCTGTTGTATCCTTGCCCGCCCAGCATCTGTGCGATGTGCTTCAGCCCGTTGTGTCCACCGTCGCTGCCTCCTTTCCTGATGCGTATTGCACCAACGGGCAGGCTAAGGTCATCCACAACGACCAGCATATTCTCTACAGGAATCTTCTCCTGCAAGAGCCAGTAACGGACAGCATTGCCAGAGAGGTTCATATAGGTGGACGGCTTGAGCAGTACCAGTTCTGCGTTCTTTACACGCATGTGGGCTACGAAACCATATCGGCGGTCTTCAAAAGCAGTATTGGACGCCTTAGCGAGGGCGTCCAATACTCTGAATCCGATATTGTGGCGGGTGCCATCGTACTCAGAGCCGATGTTACCCAATCCTACAATGAGGTATTTCATTCTATGTCTTTTCTTGCGGCAGATTATTCGCTCTTAGAAGCAGCACTTCTTGCGCTTCTGGTCATCTTAACCTGGCAAACAACAACGCTGGGACTGGTAACCATTTCGAGGCCCTCGAAGCTGAGTTCAGCAACCTTGATGGTTTTACCCAAGCCGAGGTTGGTAACGTCGATGTTGAGGTGCTCGGGAATTGCTGTATAGGGAGCGCGAACCTTAAGTTTGCGTACGCTTGCAGCGAGCTTACCACCAGCCTTCACACCTTCAGCCAAACCGTTCAACTTAATGGGAACTTCCATTACGATGGGCTTAGTCTCGGTGATTTCATAGAAGTCAACGTGGAGCAGGCGGTCAGTTACGGGGTGGAACTGGAGCTCCTTCATGATAGCCTTGCACTCTTTGCCGTCGATGTTGAGGTTTACGCTGTAGATGTCGGGAGAGTAAACGAGCTTGCGGAGTTCTTCCTGAGTAGCAGTGAAGCTCAGAGCAGCGGGCTTACCGTTTTCCATAGCTTCGCCATAGAGGTTGCAGGGAACTGCGCCAGCCTTGCGGATGTCGCGACAAGCCTTCTTACCGGTAGCGGTGCGGGCTGTACCTTTTACGTCAATACTTTTCATTGTGTTTAAATGTTTTTGTGTTACTATAAATTAAGTTTTCTGTGCTTAATTCGCCATCACACGGCTAAAAAGCGCGGCAAAGTTACGACATTTTCCCGAAATAGCAAAATGTTTGTTGAGAATTTAAGATTATTCCTTCTTGTCTTGTATCTATATTATTATAATGTGAATTATCTTTATATTTCCAAGAATCCCATCAGGAAAGCATCGGGGAAGATGAATTTCTTTTCGCCAAGAGTAAATTTTATATGGATAAACTTTTCGTTCTTGTTGAATTTTACAACCGTTCCTTTCCCGAATTTCTTGTGAACAACAGTACTGTCAATGCCTATTGATTCTAATTTGCTTTCGAGGTCATTCTCTGTTTGTTTCTCTTGTGAAACGCTTTCAGCAACAGTTGTTTTTGTCGGTTGTGGTTGAATAATGGGCGCAGGTTGAGTCTGTTCTACCTTTACTGCTATTCTTGGCTGCTCTGTTCGTTTGTTCTCGACGGGTTCGTTACTTCTGGAATACGCACTATAATCTATAGCGGTCATTGATGATTGCTGATTGTAGAACAATTTTTCATACTGTGTTCTGCGTATGGTTGTGTCCCAACCGCCGACCTCGTCGTTGGAATGTTTGTTAATGCCTGTGTAGGTAAGGCTTGCATCCTCGTAACGTTTGAACTTGAAGATTGCGTCATTCATCAATGGTGCGTTGAATACACCAAGCGAGCAAAGCATATTGAAATCCTCTACACTCAAACCTGTAACCTTTTTGAACAAGCCGGGCTCTAACTGCGTGATAACATCTTTAAGACATCGTTCACGATAGTCGGTCAAGTACATAAATACAGGAATTCGGGTGGCAAACTTTATCAGTTTCTCTTGAATCTGTTTGCGTTTGCTCTTCATTTCCTTCTCTTCGGCAGAAAGTTCTTTCTTCTCCTTTGGTGTTGGGTCAGGATTTTCTTTCTTCGCCTTCTTGACAGCCTCCGATTTATTGATAATAGTAGTGAGGTCATTATTAAGGTTTCGGAAGCCTTCTATATTCATCAAGGCTTTCATTGCTTCGGGGCTTGCAAGCAGGCGTTTAAGAGTGTCGTTATCTACATTGACAAGCAGAGCCGACTCCCAACGTTTTGCAAGTAGTGTTGCCGATGTGCCTGCCAAAGCAATATCAAGAATGTCCTGTGCATCGACTTCTTTCATGCTGCTGCCGTCGTAAGCCAATACAGGCAGGAACTTTATGAACTCGCCAACCTTTGCTTCGGGATTGCTTTCGTTTATATCCAAGCGGCAACTGTAGTCGGATATTTGTCGCAAGGCTCTATCAAGTGCAAAGTCGAACACATAGCACTCATTCTTCATTATGGTTTTGCTTCCCTCTTCATTCTTCACCTCCCAAGGGCTTTGCACGCGGAATGCAGCCTGGAAATAGGTTTCAGGGCTTTTCAGATTGCGGAGCATGAAGATTCCTGTCCAGGGCTTCACAGTTACACCTGTTGTCAGTTTACCGCAAGTGAGCGTAATGGTCTTTGTCTCCAATGGGTCTCCCATGTTGGCTTGAACAGGGTGCAGCGCGTCAAGACCGATGCCGGCTGCTGTTCCTGCACATACTATCACTTTATAGTCGTGGTAGAATTTGTTCTGCTTCTGTGCCAACAGGTTTGCCATAGCAAAGCATGATGCCACATTGGGCAGGAACCACAATGTATGCGAAAGCACATTGAGCAACCTTGTGTCGCTGAACGGCATTGGTGGCCGCTTGTCTTGTCCGAGTTTCAAGTCATCGACACTTGCAGGCAAGTAACCGCCACGAATAAGGTCTAACCACTTTTGCACCTCATTCTCATACTTGAAGCGAGCCTGTTCTCCTTTGCCCTCTGCTGCAAAGAACAGATTTAGGTCGAACTCATCAAACTCGCCTTGCTTGGCAACCTCTTGTATCTCGTCGGGCATACGATAGGTAAGCATTACCATTCGTGGCAAGGCGAGATAAGGGTTACCGCTCCCTTTCCATTCTGCTTTGGCTCGTTGCTCATCGCTGTAAGTCCAGTTGAAAATCTGCTCCTCGATAAACTCACCATTGTTTATGGCACGGAACGGAGTTCCCGACAAGAAGAGATAATACTTTGTGGAGATTGGCAACCACGATTCGTTTATGGCATTGTTTGCTTCTTCCTTTTGATATTTCTCTGCATCAAAGTCTACGGCATCTTCTTCGTCTTCTTTTTGGAACAATTCTTTTGCCCTTTCCCTCCAAGCTCCGAAATGGTATTCGTCGAATATCACCAAGTCCCAGTTGGTGGAGTGGATGAATTCGTTCTTTGTCTTTATGCCGCCACTTTCGTTTGTGCCAAGCAGGTCTTGGAACGAACCAAACACGACAATCGGCTTTGACTTATCGGCACGCTTGAACTCTTGGTCGATGTTTAGGTTGTTGTTTTTGGCATCTTTATTAGAGATATATTGCCAACCTTCAAAGTCCATGTGCGACACAAGGTCTTCACGCCAAGCCGATTCAACAGCGGGCTTAAATGTAAGAATCAATATGCGTGACAAGCCCATCTTCTTTGCCAACTGATAACTGGCAAAGGTCTTGCCGAAGCGCATCTTGGCATTCCATAGGAACTTGGGTATGCGGTTGGGTTCTTCCTTCAGTGCCTGTTCAAAATGCGTTTTTGTCTGCTCCACAGCACGAAACTGCTCGGGTCGCATGGCGAAGTCCTGTGTCCTGCTGTCCACATTGTCCGTTCCTGTGCGGAGCGACAAGATTGCAGCCATTACATCGGCGACTGTACACCTAAACCACTCGTCTGTCCTGTCAAGCGGATTAAGCCTGCGACACCCTTTGCGTTCAAGCACCTTGTGCACATCCTTGTCCATAAAGCAAGAACCGTCGTTGGTCATGGCAGATTCAACCAGCACTATCTCGTATTGCACCTTGCTGGTGTGCAACTGCTCCTCTATGCGTTCCTTGGCGGTGCGGTCGGTATAGCCAACCTTCAGATAGCCTTTGTGCGTATCAACTCCAAGGAGCCGATAAGCATAGATGGTTGGAGTAACGGTTGGGCGTTGGGGGAAGAAGTTGTTTGGCATAAACTAAGATTAATCGTTTAGAACATCAAATAGTGAACTCAAAACTTTACAGCTATCAAGAACTAACTTTTTGTTTCTCTCACTATGCATTGATTTCGAACCATGAAAAAGATTACAACGTACATAATAAATACTCGTAAACAATTCTTCAATATTTCTATTCTGGAGTTTTATTTCACTCGTTACCTTATTCAATTTCTCTGAGTAAACACCTTTCAAAAGTTCACTCTCAGAGGAGAGCTTTTCATATGGATTAAATTTACGACTGTTCACTACCTCCTTAATATACTCTTTCATTGAAGTCAATTCACTCAAATTACGACCATCATTATATATATATCCACTATACAAATGGTTAAAAGCAATATAATAACATACAAATTGAAACAAAGAACCTGTTTCTTCTTGTCCTGCTCTTTTTGTCCATTCGTAAACAAAATCTTCTATCATATTCATTCTGCTTATTTTGTCACTCCATTGGACGTATCATTGATTCGATAAAGGCAATCTCTTCATCTGTTAATCCGTATTTGGCGTATAGTTTTTCATCTGTCCATGTCTCTTTATAATTAAGCCATGGAACAAATTTGAAATTGCTAATAGATATATTCATTCCTACTAATGTCTGCAATATCAGGAAACGAACAAACTTTGTTCTTAAATAAGTGTGTAGGTTTTGACTTTCTATTTCTGTATTTGTCGGGCATAATATTAAGTACGATTGCGTGCATATTTGATTTGGTTTAAGAGTTTCCATTCGACTCAAAACTCGGTACATACCATTCTTATCTGGATTACCAGCATGTTCGCAGGATAGCTTAGAAATTAAAGTTTTATATTTCCCAATACTATCTACTCCTTTTGTTATAGCATTTCTTTCTATATACATCCATCCCTTGCTACTTAATACTTCAAGTTCGTCATTATGCATACGCTTTGTATTACCAATAAAAGTAGAAAGTAATCCATATGGAGTTTGTGGGCTACATCCTCCTTCTTTGGATAACATTGTTTCATTAAATGATAACACTTTGTGTACAATACTTACAGCCTCATTCCTACGAAGAAAAACATCAAATTCATTCAGATTTCTGATTGCACTACTCGAAACTCTATTAGTTATATTCGTAAAATCACAATCACCATTATAAGACGAATCCCATAGAAAATAACAAGCACCACCATTTAAATCAACTCCAGGAAAGCATTCCTTAGAATCTGTATAATCTACAATTTTACGAATTCTTTTATCTGATAACATGTTATGTCTGAATTTATCAAGACCTACACCGCCAGCGAACCATCGCGATGGAATAATCATAGTTAGATATTGAGGTTGAAGTTTCATCGCCTGTTCAACAAACTTGTTATACAGAGGAATTGCACCTAAACCCTTACCACTTTCATTCACTTGTAATTGATACGGTGGGTTGCCTATAATCACATCGAATTTCATATTGAAAAGTTTCTTTACGTCTATGTTGTGGATAAATTGATATGCGTGAGTCTCAAGTTCGTTACCACGGTCGTACTCGCTTTGCGAAGCACCGCAATAGATACATTTGCCGTTATACCATTTGTGCTTTATGCGCTGGAAGATGATATTGCCCTGTGGCTTGTCCTCGGGGAACTGATATGCAGAAAACTCACTGCTCGGGAACTTGCTGCAATACACACTGCGTCGAGCCAACAGGCTGGTCAGTTCCGTAATGGCAATACCAAACAACTGCTTTGAGAATATATGCTCTATACGCTTTTCAAGGTCGGGAATCTGTTGTTCAAGTCCTTTAATCAATCGTTTGGCAATCTCACGCAAGAAAACTCCACTCTTGCAACAAGGATCGAGGAACGTGGTGTCGGGATTCTCGAACAACTCCTGTGGGAGCATGTCAATAATCTTGTTTGCCAATTCGGGAGGGGTGAACACCTCATCGTTGCTAAGATTGGCAATGCACGAAAGGACGTCGGGATTATAAACGCTTTGAAACAAATTATTCTCCATACTCTTGTACCTTTTTATAGTGGGTAATGTATCTTCTCAGGAATACTCCGCCTTCCTCCTTCTGCTCCTCGGTAAGGGCGGCAAAGAGTGTGCCCTCCTCGCTGTAGAGCAGGAGGTCTGTCATGGTGTAGTCGGAACGCTGCATCTGCGTGCCACCTATCAATGTCCATTCGGAAAAGACAATAGGGGCTTTTGTATCTTTGCCCACAGAGTCCACGCACATCAGCGTCAGTGCATTGCCGTTGATGATGTTTCGGCTGATGATGAAACGGGCAGCCTCGCGCGTCTCGTCTGATGTTTCACCCTTGCAATGACAGGTATACTCAGCATCCCAGATGCCAAACAAGCGTTCTCGGCATGCAATGACATTGTCGTTCATGATGTCCACACCATAAAGACTACCAATAGCCACAATAGCCATTTTCTCATAGTCGTGTGGACTCTTTTTGTACTTGCGCCTCAGTTCGGTGAGTTTGCGTTTGAGAATGGCAGAAAGGAAATTGCCGTCGCCACAAGCCGGTTCCAGGAAACGGGAATCGGGACGAAGACATTCGCTTGCCACAAGATCGAGCATGGCGTTTACTTCCCGCTCGGCAGTAAACACTTCGCCGTGCAGGGAGACTCGCTCTTTCGATTTGATTTGTGAAGATTCTTGTTTGGTTGCCGACACAGTCCCTCCTTCTAATTTTACGGAAGAGGACTACGGCAACCGCTAAGTTTATTAAGTAAGTAACTTTTTAGACATAAAAAAGACGTGAAGCCCTGCACTGTCGCTCGCTTCACACCTTGAGGCTCGTAGGAAATTGCCCTGTCTGTCGAAACGAGCAACGCCGAACCCCACGCCGATATGTATATAAAACCACCACAATACCGACAAACGTCAATGGTATAAGGATACACCAATGGCTGTACAGCAAAGTGAGGCATGCATATAACATACCCACGGGGCATTCACCGTTGCTTTGTTCTTGACAGACAATTTGAAATTTTCCTACGATTTCAAGGTGTCAAAACCAAAGCGTAGTAAACGCCTTTCATTATGTCTTGTCCCACCCCACCCATGCGCACCGGTGTGCACATTTCGGCGTAGGACGTTACAAATTTAGCAAAAGAAATTGAAACAAAAGAATTCTTGTGGCAAAAAGAAACAAGAAATATGGTTTTTGACGTCATGGTAATCTCCGGATGTTCAAAGGCAGGGAAAATGAGGCCTAACGTGAGGACGAAAAACTACACACGTGAAGTTTGCCATTTACACACGTGAAGTTGGGCATCTTTACACGTGAAGTTTGCGATTTATACACGTGTAGTTTTTCGATGCAAAAAAGTCCCTCAAAATCAGAGGGACTTTTAAGTGTGTTTTTTATGTGTGGGAAGGTGCGTTTACCAGATGTTGACGCGCTTCTCTTTTGGCAGATACATGGGGTCGGATTCTGTGATGCCGTAGGCTTCGTACCATGCGTCGATGTGTGGCATCTGGCCGTTCACACGCCACATGCCCAACTGGTGTGGGGCGTTGCAGCTGGGTTTGCATGGCAAAGCAGAAACAGATTCCCATTGGCGTCATCAAAACAAATGAATGCAGCCAGTCAAAGTCTCCGACATTTTACTAAGGTTGGTTTGTCGGAGACAAGCATGGCTAATGCTTACTCTCTGTTGTCTTTCACGTGGTTTCGTCTCCGATATGAGACCGATATTTTGGGTGCTGGAGATACTTATTTACTGCAACATCTATAAAAACTACGGATTTGTTGCACTAATGACAAAATTATTTGTACTTTTGCATCATCGTAACCGCTGTTACGGTAATGGGTATTACGATAAGGCTTATAGATATGAGATTTTTTGATAGAGAACAAGAGTTTGAAAAACTTAGAGAAATTGAGGAAGTGTCTCATGAGGTAGCTCAATTTACTATCATTACGGGAAGACGTCGTATTGGCAAGACTGAGATGGTCAAGAAGTTTTATGAGAACAAGACAATGCTATATTTTTTTGTTGCTCGTAAAGCAGAAGCCGATCTGTGCAATGTGTTCGTTGATGAGATTCGGGCAAAACTCAATATACCAATGCTCGACAGCAAGGGAATGTCTTTTGCTGCCGTATTTAAATTCATCATGGAATTGTCCCAGACTCAGCATGTCAACCTTTTTATTGATGAGTTCCAGGATTTCTATAGGGTAAATCCATCTATCTATTCCGATATGCAAAACATATGGGACAGCTATAAAAATAAGGCTCACATTAACCTAATTGTGGCAGGCTCTGTGAACTCTTTGATGAACAAGATTTTCAAGGATAAGAAGCAACCACTTTTTGGTAGACAGACTGAAACAATGCATGTCCGGCCTTTTAAGCCCTCAGTCCTGAAAGAAATCATGTCTGAATACTGCCCTAACTATAAGAAGTCTGACTTGTTGGCTCTTTATACGCTGACGGGCGGTGTGGCTAAGTATGTTGAGTTGTTTATTGACAGAAAAAAGTTTACCGAAAAGAAAATGATGGATATGTTCTTTGAGCGGGACTCATACTTTCTGCCAGAGGGTAAGAACATGCTTGTGGAGGAGTTTGGAAAGGATTACGGTATCTATTTCTCAATACTGACGCTTATAGCTCAAGGCAAAAATACACGTTCAGATATAGAAAATGCTCTCAATGTAAAAGAACTATCGGGATACTTGAAAAATCTAAGCGAGGAGTATGGCTTGATAAGTAAAATGCAACCTGTTTACGAGAAGTCGAGTAATAAAAATGTGCATTATGCCCTCAACGATCAATTCCTGAGATTTTGGTTCCGATTTGTATACAAATATACGCACATCATCGAAGCTGGCGGTAATGAAAAATTAAGGGCGATAGCAGAACGTGATTTTACAACAGTCAGCGGAAAGTCTCTTGAAAGCTACTTTAATGAAATGCTGAAAGAATCGGGAGCGTACACTCGCCTCGGGTATTGGCATGACAGGAAAGGCGAAAACGAGATTGATATTATTGCTGAGGACGAGTTGGATAACAAGATTGAATTTATCGAGGTCAAGCGACAAACGAAAAACTTTGATGAAAACGTTTTGAGAGCCAAATCGGAATTGTTCTTCAAAACTGTCGGCACATTTAAGGGGTACGAGGTTATTTATAGAGGACTATCTATAGAAGATATGTAATTCGGGAAAAACTATTTAACGTAAGCATAGATAAAAGAGTTTCATTCCATAGATGGGGTGAGACTCTTTTTTTAGGATGCCAATAATAGTTTTTCAAAAAAAGTCCCTCAAAACCAGAGGGACTTTTAAGTGTGTTTTTTATGTATGCGAAGGTGCGTTTACCAGATGTTGACGCGCTTCTCTTTTGGCAGATACATAGGGTCGGATTCTGTGATGCCGTAGGCTTCGTACCATGCGTCGATGTGTGGCATCTGGCCGTTCACACGCCACATGCCCAACTGGTGTGGGTCGCTCTTGACGCGTTTGCGGATTTCCTCGTCGCGGATGTTCTGACCCCATACATTGGAGTAGGCGAGGAAGAAACGCTGCTCGGGAGTGAAGCCGTCGATGACGGGAAGGGGCTGCTGTGCGAGTTGTGCCTTGAAGGCCTGGTATGATACCATCAGACCTCCGTGGTCGGCGATGTTCTCGCCCAAGGTGAACGAACCGTTTGCAAAGAGGCCGGGCAGCACTTCGATGCTGTCGTGATATTCGCGCATAACCTGAATGCGCTCTTCGAAACGCTTGGTGTCTTCTTCGGTCCACCACTTCACGAGGTTGCCGTTCTTGTCGAACTTGCTGCCCTGGTCGTCGAAGCCGTGTGTCATTTCATGACCGATGACAACACCGATTGCACCATAGTTGAAGGCGTCGTCGGCTTGCATGTCGAAGAAAGGCGGCTGCAGGATGCCGGCAGGGAAGCAGATTTCGTTGGTGGTGGGGTTGTAGTAGGCGTTGACGGTCTGGGGTGTCATGTGCCATTCGTCTTTATCGACAGGCTTGTTGAACTTCGACTTGATGACATCCTTTATTTCCCATTCGTTTACGGCAAGCACGTTGCGCAGGTAGTTATTGCCAATCTCGAGTTCGCTATAGTCTTTCCACTTCTCGGGATAACCAACTTTGACATAGAAGGCATCGAGTTTCTCGTGCGCCACCTTCTTTGTCTCGTCGCTCATCCAGTCTTGCACGTCGATGCGCTCGCCGAGAGCCACCTGCAGGTTGGCAACGAGTTTCTCCATGCGCTGCTTTGCTTCGGGTGGGAAGAATTTGGCAACGTAGAGCTGGCCAAGTGCTTCGCCCAGTCCGCCTTCGACGGCTGCTACGGCACGCTTCCAGCGGGGACGGTCCTCCTGCTTGCCGCTCATCACCTTGCCGTAGAAACCGAAAGTCAGTGCACGGCTCTCGTCGTCGATGTACGATGCAACCATATCCATTGCGTGCCACAGATAGATGTTCTGCAGGGCTTCGGGTGTTTCCTCCTTCATCACCTTCTCCACTTCGCGAATGGCATCGGGTTGTCCCAGACAGATGTCCTTGATTCCCTCCATGCCGAGGTTGCCGAAGAAGTTGTCCCAGTCGATGCCTGCGTACTGCTGCTTGAATTCGTCGTATGCCATCTTGTTGTAGTTGGCTTCGGGGTCACGCAGTTCGGTGCGGCTCTTGCTGGCAACGGCCAGGCGTGTTTCAATGCGAAGCACGTCCTCGGCAATGCGCTGTGCGTCTTTCTCTGCAAAGCCCATGTGCTGGCTGAGGTCGGCAATGTACTTCTGATAAGCCTTGCGGATCTCTACCGTCTTCTCGTCCTGGTCGAGGTAATAGTCTTTTTGTCCGAGTGTGAGACCACCCTGAACGATGTTCACGATGTTGTTCTTCGAGTCTTTCTCGTCGGCACCGATGTACATGCCAAACAGTCCGTTGACGCCTTGCCTTTCCATGCGGGGCCAAACCTCAGCAAGCCATTTGGCGGTGATTTCGGGCGAAGACTGGTAGCCGTCGCACTGCAAGAACTCTGCCAATGCTTCTGCATAGTTCTCGTTGAGGCTTACGCTGTCCATTGCCGAGTTGTAGAGGTCGGCAATCTTCTGGGCGATAGAGCCGGCTTCGTTCTCTTGTGCTGCAACGCCTTCGATGAGTGAACGCAGACGTTCGTTGTTATCTTCCTGCAACTGGTCGAACGAACCGAAACGGCTATACTCGGCAGTCAGCGGATGTGCCTTTTGCCAGCCACCGGTGGCGTACATGTAGAAGTCTGTTCCGGGCAGGTAGGTTGTGTCCAGATTGGCAATGTCGATGCCGGACGATAACTGCTTGCTTCCCGGTGTGCAAGCGGCAGCCATTGCTGTCAGTGCAAAGGCTGTAATCATGTTCTTTGTTTTCATGTTATATATATGTATGTGTGTGAAATTATGTTTTCTATTGCTAAATGAGTGCTTCCCACTCCTCTTCTGCCTGCTTTAGTTGGGCTTTTAGGCGTCCGTGCTTTTCGTAGAGCTGGACATCCTGACTGCCTTCGGGCGTGGACATCTGGTCTTCGAGGATGCGGATGGCGGCTTCCAGTTGTGTCACCTTTTCTTCTGCCTCCTGCAAAGCTTTTTCGCGTTTCTTCTGCTCTCGTGCCAATGCCTTTTGTTCGGCATAGGAGAGGGCTCCCTCGCCACTTCCCTTTTGGACGGGAACTTCTTTTGAAGAGGTGTTCAGTTGGTTCAGACTGTCGATATCTTTATTCTTGAGGAATTCGTAGATGCCGCCGAGATGTTCGCGAACCTTGCCGCCACCAAACTCATAGACCTTCGTCACAAGCCCGTCGAGGAACTCGCGGTCGTGACTCACAACGATGACTGTGCCATCGAAGTCGCGAATGGCTGCCTTCAAGACATCCTTCGAACGCATGTCGAGGTGATTGGTCGGTTCGTCGAGAATAAGACAGTTGACAGGTTCGAGCAGAAGTTTTATCATTGCCAGCCTGGTGCGTTCTCCGCCCGAAAGGAATTTCACTTTTTTGTCGCCGGCTTCGCCGCCGAACATGAATGCACCAAGGATGTCGCGTATCTTGAGACGGATGTCGCCCTTTGCCACATGGTCTATGGTGTCGAATACCGTCAACTCTCCGTCGAGCAGCTGTGCCTGGTTTTGTGCAAAGTAGCCGATTTGTACGTTGTGCCCCACCTTGAGCGTTCCGTCGAAAGGAATCTCGTCCATGATGCACTTTACGAGTGTTGTCTTTCCTTCGCCGTTACGTCCCACGAAAGCCACCTTCTCTCCTCGCCTGATGGTCAGATTGACACCTTTGAAGACACAATGCTCTCCGTAGTTCTTGCCTACCTCGTCGCAAATGACGGGAAAGTCGCCGCTGCGCAACGAACAAGTGAATTTCAGACGCAATGCGCTGTTGTCCACTTCGTCCACCTCGATGGGTACAATCTTCTCCAGTTGTCGTATCTTCTGCTGAACCTGAATGGCTTTCGATGCTTGATAGCGGAAGCGGTCGATGAAGGCTCGTGCTTCGGCAATTTCCCTCTGCTGGTTTTCCAAGGCACGCAGTTGCTGTTCGCGACGTTCGGCATGAAGTGTGACGTATTCGTCGTACTTTACCTTGTAGTCGTATATCCTGCCACAAGTGATTTCTATGGTTCTGTTAGTGACGTTGTTTATAAAGGCACGGTCGTGACTGACGAGGACAACTGCTTTCGCACGGGTGGAAAGAAAGTTCTCGAGCCACTGTATGCTTTCGATGTCGAGATGGTTGGTCGGTTCGTCGAGCAGAAGCACGTCGGGGTGCTGAAGGAGCAACTTAGCCAGTTCGATACGCATTCGCCAGCCACCACTGAATTCGCTTGTGGGGCGGTCGAGGTCTTCCGGTCGGAAACCAAGACCTTGCAGCGTGCGTTCCAGTTCTGCCTGATAGTTCATGCCACCCATCATCTGGAAACGTTCGTTCAGGTGCGTGAAGTGCTCGATGAGTGCCATGTAGGCTTCGCTCTCGTAGTCGGTACGTTCTGCCAACTCGTTGTTGAGCCTGTCGAGCTCCTGCTTCATTTCTGTGATGTGCTCGAAGGCTTGTTCTGCCTCTTGCCGCACGGTGCGTTCGTCGGTGAGTATCATGACCTGTGGCAGGTAGGCGATGGTGGTGTCGCGAGGCGCAGAGACGGTGCCTTCGGTTGCCTGCTGAATGCCTGCAATAATCTTGAGCATCGTACTTTTGCCGGCTCCGTTTTTGCCTACAAGTGCAATGCGGTCATGGTCGTTGATGACGTAACTGATGTCTGAAAACAGTGGCTTTGCACTGAATTCCACGCTTAAATGGTCTATTGATATCATATACAGCGTGCAAAGTTACGGAAAAAAGTTGAGACATGCCTATATGTGATATAGGATTTAGTTCTTTTGTGGAATTTGTGAGACACGAAGTGTGCCGACAAAGAGGAACAGTAAGGCTGCATAGTAAGTGCTCATGATGAGAAAAGAGGCATTGGGGATGTGAGCCGTAAACTTGTTCCACGCAAGGATAAAGTCGGAAATAAGGAAGAATGAACCACCCAGCGCTGCAACGACAGGAATGACTTTCCCTGAAAGGACGGACTGGGTGCGAATGATGCTTGTCCACATTGTACCACTAAGGAGCAAGGCATAGATGGCACAGCCGATGCGTATGAGGAGATCTTGTATGGCTGGCAATACCTTAACCATAGCCAGAATGAGTGGCAAAGAACAAAGTAGGGTAGTGAAGAGAAATGCTGACGGTTGTATCTTACCGCCACGGATGTCTTTGAGAAAAAAGAGGATAAAACAGATATGCGCAATGGCGAAACTCCCCATTTGCCCTTCGAAACTTCCGATTACTCCCATTGCATCGCCAATGGCGCAGAAGAGGAAACCAAATGTCATTTGGCGCGGCAGTAACCCGATGCTTCCTGCCGTCAGAAGGATGGCAGGCAGGGCGAGCCGCATGGCAAACAACAAATGCCCTTCGCTCGGACCTCCCAGAGGAAAAAAGAACCATAATGCAGCCAACAGAAAGGCAACAATGGTGGCACAGAGTTGTATCCTCTTCTTGTCCATACGATGTTCAAAGTTTTATTCTGCGCCAAATGCAGCGTGGTATCCTACGCCAGATGGCGGTCAGCAGACGGTAACGCCAGTCGATGACACGAACATGTTGGTGGGTTTCGATGGCACGGACAATGTCCTGCGCCACTTCTTTCGGTTTGAGCATCATAGGGTAGTGGAAGTCTCCACTAAGCAAAGCAGTATCTACAAACCCCGGGCGGATATCGGTGAAGCGGATGTGCAACCCGCGTGCATTGGCTTGTTGTTCCAGAGCTTGCAGATAGGTGTTCTGCATGGCTTTCGTAGCAGAATAGGCAGGAGCAGGGCCGAGGCCTTTTGTTCCTGCTATTGAGGTGATGGCTGCGATGTGTCCTTCTCCACGTTGGGCAAAATAGCGATAGGCCTCGCCAATCATACGGGTAAAGCCGAGTGCATTCGTTTGCATTGTTTGCAGTTCGATGTCTTCCTGCAGTTTGCGATTCTGCTTGCCAATGCCGGAGGCATAGAAAAAGAGGTCCATGCCGCCTGTACGTTCTATCAGGTTTCGTAGTTTTTCTGTTGCATTGTCCTGCGTCACGTCAATTTGCTCAAATTCCACTTCGCTCATTTCTTTCAACAGTTCTGTCCGTCGTGCAGCAACACCAAGCGCCCAGCCTTTCTCTTTCAGCAGGAGCGCTACTTCCCGACCGATGCCTGATGATGCACCTATTACGATTGCTCTTTTCTTCATTTTTCTGATACTGCAGGTTATTTTTCTCTTTACAATTAAATGTCTGAATGCAAAGATACGTTTTTTCGACATATTTTCATAACTTTGTCTCGTCAATCAACACTAATGAATGAAAACTATGAAAAGGAATGGTATTGCCGGCATCTCATTGATGCTGTTTATGCTTCTGGGGTTAAATGCTTGTGAGAAGAAACCAGCCAAGCAGGAAAAGACGATAAAGGTGGAAGCCAAGGCTGCAGATGTACCAGCAGGCGACATTTTCTTTTATACGAGTCGCCATCGTGCAGAAGAGTATATTCCTACGGAAGAAAAGATGGGCTTTGGCTCTCAGATATTGAGCATCAATCCTGATGAGTTCAAGGACAACAAGAGCATTAAGGAGGTATGGGTAAGCCCCAAAATCAAACACATTGCCAATAATGCCTTCGAGGGATGCACATCGCTCGAACAAGTACATTTCCAGGGCGATATGCCTGTTATCAACGACGATGCTTTCAATGGCTGTTCTGCTTTGAAAAGCCTAAACGTAGATGTCTATACGATAGGCCTTGATGCTTTCCGTGGCTGTACGTCGCTCGAGACTGCACGTTTCGGCGAGCATATCTATTGGATTCGCAATGGTGCTTTCGGTGGTTGTACAAAACTTCGCAGCATATTGATGGCCATTACGATGCAGAAACTGGAGGACGGTGCTTTCGACGGCTGCACTTCCATTGAAGAGTTCTCCATCCCCAATGACTTTAAGAATCGTATGTTTGGTCTTGTTCCATCGGCTTCGAAATGGAAAAAGATTTATCTGCTCAGTACTGAGTATTATAAGATGCCGAAGAACTGTACTCCCAACAAGAACTGTACGCTCTATGTTCCTGATGCTTTTTTAGCACAGTTTAAGGCAGATGCCGACTGGATGCAGTTTGGTGCTATCGAGCCTCTCAGCAAGAGCAGATACTTTACAAAGGAAGGTTTTTTGAAATAAGCTGTTGCAAACAAACATTTGTGTGAAATGGTGTTTGCAGAAAGCCTGCTTGATACATTATATATAATATAAGGTTACGGATATGATATAACTGCCAGGCAGCGCGAGCATGACATGTTGAATCTATAGGTATAACGTGAATAAATAATAAATCAGGCGTGTTTTAAACACGCCTGATTTATATATACGCTTATATTGTGTTTAGCAGAGAGCCTGTGTGTCGAGAGCAATCATTAGTTCCTCGTCGGTAGGAATGCAGCATACGGTTACTGCACTGTCGTCGCTACTGAGAATCGCCTCGGTGGCACGGCATGCACGGTTCTTGGTTGCATCCATCTTGACACCCATGTATTCCAGACCGCTTGTGGCACCTTCGCGTACTTCCCATTGGTTCTCGCCTGCGCCACCGGTAAAGAGGATAATATCTACTCCGCCCATTGCGGCAGCGTAAGCACCTATGTACTTCTTGATGCGATAAGTGTACATCTCCTTTGCCAGACGAGCCTTGTCGTTACCAGCGGCAATGCCTGCAAGTATGTCGCGGAAGTCGCTGCTCGCTTCGCTTACACCTGCAAGACCTGACTTCTTATTCAAGAGGTCTGAAATGCCTTTTGTGTCGAGATTGAACTTATCCATTAAATACGTTACTGCGCCGGCATCAATATCGCCGCTGCGTGTACCCATCATAAGACCTTCCAGAGGAGTCAGTCCCATAGAGGTATCGACACACTTGCCGTTCTTGACTGCGGCAATTGAAGCACCATTGCCAATGTGACATGTGATGATGCGCTTGTCTTCCGCATTACAACCGAGGAATTCGCAAACGCGTTGGCTGACATAGCGATGACTTGTTCCATGGAAACCATAGCGACGCACGCCATACTCCTTATAAAGATTATAGGGCAGGGCATACATATAAGCATAGTCGGGCATCGTCTGGTGGAAAGCCGTATCGAAGACGCCTACCTGTGGCACGTCGGGCAACAAGGCTTTGACTGCATTGACGCCCTTGATGTTGGCAGGGTTGTGCAAAGGAGCCAGGTCGTTGCAAGCGGCAAAGGCTTCCATTACCTCAGGGGTGAGGCGTACAGACTTGTTAAACTTTTCGCCACCATGCACCATGCGATGGCCTACGGCATCAAGCTCGTTCAAATTCTGAAGCACAGCATATTCACCGCTCGTGAGCACCTCGAAGATGAACTGCACGCCTGCAGTATGTTCTGCTATGGGACGTTCCATCTTGTATTTTTCGCCATTGAGCTTTACTGTTATGAACGAGTCGGGCAATCCTATTTTCTCAATACCGCCACTTGTGATAACGGACTGATTGTCCATGTTGTAGAGTGCATATTTTATGGAACTGCTGCCACAGTTGAGAACTAATATCTTCATGATAATGAAATTGGTAGTTGTGTTTGGGTTTTAAGGTTGTTTGTTATGAAAATCCCCTCTCGTGTGAGAGGGGGAGTCTCTTTTTACTTCGCATCTTGCGCTTGACAAGATGTGATTGCTATCATCTTGTAGATGTCGTCGACGGAGCATCCGCGGCTAAGGTCGTTAACAGGGCGAGCTATGCCTTGCAGGATGGGGCCAATGGCTTCGGCTCCAGCCAATCGCTGAACGAGTTTGTAACCGATGTTGCCAACCTCCAAGCAGGGAACAACCAACACATTTGCCTTACCTGCAATATGACTGCCTGGGGCTTTCTTCTCGCCTACGCTCGGAACAAGAGCTGCATCTGCCTGCAGTTCGCCATCGATTTGGAGCGTGGGGTCTATCTCTTGTGCTTTCTTGGTTGCTTCAACCACCTTGTCCACCACTTCGTGACTTGCACTGCCTTTTGTGCTAAAGCTAAGCATGGCAACACGTGGTTCCTTGAAACCAGCAACGCTACGAGCTGTTTGAGCTGTGCACACAGCAATCTGTGCCAACTGGTCGGCATTGGGCATTGGGGTTACGGCTACATCGCCTATTACGAGGACACCGTCTTCGCCATATTCTTTAGCTTGTGTAATCATCAGCATTGCACCGCTGACGGTTGTTATGCCGGGAGCGCATTTAATAATTTGCAAGGCAGGACGCAATGTGTCGCCAGTAGTGGAGAGGGCTCCTGAAATTTGTCCGTCGGCATCACCGTTCTTAATAATGAGGCAGCCGAAATAGAGAGGGTCTTTCACCTTCTCCCGTGCTTGCTCTTCAGTCATGCCTTTGTTCTTGCGAAGAGAGAAGAGAAGTTGTGCATAGGTCTCCGTCATGTCGCTTGTTGCGGGGTCGATGATGGTGGCCTTGTTGATGTTTTTCAAACCGAGCTTGTCGGCAAGGGCATAGATTTCGCAGGTAGCACCGATGAGAATGATATCGGCCAAGTCGTCGGCCAGTGCTCTGTCGGCAGCGGTCAGCGTTCGCTCTTCCAAACTTTCGGGCAACACTATGCGTTGCTTGCACGATTTGGCTCGAGCGATGATTTGTTCCATTAGTGTCATGTTAATTTATATTTTTCGTTAGTTTTTCCGTTTGTCTGTTTTCTCTTTGAGAGAGATGGATACTGTGTCAGAACTTCCCTTTCATGAGTAGTGTTTCCAATTCCTCGGCAGAGATATGGGTGCGCATTATGTCATTGTATGCAGCTGTGATGTTGCCAGTCTCTTCGCTCACCACAATGGCAAGTGCATCCGACTCTTTGCTGATGCCTTTTGCCGCTCTGTGGCGAAGGCCGAACTCTTTAGGGATGTCAAGGTCGTGGCTGATGGGCAGGATGCATGATGCTGCTGCTATTTTTCGTTTTGCAACAATCATTGCGCCGTCGTGCAAAGGACTGTTCTTGAAGAAAATGTTTTCGATGAGGCGCTGGCTTATTTTTGCGTCAACTTCTTCGCCTGTCCGAATGAATTCGCTTAGTGGAATGTCATTTTGCAGGACGATAAGTGCACCGACGCGTTGTTTGCTCATATTCATACAGGCCATAACGATGGGGAAGATTGTCTCGCGATCGTTGCGAAATTCGCTATGCTGTGTATGCTTTTCGGAACGGAAGAAGCGCACGAAGCGGTGGGTTTGCTTTCGGGCACCAAGGTAGTAGAAGAAGCGGCGGATGTCCTCTTGGAACAATACAATTATCACTAAAGCCCCCACGCTAACAAGCTTATCGAGTATGCCACCAAGTAACTTCATCTCCAACACCTTGCTGATGATAATCCATGCGCTGATGAAGAGAAGAATGCCATAGAAGATGTTGACAGAGCGTGATTGCTTCATCAATTTATAGCAATAGTAAAGCACAATTGCTACAAGGAAGATATCTATCAAATCTTTGAAGCTCATATTGGGCATTCGTTCAGTTTGTTGACTATTTTAATACATTGTGTTGCCTCTTTCACGTCATGTACTCGCAGAATGTGCGCTCCCTTTGTCAGCGCAATGGTGTGCAGGGCTGTTGAACCATTGAGCGCTTCCTCAGGATTTGTGTCCAGCAACTTGTATATCATGCTCTTGCGGCTGAGACCGACAAGTAGAGGCAGATCGAGTTCATGAAGGACTTCAAGGTTTTGCATTAGGACATAGTTCTGGTTGAGTGTCTTGCTGAAGCCAAACCCTGGATCGACGATAACATCACATATGCCTAATTCGTGGAGTTCTTCTACTTTGCTGCCTATACTGCGCAAGAAGATTGCCATGAATTGTGCATTGTCTGTGTCGTCTATTGTGGCATTATGTGTCAAGACATAGGGGACACCAAGTCCTGCAACGGTTGTGAACATCTTCTTGTCGAACTCGCCGCCACTGATGTCGTTTACCATCTGTACGCCATATTCTTCTACACACATTTTGGCAACGTTTGCTCTGAATGTGTCTATGCTCAGAATTGCATTTGGAGCTTCTTGCCGAACAATGTGCAGAGACTGCCGAAGTCGTTGCATTTCTTCCTTTTCGTCGATGGGGGAAGAACCTGGGCGAGTAGAGCAAGCGCCTATGTCCAATATTGTGGCGCCTTCTTCAAGCATTTGTCTCGTGCGCAAGGCAATGGCTTCGGTTCCTTCGTGATGCTGGTAGAAAGAGTCGGGAGTAGCATTGAGAATGCCCATTACAATGGGGACTTCCAGCGAGAGTAGTTCGCCGCCTACATTGATGCTGTATGGTACTATCTTGCTCACAAGACATTTAAATTTCGCACAAAGGTACAAATAAGCGAGCGAAATTCAAAAGAAAATGATTTTTTTCTTGTCCATTTTCTAAGGGATGTTCTTTCGAAGAAGTCAAAGTAGCACTTTAATTATCTTGTCGGCGGTGTTTTATGAGAAAAAGATGTATATTTGTGGCGAAAAATGAAACAACAAGCCATGAGTACCGTAGAATTATATGATATATATTGTGAGCATCCGGTTGTGACAACAGACAGCCGAAACTGTTTAAAGGGTAGCATGTTTTTTGCTTTAAAAGGAGCATCGTTCGATGGCAACCAATATGCACTGCAAGCTCTTGAAAAAGGTTGTGCCTATGCTGTTGTTGATAACCCAGAGGTGGCCAAACAGGATGAACGTATTCTTCTCGTCGATGATGTGTTGACATCTCTGCAAGATTTGGCAGCACATCATAGGAGGGTTTGGGGTAAGACTGTGTTACAAATAACTGGTACGAATGGCAAGACAACTACCAAGGAACTTATTAGTACTGTCCTTTCTGAGGGGATGAATGTACTTTTTACCGAAGGGAATCTAAATAATCATATTGGTGTGCCCTTAACCTTACTTCGCATTAGACCCGAACACGATATTGCGGTTATTGAGACAGGTGCCAATCATCCGGGAGAAATAACTCTCCTTAGCAACATTGTTCAGGCAGATTTCGGCCTCATCACCAATGTAGGTAGAGCACATTTAGAAGGTTTTGGTAGTTTTGAAGGTGTGAAACAGACAAAGGGGGAACTTTATGACGATTTATACAAGAGGGGCAAACAAATCTTTCTTAATACTTCAGATGAAGACCTCGTGCAAATGGCGATAGGACGTGGTTTTGTGTTGGGAAAAGATGCGTTGCCTTATATTGAGGGTGTCGTGGATGCTGTTACACCTTTTGTAGAGATGAAATGGAGGCCCGCTAATGTCCAACCATGGTGTACAACTACAACAAATCTTGTGGGTTCTTATAACATTGCCAATTTGTGTGCTGCAGTTACGATTGGTCTTTATTTTGGCATCACACTCGAGCAAATAGATCATGCGCTTTCTACTTATTATCCGACCAACAGCCGTAGCGAGTTGAGGGTGGCAGGAAGCAACCGATTGATAATTGATGCATATAATGCAAATCCTTCAAGTATGGCTGCTGCATTGACAAATTTCTCTCTTATGCGCGACAGACATAAGATGGTGATTCTCGGAGAGATGCGAGAGCTTGGCGCGGAAAGTGTTGAAGAACACAAAAAGATTGTAGAACAATTACGGGATATGGAACTTGAACGCATTTGGCTTGTGGGCAGTGAGTTCAAGAAGGTTGCGGAAGGCGTACGCGTCTTCGACGATGTGGAGGCTGTTAAAATTGCATTAAAGGAGGAACCAATATCCGATATGACAATTCTAATAAAGGGTAGCAACGGAACAAAACTTCATCAGTTGCCCAGTTTGTTTTGAGTTTCTGGTAACACTACATTGTTTATTTTCAATGTTAGGTTCTCGGTGTCAAATATGATACCTTGATTTCCCTTTTGTGCATCAGCCATAGGGTCGATTTGTAGGAAGTGTTTAAGTGTGCCACTTTCGGTAAGGGAAAGGGTGGTACCTGCTTTGATTTCCCCGTTTTGAACTATCCACAAGGCATCGCTCAATTGGATTGCCATCTCCACGTCGTGTGTGCTGAGGAGGATGGTTTTATTGGTTTCGTGGGCAAGGCGGAGTAACAATCGAAGGGTACTGACTTTGGCGTGGAAATCGAGGAAGGCTGTTGGCTCGTCGAGTAAAATGACGGGAGTCTGTTGTGCTAAGGCTTTGGCGAGTAGAACTTTCTGCCGTTCTCCGTCGCTCAGAGTGTCGAAGGTCCGTGTGGCAAGATGGCTAATTCCTACCATGTCGATGGCTTCATAGATAATGTTTTTATCCTCTTTTGTCAGTGTGCCAAAGAATCCAGTATAGGGCGAACGTCCCATACCAATAAGGTCTACAACACTCATGCAAGGCACTTCGACACGTTCTGTCAGCACTACAGAAATCGCTTTGCTGCGTTGAGCGGTAGAGAACGACGACATATCTTGTTCGTTGAGTAGAATGGTGCCACAGAGTGGTGGCTGAAAGCCTGCAATGGTGCGCAGGATGGTACTTTTGCCTACGCCGTTTGCGCCGATCAGGCAGACGAGTTGTCCTGATTCGATGGTTTGATTGATGTCGGAGAGGATGGCTTTCTTTCCATAGCCGACGGTAAGATGTTGTAACTCAATCATGGCGTTGTTTCAGTATGATATGTAGAACGACTGGCGCGCCGATGAGTGGTGTGATGACGCTTATGGGAATGATGCTACCATCGTGGGGCATTGTGCTTAGCAGGTTGCAGGCAAGTGCCAGATTCGCTCCGATAAGCATTGTGGCAGGTATCAGAATTTTGTGTCGTGAGGTTCTAAGCATTAGACGTGCGAGATGAGGCACAGCCAGCCCAATGAATGAAATTGGGCCACAGAATGCCGTCGTGGTGGCGGTGAGTAGTCCTGTGACTAAGAGAAGGATTTGCCGAGCTTTCCCGATGTTGATGCCAAGATTTTCGGCGTAGCGGTCGCCGAGCAGTAGGGCATCGAGAGGTTTTATGAGCAGGATGGCGAGCAAAAGTCCGGTACAAGAAAGAGTGCAGAAGACAGGCATTCGCTCTGTTCCTACGGATGAGAAATTACCCATCCCCCAGATGATAAAGCTGTGGACACCCTGTTCTGTGGCAGAATAGTTGAGTAATTGTATGATGCTTCCTGTTACATAACTGATTACTACGCCTGTAATGAGAAGCATTACGTGGCTGCGTAGCAGTTTGCTCAATGTCATGAGCAAGGCCATAATGGCGAGGGCGCCTGCCATTGCAGCAACAACGATAAGTAAATGTCCTCCGAGTGTTAGACTGCCGATTGTTGTAGTGCCTCCGAGTAAAAGTAGCACGATAGCGACGCCGAGGTTCGCACCTGCATCAATGCCAAGAATGGAAGGCCCTGCAAGGGGATTGCGGAAAGCAGTTTGGAGGAGAAGACCACAAGTACCCAAAGCTGTGCCAGTAAGCAGTGCTGTCAACATTTGTGGCAAACGTCCTTGAAGTATGATAGTACTCCAAGCGGGATGTCCTGCTGCTTCGTATCCGCGCAAAATGCACCAAACATCTTTGGCGGGAATGTCGAGCGACCCCCAAAATATATTGCAGATAGCGAGAAGTGCTGTTCCGAGGGCAAGTAGGTTAAGTTTATGTTGGGCGTTCATTAGTTTGCCAGTGGCTTAAAGTATTCGCGTTGTGCTTTTATGCCTAGATTGGGGTGTATAATTGCGATGAGGCTTTCCAATAATAGTTCGGGATGGAAGGGTGTTTCTTCGAAGATGGGCATTTCTGCGGTATTGCACCACCAAATGGGAGCCTTGATGCTTGAGAGTAGTGGGGTGTCGGTATTTATCTGATGGCGATTGAGCGTACCATGATGTTTTATGAGCCAAATGTCGGCTTTCATCCCTCTATCCAGAACCTTTTCTGTACTAAGGGGAATACTGCCGTTGCCTTTTAAGTCTGCGAAGATGTATTTCGCACCTGCATCTTGATATAGTTTTGCAGAGTAACTGCCAGAACTGGGTAGCGTCCATTGTCCGCTCCATGGCATTTCTGGTAAGAGCCTGGGCTTGGTTTGTATATTTTTGGTCAAACTGCATAGTTCTTTGTAACGGCTTTCCACTACAAAGAATATGCTGTCTGCTATTTCTGCTTTGCCGAATAGACGACCATAGAAGCGAATCCATTCTGCGCGACCGAGCGGCGTGTTTTCCATGTAATCGGCACACCAGATAATAGGGAATCCAAGTTTTTCTGCACGTCCAAGTCCGCCACTATTTTCGAAGGGGCTTGGCAGCAAAGCATCGGGGTTGAGATTGAGCAACCGTTCCAGGTTGGGTTGCATACTGTTACCGAGATTAGTGATGCGGCCATCTTTTACCGCTTCTTTGTAGTTTGCAAGATTGAGAAACTCTAAATCGCAGATACCGCCCACGGCTGTGTCTGCTCCCAATTCGTGGAGCAATGCACAATGGACACTGCTGAATACTGCGGCTCGTTCAAGAGGTGTAAAAATGATTTTCCTCTCTCTGCTTTTATAAGAAGGAAGGTTCTTTTCTGTTGTTTGATGTTGCTTGGTGACAAGGCTGTACTTTGCCAAAATCGCGGTTGTGTCCCATGGGTTGCGCATCGTTACGTCTATTCTTTCAGGAAAGGTGACGATAGTCAGGTTTTTTGCGTGTCTGAGCGAGAGTGTATCACCAACCTCTGACAAGTGTTCTGTTTTATTCTTCCCGCAGCAGAATAATAGAAAAGAGAGAAGAAGGAACCATATGATGCGCAAATTCTTCGGCATAGTGGTGCAAAGTTACAATTAATCGAGCAAATATGCAAGTAAAACAAAAAACATAGGCGGTATGAACTCTTTATTTAACGTGTTAACATGATCGACTTAACGTGTTAAGTTGACCGATTAAACACGTTAACTTTGCCGACTTAACGTGTTAACTTATGTGCTGTCATTTTAATGTGGTATATTGTTCCCATTTTCTATTGGATGTCACATGTCGTAATTATGGGGAAAAAGTTTTTTTAATGTTGTGGATATCAGATTTAAGTTGTATCTTTGTCCTCGTGCTCATTAATGATATGGCCGAATTTGTTTAGAAACATGAAACAATACAATTATGGGAACATTATCTTCCAATAACTCCTTTAGATTATTTACTTTGTTTGTGTGTTGCTTGCTTTGCCCCTTTGTTTTGTGGGCACAAGGTGTACAATTCTATGCTTGCGATTATGGTGTAATGCCACAGAATCCTGACAACACTCCTGCCTTACAGGCATTGGTTGATAGTGTTCATGCCAAGGGCGGAGGTCTCATTCAACTATCTTCTGGAACTTATACGTTCAAGGGTACGGTTAAGTGGCGCTCGCGCGTGGCTCTAGAAGGTGTTTCCGTACAGAGCACTGTACTTCGCATGGAGGGCAATACCAATTGGTCGTTGTTTATTGGCGAGAGCACAGCACAAGGTGTTTTCGCACCCATCGAGTCTGTGCGTTTCTGCCATTTTACGGTGGATGCCTACGATATGAAGCCAAAGAACTATATTACTAACTGCAAGGCTTTCAACATTCGTCCTATTACCGATGCAGTCTTTGACGACCTCGTACTGAAAGGAACTCCTGCCACATCGTTGGGTATTGACTTTTTGAACCGTGTACTTATAAATAATGTAAGAGTAATCGAAGGCGGTCGCCTTTGGTCTCCAGGAAAAGGCGGCGGCAGTGGTATAGGCATTGGCCTTAGGGGATATGAGGACGAGAATTTTATCATCACCAACTGCGTATGTGTTGGTTGTGGAAACAACGGAATTTTTGTGGAAGACCAGGCTCGATTCGGAAATGGTATAAATGGACGCAGCCCGATGGCGGAAGGCAAAGGACAGATTATCAGCAACAATATTGTGAAGAATGGTCGTAATCATGGCATCTCTATTCAAGGTGCTCGCCATATAAGCATTACCGACAATGTGGTCTATTCTAATGCCGGTGCAGGCTTCTATGGCAATTTCTATATGTCTGATGTTCTCGTCAGTCAGAATCAGTTCCTTGACAATCGTTATGGCGTATATATCTCTCCCGCCAGTAATGTCAGCGGAACCAATGGGGTTGGAGGGTTCGACGATATTACTTTCATGGGAAATGTTGTCCGTCGTAACAGCGATGCCGGTATGCTCTTTACTACACCAGATACCATTACGCGTCTTTCGCTTATCTCTAATTTGGTGGAAGGCTCGCCAATTGATATCCAACTTCAAGGGCACTTCCCTCAACTATTCGCCAATGACAATACTGGTAAGGTGAAACGCCTAAAAGCCCAAAAGAAAAAGGCAAATATGAAAAAACAAAATTAATAGTTGAAAAAATCTTCAGAAGAAAAGGCCGAACTTTGTGCTCGGCCTTTTTTGTTTATATGTAAGAGCCAAAAGAGTGTTATTATGAAAGTTAAAACGTTCTTGGAAAGTTATTTGTCTTCGAAATAGATACGTTTTACGCGTGGAGCTATTCCGGTAAGGATTTCATAGGGGATTGTGCCGCAACGTTCTGCTAAAAGCGAAGGCGAGAGGTTGTCTCCGAAGATAGTGACATGGTCGCCTTCTTGGCAAGGAATGTCGGTGACGTCTATCATGCAGACATCCATACAAATGTTTCCAACGTATTCCGCCTCCCTATCATTGACAAGGCAAAAGCCTTTCCTATTTCCGAGCAGTCGGTTTAGTCCATCGGCATAACCGATAGGTAAAGTTGCAATACGGCTGTCGCGTTCAAGTATTGTTCTGCGGCTGTAGCCAATGCTTTCACCAGCTTTTACGTCGTGAATTTGCAGAATGGTTGTACGCAAGGTGCTGACATTGTTGATTGTTCCGTTGTCGCAGGGACTAATGCCGTAGAGACCCAGCCCGAGTCGCACCATATCGAGTTGTCTTTCTGAAAATCGTTCGATGCCGGCACTATTACACATATGTCGCAGAACGGTGTGGGGAAAAACTGTTCGCAGCATTTTGCTGGCTTTTAGGAATACTTTGTATTGCTGGGAGGAGTATTCATCGAAATCATTTGAATCACTGCCCACAAAATGCGAGAAGACGGTGCGAGGTATGAGCGCAGTTTGTCTGTGCAGTCGTTCTATAAGTTTTGGCAAATCTTTTTCTGGGTCGAATCCCAACCGATGCATACCCGTGTCTAGTTTGATGTGGACAGGGAAATTTGTAATGCCTTCGTGTTCGGCCGCTTTGATGAGTGCATCCAACAACCGGAAGCTATATATTTCGGGCTCCAGATGATATTGGAATAGCGTGCTGAAGCTACTCATCTCAGGATTCATTATCATGATGCCTTGTGTAATGCCTTTCTCGCGAAGAGTTACGCCTTCGTCTGCTACGGCCACAGCAAGGTAGTCCACATTGTGTTCCTGTAGGGTCTTTGCTACTTCAACAGCCCCTGCTCCGTAAGCATCGGCCTTAACCATGCAGACAATCTTAGTCTCAGGCTTTAGGAAGGAACGATAGTAGTTAAGGTTTTTTACAATAGCACTGAGGTTGACCTCAAGTATAGTTTCGTGTACTTTTTTCTCCAATCGGTCTGTGATACGCTCGAAGTGGAAGCTGCGTGCACCCTTTATAAGAATGATTTGATGCTCGAGTTTAGTTAGTATCTCGTCACGTAGCAGTGCTTCTGTAGTAGGAAAAAATCGGCATTTGAATGGTAACCCGATGAAGCAGTCCATGTGGGCAGAAATAATTCCACCGACGGCAATCAGGTTGTTGACGCCACGTCCATCAAGCAATTCTGCAAGTTGTGTGTAAAGGGCATGTGGCTCAACGCCGCTTTGCAATATATCGCTTAAAATAAGTGTTCGTTGACGCCCTGTCTTTTCCGGACGTCTATTCATGAAGTCCAAAGCAATGTCGAGGCTGTTCAGATCGCTATTGTAGGAATCGTTGATAAGAGTACAGTCGTTTTGTCCGTCCTTTACCTCCAACCGCATAGCAACCGGTTCGAGGCAGCGTAAGCGTTCTTCTGTTGTGTTTTCATCTAGCCCTAGTTCTTTGCAAGCAGCACGGCAGAGTGCCTTGTTGTCTTCGAATGCATTGCCTGTGCTTGGGCATGGAATCATTTTGCCTTTCAGGTTCGCCTCTTGAATACATTTCTTTATGGTTTCGTCATGAGCGGGATAGATGACAATTTCTGCATCCTTTAGAAGAATGAGTTTTTCGCGACATTTTTCTTCCATCGACGAAAAATTTTCCTGATGCGCTGTGCCCAGGCAAGTAAAGATGCCGATGGTTGGCTTGACGATGCGTTCCAGTGCGGCCATTTCGCCTTTTTCCGAGATGGCCGCTTCGAAGACCGCAATTTCCGTCTTTTCCCATAACCCCCAAACGGAAAGAGGAACACCTATTTGTGAGTTATAACTGCGAGGGCTGCGAGTAACGGTAAAGTCAGGAGCAAGAAGCTGATAGAGCCATTCCTTAACTAACGTTTTTCCATTACTGCCCACAATGCCAATAACAGGAATGTTGAAACACGACCGATGGTGCTCTGCCAAATTTTGCAAAGCTTGCATTGTGTCTGGAACATAGAGAAACTCTGCATCGGGGAAGTCGCCTACAACCTCTTCGCTCACAACAAAAGCTTTGACTCCTCGTTGGTAAAGGTCGGCGATATAGCGATGACCATTGCCAACTTCTGTTTTGATGGCAAAAAAAAGTGTTGTTTCTGGATAGCAAAGACTACGACTGTCTGTTAGGAGCCAGTCGATGCGATATTCCTTTGTATCTTTTATTTTTGCACCGATGAAGGTTGCTATTTCGTGTGTGCTATACATCTGTGGGAATCATTTATATGGTTATGTGCAAACGGCTTTGTGCATTTGAGATTTTCGAATGGGTTCATAGTCTTTGAGGTATTGCTGCATTTCTACATTCATGCAGTTCTCAACCAGTCTTTGCCAAATATAATTTACGGCAACAGGAGCAGGATGAATCATGTCGTTGGCATAAAAACGATAATCGCGTAACTCGTCGAGCATGATTTCGTATGCAGGAAAGTATGTCGTTTGCTCAGGGTAGAGATGGCATATCTTATCGACTGCAAGAAGTAATGTAGCTTTAGCTAACTGACTTCCATGGAAACCATATTTCTTATAGCGATATGGACTAACCGTAAAGACAACTTGCAAGTTTGGACATTCTTTTTTGAGGAGTTCCATAATATTGTGCAATACTTCCGTACATGACTCCGTGTCCATTGCTTTTTCTTCGAAAAGTTTTCCTGGTGCTTTGTGGCAGTTGGCTACCGTCATGTTGTTTTCTTTAAGCCGATAGCAAACATTTGAACCAAATGTAAGAAAGAGATAATCGGCTTTGCGAAGTGCATTCCCAAGGTCTGTAAAGGCATTTTGCAATGTATTACGAAACCTATTCTCGTCCGTGTCGGTTAGAAGTGTGTTTGCCCACCAACATCGCCATTCTTCTCCTATTTGAAAAACGGGCATTTCCATGTCACCCAATAAGGCCTGACGTATTTGAATGGCAATGCTTTCGGGGTTGTAGACTACACCAAAAGGATTGCATGTGGAATGGAGTCCATAACTTAGGAACATTTCACCGATGTTTTGTGCAAAACACGAACCGAGTAGTACGAAATGTTGGTTCTTATGCATAGGTTTTGTCCATTTCGGCACTTCCACGATAGTTCGGAAAATTGTTTCTTCGGCCTTCATTCTTGCTTTTTGTAGATTTCTAATCACAAAAATACATAAAACTCCGTAAAAAAGCATATCTTTGCAACGAAAAATATATGAAATCGTGAAAATAGAGCCTCAAGAGCTATTGCCAAATATAAACTTGCCTGCAGACCTTAGAGCGTTACCCATAGAAGATTTGCCACAGGTATGCAATGAACTTCGCCAGGAAATCATACGAGAACTGGCGAATAATCCTGGCCATTTTGCCAGCGGTCTTGGTGTGGTAGAACTAACTGTAGCCTTGCATTATGTTTTTAATACACCTTATGATCGTCTTGTTTGGGATGTCGGCCATCAGGCAGCGGGCCATAAAATACTTACAGGGAGACGCAAAACCTTTTCTACATATAGGCATTTAGGTGGGCTCCGTCCTTTTCCTTCACCCGAAGAGAGTGAATATGATACATTCGCTTGCGGTCATGCTTCCAACAGTATTTCTGCTGCTTTGGGAATGGCTGTTGCAGCACAGGGACATGGAGAAGGTGATCGTCAGGTTGTGGCTGTTATCGGGGATGGAAGTATGAGTGGTGGTCTTGCATTTGAAGGACTCAACAATGTGAGCAGCACTCCGAATAATCTTCTCATTATCCTCAACGACAACAATATGAGCATTGATCGCAGTGTTGGGGGTATGAAGCATTACCTGCATCAATTGCATACGTCAAGTTTCTACAATAATCTCCGCTATCGTCTTTCGCAGCAACTTGTACGTTGGGGGCTTTTAGGCGAGAATACCCGGCAAAGAATTCTTCGCTTCAACAATTCTGTTAAGTCGTTGCTAAGCAATCAGCAGAATATTTTCGAAGGACTCAATATCCGATACTTCGGTCCTATTGATGGGCATGATGTCATCGAACTGGTTGCCACATTACGCCAAATAAAGAACATGAAGGGTCCTAAACTGCTTCATATTCATACAGTCAAAGGAAAGGGTTTCCAGGCAGCAGAGGAGAACCCAACCATATATCATGCACCAGGCAAATATGACCCAGAAACGGGTGAACGTCTGTCCTGCAATACAGAAGGTTTACCTCCAAGATATCAGGATGTGTTCGGCGAGACATTGCTTGAATTGGCAAAACAAAATGATAAGATAGTTGGCATTACACCAGCAATGGCAACAGGCTGCAGCCTCTCGATAATGATGAAGGAGATGCCTGAAAGGACTTTCGATGTTGGCATTGCTGAAGGTCATGCTGTCACATTTGCCGGAGGCCTTGCCAAAGAGGGACTTGTACCTTTCTGTAACATATATTCATCTTTTGCACAGCGTGCATACGATAATATCATTCACGATGTCGCTCTTTGTCGGTTGCCGGTAGTCTTTTGTTTAGACAGAGCAGGACTCGTAGGGCAGGACGGTGCAACGCATCATGGCGCTTTCGACCTTGCGGCACTCCGGCCTATTCCCAATCTGACAATATCTTCTCCGATGAACGAACACGAACTACGTTGCCTCATGTACACGGCACAACTTCCAGACAACGGACCGTTCGTCATTCGTTATCCTCGCGGTCGAGGAGCTCTTACCGATTGGCGTTGCCCATTGGTGGAACTTCCAGTAGGGTGTGGTCGTAAACTTACGGAAGGAAACGATGTGGCTGTTCTTACGCTTGGACCAATAGGAAATGTCGTTGCAGAGGTTGTTCGTGAACTCAAGGAGGCAGGACGGTTTGTTGCTCATTACGATATGCGTTTCCTTAAACCTATAGACCAAGATATATTGGGGGAAGTAGGGAAGGGTTACAAACGCATAGTTACCGTGGAAGATGGTGTCGTGCAGGGCGGACTCGGTTCAGCTGTTGTAGAATATATGGCAGACCATAACCTGCACCCGGAAGTGATACGTCTTGGACTGCCTGATAGCTTTGTGGAACACGGCACTCCAGAGGAACTGTACCATATTGTTGGTCTCGATGCAGAGGCTATAAAGAAAGCTCTTTCATGAAAATAGTAATTGCCGGAGCCGGAGCTGTTGGCTCACATCTTGCCGCACTTCTTTCACGTGAAGATCAGGATATTATCGTTATTGACGAGAATCCCGACAAAACTGCGCGCCTCCTTGCCAATGGCGACCTTGATCTCATGACACTGAATGTTTCTCCTACCTCAATTAGTGGTTTGAGAGAAGGTGGTGTCCATCAGTGTGACTTGTTTATAGCTGTCACTCCAGAGGAGACGCGCAACATAACATGCTGTATGTTGGCTCATACTCTTGGTGCGCGTAAGACGATTGCTCGTGTTGACACGGCGGAATATATGATGCCCCAATATGGTGAGCTTTTCAGACAAATGGGCGTGGACTCTATTATCTATCCAGAAGGACTTGCTGCTCGCGACATACTCGATGGCATCAAGCGTTCGTGGGTTCGACAGTATTGGGAGGTGGCTGGCGGAGCATTGGTTATGTTAGGCATCAAGCTTTGGGACAAGGCTCGCATTACCGGAATTGCTCTTCGTGACCTTTGTGATGCTCAGACGCCTTATCGCATTGTTGCCATCAAGCGCGATGACAATACCATTATCCCAACGGGTAACGATGAGTTGCGCAGTGGTGACATTGCTTATTTTATGACTACAAAGCGTTATATTCAATATATACGCGAATTGGTGGGAAAGGAGGATTATGCAGATGTGCGTAACGTTATGATTATGGGTGGCGGACGTACTTCTGTTCATGTGGCAGAAGGAAAGGCCGACTTCTATAATTTAAAGATAATAGAGCAGAACGAGGAGCGTTGCCATAAGCTGAACGAAATCCTTGAGGATAGCGATATCCGTATTATTCAAGGCGATGGGCGCGACACAGCACTCTTGCTTGAGGAGGGTCTTCCCGACATGCATGCTTTCTGTGCCCTTACGCCCGAAACGGAAACGAACATTTTGGCTTGTCTTGCTGCCAAACGTATGGGTGTACGTAAGACGGTTGCACTGGTAGATAATATGGACTATGTCTCAATGGCGGAGAAGCTGGATATTGGTACTATCATAAACAAAAAGATGATAGCAGCCGGACATATCTACCAGATGATGCTCGATGCAGATGCTCACAACGTCAAGTGCCTTACCGTTGCCAGTGCCGATGTGGCTGAGGTTGTTGTGGGCGAAGGAAGTTTGGCCAGTATGAAGCCAGTCTGCGAATTGCGTTTGCCTAATGGTATTACTTTGGGTGGTTATGTTCGTGGCGAGAATCAGGGAGCACTTATCTATGGTGGCACCCAACTTCAAGCTGGCGACCGTGTTGTGGTCTTCTGCAAGAGTGGACTCATCAAGCAGACAGACCGCTATTTCAACAAACAGAAATCGGGTTTATTCAATCTGTTTTAGGACCTTACGCGCTTAGATTACCGATTCTTTTGTTTGCTCGTTTTTGAGCCAGGGGGCTCGTCTTACACGATTTCTTTTCCAAATGGTGACAGTGCAAGTCTTGCCAGGCGGAAGTGCATCATGCCGAATGGTATGCCAACCAGGGTAATGCAGAAGACGATGCCCAAAGCAATGTGGGTCAGACATATCCAGATGCCTCCGACGAAGAACCACAATATGTTCATGAATAGATTCAGGCATCCCGTTTGTGAACTCGTTTCTTGGATTTTTGAACCGAACGGCCAGAGTGCGAGCAGCCCCATCTTCATGCTTTGCCAACCAAAGGGTATGCCAATAATGGTAAGCATCATAAATATACCGGCAATAAAGTACTCTACCGCAATCTCGAGGCCGCCAAAAATGACCCAAATAATGTTTCCAATCGTCTTCATGTTTTATGTGATTTTATTAATTGAAGGTATTATAAAATCTTAACGTGTATAGTTGCCCGACTTAACGTGTATAGTTGCCCGACTTAACGTGTATAGTTGCCCATCTTAACGTGTATACTTTGCCGACTTAACGTGTGAGGCATTTACTGTCTATTAAATTGTTGGCAATTGCATAAATGGTAAGGCCGGCAAGGGAACGTATTTGTAGTTTCCGAGAGATGTTTCGTCTGTGGGTAATAACGGTGTTGACAGATATGAAGAGTTGTGCTGCTATCTCCTTGTTGGACAGCCCCTGGACCAGACAGATGATTATCTCTTTTTCTCTTTCTGATACAGATTCTGTGCTTTCTGCATTTTTTATCATGTTCGACAGCCTTGTGGATACATCGTCTTCCTTGACTTTCTGTTCCAGTAAACGAATGGCAGGCACGAAAAGGATTTCTTCCACATTGCTGTGATTGAGCAGCCATTCCTCGTTGTTGTAGATATCGTAGAGTGTTGCAGTCAGCTGGTTGTTGGCAAGCCCGTTGTGTGGGAGATACTTTATGATAATGTTTTTCAGTTCCTGAAACTTGCCTTTCGTGTCGCTATGGTGTTTCGAGAAGATGTCGACATTGTAGCCCGACGTTTGTTCTCCGCGCAGAAGTGCTTCGACGTATGGGAACAAGGTCTTTTCTTCGTACTTCATGTGAAGCCGTATGTCGTGGGCATACTCATCGTAGAGACGCAAGATGAGAGTGGCAAGGCCGTCGCCTTTTTGTAGTGACTCTTCAAGTTTAGTGCGAATGGATGGTAGTTGGAAATCAATGAAATAACGGTGTGAGGCTTGCAGGTAACCGAGTAAAGTCTTTACGGAAATCTTTTCGTCACTTTCTTTAGGTGTATATCCGTTGATTAGGAAATTGACAACCATAAGGAAGGTATAGCAGTCAACATCTTGCTCTCGGCACACTTCGCAGACCGTCTTGTCGCCAAAACCCAAACGAATGCCAAATGCACTCAACCCCTGAAGCATGCTGTAGTTGTCGCTGATGAGGTCAATCATCTTGTCGTCTGCCTCATATAGTTTCATCTTTCTCATAGCGAAGTTGTTTAATCACGCTGCAAAGTTACACTTTTTCTGCGAAGTCACCAATCCCTAATAGTAGGTATTGTCGTTTCCGAAGTGCAGAAAGTGTCATAATAATACATTACGTTGTTAATGATACATGAGGACGTATAGCCCATCAAAGTGAATCAAAATACACTTTTTTGCGTATTGTGTGCAATGGGTAAGTACTCTAATTTTGCAGCCGAAATCAATAAAAACTAAAAACCAGACATGATGAAAACAACTCTTTTCACTTTCATTTTTTCAGCCTTTGCTATGAACCTGTTCGCACAAACCTTCGGACTTGAATATACTGGCGAATTGCAGACAGACTTCAAACGTGCAAAAATGGCAAACCTGCTTCAACTCAATGCGGAGATACCTTTTGCCAAGAAGTTTTCTTTCACTTTATCCTCTGTTAGCGTAGCTTCTACAGATACAGAACCACTCATAGATGATTTGCAAGGTTACTCTAACATCGATGCACAGAACATTCCCTTCGCCCTCTCCGTTGCCGGTTTTTCCTGGACTGTAAACGAACATCATTCGCTCTTTGCCGGCATACGCCGAATGGATGAAGACTATTTTTGCAGCGAAGTGTTATCGCTCTTTACAAACAGTTCGGCAGGCATATTCCCGACAATAAGTGCAAATTACGACATCGCAACCTATCCTTGCGCTTCGGTAGGCATACATTATATATATAATAAGAAAAATCTCACTTTCCAGTCTTCGCTTTACAATGGAACTGGCTATTACAAGTTCTCGGGCAGAGAAAACGCATTTCGCTTCGCTCCAAAGACCGATGGTATCTTCGCCCTGGCACAAACAGAGTATCGTCACAAGGGCAGTCGCTACTATCTGGGTACGAGTCTGCACTACAGCGACCTGATGCAGACAAGCAGCAGAAACCTACGGCCTACTGTTTGGGGTTACGCAGAGCAAGCACTCCCTGCTGGGTTTACATTGCTCGCTGCTTACTCACATGCCTTCAGTAGCGACAATGTTTGCAGAAATTATTGTGCCATTGGCGGTAAATATACATACAAGAAGGCAGAACTTGGCATTTGTTCCGACTATACTTGTATCTCAGGAGTCAATGAATTTGCGACGGAACTTACTGGCTGCGTTGCACTGACAGAATACCTGTCCCTACAACCAGCAATGCATTTCGTTACAACCGGTGGTCGAACGAAATGCATTGGGATGTTAAGGACAACGATTAGTTTATAACAGTTTTCTTGCCGTCGATGATGTAAATGCCTCGCTTCAGCTGACCGCTAACTTTACGTCCAGACAAATCATATATACTCTTCTGGACAGAAGGATGTGTGCTGCTGACCTCGTTAATACCGGTTGCGTCAATCGGTTCGAGGTTAAGCAACTGAAGTTCGCCAATCTGTAACTGTGTAGCGCCTGCAGTCTTTGTCACGGTGAAACGATAGGTGTCGAATTCCGTTTGGTTGTTCACTGCATAGAACTGAGTAGCATAGCGGTGAGAGAAACTTTGGTCAGTGCGGCTATCAAGCGTAACCCATGTTCCTCCATTATCGTTACTTCCTTCGAGTCTCCACTCAACGGGGTCGCGTGTAGGCTCGTTCTTGCCGGCAGTAATTCCGTAGTGGTTGAGGCTGACAGGCTGGTCGAAGGAGAATGTGATACTTACAGGTTCTGTAAAGGCTGCACGGTAGCATGTCGTACGACTACCGTCGTTGATGCGCCCAATAAGTTCTGTGTTGGACAAGCCAACGGCTGTGGCATCAATACTTGTTGGCGAGAGGAAGGATTTGTCGCCTGCTTCTGCAATGGCTGCGCCATAGATTTCAAAGCCGGCAAGCTGTACACGTTTTCCTGCAGACTTGGTAACCTTGAGCCTGAAGTGTTTGAGCAGTTTAGTAGTGGATACAGTGTAAGTCAGTCTTGAACCACGAGCAGGGAAAGTCAAGCTCTTTGAAGAAAGTTGTGTTTCAGTACCGCTGTCGTCATAGCCATAAAGAATAATTTCTTCGGGGTCGAGGCTTGCATCACTTGCGTTGAGGAGTGAATAGCCAAGCGCTTTTACTGGTATGGGGGTAAAGACATCCCAATAGGGTGCTTCATTATTTGTAGTAACAAAGGTGGCTCCGTCATCGTCAATAAGTGCTGAACTGTTACTGCCATCACTACCAAGTATTCCGGAAACGCTTGTTACGTCAGCATAGAATGTGCCATAGTCTGGCTTGCCAAAGAGCTGCCATTGATAGAGTTGAGCCCCTTCTCCTTCAATAGTAAGACGATAATAGAGATAAGACTTGTCGGGATTAACGCGGCAGATAGTAGTATAGTCATCGTATGGAAGAACAACCTCCGTCTGTTGGTCGATAACCTTCCATGTGGTGCCATTGGCAGAACCTTCCAGTTTCCATGCTGTAGGAGCATTCTGTTTCATTCCTGTCGTAATACTATATGCAGTAAGCATATAATTTCCTGCTGTGTGATATACTGCACTGACAGGTGTGTTGACATATGTTGTGCCAATATGGTCGGTGAGTGTTTCGTAGCCTTCTGTAATAGTGCCACCATCAGCAGTCAAATCGTTTTCGTCAATATATCGACCAAGTAATTGCCACTCAGAAACAGACAGCTGCGTCTGTGTGTCATGACAATTAAAGAGCAAACGATAGTGCGTATAGTCTTTAGACGTATTCACATTCACTCTGTAGCATTGTCCCTGTACAACGAAGGTTGTATCAGGCTCTGTGTGGAGAGCCTCCCATTGTTTGCCATCGTTGGATGCTTGCAAAGTCCATCCCTTGGGATTGCCCTCGTCATTGTTGCCGGAGAAAAGCTGGTATCCATAAAGGCGCATGGGGGAGGGGCATTGGTATTGAATCCATGTTTCAGCACCTGATTCGATATTGGCAGTGAAGGCTGTTGTGAGGTCGTCGTCAGTTAGTGTGGCCAATTCGCTGCTTTCAAATGACGCTGTCAAGGCACCGCTGCCATTCGACAGATCAGCAAAGACTTCGTTAAGACTTTGGAATTGCCACCAATTGATAGAGGTTTCTCCTGAACCAGTTGCAACGAAATAAACATTGTGAATGCCGGTAACTGGTAGATTTATCATCTTGCGTATTGTTTCCCAAGTCCTTACTGCAGAAAGTTCACTACCTTTTATTGTACACAGTAAAGTTCCCTTTGTGCTATTAGGCTGGTCGAGGAAAACATTGATGCCAGTAACACCATATTGCAATTTAGTACGTATGTCAATATGTGATGCTGGTTTGTCTCCGAAGTCAACACGGCGATAACCAATGTAATGATTCTGTTTCATTGGTCCCGCCATGCCGCCATCGTCATCTTTATTGTCGCTATATGTAACGGGTGCATTCTTTATGAAGTTAAAGTCTTCCGCTTCATTCTTTGCATATGCGTCATGATACTCAACAGCTCCAAGATGACAGTTGAAGGCTGCAGAAATACAAGTCATATTTCCTTCGTTGCCGAAGTTTTTCAGTTCACTGCCTTCCTGATGTTTGAAATCTTCCTCGGCTTTTGTAAGCCATGCCGATGACGTGATTCCAGAAGAGTTTCGGTTGTTCCATGCGTGATAAGCATTTTTTGCTATCCATGAATAATGCGAAGGTGCATTAAAGGTCTCTGCATACATTCGTAGGTATCGAAGCATAATTCCCTTGAATCCGCAAAGGTCTCCACTTACCGTTTGGCAAACATTAATTATGCCTTTCGAGTTCGCCATATTTGCTTCAGACCACTTGATGATGGCATCAGCATCGTCCTTGAACATTTGGTCTCCGTAATGATTATAGAGCATGATTGCTGCTCCCAGGTTTGTTCCTTGGTTGTAGGTCGAAGCCCAATAATTGTAGCTGCCGGAAGCCTGGTCGAAACTGTCCCATACCTTGCCAGTCGGCTTGCCTCCAGACATCTCGAAGAGTTTACTTCGCTCTGCCATATATGTTTTACGGGCTTTTTGGTAGTAGCTTGTGTCTGCTTGTGCAATAGCAAGATAGCAGGCACAGACGGCAGCCGGACCATTGATGCAGGAGTTTGTACCTTGGCCACTGCCATGTTTCCATTGAAGAAGGTCGTTCCCATAGCAGTCGGCACGTTTGAACATGCCGTCAAAGTTCTTTTTGGCTGTTGTGCGATACTTTGTTTGTCCGGTTAGGAGATAGGCCCTGACACAGGCAATACACATCCATGCAATATCGTCGTTGTACTCGTTGTATCCACTGACACCTTTTTGATACCAAGTGTCTTTGTTTCGAGCAATGAAGTTCGTGTAAAGATTGTCAAACATGGTTGCATATTGTTGGTCACCTGTTGTTTCGAGGGCGTCGAGAACAATCTCAAACATTTCTGCGTCACCCCACCAGCCACCGTTGCCAATGACATAACCAGTGCTGGCTTTCTTGTAGGCGCGAGCTTTCCATTTTTCCATCATGTCATCGCGCATGTCTTTGGTGAATTCTCTTGCCATAGGCTCTACTACTTCAACTGTCCAGGTTATTCTGGCAGGGTCGACACTAGTAGATGCTGCTGTATTTACAATAGTTATGTCGTTGCTTGTTGTGGCATCTGCAGGTGCGGCAAGAGCATATCTGCGAGTTGTGTTTAAGTAAATGTTGTACTGATTGGTTGTGCCTTCCACAGGGACGAACTCCCATGAGCCACGTGTGTTTGCTGTAGTTTTATTTGTCTGGCCTACATTGCCAGAGGTGCTGGAGGTGAGTCCGGCAAGGTAAAAACCAGTGTAGTCATTGGCGACAAGGAAGGTGCCGTTTGTTTTGGCAGTAATCGTCCAACGTTGTGAGTTGACATTTGTTTCTGTCCAAAGTACTACTTTTTTATTCTCATCGAGTGATGAGTTTTCTACAAGGATTGATTTGCCGCCATTGACGATGCGGATTGTTTGTCCTGTTTCGAAGGCTTGTATTTGAAGAGCCATCATTGCCAGAACAAAGAAAAGAATAGTTCGGGTGAGTTTGTTCATAATATGTTTTTTATTATGGTAATTACTGTTTGCTTGACAAAGTTAGTTTTTTTTATATCCAAATCAAAAAAAGGACAATTGTTATTAGCCTTTTTCTTATATTTAACGTAGTTGAGTGATATATATATATATATATGTTTTGTAATAGATAGAAGATGTTTTTACTATATCCAATACATTGTTGTTACGGTTTGAGGCTTGTGTCGGTTTTGTCTGCAATTACAGCCATTTCGCATTTGTTGCAATTGAATTGCAAAAGAAAGCGTCTGCCGTCTGCAAGTACAAGATAAAGTGGGTCCTTCCATCGTTCGTTTGTGAACTTCTCTTGCTTGTTGTTTGGATTCTCCTTTTTACACTGCCCCCAAGCATGTCGAAGACAGAAACGGCATGTCATGAGATTGGTGGGTATTTGTGAGTTGTGAGTCATGGAAAAGAGTGAAGGAATACTCTTATTATTCGGTTGGGAAGTATTGTGTTCTTCGTTTGTTGAGTTTTGTTCTTGACTTGATGTTCTTGGCTCGTCGCAGATGTCTCTTCTCCATTCTGCGAGTTTGCTTCTTGGGATGAACCAGGGTTGTGTAAAGCGAATATCAACCTCATTGCATACATAAGGCGTATCGCCCAGTTTACACAGAATATCTTTTATCGATGCGCTTTGGTTGGTACGTGCAGGTTGATGTTCTGCATGAAAGATTTTGCTTTTAGTTATTCCGCTTTTAGTGTTGAATGTAAGTCGGAAACCGTGTTCTGTTTCTTCAAGTGTGAAGTGTGCCTGGATACGTCTTTCTGCTGTTTTCCCTTCCATGATGCTTTCCCAGCGTTTGTCGAAACTTCGCCAAAGGCGGTCGCCTTTTCTGATGTCTGGCATTGAGGCAGGGTAGAGGTGATTGCCATCTGCTCTGTTTACTCGAAAACCTTGCAGGCGTCCTTCTGCATCAAAAAAGCATAGTCCGTCTCCATTGCTAAAGGCTTCTGTGGATGAGACTACGATGCAACCTCGCCGCACTTCTTTTACAAAGCCCACTTCGCGTCCTTTGCTCTTGGGGGTATTGGGTTCTGCCAGGTCGTTGGTTCTGTAGTCGAGGAAATAGTCTGTGCTTCCACGCAGGAAACTACGAGACAGGTCGGGCGTGAATGTGTAGGTGCTTGTGCCGTATGACGAGCGAGAGAATTCGGTTCGTCTTTTTAGAATTGTATCGATGGCTTGCCGATAGGCTGCGGTGGCGTTTTTGACATAGGCGATGTCCTTCAGCCGTCCTTCTATTTTGAAACTTCTTATGCCTGCGTCCATCATTTCTTCGAGTCGATGAATGCGGTTCATGTCGCGCAGCGAGAGCAGGTATTTGTCTTTGATGAGCGTGTTCCCTTCTACATCTTGAAGCGAGAAGGGCAGTCGGCAAAATTGTGCACATTCTCCTCTGTTGGCAGACCGCCCGAAGCAGTATTCCGATGCATAGCATCTGCCGCTGTACGAGACGCAGAGTGCGCCATGCACAAAGGCTTCGAGCGACACGTCGGGGACGGCTTGGTGAATGGTTCTTATTTCTTCCAGCGAAAGTTCGCGTGCCAGGACTATCTGTTTGACTCCTTGTTCTTTGAGCCACGAAACTTTTTCCGCTGTTCTGTTGTCCATCTGCGTACTTGCGTGGAGAGGGATGGGCGGAAGGTCCATTTGGAGAAAAGTTGTGTCCTGAATGATGATGGCATCTGCTCCTGCATGGTAGAGGTCCCATATCAGTTGTCGTGCCGGTTCTTTTTCTTCTTCGCGGAGAAGGGTGTTGACAGCGACGTAAACTTTGGCTCCATACCTGTGTGCATAGCAGCAGAGTGCCTGAATGTCTTCAGTTGTGTTGCCTGCTGCGGCTCTTGCTCCGAAGCGTTTGGCGCCGATATAGACGGCGTCTGCTCCGTGGTCGATGGCGGCTATGCCACATTCGAGATTTTTTGCAGGCGAGAGGAGTTCAATGGATTGCATTGATGTCGTATGGTGTTTCCTGATAAACGTAGTAATTAAGCCAGTTTTGGAAGAGAAGATTTCCATGGCCGCGCCATGTGACGAGCGGTCCTTTCTCTGGGTCGTTGTTGCGGTAATAGTTGCGTGGCATCTTGATGGGGAGTCCTTTTGCAAGGTCGCGTTTGTATTCGGTGTCAAGTGTCAGTGGCGAGTATTCCGAGTGTCCTGTGATGAAGATTTCGCGTCCGCCTCGTGCCATTACCATTGATACTCCGCTTTCTTCTCCTTCTGCAATGAGTGTCAGCTCGGGTACGGCGAGAATGTCTTCGCGGCGTATTTCGGTGTGGCGACTGTGTGGCATGTAGAAGATGTCGTCGAAACCTCGGAAGATGGGCAGCTGTGGTTCTAACGGGACTTGTGGGAAGATGCCGAACATCTTTTCGTCGAGGGGGTATTTAGGTACTCCGTAGTGGTAATAGAGACCGGCTTGGGCTGCCCAGCAGATGTATAATGTGCTTGTTACGTGGGTGCGAGACCAGGCAAAGATGTCGGTCATTTCGTTCCAGTATGTTACATCTTTGTAGTCGAGATGTTCTACGGGTGCTCCAGTTATAATCATTCCGTCGAACTTCTCATGCCGCATCTCTTCGAAGTCGCGATAGAATGCTTGCATGTGTTCGATGGGTGTGTTTTTGCTTGTATGTGCTTTGACTTTCATCAGATGCACTTCGAGTTGGAGCGGACTGTTGGAGAGGAGTCGAACGAGGTCTGTCTCGGTGGTGATTTTCAGAGGCATGAGATTGAGTACGGCGATGCGAAGCGGACGAATATCTTGTGCGTTTGCGCGTTCGTCGCCCAATACGAAGATGTTCTCGTTCTTGAGGAATTCGATGGCAGGGAGCCTGTCTGGTAGTCTGAGAGGCATGTGTCGTTAGTTTGTTATTTTCTGCAAAGATACAAAAATAAATCAATAATCCAAGGCGCAGGGTTTCAAAAATCGTCGTATATGTATTGATGCGAAGTGGCGAATCTCAAGCCCTTGTTATGGGGAACTGTTAGAGAAATGTGTTGTTAGTGTTTTCTTTGCTCCGTTTTTGAGCAGTGTGTGGCTTGATTACAACCTTCTATTTTGTAATGATTTTTGTGTGCCATACATGCTTCAAGAAATGGTTCTTTTTGCAGGAGTTGTTTCTTTGGCTGAAATAATGAAATTTCTGAGGTCATCTTTGTGTTCAGATAATCAGGATGTTAGTTTTTCTGAAGAGAAAAATGTCTGTAAAAACGGACGAAATCCTTGTGGTTTTTGGGCGTTTCTGCCTGTAAAATTGCGCGAAACCACGTGCTTACATCGCTAACTTAACCTGTATAGTTGTCAAACTACACGTGTTTAGTTGCCAATCTTATCGTGTTATGTGGCAAAATAGGGTATGTTACGATGGAGAAATGGCCGAGTAAGAAAAATCTTTACAACATTTTAGGGCTTCGAGTGTTGCTTGTTTTGTTGCTTTTTGTCAACTTTTTTCTTTTGCAAGTTGGATGTTTTGTATTTGGCGGTTATTTCTGTTTTATGCGTGACGCAGTAATGTTGAAAAGCGGAGTGTATTGCGGGAGATGTTTTGAGGCTAATGTTTGTGTCGTCGAAATTGGTTGGCTTTGCCAAAAGATGCTAATTGCAGTATCTCCAATGTGTTGTGTTTACTCTGACATGTTAAAACATACAAGGAGATTCTCATGTTCTTCGAAACCTAAAAAATAAATGTGGAAAACACTTGTGTTTCTGCCTTTTTTTATATACCTTTGCACACGAAATATACTAACGTAAACCTATGGCTTGGTATAAGCCAAACTAAATTCCAATGGAAGATCAAGAAAGAATAATTAAAGTAGACATTCAGGAGGAAATGAAGAAGAGCTACATCGACTATTCGATGAGCGTCATAGTGGCTCGTGCCCTGCCTGATGTTAGAGACGGTTTTAAGCCAGTGCATCGCCGTATCCTTTACGGTATGCGTGAACTACGCAATTTCCATAGCAGCCCTTACAAGAAGTGCGCACGTATTGTGGGTGAGGTGCTTGGTAAGTACCATCCGCATGGTGACAGCTCTGTCTATATGGCACTCGTCCGTATGGCACAGGAGTGGGCTATGCGATATACCTTGGTCGACAAGCAAGGTAACTTCGGTTCTATCGATGGCGACAGTCCTGCGGCAATGCGTTACACCGAGGCTCGTCTTAGCCTTATGGGCGAAAGCATGATGGACGACCTTGAGAAGGAAACCGTCGACATGACAAAGAACTTCGACGACACGCTGGAAGAGCCCGTAGTGATGCCTACACGCATTCCTAACCTTTTGGTAAATGGTGCTACGGGTATTGCTGTCGGCATGGCAACCAATATCCCTACTCATAACCTGGGCGAAGTCATCGACGCTTGTGTGGCTTTCGTTGACAACAACGAACTCGAGATAGACGACCTGATGCAGTACGTCAAGGGTCCCGACTTCCCGACAGGTGCCTACATCATGGGCATGCAAGGCATACGCGATGCCTACGAAACAGGTCGCGGACGTGTCATTATACGTGCAAAAGCCGAAATAGAAAATGGCGACACACACGACAAAATCGTGGTAAGCGAGATACCTTATGGCGTCAACAAACAGCAGCTCATCGAATATATTGCCCAGCTTGTTGGCGACAAGAAGATAGAAGGCATCAGCAACGTCAATGACGAAAGTGACAGCGAAGGCATGCGCATCGTCGTTGACTTGAAGCGTGACGCCAATGCACGTGTAGTCCTCAATAAACTCTTCAAGATGACTCCGCTGCAGACAAGCTTCAGCGTAAACAGCATCGCCTTGGTTAAGGGCCGTCCTCAGTTGCTCACCTTGAAGGATTTCATCAGCAACTTCATCGAACACCGTCACGAAGTGACCATACGTCGCACAAAGTATGACCTTCGTAAGGCAGAAGAGCGTGCTCATATCCTGAAAGGTCTTATCATTGCCAGCGACAATATCGACGAAGTCATACAGATTGTAAAGAGCAGCAAGACACCACAAGATGCCCAGCGAGCATTGGAGGCCCGTTTCGGTCTCGACGAACTTCAGAGCAAGGCAATTGTTGAAATGCGCATCGGTCAGCTTACTGGTCTTAACCAGGAAAAGCTCCACGCAGAATTCGACGACTTGATGGAGAAGATTAAATACTACAACCAGATTCTCACCGACGATGAACTCTGTCGCAAGGTCATTAAGGACGAACTCCTTGAGATAAAGGCGCAGTATGGCGACGAACGCCGTACAGAGATTCTGCCCAGTGCAGAAGAGTTCAACGCAGAGGACTTCTATGCCAACGACGAAGTAGTCATCACCATGTCGCACATGGGTTACATCAAACGCGTACCTCTGGCAGAGTTCAAGGCACAAGGTCGTGGTGGCATCGGCGTTAAGGCAAGTTCTACGCGCGACAACGACTTTATCGAGAAGATATATCCTGCCACGATGCACAACACAATGCTCTTCTTTACAGACAGAGGACGTTGCTACTGGCTCAAGGTTTACGACATTCCCGACGGCAACAAGCAAGGCAAGGGCCGTGCCATTCAGAATATGCTTAACATCGAACCGGGCGATGCCGTTCGTGCTTGCCTCTGCATCCGCAAACTGAATGACCCCGAATTCTGCCAAAGCCACTATGTTGTGTTCTGCACCAAGAACGGTATCATCAAGAAGACATGCTTGACAGATTACAGCCGCGTGCGTTCAAATGGTGTCAATGCCATCAACATCCGAGAAGACGATCAGGTGATAGGCGTAGAACTTACTAATGGCAAGAACGAAATCATCATTGCCAATGCAGGAGGTCGTGCAGTGCGCTTCGATGAGACACAGGTTCGTCCCATGGGTCGTACTGCAACAGGTGTGCAGAGCATTGTCCTCGACGATGACCCACGCGACGGTGTTGTTGGTATGTGTATCATCAACGATGCCGAGACGGAAAGCATCATGGTACTCAGCGAGAATGGCTTCGGCAAGAGAACCGACGTCGAAGAGTATCGCAAGACAAGCCGTCATGCTAAGGGCGTTAAAACACTCGCCATAACAGAAAAGACAGGATACCTCGTAGCGATTACCGTCGTGAAAGACGAAGACGACCTTATGATTATCAACAAGAGCGGCACAACAATCCGACTCCATGCCGATGTTATTAAGGAAACAAAGAATCGTGTCACTCAAGGTACAAAGGTTATCGAACTCAAGAAACGCAATGACGTAATTTCTCATTTGAGTGTGGTACCTCGTGCCGACGATGAACCCGAAACACCAACAGAGGACGAAACAACAGAACAATAAACACATTATATTATAATATATAATACGACTATGAAAAAGGTAATTCTTTCGATGGCACTGCTCCTTTGTGTCGGTACCATCATGGGTCAGCAAGACAAGGCTGCCATCAAACAAGCTCAGAAGGAAGCAAAGGCACAGATGGCTGAGGCTAAGAAGATAGCTGAAGCTATTACAGCCAAGGTCAATGAAAAAACAGCAACGGACGAAGAAATCATTACCGAGTGCAAAAAGGGCCAGGCATATATTCGCAAGGCTCTCAAGAGCGGTATGATAGATGAAAAGAAACTGGGTGAAGCATATAAAATCTATGCCGATTTGACACAGTTCCCCAATAATACAATTTTGGGTTATGTCCAGAAAGGTCAACCATTCGACACACTGTATTTCTTTACAAACCTCAAGGCTTTGACTACAGCCTTGCAGGGCGAAATAAAGAACACTAATGTTACAAAGGGCGAAACAGGTAATGAGAACTATCTCAAAAGCCGAAAAGCAAATTTGGCACAAAGTGCAAACTTCTATCTTTTCGCTGCTCAGCTCTTTAGTGAGGGGAACAAGTTTGACAAGGCTCTCGAAGCTTTCGAGACAGTTATGAATTATACTCAACTTTATCCCGAAGTTGATGGTCAAGTAAAGTATCAAATCCCAGAAGAGCAAATTCCCTATTATGCTTTCCATACAGCTCATGAAGGAAAGATGTACGACAAAATGGATGCCCTCTTCGATAAGGCTGTTCTTTACACCGAAAATGCAGCGGCAACAAAACAGGTAATGGTAGAATCTTTCCGCGAACGTGGAGATACTGTTGCTTGGGCAAACTATGTTCGCAATATGACCATTGCAGAACCTAAGGCAAACGAGAGTTATATTCAGATGCTTATCGCTTATTATCTGAAAAAGGATAAAGAGGCAGGTGCTGAAAGCAATCTCATGTTGCCTTATGTAGATGAGATTATCGCTAAGGACCCCAATGTTCTTATTGCACATTATGGCAAGGCTTATAAGTTGTTCGAGTCTGAGAAGTATGATGAGGCATTTGAGGTATATAAGAAATGCACGGAACTGAAGAGCGATTATTACGATGCTTGGTATCAGTGTGGCCTTTGCAAATACCGTAAGGCTCTTGCATTGAATGCAACAGTAAGTTCGATTAAGAATCAGGTTGAAGCAAAGAAGGCACTCGAAAAGACAAAAGAACTTTTCGGTGAGGCAATTCCTTATTTCGAGAAAGCACGCGAGTGTACTCCTAATGAGCCGCAGAAGTGGGCCTTTGAACTTCGCCAGTGTTACACAGTAACAGGGCAGTCGGAAAAGGCTGCAGAGATGGACAAACTCTTATAGTTCATAACCCGTTACATTTAATTGCTTTATTTCAAGTTCACAAGTCATGAGGTGGTTTCTGCTCCTTTCATTTCTGTTTATTGCTTTCTTGATGCCTTCTTCTGCTAAGAAAAAGGCTGAGAAACCTAAACAGGAAAGGTTAAGCACGCTCTACAAGAATGCAAAGACAGCACTCAAGAACAAGGGAGGTCAGGATGCTGCCAGGAATGCCTTGCTTGGAGCGTTAAATCGCCCGGAACTGAAGAACAAGGAAAGAGCAAAGATACATTATACTGCCGCATTGCTCGAAGAGTCGCTGAATGGTGTTGAGAACCAAAAGGCATATCTCAAACAATCTTATGATACGGCAAAGTTTTTCAATAAGCTTTGTGACATGTACAGGCAACTTCGGCAATGCGACAGTGTAGACTTCCTTCCCGATCATAAAGGGAATGTCCATCCCTCTTTCAAGCGTAAAACTCAATCGCTTCGTCTAAAGCACCGTCGTAATATCCTTAGTGGAGGCAAGTTCTTCCTTGCAAAAAAGAACTATGCTTCGGCCTATCCATTTTTTGATTTGTATTGTTCTTATAAGGATGAAAGTAAGAAGAAGGAACAAATCGACTCTCTCTATTATAATGCTGCTTTATGGGCAACACTCTCTGCTTTCCTTTCAGAGAATTATTTGGGTACAATAAAACATGCTGACGAAGCAATTGGCTATATAGATTCTTCCAAAGCAGCGGTATTGCAAGAATACAAGGTTCGTTCGTATGCGAAGTTGGACAATGACTCTGCTTGGATTGCTACGCTAAAGCAGGGAGTAGTGTCTTATCCTCAGCATGACTATTTCTTTGTACTGCTTGCAGATTGGTATCATGCTCAAAGAAACTACAGGGAGGAGAGAGCACTTGCAGATAAACTTATTGCAAGAACGGGTGGAAAGGCTATCCATTACTATGCAAAGTCAAAGAGTTATCTTTCGGAGGATAATTTCAATGCTTGCATAACATATGCTGATAGTACAATTGCACTTGCAAATGATTTTGCTGATGCATATTACAATAAGGGTATTGCTTATCTCAATATGGCTGTTATTTCGCAGGAGATGGCTTGTAAGGATGTGAAGAATCCTCAGTATGCTATAGACAAGCAGAAAACTCAAGAACTCTATCGAGAGGCACGTCCTTGTATGGAAATGGTTCGGCGTTTACAGCCTGATATGCAGGAACGTTGGGCTTCTCCTCTTTATCGTATTTATCTCAACCTTAATTTAGGAAAGGAATTTGTTGAGATAGAGCGTGTGCTAAACACGAAGAAGCAGTAAGCATTGTTTCGATTGGATTACAAAGGAAGGAAACTCGTGAGGGTTTCCTTCTTTTGTGTTGTCTTACTTGTTGTGAGCGATGACTTTTACTTTGACGATGCGGCGTTGGTCGACTTCCAGAACGTCGAAGGTAAAGTTTTTGTAATTGATGCGTTCTCCTTGGATGGGGAATTCTCCTTTTATCTCAAGGAGTAGTCCTGCCAGTGTTTCTGCTTCTCCTTCAATGTGTTCGAAGTAGTCGTCGTCGAGATTCAGTATTTTTGTAAAGTCAGACATAAGTGTCTTTGCCTCGAAGATGTAGGTGTTTTGATTGAGGCGTTGATAGGGTTTTTCTTCGTCGTCGTATTCGTCGTTGATTTCTCCGACGATTTCTTCCAGTATGTCTTCCATTGTTACGATTCCGCTTGTGCCTCCAAATTCGTCTACGACTATAGCCATATGTACTTTGTCTTGCTGAAAGTCGCGTAGCAGGTCGTCAATCATCTTTGTTTCCGGCACGAAGTAGGCTGGGCGTATGAGTGTTTGCCATCGGAAGCCTTCTGGTTTGTTCAGATGTGGTAGCAGGTCTTTGATGTAGAGTACGCCTTTGATGTTGTCTTGTGTGTCTTGGTAGACGGGGATGCGGCTATAGTTGTTGTCAACGATACAGGCCAGTACGTCCGAGAATGGTGCTTTTATGTTGAGGTCTACTATGTCTATTCGACTTGTCATGATTTCTTTTGCCATTTCTCCGCCGAAGCGTATGATGCCTTTGAGCATGTTGCTTTCTTCGGCAATGTCTTTTTTGTCTGTCAGTTCCATTGCCTTTTCCAAATCGTCGACGGTGAGCATGTCGTTATCGCTTGCTTGCAGATGTTTGGTGATGACTTTGCTGCGGATTAGCAATTGGCTCAATGGCCAGAATATGTTGTTCAGTATTTGCAGTTTGGGTGCAGAAAAGCGGCTGAATGCCAGTGCATGTTGTGCGCCATATATTTTGGGGACTATTTCGCCGAAGAGGAGCAGCAGGAAGGTGAGCAGTACGGTCATGACGAGGAATTCGAGCCATCGTGCTTGTCCGAAGTCGATTATTTTTTCGAAGCAGAACGTTAGCAAGGTGACTATGGCGATGTTCACGAGGTTGTTGCTGATAAGGATTGTTGCCAGCAGTTGCTCGCTGTTATTCAGGAGTGCGAGTATTTTCGAGTCGGAGCGGTGTTTGCCTTGTCCTTCGCGTTTGCCTTCTGGTTTTGCTTCGTCTATGATGCTTTTGTCGCTTGGGCTTAGGCTGAAGAAGGCAATTTCGCTTGCTGAAACGAAACCTGAGCAAAGGAGTAGTATGACGACAATGCCGATGGTCATCCATACGTCGAAGGTGGGTGCTTGGATGCTAACGGTCTGTATGGTATTGCAAAGGTTTTGGAATAGGGTGTTACAGAGTTCTTGCCAATTCTGCATGATTGCTTTTGGGTTGTGTGCGTGTCAATATTATTCTGTTGGGCGGGGTGTTGTACTGTCCTTATGGAGTAGTTGAGGGGTTGTTTTCTTGTGTTTGTGCTTTGGGCGAAAGCATTTCCAATGATTCTGCCCATATTTCTGTGACGTAGCGTCTTATGCCGTTGCGGTCTTCGTAGTTGCGTGTGTGTATTTGTCCTTCGACGAAGAGTTTGTCTCCTTTGTGCACGTATTTCTCTACTATTTCTGCCAGTCCTCTCCATAGCACGATGTTGTGCCATTCTGTGCGTTCGGGCACTTCGGTTCCGTTTTGTAGTTTATATCCGCGTTCTGTTGTGGCTAATACTACGCTTGCCACGCAGACTCCGGCATCAACATATTTTATTTCCGGTTCTTTCCCGACATTTCCTATGAGCATTACTTTGTTCATGTGTGTTTCTTTTGTGGGCTTTGTTGGTGTATTCTTTTGCAAATGTACAAAAAAACCATGAGGTATTTGCCATTAGTAGTGAATTATTTTATACCTTTGCGTAAATCAAATATCTTATACGATGAAGAAGTTATTGCTTTTAATGTTTGTAGTGTTTGTGTCTTCGCTGTCTTGTGTTGCTGTGGAACCGGAGCCGACGTTGCTCCGTTGTTGCACTTTCAACATTCGTCTGAAGAACGATGGTGACGACAAGGCTGGCTTTGGCTGGAATGTGCGCCGAGACCGTGTGGCGAACTACATTAGGGAGAAGGCTATCGACGTTGTCGGTATGCAGGAGGTTCTGCACCCTCAGTTGCTCGATTTGCTGGAGCGTTTGCCTCAGTACGACTATGTCGGTGTGGGCAGAGCTGATGGTAAGACCAGGGGTGAGTATTCGCCTATTTTCTTTTTGAAGGACAAGTTTGAGGTGCTCGACAAGGGTAATTTCTGGTTGAGCGAGACGCCCGACGTGCCTGGTTCGAAGGGGTGGGATGCGGCTATTGAGCGCATTGCCAGTTATGCCAAACTGAAGGACAAGGCTACGGGCAAGATTTTCATGGCTGTCAATACGCATTTCGACCACGTGGGTGTTATGGCTCGCCGTGAGAGTGCTAAACTCATCATGAAGAAGATTCAGGAAATTGTGGGCAATCGTCCTGCTGTTGTGACTGGAGACTTCAATGTCACCGAGGACGACGAGGCGTATGTGACGATGACGACTGATGCTTTCCGCATGAACGATGCCTACCACATGACTGCCAATCATACGGGTACGGTCTATACATTCCAGAACTTCTTACGCATTTCGCCTCTTGAGTGCGGCAAGATAGACTTTATTTTCCTGACGCCTGCCATTCGTGTGAAACATTCTCACATCGAGGTGCAAAGCCCGGAAAACATTCTGTCCGACCACAATCCGCATTGGGCAGATCTGGAGTTTTAAAGCGAAGAGGGGAGTTTGGCTTATATTCCCTTTCGTAGGCTATGAGGGGAGGAGATAGGCATTCTTCTGACTCGGATGCTCAAAACAGGTTAAGCATTATGCCAAACAAGGCACGTTAAGTCGTCAAACTTAGCGTGCCTTGTTGTGTGATTTAACGTGCCGTGTTGGGCAACTTAACGTGCCTTGTGGAATTATGTGTGCTGCTTGCCAAACCTTAATGCCATAAGTGTGTGGCTTGTACTTTATATTCCGATGGGTTAATTCCCTCGTTTCATGCGCTCACGCATTTCGGCAGTAATGGTGAAGAGCACGTCGCCACTGGAGTTGAGCGCCGTCTCCACAGAGTCCTGAACAACACCAATAATGAAGCCAACTGCTACAGTCTGCATGGCAATGTCGTTGCTGATGCCGAAGAGAGAGCATGCCATGGGGATGAGCAGTAGCGAGCCACCGGCAACACCCGAAGTGCCACAGGCTCCCAGTGCTGCAATGATGCTCAGCAGCAGCGAGCTGCCCAGTGTGATGTCGATGCCGAGAGCATGGCACGTGGCAAGTGTCATTACCGTAATAGTGACGGCTGCACCATTCATGTTGATGATGCTGCCCAATGGGATGCTCACCGAATAGAAGTCCTTGTCCAGGCCCATACGCTTGCACAACTCCATGTTCACGGGGATATTTGCAGCCGAAGAGCGGGTGAAGAATGCACTGACTCCACTCTCTTTCAGGCAACGCCACACCAAAGGGTAGGGGTTGCGCCTTAGAAGCAAGCCTACAATGATGGGGTTGACTACGAGCGAGACCGTCAGCATGCAGCCTACAAGCAGGAGCAATAGTTGCCCGTATGTGGTGAATATCTCCAATCCGCTGGCAGACACAGACGTGTAAACCAAACCCATAATGCCAAACGGAGCACACTGAATAATCCAGCCCACCACCTTCGACACTGCATCGGCCCATTCGCCCAGCGAAGCAATGGTCCTTTCGCTGGCTACAATTTTCAAGGCAAGGCCTATCACAACTGCCCAAAACAGGATGCTCAGGTAATTGGCATTCGCAATGGCAGCAAGAGGATTGCTCGTAATGTCTTTCAGTATCTTGCGGAACACCTCGTCCAGTGCACCCGGGGCAGCACCTTCTACGCTTGCCACATTGTCAACGGAAATGCCTACGGGGAAGAAGTGGCTGGCAAGAACAGCAAATATGGCAGCCAGCAGAGTGGTGAACAGATAGAGTGTAATCACAGTGTTGAAGCGGCTGCTCAATCCGCTGCCAGACTTTGCAATGGCCGATGCCACCAAAACTGCCACCAGTACAGGGGCAATGCCCTTGAGCGCTCCTACAAACAAGTCGCCCAATATGCACATGCCATTATATCCGGGCAGAGACACAGCAAGCAACGCACCTATTACCACACCGGCAAGGATGCGCAGAATGAGGCTCGTGCGAGTATATGCTTTTATAATATTCATAATTCCAAATTACATATTTTCCGTCCTTATTGTCCGACAGACAAGTTATACGAGTCCCTTATTTCCAGGAGAGCAATCTTCCAATCTGGTCGTGCAGGCTTGCCCAGTGGGCGCGGCTCTCGGCATCGGGGGCACTCTTGGCAGCCGACTTCGTCTTGCGCTCCAACTGCTGCAAGGTGTAGAGAACGGCAGGCCTTACCGTTTGATTCCCATTGCCGTAGGCACGGCTCAAATGCAGATACATATTGTTCTGCAAGGAAATACGATAGGGCGTCACCTTCTTGTTGTTGTCAAGTTCAGTGAATACCATCTTCGTCAGGTCGGTAAGATATGCCTGTGGCATATACAACTCGTTGAGGCTCTCAAGCCTGTTCATCATGTTTGTAATCACAGTCTTGCCAACATTGTTGGTAAGTTCCTGCGGATTGGCAGTCAAACGGCGTGCGTAACTCATGTTGCGAAGCCATACAGGTTCGTTCAGCACCTGCTCGTTGAGGAACTGCAGTGCCGCTTTCTGTTTCTCCAAAGGCCATGGCGAATAGAAGTTCTCAGCAGAACCTTTAGGCTTGAAATCGAAGCAATATCCTCCGATGTTGCGTGCGACGTGCCCCATATAGCGCAGGAATTGAGTGCGAATCTTGTCGTACATGCGATTAATGTCTTGCCAGTAGAGGTCCTTCTCGTTGTCCAAAGTCCACTCGGGCAAAGCGGCAAGTTCGCGCTTGAGATTAAGAATGCCATAGTGACTTGCCTTTACAGCATCGTCGCCCAAATCCTCTGTCTGGAATCGCGGGTCTTCTCTTCCAACGGAACGTTCGCCGTCTCCCCACCACAAACGTGGGTTTTCCATTGCTTTGACAGTCATTGCTTCGAGCATCTTGTGGTCCTCGTCTTCATCTTTTGCGCCAAGCATGGGCTGGTAGCCCCACTGGATGGCCCACTCGTCGTAGTCGTTGATGCGTGGGAAGATGCCTTTGCGAGTCATTCCGTCTTCGGGCTGAGCCACATAGTTGAAGCGTGCATAGTCCATGATGCTGGGCGTGTGTCCGTGTGCTTCCACCCAGGTTTTGCTTCTCAGGCTGTCGACAGGCACAGTGGCACTGCTGCCAAAGTTGTGACGCAGACCTATGGAGTGGCCTACCTCGTGGCTTGATACGAAGCGTATGAGTTCGCCCATGAGTTCTTCGTCGAAGTTCATCTTCTGTGCTGCCTCGTCGATGGTGCTGCACTGCACCATGTACCAGTCGTGCAGGAGGCTCATGATGTTGTGGTACCAGCATATGTGACTTTCGATGATTTCGCCGGTTCGTGGGTCGTGCACATTGGGGCCGTAGGCATTCTCGATGGGACTTGCAAGGTAGCGTATGCAACTGTAGCGTGCATCCTCCATGCTCATGGTGGAATCGTTTTCGGGCCATTCCTCGCCTCGTATTGCGTTTTTGAAGCCTGCTTTCTCGAATGCTTTCTGCCAGTCGTTGACACCCATGATGAGATACTTACGCCACTTCTTGGGTGTGGCAGGGTCGATGTAGTAGATGATGGGCTTGATGGGCTCTACGAGTTCTCCGCGTTTCATCTTCTCTACGTCTTCGGGGCGTGGCTCCAGTCTGTATCGTGTGATGAATTGCTTACCTTCAACGCGTTGTTGGTCGTCGGTATAGCTGGTGAAGTGGTCTGTGAAGTAGCCAACGCGTGGGTCGAAGTAGCGACGCATCATAGGCTTCTCGGGCAGCAAGACGAAACTGATGTTCAATCCGAAGGTTGCTCTGCCAGTGCGTGCACCAGAAACAAGGGTGTTGTTGCTGTTGAACGTCTTGATGAGTCGCACCTCGGTGTTCATTGGGAAGGTTTTTATGTCCTCTATGTAGGACGCATCACCGATTTGCCCTTGCAGTCCGAAGCCGTCTTTTATGCTTTTTGTTAGTCCGATGGCAGGGTTGTCCTGATTGAAGAAGTCTGTCACCTTTATTTTGTAGACATGGTTCTTGTAGCTCTCTATCTTGAAGCTGCCTATGATGGGGTTTTCGTTGCTAATGGTGATGGCACGGTTGATGAGCTCTGTTGTGTCGGCATAGTTTATGAGTAAACTTGCTCTCAGGAAGAGCTTGTCGTCTGGCGCGGTTTCGAAGTAAACAGTTTTCCCGTTGAGTTGTTCTCCGCCGAACTTGCCGCAATTGGCTGGTGTAGTGGTGTAGCGTGTGGTGGTGAGGAACTCACGGCCCAGCAAGGAGTCGGGAATCTCGAAGAACCAGTCGTTCTTGAGTTTTGTTACGTTGAAGAGTCCTTTGCGCTCTATGCTGGGTTTGTCTGTTTTGATGCTGTCTTTTGGTGCGGCAGATTGTTCTTTATTGTCTTTCTTGCCTTTGGATTTTTTGTCTTTTGCTTTTTGTTCGGTTTTCGGTTTGTTTTTCTTTTCTCGTGCGATGACGGGTGTTGGCAGTAGTATTGTGAGGGCCAACAATAGGGTTAGGTGTTTGATTTTCATGTATGATTGTTTTTTTGTGTTGTGTTTTGTGTGATATGGTGAATCAGATGTCTTTATGTTGTGAGACGTTTGGTGATTCTTTCTGTGAGTTTTTCTATGTCGGAGCGTAGTTTCTGGTATGGTTTGCTTTCTTTGAATTCGACGCTTTTGCGTAGCATGAGGTCTATGGGTGAGAGGCTGTTTCTGTAGCCTGAGAGTTCGTTTTGCTTTTGCACGCTGTGCAGTGCCAGTTGTGAGATTTCTCTCTCTCGTTCTCGTCGCAGCATGTTACAGACGGGGCAGAGCAGTGGTAGTACTACGCCTTCCATGAGTGCGTGTCCTTGGATGTAGAGGTATGTGTCGGCGGGGTGTATGTCGAGTTCTTCTTGCAGGCTGTTTTTCAGTTTGAGGTATGATTCTTTTGCTTTTGGGAATTTGCGTTGCAGCCATGCTATTTGTTTGTTGACTCGTGTTTTCAGTTGTTCGAGTGCTTTTTCGGGGTGGTAGGGGTTTATGTCGTGGAAGGTGACTGTTTGTGCGAAGCTGGTGATGCTGTATGTGTTTGCTTGTCCGTTTTTGTGTGTCCAGATGTTCCAGACGAAGAGTGGCCAGATGATGTTGCTGTATTGTTCCATGAAGTCTTCGAAGGAGATGATGCATCTGTCGTTGAGTGTGCTCATCACGCAGATTGTGTGGAGTGCTGGGGCGTAGCACTGGTAGTTTTCTATGGCGTAGGTGTATGTGTGTAGGATGAATGGTGAGGCGAGTAGTGTTTGGCTTATTTCTGTTGCGCCTTGCATGAGGTAGTCGTAGTCGGCGTCTACGCAGGCTATCATGAAGTTGCCGAGTGATGGGCCCAGTTTGTTCATGAGGGCTGCTTTTTTCCCTTTGCTGAGTGTGTGTCGTGAGGGGAGCATGACTTCGAATTTCAGGTGTTCTGTTTCGAAGTCTTGCAGGATTGAGTGCCAGAAGGAGATGTCGTCGTAGCTTTCGACGTATGCTATGACTTTTCTTACTGCGTTTTTTGGCTTGAGTTTTTGTGCCAGTTCTACGTAGTTCGAGTTGAGGTGTTCCTGCAGCCTTTTTGCCATGTGTTATTTTACTTCTATGTCATCGACATCTGTGACGTTGTCGCTCCATCCGTTCATGATGACGGCTGGGCTGTGTGTGGTGAGTATGACTTGTATGTTTGGGTTGAGGTCTGTGAGGATGTCGAGCAGGCGTTGTTGCCATTCTACGTGTAGGCTGACTTCTGGTTCGTCCATGAAGAGGACGCAGGGGCGTTTGTTTTGTATGAGTACTGTGAGCAGTATGATGAGCATTTGTTTTTCTCCGCTGGAGAGTTTGTAGGGTGGTATTGTTTCGCCGTAGCTGTCGAAGAATATCTCGTTGCAGTTTCGTTTGATGGTTTTTCCTGTTTCGCTGAAGAGTTCGTCTACGATGTCCTGGAAGTGTGTTTTTTCTTTTGCCAGTTGTTGTACTTTTTCTGTGGCGTTGGGGTCTTGGCTTGTGAAGAGTTCCACCATGCGGTTTGAGAGGTTCACTTGGTAGTCGAGCCATTTTCGTTGCAGGTGGTAGAGTTGCAGGTCGAGTTCTGTTTGCAGTTGTGCGTCGGTGACTTTGTTGAGGAGTTCGCTCGAGAGCATGGGTCGGTCGAAGGAGCGTATGACGTCGAAGTCGATGGATTTTGCTTCTGGTGGGAAGAATGTGAGGTGTACGCCGTCGTTTTTGCGTTCCATTTTGTCTATTTCGAGCAGGTGCATGATGACTCGGTTGAGTATGGTGCTTTTTCCCACTCCGTTCACGCCGCTCAGGATGTTTATGTCGGGGTGGAGGTCCCAGCGGATGTGTTTGTGTCCGTTCCAGAGTGTGTCTATCTCGATGCGTTCAATGTATTGTGCGTTCATCTCTTTTATTTTATGATTTACGGATTTACGATTTTGTCCGTCGTCTGTTGTCCGTCGTCCGTTGTCTGTTGTCCGTTGTCTGTTGTCCATTAAAAGACCGTCGTCGAGTCCCAGGGGTATGTTTGTGTGCTGACGGAGAATGTGCCGAGTGCTCGTTCCAGTTTGTCTTGTGTGAATGGTATGTGGCACATGCGTGCGCTGTCTCGGCTTATGTATTTGCGTATTTTGTTGGGCAGCATTGTCTGGAGTTCATTTATGGTGTTGTCGCCGAGTTGTTCTATGTTGAGGTATGCTACGACGACGGGTAGGCGGAAGCGATTGACGGCTTTGCTTATTTGCCAGTTGAGTATGGGGCTTTCGGTGTTGGTTTGTGGGGAGACGAGCACGAGTATGTTGTCTGCTTTTGCCATGAGGGCAAGGAGTCTGTTTTTGATGGTGCTGTCTATGAGGTCGTCGTGTTCGGAGGAGAGGTTTATTTCGTCTGTGTTGAGGAAGCAGAAGTGGCGTGGGCGCATTTTCTGCCAGGCTTGTAGTTGCTGGAAGGTTTTGTAGTTGCTTTTCTCGTGGTCCAGCACTCCTGTGGCGTCGTAGGCTATGTAGGTTTTATGCGTGTTCATGGTGTTGTTTTGTGCAAAGATATAAAAAAAAGGAGAATGTTGGGCGTGGTGTGTTGTTTTTTTAATACATTTGTGCTATAAATCTATGTATTGTATATGAAACGCAGGACATTCTTGAAGGGTGGTTTGGCTGGCGCTGCTTTGTTTGCAGTGCCGAGGTTTGTTAGTGGACAACAGACAACAGACAACAGACAACAGACTATGGAGTATGGGGAGGGGGCTGTTGACAGTTGTCCGTTGTCCGTTGACGGTTGTCCGTTGACTGCCCCTGTGCTGGGCATGGCTGGCTATACTTTCAATAAGTTCGACATCGACACGACGCTGGCTTTCATGAAGAGGATTGACGTGCACTATCTGTGCATCAAGGACTTCCACCTTCCGCTCGATGCCGATGCGGAGCGGATTGCCGAGTTCAAGGCGAAACTCAAGGCTCACGATGTGGTGGGCTATGGCGTGGGGCCTATCTACATGAAGGATGTGGAGGCTGTGGACAGGGCTTTTGCCTATGCCCAGCGTGTGGGTGTGGACTTGGTGGTGGGTGTGCCTGGTGTGTGGGGCGACAAGGCGCCTCGCTATGAGGTGCTGGGCCGAGTGGAGCAGAAGGTGAAGGAGACTGGCATACGCTATGCCATCCATCTGCATGGGCCCGACATGGCGCTCTATCCCGATGCCACTTCTGTGTGGAACGATGTCTGCGAGCGCGACGAGCGCATGGGCATGTGTCTGGACATTGGGCACAACTTGCGTGCGGGTGCCGACCCCATCCGCGACTTGAAGCGGTACAGAAAGCGCGTCTTCGACATCCACATAAAAGATGTCACCCTGCCCACCAAGGCGGGCAAGGCGATAGAACTGGGCAGGGGCATCATCGACTTCCGTGCCTTTGTGAAGATGCTGCGCAGGGTGGACTACAAGGGTTCGCTCAGTCTGGAATATGAGAAGGACATGGCAGACCCCTTCGTGGGCATAGCCGAAAGCATCGGGTACTTCAAAGGAGTGCAATCCGTTGTATGAAATATCATCTAAAAAACATCTGCAGTGTCGTTGACAAACTAAACGTGTTAAGTTGATTGACTTAACACGTTTAGTCGGCCAACTTAACACGTTTAGTTGATAGACTTAACACAGGTGGTCTTTATACAAGATTTTTAACGTTGTTTTTTCTTGAGTACAAGACTTCTTTGTGGAGTACAGAAGAATGTGTGAAATCATCCTCTTGCATGTCAAGTTTATTGTGTTTTCCAAAAATGTACGCCTATGCGAAAAGCAAGTCCTCGAATATGTCCTAAGTATTTTTTAGTGAAGAACTCCGCATGGTAGACTGTTCCGATATAAGCTTTTTTGTAATCAATATTAAGCCCAAATTCAAAACCGGGGAGCATTAGGGTATGATCATTACTTGAACCTGCTGTATTAATATTGAAAGTACCACCAATAAATGGAGATAATGCCACGCCAGAGTTTCCTAAATATAATCTGTATGAAAGGTCCAATGGAAATGTGAGGAAGATATTTCCTCCTTCTAGCTGATTGATATCCCATAGCATTTGTGCACCGAACTGAGCATACAATTTACTCTCTTTCCCTAAACGTACGCCGCCAATATATCCGCAAACAATATTGTCTTGAAATGATTCGTTGCCGATATATATATTATTGTAGTATGCAGGCGGTAATCCTATTTCTTTGGATTCTTTCGTAATCTTACGCTTTGTATCTATTTTTTCTTTAATTACCTTTTCTTGTCTGTCAAATTTTTCTACTCTATAAGCATTGTCTGCTATAAGTCTCGCATTTTTTTGTGTCAAGGTTCTATAGTATTCGTTCTGTTCAAGAGCAAACCTTTCTCCCTGACGAACAATTGAAATACTCATTATACCATTTTGCAGAATATTCATTTCTTCAGCCGAAATTTCAAATGGAATGTATTCATTGTTATCTTGCTTCAACATGTTTTCTGAAACACAAAAGGTGATAGCCATTCCATTAGATGCTTCCATTATGATTTTATCCCCAACTTCGAAAGCATTTTGTGAACCCTTGATGAACCGGAAGTTTGAGTAAAAACTTTCTCCTTCATAGGAGTATTTGAATTTTAAGGTAGATTCACGACCGGGCAGATATGCATAGCATGTAGGAGTTTCTATTGCTTGCCCAAATAGATTAGAGAATGCGACGAGTGCAAACACAAGAGTAATTAATGAACGTTTCATAGTTCTTTAGTTTTATGCCCATAGCAACCCAGATTAGGCTATTATAGTATTTGTTATACAAAAAGACGTGGGTGCTCAACATCTCGCTTATCCCACATCCGGGCTCTCGCATTGCCTTGGTCAGGATAAGCAACTCGAGTTAGCCCACGTCGTGATATATTGAAAAACTCATCCACACTATACGTAAGTGGATAAGGATACAATACACCATTAGTGGACGTTCCGGTTGCGTTTCTTCTGACCTTGAATTTGCGAGATTCGGATGTCGAAGATAACGTTCAGTAAACGTCCTTTTTTAATATGTTTCTGACTAGATACTCATTTAAGAGATATCTAAATCACTGCAAATATATGCAATTATTTTAATGCGTGCAAGCGTTTTATATACTTTTCTCCTTTCCCTGTTACGAGAATAGGCGAGAATAGGATTAGTGTATAAAATTTTTATTAGCTGAATTAAGTGGTATAAAATTGTCGAACTCGTGCTTGTTAGTTGCCTATTTCCCCCAACAGAGGAGCAACCTGTTCCGCACTTGCACCCAGACGAAAAGCAGTCTTGCAATCCTGCTGGGCAAGTTTCTTCTTCTTCATAGCCAAATACAGCGAAGCACGCGTAAGGTAACACTCAGGATTCTCAGGCTCAAGTTCCATCGCCCTTCTCACATCTCGCATCGCTTCCTCATAAGCCCTTCGCTCAAGGTAAATGTCAGCACGAGCCAACAAATGCCGAGCATGAGTAGGAAAGAACTGGACGAGAGCATCGAGTTGCTCCATCGCCTCACGCGGTCGTCCATCCTTATTGTTCAGCAAAGCCAAACCCAAACGCCCATCCTCATGCTGCGGATTGAGTTCCAAAAGCCTCTCATAGTCGGCACGAGCCTCCCTGTAACGTCGCAGAGAAGAAAACACATAAGCCCGAAAGAAGAGCGCCTCTTCGTCGTCAGGCGACAATTCAAGCACACTGCTATAGTCCGCCCCAGCACGCTCCAAATCATTCATCTGCAAATAAAGCGAAGCACGGTCCAGCAACAAATCCGCCCCAGGCAAAAGCCCGATGCCCTTAGAGTAAGCATCCAAAGCCTTTTCGCTCTGCCCCTGCCGCTGATAAATGCCCCCCAAATACCGATACAACACAGCATTGGACTCCCTCATTGGGTCGAGCCGGGTAGTTTGCAGAATCAACACCTCAGCCCTCTCGAGCGAGTCGGCAGCCAACGCCTCAATAATCTGCTTGACACTTTGCTCATAAAGTTGTGCTTGGGAAGACAACGGACAACAGACAACAGACAACAGACAACAGACGACGGACAACAGACGACGGACAACGGACGACGGATGACGGATAACTTTTGTCATATATTTTGCAGGTGGCTTTATGCTTCTTTTTTGTTCTTTAGGTACTGCATCAGATTATATATCCCTCCTGAGAGCGATACCAATTCCGTAACAAGGTACTCTCTTTCTTTGTTTGTGCAGTAGTGAAAGTCTTCACATAAATACAACATGCTTTTCACCTCAGAACAACTTCCTTTTGCTATGTTCAGAAAGTTTATAAACTTACTGTCAGAACCAGATTCAAAGCCTTCTGCAATATTGTTCATGATGGATACTGCAGCACGTTGTATCTGGTCCCGAAAGCCATAATCTCGACAGGAAGACATCATCTTGTAAACATCATTGGTGAAGACCCTTGCCTCCTGCCATATTCTCATGTTTTCGATGCTCCTATTCCCCATCTCTGTTGTCTGTTGTCCGTTGTCCGTTGTCTGTTGTCTATAAAAGTCTAACGTTCAATCGTCTGCGCTCTGTCCGGGCCTACGCTCACAATAGTGATGGGAGTGCCAGTAGCCTTCTCGATGTAGGCAATATAGTCTTTGAGTTCCTTGGGGAACTGACACTCGCAAGTCATCTGCGTAAGGTCTGTCTGCCAGCCAGGCAATGTCTCGTAAACAGCCTCCCAGCCCTCCGTGTCGTAAGGCATCTCGTCTGTAGTGACGCCATCCTTCGTGTATTTAGTGCAAACCTTAATCTCGGCAAATGAGTCGAGCACGTCGCTCTTCATCATGATGAGTTGAGTCACGCCATTTATCATAATGGCATAGCGAAGCGCAACGAGGTCCAGCCATCCGCAACGACGATTGCGTCCCGTCACAGCACCATATTCGTGGCCTATGTCGCGAATCTTGTCGCCCGTCTCGTCAAAGAGTTCAACAGGGAACGGGCCGCTGCCTACACGAGTGGAGTATGCCTTGAAGATGCCGAACACTTCGTCGATGGTGTTGGGAGCAATGCCGAGGCCAGTGCATACACCGCCGCTTGTGGTGCTGCTCGACGATACAAACGGATAGGTGCCGTGGTCTATGTCGAGCATTGTGCCCTGAGCGCCTTCTGCCAATATGTTTTTGCCCTCCTGCAATGCTTTGCCGAGTTCAATCGACGTTTCGGTGAGGGGGAATTCTCTCATGTATTCAATGCCCTTCAGCCAAAGCTTCTCCTCTTCCGTGATGTCGTAATCTGTAAAGTTCAAGTCGCGAAGTGCCTGCTCGTGGCGAGCCTTCAGTGCGTTGTATTTTTCTTCGAAGTTCTCGAGGATGTCGCCCACTCGAAGGCTTGTGCGGCTTGCCTTCTCGCTATAGGTGGGGCCGATGCCCTTGCCTGTGGTGCCTACTTTGTTCTTGCCCTTTGCTGCCTCGTATGCGCGGTCCAGCACTCGGTGTGTGGGCAGGATGAGGTGTGCGCGTTTGCTGATGTGCAAGCGGCTCTTCAAGTCATAGCCGGCATCTTCAAGCTCTTTCGCTTCTTGCATGAAGAGGTCTGGTGCAATGACGCAGCCATTGCCAATGATGTTGAGCTTGCCTTCGTCGAAAATGCCACTGGGGATGCTGCGGAGTACAAACTTCTTTCCTTCGAAGATGATGGTGTGGCCTGCATTGGGTCCTCCGGCAAATCTTGCAACTATGTCATATTTCGGAGTGAACACGTCCACTACCTTTCCTTTTCCTTCGTCGCCGAAAACGATGCCGAGAAGGGCATCTACTTTACCTTTTCTCATTTTCTGTTATTGTCCTGTTTGATTGTATTCTGTTTCTTTCTTGCTTCCTGTCGGTTCTTTGCTTGGCATTTTCTGCACAGGCCATGAATGTAAAGAAGTTTGTCTTCGATATTGAAATAGCGTATGTGCAGATTCTGCAAAGCCAGTTTTGCCGTACTTGTCGAGACGCGGGTTATGGTATTACATTGGCGGCAAATGGAATATGCTTTTGGTGCGCTGTCTGTGCGCAATTCATAGTGTGCCGCTGTTGCAAGAGGGTGCTTGATGATAAGTCCTGCATCGCAGAAGAGCTCCATCGTATTGAATACTGTGGCTCGGCTCACTTGGAAAGTGCCGTCTTCCTGCATAATCTTCATGAGCCCGTCGATGGTGAAGATGCCATTGGCAAGCCCTGCTGCCCGAAGAATTTCATAGCGTTCAGGGGTTTTACGCATTGCCCTCTCCTCCATGTAGCGAGTAAGTCTTTCGCGTAGTGATGCAAGTGGCTCTTGTTTCTTGTCCATAACCAACGTGCAAAGATATGAAAAAAAATGAAGAAGATGGCGAATGGGCGATATAAAAACAATTTATTTTTGCTTTTTCGTTTGATAAGAGGTTCTCGGAAAACTATAATGAGGACGTTATTCAACGTCAAGTGCATCGGTGAGTGCCTGAATTGCTTTTCTTAAGTGAAGATTTGCCTTGCCTTGTAACTGGAGAATAAACTTTTCGATTAGCAGCTTGTCTTCGTTAGTTACAGCAAGTCCTTTCACTATCATGTGCCTCAAACACAGGCAGGCGGATATTGCAGGCAGGCTCTTCCCTTCATTAAGCCAACTGATGCAGGTTTCTTTTGCATTGGGAATTTTAGGCAGAAGAATCATTGCCAGGATTTGTGCCTCTTCGGCAGTAGTCATTGTGTCTGCCCAGGAAGCTGCTGTTTCCCCTGTGAAGCTTTCTGCTGGCATCAGCATAATTGCCAAGAGGCGTGTCTCACGGATGTTTTGTTGCCATAAGTGGTTTGCGAGTTCTGTATCAATTGGGAATTCGCAGGCAATGTTCTGAAGCCTGGGTAGTTCCACTCCGAAGATAAGTTTGAAAGGCATGCCGGCTTCTCTCATCCTTGCAGAAAGAATGCCATTCATGCTTGCTCGAAGTTCCTTCTTTATGTTAATTTCTACTTCCTTGAGATTCATAGTGTTTTATATTGCTTGCTATAGCGTAGCATTTGCTCGTCGTATGCTTCGTCACAGGAAATACTTACGTCTATAATGTCTCCTTCTTCGTTACGCACAAGTTCGTACTTCGGATTTATGAATCCTTTGTAAGGTGCCAGATTCAGTTGTTTATGCCGTTTTAAAATCTCACGATGCAGCTTAGGATTGAGTTTTATGCCGCATTGCTCGACAAGGTTTCTTGCTGCTGCGAAATCGCCTTCGCTCTTGATGCGTTGCACCTCTGCCAGTAATTCCCCGAAGGCACGTCGCAAGAGGGGGTAGTTGCTGATGCAGACAAAGTGTTTGTCATTTTTGCAGACAATCTGCACAGCAGTGGGGTAGTGTTCCAGAACCCAGTTGCTTATGAGGGCACGATTTCTCATGTGTGCTTCCTCCAATTGCTGACCTTCTTCGATGCGAATCATTTGAGTCAGTAAGCCATTCATCAGGTAGCTGTAATACTGTGCCTTGTATGCTTCCGCATCTGGCGTAAGGTTTAGTTCTACGAGTTTTGGGTCGGCAATATAGTAAAGTCCAAAGAGGTCTGCCCTTGCTTCTTCAATGGTGCTTCCGTAGGAACGTAGTGCTTCGCTGTCAACATCGGGGAGTAATTTGCCGCTTCCATGCCCAAGACATTCGTGCAAGTCGGTATGTAAGTCATCGCAGATGTCGCCATAATGCTCAAGCAGTTTTTTTGTATCGTCGTCTATGACAAACTCTTCTCGCATGCCGCTTCCTCTTGCTGCAACATTATATGCACGGGTCAGGTTTGCAATCGTGACACTTTTGCTGCCGTATTCTTCTCTTATCCAATTGCTATTGGGCAGGTTAATGCCAATGGCACTGCTGGGATAGAGGTCTCCACCTAATATGGCTGCGTTGATGACTTTTGCACTGACGCCCCGACATTCTGTCTTTTTGAAGCGAGAATCAATAGGCGAATTGCTTTCGAACCATTCTGCATTGTCGCTTAGGGCTTTCGCTCTTCGGGTAGCTTCGTGGTCGATAATGTTTACATATCCTTCCCAACTGGCCTTCAATCCGAGTGGGTCTCCATATACTTCGGTAAATCCGTTAGTGAAATCTATTTCTCCCAAAGTTTCTTCCACCCACAGAATTGCGTAGTCGTCGAAGTCCTTCAGATTACCACTCTTGTAGAACTCGACAAGCTTGTCGATGACAGCCCTTTGTTTGTCGTTTTCGGCATATTGTCGGGCAATGTCTAATGCCTCGCAAATACGGTCTATGGCAGTGCCATAAAGCCCTCCGCTTCGATAGACATTCTCGTAGAGCGTCCCGTCGGCGTTTCGTTCCAATCGGCTATTCAAGCCAATCATTGGTGGCCTTTTCTTGTCAGCCTTATTTCTTAGATTGCTGTAGAATGTTTCTGCTTCTGCACTTGTAATGCCTTCTGCGTAGTAATTGCAGGACGATGTCAGCAATAAGTCTTCTCCGTCGGTCTGATTGATGCGCTTTGGCATTACATTTGGATTGAAAATGATTTCCATCAACTCCTCTTTTGTGAGTAGGAATTCACTTAAATCCAAACTTTCTGTCTCCTTGAGAAGAAACTCGCGACTAAAGCCAGGTTGAAACTTCTTGTAACTATAGTGGTGGTGAATGCCGTTTGAAAACCAGACGCGTTTGAGGTAAACGACAAAGGCTTGCCAGTCCGATGTGTCGCGTGGCCCGTCATAGCATGTATAGATTGTTTCCAGGACATTCCGTATGCGTAGTCCGTAACTACAGTTTTGGTCCCATAGAATGTCGCGCCCTAATAGTGAAGCTTCGGCAAGGTAATAGACAAGTAGTTTTTGCCGAAGAGGTAACGAGGAGAATCCAGGGACTTCGTAGCGCAGTAGTTGAATGTCAGCAAAACGCTCTGTCATTATTTTGTTTGTTTCTTGCTTTTGGCAGATGATGTCTTAGCCTCCTTCTTTTTGTCTGTTTTAGCTGCTATGCCATTTGCTTGTTTATATTCGTTGGGCGTTGTTCCGCAGATACGGTAGAAGGTAGCATAAAAGCTTTGTCGTGTAGCAAAACCAACGTTGATGGCAATGTCTTCCATTGTCATGTCGGCAAAGTGGCTTTCTCCGAGCATATACTTCGCTTCTTGGATGCGCATTGTGCCAACTAATTCCGAATAGTTCATTTGAAAGCGCATGCCGGTGACTGCACTGATTTGACGCATGTTGACGCCAATGTCTTTTGCCAATTGTTGTGCAGAATAATTGGGGTCGCGATACTTCCCTTCAATCATCAGTTTCGAGATGATTTTTTTAGCAACGTCTTCTACAAAGTCTGATTTTACGTAATTCCTATAGGAAAGACCAGCTTTCTTCTCTTTCTTTTGTGTGATGTTGTATTTTGTCATTTTTCATGGATTGTGTTGGTTTGACTTTAAGAGTATTGTTGGCTCATTGGTAGTTATGATGTCGATATTTGGCATCGTGGCGAAGCGATAGAGTTCTTCCTTGCCGTCAACTGTCCAGACATTGACTTCCAGACCTAATTCCTTTGCTTCCTTCGCCCAGTTGGGCTGCTTTTCGAAAACCTTCACATTGTAGTCGATGCCTGTCCAGCCTTGCTCTTTAATTTCTTTGGGAGAGAGGTCTCCATTCAGGTAAGCGACTTTTGCTTGCGGTGCTAACTCGTGAATCCTTTTGCAGATGTTTTTGCTAAAAGAGATGTAGTCTGTACGATTTGCCAGTCCAAGCATGTTTACGAGCTCGACGGAAAGTTCAGAAATCATACCCTCTCGTTTGGTATTGCGATGTGGCTTGATTTCAAAGATGAGCCTACAATTGGGGTGGCGTCTTGCTTCTTGAAGATATTGTTGCAGGGTAGGGATGATTTCTCCGTTTGGCAGCCGATGATTCATAATAGAGGCAAAGGTAGTATCCTCAATACGGATGCCTTCTATTGTAGCGTCGTGATAAACGACAGGCACGCCATCTGCCGTGAGCCACACATCGAACTCACAGCCCCAGCAGCCTATTTCAGCTGCTTTTTGCAGAGAGGCAATCGAGTTTTCCGCACTCCCTTCTGTGCGCCAAAACCCGCGATGAGCTACTACGCGAGGCTGCGCGATGCAGAAAATTGTGCAGAATATAAGATGTATTAATATGAAATACCTTTGCATACTATATGCCATAGTTTGATGCAAAGGTACAATTTTCCTTCGAAAATTACTCGCTTTTTACATTTCTTTTTTTCATAAAGCTCAATTCGATTAAAAGATAGACGTATGACATCTGCAATAATTGCAGTATTGGAATTCTATGTTATACGTCAGTATGGTGGGAAAAGACTATTCCCTTTTCTTGGAAAAATGTTAATACAACAGACACAAAACAAACTTCACGTGTAAAGATGCCAAACTTCACGTGTGTAATTGCCAAAGTTAACGTGTATAGTTGGCCGACTTAACGTGTATAGTTTGCAAACTAAACGTGCCGCGTTTTGGGGCGCGGCACGTTTGTTGGTTAAGTTTCTATAAATCATTGTTTTTAGCCTACCAGGCTGAATCTTTTCTCGCCGATGAGTTTGCGCAGGTTTATGAGGGCGTAGCGCATGCGGCCAAGTGCTGTGTTGATGCTGACACCGGTCTGCTCGGCAATCTCTTTGAAGGAGAGGTCGTCGTAAAAACGCATGATGATGACTTCGCGCTGTGGGGCAGGCAGATAGTCGAGCATGCGACGGATTCCTTCTCGACTCTGTGTGTCGATCATGACGTCTTCGTGAGTTGATTCGCTCAGCCTGAGGCTGTTCAGCGTTTTGGGCTTCACCTGGTCCTCGCGAACTGTACAGGTGTTCTCGCATTTGCGCCCTTGGTCGAGCACGATGTTGTGTGCTATGCGTGTGAGCCAAGCACTGAACTTTCCGCTTGTCTGGTATTTGTGCGAACGGATGGCTATGATGGCGCGCTGGAATGTGTCTTGAAAGAAATCGTTGGCAGCGTCGCTGTCTTTCACTAAAAAGAGTATATAGGAATAGATATATGCCTGATGACGGGCAAGTAAAATGTCAAAAGCATTGTCGTTCCCATTTTCGTACAATTCTACCAACTCGTGGTCGGTCATTGCAGATAAATTGTTCATTACGTCTCAAGGTATGGTTTGGAGTAATGTCTTTCGATAGGCAAACGGTTTAATGTGTGTTAAGAAAATGTTTTTTGACGATGCAAAGTAAAGGTTTTTAATCAACACCTGCAAATTTTTCTCCTATTTTTCCTTGTTTCTTCATTATTTATGGTTGCTTTGTGCACAAAAAGAACTATCTTTGTGCAAGAAATTAACAATCAAGAAAGAAGCATGCATACAAAAGAAGAAAAGCTTCAGGCATTTGGTCGCCTGCTCGATGTGATGGACGAATTGAGGGAGAAGTGTCCGTGGGACCATAAACAAACCAACGAGAGTCTGCGCCCCAATACGATTGAGGAAACATTTGAGCTGTGCGATGCTCTGCTTAAGGACGATACGCCTAACATTGAGAAAGAGTTGGGCGACGTGCTGCTGCACATTGTTTTCTATGCAAAAATTGGTAGCGAAAAGGGCCAGTTCGATATAGCCGATGTTTGCAACAAGCTTTGCGACAAACTTATCTTCCGCCATCCGCATGTCTATGGCGATGCCGTTGCAAAGACAGCCGGCGATGTAGTCAAGTCGTGGGAACAAATCAAACAGACGGAGAAGGATGGAAACAAAACGGTGTTGGGCGGAGTCCCCAATTCACTTCCTTCGCTCATAAAGGCTTATCGTATTCAGGATAAGGCAAGAGCCGTTGGCTTTGACTGGGAGAAGAAGGAAGATGTTTGGAATAAGGTTCGTGAAGAGATTGACGAGCTTGAGGCTGAACTTGCAAAGGAGGACAACATGGAACGCCAAACAGATGAGTATGGCGACTTCCTGTTCAGCCTCATAAATGCAGCGCGTCTCTATCATATCAATCCCGACAATGCTCTCGAACATACGAATCAGAAGTTCATTCGTCGCTTTAGCTATGTAGAGCAAAAGGCAAAGGAGCAAGGCCTTCAACTGAAGGAAATGACTCTCGCTCAGATGGATGAACTTTGGAATGCTGCAAAAAAAGAAGAGTAGATAGTTTCACGATAGAAACTTCTACTCTTCTCCCGAAACATTCTTTTTACCTTAAAGCCTAATTTCTTGTTTCAGTTTGTTTGGGTCTGTGTCCTTTGGCATGGTGCCTGTCTTGCCCGATATGTTCCAGCACTTGTCTGTGGAACTTGTCTTCGGCACACATTGCCTTGTATACCTTTTGGGGTGATACGGCTTCGTACATCTTTTTGTAATACGTTGCCTCAAGCTTTGCTTTCTCGACTCCCAAGTCCTTAATCTTCTGGATGGCGTTTGCGAAGTCACTGCTATTGGCATCCGTCGTTGGTATGTTCTTCTTGAGATGGAAAATCTTTCGCTGAATTGTGAGCTGTTTGCTCTTCATCTCAAAGTAGATAGGATAGAATGCTTGTGCTTCGCCTTGAGTGAAACCTGCTTCTTTGGTAATGTATCCTTCAAGTTTTTCCTTGAACTCCTGAGGGTTAAACTTGCTGCGTTTGTGTTGTGCAACGGCAAAACATATCGACATGAAAGTGCAGACAAGTATGATGATTCTTCTTTTCATATTCTTCTTTCCTTATTTATTCTGCCTCTATCAAATACGATGCAATCGACATATTGTCAATCATCGAGTAATAAAGTACGTCTTCAATGTACTGGCTTTCATCGGTGTTGGCAGTTTGATTGGCATTTTGGTTTTCGAGAAACAGCCCTCCTGTTATCACACTGCCAGCAAGCATTGCCGCAGCAACCCAACGCCACACTAAATTGCGACGCTTCTTGTGTGTCACTCGACTCATTACTTTGTCTGTCAGACCATCGAAATAGCCCTCGGGAACCGTGAAAGGAGTCTCTGTGCCGAAGCGTGAGAGAAGTTTTGCCTCCAGCCCTTCTGTGCTATGATTTGTCGTTCTCATTTATCTATTTGATGTTATATTATATTAAAGGTTTAATCTTTCTCCTCGAAAAAGGAGTAAATCTTCTTTACTGCATGGTGATATGACGCTTTTAATGCGCCAACGCTTGTGCCAAGAAGAGTGCTCATGTCTTCATACTTCATCTCGTTAAAATACTTGAGGTTGAAGACAATTCGCTGTTTCTCGGGCAGCGTGCTGATGGCTGTCTGGAATTGTTGTTGCAGGTTGTCGCCGTCGAAATAGCTGTCGCTTGCCAGAGAGGCAGCGGCATTGCCTTCTGCTCCTTCGAGGCTAACAGCAGGTCGTTTCTTGTTGAGATGGTTTAGCGATTCGTTTATTGCAATGCGGAAGAGCCAGGTTTGCAGGCTGGACTCGCCTCTGAAAGACTCGGCGGCATTCCATGCTTTGATAAAAGTGTTCTGCAGGACATCGTCTGCATCATCGTGAAAAAGCACAATACGCCTGATGTGCCAATAAAGAGGTTTTTGGTATTCATGCACTATGCGCGTGAAGGCTGCCTCTTTTTGGGAAGAATCGTGTAATTGTTGGATGAGTGCTTTCTCGTCTATCATTATATTTAATCAGACAAGCACAACAATATAAAGGTTTAATCGGGAGGTGTAATATTGGCTTTGCCCAATATTATTGTACAGAAATCTTGCGAACAATCTTGCCAACCTTAATAAGGTAGCAACCCTTGGTGAGGTTTAGCGCAAAGGTCTTGTCGTTGCTGTCAATGCGAATGGTGGTGACCTTGGTGCCTGTAAGGTTGAAGATTTCCATCACTTCGCCCTGGGCACCCACAATGTGTACATTGCCACCGGTAATGCTAAGTGAAATGCCAGAAACGCTCATCTCAATGCTTTCGCGCTCCATTTGCGCAAGCATGGAAATTGGCGTTAAAGCCATTGCAATAGTAAGTGATATGATAAAAATCTTCTTCATTACCTATATATTTCAAGGCAAAGATAGACTATTCTTAGCATACCTGCAAGATTTTCTCATAAAAAAACATCAAAAACAGGGAAAAACAAGCTGTTTTGTGCTTTATAACATGCTTCACGGTACAATATAATCTTGTTTTCTGGGTGCTTGATGCCTTTTACCAAATGTCTTCGGCTTGCATTGGATTGTCATATATTTCTTTCGGGCAATACTCAATGTGGTCCATATAGAATTCAGACCTTTCCGACTCGAGTACAGACTTAATCTTCAGATAGTATGTTTTGTCGGGGTCTAATGTTTGACGAGTGATGATTCGGCGCACGATGTTTCTGTTGGCATTGGATCTTGCAGTTGTTCCTGGATTCTTGAGAATGAGTATGCTTTCCTCGCCTTTCATGAAACCATTGTTGCGCATCTGCTTGTCGGCTTCTGCATCGGCGTCATCATCTATGCCGGTATCTTCAATCCATCCGGTAATGGGGTCTGCTCCGCCAAGAGTAAGGTTGACGGGGATGCCGGCAGCAGGCATGGCGTCAAGACGGTCTCCGAAAAAGAACTGAGCAACGCCTCTGTCGCTGTTTGTCAAGATGCGGTAACGTACTTCATATGTGCCGCGTTTGGGGACAGGCGGCAATGTAAACACAAGTTCCCAATGTCCGACGCACTTCACTTCGTCGCCACAGAGACTTCCAAATTTTAGTCCATACGCATTATAGTATACAAAAGTAGAGCCTTCGTTAATGCTGAGGTTATCGATGTATTTGTATTCTGAGTCGTCGGGGAAGTGTACCCATTGGTGAGGAGCGTCGGTAAGTGGGACTCGACGGATGTCGTTGTTCATTACTTCTGGGAAGAAACTCATGCAATCCATGCGAATACGTGTGCGAGCAAGATTGTCGCGTGTCTCTTCGTCGTATGCGATAGGTGCATCTATCTCATAGAGGAAGCCGTTGAGGGCTGTCCTTTTGTCTAACTTTTCGTCTTCTCTGATTACTTTTGAACCGACTTTGTCTTGGTCGCAACCTATTTCGTGCCCTGTCCCGTGCCTGCTATTGTCGATGATAGGAAAGCGATTGAGGTAGATGCCATTTGACTCTAAACTCTCGTATATTTTAAGCAGACGTCGTTTGCCCATCGTGACATAATATTCCATAACGGGAATGGACAACTTTCCTGGCGAACTTACATAATCATATCCTTTCTCGTTGTAGTGGAACACAAGACGATCGGGGGACAGCTTGAAGGGCAGGATGTGGTAGGTTGTCCATTGATATAAAAGGTTCTCTGGGCTCTTGAAGTTTGTGTTTGCTATTGCTTCGGGATAGTAATTCCCTGCTTTTACCCATTCCTGGACATCTTGTGGTGTAATGTCTTCTGCCGGTTTGCCGATAGCACTTTGCCAGAATTCGTCGGACTCGGCAAAAATGGTAAAGCCATATTTGCGGTGTTCTGGTGCGTAGGAATAACCGCCTGTCATAGTGGCAAGTCCGTTTGCCGGTGTCTTTTCTTCAATCATGCCGGTGAGGTAGAGTTGTTCATAGACTTCATCTCTAATTTTGCTGAGTGTGTCCATCAGCCCACATGCTTGAATAAGTCGTGCCATTACGACATAGCCACTTTCGTATCCGTCGAGTTGTTCTTGCAGGATTGTTTTGAGCGTAACCTCTCTTGGCGCAATGACTTTCTCCATTTGATGGATGACGCCATTGATGGCAGGGATGTCTCTGTTTTTAATGTTGATGGGGTATATGCGATTAATGTATATGCTGTCTGGGTCTTGTGGACGATATACGCTGAGTCGGATGTCGTTCATGTTGGGGCGTCCGAATTCGTAGTTGTTGCCGGGAGGGAAGTCGTAGGTCTCGTAAAATTCTTCGTCTCCTCCGTCGATGATGCTGTTATAGACAACAACTTTGCGGATGCTGTCGCGCAATCTTTCTGTTTTAAAACTGTCCCATGAAGGTTCTTCGACGAAGCCGGCTTCCACTTGTTCCTGTAGGTAGTCGGCTATTGCCTTGTTAGTCGGGGCAAAACAAGTGAAGTTGCCTCGAGCACTCAATAGCTGAAAAACGGTGCTTTTGCTTCGTTGACTTATGGGGACAACTTGCAGGAGTTTGACATACTCGCTGTAGTCCTCGTGTTTTTGCAGATAACTAAGAATGGTTTCCTCCTTGAATACGTAGCGGGCAGAGGTGTCGATGTTTTCTGTGCAACTGCATAAAAGCAGGAAGCATGAGCCAATAAATATGAGTATGTTTTTCATTTCAAATGTTTCAAAAATGTGATAGAATCACCGCAAAGTAACAAAAAAGTACCATTCCTTGCAAATAAAAAGCAAAAAATATGCAAGAAAAGATACTCAACGAGGTATTTCTATCACCTCCAGGTCTTTGAATGAGGCGTCTTCTATGGTGAAGCGAATGAGTGTGCGAACCTGGTGCCATCCTTGCAGGCCTGCTGCTCCTGGGTTGATGTGAAGCAGATTGAGTTTGTCGTCGTACAGCACCTTTAGGATGTGGCTGTGTCCTGAAATGAATAGTTTGGGTGGATTTGTATAGATTTCTTGCCTTATTCGCAGGTCATAGCGACCCGGATAGCCGCCAATGTGTGTCATGAAAACATCGGCACCTTCGCAGTTCCATCGTAGTTTTTCGGAGAACATGATTCGCAGATTGCCACCATCGCAGTTGCCATAAACGGCTTTCAGGGGGCGGAATTCTTGCAGTCGCATTGCCAGTTCCATCGAACCGATATCGCCGGCGTGCCATATTTCGTCACATTCTTCGAAGTGGTGCAGATAGCGGTCGTCCCAATGAGCATGGGTGTCGCTAAGCAGTCCGATGCGTTTCATTTCGTTTTATCTTTTTCGTCATGTAGACGAACATGCTTATCGAAACGCAGAAACTAATGGCATCGCTTGCCGGCATGGAGAGCCATACGCCATCCAGGCCCCACCATTGCGGCAGGAAGGCAAGCAGGGGAATGAGGAAGAGCATTTGTCGAGTGACGCTGAGGAAGATGCTTTTGCCTGCGTGTCCGATGCTTTGGAAGAAGTTGCCGATAACCATTTGTGCTCCTACTAATGGGAAAACAGCCACGATAATCCGGAAAGCGCGAACGGCTTTTTCGGTCAACTCGGGACCTGCTCCGAAGATGTGTATCACAGTTGCCGGGATGAGTTCGCCTGTCAGGCAAGCTGCCAGGGTGATGCATGTTGCTGCTATTATGCTGTAGCGAAGCACAAGGAATACGCGGTCGTTTTGTTTGGCTCCCCAGTTGTAGCCTATGATTGGCTGCATTCCTTGCACAAGTCCCATGACGATGGTGACGAACAGAAAGACTACTCTGTTGACGATGCCATAAGCTCCGATGGCCATGTCGCCGCCAAACTGTAGTAATCTGTTGTTGCAGAAGAGGACAACCAGGCAGGCGCAACTGTTCATCAGGAACGGGCTGAGTCCGATTGCCAGGCATTGGCGGACGATGTCGAGCCGCAGTCGATAGATGCCTCGACGCAGATGAAGCAATTCTGTTGGCCGGCTGAAGAGCTTCAACTGCCAGCAGAAGGCAACGGCTTGGGCAATGATGGTAGCCCATGCAACGCCTTGGATACCCCATTTGAAGACGAAGATGAACAGAGGGTCGAGTATGCAGTTGACGATGATGGCAAGGAATGTGCATCCCATTGCCGTGCGTGGATGGCCTGCGCTGCGCAGTATGGCGTTCGAGCCGAAGAAAAGATGTGTCACCATGTTGCCAAGCAAGATGATGAGCATATAGTCCCGTGCATAGGGTAGGGTTACGTCGCTTGCTCCGAAGAGGTACAGAATTTCGTCCAGGAATGGCAGGCAAACGAGTGTGAAGATGATGCCGAGGATGACATTGAGCGTAATTGTGTTGCCCAGGATGTATTGGGCTTCTTCGTATTTTCCTTGCCCGAGACGGACACTGATGACTGTGCTTGCACCAACTCCCACCATTGCCCCGAAGGCGGCCGACAGGTTCATGAACGGACTTGCCACAGCCATACCGCTGATAGCTTCGTCGCCCACACCTTGCCCAACGAAGATGCTGTCCACTATATTATACAAAGACATGGCCACCATTGCGATAATGGCGGGCAGAGAGTACTGCCAAAGCAGAGAGCCAATGGGTTTTGTGCCGAGTTCGGTAGGGATGTGTTGTCGCATCTGTTCAAAGCTAATTCCGGCGGCAAAGTTACGAAAAAAAGTTCAGATATTATATGCCACAAATAAAATAACTATGTCATGTCCATGAACTATACACGTTAAGTCAGCCAACTTAACGTGTATAGTTGCCCAACTTAACGTGTATAGTTTGGCAATCATACTGGGGTTGTATATTTGATGTTCTTGATGTCTGCCGAATCGCCCTACTTTTCGCCGATGCACAAGGGTAATTGTCGGAAGGGACATTGCTTTGGGCAGAATCTGCAAAGTGCTTTCTTGTCTTCGAATAAAAAATAAGATGTAAATGGTGTAAACTATTTCTTTATTTTGTATCTTTGCACAGAATTTGAGTTCGTTTCGACGTGGTTTTTAAGACAGGCCCCCTTTTTCGATTGATATTTGCACTTATAACTTCTCTATGGTGCTCGATTGCCTTCTTCTCGGAAACAAAGGCTAATGTTACTTTTATATCAGATTTCCAAAGAGAAGAGCAGGTAGATTGCCACGAAGGATGGGCTCGCTGTATGGCAGAAGAACCTCAGAGTGTATTGGGGTTCTCGTTGCGTACCGCTTCTTCATTACGTTTATGTAGCTCCCGCACATCTCGTTTGTTGCCCAGCCATGCAGGGAACTCTGGCTCAAATTATGGACGTTACTCCAGTTTATATTCCTTTAATCACCTAAAAACCCTCTGTCAATACCTCTGTCTGGAACATTATACATTCCTGCAGAGCGCTGCGTCTCGAAGACTATATTATGTGATAGCCTTGAGACACATTCTTTGTTAGCGCAGTGTTTCTATCGTAATACATGAATTAGAAACAATTTACAGAAAACATTAACAAAGAAAAAATGGCAAACATAATGAATTTGCAGATGTGGAACACCATCTGCGCTGATGCTCGTATCTGTGTCAGCAAATCCTTATTCGGCTTATGCAGTAAGGTAGTATTCAAACCAACAAATAGTGAAATAAAAGCAAAAGTGTTGGAGTATTCAAGCGAAGATGGCAAACGCATCAAGCACATGCTGGAATCTCCCATTGAGAAACTGGCAACAATGGTTGGAGAATCTTTACTTAAACCAGCATTGAATGGCAGTTATTTGGTAGAAGTTGGTACCTCGCAAGACGGAGCATTCGTGGCAATACAACTATTTCAATTCTCGCAGTTGAGCTACGTTCCCGTAACAGATGTGATGATTTATGAAGGGAATGATGCCTCTCTTGTCATGAAACTCTTCTAATTATTATATATAATGTGTAACTATTGAGAAAAATAAGGCAATAAAAAGACAGCCTATTGTTTTTTTTTATTACCTTTGCACGAAATTATATGCAAAAACCTTATTACATATAAAAAATATGAGTACACAAACTGAAAAGATTAAGGAGCTCATGGAACTCCGTGCCAAAGCCCGTATGGGTGGAGGTGAAAAAGCCATCGCGAAGCAGCACGAGAAAGGTAAGCTGACGGCTCGCGAACGTATCAATCTTCTGCTTGATGAAGGTAGTTTTGAGGAAATGGACATGTTCGTGGAGCATCGTTGCACTAACTTCGGCATGGAGAAGAAGCATTATCTGGGCGACGGCGTTGTGACTGGTAGCGGTACTATCGGCGGTCGTCTTGTTTATGTTTTTGCTCAAGACTTCACAGTTTCTGCAGGTTCTCTTTCCGAGATGTTGGCAAGCAAGATCTGTAAGGTAATGGACATCGCCATGAAGGTTGGTGCTCCTGTCATCGGTCTTAACGACTCTGGCGGTGCTCGTCTTCAGGAAGGTATCAACGCCCTTGCCGGTTATGCAGAGATTTTCCAGCGTAACATTATGTCTTCTGGCGTTGTGCCCCAGATAAGTGCCATTATGGGTCCTTGTGCTGGTGGTGCTGTTTATAGCCCTGCACTGACAGACTTTACTTTCATGGTAGAGGGTAGCAGCTATATGTTCCTTACAGGTCCTGGTCCTGTTAAGGCAGTCCTTGGCGAAGTTGTGACTCAGGAACAACTCGGTGGCGCAAGTGTTCATGCAACAAAGAGTGGTGTGACACACTTCACAGCCAAGAATGAGGAAGAGTGTATCGCAATGATTAAGCAGCTCTTCTCTTACATTCCTCAGAATAATCTTGAGAAAACTCCTCGTGTTGCATGTGCTGATCCCATCGACCGCATGGAAGATTATCTCAACGACATCATTCCCGACAATCCTAACATGCCTTACGATATGTATCAGGTGATTGCCGGTATTGTGGATAATGGCGAATTCTTTGAGGTACAGCCCAATTATGCAAAGAACCTGATTGTAGGTTTTGCTCGTTTCAACGGACAGAGTGTAGGTATTGTTGCCAATCAACCTAAGCAGCTCGCAGGTGTGCTCGATTGCAACTCAAGCCGCAAGGGTGCTCGTTTCGTTCGTTTCTGCGACGCCTTCAATATTCCTATCGTAACACTTGTTGATGTTCCTGGCTTCTTGCCCGGTACTGCTCAGGAGTACAATGCCGTTATCTTGCATGGTGCGAAGTTACTCTATGCTTATGGTGAGGCAACAGTGCCCAAGGTGACTGTAACTTTACGTAAGAGCTATGGTGGTAGCCACATTGTGATGAGTTGTAAGCAACTTCGTGGCGACCTCAACTACGCATGGCCTTCAAGCGAAATTGCTGTGATGGGCGCAAGTGGTGCTGCAAGTGTACTTTATGCTAAGGAAGCCAAGACTCTTAAGGATGAGGGTAAAGTGGAAGAAGCAAAGGCATACATGGCAGAGAAGCAGAAGGAATACGAAGATCTCTTCGCTAATCCATATCAGGCAGCCAAGTATGGTTACATTGATGATGTCATCGAGCCTCGCAACACTCGTTTCCGCATTATTCGTGCTTTGGCTCAGCTTGAGAACAAGAAGCTTACCAACCCCGCGAAGAAGCATGGCAATATACCTCTGTAGGGAATTCGAAATCATTAAAAATATAATTAGAAATGTATTTTCTTTCTATAACAGATCCTCAAAACTGGCTTTTGGCAGGCATCTCCATGTTGGTGGTATTTGCTATTTTGGTTATTCTGGTTGCTATTTTGAATATCTTTAGTCTTGTTTCCAAGAAGCAAACATCAATAAAGACAAAGACAGTTAAGGGAAGCCCTGAACAGTCAAAAGGCTTAGAGAAAGCCAGCGAAGAGGATAAGGCGGCTGTTGCAACAGCACTTTATCTCTATTTCGAGGAGATCAATAATAGTGAGAGTCGTGTTCTTACGATTTCTCCATACGACTCTGCTTGGGGTGCTCAGTTGAACCCGAGGCTTTAAATAGTTACGAATTAAGAGTTAAGAGTTACGAATTAACTTGTCAACTAATAAAAACAAATGAAAGAATTCAAATTTAAGATAAGTGGCAAAGACTATACAGCCACTGTTGAGGACCTCAATGGCGGACAGATGAAGGTTACCGTCAATGGTCAAACTTATCAGGTAGAAGTACCTCAAACAAAGGCTCAGGCTCCCCGTGTTGCAATGGCTGCTGCAGGTGCCCAAACCGGTGGACCTAAGAATGTTAACAGCGAACTCCCTGGCACAGTTACAAAGATTAACGTAGCAAATGGCCAGCACGTAAAGCGTGGCGATGTATTGCTTGTTATTGAAGCAATGAAGATGGCTAACGATATCGTAAGTGATGTTGATGGCACAGTTCAGCGTGTGGCAGTTACTCCCGGTCAGAGTGTGAATCAAGGCGACTTGCTCGTTGAGATGGTAGCAGATTGTGTTGCCGCAAAACCAGAGGTTGCTCCGAAGGCTGCGCCAGTCGCTCCTGTGGCTGCACCTGTTGCCGCTCCTGCTCCTGCATCGGCTCCCGTTGGTGCAAAGGTTGTAACTGCTCCCTTACCCGGAACCGTTACAAAGATTGTTTCAAAAGTAGGTGACACCGTCAACGTAGGCGACACCGTTCTCTTGATGGAGGCTATGAAGATGGAGAACAACATTACTTCCGAGTTTGCAGGTACCATTAAGGCAATTCTTGTTGAGGCTGGTGCTCAGGTTCAATGTGGACAAGCTCTTGTAGAATTGAACTAATATTTTTTCACAATTTATAAGAGATATGAAAAAGTTTATTAGTCTGCTTTTGCTCTTCTTGATGGTTGCCGCTCCTATGATGGCTGCAGATTTCGACTTGGAGCAAGGTCTGAATGACTTCTTCAATGAGATGGGCTTCGTTACTTTCTTCATTACAGAAGAAGGTTGGAAGAATGCAGTAATGATTCTCATAGGCTGTGTCTTACTTTATCTTGCCATCAAGAAAGAGTATGAACCCCTGTTGCTCCTCCCCATCGCCTTCGGTATGATTCTCAGTAATCTCCCTGGTGCTGGTCTCTTTGATTCTGATATGTGGAACAACGAGTTCTTGAATCCGAATAGTCCTAATTACCATAGTTATGGCTATATCATGGCTCATGGTGGTTTGCTCGATGTTTTATACATTGGTGTTAAGGCAGGCATCTACCCTTGCCTCATCTTCCTGGGTGTAGGTGCGATGACAGATTTTGGTCCGCTGATAGCTAATCCTAAGAGCCTTCTGCTGGGCGCTGCAGCCCAGTTGGGTATCTTTGCGACGTTCCTCGTAACTCAGATTGACGTCTTTGGATTTACCGCAGCACAGTCGGCATCTATTGGTATCATTGGTGGCGCAGACGGACCTACGGCAATTTTCCTTACTTCTAAACTGGCTCCTGAATTGCTTGGTCCCATTGCTGTTGCTGCTTATAGCTATATGGCTTTGGTGCCTGTTATTCAGCCTCCCATTATGCGTGCTTTAACAACAAAGAAGGAGCGTATGATTCGTATGAATCAACTTCGTCAGGTCAGCAAGAAGGAGAAGATTATTTTCCCCATTGTTGTTGCTATTGTTGTTAGTCTTATTGTTCCTTCAGCCGGTACACTTATTGGTTGCTTGATGCTTGGCAATCTCTTCAAGGAGTGCGGTGTTGTAGAACGTTTAAGCAAGGCTGCACAGAACGAACTTAACAATATAGTTGTCATCATGTTGGGTGTGACGGTAGGTGCAACGGCTACAGCCAGTGCCTTCCTTAATTTCCAGACAATTGCCATTTTGTGTGTTGGTATCGTAGCCTTTGGCATTGGTAGCGCAGGTGGTGTGTTGATGGCTAAGTTCATGAACCTTTTCTTGAAGGAGAAAATTAATCCCCTCATTGGCAGTGCAGGTGTTAGTGCAGTTCCTATGGCAGCTCGTGTTAGCCAAGTTGAGGGTCAGAAGGCAGATCCCCGTAACTTCCTGCTGATGCACGCTATGGGCCCCAATGTGGCAGGCGTTATCGGTAGTGCTGTTGCAGCAGGTATCCTGCTTAGCTTCTGCGGTTAAGAAGCAGAGTCTAAACAGTATTTAATAAGTAATAAAATAGAATCCGCAATGTCTTATTGGCATTGCGGATTTTTTGTTGAGTTTATTTATGTACTCGTTTTGATATCGTATCTTATTGCTTCATTCGCTCAATAAATCTTCTTCTTTTGCTTCTTTTGCAAACTTGAATAGAGAGAGAGGTAGATGACAATATCCGGTAGGGTTTTTATCGAGGTAGTCTTGATGATACTCTTCGGCAGAATAGTAATTCTCTAAAGGCAATATCTCTACTGCTAATGGTTGGTTGTAATGCTTCTGTTCTTCATTGTAGACCTTATTTATTACATCAATGTCTTCTTCATTGATGTAATAAATACCGGTACGGTAGCGTGTTCCTTCGTCGTGCCCTTGTTTGTTGAGACTTGTTGGGTCTATAGCCTTGAAGAACATTTTAAGTAAGAATTCCAGACTGACCTCTTCAAGATTGTACTTTATGTGCACAGTTTCTGTGAATCCGGTTGTGTCGGTATAGACTTCTTGGTATGTGGGATTTTCTGTATGCCCATTAGCAAAGCCCACCTCTGTTTCCTTTACGCCTTTTATCTGCTTAAAGTAATGTTCTGTTCCCCAAAAACAACCACCGGCAAGATAAATGTCTTTTATCATTGTAGTTTATGTTGTGTTTTTAATGCTGGTACAAAGATACATATAAATTATATATTCTCGATGAAAGAATAGGTCTTGTTTTCGCTTTTATACCGATTCGATGCATTTCTCTAATCTGTATATTCTTTGTTCGCAAAACTTTTATTATTTTTGCATGAACAATCTGCACATTAATGTCAAACGAAACACTGACACTTTTTGAGTTGAATGCCTTCGTAAGAGAGGTTGTTGAAGGTCATCTTGATGAGCCTTGCTGGGTGACGGGCGAATTGAGTGATGTCAGTACGCCTGCTTTCGGTGGACATTTCTATGGGGAACTTGTGCAGAAGGACGAAGGTGGCGATCGCATTGTAGCTCGTGCCCGTATTACTTGCTGGGCTCGCAACTATAATATCCTTCGCTTACGTTTCCAAAAAGAGTCTGGCGAAACGCTCAGAAAAGGTTTGCAAGTAAGGCTGCAGGTGAAGGTGTCATTCCACGAGCAGTATGGTTATTCGCTCAACATCCTAGACATTGACTCCACATACACATTGGGCGATCTCGCCAAGCGTCGTCGTGAAATACTTCTACAACTCGAGCGTGACGGTATTCTGCATGATAATCAGACACTATCTTTGCCACGATTGTTTAGGCGCATTGCTGTGATAAGTAGTGCAACAGCAGCTGGTTATGGCGATTTCTGCCATCAGCTGGAACAGAATGTCTATGGTTTTCATTTTGATGTTCAGCTATTCCCTGCGGTCATGCAGGGAGAACAAGTACCTTCCAGTATTATCGCTGCTCTCGAAACAATCTCGTCCTGCAGCGACGAGAGCGGAGGTGGAGTCCCTTTCGATATCGTTGTTATCATAAGAGGTGGTGGAGCTAGCAGTGATTTGAGCGATTACGACAATTATGAACTTGCTGCATGCATAGCACAATATCCGTTGCCAGTGCTGACGGGTATCGGTCATGAACGCGACGAAACAGTCATAGACTTTGTGGCGCATACGCGTGTCAAGACACCGACTGCTGCTGCTGCTTTCCTGATTGAACATCAGGCGCAAGAGGCTGCTCTGCTTGATGACCTCTATCTGCGCATCACGCGCCTTGCCCAAGAGCGAATACAACATGAATGTCAAAGACTCGAACGTCTACGTATGGTGTTACCTTTGCTTTTTACGAACATAGGTCAAAGTCATCATAATACGCTTCAACTTCTTTGTCAAAGACTTACTTTAGTGAGCACTCGTTGCATCGAACAAGAGAAGCATCGTCTCGAGCTTATGAAACAACGCATTGAAAGTCTCGATCCTAAACTTTTACTTCGTCGTGGCTATAGTATCACGACATGTAAAGGCAAATTGGTACGCAGCGCAGAAGGCCTTCAGAAAGGCGATGTGTTACATACATATACAGAATACGGAACAATCAAATCAATTGTAGATACATGAAAGAAGAACTGACTTACGAGCAGGCTATGCAGCGACTCGAGGAAATGACTTTGCAGATGGAACGAGGTGAAATCGGCATCGACGAGATGGCAACACGCCTTCGTGATGCACAAGAGTTAATGAAGTATTGTCATGAAAAACTCTACGAGGCAGAAAAAAACTGCAAATCCTTACTTAATATCGAGGAAAAAGAGTAACTTTGCATACAAATATAATTCAAAATTTAAAGGATCTTCCTCAAGGGGGAGCATAGAAGGAACTTCATTATGAAGGAAATAGATTGGAGTAACCTGTCGTTTGGTTACATGAAGACGGACTATAATGTGCGCTGTTACTATCGTAACGGAGCATGGGGTGAGATAGAGGTTTGCAGCGAGGAAACCATTCCTATGCACATGGCAGCAACCTGCCTGCACTATGGGCAGGAAGCATTCGAAGGACTAAAAGCCTATCGTTGTCCTGACGGAAAGGTGCGTGTGTTCCGAATCGATGAGAATGCAGCTCGTTTGCAGAGTACTTGTCGAGGCATACTCATGCCAGAGGTGCCTACAGAGATGTTTATTGAGATGGTTGAGAAAGTGATACGCCTGAATGAACATTTCATTCCGCCTTACGAGAGTGGAGCCACACTCTACATTCGTCCTCTTCTGATTGGAACGAGTGCACAGGTTGGTGTTCATCCTGCAGAGGAGTATCTCTTTGTTATTTTCGTTACACCAGTAGGTCCGTACTTCAAGGGTGGTTTCGCAGCCAATCCATATGTTATTGTACGTGAGTATGACCGTTCAGCACCGCTTGGCACAGGTGTGTATAAGGTTGGAGGTAACTATGCGGCAAGTCTTAGAGCGAACAAGTTGGCGCACGACTTGGGCTATAGTTGCGAGTTCTATCTTGATGCGAAGGAAAAGAAATATATGGACGAATGTGGTGCTGCAAATTTCTTCGGCATAAAGGACAATACATATGTTACTCCCAAGAGTTCCAGCATCCTGCCGAGTATTACGAACAAGAGTCTTATGCAGTTGGCAATGGACCTTGGTATGAAAGTGGAACGCCGACAGATTCCAGAAGAAGAACTTGCAACATTCGAAGAAGCTGGTGCTTGCGGAACGGCAGCTGTTATCAGCCCTATAGAACGCATCGATGACCTCGACACGAAACAAAGTTTCATTATCAGTAAGGATGGACAGCCAGGTCCAATTTGTCGTATACTTTATGAAAAGCTGCGCAACATACAGTATGGCATTGAACCCGACGAGCACGGCTGGACGCGTGTTGTCATCGAGTAGTATTTTTTCATTTAACAATATTCATAATGGGGAGACGCAATAGCATCTCCCCATTATCTTTCTTTTCTGCTAAAGGGTGTTTTCTTATTTGGCGTTTCCCGTCATTATAAAGAAAGTGCTGCATGGATGTCCGTGCAGCACTTTATGTGTGTCTGTAAATAATAGGGTAGTGGATTTATTCCCAACCTTTTACCATCTTGATGGCGGTGATGGCACATTCGTCGCCTTTGTTGCCGAGCATTCCGCCACAACGTTCTTGTGCCTGCTCGAGTGTGTTGCAGGTGAGCAAGCCGTAGATGACGGGAATTTTGCCTTCTTTATTTAAGTCGGCCAGGCCTTGTGTAACGCCTTGACAGATGTAATCGAAGTGTGGTGTGTCGCCTCGAATGACACATCCGATGGCGATGACAACGTCTACCAGGCCGGAGCTGACAAAGCGTGCAGCACCATATACAAGTTCAAAACTGCCTGGGACGGTTTTGATGTTGATGCTCTCCTCGCGGACACCATGCTTCATAAGTGTTTTGCATGCGCCGTCGAGCAGTGCACCTGTTATTTTTTCGTTCCATTCGCTGACCACGATGCCTACTCTCATGCCTGTTGCATCGGGCACGGAGTGTACGTTGTAGTCAGAGAGATTGTGGAGGGAAGATGCCATTTTGTGTGTTCCTTCTTATTTGCAAGCCTCGATATACTTGTCGATTTCGTAGTAGGCATTGCTCTGCTGGTACTTGCTCTTAATTTGGTTGTAGCAGTCAAGTGCCTTTTCGTTTTGGCCGAGAGATGTATAGATTTGGCCGGCCTGCAGCAGGCAAGTGGGGCTGATGGTGTTGTTGTCTGCTTCTTTTGCAGCTTTCAGCAACAGTTCGGCAGCTTTTTCGTTTTCGCCAAGTTCAGCATAGCAGTTACCTTTGAGTGCAATGGCAGCGGGGCTGATCATTTCGTCGTCGCAGTTGCTGAATCTGTCGAGCATCTCGATGGCTTCCTGGTATTTTTCTGTTGCGGCATAGCATTTTGCAGCATAGAGGCAAGCGATGTTGCCGGCTTTGGTGTTGCCGAACTCGTCGATAACAGCAAGGAAGCCCATGCTTTCGCCATCTCCGTTGAGTGCTTTTTCGTAGTTGCCATCAATGAAAGCTTGTTCTGCGTGGAAGATGCTCTCGTTTGCACGGTTGTTGAGAGGGGTGATGTAGAACTGGTGAACGAGCAGTGCGATGATGACGATGGCCAGCAAGCCGCCGCCACCCCACAGGATTGCTTTCTGGTTCTTCTCGAAGAATGATTTAGAGGCAGCGAGTGTTTCGTCGAACTCGTTGACCTGAGTCTTTGCGTTTTTCTTTGACATTTTAGTGTGTTGTTTTTTGTTTATTTTGCGTGCAAAGGTAAGACTTTTAATTTGAAATACAAAATCCCAAAATCAAAATTATATCTTTAATAGATGATTTTATGCTTTTCTCTTATTTCTTTTGTTGATAACGCCTATCTTTGCAAAGACAATGAGACTGACAGACCTTACTATATTTAATTATAAGAACATTGGAGAAGCCGAGTTGCATTTCTCGCCTAAGCTTAATTGCTTTATTGGCGGAAATGGCGAGGGTAAGACCAATGTGTTGGATGCTATTCATTTCCTTAGTTTCTGTCGTAGTTACAGCAGCAGTGTCGATGCGCTCAGTGTGCGTCATGGCAGCGAGTTTATGTCGTTGCAGGGTCTGTACGAACATGAGGACGGCACAAAAGAGGATATTCATTGCGGACTTAAGGTCGGGCAGAAGAAGATTGTCCGTCGTGGCAAGAAAGCCTATCGTCGCATCAGCGAGCACATAGGTCTCATTCCGTTGGTTATGGTGTCACCGGCCGACCAGGTGCTTGTTGCAGGAGGCAGCGAGGAGCGTCGCCGTTTCATTGATATGGTTATCTGTCAGTACGACCCGGCTTACACAGAATCCCTTCTCCGCTATAACAGAGCCTTGCAACAACGCAACGTAATGCTCAAACAGGAAGAAGAGGCAGACCCGGAGGTCTTTCTTGTTTTTGAGCAACAGATGGCGCGCGAGGGAGAGTATATCTTCCGCAAACGCAGTGAATACATCACCGAGCTTATTCCTATCTTCCAAGAGTTCTACAACCGTATTTCCAACGGACATGAGCAGGTGGAGTTGCGCTATGTGTCACAACTTCAGCGAGGTCCCTTGCTCGAACAACTCACAACGGGTCGCTACAAGGACAGAGCTGTAGGCTATTCGTTGCATGGTGTCCACAAAGACGATTTGGAGATGCTGCAGAATGGCTATCCCGTTCGGCGTGAAGGTTCTCAGGGACAAAGCAAAACATTTCTCATTGCATTGAAGTTGGCACAGTTCGACTTTCTTGGTCGTACTGGTTCGAGAACGAAACCTCTGCTTCTGCTCGACGATATTTTCGACAAACTCGATGCCATGCGAGTGGAGCAGATTGTTAAACTCGTCAGCGGCGAACGCTTTGGACAGATATTCATTACGGACACCAACCGCGACCACCTCGATGCAATCCTCACTTCGATGCAGGGCGACAACAAGATGTTTTTTGTGGAGAAAGGAGAGATTAGCGCATGATACACACAAAATCTCAACCGGTACACGACATTCTGCTTGCGTGGCTTCGGGCGGAAGGCCTTGAGACACCACTACTCGAATATCGTGTTGTGCAAGCCTGGCCCGAAGTGATGGGCGAAGTAATTAGTCGCTATACCCGTCAGGTCTTTGTTAAAGACGGCAAGTTGCAGGTGCAACTCACGAGTCCATCTCTGCGCCAAAACCTTATGATGGAGCATAAGCGTATCGCTCAAAAACTGAACGACCATGTGGGTGCTTACGTCGTCAGCGATGTGATTTTCTTCTGAATACGCTATTGTCCTTTGCTCCAATATCCAATCAACAACTGCTGTAATTGCTTCGGTATCTTACAGCCTTGCATGGCGAATTGTGTTATAAAGGCTTTTAATATCGTAAGGTTGATGTTTTTCTGAAACCTTATCCCCCAAATGCAGGAAGTCTGCGAAACTTTTAGTAACTTTGCAACACGAAAGTCGTGAGGCCGATGTTTATGTTGCAAACCGTAAGTACTCACGTTCCGTAAACAAAATCCTATTCAAGAAGCAGAAATGAGTAAACGAGAATATGTACAGGCCAACAAGGAATGGCTTGAAGCAAAATCGAAGGAAGAAGGCGTAAAAGCACTGTCCAGAGGAATATATTACAAGGTGCTGAAGGAGGGTAACCAATCGAGCGAGCAGCCTAACATCCGAAGCATCATTACGGCTCACTATACAGGAAAGACCATTAACGGCAAAAAGTTCGACAGCAGCCGTGGCCGAGCACCTTTGGCATGCAGACTCTGCGACCTTATCAATGGCTGGATTATTGCTTTGCAACAGATGCATATAGGCGACAAATGGGAACTGTACATCCCGGCTGAGATGGGCTATGGACGTTTTTCGCAGCCAGGTATCCCCGGCGGCTCTACTCTTATCTTTGAGATTGAACTTCTTGGTATAGCGTAATCCGTTACCAACTTGTCCAAGACGACATATTGACATTCCTAACATAACGCATAAACTCGCCTGGCACGACGCGTCGCCTCGGGCGGGGTGGTGTGTCGCGGTTTTGTCTGTCTCTATCTCTCTTACTACTATGCGCAATACCATTTGTAAGTTTTGTGGTATTTTTTGTTTTTATTAAATGTACTAAAAATAGACGGATTTTGCGGGGTTTGTATTATTCTGATACACAGATTGTTGTCTTTCGTGCTGTTGAGTTGTAAAACTTATGCAGAGAAGTTGGCAATCTTAACGTGTATAGTTTGCGATTTTAACGTGTTTAGTTGGCCGACTTAACACGTAAACTTTGCCGACTTAACACGTAAACTTTGCCGACTTAACGTGTATCGTCTGGTTACTATAAACGGGACTGCTGTGGAATGTAAGAATTTTTCCTTGTGAGGGCCTGCGTGATTTCTTCCTTTCTGTCCGGTAAAGTAAACACATTCCTGTACTCTCGGCTCTAAACGTATTCTTCCTTGAACATAATACGGAAAATACTTGGCCTATTCTTTTGTGTTTCGCTCTCTTTGTTGTAACTTTGCACGCGCAAATTAAATCATATAAAGGCAAAAAGAACAAACAAATATGTTAAGAATAGCAGTCCAGTCTAAAGGCCGTCTCTTCGAGGATACAATGGCTTTGCTTGCCGAGGCAGGCATTAAAGTGAGCAGCAGTAAGCGTACCTTGCTCGTACAGAGTAGTAATTTCCCTATTGAGGTGCTTTATCTGCGCGATGACGATATCCCGCAGAGCGTTGCAAGCGGTGTGGCCGATCTTGGCATCGTTGGCCTGAACGAGTTCGAGGAAAAAGCAGAGGACGTGGAAATCGTCCGCTCGCTAGGCTTCAGCAAGTGCCGCCTCTCTTTGGCTGTGCCCAAAGGTTGTGGCTATTACGGTCTGAAGTGGTTTGAGGGCAAGAAGATCGCAACATCATATCCTGCCATCCTTCGTCGCTTTATGCAGGAAAACCATATTGCTGCAGACATACATGTCATAACTGGCAGCGTAGAGATAAGCCCGGGTATTGGGTTGGCAGATGCTATCTTCGACATCGTTAGCAGCGGCTCAACACTCGTAAGTAATAACCTTGTTGAGGTTGAGGTAGTGATGCAAAGCGAAGCAGTGCTCGTAGCCAACAGATCGTTGGACGATGAGCAGCGCAAGATTCTCGACGAACTGTTGTTCCGTATCGAGGCCGTCAAGAGTGCCGAAGACAAGAAGTACGTCCTGATGAATGTGCCTACAGATCGTGTGAAAGATGTTGTTGCCGTCTTGCCCGGTGCAAAGAGTCCTACCGTGATGCCTCTTGCAAAAGAAGGCTGGAGCAGTGTTCACACCGTAATCGAAGAGAAACGTTTCTGGGAAATCATTCGCGAACTGAAAGAACGTGGTTCGGAAGGCATACTTGTTGTACCCATCGAAAAAATGATTCCCTAATGAACATTTACAAATATCCTACAACCGAAGAACTCGATTCCTTGCTCAAACGGCCGGTTCGCGATGCATCGGAGTTGAACGCAACCGTTGCTGCGGTTTTGCAGGATGTCAAACAAAGAGGCGATGCCGCAGTACGGGAATATGAGGAACGTTTCGACAAAGTATGTCTTGACGCGCTTGCTGTCAGCGAGGACGAAATGCTTGCTGCAGAGCAAATGGTTTCCGAAGAACTGAAAGATGCCATTCGTTTGGCACACCACAACATTAGAAAATTCCATGAGGCACAACGCTTCGAAGGCGAACACATTCATGTGGTTGAAGGAGTAGAGTGCTGGCAAAAATCGGTAGCCATAGAGCGTGTAGGGCTTTACATTCCAGGCGGGACAGCTCCCCTTTTTAGCACAGTGCTGATGCTTGCTACACCTGCAAAGATAGCTGGATGTAAGGAGATTGTACTTTGTACACCTCCGGCAAAAGATGGTTCAGTAAATCCTGCTATCCTTGTTGCTGCTCACATTGCAGGCGTTAGCCGTATCTACAAGATTGGTGGTGTGCAGGCCATCGGAGCAATGGCTTACGGGACAGAAAGTGTTCCTAAAGTATATAAGATATTCGGTCCTGGCAATCAGTTTGTTATGTGCGCTAAGCAACAGGTCAGTCTTCACGATGTTGCTATCGACATGCCGGCAGGTCCAAGCGAAGTGGAAGTGCTGGCCGACGAAACGAGCAATGTTGCTTTCGTTGCTGCCGACCTTCTCAGCCAGGCAGAGCATGGCATAGACAGCCAGGTGTTGCTTGTATGCAAAAGCATGGAGACCGCACAAAAGGTGGAAGCAGAAGTAGAACGTCAGTTAGCTTTGCTTCCGAGAAAAGACATTGCAGCACTTGCACTTGAGCATAGCAAAACAATAGTGGTGCACGATGACAATGAAATGATGGACATTACTAATCGCTATGCTCCGGAGCACCTCATTATAGAAACTGCAAACTACATGGAGCTTGCACAAAAGGTTGTCAATGCCGGCAGTGTTTTTCTCGGTTCGCTTACGCCAGAAAGTGCAGGAGACTATGCCAGCGGAACAAATCACACGTTGCCGACAAACGGATATGCAGTAGCTTATAGCGGTGTTAATCTCGACAGCTTTTGTCGCAAAATTACTTTCCAGCACATCCAGAGCGAGGGCGTTCGAAACATCGGACGTGCAGTGGAACTTATGGCAGATGCCGAAGGCCTAGATGCGCATCGGAATGCAATGACATTAAGAATAAAAAGTTTATGAAGAATCTGCAGTCATTAGTTCGCCCTAACATATGGGCGCTTGAACCCTATAGTTGTGCCCGCGACGAGTTTAAGGGAATGGAGGCCCATGTGTTTCTCGATGCAAACGAAAGCCCGTATAACGAACCGCTGAACAGATATCCCGATCCATTACAGGAAAAAGTTAAGAAGATACTAGCTCCTGTAAAGCATGTACGTCCCTCGCAGATTTTCCTCGGCAACGGAAGCGACGAAGCGATAGACCTCATATATCGAATCTTTTGTAATCCAAAACAAGACAATGTAGTTGCCATTGCTCCGACTTATGGCATGTATAAAGTTTGTGCGGATGTCAACGATGTTGAGTATAGAAGCGTTTCTCTTTCAGAAGATTGGCAGTTGAATCCTAAAGCACTGCTTGCGGCAACGGATAGTAATACAAAGGTTATTTGGATATGCTCTCCGAATAATCCTACCGGCAACGATTTTCCTCGTGAGGTTTTACATGAGGTTTTGATGTCGTTTGAAGGAATTGTAGTCATAGATGAGGCTTATTCAGACTTCTCAACACAGCAGCCATTCAGAACTGTTTTGGATAATTACCCCAATCTCATTGTACTAAATACATTCAGCAAGGCATGGGCATCGGCAGCCATACGACTGGGTATGGCCTTTGCCAGCGAAGAGATAATAGCATTGTTCAATAAGGTGAAATACCCTTATAACGTCAATTTGCTTGCACAAGAAAAAGCATGCGCTTTGCTTGCGGACAGACCCACTTTGGATGGTTGGCTGGTTCAGGTAAATCGTGAACGTGAACATGTCTTGCCGGCATTGGCAGAGCTGCCCATCGTCCAAGAGGTGTTTCCCACAGATGCTAATTTTGTTCTTGTACGTGTAACAGATGCCAATCGTGTTTATCAATACCTGATAGGGAAGGGCATTGTAGTACGCAATCGTCATCGTGTTCAACTATGTAACGATTGTCTGCGCATAACTATTGGTACACGCCAAGAAAATAATGAACTGTTAGGTGCTTTGCGCTTCTTCAAATAAATAGATTTCCCATGAAACAACGGATTCTCTTCATAGATCGTGACGGAACAATTCTTCGTGAACCGGCAGACGAGCAAATAGATAGTTTCGAGAAATTCAGCTTTCTTCCTGGAGCAATCAGTGCTTTACGCTTCTTGCGTCAACACACAGACTTCTTGTTTGTTATGGTAAGCAATCAGGACGGGCTAGGCACTGACAGTTACCCGGAGGAGGATTTTTGGCCGACACAAAATCTTATGCTCGACGTATTGAAGGGCGAGGGCATTTGTTTCGATGCAATTCACATAGACCGAAGCTTCCCCGAAGATAATCTACCTACGCGAAAGCCTGGTACGGCAATGCTTACAGATTACATGACGGAGGATTACGATATAAGTGGCAGTTTTGTAATAGGCGACAGAAAAACTGATGCCCAGCTTGCAGAGAATCTTGGCTGTGGCAGCTATATTCTTTCTCCCGACATGACTTGGGAAAAGATTTCAGAGCTTCTGTTTGCCGGCTACCGGACTGCTTCCGTTCGCAGAACAACAAAGGAAACAGATATTGAGGTTCGTGTTTGTTTAGATGGAGACGGAAAGAGCGACATCCAAACAGGGCTTGGTTTCTTTGATCATATGCTCGAACAGATTGCTAAACATGGAATGACCGACCTCTACATACGTTGTAATGGTGACCTTAATGTCGATGAACATCATACAATAGAAGATGTTGCATTGGCATTAGGTGAATGTCTCCGCAAGGCATTAGGCGACAAACGAGGCATAGAACGTTATGGTTATTGTTTGCCAATGGATGATTGCCTTTGCCAAGTTGCGATGGATTTTGGAGGTCGTCCGTGGCTTGTTTGGGATGCTGAGTTTCATCGAGAAAAGGTGGGCGACATGCCAACAGAGATGTTCCTCCATTTCTTTAAAAGCCTTTCAGATAGTGCTGCCATCAATCTGCATGTTAAGGCAGATGGTCAAAACGAACATCACAAGATAGAGGGCATCTTCAAAGCATTTGCACGCAGTTTACGTATGGCCGTTCGGCGTGATATTACACATTTTCAACTTCCATCAAGCAAAGGCGTGCTATGAACTATTCATCACAGTTGCTTGAGAAAGCCGTGACCGAAATAAATCGGTTGCCAGGAATTGGTAGCAAGACAGCTTTAAGGCTCGCCCTTCATTTGCTTCGTCAGGACGAAGGTAAAGTAGATGCTTTAGCAAACAGTATAGTCAAGATGCGCAGAGAAGTGCGTTATTGTAACACTTGCTACAATATCTGTGATGGCGAATGTTGTGAGATTTGTAGTAATCCGCTACGCGATAAGAGTATTGTTTGTGTGGTGGAGAATATACAAGATGTAATGGCCATTGAGAATACGATGCAGTATCGTGGTCTTTATCATGTCTTGGGTGGAGTTATCAGCCCGATGGATGGCATAGGTCCAAGCGACTTGCAGATAGAGAGCCTTGTGGAACGTGTGAGGCAGGGAGGTGTTGCAGAAGTCATTCTTGCTTTAAGTCCGACGATGGAGGGCGACACGACGAACTATTACATTTTTCGTAAACTAGAAGAAACAGGTGTAAAAGTCACGGTCATTGCTCGTGGTGTAGCCCAGAATGACGAACTTCAGTATACGGATGAAGTGACACTCGGCAGAGCTCTTGCCGGACGAATACCATTTAACAATTCATAGTTCAGATATTATAAAACAGATAGATTACAAATTGAATCTATGAACAACGAACAATATCTTTTGACGCTTCTGTGTTCTGCGTCCATCCTTCTCGCTGCATTCTTCGCTATTCGTTTTAGGAACATAAATCCTTTTTGGAGAATAGCATCATTAGCAATACCATTAGCTTTCATACTGCTACTTTATTTCTATATGGGTGATAGTACGCAGCTTTATGGAATCGGAATACTCGCTATTGCACTCTTATTTACACTGAGAGATGTTAAAAGGCAATAAGGTTAGATTGAGGGCTGTAGAACCAGAAGATCTTGACTTGATGTATCTTATTGAGAATGATGCAGAGTTATGGTCTTGTGGACATAATACCGTGCCTTTCTCATACTATGCTCTCAAACAGTATTTGTCTGAAAACACAAATGATCTTTATCGAGACCGCCAGTTGCGATTTGTTATCGAGACAACAGAAGGTATTGGTGTCGGTTTTCTTGACCTTATGCATTTTGATCCCCTCCATCTTCGTGCTGAAGTCGGTATTGTTGTTCTTGCAGAACAGCAACGTCGTGGTGTTGCTACTGAGGCTCTTCAACTTTTGAAGGAATATGCTTTCTCTTTTCTGGGATTAAAACAACTTTATGCTTACATCCCAGATGATAACATAGCATCGCAAGCACTTTTTTCCCGTTGTGGTTACAAAAAAACTGCCACCCTGCAGGATTGGTTAAGAAAACCAGCAGGATGGCAGTCAGTTTATGTCTTTCAGCTTTTAGCCTGAGGCTTACTTGCCAAAGTAGCGCTTCAGAAGACCTTCGAAGCCACGGCCGTGACGTGCTTCGTCCTTAGCCATTTCGTGTACAGTGTCGTGTATGGCATCCAGACCAGCTTCTTTGGCTGCTTTTGCAATTTCCATCTTGCCTGAGCAAGCACCACATTCAGCCTCTGCACGCTTTTGCAGGTTCGTCTTTGTGTCCCAAACAACATCACCAATGAGTTCGGCAAAGCGACTTGCGTGGTCGGCTTCCTCAAGAGCATAGCGCTTGAATGCTTCTGCAATTTCGGGATAACCCTCACGGTCTGCTTGGCGTGACATTGCCAAATACATACCTACTTCTGTGCATTCGCCAGCGAAGTGAGATTGCAGGCCTTCCCAGATTTCTTGTGGGCAACCCTTGGCAACGCCAATAACGTGTTCTGTTACATAGCTCATGCCCTCTTCGCTCATCTCTTGGAATTTACTTGCGGGTACGCCACACTGTGGGCACTTTGCAGGTGCCTCTTCGCCCTCATAGATATATCCGCACACGGTGCAAACAAATTTCTTTTTCATCTTTCTATTGTTTAATTGTTAGTACTAGTAAATATTCTCTTTTATTATTTCTGATACAAATTTAGTATTATTTTCTTTATTATAGTAGATATAACATGAGATAAATACCCTAAATTAAGGATATATAACTTTTTTATTTATCAGGATGTACTCTTTTAAAAGTATTTTTTCGTATCTTTGCACATGTTAACAAATGCGATAGTGGCTCAGTTGGTAGAGCATTGGCTTCCCAAGCCGAGGGTCGCGGGTTCGAGCCCCGTCTATCGCTCAAAGAAACAAGAAGGTGTGCCTAGGCACACCTTCTTTCCATATTATATTTTTTAGTTACCATTCATTGTCCCAGATGCTGTGGTCGTTATTTTCTTTAGTTAGCGCATTTCCTGGGTCTTGTGGATCGTCGTTATAGATGTTTTCATTTGTTGTAGAAGCAGAGACTAGGTGTTTTGTAGAGATAGATACCTGAATCATCTGTGGTGTTTCGTATTTTGCTTTCATTTTCCTACTTTTACCTTATTTAATGAAAACTTTCTTTCCGTTTACGATATTGATTCCTCTGTGTGCCTTACTTACTCTTTGTCCAGCAAGGTTGTAGATGGTGTTCTCTTCTGTGGGAGAAGTTGAGGTGATGGCGATACCGGTTGGGTCGTCATTTTCGTCGAATTCTATCTTCAATGCTTTGATGCCGGCAACGCTTGCCGTCAGTAACTGCAGGTATGCTTTGCCTGCATCCAATGTGCCGGTTTGGGAGAGCGTATAGAAGCCTACACCATAACTGCCATTCGAAAGAATATAGTTTGTGTAATTACCATCTGTGGGAGAAATGATTGTTGGCTCTGTTACGCCTTTCAGCAGATTGGCATAGAACATTGAAGTTTGGGTTTTCGGAATCCGATGTTCGCCTGGTGTTCCTGCAATGTAAAGTCCTTCGCCAGCAGGCACCTCTGTTACACGCGTAAGTACTAACGTGCCCGTTTCCTGGTTAAAGCCACTGACGATGTAAGCCCTAATGTCTTCGACTTCGGAGAAGTCCAAAGCGTATGGAGAACAGAATGTAGCAAAACCCGTTTCTCCGACTGTTATGGGGCTAGTCATCTCTACAATCTCACCAAATCCATTCCAAGGAGATACTGCTTCATATGCTGCCTTGCTGCCTGGAACATGGAGCGTAGCATTTTGGATGTTCGACTCTGTAAAAGCGTCGCTACCCGTTGAAGGCACGCTCTCTGCATAACAATAGACGTCTGTCAGTTTAGAACAGTAGGCAAAAGCATAGTTCTCGATGCTTTTCACACTATTGCCAATGGTTATAGAGGTAAGGCCAGAGCAGTAATAGAATGCATAGTCTCCTATGCTCGTTACGGAGTTTGGTATGTTGACAGAGGTAAGAGCCCTGCAGTTGCGGAATGCATAGTCTCCTATGCTCGTTACGGAGCTAGGGATAATAAGGTTTGTTATTTCTGTTGTCTCATCGCTGTAAAGATGCTTGGCATATAATAAAGGATTTGCATATTCGTTTCCAAATTCAATACTGCACCATGCTGCAATGTCAGGAACAATGACTTTCTTCAGCCCAGAGCAGTAATCGAATGCTTGGCTTCCTATGCTAGTTACGGAGTTGCCAATGGTCACAGAGGTAAGACCTTCGCAGCGATAGAATGCCCAGTTTCCTATGCTTGTTACGGAGTTGGGGATAATAAGGTTTGTTATTTGTGTCGTTTCATCGCTGTAAAGATTACCTCCTCCTTTCCAACTTAAAGGATGTGCATATAGATTGCCAAATGCAATATCACACCATGCTGCAATGTCAGGAACAATGACTTTCTTCAGCCCAGAGCAGCCATAGAATGCATTGTCTCCTATGCTAGTTACGGAGTTTCCTATGGTTACAGAGGTAAGAGCATCGCAGTAACGGAATGCACCGCTTCCTATGCTTGTTACGGAGTTACCAATGGTGACAGTGGCAAGACCATAGCAACAAAAGAAAGCGTCGTTTCCTATGCTCGTTACGGAGTTAGGGATAGTTACAGAGGTAAGACCATCGCAGTGACGGAATGCGTAGTTTCCTATGCTTTTTACGGAGTCGGGGATAATAAGGTTTGTTATTTCCGTCGTCTCATCGCTGTAAAGATGCTTGGCATATAATAAAGGATTTGCATATTCGTTTCCAAATTCAATACTGCACCATGCTGCAATGTCAGGAACAATGACTTTCTTCAGCCCAGAGCAGCGTTCGAATGCCCACTCTCCTATGCTCGTTACGGAGTTAGGGATAGTTACAGAGGTAAGACCATCGCATTCACAGAATGCGCCGCTTCCTATGCTTGTAACGGAGTTTGGTATGGTGACAGAGGTAAGACTAGAGCAGCGATATAATGCCCAGTTTCCTATTTGTTGTACATCTTCGCCGAAGATGTATTCTTTCACTTTGCTGCCGAAAATACTAGCTATAGTATGACCACTGTCATACGACTTAGAAGCAACGGCATTGCTGTTTATCGTTACAGAGGTAAGGCCAGAGCAGTAATCGAATGCTTGGTCTCCTATGCTTGTTACGGAGTTGGGGATGGTTACAGAGGTAAGGCCATCGCAGCCATAGAATGCGGCGCGTCCTATGTTTGTTACGGAATTAGGTATGGTGACAGATGTAAGCCCATCGCAGTCATAGAATGCCCGCTCTCCTATGCTTGTTACGGAGTTATGAATGGTAACAGAGGTAAGACCAGAACAGCAGTATAATGCGCAGTTTCCTATTTGTTGTACACCTTCGCCGAAGATGTATTCTTTCACTTGGCTGCCGAAAACGCTAGATAAGTTATTAGCAATGGTATACGACTTAGAAGCAACGGCATTGCTGTTTATCGTTACTGAGGTAAGGCCAGAGCAACCTAAGAAAGCAGAGCTTCCTATGCTTGTTACGGAGTTGGGTATGGTTACAGATGTAAGACCAGAGCAGTTATAGAAAGCAGAGCTTCCTATGCTTGTTACGGAGTTGGGTATGGTTACAGATGTAAGACCAGAGCAGTTATAGAAAGCAGAGCTTCCTATGCTTGTTACGGAGTTGGGGATAATAAGGTTTGTTATTTCTGTCGCCTCATCGCTGTAAAGATGTTTGGCATAACGTAAAGGATTTGAATAACTATAGCTAGAACTAGGGTCAGCAAATGCAATACCGCACCATGCTGCAATGTCAGGAACAATGACTTTCTTCAGGCCAGAGCAATTCCCGAATGCATTGTCTCCTATGCTAGTTACGGAATTGGGGATGGTAACAGAGGTAAGGCCATAGCAGCAATAGAATGCATTCTTTCCTATGCTAGTAACGGAATTGGGTATGACGACAGAGGTTGCGCAAGGTCTGCATTTTACCACTTCATTGTTTGTTATTAATAATCCATCATTTGTTTCAATATCACAAATAGTTGCTCCCCAATAAGTATCGCTTGTTAATGTAGAATTATTAATAAATGATTCTTTTGTAAAATAGCAATCAAGGAATGCATCGCTTCCTATTCTTGTAACGGAGTTTGGTATGATTACAGAGGTAAGACCATCGCAGCCACTGAATGCGTTGCTTCTTATTATTGTTACTGAGTTTGGTATGGTTACAGAGGTAAGAGCTCTGCAGTTGCTGAATGCATCGTAATTTATTTCTGTTACTGAGTTTGGTATGGTTACAGAGGTAAGACTAGAGCAACTGAATGCTTCGGTTCCAATGTAAGTTACTGAGTTTGGTATGGTAATAGAGGTAAGATTACTGCACGCCCAGAATGCGTGGTAGCCAATGTAAGTTACTGAGTTTGGTATGTTGACAGAGGTAAGGTCATAGCATTCAAAGAATGCTTTGTCTCCTATGCTAGTTACGGAGTAAGTTTTTTCATTGTAAATGACAGACTTTGGAATCAAAATGTCACCAGAGTAATAATCATAGTCGTTATACGTTACCGTGGCTTCATTTTCGTTGAAGTTGTAGTAGATGCCGTCAATCTCTGCATCGTAGGCAAAAGCATTGGTACTGAATAGACAAGATACTACAAAAAGCAGCATTGCCCAAATGTGTTTTCGTTTTTCCATAGTGGACTACGTTTTTGTTGTCCTCCAGCACCAAAAGGACATTAACAGTATGCAAGAAGCGTGGAACTGTATGTCCCATCTTCAAGCTGAAGGTCCTGAGAAAACCCGGTCATAAAAGATGATTAGAGCAGTTCCACGCTGACGCGTGAAGCCACTATGTCGTTCTCTTTATGACCGTTGACCAAGAAAAAGGTCTCCGAGGTTCTTTGCAATTCTTGAAAATTTCTCAGGTTCTCAGCTTGCAAGAAAGAGCATAACGCTTCAATGATTTCTAATAAGGTACGAAAGTGTCTCCTCCGAGACGGTTTTGTAATCTTCCGCGTTGCAAAGTTACAAATTAGTTATGAATAATGAGCAAAAAGCAATAAAAAAATAACTTTTTTGGGGTACTCTCGAACACACACAAGAGAACTTTGAAAACTTCTGCAGAGAAGTCGGGCAACTATACACGTTAAGTCGGCCGACTTTACACGTTAAGTTTGCCAAGTATACTGGCGTTGTGTAATCGGCTGAAATTGAGGTATGTCGAGTTTATGCTTTTTTAGTAGGTGCGTTCTCCGAATATCATGCTTCCGATTCGAATCAATGTGCTTCCGTGTTCGATGGCAATGGGGTAGTCTCCACTCATTCCCCAAGAACATTCGTTGAATGTGTCAGAGTCGCTAAAATACTTTTCTTTTATTCTGTGGAAAAGCGTTTTTGCTTGTTCGAATTCTGATGCGATAAGTGCTTCGTCTTCGGTGTTGGTTGCCATGCACATTATGCCGGAAAAGCGTATGTTTGTGTATTGACGCCAATCTCCATTTTCCATGAAGTTTAACAGTTCATCGGGTGTGAAGCCGAACTTTGTTGTCTCCTTTGCCACATGCACTTGCAGAAGAATGGGAATTGTTCGACCACTGCGTTTGGCTTGTTTGTTTATCTCAATGAGCAACCGTTCCGAGTCAACGGCATGGATTAGGCTGACGAATGGTGCGATGTATTTTACTTTGTTTGTCTGCAGATGACCGATGAAGTGCCACTCTATGTCTTTTGGTAGTGCGTCGTGTTTCGCAACGAGTTCTTGGACGTGACTTTCACCGAAAATCCGTTGTCCGGCATCGTAGGCTTCTTGAATCAACGATGCCGGATGGTATTTGCTGACAGCGACAAGTCTTACACCTGCGGGCAGTGTTTTCTGTATGTTATTTATTTTCTCCGACAGGTTCATCGCTTACCTTGAACTTGAATACATCGATAATGGCGGTTTCCGTTACTGTGACGATAACCCATTCGCCCAATGTTCCCTTCATGCCTTCGTCGAGCCTGTTGATTGCTTTATGGAAGTCGTTTGCTTGGATAAGTACGTTTTGTGCAGTACGTTTCTCTACGCCGGTTTTCTCGTCGAGTGTAATGTATGCAATACGTGCACGGAACCAACGGTCGTCGCTCAGGTCTTCGCTGTCGAAGAGTTCTGAAATTCTGGCACGCTTAATGTCTGTAACAATAAATTCACCCGTCATGAAGGGTGTTATTTCCTCGATGAATCTTTTCTCTGCTTCAGTAAAACTGAGTGCATCTACCAAATATGTCTCTGTGACCTTTTTGATGAGGCCGTTTTCTAAGGTCTTGTCGTAACGGACCTTACATTCAAACCATTCGCTTTGCATAATGTTATTTCCAATTCAAATATATATATATAAATAATGTATATAAATAATGTCAAGACTTGTTTCTCTTCTTTGTGGGATTTGTTGTAGTATATAATCTTTTCAATAAATCAGTTCGTCCGATATTGTGTAGGTATTGTTCGATGTTTCGCTTCTCTTCCGGTTTATACCAAAAGAAGAACATGCGTTGTTGTTGTTTTTCGCTGGGAGTCTTTGCACTGAATACAGGTTGGAGCGTGTATGGGTTGTAACCTGTAGCCCAGCATGTTGTTGCCATTGTGAGTGGGGTTGGCGTGAAGTCTTGTACTTGTTCCAGATGGAAGTCCATTTGCTTCGTTTGTATGGCAAGGTCTGCCATATCGAGAGCAGTGCACGAAGGGTGACTGCTTATGAAGTATGGAATAATCTGCTGCTTGATTCCTGCTTGTCGGCAAGTTTGGTCGAAGATACTCTTGAATTGTCGGAACTGACTGAAAGAAGGTTTGCGCATTAGTTTGAGCACTTCGTCGCTTGTGTGCTCGGGTGCGACTTTCAATCGTCCGCTAACGTGTTTCGTTATGAGTTCTCTGGTGTATTCTTTGTTTGCATTATTCAGGCGGTCGTCCTTCCAGTCGTGTAATAACATATCATAGCGAACACCACTGCCAATGAAGCTCTTCTTGATTCCAGGCAAAGCATCGACAGAACGATAGATGTCAAGTAATGGCCTGTGGTCGCCGTTCAGGTTGGGACAGATGGCAGGATGAATACATGACGGACGTTTGCATTTTTCGCAGAGTTCCTGTCGCTTGCCATGCATCTGGTACATGTTGGCACTTGGACCTCCAAGATCGCTGAGATAGCCCTTGAAGTCCGGCATTTGACAGATGGCTTTTACTTCCCGAAGAATACTCTCTTTAGAGCGGCTTACGATGAACTTCCCTTGATGAGCACTGATAGTGCAGAACGCACAACCTCCAAAACATCCCCGATGTAGCGTGACACTAAATTTAATCATCTCATATGCAGGGATGCGTTTGCCTTTATACTTTGGATGTGGCAGGCGTGTGTAGGGCAAATCAAAGCTATGGTCAAGTTCTTCAGAGGTAAGCGGAGGATGGGGTGGGTTGACCACTACCCATTTGTTCCCTGTTTGCTGCAATAGTCGTTGAGCATGTATCTTGTTGCTCTCCTCTTCTATGTGGCGGAAATTTTCGGCATGTAGTTGTGGTTGTTTAAGACATTCCTCGTAGCTGTGCAGTACAATATCATCATTGTTGATGCCGCCGGGTATTTCCTCTTTTTGCCAAAGTGTTACGGTCTGTTTCAGATTGGCAATGCCCACCTCACGAAGTAGTTGACGTGTAATGCACGGTTCCCCTTTCTCATCATAATGAAGAAGAGGATGAGATTGGTCGATGGCATCCGTAAGAAGTCTAACAAGTTCCAATGTCGGTTTCTCCCCCATGCCGTATGTGATGAGGTCTGCATCGCAATCACAAAGGATGCTTGGCCGGAAACGTTCTTGCCAGTAATCGTAGTGCATCACCCTTCTAAGGCTTGCTTCAATTCCACCAAGAACAATAGGGACATCAGGAAAGAGTTGCCTTAATATGTTGGTATAGACAATGGTTGGATATTCCGGACGGAGATCATGACGTCCGTCAGGGCTATAAGCATCTTCGCTTCTTAATCGACGGGCAGCCGTGTATTTATTGACCATAGAATCCATACAGCCAGGCGATATGCCAAAGAAAAGACGTGGTCTGCCTAACTTGCGAAAGTCACGAAAGTCTCCATGCCAATCTGGTTGAGGTACTATACAGACACGGAGTCCTTCTGCTTCCAAAAGTCTGCCAATGACGGCAGCCCCGAAGGATGGATGGTCAACATATGCGTCAGCACTAAAGAGGATGACATCTGCTTCATCCCAACCGCGCTGCTCCATTTCTTTTCGTGTTGTAGGCAGCCAGGCCGTTTTATTTGTCAAATGGTCAATTGCCATGTCTTATTCTATTCTATTTCAAGAGAAGACTTTAGCTTGTCGAGTTGTTCTTTTTTCCAGTCAATGAATAGTAAAATAAGCTGATGCAGACCAAAGGCTTTCATGTCGTTATGAAAGAGTATGTGTTCGCATAAGTCAAGCATATCTGTGTCAGTTTCATTGCATGACAATATTGAACGAACATTCAAACGCAATTTTTCCAGGACGCTTTCAGATACAATCCCGTTACTGTCAAGTAAATCAGAGAAGAGTGAATATCGGTCGATGGTATTCAAATGTGCTTCTTCGACAGAAAGTTGTCGTGAGCCTTTCATGTTGCAATAAATAGTATACATCTGTTGATTGAGTGTTGAGAGGTATTATTTCATTTATTTGCCATTATTTTCCTAATAGAAAATCAATGGCTATTCCCACAATGTTTTGTCGGGTTTCTGTTTCTTTAATACATTCGAGCGGGAAGCCAAATGCAAGGACACGATATCCCGGTCCTGGATAGGCAACGGCAGCAGGATAGTTATTTGTGCTATATTTCATTGCATTAAATGCTCCGCCAACTCCTTCAATGATATCTGTACTACACAGCCAGTAGTTTTCTTCGTTCGGACGACTGTAGATACTACCAATGTTGCCGAGGCCTTCCACAGTGCAGATGCTGTCGGTTGGTGTTGTTGCAACGTATCGATATTTTAACTTATCAGCGATAAAGGCATCGTCACCAGCATTACGCACGTCGCTACCAATGAATGCACCGCTTACCATGATGGATGTTCCTTGCATCGTCAATTGTGAGATTGCTGTAAGCATTTCTGGTGTGAAGGCTTTACGTCGGGTGAGAGAATATCCATCGTCCTTTTGTGCACCCAAAGTGAAGTTAGCAATACGGTATTTACGAAGGTCGAGGCCTGCAATCTGTATGGGTGTGGTGCTACTGATGTTACATTCGGGGTGTTTTTGTAGGATGTCAATAGCAGTGCGGGTGCTATAGTCGTGAGTGTTGCCAGCCAATATCATACCTTCCAATTCGTCGCCGCTTGCTCCGAATCCTTTCCCATATTGGGTTTTATCAAAGTTTTGTTGATAACCGCAAAAACCTGGCGACTTAATATCAATAACTCCGGGTTCTTGTTCGAAATTAAAACCTCCTGTTGCTTCGTTGTCGAAGGGTTGGGGGCCTGCCAATCTTTGAAATGCATCAACAAGCAGTATTGACGGAGCATTTGTGTCGTTCGAAATGGCGGCACAAACTTCTTCGCTCAACAAACTGGCTCCTCCCTCGTTGACAGCGGCAATACGGAAACTATAAAGTATTCCTGGTTCGGCATTTAATTGGTAGAAGAAGTTTTCTCCACTTATGTATTGACCATTATCGAAGTCACCACCTGCTTTTTTGGTATAGATGACATAGCCTTTTGGTTCGGCAGTTGGCTCGGCGATGTCGAGTCTTGGTGTCCAACGAAGTGTAATCTTTTTGTTCTCTCCGTCTGCTTCTGCAGAAAGACCTGCTACAGGCAAGGGTTGAACCACACAGTCTTTGCCACCATGGATGGTAGAAAGGAAACGCAGGATGCCTTTATAAACCGCTCTTGCATAAAGGAACTTGAACCATGGGTCGTGGCCGAGTCGCATATCAGCCCAGTTCTGATGGCTGAGTGTTTCGAGAATGATGGCAGGGAATTGTGGGTCACGTGTCTCGCCATAATTACGGTCGTACATGTCTCTGCGATTCCATATACCTAATTCTCGTGTCATGTCTGTGCATACTTGTGTCATGACCATGTCGGCGAGGTCGCGGCTTACGAGACGGGAGAGACCTGCTCCAGTACGCCCTTCGCAGAAATCCTTTGTGTAGATGCCAAGTGTGCCTATTAATGTATTGTCTTCGTGAAAACCTGCATCGCTGTGAATGCCCATACTAAGTTCTATTGGTACACAGAGTCCGCTGTCTCCTTTCAGGTAATTACTTCCTTCGGCAAGGTAGTTTTCGGCGAGAGGTCGTGTGTTGATGTCGTCGCTATAGTCGTCGTTACCTCGGCGAGAGTAAACACTGTCGGGCATGCCATACCATTGAGCAGAGTAGCGTGCTGCTTCTAAACAGCGAGGCAAGTCGCTTCCGACAGGCAATAACATTGTTGAGTCTCCTCGGACGATATTTCCCATGCCACCTCCCAATCGGACGGCATCGGCGGTAACAACACCTTTGTATGCACTTAAATTGGAGAGTGCTATGCTGTTAGATTCGCTTTTCCCTTTTGTGAAATGAAATGTTCCGAGATACACCCATGTGCCACCGCCCATTTGCTGGTTAACGCTGAAAGTGGTGGCAGTGCCTCCGTGTTTAACAGTGTAGGTTGCATCCGGTATGCTGCCAGGTACTGTTTGATACGATACATAGACAGCGTAGTCGCCTTCTACGAGTATTTCCGGAATCCAAACAGCATCGCTTGTTGTCGTTCTGTTTTGTGTGGCTTCTATCATCTGGTATGTTCCCATGCGGAATGGGTTCTCGCCATTTTCATATCCTTCACGAGTATGCGAAAAACCTACGCCACCATATTGCCAATGGTATTTGCTGACGCGTTCTTCGTAGCGACTGCCATCCATGATGGCATCATTGTCTATGATGATTTCCTGTTTCTGCCAGTCACGCTCTCTTGGTGTAAATACGACTGCGCCGGCATTTTGAAGCATCGGGATGAGGTAGGGGACAACGATGGTCTGTGTGTAGAGGTCTTCTGTGGTGCAGAAGAGTCTTGGACGTTGCCAAATCCATTGTTGTTTGTTGTGGCTGAAGTATTTGCCGTGGCTTTGCCAAAGGCACAGGTGTCTGCCTTGCATACCTTTCTTAATGGTGTACGGCAGACTTGTGGGCGTCACCCATGGGTTGCCTTCGAAGGGTTCACGTTTATATACACGAGCGGTGTCGGGCTTGCTCATCATATAAGTAGGGATGAGTTGCTCGATGGGAGTGCCTGCTGCTACGATGGTGAGGTTGTAGGAGTTGTAAGGTGCTGGTTGCAGCAGTTTTACTTCGGTATAGATTTTGTCAACGGTGAGTGGAGTGAGCGGTTGTGCTATGAAGTTGTCGCTAAGTACAATGGTGATGCGTTTTTGCTGGTCATCTGTCTGTATGTCTTTGACCGTTATTTCTTTTAGGTTCGGGAAGTCGGGGTTGGTATATTTTGCGAAGTATTCGCGCACATGTTCTATGTTGTTCTGCTGTGCAATGGAGGATGTTGCATACCATCCGGAAAGAAGCAGTAGAAGCAGTATTTTTTTCATTTTAAGCGATAGTTTGTGTCTTGGCTTGCTACAAGTGATTGGTTGTTAGATTTTGAATTGTTTCGGATGTAGCCCTTTGAAGTTTTTATAGTAGTCTTTGATTTCCTTCATTTGCTCTTCGATGTTCCCGTTTGGGATGATGGTTTTTGTGCAAACGATGCGTCTTTCGGCGTAGTCGAGAGCATAGAGCAGGATGGGTATTTCTGCTTTGAGGGCAATATAGTAGAATCCTTTCTTCCAGTCTGCTTGTGCTTTGCGTGTGCCTTCGGGGGTGATGCAAAGCCGGAATGTGCTGCTGTTTCTCGCCCGTTCTGCAATGATGTCTGTGGAGTGCATCTGTTTGCTTCGGTAAACGGGAATGCCTCCGAGTTTTCGCATCAGGATGCCCATCGGCCAGAAGAACCACTCTTTCTTCATGAGGAAGTCGCTTCGATAGTTTTTAGTGCCGCTATAAAGGTTCCCGATAATGAAGTCCCAGTTGCTCGTGTGGGGTGCGAGTGCGATGATACATTTTGGAGGTAATGGTTCGGTAACAGTTTCTGTAAAGCCGAGCCATCCGAAAAGTATTTTAGTGCAAAGAGTTTTAAGCATAGAAATTTCTGTCAGAAAAGTTGCTGTTCTAACTTTTCATGTGTGAATCTTTCAGGTCTCTGTATTAGAGGTTCTGAATTTGTTCAATTACTTCGTCGGTACGTTTTTGCATATCTTCGCGCAGTTTCTTGAAAAACAGACGCGTGTTTCTCGGCTCAATGTGCGAGAGGCGGCAAATCCAGTCGTTCTGCATTCTGATGATACTGAGCATGACGTTTTCCACATCGCGCAGGTTGTCTTTTTTGTGGTACTGCGCCATTGCGATACATTCTGCCAATAATTCGCCACACAGATAATTAATCCGTTTTTTTAATTCCTTGCGTTTCATCTTATTAAATTATAAGGGTTGTTTTTTACACAGACAAAGTTACGAAATCTTTCGCAAGCGAACAAATAAAGTCGTTAAAACTTTTAGTAATATAATCCCATTGTTTTCGCTGACAAATAAAATGCAGATACATGTTGTAAGCAGACACAAAAAAAGAAATTTCAGTTTACACACAGATGTTGCATCTGCCGTGTCTTTGGAGTTTCGGTCGGCAGTTTTGTTTTGTTGGATATAACTGCAAGAAAATCAGTGTAAAACGGTGTTTCGGCAAAGTACTCGTGTTACGACGAAAAACTTCACGTGTAAAGTTGCCCGACTTCACGTGTGTAAATGGCAAACTTCACGTGTGTAGTTGCCCGACTTCACGTGTGTAGTTTTTCCGTTATCCCAGTGTGCCGATACGGATAGGCACAAAAAAACGAGAGCCCAAAGTCGTGCTTTGGGCTCTCGCTATGCTGCAGAGTATGAAAATATATTATTTTGCGCTGGTGAATTCGTCGAGGAAACGAACATCGTTCTCGCTGAACATGCGCAAGTCTTTCACCTGGTACTTCAGGTTGGTAATGCGCTCTATGCCCATGCCAAAGGCATAACCTGTATAGACGCTGCTGTCTATGCCGTTTGCTTCAAGCACAGCGGGGTCCACCATGCCGCAGCCAAGAATCTCCAGCCAGCCAGCTCCTTTGCAGAGGCTGCAGCCTTTGCCCTTGCAAAGTGTGCAACTGACGTCCATCTCGGCGCTGGGCTCTGTGAAGGGGAAATAACTGGGGCGGAGGCGTATCTTTGTTTCGGGACCGAACATCTCCTGGGCAAAGAGCAACAGCACTTGCTTGAGGTCGGTGAAACTGACGTTCTTGTCGATGTAGAGACCTTCCACCTGATGGAAGAAACAGTGTGCTCGGGCACTGATTGCCTCGTTGCGATAGACGCGTCCGGGGCAGATGACGCGGATGGGAGGCTGGGTGTTTTCCATGACGCGAGCCTGCACGCTGCTGGTGTGGGAACGCAGAATGATGTCGGGGTGTGCTTCGACGAAGAAGGTGTCCTGCATGTCGCGAGCAGGATGGTCGTCGGCAAAGTTCATGCTGCTATATACGTGCCAGTCGTCTTCCACCTCGGGTCCGTCGGCCAGGGTGAAGCCCATACGGCTGAAGATATCGACGATTTCGTTCTTGACAATCGTGAGAGGATGGCGCGCACCGAGAGCAATGGGGTAGGGAGTACGTGTGAGGTCGATGGCTGCAGAACCTGTAGCAGCAGTTTCGCCGGCATTGTCTTTCAAGGCAGTTATCTTCTCTTGAGCCAAGGTCTTGAGTTCGTTGATTTTCATGCCAACCTCTTTCTTCTGTTCGGCAGGCACGTTGCGGAAATCATTCATCAGTTGTGAAATCTCGCCTTTCTTGCTCAAATACTTGATACGCAGAGCCTCTGCCTCTTCTGCATTCTTTGCTTGCAGCGCAGAAATCTCTTGCATCAACTGTTCTATTTTCTGTATCATCTTGTTGTTCGCTATTAGGTCTTTTTCTGTTTCGTGTGCAAAAGTACAAAATAATTCTTAAATGTTAACCCCTAATTATTAAATTCTTCGTACCTTTGCGTGATTTTAAGGCATTAAGATGCAAAATGAGTATTAAGTGTAAAGTCATTTGCTTGTCTTTCGTTGCTGCAACAATCCTTTCGTGCGAAAACAGACGGGGAGGGCAGAACAATGAACCGGAAGAGTTCTCGGCCGAGTTGTTGGACAGCACATTGTGCGACACATTGACGTGTGATGCCGAAAATACGGACTTGACGATAGATGAAGGCCAATCCATAGATGGCAGTTTCGACGATTTCCTCTTTGTCTATCTGCACGACAAAACGCTACGTCGTAACAGGACTGCCAATCCCATTCGCCTGGAACGTACCGGTTACTCGGACGAAATGCTCGAACACTTTGACCCCGATTTTGAGTTCAGTTTCCTTTCCGGCGATTACTTTACCACGCTTTATGGCAATGTGGGCCAGATGCAGGTTGAAGGTGACGAGGAGGCAGAAGACTCCGTTGTCAGCCTGCAACGCATAAATCTGAACGACGGAACGATACGCAATTACACTTTCTGCTGCCGTGAAGGCCGGTGGTATTTCGAGGCCATAAGGGAAGCAACCTTCCAAGATGACGAACTCTGCGACTTCTACGGTTTCTATGCTCGCTTTTGTACCGACAGCCTTTTCCAAAGTAAGTCTGTAGCCGACCCGCTTCATGTCGTCGTCCAAGATGGTAGCGAAGAAGGAATAGATGGCATTATCGATGCAGACCAATGGCATACGTTCTGCCCGGAAGTGCCGGCTGGCATTATTTCCAACATTCGCAAGGGGCAGTACTATACCGGATATAAAGTAGTGATGCGGAAAAGCGGATTCTCCAACGGAATGCAGGAACTCTTTACCTTTACAAAAGGAAGTGAAGGATGGCAACTGACACGTTACGAAAATTGATATCTCCAGACCATGTTACAAATTATACCTGATGCTTCTCTTCGCCAACTCAACACCTTCGGTATTGAGGCACGAGCAAAAGTTCTGTTCATCTATGATTCCGAGGAATCTTTGCTCGAAGCATTGACACACATACATACAACGTATGCTCAACTCCCATTGCTACACATAGGCGACGGCAGCAACCTGCTCTTCCTCAACGACTATGAAGGCGTTGTGCTGAAGTCACAAATAAAGGGAATAAACGTAATCCGTGAGACAGACGACGAGATATTTGTAGAAGTCGGTGCAGGCGAGACTTGTGACGAATTCATAGACTATGCCATTCAACAAGGATGGTATGGAATGGAAAACCTGTCGCTCATTCCAAGTCAGATAGGTGCAGCAGCAGTGCAGAACATCGGTGCATACGGTGTGGAGGTGTGCGATGTTATTGAAGAGGTTAAGGGCATCTGCCTGGCAGACGGGAAAGAGCATGCTTGGCAAGCAAAGGATTGTCGTTATGGATACCGCGAAAGCATCTTCAAGGAAGAATTATGGTGCCGATATGCCATAACTCACGTCACATTCCGCCTCAACAAAATCTTTACTCCGAAACTGCAATATGGTGGGCTTGTGAGAGCCATTGAAGATGCAGGACTTTCCGAAAAGACGTTGACGGCAAATGAGTTGCGTGACGTTATCATTAACATTCGCCGCACAAAATTGCCCGACCCTGCCGAGCAAGGCAATGCCGGCAGTTTCTTCAAGAATCCAATCGTGTCTGCATCGAAGGCAGAAGCATTGCAAAAGGAGTTTCCTGCTATGCCGTCTTATCCGGCACAAGAAGGCAAAGTAAAACTTGCTGCTGGTTGGCTCATAGAACAGGTAGGCTGGAAAGGGAAAAGCCTTGGTGCAGCAGCAGTGCACGACCGCCAGGCACTTGTGCTCGTCAACAAAGGAGGAGCAACAGGGCAAGATATTTACAGGCTCTGCCAGGCTGTTCGTAATGCAGTATCCGAACGCTTCGGTATTATGTTGGAAACAGAGGTGAATCTTTTATAACTTCATTTTGCAAACACGGACAGATGTTATAAATGCTATAAACGGTACACGAGAAAATGAAGATAACAATTCTTGGAACAGGCACAAGCATTGGCGTCCCACAAATAGGGTGTCAGTGCGAAGTATGTACAAGTAAAGACCCTCGTGACCAACGTTTGCGTACATCTGCTCTGTTTGAGGAAAACGGTACATACATCTTGCTTGATTGCGGTCCTGACTTCCGTCAGCAAATGCTGCGCATTGGCATGAACAAGCCTCTGGATGCAGTGCTAATTACCCATGAACATTACGACCATGTGGGAGGAATAGACGACTTGAGGCCTTTTACTTTCGAACGTTCTCTTCCGCTTTATGCCGACGCATATACCTGCCTACATCTAAAAGAAAGACTTCCTTATTGCTTGGTTAGACGCACTTATCCCGGTATTCCCCAACTGACTCTTCATGAAGTTGAGGAAGGCGACAGGTTGCAATTTGGCACACTAAAGGTGACTGCGCTTCGTGCCTTGCATGGGAGTTTGCCCATCCTCGGATATAGAATAGGCGATGTGGCTTATCTTACTGATATGACAGAACTGCAGCCATCTTCACGCCCGTTGCTCGAAGGAATAAAAATGTTGATTGTTGGAGCCTTGCGTCATACACCACACAAAACTCATCAGACTGTTGAGCAGGCAATTGCATTCAGTCGCAGCTTGGGCAATGTGCCTACTTATTTTATTCATATGTGCCATCAGGTAGGACTTCACGCAGTTCAAGAAGAACTTCTTCCCGAAGGCTTCCATTATGCTTACGATGGACTTGAACTGGAATGTTAGTCAGTTGCTGTCGCTGTTTGGCTTTGTTCGAATGATGTCAAACAGATAAGAAACTTTAGCCGAGATAGTGCCGTTTGCACTTCTGCCAAAAGGATCTTTCTTCGAGTTTGAGAAGATGTCGCTTAGGCCATAGAAGTATCGCCCTTCAACAATAAAGTGATGTCCTTTTTTTGTGCTGACGTCAATGCCAAGGCCACCGGTAATTCCGTATTCGAACCTGCGCTGTACTTTCAAATCATATTGTTGCGTCACACCACTTGGTCGTAACGATAAGGTTTGTTCAGACCATTCTCCTTCACGTTTTTCGCTTTCGCCTATGCAAAAGCCTAGTTGGGGTCCGATAACAAGGAAACCCTTCACACCCCCACGTTCACGTCCAAAACCAAGATTGGCAAGTAGAGGTAATTGCAAATAGTGGATGGTACGTTGATAGGTATCTTCGCTTGTTGTGATGTTTTCGTTCCAACCTGCTTGAGAATAGTTGAGTTCGCCCTGGAATGCACAAATCATTCCAAAGTATTTCTCGCAAGTATAGCGTGCCGTGAAGCCTGCAGTCGTGCCATTCTTGAAGTTTTGCTTAATGCTTGGCATGAATGAGACCCTGTTCATGACAAAACCACCATTCACACCAATAGCCAGGTCCGTTCGCGGCTTACCAACCTGCGCAACGACTGCAAGAACAGATGCGTGAAGTGTGATGAATAGAAAAAGGAGTAGGCGTTTCAAAATAAAAATATGTTATCGAATAAGTTCTATCTTTTTTTCTGGAGTGAAGTGTATGAATTGAACAAAACGGTTAGTGAAACTTAACCCAGAATCGTTTCGTTCGAATTGATACCAATTCTGATAAGGGTTCTGCTGGAGATTGTTTTGTTTTTGTTCAAAAGTATCGCCGAATTTATTGAGTCCGGAAAGGAAGAACATGCCTAAGTCGAAGCCAAGCGCAGCATAACGTGGATTGCCGGGAGTCATGTAAGTCTGAAAATTCTTTTCGTATTTGCGCTGGAATTCTTTGTTCTTCTCGTCTAAGACATTATAGTAGTATGGACTTGCGATGTATGTATTTGCAAAAAAGAAATTATCCAGATGTCTTTCTGTTTCGTTTAACCATTCGGGATATCCAATGAGGGAAAGTTGGAATGTGGGATGCTTTTGACGAAAATCTTTAATTCGAGCCATCATGATACTTAACGATCGACCGCTGTTATCGTCAAGGAGAATGAAGTTCTCCTGAATGGAGTCTAAAGCATTGTTGTAGGCATTGTCGTCATCTTCAAGCAGAAGGCTCTTGGCACGTATTGAACGTTTGTTAAGTTCTTCAGTGAGAGCACGAGAAAATGTTTTGCCTCGATTGTCGCTACTATTGCAATTTACTATTACAAAATTCTTATTGGCAGTATTGTGGAGAAGTTTTTTTACTGCAGCATCGTACAATACTGTGTTGGGTGCAGTCGCATTATATACCATCGGGTAGTCATGCAGGGTTTGTCCATTCCACAATGGCAAAACGAGACGCGTGCCTTGTTCTTTGCAATATTCTGCAACTAAAGGAATCTGCGTTGCTGAATTTGGACCGAAAATGATATCAAGTCCTGCAAGTTTTGGGAGCAATGTTTCAATCTGAGTTGTTGTAGTGCCACAATCCCAAGCATAAATATCTATATCAACGCCACTCTTGCGAATGCTATCCGCTGCCATCAATAATCCTCGATACATTGTAACCATTTTGGCGTCGGCAAACGTAAAAAGAACACCAACTTTAAGGTGCGACAATGTTGTTCGTACAACAGGTTCAATTATTGTAGGTTCTTGAATGGTTTCTTGTTTCTCTACAACTTGAGGCTTTTGCGGGATAATCAACAGCGTGCCCTTTTTGAGCTTCTTGTCTGGGTTGATGTCTGGGTTGGCAGTCTGCAGTTCGGCAATAGAAACTCCTTTGCTGGCTGCTATGTTTTCCCATGTCTCGCCTTTGCCGACAGAATGCATGCCTTCGAGAGCGGAAAGAGTATTTTGCCCATACATAATCATTGGGCATAAACTCAGTAATAGTGTAATAATGTGTTTCATCTATGCAAAGGTAACATTTTTATTACCCTTTTAACTAATTTAAGAGAGAAATAACTTCAATTATTGTGCTTTTTTGCTAATTTTGCAGAAATATTATATGAAATGAGGCAGATTTTATTCATTTATTTTGCGTTTATCTCTCTCTTCGCGTTTGCGCAAGTCCCGACAGTAGATCCGACAGCAACTTATTACATGATTAACGACGAAGGAGAGGAGGAAACTGATGTCATTGCAAATGACACCAAACCTTTGAACGCTCCGGTTCGCATTGTGTTCAATGCTAATCCCAGTGAGCCATGCAATGTAAAATATACTTGGACAATAACGAATACCAAGGAAGCTACGTCCGAACCTATTATACGAAGAAGCCGGGAATATGGCGAGTATGAGGAGTTGGAGATGGAGTTTGCTGAAAGTGGAAGTTATGTTGTGCAATTTGAAGCGGAATTTTACGATTCGGAGGGCGATTTCCTCTATGCTTTCCCAGATGAAGGCGAAGAGCCTAAAATCATTAACTTCTCAATTAGCGAGAGCAAACTTGAGTTTCCCAATGGCATATCACCAAATGGTGACGAGAGGAACGATGTGCTTAAGCCAAAAGATGGTTATAAGAGTATTGTCTCCTTTCATGCCGCAGTTTTCAATCGCTGGGGTAAGAAACTCTATTCCTGGGATGATGTTCGGGGCAGTTGGGATGGCAAATTCAATGGGAAGGTAGTAAAAGATGGTGTATATTTCCTTGTGGTTTCCGCCAAGGGAAGCGATGGAATCGATTATAATATAAAGAAGGCTATCAACGTAATTTCGGGTTATAATAATGGGGAGAACGAGAGCGGAAGTGCCGAAGAAAGTGAATAACGAACAAAGAATATGCGTAGAAGGCGCTCGCGTACACAACCTTAAAAACGTTGACGTCGAGATTCCGCGTGGAAGTTTGACTGTTATTACCGGATTGAGCGGAAGCGGTAAATCTTCGCTTGCTTTCGATACGATTTATGCTGAAGGTCAGCGTCGTTATATCGAAACTTTCAGTGCCTATGCTCGTAATTTTCTCGGAAACATGGAACGCCCCGATGTCGATAAGATAACGGGGTTAAGTCCTGTTATCAGTATTGAGCAAAAGACTACGAATAAGAATCCTCGAAGTACAGTCGGTACGACAACAGAAATTTATGACTTCTTGCGTTTGCTCTATGCTCGCACTGCCGAGGCTTATTCTTATGTTAGTGGAGAGAAGATGGTTCGATATACGGAGGAACAGATTCTTGAACTCTTGCTCGACGAATATCTTGGAAAACGCATTGTCTTGCTTTCTCCTCTTGTAAAGAACCGTAAAGGCCACTACAAGGAACTCTTTGATGCTATACGCCGAAAGGGTTATTTGTACGTTCGTGTCGATGGTGAGATGCAGGAAATACTTCCGGACATGAAACTCGACCGCTATCGCAATCATAGCATTGAAGTTGTCATCGACCGTCTTCAAGTACAGCATAAAGATGACAAGAGGCTTGTTCAGAGTGTTGCTGTTGCAATGAAGCAAGGTGATGGCGAGATGCTTGTTTGCGACATGGCCGATAATTCGGTACGTCACTACAGCAAGCACTTGATGTGCCCTACGAGTGGCATGTCTTATCACGACCCTGCTCCTCATAACTTTTCTTTTAACAGCCCTCAAGGTGCTTGTCCTCGTTGTAAGGGACTTGGCTTCGTACACATTATAGACAAGGATAAGGTTATCCCAGATCCGTCGCTTTCGTTGCGCGAAGGCGGTTTTGCGCCTCTTGGAAAGGCAAAGTCGGCAATGATATTCTGGCAAGTGGAGACGTTGCTCGAACAATATGGCTGCACTGCTGATACACCGCTTTGCGATGTGCCGGAAGAAGCAATTGGCGAGATATTGGAAGGTTGTTCCGAGCGACTTCGTATTCCTGCTTCCAAGGCAAGGACCACAAACGACGTCTACGTAGAATATAGTGGTTTGGTCAAATATATAGAGCAAATGAGGGACGCAGATGTCGGGGCTGCAGCCCAGAAATGGGCAGAACAGTTCAATGGTGTTTGCGAATGTCCCGAATGTAAGGGGCAACGTTTGAAAAAGGAATCTTTGCATTTCCTTTTAGATGGCCAAAACATTGCCCAGGTGTCTTCTCTTGACCTTGGACAGCTCTACGAATGGCTCGAAAACTTAGACGAAAAACTAACTGAAAGACAACGTGCTATTGCATCTGAGATAATTAAAGAAATTAAGACACGCCTTCGCTTTTTGCTCGACGTTGGTCTTGATTATCTTTCGCTCTCACGTCCTTCTATGAGCCTTTCCGGAGGTGAGAGTCAGCGTATTCGTCTTGCAACACAGATAGGCAGCCAGCTTGTAGGTGTACTTTATATACTCGACGAGCCAAGCATTGGCCTTCATCGTCGAGATAATAGCAAACTCATTCGCTCGCTCAAGGCGCTTCGTGATGCGGGTAATACTGTACTTGTAGTGGAGCACGACCGTGAGATGATGGAAAACTCCGACTATATCGTTGATATTGGTCCGCTGGCTGGCAGACGAGGTGGAGAAGTTGTTTTCCAGGGCACTTATGAGGAGATGCTTGAGAAGGATACGCTTACCAGTCGATACCTGAAAGGTGTGTTAAGCATTGAACCGCCTTTGCAACGCAGAGAAGGGAATGGCCTGTCTTTGAGTATAAAAGGAGCCTGTGGACATAACCTCAAGAATATAGATGTCAGCATTCCGCTCGGGAAACTTATATGTATTACAGGTGTTAGCGGTAGCGGAAAGAGTTCGCTCATCAGCCAAACGCTATATCCCATCCTTAGCAAACATTTCTATCGTTCCCTTGCAGAGCCTCTTCCATACAAATCCATCGAAGGTCTGGAGCATATAGACAAGGTTATCAATGTAGACCAGAGTCCTCTTGGCAGAACACCTCGTTCTAATCCGGCAACCTACACCGATGTCTTCTCCGACATTCGTAAACTTTTTGTAGAATTGCCCGAAGCACGAATCCGTGGATATAAGCCAGGACGCTTTTCGTTCAATGTAAAAGGTGGTCGCTGTGAAACATGTGGTGGCAATGGTTATCGTACCATAGAGATGAATTTCCTGCCCGATGTATATGTGCCTTGCGAGGAGTGTAGAGGAAAGCGTTACAATAGAGAGACACTCGAGGTGCGCTTTCGTGGCAAGAGCATTGCCGATGTGCTCGACATGACTATCAACCAGGCAGTGGAGTTCTTTGCCAATCAGCCCAATATACTGAATAAAATCAAGGTCTTGCAGGAGGTAGGCCTCGGTTACATCAAATTGGGTCAGCCGAGCAATACTCTTTCTGGTGGAGAAAGCCAGCGAGTGAAACTTGCGGCAGAACTCAGCAGACGCGATACTGGACGGACGCTTTATGTTCTCGACGAACCTACCACAGGTCTGCACTTCGAGGATATTCGTGTTTTGTTGGGTGTGCTTGGAAAACTTGTAGACAAAGGCAACACCATTCTTGTCATAGAACACAACGAGGATATTATTCGTTCTGCCGATTGGATTATCGAAATGGGCCCGGGTGGCGGACGCAATGGCGGCGAGGTTCTTTACTGTGGAACTCCAAAAGAATCGATGCTCTCTTGAGGACGTTATTTCTTATATAATATATACGTAAAAAGCCTCTTCCCGAAGAAAGGGAGAGGCTTTTTTGTATGCGGATGTTTATGTGCATTACTGCTTTATCAACACCTTGACGGTCTTGTTGCCAATCTTGACGATTGCCACAGAGCCCGACAGACCAGAAGCGTTCAGCGATGCAACGCCTGTGGTTGCAATGACAGAATCGAGTTGTACGCCATTCGTGCCGTAGAGAATAATCTCTGTGCCTGCTTCTGCACCTTGCACGTTGATGGTGTTGCCTTGTGTCTGTATCAGAACAGGAACAGCCTGCATTTCTGCCACGGCATCTTCGTCTGTTATGCCTTCCGTCTGTGGCTGTTGCTCTATCCAGCAGAGCGTAGCCTGAATGGTGTCGCTGTTTTCATAGTTTGCCTTTGTGGCATAGACGCTGATGTTGTAGGTTGCGGTTAGTGAAACAGAGGCTGTGTAATGCTTTTTGATGTCGGCGTCTTTAATCTCCGAAATGAATTCTGCTCCTTCTGTATTGCAGGAGAAAGTCAGTTCGCCTTTGCTGTAACTGATGGTTGGCGTAGCGCACTTCTCTGGTGTGGGCGGTTCGGGTATTGTGCCATCTGTAGCAACTATCGTACCGAAGTTGCTCCAGGGTGCTTTGGCCTTGTATTTTTCGATAGATGCAGCCGGCACATGGAGCGTAGCATATTCTGTGTACGAACCGTCAAAAGCATTGCTATTTGTGGAAGGCACGCTCTCTGCATAACAATAGACATCTGTCAATTCTGCACAGTCGGCAAAGGCACTGCTCCCTATACTCTTCACACCATTGCCGATATTGACAGAGGTAAGACCAGTGCAGTAAGCGAATGCCCTGTCTCCTATGCTTGTTACGGAGTTTGGGATGGTGACAGAGGTAAGACCCAAGCAGTACCTGAATGCGTCGTTTTGTATGCTTGTTACGGAGTTGGGTATGGTGACAGAGGTAAGACCTGAGCAGCCATCGAATGCATGCCATTCTATCCTTGTTACGGAGTTGGGGATGGTGACAGAGGTAAGACCCGAGCAATCTTGGAATGCAATCCCTCCAATGCTTTTTACGGAGTTTGGGATGGTGACAGAGGTAAGACCCGAGCAATCTCGGAATGCATGCCATTCTATCCTTTTTACGGAGTTGGGTATGGTGACAGAGGTAAGACCCGAGCAATCTTGGAATGCACGCCATCCAATGCTTGTTACGGAGTTGGGTATGGTTACAGAGGTAAGAGCACGGCAGTTCCAGAATGCATAGCCTCCTATGCTTGTTACGGAGTTGGGGATAATAAGGTTTGTTATTTCTGTTGTTTCATCGCTGTAAAGGTGTCTTGCATAATATAAAGGATTTGCAGAATAATCATCAACATCAATAAAAGGATTTACCCACATATCAGCATCATAATAATCAGCAAAATCAATGCTGCACCATGCTGCAATGTCCGGCACAATGACCTTTTTCAGACCTGAACAGTTATAGAATGCCCTGTATCCTATGCTTTTTACGGAGTTGGGTATGGTGACAGAGGTAAGACCTGAGCAGCCATCGAATGCAGACTTTCCTATGCTTGTTACGGAGTTGGGTATGTTGACAGAGGTAAGACCGGAGCAGCCACGGAATGCTAAGTATCCTATGCTTGTTACGGAGTTGGGGATAATAAGGTTTGTTATTTCTGTTGTTTCATCGCTATACAAATGGTGGGCACGATATAAAGGATTTGCATTCTCATCTTCAAATGCAATCCCGCACCATGCTGCAATGTTAGGAACAATAACCTTTTCCAAATATGAGCAGTCACTGAATGCACCGCTTCCTATGCTTGTTACAGAGTTGCCTATGGTGACAGAGGTAAGATTGTAGCATTTATAGAATGCATAGTTTCCTATGCTTTTTACGGAGTTGCCAATAGTGACAGAGGTAAGACCGGATGATCTGAATGCGCCGTCTCCTATGCTTGTGACAGAATATGTTACGCCATTGTAGGAAACAGTCTCCGGGATGTTAACTGCGCCACGGTATTCGTTAGGATTTCTAGTTACTTCGGCTTGCTTTGCCCATGTAACTAAGTTGTAGTAGATGCCGTCAATCTCGATTGTTTTGGGATAATGCGAGTAAGGGTATGTCATAAGACTATGAGGTTATCTTTTTCTTCTGCAAAGATACGAAAAAATCTCAACACTTGCAACACGTCAACAGTGTTTTATTTTAGAGGTATGGCAACGCTATATATTATATTATAATTTACTTATTTATATAAATGGGTAAATAATATATAAATATCATTGACAGCCCCCTCCCGACCTCCCCCTAGGGGGAGGAGTTAAGCGTTAGGGTTAAGGTTGGGAGGGGCTCTTGCCTGTCAAGTCGCCCAACTTCACGTGTGTAAATGGCAATCTTCACGTGTGTAGTTTGTCGACTTTACACGTGAACTTTTGAGCCATCATATTTCGGAGGGCAGGATGTCTGCTAATATCTTCTGCATTCGGATGTTTATGGCGTCATGACTTTATGTTCTTTTGTGTTTGGCATGACATTTGTAGAATACAAGCAGACAACCCTATAAGATATGACAACAAACTTTTCACCAGATACGTTCAACATCTTGAACTTCAGCAAGGAGGAAGCAAGCAGACTGCATTGTGGCAGTGTTTCGCCGCTTCATCTGCTGCTGGGCATCATCCGGCATACTGACAACAAAGCCAGTCAGTTTTTGGCATATTACCTGCCAGGCGGTGTTTCTGCACTAAAAAGTCAACTCGAAATGACAGCCCGTCAGCATCAGGTACTCATCTCGCCAACACCTGCCGATATGAACTTCGACACGCAGGCCAATCGCATCATGCGCCTTTGTAAACTCGAAGCAAGCCTTATGAAGTCGGAGAGCATTGAACCTATCCATGTTTTGCTCGCAATTCTAAAGGCAAACGACAATGAGGCCAGCGACATCTTGAGCAAACTCAACATCACATACGAGACCGCAGCGGCTCCGCTTCGACTTCCCCAAGAAGAAAGCAAAACAGATGTCTCCCCAACAGGAAACTGGGACGGAAATGACGACGAGGACGATATGGAGCCCGTATCTGCAGGCATAGAAGCAAATATCATTCCACAACGTCAACAGAAAAAACAGGACAGCAAGACGCCGGCTCTCGATAATTTTGGCACCGACCTGACTCTCATGGCCGCGAACGACCTGCTCGACCCTGTTGTTGGCAGAGAGAAAGAGATAGAACGTGTGGCTCAGATTCTGAACCGACGCAAGAAAAACAATCCCATACTCATTGGCGAACCAGGTGTCGGAAAGAACGCCATCGTAGAAGGGTTGGCACAACGCATTGTTACCCATAGGGTGAGTCGTACACTTTGGAACAAGCGAATCGTAGTGCTCGACTTGGCAAGTGTGGTTGCCGGCACAAAGTATCGTGGTCAGTTCGAGGAGCGTCTGCGTTGCATTATCAAGGAGTTGCAACAGAATCCTGATGTAATAGTCTTCATCGACGAAATACATACTCTCGTTGGTGCCGGCAATGCAGCAGGTTCTATGGACGCTGCAAATATGCTTAAGCCAGCCTTGAGCCGAGGAGAATTCCAATGCATTGGTGCAACAACACTCGATGAGTTTCGCAAGACAATAGAAAAAGACGGCGCACTGGAACGCCGTTTCCAAAAGGTACAAGTGGCACCACCTTCGGCAGAAGAGACTTTGCAAATTCTCGTCAACCTGCGCGAACGCTACGAACAACATCATCATGTTCGCTATACAGACCAAGCCCTCGAGGCTTGTGTCAAGCTGACCGGCCGCTACATAACCGACCGCAGTTTCCCCGATAAGGCTATCGACATTCTCGATGAGGCTGGAAGTCGTATGCGTATTCAAGATGTGCCGGTGCCGGAGGAAATTACCAATCTGGAAAAACTCGTTTCCGAACTCAACCAAAAGAGAGACGAGGCAGCCGCACGCCAAGACTTCGAGAAGGCCGCTGTGCTTCGCGACAGATGCTCTACCGTAGCACAAGAACTGGAACAGGCCAAACAAGCATGGGAACAGTCGCTGGTTGAAACAGAGAAGTCTCTTGTTGACGAACAGATTGTGGCTGACGTGATAAGCAATATGACCGGAATTCCCGTTAAGCGCATCGGTCAGGAGGAAAACGAAAAACTTCGTACCCTAAAGGAAACCTTGCAGCAGAAAGTTGTTGGCCAAGACGAGGCTGTTGCCACTGTGGCGAGAGCCATACAGCGCAGCCGTGTGGGTTTGAAGGACCCCCAGAAGCCTATAGGTACTTTCCTTTTTGTCGGCCCGACGGGCGTTGGCAAAACCTATCTGGCCAAGTGCCTTGCCGAAGAACTGTTCGGAAAGGCCGATGCCATTATTCGTGTCGATATGAGCGAATACATGGAGAAGCACACGGTCAGCCGAATGGTGGGCGCACCTCCGGGATATGTGGGTTACGACGAAGGCGGTCAACTTACCGAACGTGTCCGCCGTAAACCTTATTCGATAGTCTTGCTCGACGAGATAGAGAAGGCGCATACAGACGTTTTCAATCTTCTGTTGCAGGTGATGGATGAAGGCCGACTGACAGATGGAAACGGTAATACCATCGATTTCCGCAACACAGTCATCATAATGACCAGTAACTGCGGCACAAAACAGATTCGCGACTTTGGAAACGGCATAGGCTTCCAAAGTCCTACAGATCTGACGTCGGGCAAGAAGCAAAACCGCGGTATTGTCCGTAAGGCGATAGAGAAGCAGTTTGCTCCAGAGTTCATCAACCGCCTGGACAACATTGTTTACTTTGACCATCTTATACCCGATGATATTCAGAGTATTGTGAATATAGAATTGCAACCTTTACTTGAACGCATCAACGAGATGGGTCATACTCTCGAGGTCAGTGCAGAGGCCCGTCAGTTGCTTGGCAAAAAGGGTTACGACATGCAGTTTGGTGCCCGTCCCTTGAAGCGTGCCATTCAGGATTTTATAGAAGATCCGCTTTGCGAGGTGCTGATGAGTAGGGAAACAAGTGGTGCAATGCATTTGAAAGCAGAAATAGATGAGGAGAATAAAGATAAAATCATAATAACAGAATAGTATATGAAACAAGGTAACATTGGGGTAACGACAGAGAATATCTTCCCCGTCATTAAAAAGTTTCTTTATAGCGATCACGAAATTTTCATTCGCGAAATTGTAAGTAATGCAGTTGACGCTACACAAAAATTGAAGACACTTGCAGGCAAAGGCGACTTCAAAGGCGAGATGGGCGAACTGAAGGTTCGTGTCAGTGTGGATAAGGACGCAAAGACAATTACCGTAAGCGACAATGGTATCGGCATGACAGCCGATGAGATAGAGAAGTACATCAATCAGATTGCCTTCTCGGGTGCCAACGACTTCCTCGACAAATACAAGGACGATGCCAATGCCATTATCGGTCATTTTGGCCTTGGTTTCTATTCTTCTTTCATGGTAAGCAAGCAGGTTGACATTATTACAAAGAGTTATCAGGATGCCCCTGCCATGAAGTGGAGTTGTGACGGAAGTCCCAGTTATACACTCGAAGAAACAGAAAAGGCAGAGCGTGGCACAGACATCGTGATGCACATCGACGACGATTGTCAGGAATTCCTCGAAAAGGATAAGATAGAAGGTTTGCTCCGCAAGTATTGCCATTTCTTGCCTGTGCCGGTTGCTTTCGGCAAGAAGACAGAGTGGAAGGACGGCAAGCAGCAGGAGACCGAAGAAGGCAACGTAATAAACAATGTTGAACCTCTTTGGACGAAGAAGCCTGCCGACTTGAAGGACGAAGACTATAAGGAGTTTTATCGCCATCTCTTTCCTATGGCCGACGAGCCGCTCTTCTGGATTCATCTCAATGTGGATTATCCCTTCAATCTTACCGGCATCCTTTACTTCCCGAAGATTAAGAACAATCTCGAGGTTCAGCGCAACAAGATACAACTCTACTGCAATCAGGTGTTTGTGACCGATGCGGTGGAAGGTATCGTTCCTGAATTCCTGACCCTGTTGCATGGCGTTATCGATTCTCCCGATATCCCTCTGAACGTAAGCCGCAGCTACTTGCAGAGCGATGCAAACGTTAAGAAGATAAGTTCTTACATTATGAAGAAGGTCAACGACCGCTTGGCTTCCATCTTTAAGAACGAGCGTGAGGACTTTGAGAAAAAGTGGGACGACATTAAGGTGTTCATCCACTACGGCTTGCTCACGGAGGAGGATTACTTCGACAAGGCAAAGGCTTACTTCCTTTTGAAGGACACAGAGGGAAAATACTATACACTCGACGAGTTCCAGGCACTCATAAAGGATAACCAGACGAACAAGGATGAGCAACTCGTGTACCTGTATGCCAACGATCCCGATGCACAGTACACCTATATTGATGCTGCCAAGCAAAAGGGCTATAAGGTTTTGCTCATGGACGGTCAGCTCGATGCTCCGCTTGTTGGCTTGCTCGAGCGCAAGTTGGAGAAGAGTTCATTTACCCGTGTCGATGCAGATATCATCGACCGCCTTATCCAAAAGGAAGAAACGAAACGCGAGAAACTTGAGGCAGAGCGCAGCGATAAACTCTCTATTGTTTTCCGTTCGCAGGCTCCTAAGACAGAGAAGGTTGACTTCAATGTTGAGGCTCAGGCATTAGGCGAAGACCAGTTGCCGGTTATGATGACCCAAAGCGAGTATATGCGTCGCATGAAGGAGATGGCTCGTCTGCAACCCGGCATGGCATTCTATGGCGAGATGCCCGACATGTATAACATTGTGCTCAATACCGACTCACCGCTCATTCGTGAGGTTCTTGAGGATTGCGAACAGAACACCGCAGAAGCCTTGAAGCCCATAGAGGCCGAGTTGAGAGGGTTGAATGCACGTCAGGCTGTTCTTCGCCAAGAACAGGACAAGAAGAAGCCTGAAGAGATAACCGATAGCGAGAAGGAAGACTTGAAGAAGTGTGGCGAAGATATCCGAACCGAGCAGCAGAAACGCGACGATGTGCTGAAGAAATATGCAGAGGGTAACGACCGCATTCACCAACTCATCGACCTGGCTCTTTTGCAAAACGGCCTTCTCAAAGGCGAAGCCCTCACTCGTTTCGTGAAGCGCAGTGTTGGGATGATTAAATAAGACATTCCTTTTTGTAGGATTCTAAGGAGAGAGATTCTTGGCAGTGTTTCGCTGAGAATCTCTTTTTCTTTGCTACATGGTTTTTTGTCATCATATTCCAATGCTTTATAATTGTCAGTCCCATAAAAATATTTGTCCCTTTTGGCGTTCTTTTGAAAGATTTTCGTATCTTTGCATCATAGTTTAGAATGCAATTCATATAGAGAACAAAAATGAATCATGGGTTTGTAAAAGTAGCATCGGCCATCCCTTCGGTGAAGGTTGCCGACTGCCAATATAATGTCCAACAGATAGAATCTCTCGTTATTCAAGCTGAAGGAAAAGGCGTGGAGATTATTTGTTTCCCGGAACTCTCGCTTACGGCTTATTCTTGTGGCGACCTCTTTGACCAACAACTTTTGCTCGACGAGGCGGAGATGGCTCTCATCCACCTGATGAATACAACCAGAAGCCTCAACATCATCAGTATCGTTGGCTTGCCTGTGCCTTATTGTGGTTCTTTGCTCAACTGTGCAGCCATCGTTCAGAGAGGAAGGATACATGCTCTTGTGCCGAAGACATATCTGCCTAATCACAAGGAATTTTACGAGAAGCGCTGGTTTCTGAGCGGTACAGACGTTTCGGAGGGAACTGTGCTCATTTGTGGACAGCAGGTTGCGGTATGCCCGAATATGCTTTTCCGTACTCCTTCTTGCCTGTTTGGTGTGGAATTTGGTGGAGAAGCCAATGCTCCCATTCCGCCAAGTTCATTACTTGCTTTGCAGGGTGCCGACATTATCTTCAATCTCAGTGCCGACAGCGACGCGGCGGGCAAGTATGGCTATTTGCAGAACTCCGTTGCATTGCAAAGTTCAAGAGCCCTTTGTGGTTATGTCTATACCGGTTGTGGTTTTGGCGAAAGTACGCAAGACCTGGTCTTCGACGGGAAAGGTATTATCTGCGAATGTGGCACACTGCTTGCAGAGGCAAAACGCCACCAACTCGTGTCGCAAATTCTTGAAGCGGAATTGGACGTGGAACGCATTCGTTGCGAACGTCGTCAGAATACCACTTTTGCCGATTGTGCCACACAAATTCAAAAAAGAATGGGGGGACAGGCTTTCCATATCATTGAAACGGAGCGAATTCAAGCCCGTCCATTCTCGCTGACACGCAACGTAGATCCCCATCCCTTCTCGCCGTCTACCATTCGCCTTGACGAGCGTTGTCAAGAAATTTTCGAGATACAGAAGCAAGGACTCGCGAGTCGCATCAAACATACAGGAGCAGAAACAGTCGTTGTAGGCATCAGCGGTGGCCTTGACAGCACACTCGCCTTGCTCGTTTGTGTGGCAGCATTCGACAAGTTAGGTTTGAGTCGCAGAGGTGTTGTTGGTATTACAATGCCCGGATTTGGTACGTCCGGACGAACCTACACCAATGCTGTCAACCTCATGAAATTGCTTGGCATCACCATTCGCGAAATCGGCATCAAGGAAGCTTGTTTACAACATTTTGCTGACCTCGGTCACGACATGGAGAAACACGATGTGACCTATGAGAATGCTCAAGCCAGAGAGCGTACCCAAATCCTCATGGATGCCGCCAACCAAATGAACGGTTTTGTTGTTGGCACTGGCGACCTCAGCGAATTGGCTCTTGGATGGGCAACCTATAATGGCGACCATATGAGCATGTATGCGGTGAATGCCTCCGTACCCAAAACTCTCGTTCAGCATATAGTACGCTGGGCTGCCCAGTCCTTTGATGATGACAGTACACGGCAGGTTTTGCTTGACATCGTTGATACGCCCATCAGCCCCGAACTGATACCAGCCGACGAACAGGGTAATTTTGTTCAGAAGACAGAAGATCTTGTAGGTCCCTACGAACTGCACGACTTCTTCCTCTATTATCTTCTGCGATGGGGCTTCCGTCCTGCCAAAATATATCTCCTTGCTCGTCAGGCATTTAATCAGACGTACGACGATGCTACAATTCGGAAGTGGTTGCGTATCTTTTTCCGCCGTTTCTTCTCGCAACAGTTCAAACGCAGTTGTATGCCAGACGGACCGAAGGTAGGCAGATGCAGTCTTAGCCCACGTGGCGATTGGCGAATGCCTTCCGATGCAAGTTCTGCCTCTTGGCTCAAAGAGTGCGATGAACTGGGGTAAAATGCCAAAGCATTTTTGAAATAGTTCAAATAATTTGTCTTTTTGCTTCATTATTTATATCTTTGCATCCGAAAAGTAAATAATCTTATAAATAACTTATAAACCAAGAAAATATGAAGAAAAGTGCACTTCAGGAGGCTCGTGCTGCCTACCAGCCTAAGCTCCCCAAGGCCTTGCAAGGTTCTGTTGTAGCAGTGGAAGGCGCTGCAACTCAAAGCGTAGGTAATCAGGACGAAATCAAGGCTATGTTCCCCAATACTTATGGCATGCCTGTTATTACTTTCGAGGCTGGCGAACAGACGGCCCTCGAACCAATCAATGTAGGCATCATCCTCAGCGGTGGTCAGGCTCCTGGTGGTCATAATGTTATCAGTGGTCTGTATGATGGTGTTAAGTCCCTCAACAAGGACAGCAAACTCTATGGCTTCTTGATGGGCCCCGGCGGTCTCGTTGACCATAAGTATGTTGAGTTTACAGATGCAATCATTGACGAATACCGTAATACTGGTGGCTTCGACATTATCGGTTCTGGTCGTACAAAACTCGAAAAGGAAGCTCAATTCGAGAGCGGCATCGAGATTCTCCGTAAACTTGGCATCAAGGCTCTTGTTATCATCGGTGGTGACGATAGCAACACCAATGCTTGCGTTCTGGCTGAATACTATGCAGCAAAGAACTATGGCGTTCAAGTGATTGGTTGCCCCAAGACTATCGATGGCGACTTGAAGAACGAACAAATCGAAACAAGTTTCGGCTTCGACACAGCATGTAAGACATATAGCGAACTCATCGGTAACATCCAGCGTGACTGCAACAGTGCCCGCAAGTACTGGCACTTCATTAAGCTTATGGGTCGCAGCGCCAGCCACATTGCTCTTGAGTGCGCTCTCGAGACACAGCCCAATGCATGTCTTGTCAGCGAGGAAGTAGAGCAGAAGGCTATGAGTCTCGACGATGTTGTAACTTATCTTGCAAAGATTGTTGCTGACCGTGCTGCAGACGGTAATAACTTCGGTACAATCCTTGTACCTGAAGGATTGATTGAATTCATTCCTGCTATCAAGAAGCTTATTGCCGAGCTCAACGAAGTTCTCACAGACCCCGCAACAGGCGAAAGCCGCGAGTTCGAAAGCAAGGACGCACAGGTGGCCTTCGTAAAGAGCAACATCGCTCCCGAGAACCTTGCTGTGCTCGAAAGCCTGCCAAAGGATGTAGAGCGTCAGCTCTGCCTCGACCGTGACCCCCACGGCAATGTACAGGTTAGCCTTATCGAGACAGAAAAGTTGCTTTCTGCAATGGTTGCTACTAAGCTCGACGAATGGAAGAAGGAAGGTAAGTACAATGGTAAGTTCTCTGCTCAGCACCACTTCTTCGGTTACGAAGGTCGTTGCGCAGCCCCCAGCAACTACGATGCCGACTACTGCTACAGCCTCGGTTTCAATGCAAGCCGTTTGATTGCAAATGGTAAGACAGGCTACATGAGCGTCATCAAGAATACCACAGCTCCCGCTTCTGAATGGATTGCAGGTGGTGTGCCCATCACAATGATGATGAACATGGAGCGTCGTAATGGTGCTATGAAGCCCGTAATTCGCAAGGCTCTCGTTGAACTCGATGGTGCTCCCTTCAAGTTCTTCGCAAGCAAGCGCGAGGAGTGGGCAAAGAACACTTGCTATGTATATCCCGGCCCAATCCAGTACTGGGGCCCAAGCGAGGTGTGCGACCAGTGCACCAAGACGCTTGCTTTGGAACAAGGTAAATAATCAACCTTGACACAGACAAAGAAACATGCCGCATCGTACAGTCCTCAAGGCAGGAGGTCGAGCGGTTTGAATAAGCAAACCCGCGGGAAGCGAAAGAAGGCTTCCCGTGGGTTCCGCTTCTTACGTTTCTTTTCTTCCTTGCCTTCATGGGCAATTTGGATTGGCGGACTGCTTGTCATTGCTTTCTATGTCTGCCTTTTCTATCATTTTTTTGTTAGTCCTTTCAGTTTTCGTTGGCGTGCTCTTTATGGCCGGCCAAGTTATCCTGACGGTTATGAAGTGCGAGGCATCGACATCAGTCATTATCAGGGACGCGTTAACTGGGAAAAACTTCGCAACGCTTCCATTGGTGATGCACCAATAAGTTTTGTTTTTATCAAGGCTACAGAAGGTTCCGATTTACTTGATGGCGACTTTAATAGGAACTTTGCTAATGCTAAGCGAAACGATTTGATTAGAGGTGCTTATCATTTCTTTGTTCCTGGTGTCAGCCCACGAAAGCAGGCCGATTATTACCTTTCTATTGCCCAACTCGAACCCGGCGATTTGCCCCCGGTTCTCGATGTTGAAAAAATCGGCAATTTGACACCTGCACAGCTGCGTCGAGATGTTAAGATTTGGCTCGATACAGTAGAGAAGGAGTATCAGGTAAAACCAATTATCTATACCGGCTATAAGTTCAAAATAGACTATCTCAACACTCCGGAGTTCGACGTTTATCCTTATTGGATAGCACATTATTATGTAGATAAACTCGAGTACAAAGGGAAATGGGCCTTTTGGCAACATACCGATTGCGGCAGAATCTCGGGCATAAAAGGTTTTGTGGATTGTAACATATTCAATGGTACAGTAGAAGAGCTCATTCAACTTACGCTGCCAGAGCCTCAATAATGTGGTGTTGATGTTTAGTGGCTATTTCAATAATCTACCAGATTGCATTTTGTGGTTAGATATTTTTTTGTAAAAACTGTTTTATAAAAAAGGGGTGATACTTTTTTTCTGTAGTATCACTCCTAATTTGAACCATTCCTCACCTTTTATTAGATGCGATACAATGGGGTAAGGTATGTTAAAACAAATTACTTCTTCACACGAATGGGGCGAACGCTCAGGCCGAAAAAGCGGGAATAGATGCTAAAGTAGTACGTGTAGATATTGCCGGAATCGAAACTCAGGTTGAAAGCATAGATACTGTAACCCGTATTGAGTGACGACCAATAGCAGCCGATGCTACCTGCACTGTTGAGGGTCACTTCGTCGCGAGAACCGGCAGCTGGCAAGAAAATACTGTTGCCATTGCTCTTGCTGGTTATCATCCTGCCATATTTGCCATTCATGGTTGTCCACGCTGTGGTTGTATAACTATTGTTGATGAGTTCTTCTAACTGTTGAGGACTTGGCATCTGCCAATCGCTGCCCCAGTTTACTGTGGCAGCATCGTCCATTGCTTCAAGTTCAGTCTTGTTATCGACTATACCACAATCACTGATTGTGCAATACTTCGTCATTGTAGGTTCTATTCCTTGACAATACTTATAGGTGCTCCAACTGTAATCACTCTTTGGTTCTGCTTCGCCCCATGCAAAGTAATCGCCATATTCTTCAGGCTTTGAAGCACCTACATTGCATGTTGCCCACAAAGTTCCTGATGGCAAGTCGAGGTCGACATATTCATGACCATCCAATGTTCCGGAATTGTCATTCTTTATTACTGTTACCTTACACTCTGCCTTTACGCTACTACCGTCTGTTGCAGAACAAGTAATCGTGCAAATACCTAAAGCAACAGCAAAGACCTTACCTGTCTCATCAACCGTCGCAACATCTGCATTGCTGCTTGCCCAAACAACTGCTTTATTGGTTGCATTTTCAGGCAGTATGATTGCCGAAAGTTGTGAGGTTGCACCGACCTTGACAGAAAGTTCTGTCTTACTTATTTCTATATTTGAAACAGCAATGCTCTCCTTTACACGGACAGGACGAACGCTGTGACCGGAGTAACGGCTTTGGCCGTTCGAGTGGATCCTGCTGGAATATAATCGAAGGCCAATACTATGGGAGCTTGGAACTGAACCGACACCGACAGTACGTGAATGATAGTAGCCGTAGCTACCTGCATCGTAGAGGCTCGTATCTTCACATCTACCAGCAGCCGGCAAGAATATACTGTTACCATTGCTCTTACTTGTTATCTTTCTGCCGTTTTCGCCATTCATGGTTGTCCATTTTGTGGTTGTGCAACTGCTGTTGATGAGTTCTTCGAATTGTTCTCTACTTGGTATCTGCCAATCTGCTCCCCAGTTTACTGTGGCAGCATCGTCCATTGCCTCAAGTTCGGTCTTGTTATCAACTGTTCCATATTTACTTTCTGCACAGTACTTCGTCATTGTGGTACCATTGTAGTACTTGTAGGTGCTCCAATCGTATGTCGTTTTAGGTTCTGTCTCGGCCCAAGCAAAGTAATCACCGTATTCTTCAGGACTGTTGGCACCGACATTGCATGTTGCCCACAAAGTTCCTGATGGCAAGCCAAGGTCAACATACTCATGGGTGTCCTTGTCCTCTGTTGCATCGCCACTGGGAGGTGTGACTGTTGCTGGTGGGGTTTCCTCTACATCGTCATTACAACTGCAGACAAAGCCGGCGCACATTGCCAGCATGAGCAATGCCCCTAAACTGAATACTTTTCTCATTTTGTTTGTGTATTTCAGTGTCCATCAGCACCCCAAGGACATTTAGTTATACGCAGAAGCGTGGCACTGTATCCACATCTTCAAACGGAGGTCCTGGTAAAACCTATACAGATAGATGCATCAATAGCAGTCCACGCTTAGCATGGAAACTATCATGACACTTCTTGTCTGTATTTTATAACTTACCAGGTTATCCGTTTGACAAGACGAGCATAACGCTTCGTTTATTTTCGATAAGATATGAAAGGGTTTCCTCCGCCGAGGTTGTTTATTGCCCTTTTCGTCTGCAAAGATACGAATTATATATATACAAAGAAAATGAAAACTCGATTTTCTTGTTTTCTTTTCTCCTTAAACTTTATAAGAGGATAACTATATATTCATTTTTCTTGCTTCCAAGGACGAAGTTTAGAATAATATGAACCATCCCTTAACACTTACGGATAGGGTAGTAGCCGTTTATGGGTGTGTGTTGGTAGAGCAGGAGAAAAGTCTGCATTTCTATATGGCTTTTCAACTACTCTAAAGAACTTGCCCAACTTAACGTGTATAGTTGCCCGACTTAACGTGTATAGTTTGCCAACTTCTCTGGAGTAAATTACAAACTTCTCTAGAGAGGTACCTTTCTTACATTCCGACTTGCCTTTTGCTTACAGGGATTGTAGTCGATGCAGAAGGTTTTTATCTCTGTATGATTTTACGTCCGTTCTTGATGTAAACGCCTTTTGTGGGAGTGGATATTCTTTGTCCGCCAAGGTTGTAGATGTATTCTTCGGATGCAGGAGTCGCAAGTGGAATGTCTATTTGGGTCGCGTCTTCGTCAAGGTCTTCGAGGATAAACTCGCCGGGACTTGTCTTGTCGGCATAGATGTAACTGCCTACATTCCGTGAGTCGAAGCCGACATACCTTTCGTTCTGCCAGACACATCGCAGACGTGCATTGCCATCTTCCAGTCGTTCTACTTGAACGTATCCGTATTTGTCCGTAGGATTTGCTGTCTGCGAAATGATGCGCCAGTCTGCACCATCGTTATGACTCATGTATCGTCCGTCGGTCTTCAGTTTGTAGAATGCCGTAAAGCCTTGAACTTTTTCGAATGTAAAGATGTAAGTCGGGTCGGTTGCTTTGAACTCTCCAAGGCAGAAATGCCCTTCGTTGTTGTGTGTCTGGTAGTGCAAACTCAAGCCGGATTGCTTCTCACGAATGCGGTAACGATGTGATGTGTTGATAGGCGATACCAACCACCATTTTTTCGGTACGACATCTTCTGCCTCGATGTACAGTTCAGCAGCAGAAGCGTACTTGTTGTCATTAACTACACTACGTACGAGGAACTTCATGTATCGGCCTTCGGGTTTGCTGGGAATGCTGACTGTCTGCTTGTCGGAAGAATTATTAAATGTTCCGCTTGCTGCAGGACTGCCCCATAAATATGGGCTCGAACTGAAATAAACTTCATAACGTAGCACTCTTCCGTTTGAGCCGTCTTTGCGTCCCTTGTAGGAGAAGGCTGTAACTCGGTAGGTTTCTTTCATGTCGACAACCAGTTCGTGCGGGCAATCCGGTGTTGTAGGATTATATTGAGTGTGCCAGATGGTGTTTTCATCATCGTCGATAGCATTGACTGCAACTTCGTTGCCTCCCTGCTGGCTATTATAACTATAGATGGTCCATGAACTTTTGTCTACGAAAAAACCGTACCTCTTTTCGCCTACAATGCTTTGGGCAAGACGGTCTGCTTGGGCATAGGCTTTAATCAAACCTCCTTTTCGTACGTTAATAGGTTCGGTGTAAGGTCTGAAGTCATTTCCATCTAAACTATAATATATTGTTGTGCCAGCAGGATTGTCGGAAGTAAGTACGGCATATCCTTGCCCGTTGTCGGAAAAGCGTACGGGCTGGCAAACAGGTAAATTCTGGTTGCCTCGCTGTGCAAGAATGGTGTCGGATGTCGCTTCGTTGATTGGCAGAATCATAAAGCAGAAAGGTGTCTGCTTCAGTTTTCGTTCATATTTGTCGAGAACATCTGGTCCGCAACTTGCATTGCCAAGCGCTCTGTTCCAGGCGTCGAGAGAGACGACTGTGTTGCGCTGGAATGTAACCTCGTATGGATGTCCCTTTCGGTTGCTTCGGTTTGTGTAAATATCTTCTGCTCGCCAATGCCCAACAGTTGTCGACATACCAGAAGGAGATACATATAATAGGCCTTTGCCCGCATTTGTGGTGACGGCTAACCATCGGACATCTTCTTTGTTTCCTGTCTCTTGTGGGCGGACAAAGTTTGTCCATTGCTCAGTGACGGTGCTGTGATAGATGCCCCAGTGTGCTGCATAGTTGCGGTCGAGATAGTTGTCGAAAGGTCCTCTTCCGAGCCATGTAATGTTTTCAGCAGACGAAGGCATCTCGAAGCGGAAGCCAAGTTTTGGCAACACGGAGCCTTCTACATTTGGTGTTGTCATGGTGCTGACGCATATTGCTCCATCCGGATATATGCGGAATTGCTTGTTGACGGTAAATGTGATGGCAGAGGTACTTGTTCTGTAGGTGTCGGTAATAGAGAGAACTATCCAGCGACGGGCCTTGTCTTGTTCTATCTCCCATGTTCCGCTGCTCATTGTCAACGAGCGAACGCCCAGGCTTTCCCAGTTGCCTTCTTGTGTCTTGTCGTTTTCCGTTGGAATACGGAAGGTGTTAAGTTTGATAGGCTGGCTGATGAGTGTTGTTCCGCCCAATACATATCTTGAAAGTGTTCCGCCGGAGAAAGTTGCTGTGAAGTTAGGTCCTTTAACCGTTTTACTTGCACTTGTTCCGCTGATGGAAAGCGTGTCTGTACCTTCGTACGAATATGGCAGATGCTCTGATGCTTCGTGTATCACTGCTTCCGATGCAGCCACTTCATATCCTACTTCGGCCCATGGCGTTGCTTCGACAAGGGTAGTTGAGAATCGAATTGTGTAGCGACTTGTGGGTTTGAAGTCAATGCCATCATAGGGAATGGTAATTGTTGTGCTGTCCCATGGGGCAATGTCTAATTCGTCGAGTGTTCCGTTCTTGATTGCAATCCCGTTTTCGCTGATTACATATTGGGTGTTAAATCCGGAGAAACGTACTTGCTGCAGTTTGTTCTTGGCGCGGAATATGCCTTGCTTTGCATTGAGAGGGAGAATGTCAAGAGGTTGGTAAACGCCTTTCATATTAAAGGACTTTGCAGTTGGTGTGCAGTCTGCCAGTACAACACCGTTGCAGCAGAAACTTCCATCGTTTGGATTGTCGCCAAAGTCGCCTCCATAAGCCCAATAGTATTGATTGGCTTTGCCCGGTACAGGCATCTTGATTCCTTGGTCTTTCCAGTCCCAGACAAACTCGCCCACCATTGCAGGATAAGGTTCATAGATGTCTTTGAAGTAATCATTCTGGTTGCCCATCGAGTTGCCCATTGCGTGGGTGTTCTCGCATTGGATGTGCGGACGTATGTTTGTGCCGTTCCGTCGGCTCTTTGCTATAGATAACATATCGGAGTAACTGCCGTACATTGTGCTTGTTACGTCGCTCCACTGGCTGTTTCCTTCGTAGTGTGTAATGCGAGATGTGTCGAGTGCTTTGATGGCTTTCATTACGCTTTCGAAGTTGTTGCCGCCTCCACTCTCGTTTCCTGCGCTCCAGCCAAAGATGCAAACATGGTTGCGGAAGGTGCGGACATGTCGTTCGTTGCGTTCAACCATTGGCTTTCGGAATGCTTCTACGCTTGACAGACCTGTGTTCCCGTGGCATTCAACATCCGCTTCGGCAAGGACATATAGGCCATACTGGTCGCATAATTCGTAGAAGTATGGGTTGTTGGGATAGTGACTTGTTCTTACTGCGTTGACATTTAGGCGTTTCATCGTCAGGATGTCTTGTAGCATTTCTTCTTTGCTGACGGTTCTGCCATTTTCCTGGCTGAAGTCGTGACGGTTGACTCCGTGAATGACGAGTCGTTTCCCATTGATGAGTAGTGCGCCGTCCGACCGTATGCCGACAGTTCTGAAACCTATTTTGCAGGCTCTCGTGTCGATTACACTTCCGTCGTTTGAAAGCAGTTGAATGGTCAGGTCATATAGTTTGGGATGTTCTGCGCTCCATGCTTCGATGCCAGAGAATGTGATGCTTTGTGTTACATTCTTTGACGTTGTAAGTGTTCTTGAACTTTCCTTTATGATGTTTGCCCCGTCGCTAATTGTTGTCAGCAACTTCATTCCGCTTGCCGATGTGCCTTCGAGCACGACCTGCAACTGGGCTCTTCCGGTGGTGCCACTTGTGGAAAGGGTTGTCGTTTGGAAGAAGAAATCGCCAATTCGTGTTTCGGGAGCCGACCACAGATATACGTCGCGTGTAATGCCGGTCAGTCGCCAGTAATCCTGACACTCAAGGAATGAGCCACTTGTGAAGCGATAGACTTGTACTGAAACGTTGTTTTCTCCTTCTCGAACCATGTCTGATATGTCGAAGTCGCTAGGTAGGTATGAATCTTCTGCATAGCCTACGAACTGACCATTCACCCAAACATAGTAGCCGTGTCCTGCACCATTGAATCGCAAAAACGTTTTACGGTCAAGCCAACCCTCGGGAAGTGTGAATGTGCGGCGGTAGCAACCAACCGGATTCTTCATTTGTTCGTTGTAGGTATAATCGCCTGGGCGCGATGCCATCACGGAATAATTGTCTGTATAAGTGAAGGGGTAGCGTGTGTTGATATAGAGAGGTTTGTCCCAGCTTTTCCCGTTGCGTATGCCATACATTTGCCAAGGCATTGGTACAGTAATGTCTCCCCATGAGCTGACATCGTAATTGTCTGCATAGAAGCCGCTTGGAACTTTGCTTGGCAAAGCGTTCCAACGGAATTTCCATGTGCCGTTCAAGTCGAGGAAATAAGGCGATTTTGTCAAATCCAGCGAGGTTGCTTCCTCGGCATTGTCAAAAGGAATACTCAGGTCGTGACTTTGAACTCGGTTTAAACTCGTTATGCTTACGTCGTCCCATTCAGTCATTGTTTGCGACCATGCAGCAAGCGAAAACAAGCAAAGTAGGGAAAAGAATATCTTTTTCATTCTTTTTGTATAATTGTTGATTCTTTCGCAAAGATACGAAAAAAAGAATAAACATGAAAGAAATTGTTTGATACGAATAAACTGATAATACTTTGTTGACGAATAAATGTAGGTATATGCTTGCTTCCTGTATTGACATTTTGTCAACGTAACACCCATTTTTGCTTACATTCTGATTCCTCGAAAATCGTTCAAATACACTTTGACACTATTTGTGTGCGTTTTTCTGTGTTTTTCTAATGAATTGTGCGTAAAACGCATACGGGTTGATATACAGTGTGTTATGTGTGGAATGTTATTTTGCATCAATAGAAAATGCCTTGTGATGTCAACATAAATACTTGAATTTACTCGTTTTTGCACACTTTTTGAGGTGTGGATTCAATATCAGATACGTGTTAAGTTCTCAAACGACGCCAGTGTAGTTGCCCGACTTAACGTGTTTAGTTTTCAATCTTCTTGTGTGTCGTTTGCAACCCATACACGTTAAGTTCGTTATTTTGACGTTTTCCGGCATGAAATCAACCGAATGTAGAAGTGTGCAAAAACGTCAAAAAGAAAGCAAAACACTGATTTACATAACAAATTGTTATTGTTGGTTTCGATGTTTTAGTGTAGAAATTATGTATTTCCTTTACTTTTCCTCTATCTCGTCTTTAAGTATCCAACTTTTTTTTATATCTTTGCACGCGAAATTAAAAGTTGAAATCTTACTATGGATAAGTTGTTTATTTTCGATACGACACTGCGTGATGGCGAACAAGTGCCCGGGTGTCAGCTCAATACAGTAGAAAAGATTCAAGTGGCTCGACAACTCGAAGCGCTTGGCGTGGATGTTATTGAAGCAGGTTTCCCTGTCAGCAGTCCGGGCGACTTCAATAGCGTCATAGAAATCAGTAAGGCAGTAACATGGCCCACCATCTGCGCTTTGACCCGTGCGGTGGAAAAGGATATCGACTGTGCAGCAGAGGCATTGAAGTATGCAAAACACAAACGAATCCATACAGGTATCGGCACAAGCGAGAGCCATATTCGCTATAAGTTTAACTCAACGCCCGAAGAAATCATCGAACGTGCCGTTGCCGCTGTGAAGTATGCAAAGAGATATGTAGAGGATGTGGAGTTTTATGCCGAAGATGCAGGCAGAACAGACAACGAGTATCTGGCTCGCGTCATCGATGCAGTAACAAAGGCAGGTGCAACAGTCTGCAATATACCCGACACGACTGGCTTCCGTACCCCATACGAATACGGCGAAAAGATTAAATATCTCTACGAACATGTTGATGCCTTTGCTGCAGGACGCAGTATTCTTTCTACTCATTGCCACAACGACCTCGGCATGGCAACAGCCAATACGGTTGCCGGTGTACTGAATGGCGCTCGTCAGGTTGAAGTAACAATCAACGGTATTGGCGAACGTGCAGGCAACACTTCTCTCGAAGAGGTAGCCATGATATTCAAAACTCATCCCGATCTTGGCATCGATACGAACATCAATACGACAAAGATTTATCCAACAAGCCGTATGATAAGCTCGCTGATGAATATGCCCGTTCAGCCCAACAAGGCCGTCGTTGGCAGAAATGCCTTTGCTCATAGCAGTGGTATTCATCAGGACGGTGTGCTGAAGAATGCTTCTACCTACGAAATTATGAACCCCAAGGATGTCGGCATTGACGACAATGCAATCGTCTTGACAGCCCGAAGCGGTCGTGCAGCCTTGAGACATCGTCTTAATGTAAACGGCATAGACGTAGATGGCGAACGTCTGGACAAGATATATGAAGAGTTCCTCAAACTTGCCGACAAGAAGAAAGAAGTGACAGACGACGACGTTCTTGTCCTCGCAGGTGCAGACCGTTCCGCAACACACAACATCAAACTTGATTACCTGCAAGTGACAACAGGCAAAGGTGTTCGTAGCGTTGCAAGCATCGGCCTCATCATTGCCAACGAGAAGTTCGAAAGTGCGGCATCCGGCAATGGCCCTGTCGATGCAGCTATCAAGGCTCTTAAGACCATCATCAAGAGAGAGATGACACTCAAGGAATTCACCATTCAAGCCATCTCCAAAGGCTCAGACGATATGGGTAAGGTTCACATGCAGGTTGAATATGATGGCAAGGTCTATTATGGTTTCGGTGCCAACACCGACATTGTAACAGCTTCTGTTGAGGCTTATATTGATTGTATAAATAAATTCAAGTAAAACATATTATCCATGAAGTCAACTCTCTTCGACAAGATATGGGACGCACATGTTGTACAAAACGTGGAAGACGGACCAACACAACTCTACATTGATCGTCTCTATGCTCACGAGGTAACCAGTCCTCAGGCATTCGACACACTCCGCGACAAAGGAATAAAGGTATTCCGTCCCGACCATGTTTTCGCAATGCCCGACCATAATACTCCAAGCGACCAGCAAGACCATATTGACGATCCCGTGGGACGAAAGCAAGTAGAGACCCTTGCTGCTAATTGCAAGGAGTTTGGCATTCGCCATTTTGCTATGGGCACAAAGGATAATGGCATCATTCATGTAGTTGGGCCGGAAAAAGCACTTTCCTTGCCTGGAATGACTATTGTTTGCGGCGACTCGCACACCAGTACACATGGTGCAGTTGGTGCCATCGCAATGGGTATCGGCACAAGTGAAGTGGCTCAGGTGCTCGCTTCACAATGCATCTTGCAACAGAAGCCTAAAACAATGCGCATCAACATTGAAGGCGAACTTCAACCAGGCGTAACGGCAAAGGACGTTGCCTTGTATATCATGGCTCAAATGACAACCAGTGGAGCCACAGGTTATGCAGTGGAATACGCAGGTAGCACCGTACGAAATATGTCTATGGAAGGACGTCTTACCCTTTCTAATCTCTCGATAGAAATGGGTAGCCGTGCAGGCATCATCGCTCCCGATGAAACAACTTTTGCCTACCTCAAAGGTCGTGAATATGCCCCCAAAGGCGAAGCCTGGGATAAGGCTGTAGCAGAATGGAGCAAACTAAAAAGCGACGACGATGCAGTATTTGACAAAGAAGTTACATACAAAGCAGAAGACATTAAACCTCGCATCACTTACGGAACCAATCCGGGTGCAGGTATTGCTATCGACGAATGTATTCCAACAATTGATAGTGTGCCAGAAGCAGACCGCGCTCAGTTCCTCTCCCAGCTTGAATATATGCAGTTCGAACCCGGACAGAAGTTGGAAGGTACTCCTGTGGACTATTGTTTCTTGGGTGCTTGTACAAATGGACGAATTGAAGACTTCCGTGCTTTTGCTTCTGTTGTGAAAGGTAAAAAGAAGGCAGCCAATGTCGTTGCTTGGCTTGTGCCTGGCAGTTGGCTCGTTCGCCAGCAAATCATCGACGAAGGTATCGACAAGATTCTCGAAGAAGCAGGATTTGAATTACGTTTGCCCAGTTGTTCAAGTTGCTTGGCTATGAATCCAGATAAAGTTCCTGCAGGGAAATTAAGTATCAGTACTTCTAACAGAAACTTCGTAGGTCGTCAAGGCCCAGGAGCACGTACAGTTCTAGCATCACCGCTTGTTGTGGCAGCTTCTGCCATTACTGGAGTAATTACAGACCCACGAAACATTTGATATTATGGCTAAACAGAAATTTGACATCATACAATCTACTTGTCTTCCTATTGAGATTGACAACTGTAACACAGACTTAATTATTCCTGCACGCTATCTGGCAAGCACAACGCGAGACCCAAAGTTCTTTGGCGATGCCTTTATGCACGATCTTCGTTATGATGCAAACGGTAAACCCGTCGAAGATTTCGTGATGAATCAACCTGCTTATAGTGAAGCGCCAAGCAAGGGTGTCCACGAAATTATTATTGGCGGACAGAACTGGGGCTCGGGTTCAAGTCGCGAACATGCAGCATGGGCAATAGCCGGTTATGGGGCAAGGGTTGTTGTTAGCAGTAGTTTTGCCGACATACATCGTAATAACTTGCTTAATTGTTTTGTGCTTCCTGTCGTCGTTAGCAGAGAGTTTCAACAAGAACTTTTCCAAACAGTGAAGGAAAATCCAAAAGCAGAAATTAAGGTAGATGTACCCAATCAAACAATTACAAACCTCACGACTGGCAACAGTGAACAGTTTGCAATTAACAGCTACAAGAAGTATTGTTTGATGAATGCATACGATGATATCGACTTCCTCCTCTCTAATACAGACAAGATAGAGAAGTGGGAAACTGCAAATAGCCTTTAATTTTGTCTTCTTATGGAAAGCAGGCACATAGAGATAATGGACACTACACTGCGCGATGGAGAACAGACGAGCGGTGTAAGTTTCATGCCTCATGAAAAACTGATGATTGCTCGTGCTTTGTTACAAGATCTTAATGTAGATCGGATTGAAGTGGCAAGTGCACGCGTTTCGGAAGGAGAGAAGGAGGCGGTAAAAAACATAACACGCTGGGCAAGCCAAACAGGTCGGCTCGACAGGGTAGAGGTCCTCGGTTTTGTTGATGGGAAAGCCAGTGTGGATTGGATTGTTGAGAGCGGATGCTGTCACATGAACCTTCTTTGCAAAGGCAGTCGTAAACATTGTGAAGGTCAGTTACACAAGACACTTGAGGAACATATCGCTGATATACGCTATACCATAGACTATGCTCAGCAGAAGGGTGTCAGTGTAAATGTCTATCTTGAGGACTGGAGCAATGGCATGAAAGACAGTCCGGATTATGTGTTTGCCCTTGTAGAAGGACTCTCCGAGATGCCTATCGATCGCTATATGCTACCGGATACTCTTGGTGTGCTCAATCCAATTGTGTTGTCACATTACATGCGTCAGATGGTTGAGCGCTTTTCTGACAAACGATTTGACTTCCACGCTCATAACGATTATGATTTAGCAATCAGTAATGTGCTTGCTGCTGTTATGGCTGGTTGCAAGGGTATACATACGAGTGTTAATGGCTTAGGTGAAAGGGCTGGTAATGCACCTCTTGCAAGTGTACAGGCTGTTCTTAATGACCATCTTCAAGTCCATACGCATGTGGATGAAAGCCGTTTGGGTGAGGTGTCACGACTTGTGGAGAGTTATAGCGGTATTGCTATTCCTCCTAATAAGCCGATTACCGGCGAAAGCGTCTTTACCCAGGTTGCTGGTGTTCATGCCGATGGCGACAATAAAGCAGGTCTTTATCAGAATCCTCTTTTGCCTGAACGTTTCGGGCGTAAACGCGAGTATGCGCTCGGCAAGAATTCCGGAAAGGCAAATATCCTTCGCAATCTCGAGGAACTTGGACTAGAACTTTCTCCGGAACAGACAAAGCGTGTTACTGAACGTATCATTGAGCTTGGCGACAAGAAGGAACTTGTTACTCAAGAAGATTTGCCATACATTGTAAGTGATGTTCTCAAGCATGGTGCACCCGAAGAGCATGTGCGTTTGCTTTCGTATGTTGTCACCACAGCATACGGCCTTAAGCCTTTGGCAAGTGTGCGCTTGGAGGTGAATGGCGAAACTTATGAGGAAAGTGCAAAGGGCGATGGCCAGTTTGATGCTTTCGTTCGTGCAATTCGTCATATTTATAAAAACCGTTTAGGACGTTCCTTCCCGTGGTTGGCTAATTATACTGTAAGCATTCCTCCCGGCGGACGTACTGATGCTCTTGTTCAGACTGTTATTACTTGGACATGGAACGACCGTGTCTTCCGTACACGAGGTCTCGATGCAGACCAAACGGAATCTGCTATCAAATCGACCATCAAGATGTTGAATTTGCTCGAAGACGAGAAGGTACAGTAGAAAACATCTTTAATGATATATAAAAGGACGAACTTCCTGGATATTCAAGGTGGTTCGTCCTTATGTTTATGTTATTTGCGCGTTATCTTTAGATATTGAAGGTTAGGAAGTCGAGCATCTCGAATATCTCGTTCTTTGTCGCTTGCTGATTGATGCGAATGTCTCCTATATTGCCTAAGAGTGTAAAGTTTATGTTGTTTCCCGAGTTTTTCTTGTCGTGCATCATTAATTGGTAGAGGCGTTCATATTGTTTACAGTCAACAGGTGCATTGCCATAGTATTGTCTGATGAATTGAACAGTCTGTTGCAAGTGTTCTTTCGGGAAATTGCATTTCATGAAACTCAAATAGAGTTCGCCTATTATTCCCCATGCAACGGCATAGCCGTGAAGTATGGTTTCTCTTTGTTCCATAGCAAGGCTTTCAATGGCGTGCCCTAGGGTGTGTCCAAGGTTTAATGCTTTGCGTATGTTTTTTTCTGTAGGGTCGGCTTCTACAATCTTTTCTTTTATTGCTATGCTTTTTGCTACTAATGTATTTAACTGGCCGTAGTCAAAATCCTCAATATTGAAACGAAGTAATTCTGCCCAGCTTTCGTAATCGCTGATAAGCCCATGTTTGAGCATTTCTGCATAACCGGAGAGCAGATTCTTCAGGTCAAGCGAACGTAGAAACTCGCTTGAGATTATAACCGTTGCAGCTTGACTGAAGACGCCTATTTCGTTTTTCAATCCTTCGAAGTTGATGCCGGTTTTGCCTCCAACGCTGGCGTCAACTTGGCTGAGCAGTGTTGTTGGGATGTTTATGTAGGTCAATCCCCGCTTGAATGTGCTTGCTGCAAATCCGCCGAGGTCGGTTATCATGCCGCCTCCAAGATTGATGAGTAGCGAGTGGCGTGTTGCACCGCCTTGTTGCAGCTGCTTCCAGACATGAACAAGCGAGTCGAGTGTTTTGTTGTCGTCTGTGTCGCCTATTGTTATCATCTGTGCAGATTCGATACAAGGCAGTTGGCTGACGATTGGCCAACATAATTTGAGAGTAGTGGTGTCTGTAAGGACAAAAAGACGGTCGTAGGTATACTGCTCTATGATGTTTGAAATGTCCTTGTGTAAATGTTGGCTTATAAATACATTCTGCATTCTGGTGTCTTTTCTGTGCTTTTTTATCATACAAAATTACACATTATATACCATTATACATGTTATAAATATGTAGTAAACATTAAAAGAAAGAAAAATTGAAAAAAGTACAGCAAAAGTTTGGTCATTCCGCAAAAAAGCTGTACCTTTGCGTTCGCAATTCCGAAGAGGAGTGGCGGATGGCGGGATAGCTCAGCTGGTTAGAGCGTCGGATTCATAATCCGGAGGTCGTGGGATCGTGACCCACTCCCGCTACAAAAACAGGGATTTGTGAATATTCTCACAAGTCCTTTTTCTTTGCCTAATGTTTTGCTTGTAAGTTTAACACGTTAAGTTGAAAAACTTAACGTGTATAGTTGCCCGACTTAACGTGTATAGTTTTCGAAGAAATCATGTAAGGTTTTCTATCTTAAAGTATATTGTTGAAATTCAAGATGTTAATAGTCGGTCGTTATTTGCTTTGTTTCTTGTGGATTTTTCTACTTCCGATTCTCGATTTCCGATACCTTTCCGTTTGTAATTGCCTGTTCATATTACGTTGAATATCAAAGAAAACGATTCAAATGTTTTGTAATCTGTAAACTTATCGCTAATTTTGCGGTGTATTGTTTTAAGTTTTATCCTATGAAAAGATTGTTTTTAGGTTTCATTGTGCTATTTAGCGTATTATCTCTTACCGCACAAAATGTGTATGAAAACGAAGTGATGAATTGCATTATGGCGCGTCGTTCTGTTCGGAAGTATTTGGATAAACCAGTAGAACACGACAAACTGGAAGCCATTGCTTGCGCTGGCATCAATGCTCCAAGCGCACGAAACATGCAGATGTGGGCAGTCAGGATTATTGAAGACCAGAAACTGATTGCCGACGTGAGCGAGGTATATAAGAAGGAGAATGCAGAACAAGTGGCACGCGAACCAAATTTTAAGAATATGTTTCGCGGTGCTCCTAACCTAATTTGCGTTTGTGCTCCGAAAGACGGAGGCTTTGATCTTGATGCAGGTTTGATGGGCGAAAATATGATGTTGGCTGCTCAGTCGCTCGGGTTAGGTACATGCATCCAGACAGGTCCCGTTCGTTTCCTGCTTACTTGCGATAAAGCGAAGTTTTTCCTTGAACGTCTCGACATACCAAAAGACTATAAGTTGCTCTATGTCATTGCTGTCGGCTATCCCGACGAGAAACCGGAGGCAAAGCCTCGTGATGCATCAAAGGTCAAGTACATTTGTTCGTCGAACTCAACAGACAATGCCGGCGACGACACTGTTTACAATGTTGTCGATGTGCTTGCAGAGTTCAAAGGTGGCGATGCAGAGTGTTACAAGTGGTTAAGCGAACATATTATCTACCCCAAAGACTGTGAAAAGAAAAAGGTTGAAGGTAGAGTGCTTGTATCTTTTGTCATCAGAAAAGATGGCACCATTACTGATGTTAAGGCAATCAGATCGCCACATCTTTCCCTTTCCAAAGAGGCAATACGCATTGTTACCGAAATGCCCCAATGGATTCCGGCTAAAATAAATGGGAAGGATGTCAGTATGCGAATGACTCTTCCCGTTGTGTTCAAAATGCGTTAAACACTTACAACACCCTTAATGGCAGGGTAGGGGTCGTAGTCTTCGAGGGTGAAGTCTTCGTATTGGAACTTGAAGATGTCTTTCACCTCAGGATTGATGCGCATTCGTGGCAGTTTGCGAGGCTCGCGACTGAGTTGCAAGTTCACTTGGTCGAGATGGTTCAAGTAGATATGCGTGTCGCCTGTTGTATGAATGAAGTCACCCGGCTCAAGTCCGCACACTTGTGCCATCATCATGCAAAGTAGGGCATAGGATGCAATATTAAATGGCACACCAAGGAAGCAGTCTGCACTTCTTTGGTATAGTTGTAAGGAGAGTTTGCCGTTTGCCACATAGAACTGAAAGAATGCATGACATGGGGGCAGGTTCATATTCTTGATGTCTGCCACATTCCATGCAGAAACGATGATGCGCCTGCAGTCAGGGTCGTTCTTAATAGTATCGACTGCTTGTTGAATCTGGTCTATAAAGCCTCCGTCATAGTCTGGCCATGAACGCCACTGATAGCCATAAATGTGTCCGAGGTCGCCTGTTTCAGGGTCTGCCCATTCGTTCCAGATGCGCACACCTCGCTCTTGTAGCCATTTTGCGTTGGTGTTGCCTTGCAGGAACCAAAGCAGTTCATAAATAATGCTCTTCAGGTGTACTTTCTTGGTTGTAAGCAGAGGAAAACCTTCGCTCAAATCAAAACGCATTTGATGTCCAAAGGTGCTGATTGTGCCAGTACCAGTGCGGTCTTCCTTCTTGGTACCTTCGTTAAGTATCTTCTGTAATAGGTCGAGGTATTGTTTCATTTCCTTATGTAATCTATAAAGTCATAGTCTTGAGCATGCTTCTCATCCTTCTCGTGTTTTTCGAGAAAGTCAACTTCCCACTCTTCACGATTGAAGTTGGGGAAGAAAGCATCTGCTTCTTTGGGAGTGTCGTGTACTTCCGTCAGGCAGAGACGGTCGGCAAGGGGGAGTGCCTCGGTATAGACACTTGCACCACCAATGATATATATATCTTCTTCGGCACTACAACTGGCGAGAGCGTCTTTAAGGGAAGCAAATGTTTCTGCTCCGGGAAAGTTCTTTTCGTTGCGAGAAAGTACCACATTCCTGCGGTTGGGCAATGCTCCTTTAGGTAAACTTTCGAAAGTCTTGCGGCCCATGATGATGGTATGTCCGGTTGTGAGTGTTTTGAAGCGATGCAAGTCTGAAGGCAACCAATAGAGAAGTTTTCCTTCATGTCCAATGGCATTGTTTTCTGCAATCGCTGCTATGATATTGATTTTACTCATGTTATAATTTCTTCATTTCTTTAAGGAAATCACTTATACGTTCGAGGAAAGTGTAACTTCCTGTTCCTGGTGATGCAGTCTTCTGGAAACAGTGATTGCGTTTTGCAAGGACATGCAATTCGCTTTGTATGCCCATGGCACGCATCTTTTCCCAAATCTTGACAGAATTCATTGCTGCCCATACATCTTCGTCGCCATGAACAAAGAGCATGGGGGCTGTCTTGAGGTCGAAATTGAACTCGGGGACAAGTACGGCATTGTCTTCAACACCACCGATACCCATGTTGTTGCTTTCTTCTGCACCATCGGTAAGTGAGTATGCAGGATATATGCCGATGCCCCATTGTACGTTGCAAGGTACTTTATCGAGTTCGTCTATGGGGAGATAGGCTTGTTGCACGGATGATGTTACTCCCATTAAGGTTAGATGCCCGCCAGCACTGCTTCCCATGATGCCAATGTTGTTTGGGTCCAGGCCATAATCTGCTGCTTTGCTCTTGACAATACGAATGGCGCGTTGTAAGTCTTGCCATGCGGAGATGTGTTTCTTCAAACCTGTTTCGGCTGCGGGACGAGGTGTGCGGTAGCGCATTGTTACGACTGCCATGCCAAGGCTATTGAGATGTCTGCGTGCAGGTGCAACCTCGAATCCATCGGGACCATTGCCCATATAACTTCCGCCTGAATAGATTATCTGAATGGCTTTTGTTTTGAGATTTGCAGGGATATGCCACTCGATGTATGGTGTTCCTTGATTCTCCTGTACATAAGGCATTTTTCCTTCTGGCCAGATGTTTTCCTTTACATACTTCGCCCGGTCGTTGTTGTGGTCATAACGTTTCATTAATTCCACTTCGGGGAGGAGGGGATCCAGCAGGCCCATTTGTTTCAGGAACTCTACGCCACGTTCAAGTCCGAATGCCCCATGTCCTTTGCCAGGATAAATGTGAAGTTCTGCGTTGATTCTTCTTTTGCGAAGTTGGCGGAAAATCATTGTCGATGCATTGGGGCTATATTCGTCGGCTCCTCCATGATGCAGACTCATGGGACATGTCTTTTCGTCGAAATGGAAAATTGTGTCGAGTTTTACATCGGGGCCATAACCAAGTCGGACATTGGGCGTGCCGCCTTTGCTGTCGCTGAGGACGTAGGCGGGTGCATTGACGATTGCAAAATTGATGTGGCAAGGCACGTCGTCGAGGTCGTCTATGCGAGCATATGCAGGTGTTTGTGAACTTGTTGCGAGCAACAAGGCCAGATGTGAACCCGCAGACATGCTTATGGTGCCAATTTTTTCGGGGTCGAATCCACGTTTCTTTGATTCGTTACGAACCATGCGGACTGCACGTTGTCCGTCTTCCCATGCTGTTTTGTATATAGGAAGTCCTTCCGGACGCGGGGTGCGATAGACAAAGTTTACGCATTGGAAACCCAGTTCGGTGAAACGCTCTGTCCATAGTTGTATGAGGTTGTTGTCGCAGGTTACATTGTATGCTCCTCCTGAGATGAGTATCATACAGCCTCCGTTGGGATTGGCGGGCTTCTCCATCCATTCCAAGTAGGGCATTCTGTTTTTGTCGGGATTGAAGCCTTTAGTGTTGACTTCTGCTGTCATTGCAGCAATTTGCTGTGGTTGGGTGTTGGGCATCTTGCCTTTTGGCCAAATTGCGACATGTTTCCCAGCCTGCATTCCAACTGCCAACAGGGCAGTTAATAAAATTAGGAAATATCGTTTCATAGTTATAGTAATGATTGCATTCTTGCCAGATACTTGCCGATGATGTCAAATTCGATGTTAACAACAGTGCCTTCTTTGATGGCATGAAAGTTTGTGTTGTTGTAGGTGTAGGGGATGATGCAGACTTGGAAGGTGTCTTCAGTGGGACGACATACAGTGAGGCTTACACCGTTGACGGTCACGCTTCCTTTGTCCACGGTGAAGTATCCGTGCTTTACCATCTCTTTTGTGCTATCGTAGCGGAATGTATACTGATAACTGCCTTGCTGGTCTTCGACTGCAATACAAACGGCTGTTTGGTCAACATGTCCTTGTACGATATGGCCGTCTAATCGTCCGTTCATTAACATAGAACGTTCCACATTCACTAAATCGCCGACATTGAGCAGACCGAGGTTGCTGCGTTCCAGCGTTTCGCGCATGGCAGTTACGGTGTAGGTGTCTGCTTCGAGACGTACAACAGTCAGGCAAACACCGTTGTGGGCAACGCTTTGGTCTATGCTCAATTCATCTGCGAATGGGCATGAAAGCGTCAAGTGTACATTGTCTTGCTCGTGTTCTATGGCAACTACTCGTGCCATATTTTCTATGATACCCGAAAACATAAACTAAATTCTGATTGATTTTCGCCTACAAAGTTACGAATTTTATTCAAAACTCACAATTCACATGTCATATTTCCTTTATAGATACTAAAACTTGTATCTGGTATTCGGCATAAATGATTTTTGCTGGAAATATCGTCACTGAATGTTGCCTTATCGGCAGTACTTTGGTATTGTAGAAAACTTAACGTGTATAGTTGCCCAACTTAACGTGTATAGTTTGCGGACTTAACACGTATACTTTTTTAATGTCACAAACGTGTGAATGTTTTCTGGTCAGTCAACATCGTAATATATCTGTGCTGAACGATATTTTGGCATAGCGAGTATTTGTTCTTGCAAAGCCATGATGCGTTGGCGGACAGCAGACATCGGAGCAGAGAGTTCCAGTTTCAGTATCAGTTTTCTTATGTGCATGAGTTGGACGCGGCTTACCGGTGGAGTGTCGGGACCTAATACTCTATCGTTGAAAACTTGCCTCAGCAGACAGGCAAATTCTGAGGAAAGAATTTCTACAACTTTTTCGTCGCGGTGTTTTATATAGATGAAAATGATGCGACAAAAGGGTGGGTAGCGGAACAACTCACGTTCTTCTGCTTGTTGTGCATACATGCCTTCGTAATTGTGGCAGACAACTTGTCGCACAATAGCATTTTCAATGTCCCTCGTCTGCAGTATTACATGGCCAGCTTCTCCTTTTCGCCCTGCTCTGCCTGCTACCTGCTCCATGAGTTGGAATGCTCTTTCATAACTCCGGAAGTCTGGCTGGGAGAGCATGGTGTCTGCCGAAAGGATTCCGACAAGACTAACTCGGTCGAAATGTAATCCCTTGGAAACCATTTGTGTGCCGATGAGAATGTCGGTGTTCCCCTCTTCGAAGTCGTGCAAAATCTGTTCGTAATTTTGCCTTGAACGCGTTGTGTCGAGATCCATTCGTGCTATGCGTGCCTCTGGGATAAGTGTTTGCAACTGTTCTTCAATGCGTTCGGTTCCGTATCCCCTGCTGGAGAGTTCGCGACTTTCGCAGTTTGGGCAAACGGACGGAATGTCGTATGTCTTACCACAATAGTGACAAACCATTTGTCTGTTACCGCGGTGGATAGTAAGACTTACATCGCAACTTTGGCAGCGTGGTGTCCATCCGCATACCTTGCATTCAAGTATAGGAGCATATCCTCTGCGATTCTGGAAAAGAATGACCTGTTTCTTTTGTTGCAAAGTATTTTTTATATGGGCGAGCAGTTGTGCCGAGAAGATGCCTGACATCAGTTTCTTACGTTGCATCTCGCGAACATCTACAATCTCGATACTTGGCAATTTAAGTCCGGCATATCGTGTCTTGAGTGCAACAAAACCATACTTGCCATTCAAGGCATTGTAGTACGACTCCATGCTTGGAGTTGCAGAACCCAGTAAAGTCTTAGCCCCAGCCTGTTTGGCCATAACCAATGCTGCATTTCTGGCATGATATCGTGGGGCAGGATCCTGTTGCTTGAACGATGTTTCGTGCTCTTCGTCAATGATGATTAAACCAAGTCGTTTGAAAGGTAAAAAAATACTGCTGCGCACTCCGACGACAATGTCATACGGATCATCAGACAACATCTTGTGGTACAACTCTACTCGTTGGTTTTCGGGGTAGCGTGAATGATAGACGCCTAAACGTGAACCGAATACACGTTGCAGTCTTTCCGTCAGTTGTGTCGTCAAGACAATTTCCGGCAGCATGAAGAGCACTTGCTTCCCCTCCTCAAGTGCTCTCATCATAAGATGGATGTATATTTCTGTCTTTCCACTGCTTGTCACGCCATGCAGAAGGCATACATCATGACTTTTCCACTGCTCGTCAATGCTATTCATGGCTTCTTGTTGCACCAGAGTCAGCGGAGAAGCCGGAACTATTGTTTCGTTAAAGGAAGTGGAAGCCTGTAATCTTTCAATAGGTTTTGCGTATGTTTCTACAACTCCTTTTGTACATAATGCTCTCAATATGGCATCAGAACATCCGGATTCTCGTAGCAACGTTTGTTTCTCAACAGGTTCCTTCAAATTAGTGAAGCAGTCAAACAATTTCTTTTGTTGAGGCGATAACCGTATTGTGTCAAGAACCTCGTTTCGGTCGACGTCCTTGTGGCATTTCTCCGAAAAACGCACACATGTTACCGTCTTTGGCTTGTATGTGTGTCGTATTTCTTCTTTCATCTGTACGACCCCTTTTTCCAAAAGGCCTTTAACTGTATGCAGGATGTTTTTTATGCCAGTTGTTTTTTGCAAACTTGCTATAGTCTGTTCTCGTTTTCCACAAAGTGCTTCCCAGATTTTCCCTTCATTCGGCGAGAGAGTCAATTCGTTATCCCAATTTTCGTTCAATATGATTGAACTCTCGCTTTCCAGTCTTAGTCCGGATGGCAATGCAGCTTTGAAAACTTCGCCCAGGGAACAATAATAGAAATTGCTAATCCATTGCCATAAAAGCAATTGATTCTCGATGATTATTGGTTCTTTGTCAAGAATTTCCAATGCGGGTTTTGTCGGAAACGAGGGTGGTTCGTTATGCAGACGGCTTATGATACCAGTATGAAATTTGCGATTGCCAAATGGAACAATGATGCGTTGCCCAATCTTTGGTTGGACAATGGAATCAACAGGTAAAGTATAGGTGTACATCCCCTGTAATGGTAAAGGCAATATGACATCTACATATTTTGGCATAATGTTTGCAAAGTTATTGTTTTTTTTATCCGAAACAAAATGTTTCTATGTTTTTTTGTACACAAATACTATAACTGTCTCTTTAATCTCCTATATTATATATAATGTCCTTACTTATGCATGAATCCGTGTCTTGGAGATGCTTTTTGTGCACAAATACTAATAAAATGTGCACTTTTAACTATATTTTTATGTCAAAGTGTTGCAAAATTGCTCTAAATGTCTTTACTTTGCACCGCAAAACAAATGAGACTAATTACATTTATTTATAACTAAAAAATAAAGTTATGTCAGAAATTGAAGCAAAAGTAAAAGAGATTATCGTTGACAAGTTGGGTGTAGATGAAGCAGACGTTACTCCCGAAGCATCATTCACAAACGATCTTGGTGCAGACTCTTTGGACACAGTAGAGTTGATCATGGAGTTTGAGAAGGCATTTGAGATCACTATTCCCGACGACAAGGCAGAAAAGATTTCTACTGTTGCTGATGCTATCGCATTCATCGAAGCAAACAAGTAAGAAGTAGTTTATAGTCCATCATCACATGGAACTGAAAAGAGTTGTGGTGACAGGCATTGGCGCCGTCACACCTTTAGGCAATACCGCTGCCGAAACTTGGCAGAATATGCTTAATGGTGTGAGCGGTGCTTCGCCTATTACACATTTTGATGCTTCAAAGTTTAAAACGCAGTTCGCCTGCGAGGTAAAAGACTTTAAGCCAGAGCAATTTATTGACAGAAAGGAAGTTCGTAAAATGGATCCTTATTGTCAGTATGCACTTGCTTCTGCTATTATGGCGGTTGAAGATAGTGCAATGGATTTGGAAAAAGTCGATAAAAACCGCATTGGCGTTGTTTTTGGTGTCGGAATCGGTGGCATGAAGACCTACGAAGAGGAAGTTACTTCATATGCCAAGACATGTGACACCATTGGTCCTAAGTTTAATCCCTTCTTTGTGCCTAAAATGATTGCCGACATTTGTGCCGGTCATATTAGCATTAAGTATGGTTTCCATGGCCCCAATTTTATAACCTCCAGTGCTTGTGCATCTTCTACAAACGCACTTGCAGATGCTTTCAACCTAATTCGTTTGGGTAAAGCAGATGTAATTGTCAGTGGTGGTGCAGAGGCAGCCATTACAGCTGCTGGTGTTGGCGGTTTTACTGCGATGCATGCTTTGAGTACTCGTAACGACGAACCTCAAAAGGCAAGCCGTCCTTTCAGCGCAAGTCGCGATGGCTTTGTAATGGCAGAAGGAGGTGCTGTTCTTATTCTTGAAGAATTAGAACACGCAAAGGCTCGTGGTGCAAAGATTTATGCAGAAATGGCAGGCGCAGGCATGAGCGCAGATGCTCATCACATAACAGCATCGCACCCTGAAGGTCTTGGTGCGAAACTTGTTATGCAGAATGCCCTCGAAGATGCTGGCCTGCAACCTGCAGACATTGACTATATTAATGTCCACGGCACCTCTACACCTGTTGGTGATATCAGTGAGTGTAAGGCAATTATTTCACTTTTTGGACAACACGCATACGAATTGAATATCAGCAGCACCAAGTCTATGACAGGTCACTTGTTGGGAGCTGCCGGTGCTATTGAAGCAATGGCTTGCGTTATGTCGGTCAATGAGGACATTGTTCCGCCTACGATTAATCATGAGGATGGCGACGAGGATCCGGAAATTGACTATAAGTTGAATTTCACCTTCGGTCAACCACAAAAGCGCACTATACGAGCTGCGTTGAGCAATACGTTTGGCTTCGGAGGCCATAATGCCTGTGTAATTTTCAAGAAATACGCAGAGTAAGGCCGTGTCTGCCGTTCTTCGTTTAATACAAGTGCAGGCAGAAAACCTGATAGACGCGATAAGGCTCCCTTTTCGTAAGAATAGGGATCTTTATCGCGCTTTACGTAATATAATAGGCTTCTATCCTCATAAAATTAGCCTATACCAAGAAGCATTGATGCATAAATCAATGCTTGCACACGCGAAAAGTGGTACTCCACTCAACAATGAACGTTTGGAGTTTCTTGGAGATGCTGTACTTGATGCAATTGTTGGTGAAATAGTTTTCCACCATTTCCCTTCTAAGAAAGAAGGTTTCTTGACGAATACTCGCAGCAAAATAGTTCAGCGTGAATCGTTAGGGAAATTGGCTACTAAGATTGGTTTAGACAAACTTGTTCAAAGACACGAGCATAACCAAACACATAACAGTTATTTTGCAGGCAATGCATTTGAAGCTCTCGTTGGTGCAATATATTTAGATAGGGGTTATAGCTATTGTAAATACTTTATTGCTAATAAAATACTCCATCGTATAATAGATATAAATAAGGTTGCTTATCAAGAAGTAAACTTTAAGAGTAAACTTTTAGAATGGTGTCAAAGATATAAATTAAGCCACGAGTTTATTCTGCATGCTGAGACCAAGTCAGAAGATGGTTCGCCATTATTTGATACTAAAATCCTGATCAATGGATTTGAATGTGGTCGAGGCAAAGGTTATTCAAAAAAAGAAAGTCATCAGAAAGCCAGTAGAAATGCTTTACATCGTATAAAAAATGATCGACGTTTACGTGATGAATTAACAAAGCCTTCTACAGACAATTCTCAACAATAAATATATATAATCGTTTAATTAAACAAACGCAAAGATGTCTCTGACAAAATTCATACGCCCAATCCTATCTACACGTTTACATAAGTTAGATGCCTATACATCAAAAGCGGAGATACTGCAACGCAATGTTTTGAGACAATTACTCTCAAAATCTTGTTCAACAGAATGGGGTAGTGCACATGGTTATGCGAAGGATTTATCTTATGAAAATTTTGCTCGTCAAACACCGCTCAATACCTACGAGGAATTAAAAGGATTCATTGATCGGATGCGGCATGGAGAGAAGGATGTTCTTTGGCCCGGTAGAGTAAAATGGTATGCGAAGTCAAGTGGAACTACAAACGACAAGAGTAAGTTTATTCCTGTTAGCACTGATGCTTTACACGATACGCATTATGCAGGCGGAAAGGATGCTGTAGTATGGTATTTGCGTAATAATCCTAAAAGTAAAATCTTTGATGGTAAAGCACTGATTCTTGGTGGTAGCCATGCACCTAACTATAATTTGTCAGATAGTTTAGTAGGTGACCTTAGTGCTATCCTCATCGAGAATATTAATCCGTTGGTTAACTTAGTTCGTGTACCCAAGAAATCAACGGCATTGCTTAGTGATTTTGAGATAAAGCGTGAACGTATAGCAATGGAAGCCATGAAGCAGAATGTTACAAACCTCAGTGGTGTTCCTTCTTGGATGCTTTCTGTATTAACACGTGTGATGGAGTTGAGCGGTAAACAGTATCTTAATGAGGTTTGGCCGAATCTTGAAATGTTCTTTCATGGAGGTGTCGCATTTACACCATATCGTAACCAATACCAACGTCTCATTACGTCACCTCAAATGCATTATATGGAGACATATAATGCATCGGAAGGTTTCTTTGGCTTGCAAGACGATCCATCAGATGTTGCAATGAGTTTGATGATTGACTATGGTGTCTTCTACGAATTCATTCCGATGGATGAATTTGAGAATGACCCCCCAACAGTTCTACCTTTGTGGGAAGTGGAAACTGGACGTAACTATGCAATGGTTATTTCCACATCCAGTGGATTGTGGCGTTATATTATAGGTGACATGATTCGTTTTACAGAAGTGAATCCCTATAAGTTTATCATTACCGGACGTACAAAGTCATTTATTAATGCTTTTGGCGAAGAATTGATAGTTGATAATGCAGAAAAGGGTCTTGCAGAAGCTTGTCGTCAGACAGGGGCAGAAGTTTTAGAGTATACTGCAGCTCCTGTTTTTATGGATAATAATGGTAAATGTCGCCATCAGTGGGTGATTGAGTTCAGTCGCGAACCGGAGAGTATTTCTGAATTTGCACGTATACTTGATGAGAATCTACAACAGATCAATTCAGATTACGAGGCTAAACGTTACAAAAATATCACTCTTCAACCACTTGAATTAATTAAGGCGCGTTCGTCAGTATTCAATGATTGGCTCAAGCAAAAAGGTAAATTGGGTGGACAACATAAGGTTCCTCGTCTTTGTAATAATCGTGAAATTATAGAGCAAATACTGGAACTTAATTCCGATTTATAGGAGATGAAGATAAAATATATTTTTACGAGTCTTCTTTTGTTTCTTCTGATGGCTTGTGCAAGCATCGGAGAACCAGACGGCGGAATTTACGATGAAATTCCGCCACAGGTTGTTGAATGTTTTCCGGCAGATCGTTCTGTGGCTAATAACAAGCAGAAAATTCAAATACGTTTTGATGAATTCATCAAATTAGAAAATGCTAACGAGAAGGTCATCGTTTCGCCACCACAGATTGAGCCTGCAAATATCCGTGCAGACGGGAAGTCCGTCAAAATAACTCTTTATGATAGTTTACAGTCTAATACAACATATACTATCGATTTCAGCGATGCCATTGTAGACAATAATGAGGGCAATCCTATGGGAAACTATACTTACAGTTTCAGCACAGGAGCGGAGATAGATACGATGGAAGTGGCTGGAGTAGTGCTTAATGCAGAAGATCTTGAGCCAATTAAAGGAATCCTTGTAGGTATTTATCCCATAGATTCCACCTTTAACGATTCCATACTTAGACATAAGTTTTTTAGTCGTGTTTCGCGCACCAATGGCTCTGGCAAGTTTTGTATTAAGGGTATAAAACCTGGTAAATACAGAGCTTTTGCTCTTGACGACAAAGATGGAAATTTGCTGTTTTCTCAAAAGAGTGAGCGTATTGCCTTCCTTACAGATACTTTTACTACATATAGTAGAATGGATGTACGCATGGATACCGTTTGGCGTGATTCTACACATTTCGACAGCATACGTTCTATTCCTTATGTCCATTATTTCCCAGATAACCTTGTATTAAATGCTTTTCTTGAGGCGGGGCAAGACCAACACTTGCTAAAGTTAGAGCGTCCTAATCCAGATATCCTAAAATTGTATTTTACAGCCCCATCGGACTCATTGCCTATTATTAAGGGTTTAAACTTCGACGAGTCGTGTCTTGTGGTAGATGCTTCGCCCAATAATGATACCATAACTTATTGGATAACTGATACGGCATTTACGCATAAGGAAGATACAATGCGCTTTGAGTTGACTTTTATGGAGACTGATACGCTTGGGCTTTTGCAACTTCACACTGAGTTGCAAGAGGTGGCACCGAAAGAGACATGGCAAAAAATCCAAAAAGAACGACAAAAGTTGATAGACGATTGGAAAAAGGAAAGAGCGAAGCGTCAGAAAAAGTCAAAAGATCCCTTGCCTGACGAGAAGAATCCCTACGAAGTTACATTTTTAGATTTTACCGCAAAGCCAAGTGGTACGCTCAATCCGAATCAAAATGTTTCTTATTCAAGTAAACAGCCAATAGCCTCTGTTGATACAACACGAATGCACCTCTACATTAAGCAGGACAGTTTCTGGATTCCGGAACCATTCCTTTTTTTGCCTGACCGTGATATTAAGTCCTATACGCTCTATGCTGAATGGGAACAGAAACGTCAATATCGTTTTACTATAGACAGTGCTGCTGTTGTTGGTGTAATGGGCAATCCGTGTAAGGCTATCAAGAACGAATTTTCTGTTAAGAGCGAGGACGAATATGGTTCTCTGTTTGTTCATATTATTCATCCCGACACATCGAGCATTATTGTTCAACTCATGAATAGGAGCGATAATTGTGTTGCAGAACTTGCTGTTGACGATAAAAATCGTGCAGATTTTTATTATTTGAAGCCTAGTGATTATTATCTGCGTTGTTTTGTTGACCGAAATAATAATGGCGTATGGGACTCGGGGGAATACGATAGCAAATTACAACCAGAAGCCGTATATTACTTTCCTCAGCCTGTTAGAGTTAAAGCAAAATGGGATATAGAGCAGGATTGGGCTCCGCTTGAAATACCACGAATAACGCAAAAGCCACTGGAAATTACGAAACAGAAGCCAGACAAGAAGCGCGAGTCGAAACAACGTAACAAAGAGCGTGAACAGAGAAAGCAAGAGGAGAAACGAAGATGAACTTAAGGAAAGTACTTCTTACATTTTTAATTCTCATTTATTCTGCTCCACATTTTTACGCTCAGTGTACAGCAGAGAATACGGCATTCCAGGCGGGTGAGGAGCTAAACTATCAACTCTTTTTCAACTGGAAGTTTATTTGGATAAGTGCTGGTACAGCAACGATGAGCATCACACAAACAAAACATGATGCGAAATTAGCATATCGTGCTCATCTTATTACACGCACGAGTGAAAAACTCGACCGTTTTTTTATGATGCGCGATACGTTGTTAAGCATTGTTACGAATGATTTGTCTCCTATATATTATAAGAAGGGAGCAAATGAAGGAGGCCGTTATTATGTTGATGAAGTCTGGTATTCTTACCCTAATGGTAGAATACATATACGTCAACGCTATAAGAACAGAGACGGAATAGTTACAGAGAAGACGTACGATAGCTCTAAGTGTCTTTATGACATGATGAGTATGCTGTTGCGTGCACGTTCATTTCGTGCAGAAGACTTTCGTGTTGGTGAGAAATTCCAGTTTCCTATGGCAGACGGTCATAAGGTGGAGGATGTTACACTGATTTATCGTGGTCGTGAGAATTTTCAGATGAAGAGTAATGGCACAAATTACCGTTGCTTGGTATTCTCTTTTGTTGAATATCCTGATGGAGAAGAAAAAGAGATCATTAGATTCTATATTTCCGACGATATGAACCATATACCGGTTCGCTTGGATATGTACCTTCGTTTCGGCGTGGCTAAAGCATATCTGACCAACACTAAAGGTTTAAGGCATCAAAAATAACTATTAGTCACCATTTGCACCTATAACGTATAGCTCTGCATTAAGTCGCATTTCGCATCTATAGTACACGTGCATAGCAAACCAATAATTATTGGTCATTCTTTATTTCCTAATTAAAGGTTTGGGATGATGAATTAAAACAGATAGAAGAAGGTTGCGCCCACAAGGGTAGTAGAAGCTATTCCTTTGTTCCTATTAGTCGGAAAGAGGAGACTCGAACTCCCGACCCCCACGTCCCGAACGTGGTACGCTACCAACTGCGCTACTTTCCGAATGGCATTAAAACCGCTGCAAAGGTACGAATAAAAAGCAATAGAACAAGGGAAAAAGAAGAAAAAACAGTTTTTCGTGCATTTTTTTTTGCCAAAAACTTGCACAGTTATAAAAAAAGCTCTACCTTTGCACTCGCAAAACAAAAGATAACGCTTTTCAATTAGAAAAACATCTTAAGGTTTGCCTCTGGTGCCATAGCTCAGTTGGTAGAGCAAAGGACTGAAAATC
>JAGBTN010000015.1 GCA_017631315.1 Bacteroidaceae bacterium | reverse complement strand
GGGTTCCACCTCTTCCCATTCCGAACAGAGAAGTTAAGCCTGCCCGCGCCGATGGTACTGCACACCCGCGGGAGAGTAGGTAGCCGCCGTTTTTCAGTGAAGCCCTTCGAGAGCAATCTCGGAGGGCTTTTTTGTTTTGTTGCCGTCAGTTGTCCTCGGTCTGCGCAGGCAGGCGGTCGAGAGGGTTTTGCTCTTTTGCCTTGTGTGGCGCTGCTTTGTCTGATGTGCCTTCAGTCGTCTGAATATAGGTGCTTTATCCTTCTGCGGGAAAAGGTTAACCTTTCTGCCGATAATGCTTAACCTTTTTGATGATAATGGTTAAGGGTTTTGGACGAGGGGTACAACCCTTGTTTTTGGGTTCTTGGGAGTGTTTTTGTCGGCTTTTGTTATTATTGTATATATTTTCTTTGCATTAAGGAGAAAAAAATGTAACTTTGTGTTTGTTATTGTGTATATAGATGAGACATTTTTTGTTTTCTTTTCTGCTGTGTTTTGTGTCCTGTTTTGCTGATGCGAAGCGTGTTTATGTCAGCGAGGCGGGCACTTTGTGGGCTGATGGCAGTTCGTGGGAGTCGGCGACGAGCGACCTGTGTTCGGCTCTGTTGTGCTGTTCTGCCGGCGACTCTGTTTGGGTGGCTGTGGGGACCTATTATGGTGGTTTTCTGATGCCTGAGGGTGTGACGGTGTTGGGTGGTTTTCTTGGAACGGAAACGTCTGAGCAGCAGCGTCTTTTGCCGATGTATAGTTCGCAGCGCAGTGTCCTCTGCGGCAAGCATTTGTATAGGGTGCTCGAGCAGCCGACGGACTATGATTTGCCTTCTGCCTGGGATGGTTTTGCCATTACTCAGGGGATTGGGCAGATGGGGGCCGGCGTGTTGCTTCGTCGGAATGGTGTTCTGCGCAATTGTATCATCGAGGATAATGGTGCCGGGATGCCGGCTGTGGGCGAATATCTGCCGCAGGAAGGCGGCTTGGTGCTCTTTGTTAATGCCTCGACACGGAGGGCTGTCATAATGAGTCCTGTTGACTATGGCCGCCACTATCAGCATACGCGTGGCAAGGAGGCTGTGTCGCAATGCAGCGAAGGCGGCAAGAGCGACTGGCGATTGCCTTCCAACAGTGAGTTGCTCTACTTGACTTCGGCTGTGGGCGACGGGCTATATGCTTTCTCGCCATCGTATTATCTCTTGGAAAACAAGTTGAAAATCAGCGGAAACGATGTGCTGTCGGGCAAACGTTACTGGGCCTCGAACACTGCCACAGAGAGTGGCAAACCGGTGGCTTACTGCCTGCATACGACCAATGCGCAGAGCGGTAGGCTGAGTGCGTTGGGCTATTGTCGCATCCGTCCCGTACGGAGTGTGACGCTGACGTCTGCCGAAGGGGTGGGAGGCGGCGTTTATGCCACTTCCGGCAGCACGCTGAGCGGCTGTATGGTGAGCAATAATACGGCAGCCGAAGACGAGGATATTCATGCGGAAGGTGAGGTACTCATCCTCGACATCGACGACAAGGCGCGTCTCTACTTCATGGCAAGAAACGACATGAACATACCTCTCAAATAATATCCGAATACTATGATTATCCGTAAGATAGCAACCCTTTTGCTCTGCATGCTGGGCTTTTGCATGAGTGCCGCTGCGGCGCAGAGTTCCGTAACGATGGCAGGCCAGGAATGGGTGCTGGAGAACGATGTCTTGCGCCTGAAGTTGTCCTTTCAGCAGGGCAGTGGCATCTCCCTGCAAGAGGTATATAATAAGGCGGCAAACACCTCGCTCACTCAGGGCAGCAGCCTGCTCTTCACCTATACCGGCCGCCTCCTGGCACTCACTCCGCAGCAGGCGACAACCAACTTCACCTTCCGCGCCAGCGATGCAGAATGGGAGTTGGCCAGCACAGACGTTGCAGACATACTCCTGCCGGAAGCCGCCGGCGGCGAACACCTTGGCAAACAACTCGATATTGTCCTTCGCCGAGAACAGATGCAGGCGAGGCTTCGGTTCAAGATCTACGACGGAGGCTCGGGAGTACACTTTCAAACCTACCTGAAAAACCTGACTTCAACACACGACATCCTCATCGAAAACAGCGAAGTCATCCGCCTGGATTTCCCCAATCAGACGCACTGGCTACACTACTTCGAAGAGGGCGCATGGAAGAGCACTCAGGTAAACATAAACGAACCGCCAACCGCCAATCGGGGCAAAGGCGTGGCACGCTGCTTTATCTGCCTTTATAGTCAAGGACATGGCTGGTATCTTGCACCCGAAACCAACTGGAAGACACAATATGGTCCAGAAGTGAGTGGCAGCAGAGAGTCGCCCGCGTACGAATACATGCTGCGCCCCATTGCCGTTTCCACTGCATGGAGTACGGCAAACAGACGCTACGTCACCGTGAAGACATGCCCCGAATCCCTGCAACTCCAACTGCGACCGAATGAAGAATTCGAGTACATCGGCGTCAATATGACCGTTTTCCAAGGCGATATCGTCGACGGAAAAATGGCCGTAGAGGAGCACCTGCGTCGCCGTTTCCAATACCACCACACCACAACATCCTTCATGATAAACGACTGGGACTGGTTCACAAACGGCAACCGCACCACAACATACTTCACCAGAACCGTCTTTCCGTTGGCAAAACAGGCCGGCTACGACATGCTGCTCATCGACGACGGATGGAACAACAGCACTGCCGATGGTAAAGGACTGAACAACGACGGACTCTCTCGCGACCCAATAACATCGAACACTCCAGGCATTCCAAACATGACTTCCTTCGCCCGTCAGGTGAAAAATGCCGGTCTTCGCCTGGGACTATGGTACAGCAACAGCGGAGGCAACCACAATGCAGGCAACGACCTCGCCGATCCGGCCGTCCTCGAAGCCAAGAGGCAGAAAATAGAGTCAATGATAAGCCTCTACAATCTTAGCCATCAAGCAGTGGACCTGACACAGTATTGGCAGAACCTCGACGCCACAGACTACAGCATGCCCGGCGATAATGTGTATCGAAAACTCGTCAGGAGCAGAGACATGATGAACCAAATAGTCTCACAACATCCCCAATACGAAGTCAAGGTGACAAGCGAGGTGGACATCTACCCCACGCAAGGCGACCGCAACACAGAACTGCTCCACATCGTAAACAACGGATGGCTCACCATCACAGGAATAGACAAAAGCATCGATGCCCTTGGAAATCATTTCGGGCATCTGCCTCTCTCTGCCGTCTATGTGGGCGGCGAACCGACAACAAAGACCGATGAACTCTATGCACTACTCAGTGCCCGTAACATAAAATCGAAAACCTTCCCAACCAACTGGGACAAGGAAGGAGTGGCAAGAATGGGGCAACTGAATGCCTGGCGACGCAGCCCACGAGTCCGCACACTTACCGACGGCATGGTGCGTCCAGTATGGTTAGGCGAAGGTTTCAATGCCAACGACGCCTCACAATGGAAACCAAATGTCGGTCCATACATCTGGATGTACACCACAGAAACCAAGGATCGTGCCCTCGTTTATGCAACAAACGGAGGAGGAAACCTACTTAGTTCCGAGACAGTTCGTTATCCTCTACGCTGGTTGGACAGTGCCAAACAATATGCCGTAGAAGACGTAACGTTAGACGACACCGGTGTGTTCACCTACGCCTTCGTAGGCACATTCAGTGGAGAGGAACTCAACCGACAAGGATTACCCGTTAATATGGCACAAAACTCCTCTCCCGCAAAAGCATTCTGGATTCAGGAATACACACACGACGACTTGCAAGTACTCTTCGCAGACCAAGGAGTACAGTCATACACCGAAACCATATTGCCCGACGGCTCACTCTGTATTCAAGCCGAAGGAACACCAGACACAGAAGCATCCATCGTCGTTTATGACCCAAAGATAAACGATTCCATGCGACTTCTCGTTCCCATGGACAGCGAAGGAAAGTCGCAAACGACCATATCCAATGTGGTAAATAACGACATTCCTTACCCGGGAGCAAACATAACATCGCTCCGTTTTGAGCCCGAAGACTATCAAGATGCGGTAGAGAAATCTAATAGTCAGATAACAATCAGTTCCTTTTTCAATGGAAATCCAGATTCGGAGGGAGGTTATAGTAGTGTCGCAACCATGAAAGCCGTTGGCGATTATGTCACCTATTCTTTTCCTGTTCCTGTGAGTGGCAACTTCAACTTCAAACTGAACTACAAACTTTCCAAGTCCAGTCGAGGTACAGCCCGCTTCTCTTTGGTGCGTTCCGATGGAACAGAGGAACGACTGGGGAACGATATAGACGAATCAACAAACCAGACAGAGAAGATGCAGACCATAGATCTTGGCAACCATTCCATCGAGGCAGGAACTCTCAAACTGCGTATGCGTCTTGTGGGTGGAGGTATTTCTGGAACAGGAAAACTTATAGGCTTTAATTATTTGCTTTTGACACGTAAATAACATGTAATAGGTTCTGCAAGAAAAAAAACAGCTCTTTTGCCTGCTAAATGCAAAAAAAGTTGTATTTTTGTGCAGAAAAATATACAGAATCTCTCACATGGGAAAACAATTCAAGAGAACAACCATTACATCTGCTTTGCCTTATGCAAACGGACCTGTACATATTGGTCATTTGGCAGGTGTTTATGTGCCCGCTGATATCTATGCGCGCTACCTTCGTTTGAAGGGACGCGAATGTTTGTTCATCGGTGGTAGCGACGAGCATGGTGTGCCCGTAACCATTCGTGCCCGCAAGGAAGGCATATCGGTTCAGGAGGTGGTTGACCGCTATCATTATCTTATTAAGGACAGTTTCGAGCGTTTTGGTATTTCGTTCGACGTTTATAGCCGTACTACGAGCGATACGCACCATAAGCTGGCGAGCGACTTTTTCCGTAAGCTTTATGACGAAGGCAAGTTTGTGGAGCAGGTTAGTGAGCAGTTCTTTGACGAACAGACTGGTCATTTCCTTACAGACCGCAACATTCGTGGCGAGTGTCCGCGCTGCCATGCTCCCGAGGCTTATGGTGATCAGTGCGAGAAGTGTGGTGCCACTCTTTCTCCCGAGGAACTGATTAATCCCTATAATGCAGAGACTGGTAATCCTCTTGTCAAGAAGCCTACGAGGCATTGGTATTTGCCTTTGGACAAGGACCAGCAGTGGCTTGAGAAGTGGATACTTGAGGATCACAAGGAATGGCGCAGCAATGTTTACGGACAGTGCAAGAGTTGGCTCGATGGCGGACTTCGTCCTCGTGCTGTGACGCGTGACCTTGATTGGGGTATTCCTGTGCCCGTAGAAGGTGCGGACGGCAAGGTTCTTTATGTTTGGTTTGATGCTCCCATTGGTTACATCAGCAATACCAAGGAACTTTGTGATGCTCGTCCGGAGTTGGGAAGCTGGGAGAAGTGGTGGAAGGATGAGGAGACAAGATTGGTCCATTTCATCGGAAAGGACAATATCGTCTTCCATTGTATTGTCTTCCCTGCAATGCTCAAGGCGCATGGTGATTATATTTTGCCAGACAACGTGCCCAGCAATGAGTTTCTCAACCTTGAGGGTAACAAAATCAGCACGTCGAAGAACTATGCGGTATGGCTTAACGAGTACCTCGACGAGTTGCCTAATCGCCAGGACGAGTTGCGTTATGTGCTTACGGCCAATGCTCCAGAGACGAAGGACAATGACTTTACCTGGGACGATTTCCAGGCTCGTTGCAACAATGAACTCGTTGCTGTTTATGGCAACTTTGTGAATCGTGCTTTGCAACTTACGCAGAAGTACTACGAGGGCCGTGTGCCCGAGTGTGGAGAGCTGAACGATTATGATAAGGAGACGCTGGCTGAGTTCCAGGATGTCAAGGCGAGACTGGAGCAGTTGCTTGAGGGTTTCAAGTTCCGCGAAGCACAGAAGGAGGCGATGAACCTTGCCCGTATCGGCAACAAGTATATTGCGGACTGTGAGCCCTGGAAGGTTGTCAAGACCGATCCGGAGCGTGTGAAGACCATCATCAACCTCAGTCTGCAGATAACTGCCAACCTTGCTATTGCTTTCGAGCCTTTCCTGCCTTTCAGCAGCAAGCGTTTGAGAGAGATGATAGCTCTCGATACGTTCTCATGGGAAGACCTTGGCCGCACTGACATTATGGCTGCGGGCAGGGAGTTGCCAAAGCCCGAGTTGCTGTTCACCAAGATAGAAGACGAGGTTGTGGCTGCGCAGAAGAAGAAGCTCGAGGACGTTGTTAAGCAGAACGAGGCGGCTGCCTACAAGGCTGCGCCAGTGAAGCCGACGGTTTCTTTTGAGGACTTCGAGAAGCTCGACATACGTGTCGGTCTTGTCAAGAGTTGCGAGAAGATTAAGAAGAGCAAGAAACTCCTGAAGTTCACTCTCGACGACGGCAGCGGCCAAGACAGAACCATCCTGAGTGGCATTGCCCAGTGGTATGAGCCAGAGCAGTTGGTGGGCAAAAGAGTCCTTTTCATCGCCAATTTTGCGCCTCGTCAAATGATGGGCGAGGAGAGCCAGGGCATGATTCTCAGTGCAGTGAATTACAATGGCGACCTCAGCGTTACGACGACTATCGACGACGTGAAGGGGGGCAGCCAAGTAGGATAAAAGAAATACGGATATGAGACGGGCGGTGCATTCGTTAAGGCTTATTTGTGTCTTGCTGATGCTTCTGCCCGTTTCTTTGTATGCAGAAGTCTATAGCATCGACTTCAATCGTGGAGCGAAAAGCGGCGGATTGATAGAAACTTCGCTTAAGGATGCTATGTCTGCCAACGATTTTTGCAGTGCAGGGGCGTCTTATATTACGGAGATTAGCATTGCAGATTGTTTTTATGACAATGCCGGTTGTGGTCTTCGTATAGGCAAGGAGACTGGTAGTGGTTTTGCCTTTGTAACTTTTTCCTTGAGCGCAGAAATCAGCAACAAGTCTATTGAGAGGGTTGTTGTCTATGCTTCGAGGGAAACATCCGACACGGATAGTGATTTGCAGGTCAATGTAAGCAACTTGTCCCAAAAGATAAGTTATGCCGACATCTTGGCGTATGACTCTTCCACCCCAGGTTCTTTGGGCTATATGCTGCCGGCTGTCGATATAAACAAGCAGGTGCGTCAGTTGCAGATAAAGGCCCACAACACCAACTTCGTCATGCTCCACCGGATAGACATCATCATGGCGGAGGACGGCCTCACATTGCCTGCGCAGAGCGGAGGCTTGAACTATGCGACTTTCAGCAGTGGGAAGGCAACCTTCTTCCCCGAGGAGGTGACGGTGAGCAAGGTGTCTGTTGTCGATGGACTCTTGTGTGTGTCGCCGCTGGCGGTGCAGAACGGTTGTGGCAGGAGCGGACGTTATGTGCCGGCAAACACTGGTGTGCTGCTTTCTTCGCAGAGCGGCGAGGTGGCATATTATACACTCGATGGCGAGATGCCCGATGCCTTGTCCGACAATATGCTGTGCTCTGCCTCCCAGCCGATGACTGGCAATGCCAGGTTCTACAAGTTGGCTTACGATGACTTCGATGGCAAAACGGCACTCGGCTTCTATTGGGGTTCGGCCGATGGCGGTGCGTTCTCCTGCAAGAGTGGTACGGCATATCTGGCTGTGCCGTCCGCCTCGAGCGGAGCAAAGGGCTTTGTTCTCGACGGGGCAGCCGACGAAGATGCAATCCGCACCATTGCCGAAACGCCCGATGAAATGGGCGATTTCTATAACCTTGCCGGCCTGCGTTCGGGCACATCCTTGCGTGGCATATACATCAAGGATGGCAAAAAGTATGTGGGCAAATGAGTTTCCTGAAACAATGAGAAAGCCTTATACTTCGCCCTCTGCTTTTGCTGTTGAATTCGGACTGCACGAAATGTTTCTGGCAGCCTCGGGAAATGCGTCGGGTATTACCGACGGAAGTTCTGTTGCCGACCGTGAGCCGACGAACGATGCCGAGGGCAATCAGTTCGTGAAGGGAACCGATGTTTGGGACGAGCAGTGGTAGGCAAAAAATAAAGGTTAAGCATTATTGGCAGAATGCTTAACCATTATCGTCGTAAAGGTTAACCATTATTAGCAGAAAGGTTAACCTATTTTTGTGTAAAGCCTAAAGGGTTGTTTCCGGTTCTATTGTTGGTCTTTCCACAAGCGGTAGGGATACTGGCGCATGTGGCTGTTGTAGTAGCGGCGGTCGCCAGTGACTTCTTTTCCGATGAAATGGGGTATTTCGAACGTTTCGTCTTCGCTTCCGAGTTCTATTTCAGCCATAATCAGCCCATCGTTTTCGCCTTCGAAGACATCTATCTCCCAGGTGTGACGCCCGTCCTCCGAGGGAACGAGCCATCGTGTCTTGCGTATGATGCCCGGTTCGCAGATGCCCATGAGCGCTTCGGCTTCGTCCAACGGGATTTCTTTCTCCCATTCGAATCGTCCCAGGCCAGCTTTGTTGCTCGGACCCTTGATGGTGAGATAGCCTTTTTCGCCACGAATACGGACACGCACGGTGCGCCCTCCGCCAGAGGCGATGTAGCCCTGTGCGATGCGTGTAGAGCCAGTGGCATACGGACGGAAGTCGCCTGTGACGAGAAACTTGCGTTCTATTTCGAAAAGAGGCATGGCAGATAGCGTTGAATGGTGTTCGACGGACTATTCCCCCTCGGAGAACTCCATGAGGAAGGCCTTGATGAAGGCATCGATGTCGCCGTCCATCACTCCACCCACATCGCTGGTCTGGTGGCCGGTACGGTGGTCCTTGACGCGACGGTCGTCGAAGACATAACTCCTGATTTGGCTGCCCCATTCAATCTTCTTCTTGCCCGCTTCCACCTTCGCCTGCTCGGCCATACGGTGCTTCAACTCTTTGTCGTAGAGCATGGAGCGCAGCAGTCGCATGGCGTTCTCCTTGTTCTTCGGCTGGTCGCGCGTCTCAGTGTTCTCGATGAGGATTTCCTCTTCCTCGCCCGTATATGGGTCCTTGTACTGGTAGCGCAGGCGAACGCCCGACTCCACCTTGTTCACATTCTGTCCGCCGGCACCCGAACTGCGGAACGTATCCCAAGAGATGCGAGCCTGTTCGATGTTCACTTCGATGGTATCGTCCACGAGTGGCGTCACGAAAACACTGGCAAAACTCGTCATGCGCTTGCCCTGGGCATTGTACGGAGAGACGCGAACCAGGCGATGAACACCGTTCTCGCTCTTCAGATAGCCGTAGGCGAACTCGCCTTGAATCTCGAGCGTGCACGACTTTATGCCTGCATCGTCGCCTTCGAGCAAGTTGCTCACCACACACTTGTAGCCGTGCGTCTCGGCATAACGCATATACATTCGCATCAGCATCTGTGCCCAGTCCTGTGCTTCGGTGCCGCCTGCACCCGAGTTTATCTTGAGGACAGCGTCCATCGAGTCTTCCTCGCGACGCAGCATGTTCTTCAGTTCCAGTTCTTCGATAGCAGCGATGGTCTTGGCGTAGAGTGCGTCCACCTCCTCTTCGGTGACGAGTTCCTCCTTGTAGAACTCGAAGGCCGTGTCCAGTTCGTCGCAGAGCGTCTTGACTTCGGCATAGCCCTTAATCCACTTCTCCAGTCCCTTTACGAGTTTCATCTGTGCCTCGGCACGCTTCTGGTCGTCCCAGAAACCTGGAGCCTGCGTGCGGAGCTGTTCTTCTTCGTACTGTATTTTCTTCGAATCGATGTCGAGGTAGCGGTTGAGTTGTTCGGTGCGCTCCTTGACTTCTTTTAGTTGGTCTTGAGTTATCATTATTCTTCGTACATCTTATCTATTTGTTCCTTGTATATTTCGTTGAGGACCGGACGCCTTACCTTCAGCGTGTTGGTGAGCTCGCCGCGTTCCATGCTGAGCGGTTCGGGCAGTATGGTGATGCGTTTCACTTGCTCGTAGGAGGCCAGGTCCTGTTGAATTGTTTCTATTCTGTCCATGACGAACTGCACAATCCGTTCGTTGTTGCAGAGCTCGGCACGGGAGTTGAAGGCGATGCCGCGCTTCTTTGCCAGGTCTTCCAGCAGGCCGTAATCGGGAATGACGAGTGCCGAAACGAACTTTCTCTGGTCGGCAATAATGACGATTTGGTCGATGTATCGGTCCACACAGAACTTCGATTCGAGCATCTGCGGTGCAATGTATTTGCCGTTGCTTGTTTTGAAGAGGTCCTTGAGGCGTTCCGTCATGAAGAGTTCGCCGTCCTTCATGTAGCCGGCATCGCCAGTGTGGAACCATCCCTCGTCGTCTATTGCCATGGCTGTTATCTCGGCTTTGCGGTAATAGCCTTGTGTGATGGTGTCGCCCTTGAGCAGTATTTCGTTGTTCTCCCCGAACTTCACCTGCACGCCATCCAGTGGTCGGCCTATGGAGCCGAGCGTGATGGGTTTGTTCCAGCGGTCGCAGGAGACGGTGGCAGTGCTTTCGGTCAGGCCGTAACCGATGACCATCATGATGCCTGCCGAACGTACAAACTCCTCGATGACGGGTGGAATGGCTGCTCCGGCTACGGGGAAGAAGTGTCCTCTCTCCAGGCCGAGTGTCTTGAGCAGCAGGGCAATGACGGTCTTCTCGTAGAAGAGATAGCGCATCTTCAGGGTCAGAGGCGGCACGAGTCCTCGCATCTTGTAGTCGACATTGTATGCCTTTCCCACTTCCAGAGCGTCTTCGAGCATCTTGCGTTGCATGGGGCTTGATGTGCGTATCTTTTCCTGTACGCCGGCATAGACTTTCTCCCAGAAGCGAGGCACGGCACACATGCAGGTGGGATGCACTTCGCGCAGGCTTTGCAGGATGTCCTGTGGGCGTTGGTTAATGGCGATGGGGCAGCCGGTCTTGAAGCAGAGATATGACCATCCGCGTTCGAAGACATGGGTGAAAGGCAAGAAACTCATGCTGAGGTCTTGGTCGGTAAGCGGCAGAGCCCCGACGTGAGCACGGAACGCTGCGTTATACATCCGCTGGGTGAGCATGACGCCTTTGCTGATGCCTGTAGTCCCGCTTGTGTAGAGGATGTTGACAAGGTCGTCCTCTTCCACTTCGGAGATGTGCTTTTGGATTTCTTCGCTGTGGTCTTTGCCGTCGGAGAGAGCAAGGAATTCCTCGAAATAGAGGCTGACGTTGTCTTGTGGGTCTTTCCGGACAGAAGGGTCGAAGATGATGAGTCGCTGCATGTGATGCTCAATCTTGAGCACACGGTAGGCTGTGTCGTACTGGTATTGCTCGCCAACAAAGATGTATCGAATCTTGGCGTCGCTGACCATGTACTTGACTTGCGTCTCGCTCGACGTGGCATAGAACGGGATGGTGACCGCCCTGATGCCATAGGAACCGAAGTCCACATACATACATTGAGGCATGTTTTGCGAGAAGATGGCGACGTTTTCCTGTACGCCGACACCCAGTTCCAGCAGCGATGCCGACACACGGCTCACTGTTTGTGCAAATTTCTCCCATGAGATGCCTTTCCATCGTTGCTCGTTGTCGTCGCGGTAAAGCATGGCGGGACGTTTGCCATAGACTTCGGCTTGGCTTTGGATAAGCGTGGAAATTGGACTTGGGTTCTGCATAGCGATTCGTTCTTTGATATGGCAAAGATACGAATAAATTAAGAATTAGGAGTTAGGAATGAAGAATTATTTGGCTTTTTTCGTAACTTTGCCCCGTCAAATGGTAAATGGTAAACGTTCAATGTTCAATGAAAAGATAACAGAGAAGGCGGTGGATTTGCTTTGCAGGCTTATCGAAGTGCCGAGCATCAGCCGCGAAGAGACGGCGGCTGCCGACCTCCTGCAGGACTATATGCAAGGCGAACTCGGGCTCGAGGTACATCGTTCGGGCAACAATCTGTGGTCGGTGCAGCCAAACTTTGCTCCGGAGAAACAGACGCTCCTCCTGAATGCCCACATCGACACCGTGAAGCCTGTTGCCGGATGGCAGCGCAATCCCTTCGAGGCGACGCGTGAAGGCAACCGCATCTATGGGCTTGGCTCCAACGACGATGGCGCCAGTCTGGTCTCTCTGCTGCATGTCTTTGCCGCTCTCAAAGAGGAGGGCGGGCTTTACAATCTCGTCTTTCTGGCGAGTGCCGAAGAAGAAGTAAGCGGAAAGAACGGCGTGGAAAGCGTTCTGCCATTGCTTCCGAAGATAGATGTGGCTCTTGTAGGCGAACCGACCTGCATGCAGCCTGCCATTGCCGAGAAAGGTCTGATGGTGCTCGACGTGACGGCTCACGGCAAGGCCGGACATGCTGCCCGCGACGAAGGCGACAATGCCATCTATCATGCCATCGACGACATCGAGTGGTTCCGTCGGCACAAGTGGGAGAAGGTCTCCCCGCTGCTCGGCCCCGTAAAGATGAGTGTTACCATCGTCAATGCAGGCACGCAGCACAACGTCGTGCCCGACACCTGCACCTTTACCGTAGATGTGCGGTCGAATGAATGTTACACGAATCGTGAACTCTACGATGAAATCTGCCGAAATGTGAAGTCGGAAGTCAAGGCCCGCAGTTTCAGATTAGGTTCTTCCAGCATTGATGGGAACCATCCTCTTGTGCAACGAATCATTGCCCTCGGCGGCAAACCTTTCGGCTCACCCACATTGAGCGACCAAGCCCTCATGTCGTTCCCCAGCCTGAAGATGGGTCCCGGCGACAGCCGACGCAGCCATTCTGCCGATGAATTCGTGGATATTTGCGAAATTGAGCAAGCAATAGAGACCTACTTTGCGTTGCTGAAGTGAGCAGCAAAGAGCCGTTACATCCGAACGCATTGAAGTAATAGTCGGCAATCACTTAGCAATAAATTTGTTTTTTTTTGTGGGTGATATAAAACGGAAGTGTCCACTTGTTTTTATATCCAATTTGTCATCTAACTTCATTTTTTTGCGATAACAGACTTCTACATTGTAGAAAAGATGTAAATTTGCACGTTTTTTAAAGGACTGAACGGAAAAATTTTTTAATTTCTCTTAATTTAATACACAACAAAACACAAAAATGAAAAGAAATCTACTTACTATTATGATGGCATTGACCAGTGTGTTTGCATTGAATGCCAAAATTGTTCTCACTGAGGACTTCTCTCGTTTTACAGCCGGTACGGACCAGGCACCCGACATGACCAATTTCATGATGGACTTAACAGGGATGACACAAACTCCCGGCTGGTCGGGCATGTATGTTTGTCAGGCCGGTGGCAGTGCCTATCTTCCCGCTGGTGCCAACTTGATTACGCCTGCTCTCGACCTTTCTGCCAACAATGGCAGTTTCGTGGTTCGTTTTAAGGCCAAGTCGGACTCAAATCCTGCCATGGTATTGATGTCTGACATGTATATGTCGGCTATGAACTATGTTCAAATCACCAGCGAATGGCAGGAATACTCCCTTACGTTGGACAATGGCGGTCCTAACTATATGATTGCTTTCCAAGCCTTGTATTCTGATTTCTACATTGATGACATCGTTGTAGACGACCAGGGTGTGGACATTCCTGTGGCTTTGCCCAGCAGCAATTTCACAAAGGACTCTTTTACTGCCAACTGGATGGAAGCAGGCGGTGCCACTTCTTATTTGCTGGATGTCTTTACATACGAATATAACTACGAAACAACCACCTTCGATCCTGTTTACTTGTTTAAGGGAAAAGAAGTAACTGGCACGTCCTATGAGGTGACGGAAGGAGAGTTCGACATTCCTTATTATTATAATGTGTCTGCCAAGAATGGCAGTTCTGTTTCTCAGCCGAGCCAGCGCATCACCGTGTTCCCAACGAGCGAAGAAGTTGTTGCCCCTGTTGCCAACGAAGCAACCAATGTTGCTGCAGACAAGTTTACTGCTTCCTGGAACGCATCGGACATCGCCACCAAGTATTACTTGCAGGTGTTGAAGATTCATACTGCTAAGGAACAGGAAACTTATACTCTGGTGGATACAGACTTCTCGGAGTTTACAGAGGGAACAATGGATCAGCCCCAGAAGGAAATGGAATGTCTGATGGAAGGCGACTGGTCTGTGAATCTCCCACTGATGGCTGAAGGTGTTCTCGGTTTGAATAATGAAGATCCTGATTTCTTCGGTTGTGGACAGTTGGCTTCGCCGGTGATTACTCTCAACGGCGTAAACAGAACTTTCAGTATGACTTTCAAGGCCCTTTCTCAGGAAGGCATCCAGAAGGCGATGGTAAAACTCTACACCGTTGCCGAGAATGGTCAGATGACAGAGACTGTAAGTCAGGAATTCGACCTCACAAACGAATGGGCCGACTATACTTTCGAATTGAAAGGTACAGAGGGAACAGCCTGTGTATTGGCACTTACTTCCAACGAGAAGGGAAAATGGTTTATAGACGACCTCAAGGCAATGGTAAACCTCAATGCGGAGGAAGTGCTTCCTCTCCCCGTCCGCACTTATGTGTCTAAGGAGTTGACTTGCGATGTCAAGGATTTGACAGCCGGCGAGAACGACAAGGTCGCTTATGCCGTAACAGCCTCATGGGCGGTTCGTCAGCAGGAAAACGTGGTGATGCAGATTCCTGAAGTAAAGAGCGCAATGTCTAACATTGTGATGGTCGACTTGATTACCGGCTTGAACTCTGTGGACGCCGCTGCCCAGGCAAAGGTGGCTGTGCGCCGTCAGTCGTTGGTAGTGACCAATCCTCTCATGGCAGGCGTAGCCATCTACACAGCCGATGGCCGTCAGGTGGCACGTACCGCATCTGCTCCCGAAAGCGCAATCTTCACCGTGGCACAGCCCGGTTACTACATTGTGGTGGTAGGCAAGGAGACCTTCAAGGTGTACGTAGGTCAGTAATCGCCGAACCAAAGATTAACATAAAGAAGAAGCCGGGTCGAAATCGTTTTGACCCGGCTTCTTGTTTTCAGCGGTTTCCCTCGTCCTTTGCCAGAAGGTTCGGGACACCCTCTCCTGTCCGCTTGTCAAAGTTCACGTGTGTAGTAGCCCAACTTCTCTGCAGAACTTCGCCAACTTCTCTGCAGAAGTTTTGCTCCCTCACTCCGTGCACTCAAAATCAGCAAGTAAGGTCGGGCGTTGTAGAATGTCCTTCGCTTGCGAAAACAAGACGGAGTTTCAAAAGATTAGCGATGCAGCATTTTCCAGGCGAAAACATTGTTGAATACAAGAAAAAGTGTAACTTTGCGGAAGAAAAAACATAAAGGATTATGAAAAAACTATTTTCAATAGTGCTAATGATGTTTTGTGTGCTGACTATTTCGGCACAAACGGACGTAACAACTTTTCTCGGTATTCCTGTAGATGGATTTAAGGCAGACATGAGAAAGAAACTAATTGCTAAAGGTTTTACGCCAAAGACATTTGAGGGGAAGGAATATTTTGAAGGTGAATTCAACGGTCGTGACGTGGATGTATATGTCGTTACGAACAACAACAAAGTCTACCGTATAATGCTTGCTGATAGGAATGGTACAGACGAAGCGCAAATTAAGATTCGTTTCAACAATCTTTGCTATCAGTTTGAAAAAAACGAACGGTATTTTACGCCTGATGATTTTTCTATATCAGAAGATGAAGACATTTCATATGAAATGACTATACATGAAAAAGTATATCAAGCGGAATATTATCAATTCCCAAGTTCAGAGAGTATTGATGCGCTCAACGTTGCTATTTATAAAGAGTTGGAGAGTAGGTATACAGAAGAACAATTACAGAACCCCACAAAGGAAATGGAAGAGGAATATGATAGATTACGAGAAAAAATGGCGTTTGATTTGTTCTCCAAAAAGAGTGTATGGTTCAGTATTGGCGAGGCTGCGGGTCAATATTATATCTATATGTATTATGACAATAGATATAACAAAGCCAATGGTGAGGACTTGTAACAAAGTCTTCGCTGCTTTTGAGATAAACCACTAATGAGTCTGCTCCGATGAGCAGGCTCTTTTTTATGTCTTTTCTTGCCGATATCGGCAAAAAACAGTACTATTGTGGCGAAAACATGAAGAAAACTTGCCGATAGGGCTGTTGGTTATCTCTTTTCTTTGAAGAAGCGTTGCATCAGTTCGGCACATTCTTCGGCCATGACGCCGGAGGTGACTTGTGTGCGAGGGTGCAGTGCGTTGGGCGCAAAGCGTGCGTAGCCACGTTTCTCGTCTGCCGTGCCATAGACGATTCTGCTGATTTGTGACCAGCCGAGTGCTCCTGCGCACATCACACAAGGCTCTACAGTGACGTAGAGAGTGCAGTCGGTAAGATACTTTCCGCCAAGATGCTCGGCTGCTGCCGTAATGGCTTGCATCTCGGCATGAGCAGTAACGTCGTGCAGGAGTTCGGTCAGGTTGTGGCTTCGGGCAATGATTTTGCCCCGACATACCACAACGGCACCGATGGGTATCTCGCCTTGGCTGTATGCTTTGTTTGCCTCTGCCAGGGCTTGCTTCATGTATATAATGTCCTCTTCCATTGTCTTTTTGCTTGCTTTTGTGTGCAAAGTTATGAAAAATGCGTAACTTTGCGAAGTTATTTGACATTAAAACGTTTATGAATAACAAGGAATATCTCGTCATCGGTCGCAGTAATGGTACGACAAAGACCGGGTCGTCTTACGCCTCGCTTAAGGTGGCAAATCTCAATGAGACTATCAATGTCAGTGTCTGGGATATGGCGCCAACGGCAGAACCGCAGGTGGGGCAACTGGTGTTCTTCTATAACATCAAGGACAATGCCGGCAAGAAGTCGTGCGACTTCCGCGACCTGAAGTGTGGCGGCGAACCGTTGTTCGACCACGAACTCTACAACTTGCTGCCCCGCCCCATACGTCGCGATGTTTGGGACGATACGATAAGAAAACTCTTGGGCTATTGCTCGGACAAGGCTCTGATGGCGGTCATCGAAGAGTTTGCCGGGCGTTTCTACGAGCCGTTCAGCACCTATCCTGCCGCCACAAGCATGCACCATGCCTTTCCCGGCGGGCTGCTGAACCACACACACCAGATGCTTCATATCCTCGAAGGGCTCTATCCTTGTTTGCCCTACAGGGTGAAGGTGGAGCATTGCATACTTGCCATCCTCTTTCACGACTGCGGAAAGATGAACGAATACAGCAAGACGGGCGAGACTCAGACGGACATGTATCTGCTCGGACACATCTACATCGGCGCTCATTGGCTGCATAATATATTAAAGGAAAAGGGCATCTGCGACGACGAGACGAAACGAATCGTCCATTGCGTGCTGTCGCATCACGGCACAAGGGAGTTCGGCAGCCCCGTCGTGCCCTGCACCCAGGAGGCAATAGTCGTGACCCACATCGACAACCTCAGTGCCAAGACCGATATGTGGGAAGGTGCTGGCGACATGGAATACATGAATGCCTTGGGCACGAAGAAGGTCGCTCCCTCAAACTCCCCCCAAGGAGAGAACATCTAAACAAGAAGATGAGGTATAAAGAGCAGGAACTTCAACGGCTTCAGGATGCACTCTACGAGACGCTTGGCGAGGTGGACCGCATCTGCAGAAAGCATGACATCCGCTACTTCGTGACGGGCGGCACGGCCATCGGTGCTTACTTCTGGCAGAAGATGCTGCCTTGGGACGACGATATCGACGTTGGCATGATGCGTTCGGACTACGAGCGTTTTGCCAAGGTGGCACAGCAGGAACTCGGCGACCGCTTTTTCTTGCAGTCTCCCGACACAGAGTCGCATACGCCTTTCTACTTCATGAAGGTCCGCATGAACGGGTCGCGCTTCTCGGAATCCACGTTCAAGCATATCGACATGCATCAGGGTATCTTTGTCGACATCTTTCCTTTCGACAAGATTCCTCGTCAGAAGTGGCTCGAGAGGCTGCAGCATAAGGTGGTTTTCTTCTTGAACGGACTGTTTATAGCCAAGGAGATATGGCAATGGAAGCACTGCGGAAGGTGCGACATACCAGAGCCTCGCAAGCGAGGTTGGCTGCCTTGTTTCTTCACTCGGCTGCTCATATCTCTGCTAGGCAAACGGGTTATATATAAAATGATGTATGGTGTGCAGACAATCTTCAATGGCAGAAATCTGAAAGAGGTGAAGAACATCATCACCAGGAGCGAGCATCTGCCCATCGCCGACATCGAGCAAACGCAAACCGTGGCACTGGGTCCGTTGCAGGTCTGTGCACCACGAGACTTGTTGCTCTACTTGAACAATCACTATGGCTCTGTCCGGAAGGATATTCCCGACGAGATGAAGGTCAGCCACCGGCCAGAGGAACTTGTTTTTCCGGAACGCTTATGAAAGAGAGAAATCATGCCTTCGACATTCTTTGCGGCATTTGCATCATCCGTATGGTATCGCTGCACATCATGGCTTTCTGTGGTCAGGAGGAACAGGAGTGGTGGGGAGAAGTGATGCGATGGAGTTTCTTCTTCATGAGTTTCTTCTTCTTCAAGGCTGGTTTCTTCAATAAAGGCACTTCTTCCGGTACGGATATGGACTATCTGAAGGACAGGAGCAAGCGTCTGCTCGTGCCTTATGTGACGAGTGGTGTGATAGGTTTGGTGGTCTATTTCAGTTTCTATTTTCCTCTAGTGGACCGTTACAAGAAGTTTGTTGAGCCGTTGGAATGGAGCCATATCTGGATGAAGAGTGGTTTCTACGGCAACTCTCCCATCTGGTTTCTCTTTTCGTTTTTTGTGGTTTACATGATGGTTCGCTACATCGACAAGGTGAAGCATTTGTGTTGGCTCACGGTTTTCTTTCCTGCCATCAGTTATTGGGCATACCGGACGGGCAACAATGTGCCGATGAGCCTTGGCAATGTTTTCATTGCTTGCTACTTCTTCTATCTCGGAAGGTTGTGGCAGTGGGCGATGTGTCGCTTTGAGATTCGGCGGTTGATGGCTGCCTCGTGGCTGATGGTTCTGCTGTTTGTGGTGTTGGGCTTTGTGGCTCCGGGCACTTACAACATGAGCCAGAACATCTTCACGGGCAATGCTTTGATGGCAGTTGTGCGTGCAACCCTGGTGTTGTGCGGTTTGTCGGGTGTTCTTTTGACTGCAAGGGTGCCACGCATTCCTTGGCTTTGTTTCATCGGCGAGCACAGCATGGTCTTTTTCATCTCGCACTATCCGATGCTTTATTTCTATAAGTTCACGCATCTTTCCTTCGGCAGGAGCATCTACGGAAGGGTGGACGATGCGCTGATTCTCTTGCCGGTTGTTTTCTGCATCTGTTCCTGGCTGGTGCCTTATGTGGAGCGTGTTCCCTGGCTCAGCGGAAGATGGCCGGGTTCTCGGCGTGCATCTGCAGAAGCCGTTCCACACCAAGACTGATGGACTTCAGCCCGAAGTCTGAGGGATTGACCTTGTCCCATGGCAGCCACAGCACTTCGGCCGCATCGTCCATGGCGGTTGCGCCAGTGGTGTCCTTTGCCTTGCAGAGGAAGAAGAGGTCGAGTGTGGGGATGTTGAGCCCGCTGTAGAGATACCTGTTGGGTAAGGAGAAGAGGTAGCGTGCTTCGGTGACGATGAGGCCGGTCTCTTCCAGAACTTCTCTTCTGACGCCCTCTTCTGCCGTCTCGTTGCAGTCGCAGAAGCCTCCGGGCAGGTCGAGGGTTCCTTTTGCCGGCTCTTTGCTTCGGCGCACAGACAGCAAACGCCCCATTTCATCGACAATTATGGCAACCGTAGAGGCACTGGGGTTCATGAAATACTGGAAGCCGCAAGCCTCGCAACGCTTGCTTTTTTCGGTGTCTTCGGCAAAGGTTTTTGCTCCGCACACGGGGCAATGCGAGAAGAGATGCAGCAGGTGGTTTTCTTCCTTGTTTAGCATGATTCGGATGTTTTTACTTTGCAAAGATAGCGAAAACCGCTTGAATGGGCAACTAAACGAGGCTTTGTAACCGAAAAAAGCTCCACTTCGAGTGGCGCACATGTCATTCTGCAGGGCGAGCAGGGAAGAGGTGCCGATGCAACACCCTGTGAGGCAGTAAAAATAAAGGTTAACCCTTTTGCCCATAATGGTTAACCTTTCCGCCCGTAATGCTTAACCATTATTGCCATAATGCTACACCTATTTAGGTATAGCCGCGTTTCCCTGTTCTGGGAAAGACCTTCCGCACCTCATCATTTTTAGGTGTTTTGCTTTGCAGAAGCCCCGTTTCCCCTTGCACTTCATCTTTTTTTCGTACCTTTGCACTGCAAGAACACAAAGCACAACAATTATGACACTGAGAGAACTTAGCAAAGGGCAGACGGTCACCATCCTCAAGGTGGGTGGCGAAGGAGCACTCCGTCAGCACTTCCTCGACATGGGCATGATTCCCGGAACCCAGGTGACGCTGCAGAAGTATGCACCCCTTGGCGACCCGATGGAACTCTCCATTCAGGGATATACACTGACCGTGCGTCTGGCAGATGCCGAGAAGATAGAAGTTGCCCCTTCTCTTAATCCTTCTCCCGAGGAGGAGGAAAATGAGCAGAAGCAACGCAAGAAAAACATCCCTCCTCGAGGGGAGATTGGAGAGGGGCTTCACCCAGGCTTCGGCGAGGAAGGCCGTTATCACGAAGAAGATGCATTTCATCCCATTTCATCGGCAAAAAAAGGACATCTCACCTTTGCACTTGTAGGTAATCAGAACTGCGGAAAGACTACACTTTTCAACCAACTGACAGGCAGCAGACAGCACGTTGGCAACTTCCCCGGTGTGACAATCGAGCGCAAAGACGGCAACATAAAAGGCTTCCCCGAAGCAACCGTCATCGACCTCCCCGGCATCTACAGCCTCAGTCCCTACACGAGCGAAGAGGTGATAAGCCGCCGGTTCATACTGGAAGACAATCCCAGCGGCATCATCAACATCGTCGATGCAACAAACATAGAGCGCAATCTCTATCTGACCATACAACTGATGGAACTCGATGTCCCCATTGTCCTTGCCCTCAATATGATGGACGAAGTGAGAAACAATGGCGGAACAGTACACATCAACCAGATGGAAGAAATGCTCGGCATACCCGTTGTCCCCATCAGTGCCATGAAAAACGAAGGAGTGGATGAGGTCGTGAGGCACGCCATCCACGTGGCACGCTACCAGGAAGGACCGGCTCGGCGAGACTTCTGCTGCCCCACAGAACACGGAGGAGCAGTGCATCGCTGCATGCATGCCATCATGCACTTCATCGAAGACCACGCCCATGCAGCCCATCTCCCCGTCCGCTTTGCCGCCAGCAAACTGATAGAAGGCGACCAATACGTAACCGAAGCACTTCGCCTGACACAGAACGAACAGGAAACCATCGAACACATCATCTGCCAAATGGAAGAGGAAAGAGGCCTCGACCGCCGTGCCGCCATCGCAGACATGCGCTTCCGATACATACTCAAAGTGTGCCGTCAGGCAGTTGTCCACCCCGAAGAAAACAAAGAACAACGCCGCAGCCGTCGCATCGACAAGGTGCTGACAGGACGATACACAGCCATACCGTCCTTCCTGCTCATCATGGCGACAGTCTTCTACCTCACCTTCAACGTCGTAGGCGCATGGCTGCAAGACCTTTTCCAAGAGGGAATAGACCGATTCACCGAACTGACCGATGCCCTACTGACGCAGTGGAACATCGCACCACCCATACATTCGCTCATCATCGACGGCGTCTATTCGGGCGTAGGCACAGTGCTTGTCTTCATGCCCCTCATCGTCTGTCTGTTCTTTTTCCTTAGTATGCTCGAGGATACGGGCTATATGGCACGCATCGCCTTCGTGATGGACAGGTTGCTCAGGCTGTTGGGACTCTCCGGCCGAAGCATCGTGCCACTGCTCGTCGGCTTGGGTTGTTCCGTTCCGGCCGTAATGGCAAGCCGCACACTCCCCAGCGAACGCGACCGCAAACTCACGGTATTGCTGATACCCTTCATGTCCTGTACAGCCAAGATTCCCATCTATGCCTTCTTCTCTGCCGCTTTCTTCCCGAAGCATGCGGCGTGGGTGATGATGTCGCTCTACGTGATAGGCATCGTGATGGGTATTGTTCTGGCGCTTGTTTTGAAGTGGACATGGTTCAAAGGCGAAGCAGTACCTTTCGTCATGGAACTGCCAAACTACCGTATGCCGGTGCTGAAGAACGTGTGGCAATTGCTGTGGGAGAAGTCCAAAGGCTTCCTCACCCAGGCCTTTACGGTCATCTTCTTTGCCAGCATCATCATATGGCTTTTGCAGACATTCGACTTCCATTTGCGAATGGTGCCTGCCGAGGAGGCTTCCCGAAGCATGCTTGCACAGATTTCAAGCCTCGTTGTTCCCGTCTTCGAGCCATTGGGTTGTGGCGACTGGCGAGTTGTGACATCGCTGGTAAGCGGCCTTTTGGCAAAGGAAGTGGTGGTAAGTACGTTGAGCACACTCTTTGCAGGAGTGGCAATAACAGAAGTCTTTACGCCCGGCGTGGCCTATTCTCTTCTCGTTTTTTGCCTGCTCTATACACCCTGCATGGCTGCGATGGCAACCATCCGGCGTGAACTTGGCACCCGTTGGATGTTTATCATCATGTTCGGGCAGTGTTGCATTGCGTGGCTGGTAGCATTCATTGTTCACACAATAATATCAATGTTATGAATATACAAAGCATCATACTTTTGGCAGCAGTGCTGGCCTTTGCAGCCTTCTCGCTGTACCGTTACCTTCGCAGAGGCGGCAAGTGCAGTCGTTGCAGCGGTTGTTGCAGCGAAGAATGTTCTGGTTGCAGCCAGAGATAGTAGAATCTGTAAGTTTGAAGCGTTATGACTATTTTCAATTCAATCACCGACCTTATAGGCAACACGCCATTGGTTCGCCTCGACACCTTTGCACGCAATCGCAACCTGAAGGCAAACATCATTGCTAAAGTTGAGTTCTTCAATCCCGGAGGCAGCGTTAAGGACCGTGTGGCTTTGAGTATGATACTCGATGCCGAAGAGAAGGGCATCCTGAAGAAGGGTGGCACCATCATAGAGCCAACCAGTGGCAATACGGGTGTAGGCCTGTCGCTTGTCGGTGCTGTGCGTGGCTATAAAGTCATCTTGACCATGCCCGACACGATGAGCATTGAGCGCAGAAAGCTGGCACAGGCTTATGGCACGGAGATTGTTCTCACACCAGGCGATGAAGGAATGGAGGGAGCAATCCGTAAGGCAGAAGAGTTGTTCAACAGCACACCCGGAGCCGTCATCCTGCAACAGTTCGACAACCCAGCCAATCCTGTTGCTCATGTCCAGACGACTGGCGAGGAGATATGGCAGGACAGCGATGGCAAGGTGGATGTCTTCGTTGCCGGAGTGGGTACGGGTGGCACTGTGTCTGGCGTTGCCAAGGCACTGAAGGCGCACAATCCGAACATTCATGTTGTGGCAGTAGAGCCTGCCGAGAGTGCCGTCTTGTCTGGCAAGTCGGCTGCACCTCATCAAATACAAGGCATAGGCGCCAACTTTGTTCCGAAGAACTTCTGTTCTGAATATGTCGATGAGGTGTTGCCTGTCAGCAGCGACGACGCATTTGTTGCAGCGAGAGCCATTGCCAGAGAGGAAGGCATCTTCGTAGGCATCTCTTCCGGTGCGGCATTGCATGCAGCCGAAGTCATAGCCGACCGTCCGGAGTTCGAAGGCAAGAACATCGTCGTTCTTCTGCCCGATACGGGCGAACGCTACCTCTCTACGGCTTTGCTGCAGGAGTGAGAATTAGGACAAGATTATACATATTATAATATATACTGCACCATGAAATCGACATTTATTGCACTTTTTCTATTCTCAGCTCTGTTGCTTCGGGCGCAGGATGTTCGCAATACAGAGACGCGTCCGGGCGAGAAGACAACGTTCCAGACGGCAGGTCCGTGGAAGCCAGTCACCGATATCCGTTCCGACCTTGTTATGGTCTATGGAGCAAACGACAACCGACGTATGACCTTCCTTCAGCGTGTAGAGTCGTGGCGCAGGCGGGGTTATACCACTCACTTCATGACGGGCATTGCCTGGGGCGATTATCAGGACTACTTCACAGGCAAGTGGGATGGCAAGTGGCACCTCGACGAGGGACAGAAGACGATGCATGGCGACACCATTTGGCACGGACGAATGGTGCCTTATATTGTCCCCACTCGAAACTATCTGACATACTTCAAGGAGCGTCACATCAAGCCGGTCATCGATGCCGGCATAGACGCTATTTTCCTCGAAGAACCTGAGTTCTGGGCCCGTGCAGGATATAGCGAGGCCTTCAAGCGCGAGTGGCAAGACTATTACGGATTCCCATGGCGACCTCAGCACGAAAGTGCCGAGAACACCTATCTCTCCAACAAACTCAAGTATCATCTCTACTACAGGGCTTTGGACGAGGCTTTTTCTTATGCAAAACAATACGGACGCGAGAAGGGCATGGATGTGCGTTGCTACGTCCCCACTCACTCGTTGCTCAACTACTCGCAGTGGCAGATTGTCTCGCCCGAAGCATCGTTGGCCTCCCTGGAGAGTTGTGACGGATACATTGCTCAGGTCTGGACGGGCACCTCTCGCGAGCCCAACTACTTCAACGGCAGAGCCAAGGAGCGAGTCTTCGAGACGGCATTCCTGGAGTATGGCTGTATGGAGTCCATGACACGCCCCACCGGACGAAAGATGTTCTTCCTGACCGACCCCATAGAGGACAGGGCCAAGGACTGGGAAGACTACAAACGCAACTACCAGGCTACCTTCACCGCACAACTGCTCTATCCGCAGATAGCCGACTACGAAGTGATGCCATGGCCCGACCGCATCTACGAGGGGCTTTACAAGGTGAGTGCCGACAGCGACAAGAAAGCACACATCCCCCGTTTCTATTCAACACAGATGCAGGTGATGATAAACACCCTCAACCACATGCCTCTTTCCGAGAACAAGGTCAGCGGCTCACAAGGCATATCGGTGCTGATGTCGAATTCTCTGATGTTCCAGCGCTCCCCTCGTCCTGTCGAGGGATACGACGATCCGCAACTCTCCAACTTCTACGGCGAGGCATTGCCTCTCCTCAAACGGGGCATACCTGTCAGCATTACGCACATCGAGAACGTCGGCTACCCTGAAACATGGCGCAATGTTCGTGTGCTGCTCATGTCCTACAGCAACATGAAACCTCTCTCGCCGGAAGCCCACATACATTTGGCAGAATGGGTAAAAAATGGCGGTTTCATCGTGTATTCCGGTCGTGACGACGACCCCTATCAGAGTGTTCGCGAATGGTGGAACCAGGGCGAGATGCACTACGATGCGCCCTCCGAGCACCTCTTCTCCCTGATGGGTATTCCGCAGAAGGCTGAGGCAGGAGAATACAGATACGGCAAGGGTAAAGTCTGTGTTCTGCGCAACGACCCCAAAGAATATGTCCTCAAGCAGGGAGGCGACAAGCATTTTGTAGAGAGCGTAGAAAAGGCTTATAGCGAGACGGCAGGCAGGTTGCAGCAGAAGAACTCCTTCTATCTCGAGCGAGGGCCCTACACCCTTGTGGCAGTCCTCGACGAGAACATGGTCAGCGACGAACCTTTCACGCTGAAGGGAGAATACATCGACCTCTTCTCGCCCGAACTGACCTATTGCAGCAAGGTGGACATCCTGCCGGGGCAGCAGGGCTACTTCTTCGACTTGAAGAAAATCAGTAAGAAGCGTCCGCAAGTCGTGGCCGCAGCATCGCGCCAGTACGACGAGCAAACAACGGCCAACAGTTACAGTTTCGTCAGCAAGTCGCCGCAGAACACCACCAACATCCTGTGCCTCTATTTGCCCAAAGCCTACAAGTCGCCACGCATCACCTGCACCGACGCCGAAGGCAAGGCCGTCACATACAAGGCAAGAACCATCGACGCACCTGCCGGCGCCCTTGCCAAACACCTCTTGTGGCTCTCGTTCGAGAACTCCCCCGATGGCGTCCGGGTCTGCATAGAAAAAGGCAAGTAGAAAACATCCGTACCGAGAAGCCATCCAACCCCACGCGTCCACTCGGCAAACTTCACGAGTGAAGTTGGGCAACTTCTCCAGAGTAAATTGCAAAGTTCTCTGCAGAAGTTTGAACATGTCACTTAAATCACGGGAAGACTCTTTCTGCCTACACACACGATAACGTATTATTTCCTCTCCGATTCGTCAATACCCAAGAGTAGAAAAAATGAATAAAAGTATGGTTTCATCGTCTTGAAGTTGACAAATTTTACTATCTTTGTCATCGATACAGATATTGTAAAAGTATAGAAACCACAAAAAAGGAATCTAGTATGGCCGTTTTAAAAGAATACAAATGTAGTGGATGCGGGTATGAAATTTCAGCAACTCCGACCGGACACGATATGCTGATGTTGGCAGACCTTTTTCATTTTGCTTGTAAGGATTGTCGGCAGATTGTCGATGTGTATGTTCCCCACGGCAAGAAACTGGATGAGCCTGTATGCCCAAAGTGCAGTTCGAAGAATCTTGACAAACAGGTGTGGAATCCAATTACTGGAAAATGTCCGAAGTGTAACGGAAGTTTCGAGGAAACAGGAAAGGTCTGGATGATGGACTGAAGTCAATACTTATTGCCCGACGAACAAGTATTTCTCCTGGTTTCATGGAGAATTTTGCAGGAAATCAGGCAGAAGAAAGTATTTAGGACAATGGAAGAATAAACAAAAAGAAAGATTGATTAGCCGAATTTCCCGATTACTTTCCCTAATCGAAACTCCTGCTAATCAATCAATAATCAAGCAAATCGAAGGCTTATTAAATGAAATCAGAGATTAGCAACTAAATTTTTAACCAAGCCCCTGATTTATTTCGGGGACAAATTTACAAAAAATAATTGATATGTACTTAGGTAAGAGAAAAATTTTTAATCTGAAGAAGTATGAGGGGACTCGCAAAAAATTGTTAGAGTATAAACCAGAAGCAACATTTATAGCATTCAGTGAACTCGAGGGACTCATCAATAAAACACAATTGGCAGAGCAGTATTTTGAGAGGTCAAGAAGTTGGATAAATAAGCGTTTGCATGGATGTATGTACTGCAAAGACGAGACAGCCTTCAATGAGGCTGAGTTTCGACAGTTAACCGAGGCTTTCCGTGATATTGCCAAACGACTGATGGCGCATGCAGATGAAATAGATGCGGCTAAACTCGGATGAGGCAGGTTGCTGCCTGCCATAAGACGTGCTCCCACATCCGTAGAAATACAAAAGAGGATGAGCCATTAGGTTCATCCTCTTTTGTTTGCATGTGCCCGGAACGGGAATCGAACCCGTACGGCCATCACTGGCCAAGGGATTTTAAGTCCCTCGTGTCTACCAATTCCACCATCTGGGCAATTGCGGGTGCAAAGTTACGACTTTTCCTTTTAAGTGCAAAGAAAAAAACGGAAATTATGTCAATATGAAGTAAACGACCGAGGCAGGGATGGTGAGCAGAGCGCTGTCGAAGCGGTCGAGCAGTCCTCCATGACCGGGAAGGATGTTGCCGCTGTCTTTGATGCCAAGTTGGCGTTTGATGAGGCTCTCTACAAGATCGCCCCAGGTGCCGAAGACTACAACGGTAAGAGCAAAGCCCAGCCAGCGAAGCAGAGACATTGAAGATTGACCATTAACCATTGACCATTGTCCATTGTCCAGCCTCCAGATGATGACGGCTGCCAGCAGGGTGAAGAGGCCGCCGCCGATGCTGCCTATCCACGACTTCTTGGGAGAAATGCGTGGAAAGAGTTTCAGGGGGATGTATTTCTGCAGCGAGCAGCCGCAGAGGTAGGCAAAGGTGTCGTTCACCCAAATGAAGATGAACAGGGCGAGTGGGTATATCCATTGGTACGTCATGCTGCCGTCTGCTGCGTTATAGGCTATGCTGAGCAGGGGCAGCAGGGCAAAGGGTAGGGCTATGTATATCTGCGAGGCAAAGCAGAGTGCCCAGTCCTTAAGGGGTTCTTTGCTGCGGCGGTAGAGTGCGCTGATGAGGATGTAGAGCAGCAGCAGGCCGTAGAGGGCGAACATCTGTGCTGTCTGTTCGCTGGCAATGGCACTGAGCCATACGGCTGCGGCGAGTACAACGCCTGCCATTGCGTTGATGGGACGGGGCATTTGGGTCTCGACGTGTTTGTTCATCAATGTGCCGAACTCGAAGAGTGTGCCTGCTGCAGCGAAGGCAAAGAAGAAGAATGCAGTGATGGGACTGTAGATGGTGCAGCCCACAAGCAGCAGGACATATACGGCACCGGTCAGGGCGCGGACGATAAGGTTTTTCATAATGTGTGGTTTCCTGCCGGTCTCTTTTGTAAGAGGCGGAAGGTCGATTTATTGGTTGTCTGTTGTTTCGTTGTTTTCTTCCTCGCTCTCGGGTGTTTCGGCGGGAGCGGGAGTCGGTTCTGTCAGGAGTTCTTCCGTGCGGCTTGTCCAGGGGCGTGGTCCGAAGATGTGTTCTACGTCTTCGGCAAAGATGACTTCGCGTTCGATGAGCAGTTGGGCAAGTGCGGCGTGTCCTTCGGCATTCTTGCTCAGAATGTCTTTGGCACGGGCATATTGTTCTGCAATCATGGCTTTTGTCTCTTCGTCGATGAGTTGTGCCGTTGCTTCGGAGTAGGGGCGTTGGAAGCCGTATTCCTGATTGTTGTAGTAGCAGATGTTGGGCAGTTTGTCGCTCATGCCCAGGTATGTTATCATGCTGTAGACTTGCTTTGTGACGCGCTCCAGGTCGTTCATGGCTCCGCTGCTGACGTGTCCGCAGAAGAGTTCTTCGGCAGCACGGCCTCCGAGGGTGGCGCAAATCTCGTCGAGCATCTGTTCGCGTGTGGTTATTTGTCGTTCTTCGGGCAGGTACCATGCTGCGCCAAGGGCACGTCCTCTGGGTACGATGGTAACTTTGACGAGTGGGTTGGCGTATTGCAGGAGCCAGCTGATGGTGGCATGTCCGGCTTCGTGCAGTGCGATGGTGCGTTTCTCGTCGGCGGTCATTACTTTGGTTTTCTTTTCCAAACCGCCTATGATTCGGTCGACGGCTGCGAGGAAGTCTTCTTTTTCGACTGATTTTTTGCCGTTTCGTGCTGCTATGAGGGCTGCTTCGTTGCAGACGTTGGCTATGTCGGCTCCGCTGAATCCGGGTGTTTGTCGGGCGAGGAAGTCGATGTCGAGTGTGTTGTCTGTCTTGATGTTTCTCAGGTGAACGAGGAAGATGTCTTTTCGTTCATTGATGTCTGGCAGGTCGACGTGTATTTGTCTGTCGAATCGTCCGGCGCGCAGCAGTGCTTTGTCCAGTATGTCGGCTCGGTTGGTGGCTGCCATGATTATGACGCCGCTGTTGGTGCCGAAGCCGTCCATTTCGGTGAGGAGTTGGTTGAGTGTGCTTTCGCGTTCGTCGTTGGAGCTCATTTGTACGCCTTTGCTTCTTGCTCTTCCGACGGCGTCTATTTCGTCGATGAAGATGATGCAGGGTGCTTTTTCTTTGGCTTGGCGGAAGAGGTCGCGCACTCGGCTTGCTCCGACGCCGACGAACATTTCTACGAAGTCGCTACCCGACATGCTGAAGAATGGCACATCGGCTTCTCCTGCTACGGCTTTGGCGAGCAGTGTCTTGCCTGTTCCGGGAGGGCCTACGAGGAGTGCGCCTTTGGGTATTTTGCCTCCGAGGTCGGTGTATCGTTGGGGGTTTTTGAGGAATTCTACGATTTCCTGTACTTCGAGTTTTGCGCCTTCTTGTCCGGCTACGTCGGCAAAGGTGACTTTGTTTTTGTCGTCTTTCTCGAAGAGTTTGGCTCGGCTCTTGCCTACGTTGAAGATGCCCATGGGGCCTCCGCCTTCGCTATTGCCTCCGTTCATGCGTCGCATGAGGAATATCCAGAAGAAGACGATGAGGATGAAGGGGCCGAAGCTCCAGAAGAATCGCATGATGCCGTTGTCGTCGTCGCCCGATTGCCATTCTGTTTCGCCGGTGTAGTGCTGAAGTTGTTCTTGCTGGCTGATGAAGTCGTCGAGTTTGTCGGCAGAGGGGAATTGCACGACGACGAAGTGTCGTGTGGTGCTGTCTACTTTTTGGTCTTTGAAGATGTCGCGTATGTGGCTCGGCTGGATGTACATTTGTAGTGAGCCGGCTTTTTTGTTGACGATGATGCGGGATGCGTAGCCTTGTTCGACGTAGCTTTTGAACTGGGTGTATGTTGCTTTGCGCGAGGTGCTTCCCTCGAGCAGTGTGTTGTCGCCCTTCATGAGCATGTAGCCTAATGCTACGGCTATGATGACGTAGAGCCAGGTGAGGCTGAATTGTGGCTTGCGCTTTTTGTTTTTATTGTTGTTGTCGTTCATGTATTTCGGGTGTTCAGTCGATGTTGGGGATGTTGGTGAGTTCGGCATCGGCCCAGAGGTTTTCGATGTTGTAGAACTCGCGTTGTTCGGGTACGAAGATGTGTACGATGACGTCTGCATAGTCCATTGCCACCCAGATGGCGTTGTTCATTCCGGCCACGGCTATGGGTTTTGCTTTCAGCCGGTCGCGGCAGGTTTCGCCGACGGATTGTGCGAGGGCTGTTACTTGCAGTGGTGAGCCGCCCGAGCAGATGACGAAGTATTGGCATACGGCGTCGGTGATTTCTGTGAGGTCGGCTACGACGATGTCGCGTCCTTTTTTGTCTTGCAGTCCGTCTATGATGGCTTCTACGAGTTCGTTCTTTTTCTTCATTTGTTATTATAAATATGTATTGCGTGATAAACGTGTGCAAAGGTAAGGAGAGTTGAAGAAAAATGCAAAAAAATTAGTTTTTTTTAGCAGAAAGATTTGTCAGTTAATAAAAAAGGCGTAACTTTGCAGCCGCAAACGTGCGTTGGCACGTGTCGCGCATTGGGCTATGGTGTAATGGTAACACTGCAGATTCTGGTCCTGCCTTTCCTGGTTCGAGTCCGGGTAGCCCAACGCACGAGAGGCGGTTTTTGTGAGTGCCGTGTGGTGCCGAAACTGCTGGTTTTGAAACAGATTGGGCTATGGTGTAATGGTAACACTGCAGATTCTGGTCCTGCCTTTCCTGGTTCGAGTCCGGGTAGCCCAACGGTGAGTGTGCGGGTTGTGCCTTTGGGTGCAACCCGCTTTTTTGTACCCTTGCGGAAATAGCCTTGTGGGGTGGCTGCGAAAAGGGTTAAGCATTATGGCGACAATGGTTAACCTTTCTGCCCGTAATGGTTAACCTTTCTGGCAATAATGGTTAACCTGTTTTGCGGAGGTGCTGAAGGGGGTGTCTGGAATGGATTTTGGGCTTCGGGCTGAAAAAAATAGGGTGCAGATATTTGCAGAATAACTTTTTTTCGTATCTTTGCAACCGCTATCAATTTTTAAAAGCTATTCAAAAACCACAATGGACGACTATTACGCGGAAAGTTACAGTTCTTAGTGCTCCGGAGCCTGCATCGCTATTGCACACTCCACGAGGAGCGAATGGAAACTGTGCATGAATCCCAACTAAAAACCGAGGAGGAATCGAACGATGCGAACTTACTGGAACACTTCGAATGGTATGCGTACCATTGAAGAATGGCAGCCCGGCTGCTGGGTGCAGGTGACCTGCCCCACCGAGGAAGACAAGAACTATCTGGAGTCGACACTCCACATTCCCGACTACTACATCAGCGATATTGCCGATACCGACGAACGTGCCCGCTATGACATCGACGACGGATGGGTGCTCATCATCTTGCGTATCCCCTACGTCAAAGAGACAAAGAGCCGTACGCCCTACACCACCATCCCGCTCGGTATCATCATGAAGGGCGACGTCCTCATCACGGTTTGCAACTTCGAGACCGACATGATGAACGACTTCGTCTCCTATCAGCAGAAGCGCGGACTGGGATTCGTCGATTCTGTCGACATGATATTCCGCCTCTTCCTCTGCTGTGCCGTCTGGTATCTGAAACGCCTCAAGCAAATCAGCGCACGCATAGACAAGGCAAAGCAGAACCTCGACCACAAAATCAGCAACACAGACCTCGTCGCACTCAGCCGTCTGCAGGACAGTCTCACCTACTTCGTCACCTCCATCCGAGGCAACGAAAACCTCCTCTCCAAACTGAAATTCAAACTCCCCATCGACGAACTGGACGCCGACATGATAGAAGACGTAGGCATCGAGATGAGTCAGGCACGCGAAACCACCAACATCTACGCAAACATCCTCGACTCCACGATGGATACCTACGCCAATCTCATCAACAACAACATGAACTCCGTCATGAAGATGCTCACCAGCATCAACATTATCCTCATGTTCCCCACACTCATCGCCAGCCTCTTCGGCATGAACCTCGTCAACGGCATGGAAACCGCCAAGTGGGGCTTCCCCCTCGCACTCGTGCTTTCCGTAGGCGTAACCCTCTCCTTCCTGCTGTATTTCAAGCGCAAAACATGGATTTAACAAGATATAAGCAGAAAAAACAAGCCCTTTCCTTGCAGGTTAGGGCTTTTTTACTTTACTTTGTACCCACTTTATTGTTATAATTAAACATACGCAACGATGGACTCTTTAGAGACTAATGAAACCACTGCCCTCGGGCAGTCTCCTGAAATGGCTGCAGAGCAAACGGTTGAGTTTGCAGCCGAAGAACCCCAAGTAGAAACAACCGCAACAAGCGAAGAGGAAGCACCCGTCGCCGAAACCGAACAGGAAATCATGCAACAAACCTTCCGCACAAAGGAAGAAGTCGTTGCCCGCGTTCAGGAAATAGCACAAAGCCAAGAAACCGGCGACAAGGCAGAACTCAACCTCCTCAAACAATTGTTCTACAAATTCCATAACGCCGAAGTGCAGGAAGCCTTCAACGCCTTTGTTGAAGCCGGCGGAGAAGCAGACAAGTTCACACCGCAGATAGACGCTGCAGAACCCCTCTTCCGCGAAGCCATGCAAACCATTCGCCAGCGCCGCGCCGCCCTTCAGGAAGCACAAGAACAGCAGAAGCAGACAAACCTCAAGCGCAAACTCGAAATACTCGAACGCATACAGCAACTCACATCCACTCCCGAAGAAGCCAACAAGAACTTCGACGAATTCAAAGCCCTACAGGCAGAGTGGAAAGAAATAAAAACCGTTCCCGCCGAACGCGCCACCGAACTCTGGAAAAACTACCAGCTCTACGTGGAACAGTTCTACGATGTGCTCAAACTCGGCCACGAATTGCGCGACTACGACTTCAAGAAAAACCTCGAAGTCAAGACACGCCTCGTTCAGCAAGCCGAAGCACTCGCCGAAACCCCCGACGTCCTGCAAGCCTTCAACCAACTGCAGGCACTCCATCAGGAATGGAAAGAAACAGGCCCCGTAGCCAAAGAAATACGCGAGCAGATATGGGCGGCATTCAAGGAAGCCACAACCACCATCAACAAAAAGCACCAGGCATACTTCGAAGCCATCAAAGCTCGTGAAGAAGAAAACCTCACCAAGAAAACCGCCCTCTGCGAACAACTCGAAGCCTTCGAAACAGAAGGACTCAAAACATTCGCCGACTGGGACGGCATCACACAGAAGATAAAAGAACTGCAGGCAGAGTGGAAAACCATCGGCTTCGCCCCGCAGAAGATGAACACAGCCATCTTCGAACGCTTCCGCAAAGGTTGTGACACCTTCTTCGAAAAGAAGACAGCCTTCTTCAGCAACCTCAAAGACGAACTCAACGCTAACCTTGCCAAGAAAAAAGAACTGGTAGAAAAAGCAGAAGCCCTCATGGACAGCACCGAATGGCGCTCCACAGGCGACATCCTCATCAACCTCCAAAAGCAATGGAAAGAAATAGGAACCGTTCCCCGCAAGTATAGCGAAGACCTCTGGAAACGCTTCACGGCAGCATGCGACCACTTCTTCGAGGCACGACAAGCAGCAACAGCCGACACGCGCAACGAAGAGAATGCCAACAAGGAGCAGAAACTTGGCATCATCGCCCAACTCAAGGAACTGGCAGAAAGCGAGGCGGAAAACATCATCGCCCAGGTTAAGGAACTCCAACAGAAGTGGAACGAAGTAGGACATGTGCCTTTCCGCGATAAAGAGACGCTCTACAAAGAGTATCGTGCCATCTGCGACAAGATATACGATGCCTATGGAGCCAGCCAGGCAAAGCGCCGTCTCAACAACTTCCGACAGAACTTGCAACAGAGAGTGGAGAACGCAGGCGGTTCACTTGAAAACGAACGCCAGAAGATGCAGCGTGCCTATGAACGCATGCTGGCTGAAATCAAGACGTACGAAAACAACATAGGCTTCCTCACTTCCAGTAGCAAGAAAGGCAATACGCTCGTCGATGCCATGAACAAGAAAGTCGAAAAACTCCGCGAAGAACTCAACCTTCTCGTTCAGAAGATAAAGGCCGTTGACGAACAGATGAGAGGAGAAAAGAAATAAATCTCCCTTTAAATAGCAAATCAAAAGAAGACCTCGCAGGCACGAAAAAGTGTGTCTTGCGAGGTCTTCTTTTGGTTAAAGCAGAGGTCATTTCTTCAATTCTGCAAATGCCGAGCTGTGCAAAAACACATATTCTTTCATGAAAAAGGGAGCATTAACGAAATAACTCCAGCAAAAATAATAACTTATTGACTAAATAATTGTATCTTTGCGGGCGATAAGTGCATACTATGCGCGTACGCAAACAAACCATGCCAGCATGAAATGCCACGTTAGACCAGTCCAAAGCAAGCGCCAGATGAACGATTTTCTGGCACTACCCCAAAAGATATACAAAGGTAATACATGTTATGTCCCAGATTTGGATGTGGATGTGCGTAGGTGGTTTGATCCCAAACACAACCCCGGTCTTCAGCATGCCGATGTGATGCCCTTTGTTGCATATAGTGAAGCAGGAGAACCGGTGGGGCGTATTGTGGGAATTGTCAACCATAAGGCAAACCAGACATGGGGTAATAAGTGCGTACGCTTTGGCTGGATAGAATTCATCGACGACACAGATGTGTCCGGAGCATTGCTCAATGCTGTAGAACAGTGGGGGCAAAGCAAGGGAATGGACACGATTCAAGGCCCATTGGGCATCTCTGATTTCGACAAGGAGGGCATGCTTGTTGAAGATTTCGACAAAATGGGTTCGGGCGTTACCATTTATAACCCGTCTTATTATCCCGAGCACATGGAGCAACATGGCTATGGCAAGGAGGTTGACTGGGTGCAGGTGAAAGTCGAAGTACCCCATGAGGTGCCTGAACGTTTTGCACGTGTAACGGAACTGGTAAATAAGAAGTATGGGCTGAAGGTGAGGAAACTTACCAAGCGCGACATCTTCAAGGATGGTTACGGACGCAAGATTTTCCGTTTGTTGAACGATGCTTATAGCCACTTGTTCGGTTACAGTCGACATACCGACGAGGAGGCAGATGCTTTTGTTGCCCAGTATATCGGATTGCTTGACTTGCGTATGTTGCCAATGGTTGAGGACGAGAATGGCAACCTTATTGCCTGCTGTATCACGATGCCCAATCTTGCAAGGGCGTTGCAGAAGTCAAAAGGAAAGATGTTTCCTTTTGGTTGGTACCATTTGCTACGTTCCTTGAAATGGAAACACGAGGAGGAAGCAGAACTGCTGCTTATTGCTGTTCATCCCGATTGGCAGGCGCATGGCATCAATGCTCTGCTCTTTGAGGATCTCATTCCTCTTTTTAACAAGATGGGATTCCGAAGTGCGGAGACAGGTCCGATGCTTGAAAGTAATTTGAAGGTTCTTGCCCAGTGGCGAACACTCAATCCTACGGTCTATAAGCGTCGCCGTTGCTTCAGTAAGGGAATTTGATAAGGATATATAGCGAGATAACAGACGAAACATACATATGAGAAGAAAACTCTTTGCAACTCTTGCCCTGCTTTTGATGTTTGCAATAAACGTCATGGGACAGAAGATAACAGGTGTCATCATCGACTCTTCCACAGGTGACAGTCTCTCTCTTGCAGGCGTGACTTACAAGGATCGCAAGGTATCTGCGATAGCTGACCTTGATGGCGTCTTTTCCATTGCGCGTATCAATGGCGCGACACTCACTTTCTCCTGCATGGGCTTTAAGGAAGAGAGTGTGAATATAACTAAGGCTACTCCCAGCCGTCTGACTATAAAACTCAAACCCGACACGAAGAATCTTCAAGAGGTGGTTATTAAGGCCGAGAAGAGACGCTACGTGCGCAAGGGTAATCCTGCAGTGGAACTCATGAAACGAGTTATCGAGGCAAAAAAGGACACGAAACTCGAAAACCACGACTTCTATACTTACAACAAATACCAAAAGCTTTCAATGGCCTTGAACGACTTTAAGGTCAAGGAACAGGACAGTACGGAACTCGACAAAGTAAAGTTCTCGCAACAGGCGGAACTTAGTCCGTACACAGGTAAGATGGTGGTTCCTATCAGCCTTGATGAAACCGTAACACAACACATTTATCGTAAGGACCCGCAGTCGGAGAAGGACATCATTAAGGGTGAGCAGAGTTCTGGTTTGAACCAGCTTTTTGCAACGGGCGACATGTTGAATACAACGCTCAAAGAGGTCTTTCAGGATGTCGACATATACGACAACTATGTCAAGCTGCTGAAGTTTCCGTTCTTGAGTCCTATTGGTGCCGGTGCAACAGCGTTTTACCGTTATTATATTGTCGACACGGTTCTTGTGGAGCGCGACTCATGTTATCATCTGCAGTTTACACCGAACAATCCGCAGGATATTGGTTTCAATGGCGACATTTATATATTGAAGGACTCCACGCTTCACGTAAAGAAGTGTCATTTGTCTATTCCTCCAAAGAGCGATGTAAACTTTGTCAGCACGTTGCACATCGACCAAATCTACAGTCAGTTGCCTAATGGTGAATGGGCTTTGAGCACTGATGATATGTGGGCGGAAATGACGTTGCTTGGCAAGAGTCTTCTTGTTGTCCGCAACACGCGTATTTCCGATTATAGTTTCGACCCGTTGCACAAGAATTTGTTCAAGGGTCAGGCCAAGGTGAAGCGCATGGCAGACTCACGCAGCCAGGACGATGAGTTCTGGGATCAGTATCGTGCAGTGGAGTTGACGAAGAAGGAGGATGGACTGGGTGACTTTATGACTGCCATGTCCAAGTCGAAGAACATGCGCATTCCGCTGCTTGTATTCAAGACACTTTTCGAGAACTTCATCGAAACTTCCAGGGCGGGCAAACCTAGCAAGTTTGATATCGGTCCGGTTATCAGCACATTCTCTACCAACTTCTACGACGGCTTCCGCTTGCGTGCCGGCGGTAAGACGACGGCTGCTTTCAATAAGCATTTCTTCCTCGAAGGTAATTATACGCATGGCTTCAAGTCGGGTGGCAATTACTATGGCATTACGGCGCAGTATTGTTTCAACAAGAAGAAACATTCGTCGTTTGAGTTCCCGCAACGAATGATTGTGTTCGAGAGCAGTCTTGATGTTACGTCTGTTTCCGATAAGTTCTTGAAGAACAGTAAGGATAACCTTTTCGTCAACTTCAGAACAGAGACGGTCAATATGCTTTACAAGAATAACAAGCAGCGACTGGGCTTTATCTGGGAAACGGATTATGGCATGAATTTCAGCACGAACATTATTGCTGAGAGCAACAGGCCTGTTGGCGATTTGCGTTTCATTCATGTCAACGATGGCAGAGAGGATTTCAGGATGCGTACTACGGAACTGAATGCCACGGTGCAGTTCTGCCCCGGGCAGACGTATATCAATACGAAGCAGGACCGTTGGCCCGTGGACAAGGACCGTCCGGAGTTTACTGTTCGTCATGCAACTTGCTTCGAGGGAGTCTTGGGTGGTCAGTATTCTTCCAATCAGACGGAACTTGCAATGTTCAAGCGTCAGTGGTTGGGCACATGGGGCCGTCTGGACTTGTATGCTTCCGGTTCAATCCAGTGGAACAAGGTGCCGTTCCCATTGCTCATTACTCCCCCGACGTGTATTTCTTATGTAGAGCAGGAGGGAACCCTCAACATGCTTCACAACATGGAGTTCTTCATGGACCGTCGTGTCTTCTGGTCTGTGGCGTGGAACATGAACGGCAAGATTTTCAACCGTATTCCTTTGCTCAAGAAGTTGAAGTTGCGCGAGTATGTTGCTTTCCGAGGCGTATGGGGTACACTGACCGACAAGAACAATCCCTGGAAGAACAGCGGTGATGCCATGCTTTACGAGTTCCCCGAAGGTTCATATCCCATCAGCCCCAGCAAGCCTTACATGGAGGTGGCGGTTGGTGTGCGCAACATCTTCAAGATTTTCGGTGTGGACTATGTGCGCCGCATCAACTATCATGAACATCCCGGAACCAAGAAGAATGGTGTTCGTGTCAACCTGACATTCTCCTTCTAATTGCATAATTTCGCCCCATGAAGCATTTTATTCTCAGTGTATTGCTGTGTTCTTTGTGTTGCCTTACGGCGGGAGCCATCACGATACCGCGGGAGCATATCTTTGTCTTCGAGCGTAACACGAACACAAACTATGTATGCTACGACATCAATCTGCAGGATGGTAAACTCAACCAGAAGGAACCGCTCAAGGCATATTGGGTGTTGGGTGGAGAGACAAGAATAGAGGATTTGACATTTCTGGACCGTAAGATGGCGTTCGGTGTCAAGGTAATCAATGCCGGCAAAGACGAGGCAACGGTCTGCATGGCAGTTTATGACAAGGTATACATCCGCATTTGCAAGCGCAATGGCAAGTGGGTGGGCATTGTCAAGATGAATGGTCACGAGATTGTTCTGCAGAAGATGTTTGCCCAGATGAAGCAACCCATGAATGTCAGGTGCGAGTACGTGGATGTTTTTGGCTATGATGCCTCGACGGGCGAGAAGCGTCGCGAACGCATCACGCCAGAATGATTATTGCATGGAGAATTCTGTGTGTATGAAGTTTTTATTCCCTCATTCTTGAGGTTGATTCGGCAAGACAGAGAAGTCATTGATAGAATTTGTCAAAGCGAGTTATCGTTTATTTTTTTTGCTTCCTCTATGTTGATGTGTGCGCTTCTCCCATTCTTGTGTAACAAGGCAAGTAAATGTCCACCATTCAATAATTTCAAAGGTTTGTCTTTTGCAAATTCGTAGGAGTCATGCCCATAGTCGGAGGTTGTGATGAGAATGCCTGTGTTTGCTCCCTCGTTGATTACCGTTCCATACAAATCCCTAACTGCAGAAACTCCAACGGTATTTGTGTAGCGTTTTGCTTGTACAACTATTTTGCCACCGCGCAGTGGATCTGGGTCGAAGATGATTGCATCAACTCCTCCGTCTCTACTTGCCTGAGTTACTCGTACTTCTCCTCCGTTTCTTGCAAATTCCATTTCAAACAGTTCTCTTACAAGATGTTCAAAATCTTCCCAATGCATGGCTGCTAGATTTGTTCCTTGGTTTATAGACACTTCTTTGCCTGCTACAAACCGTTTATCTTTTTTGTTTAAAGTCAATATGGGAGTGATAGGAGTAATATCTATAAGCTTAGCAGCAGATACACCTTTTAATGCTTTGAAACAGGCTTTAGGTTCTACTTGCGACAGGTTAATCTGTAAGAAATTTTCTCTATCAACTTGAAGAGATAGAATACATTTCCTTTCTCTTATTCCAGTTGCTGGGTTTATTTGTGTAACGAAACCATTGAATGTGACAGCCTTGATTTCGTTATCTTTGTCTACATAAAAAATCTCATATAAAGAGCGTAGTGCTATTGAATATAATACATTTTCGTATCTTTTAGCAATATAACTTTCCGTATATGTTTTAGTCCTTATCTCCTTTGAAGAAGCAATATATTTATATTCTTTTACATTGGACAAATCTGATTTGTTTGGCAAATCGTAATCTACTACCAACATGTCGTTATCCCTAAAAGAATCTATATTTTGGGGGATTTTTATACCATATCTAGATTGCATTAGTGCGGTACTTGTTTTTTCTTCTATTGTATTACCTCTTATAGGGAGCAGACCAGCTTGACTTATACCTCTTTCTATAATAGAAATAATGATATTTTCAGTTTGTTGAATTTTCCGATTTTCCAAATAACAGAAAAGGTAATCCCGTACTTGTGTAGTAATGTTTCCCTTTTTAAATATCATCTCCCCTATATCATTCTTATAAAAAACTAAACTACAACATTCTGAGCAGAATTCTGTAATCTCAATTAGTTTCTCATTATTAGAGTCTGTAATATAGCAGTGTATAGAAAACCTTACATTTCGAATTTTGCAAATCCTTTGACTTCCAATTTTTCTTATTTCCTTAAGCAAGCCTAGCAAATTTTCTATATCTACGTCTTCTGGCGCGTAAATATCATAATAACGTGCTTTAGGGGAAGTGAAAGAGACTCCGATGGAATTCAAGTCGTGTTCAAATTGAATACATTTATCCTTTTCCTTTTTTTTATATTTAGCATAGGCTCTTTTTCTTTCAATTTGCTTTTGTAATTTTGCTTCCTGTTCTCTTTGCTGTTTTTCTTCACATCGTTTTTTTGCCTTCTGCAACTTTTGTATCCATGCTCCTGCCTTTTCTTTAGCATTTCTTACTAATAAACTTAAGCCATCTCCAAACATTGATTTGCTTTTTTCACTTTCTATTTCTCTTTGTTGTTTTTCTTCCTCTAATATAGCATTCCATTTTGCCTTTATATCTTTATGTAATCTTTCTGCGTTCATTCTCTTTTTAAATATCATTTGATATTTTCCCTTTTTAGTTTACACTGCAAATTTAGTAATTTCGTCATACATTGTTTGCAAAATCTTCCTTTTATTTATTTCTTTTGTGCAGAGAGTTGATGAAAAAAGGATGTCCGGAGTTCGCTGTCCGTCATGTAACTTGCTTTTTGAGCATTTTAGTGGTCAATTCTTTCAATCGGACGGTACTTGCAATGCTCAAACGTTAGTGGGTGGGCATTGTCAAGATGAATGGTCACGAGATTGTTCTGCAGAAGATGTTTGCCCAGATGAAGCAACCCATGAATGTCAGGTGCGAGTACGTGGATGTTTTTGGCTATGATGCCTCGACGGGCGAGAAGCGTTGCGAACGTATCACGCCAGAATGATTTCCCCCTTCTTAGTCGTTTTTAACCGATGAAATGGGAGATTTCTGCCGATTTGGTCTTGTGCTGGCGGATTATTTCAGAAGTCGGAGAAAGCCTTTTTTCGAGAGTTTTGCAAGTCGCTGTAACATGACGTGCGAATAGTTCTGCAGTCCATTTGACGAAACGGACGCGTCCTTCCGGGCAACTACACGTGTGAAGTTGGCCGACTTCTCTGCAGTAAATGGCCGACTTCTCTGCAGAAGTTTTCAGAGCAGTGCTTCGATGGCTTCTCCCAGGTCGGTGATGTCTTCCTGTCTTGCTTGCAGGTCGCAGTTGCGGTCTATGAGGAACAAGCACGGCAGGTGGCCGACGTTGTAGAGTTGCAACATGTCGCTTTCTACACCTTCTTCGCAGAACACGCTGATCCAGGGCAGTGCTTCGCACCGTTGCTTCCACATGTGTTGGTTGGGGTCGAAGCTTACCTGGTAGATTTCCAGCCCTCGGTCGTGATACTTCTCGTAGAGCTCTCTCATGTGCAGCAACCGCTCGGTGCTTCCGTTCATGGAGAAGGCCATGAAGTCGAGCAGGACTACTTGTCCGCGCAGGTCGCTGAGTTTTCGTTCGTTGCCGTTGATGTCGGGGAATGTCATGTCGATGATGCCCAGTTCGCGCACCTTGTCGCCGTCGATGTTCAGCACAATCTCTCGTGGCTTCGCCTGGTTGCGACGACATTCTTGTACGATGGCGCAGAGGTTTTCGGAGCGTGTGCAGTTGGGGTACTTCTCGTTCCACGCATTGGCAACAGCACGCATCCAGATGAGGTCGCTCTTGTCTTGGTAGGGATTGAAGATGAATCCGCTGCCGAATGTCTGGAAGCAGGCATAATAACTATATGTGGCATCGTAGTGATTCAGAATGAAATCCTGCTTGACTTCCGATTTGTATTGTCCGATGAGGCTGCCTATCATCGAGTCCCTCTCCTGGAGAGTGTAGTTACGGTCTGTGGAGATGCGTCGTGCCTTGCGCTCCGTGTCGGCAAGTTTAATGCAGAGCAGACGAATGCTGTCGCAGGAGTTGCTGCCCTCCACACTGTAGCCGAACGACAGGCTGTCCAGGCTTGCCTCTATGCGCACTGTCTCGGTGCTGTCGATGGCAAGATTGATGCCCTGTCCGCCGATGCGGAGACGATAGAACTCCGGACTGCCGGGGGCTTCTTCTCTGAAGCAGAACATTCCGTCGTCTCCCAGCCTGACGCTGTCGATGGCTACCGTGCCTTTGCCCAAAGACAGGTGTTCCAGGTAGAGCATACACGAGTCGGCGTCGCTGATACAACCTTCAATGCAGAATGTCTTCTCCTGTTTGCATTGGCACAGCAAAACAAGAGAGAGGAGTAATATAAGTGTCTTTTTCATTGCGTTTTGGTTCTAAATGATGTGCAAAGATATAAAAATTTACTCAAAAACTGATAAATCTTTCCTCTTCTCCCCTTGCAGTTCACTTTTTTTCGTATCTTTGTACGATTTTATATCACATATTTGACGTAAAGAAAAACAATAAGTTAACAAAAACAAGATGAACGTAATTACAAAGACAGTCGAGTTGCCTGATGGAAGAACCATCAGCATCGAGACCGGGAAACTTGCCAAGCAAGCCGATGGTTCCGTGATGCTTCGTATGAACAACACGATGCTCCTGGCCACTGTTTGTGCAGCCAAAGATGCCGTTCCCGGAACAGATTTCATGCCCTTGCAGGTAGAGTACAGAGAGAAGTATTTTGCTGCCGGCCGTTTTCCCGGTGGCTTTACGAAGCGTGAGGGTAAGGCAAACGACGACGAGATTCTGACTTGTCGTCTGGTGGACCGCGCTCTGCGTCCTCTCTTCCCCAGCAATTATCATGCTGAAGTTTATGTGAATGTAATCCTTTTCTCTGCCGATGGCGTGGATATGCCCGATGCTCTGGCTGGCTTTGCCGCTTCTGCAGCTCTGGCTTGCAGTGATATCCCCTTCGACGGCCCCATCTCCGAGGTGCGTGTTGCACGCATCAACGGCGAGTTTGTCATCAACCCAACCTTCCAACAGCTCAAGGAAGCCGACATGGACCTCATGGTCGGTGCTACCGAAGAGAACATCATGATGGTGGAAGGCGAGATGAAGGAAGTGCAGGAAACCGACCTTCTTGCTGCCCTCAAGGCTGCTCACGAGGCTATCAAGCCCATGTGCCGCCTGCAGAAGGAGTTGAGCAAAGAGCTCGGCAAGGATGTTAAGCGCGAGTATTGCCACGAGGTAAACGACGAGGAACTGCGCGAAGAGGTTAAGGCTGCATGCTACCAGAAGGCTTACGACGTTACGAAGCAGGCTCTCGAGAAGCATGCTCGTGCTGCCGCTTTCGAGGCTATTCGCGAGGAGTTCAAGGTTGCTTATGCCGAGGCTCACACAGATATGCCTGCCGAAGAACTCGAGGAGAAGAATGCTCTCATCGACCGTTACTACCATGATGTAGAGAAGGACGCAATGCGTCGCTGCATCCTGGACGAAGGCGTACGCCTCGATGGTCGTAAGACAACCGATATTCGCCCCATCTGGTGCGAGGCAAGTCCGCTGCCCGGACCTCACGGAAGTGCCATCTTCACCCGTGGTGAGACACAGTCTCTGGCCACCTGTACACTTGGCACAAAGCTCGACGAGAAGCTTGTCGACGATGTGCTCGTACGTGAATACCAGCGTTTCCTGCTCCACTATAACTTCCCTCCCTTCTCAACCGGCGAGGCAAGAGCACAGCGTGGCGTAGGTCGTCGTGAGATCGGTCACGGCCATTTGGCATGGCGAGGCCTTAAGGGTCAGATTCCTGCCGACTATCCTTATACAATTCGTGTAGTGAGCGATATTCTGGAGAGCAATGGTTCCAGCTCAATGGCCAGCACCTGTGCAGGCTGCTTGGCTTTGATGGATGCCGGTGTTCCCGTTACGGCTCCCGTCAGCGGTATTGCCATGGGTCTCATCAAGAACCCCGGCGAGGACAAGTATGCTGTGTTGAGCGATATTCTTGGCGACGAGGATCACCTTGGCGACATGGACTTCAAGACCACTGGTACACCGAATGGTTTGACCGCAACACAGATGGATATCAAGTGCGACGGTCTCTCTTACGAGATTCTCGAGAAGGCTCTCATGCAGGCAAAGGCTGGCCGTGAGCATATCCTTGCCGAGATGATGAAGACGCTCGATGCTCCACGTCCGGAGTTGAAGCCTCATGTTCCCCGCATCGAGCAGATGATTATCCCGAAGGAATTCATTGGTGCTGTCATTGGCCCGGGCGGTAAGATTATCCAGGGCATGCAGGAAGAGACTGGTGCTACCATTACTATCGACGAGGAAGACGGCGTTGGCAAGATTCAGGTGAGCGGTCCCAACAAGGATGTCATCGATGCTGCCATGGCTAAGATTAAGGCTATTGTTGCTGTTCCCGAGATTGGTGAGGTTTACGAGGGCACTGTTCGCAGCATCATGCCTTACGGCTGCTTCGTAGAGTTCATGCCTGGCAAGGACGGACTTCTGCATATCAGCGAAATCGACTGGAAGCGCCTCGAGACAGTAGAGGAGGCAGGTCTGAAGGAAGGCGACAAGCTTCAGGTGAAACTCCTCGAGATTGATCCGAAGACAGGCAAGTTCAAGTTGAGCCGCCGCGCTTTGATGGAGAAGCCCGAGGGCTATGTTGAGCGCGAGCGTCGTCCCCGTCCCGAGCGTGGTGAACGTCGTCCTCGTCCCGAACGTGGCGAGCGTCGTCCCCGTCCCGAACAGGGCGAAGAGCCTGTAGCAGAATAAGGAATATGGTGCCTGTCGCACCGTTGTGAATAAGGAATCCCCCTTCAGAGCCCCTTTTATGGCGGGGTTTTCTGGAGGGGGATTTTGTGTCTTCTGGTGTGTGAGGCTGGCGGTGTGTGGAAACATCTACTGCCTTGTTCCCCAAACAGGTTAACCATTATGCCCGGAATGGTTAACCATTATTGCCTGTTTGGCAGTAGATGTTTTTGCGCTTGCCTGCAAAAATAAATCGGAGTGTGCTGAAAAGTAAAAATAATTCATTATCTTTGTTCTCCAGAAAGCAATTTTGCCACAAAACTAAAACTACAGATATGATGAGAAAAAACTTTTTGGTGCTTATGCTCATGCTGTTGGGCATTGGCAGTGTTTATGCAGACAAGGTGGAGACGTTGGCCTCTCCGAGTGGTAACATCAAACTGGAGGTCACCATTGGCGACCGCCTCACCTACAGCGTGTTCTATGGCGAGGAGCAGATCTTGAAGGACTGCCCCATCAGCCTTCAAGTGGGAGCAGAGACGTTTGGCACTAAGCCTCGGTTGAGCAGCGCAAAGCGTAGCAAGGTGGACGAAGTGATTCGTCCCGTTGTGCCCCTGAAGTATGCCGAGGTCCCCAACTGCGCCAATCAGTTGACACTCGCGTTCAAGGGCGGCATCTCCGTCGATATGCGTGCCTACGACAATGGCGTTGCCTACCGTTTTGCCATCAACAAAGGGAAGGGACAGACAGACATCGTGAACGAAGGTGTCGAACTCAATCTGCCCGAAGCCTTCACGGCACACATCTCCAAGACACGCGGTTTCATGACTTCCTACGAGAATCCCTACACACACATCTCTACCTCCGAGTATCGCATAGGCGACGAGATGACCTACCTGCCCATTCTTCTCGAGAGCCCCAAGGGCACGAAGGTGCTCTTCTCCGAGAGTGATGTGCGCGACTACCCCAATATGTTCCTCTACTCTACGGGCAGCAATGGCTTCAAGTCCGTCTTCCCCAAGTCGCCTCAGGCATGGGAACCGCGCGGCGACCGCGGCTGGAACATCACCAAGGAGTACGACTGCATTGCCCGCACCGATGCACAGCGCACACTGCCATGGCGCTTTGCTGTAATAGGAACAGACGCCACGATTGCCGAAAACCAAATGGAAGTTGTGCTGGCAGGCAAGTGCGAACTGGACGACACGTCGTGGATTAAGCCCGGAAAGGTCAACTGGGACTGGTGGAACCACTGGACCATTTGGGATGTGGACTTCGTGGCTGGCATCAACAACGATACATATAAGTATATCATCGACTGTGCTTCGAAGTTCGGAGTGGAGTACATCTTGCTGGACGAGGGCTGGAACAAACGCGTTCAGGACCCGTTTACAACCCGCGACGAGATAGACGTCAGGGAACTTGTGGAGTACGGCGCTGCCCGAAACGTTGGTATTGTGCTTTGGCTGACGTGGCTCACGGTGGAACAACACCCCGACGTGATTTCCTATTATGCCAAGATGGGCGTGAAGGGCTTGAAGGTCGATTTCATGGACCACAGCGACCAATGGATGGTGAACTACTATGAACGCATCACCCGTGAGTGTGCCAAGCATAAACTTCTCATCGACTTCCACGGCTCTTTCAAACCGGCAGGACTGGAACAGCGTTTGCCCAACCTCATCAGTTACGAAGGTGTGCGTGGCATGGAACAAGGTGGCGGATGCCATCCGGACAACACCATCTGGCTCCCATACATACGCAATGCCGTAGGAGCAATGGACTTTACGCCCGGCTCCATGCAGAGTGCGCAGCCGGAGGACAACAGAGGTACGGGCTCCATGCCGATGGGCAGTGGCACACGTGCCTACCAGATGGCACTGTATGTCTGCTTCGAGAGCGGTCTGCAGATGCTCGCCGACAGCCCCACACGTTACCTCCGCGAGGAAGAATGTACGCGTTTCATGGCATCCGTCCCCACTACTTGGGACGACACACGGGTGCTCTCGGCCAAGGCTGGCGAACACTATGTGGTGGCAAAGCGCAAGGGCGACAAGTGGTACATTGGTGCCATGACGGGCAGCAAGGCACAGGACATTGAGATTTCTCTCGATTTCATCGGCAAAAATGGGCACCTCACTTACTTCCAGGACGGCCGTAATGCCCACCGCATAGCAGTGGATTACAAGCGTGGCGAGCAGGACGTTACGCCACAGACGAAGCTCCGTCTGCACCTGGTTCGCAATGGTGGATGGTGTGGTGTGATAGAGTAACAGACACGAAGGGCGAGGACGATTTTCCCCCTCGCCTTTATTGCAATAATGCTTAACCATTATTGGCAGAATGCTTAACCTTTCCGGACGGAAGGCTGTAGGGCGTTGCAGAAGGGGGTAGGCGAGGGGATGGCTGAGGTCAGAACATCTGGCTGACACGGCGTATGCCTTCGACCAGTGCGTCCACCTCTTCTCTTGTGTTGTAAAGGGCGAAACTTGCCCGGCAGGTACCCTCTATGCCCAAGCGGCGCATAAGAGGCTCGGCACAATGGTGGCCGGTGCGTACGGCAATGCCGAGGCGGTCGAGCAGCGTACCCATGTCCAAATGGTGGATGTTGCCCACCTGGAAACTGATGACGGCGTCGTGCTCCTCTATGCCTGGCCCATAGATGTGCATGCCGTCCACCTCCATCAGCCTCTGCATGGCGTATGCCGTCAGGTCGCGCTCGTGGGCTTCGATGGCGTCCAGGCCAATGGCAGTCACGTAATCGAGAGCCCTGGCGAGGCCGGTGGTCGCTACATAGTCGGGCGTTCCAGCTTCGAACTTGTAGGGCAAAGCATTGAAGGTGGTGCGCTCGAAACTGACGTTCTTTATCATTTCGCCACCGCCCATGTAGGGAGGAATACGGTCGAGCCACTCCTCCTTGCCATAGAGAACTCCAATGCCGGTGGGGCCATAAATCTTATGACCACTGAAGGCATAGAAGTCACAGTCCAGTTCCTGCACATCAACCCTCATGTGCGGCGAACTCTGAGCCCCGTCGATGAGGACAGGGACATTGTGCTCGTGTGCAATCCGGACGATGTCCTTCACCGGATTGATAGTGCCCAGCACATTGCTGACGTGTGTGATGCTGACAATCCTGGTGCGTTCGTTGAAGAGTTTTACATACTCGTCCATCACGAGACGGCCGTCGTCAGTAATGGGAACAACACGCAGCCGGATGCCCAGCCTCTCTTGCATAAGTTGCCACGAGACAATGTTGCTGTGGTGTTCCATCTCGCTGACAATCACCTCGTCGCCAGCCTTCATGAAAGCCTGGCCAAAGCATGATGCCACAAGATTTATGCTCTCCGTGGTGCCGCGGGTAAAGATAATCTCCGATGTGCTGCGGGCATTCAGAAAAGAACGCACCGTTTCGCGTGAAGCCTCGTGCAGTTCCGTAGCCTGTTGAGAAAGGAAATGAACACCACGATGCACGTTGGCATTGACATTATAGTACTCCTCCGTCATTGCCTCAACCACCTGTCGCGGCTTTTGTGTAGTTGCAGCATTGTCCAGATAGACAAGAGGATACTTCCCGTAAATAACTCTTTGCAGGATGGGAAAGTCGTCCCTTTTCTGTATTATTGGCATAGTTTGCATCCTTCACATTTGCTTAATTCGCCTCTCAAACGCTTGTCCACCAACACATGCAAACGGTCGCGGAGCGACTCGAGGGGAATGGTTTCGATGACTTCGGTGATGAATGCAGCCTTGAGCAGCAGACGAGCCTCCTTTTCGTCGATGCCTCGCTGGCGCATATAGAAAAGCGCAGCATCGTCCATCTGACCAACAGTGCTGCCGTGAGAACACTTCACATCGTCGGCATATATCTCAAGCATCGGCTGAGTAAACATTCGTGCAGAACGTGTGGCACAAAGGTTTGCATTCGTCTCCTTGCTGATTGTCTTCTGCGCACCCTCACGAACCAATATCTTTCCGGCAAAGGCACCCACGGCATTGTCGTCAAGAACATACTTATAAAGTTCATTGCTCCGGCAGTTGGGCACTTGATGGTCAATAAGCGTATTGTTGTCCACACGCTGCATCTTATCGGCAATAACACAACCGTTGGCAGTCACTTCGCTGCCTTCGCCCTGCAGTTGTACATCAAGGCGATTGCGGGTGTGTCCGTTGAAGAGCGTCAGGTTAGTATGATGGAAAGTGCTGTTTCTGCCTTGTTGAACAAAGACACTGCTGTAGCGCGTGCAGAGCAGATGTGTCTCTTCAGTCTCATAGAGGCTGAGGTGTGAACCGTCGTGCATCACGACTTCAATGACTTGGTTTGTCAGGAAACGGCTTTGTGAGGTTGCCCGGTCAGTGATGATGACATCAGCCTGCGCCAGCTCCTCCATTATGATTAGGATGCGCCGGCAGACCATCGTGTCCTGTTCGCCCTTGAGGGTGTTGCTTATCTGTATGGGATGTTCAACGCGAGTGCCTTTAGGAACGTGTACGACGAGAGTGTCGACACAGAGCATTGTGTTGAGTGCTACGATGCTGTCTGCTGTGTCAGCAACCTTATTATATAATGTGCGTGCATGGGGAACAGCATCTGCAATGCGGAAGCAATGGGGAGGGAGTGGCCCTTTGATTGGTGTGAGAGCGATGCCGTAGTTGGGAGAAAAGTCTGTTTCGACTTTTGCATAACGGTAGCGTTCCACTTTTGGCGAAGGGAAGCCTTGTGTGGCAAAGGTGTGCAGGGCTGCTTCGCGGCAGGTGTTCATCTCCTGGCTGCTGCGTGCAGCGATGGTGTCTTTTACTTCGTTGTAGAAGTCGATGTATTGCTTTTCAGCATTCACAGTCCTACCTCCTCTTTTATCCAGTCGAAGCCTCGGTTTTCTATCTCTGTGGCGAGCTCGGGTCCTGCTGTCTTGACGATGCGTCCGTCGATGAGGACGTGTACGATGTCTGGTTTGATATAGTCGAGCAGTCGTTGGTAGTGTGTGATGACGATGGCACTTGTTTCCGGTCGTCTCAGTTTGTTGAATCCTTCTGCCACTACGCGGAGTGCGTCGACATCGAGTCCGCTGTCTGTTTCGTCGAGTATGCAGAGTGTGGGCTCGAGCATTGCCATTTGGAATATTTCGTTGCGTTTCTTTTCGCCTCCTGAGAAGCCTTCGTTCACGCTTCGGCTTGTGAGTTTGCTGTCGAGTTCTACGATTTGTCTTTTTTCGCGCATGAGTTTGAGGAAGTCGCCTGCGGGCATGGGTTCTTGTCCTTTGTATTTGCGTTTGGCATTGAGTGCTGCACGCATGAAGTTGACCATTGAGACGCCTGGGATTTCTGTGGGTTGTTGGAAGCTTAGGAAGATTCCTTCGTGTGCGCGTTCTTCGGGTTTGAGTGTGAGGATGTTTTTCCCGTTGAAGTTTATGGTTCCTTGTGTGACTTCGTAGGCTGGGTGTCCGACGATGACGTTGGAGAGTGTGCTTTTGCCTGCTCCGTTGAGTCCCATTACGGCGTGTATTTCGCCGTCTTGGACGTTGAGGTTGATGCCTTTGAGTATTTCTTTGCCGTTGATGCTGGCGTGTAGGTCTTTTATCTGTAACATGGTGTTTTTTTATCCGACGCTGCCTTCGAGACTGACGCCGAGGAGTTTTTGTGCTTCTACGGCGAACTCCATTGGCAGCTTGTTGATGACTTCTTTTGCGTAGCCATTGACGATGAGGCTGACTGCTTCTTCGGTGTTGATGCCTCGTTGGTTGCAGTAGAAGAGTTGGTCTTCGCTGATTTTGCTTGTTGTGGCTTCGTGTTCTACGACTGCGGTGTCGTTGTGTATGTCCATGTATGGGAAGGTGTGTGCTCCGCATTGGCTTCCCAGCAGGAGTGAGTCGCAACTGCTGTAGTTGCGTGCGCCTTCGGCGTCTTTTGCTACTCGGACGAGTCCTCGGTATGTGTTTTGGCTTTTGCCTGCGCTGATGCCTTTTGAGATGATGGTGCTTCGGGTGTTTTTGCCGAGGTGTATCATCTTGGTTCCGGTGTCGGCTTGTTGGTGGTTGTTGGTGACGGCCACGCTGTAGAATTCTGCTTGGCTATTGTCTCCTGTGAGTATGCAGCTGGGGTATTTCCAGGTGATGGCGCTTCCGGTTTCTACTTGTGTCCAGGAGAGTTTGCTGTTTGCTCCTCTGAGGTGTCCGCGTTTGGTGACGAGGTTGAGTACTCCGCCTTTTCCTTCGCTGTCGCCGGGGTACCAGTTTTGTACGGTGCTGTATTTGACTTCTGCTCGTTCGTTTACGATGATTTCCACGATGGCTGCGTGGAGTTGGTTTTCGTCGCGCATGGGTGCGGTGCATCCTTCGAGGTAGGAGACGTAGGCGTCGTCGTCGCAGACGATGAGTGTGCGTTCGAATTGTCCTGTGCCGCGTGCGTTGATGCGGAAGTATGTGCTGAGTTCCATGGGGCAGCGCACGCCTTTTGGTATGTAGACGAAGGAGCCGTCGCTGAAGACGGCGGAGTTGAGTGCGGCGAAGTAGTTGTCTTTGTATGGGACTACGCTGCCGAGGTATTGGCGGACGAGGTCGGGGTGTTCGCGTACGGCTTCGCTGAAGGAGCAGAAGATGATGCCTTTTTCCTGTAGTTTTTCGCGGAAGGTTGTTTTGACGCTTACGGAGTCCATGACGGCGTCGACGGCGGTGCCTGCCAGTGCCATGCGTTCTTCGAGGGGGATGCCGAGTTTGTCGAAGGTTTTCATGAGTTCGGGGTCTATTTCTCCGGGCTCTTTGTTTTTCGATTTTGTGGGGTCGGCGTAGTATGAGATGTCCTGGTAGTTGATGTGGGGCATCTTGAGGTGTCCCCATGTGGGTTGCTCTATGGTGAGCCAGTAGCGGAACGCTTTCAGGCGAAATTCCAGGAGCCACTCGGGTTCTCCCTTCTTTTGGGAGATGAGGCGCACGATGTCCTCGGTGAGTCCTTTCTCGATGATGTCTGTCTGTACGTCGGTGGTGAAGCCGTATTCGTACTTCTTCTCCGCCACTTCGCGTACAAAGCTATTGTCGTCTGTCATTCAGCTATTTGTGTTTTACGTGGACGTGCCTTGCCAAAAGGGTTAAGCATTATGTGGATAATGGTTAACCTTTTTGGCCCGAATGGTTAAGCATTATTGCTCATTAGGCATACCTTTTTTTCGGGTGAGGCACATGCTTATTTCTTGGCCCGCTTGTGGGGCGTGTTTTTTTATTACGTTATATGTGTATTCGGGCATTGCTTTGAGCGGACGGCAGAGTTGCGATGTCTGCATTGTCTCTTGGCTTATCAGGTTGGTTGTGGAGAGGAGCCAGATGAGTGTTCCTAGCACGAGTGCGAATTTTGCTGTGCCGAGGATGCCGCCCAGCAGGCGGTTGAGCATTCCTATGGCCAGCACTTTGTCGAGCAGCGACGTGAGCAGTGCTCCGGTCAGGCGTGCCACGAGAATCACGATGACCCACAGCAGCACGAAGGCCACTATGCGGCAGACGTCGGGCATTGGCAGTACATCGGCCAGCACATTGCTCAGCTCTTGGCTGTAGAGGCTGGCAACGGCGAAGCCTAACACGAGGGCAGCAAGCGAGACAATCTGCTTGACGGCCCCTGACATGAGCCCCAGCACGAAGCCGACGGCCAGGAGTGCGAGCAACAGGATGTCCACCTTAGAGCGTAGCCTTTATCTCAATTTCCTGGAATGTCTCGAGCATGTCGCCTTCCTTCAAGTCGTTGTAGCCCACCAGGGAGATACCGCACTCGAAGTTTGTGCTGACTTCCTTGACGTCGTCCTTGAAGCGTTTCAGCGCATTGATGGCGCCGGTGAAGACCACAATGCCGTCGCGGATGACGCGTGCCTTGTTCGAGCGGCTCACCTTGCCGTCGATGACATACGCACCTGCCACGGTGCCCACCTTCGTGATGTGGTAAACCTGGCGTACTTCCACCTGAGCTGTTACCTCCTCCTTTATCTCGGGAGAAAGCATGCCCTCCATGGCGTCCTTCACCTCCTCGATGGCATCGTAGATGACACTGTAGAGGCGGATGTCCACATCCATCTGCTCCGCCAGACGGCGGGCAGCAGCTGAGGGACGAACCTGGAAGCCGACAATGAAGCAGTTCTCGGCAGCAGCGGCCATGTTCACGTCGCTTTCGCTGATCTGACCAACGGCCTTGTAGATGACATTCACCTGAATCTTCTCTGTAGAAAGCTTGATGAGCGAGTCGCTCAAAGCCTCGATAGAGCCGTCCACGTCGCCCTTGACGATGAGGTTCAACTCCTGAACACCGCCCAAAGCAATGTTGTGAGCCAACTCTTCCAGGCCGCGACGCTTCATGGTGCGCAAGCCCTGCTCGCGAGCCAGCTGCTCACGCTTGGTGGCAATCTCACGCGCCTCCTGGTCGGAATCCATAACGTGGAACGTGTCACCTGCCTGCGGAGCACCGTTCAAGCCAAGCACCGTAGCCGCCTGAGCCGGACCAATCTCCTGCACACGCTGGCCACGTTCGTTCAGCATCGCCTTCACACGGCCATAGTTAGTGCCGGCAAGCAAAATGTCGCCCACACGCAAAGTGCCGTTGCTCACAAGCAGCGTAGCCACATAGCCACGGCCCTTGTCCAGACTCGACTCGATGATGGAACCCGTAGCCTTGCGGTTGGGGTTGGCCTTGAGGTCGAGCATCTCAGCCTCCAGCAGAACCTTCTCCAAAAGTTCGTCCACACCAATACCCTTCTTGGCACTGATGTCCTGGCTCTGATACTTGCCGCCCCAGTCCTCAACAAGGAAGTTCATGGCAGCCAAACCCTCCTTAATCTTGTCGGGGTTAGCACTCTGCTTGTCAATCTTGTTGATGGCAAAAACAATAGGCACATTCGCAGCCGTAGCATGCGCAATGGCCTCCTTCGTCTGAGGCATGATGTCGTCGTCGGCAGCCACAATGATGATGGCAATGTCCGTCACCTGAGCACCACGGGCACGCATGGCAGTAAAGGCCTCGTGACCCGGCGTGTCGAGGAACGTAACGTGGCGTCCGTCCTCGAGCGTCACATTGTAAGCACCAATGTGCTGCGTAATACCACCGGCCTCACCGGCAATAACATTCGTCTGACGTATGTAGTCCAGCAAAGAAGTCTTACCATGGTCGACATGACCCATGACGGTCACAATCGGAGCACGTGGCACGAGATCCTGCTCGTCGTCCTCCTCCTCGCTCACAGCAGCACTGACTTCAGCACTGACATATTCTGTAGTAAAGCCGAATTCCTCGGCAACAAGGTTGATAGTCTCGGCGTCCATGCGCTGATTGATGCTGACCATGATGCCGATACTCATGCAAGTAGCAATAATCTTCGTCACGGGAACATCCATCATCGTAGCAAGCTCGTTGGCAGTTACAAACTCTGTCAACTTGAGCACCTTGCTCTCGGCTGCAACATTTGCCATTTCCTCCTCCATGCCCTGGCGGATGGCTTCGCGCTTCTCACGGCGATACTTCGCACCCTTGCCCATCTTGCTGCCCTTGTTCGTAAGGCGAGCCAAAGTCTCGCGAACCTGCTTGGCAACTTCTTCATCGCTAACTTCTGGCTGAACAGGAGCCTGCTTGGGGTGATTCTTCTGCTTCTTGTTCTTACCGTTGCCGCCCTGATTCTGCTGTTGCTGCTGGCCACCATTGTTCTTCTTCTGCTGGCCGTGAGGCTGATTGGCTACAGCATTGACATCTACACGCTCCTTACCAATGCGGACACGCTTCTTGCGGTCACCGCCCTGGCCATCCTGTCCGGCACGTTCACGACGACGCTCTTCGGCAGATTTCTTCTTCGGACGCGTAGTCTGGTTCAGGCTCGACAAGTCAATCTTACCCTTGATGGTCAGACTGGGAGCTGCATTCGCGGCCGGAGTGAGGCGGAAAACTTCATCTTCGGCCTTCTTCTCGGCAGCAGGTGCCACAACTTCTTCTTTCTGTACAACAGGCTTTTCTGCTTCCTTAGGCATAGCAACCGGAGCCTCTTTCTGCACCTTCGCAGCAGCAACCACCTTCTCCTCAGGAGCAGGAGCCGCCTTCTTCACCTCAGGCTTAACGTCCTCAGCTTTCTTTGGCTTAGCCTCCATGGTCTCCTCGGCAGGCACAACCTTCGGTTTCTTCTCCTCGTTGTCAGCCTTTGCTTTTGGCATTTCTGCAGGAGTAGCCTCGGCCTTAGCCTTCTCAGCCTTGGGCTTTTCTGCTTTAGCCTTCTCGGGCGTCTCTGCCTTAGAAGCATCAGCGCGACTATCACCCAAATCAATACGGCCAAGAATCTTGGGGCCGGAAACCTTTGGAGCCTCAATCTGAACCTCTTCCACTGGCTTAGCCTTACCGGTGTCCTTGCGCTCTTTCGTATGGCCGATGTGTTGCTGAATGAGTTGTGTTGCTTCGTGTCGCAGACCTTTGTCAGAACTGAATTCGTTTTGCAACAGAGAATATTGTTCTTCTGTTATCTTATAATTAGGATTGGCTTGTACTTCGTCAAAGCCTTTCTTCTGTAGAAACTCAACAGCGGTTTGCAGTCCAATGTTGAATTCTTTTGTTACTTTATTTAATCTGATGCTCATATATGAACAATGAAGGGTGAAGAATTAAGAATGAAAGGTGAAAAGGTATATTATTCAAACTCTGCTTGCAGAATGCGGAGCACTTCGTCGACGGTCTCTTCCTCAAGGTCGGCATTCTGAATGATCATTTCACGCTGTGCACCGAGCACGTCTTTTGCTGTCTCGAAACCAATCTTTTTGAGTTCGTCGATAACCCATGGCTCGATAGCATCGGTGAATTCGTCAAGGCTTACGTCATCGTTGTCTTCGTCGTTGAGTTCGCGGAAGACGTCGATTGTGTATCCGACAAGCATGCTTGCGAGCTTGACATTAAGACCGCCCTTGCCGATGGCGAGGGAAACCTGGTCGGGATCGAGGTAAACCTCTGCGGTATGTTCTTCTTCGTGAAGGACAACGCTGTTGACGCGAGCAGGATTGAGTGCACGGGTAATCATGAGTTGTGTGTTGGATGTCCATGTCACTACGTCGATGTTTTCGCCTTTCAACTCGTGAACGATGCCGCGCAGACGGCTTCCTTTGACACCGACGCATGCTCCTACTGGGTCGATGCGGTCGTCATAGCTTTCTACTGCTATTTTTGCACGTTCGCCGGGGATGCGTGCTATCTTGTGGATGGTGATAAGTCCGTCTTGTATTTCTGGCACTTCTGCTTCGAGCATGTGTTGCAAAAAGGCTGGATCGGTGCGGCTGAGGATGATGCGTGGCTTGCCACCTGTGTTTTCTACACGTGAGATGACTGCTCGTGTGCTTTCTCCTTTTCGGAAGAAGTCTCCGGGGATTTGCTCCTGACGTGGGAGAAGGAGTTCGTTTCCGTCTTCGTCCATGAGGAGTGTTTCGCGTTTCCAGGTTTGATATACTTCGGCGGTGATGATTTCGCCTTCGCGTTCTTTGTATTGGTTGTAGAGTGAATCGTATTCGAGTTCCATGATGCGGCTGGCCAATGTTTGGCGCAGTTGCAGGATTGCGCGACGTCCGAAGTCTGCTACTTCTACGCGTTGGCTGACTTCTTCGTCTATTTCGTAGTCGTCTTCGATTTTCTGTGCTTCACTGAGGGCGATTTCTTTATTTGGGTCTTTTACTTCGCCGTCGGGTACAACGACGCGGTTATGGTAGATTTCGAAGTCGCCTTTGTCGGGGTTGACGATGATGTCGTAGTTTTCGTCGGAGCCGTACATCTTGGAGATGACGCTGCGAAAGCATTCTTCGAGGACGCTGACGAGTGTGGCTCTGTCGATGTTGTTTTTCTCTTTGAAGTCGGCAAATACTTCTATCATGTCTGCCGCATCTTTTTGTTTTGTTGTCTTTGCCATTGTGTGTGTATGTGTTATGTTTTATTTCACTTTGATGAGGTATTTTGTGTAGGCGATGTCTTCGAAGCGGAAGTCTGTGGGTACTTCTTTGACTACGGGACGTTTTTTGCCTTCTTCTTTGACTTTTTGTTGTATGTTCAGCTGGAAGCTTTCTTCGTTTACGCTGAGGAGTGTGCCTCGGTATTTGTGTCCGTCGCGCAGTTGTGTTTCGACTTCTTGTCCGATGTGTATTTCGTACTGTCGGCGAACGCGGAAGGGTTGTCCGAGTCCGGCACTGCCTACTTCGAGTTCGTAGTCTTCTTCGTCTCGGCTGAGGCACGATTCTATGTGGCGGCTCAGGTCGGCACAGTCTTCTATCCAGACGCCGTCGGCGTGGTCTATTTCTACGACGATGCGGTCATCGGGTGTGATGTTGATGTCAACCAGGAAATACTCTTTGCCTTCGAGCCATTGTTCTACGGCTTGCTGTACTGCGCTTTTGCTGATCATGTGTTGAAGTGTTTTTTGGTTTATTAAAGAAAAGTGAGGAACTTTTATAGCCCCTCACTTTCATCTTTCTGTGTGCAAAGATATGTTATTTCTGCCAAACGTGCAAATAATCAGGCGGAAAAATGGTTTAATGTGTGTGTTTCTTTGTCTGCTGGCCTTAGTTTATGGTGATGCCTTGGTAGTTGTGTTGTACTTGTTCGTAGCTTTGCAGGTTGCCGATGTCGTAGCGTTTTCCGGGCATTTCCATGGCGTGTACGGGTGTTTGGGTGCATAGCCATGCGATGTAGCTGCCTGGTGCGTCGGTGCCGCAGCCGTTTTCGATGCCTTTTTTGACGAGGCGTGCGTCTTGGCGTGTATAGTAGTAGAAGGGTGGGCAGCACCAGTGTGTTTCGGGTGTGGGCGACTTTTCGGTCATGCGCAGTATGCGGTCTTGTTCGTCGATGGTGACGACGCCGCATTTAAGGAGTCGTTGTTCGTCTGTTTCCCAAAAGCGCATGATGCAGGATGTTTGTTTCTTGTGGGCGTAGTGGACGAAGCGTTGCAGGCTGAAGTCGAGCAGGTTGTCGCCGGCGATGACGAGCATGTCGTCGTCGAGGTTGAGTTGTTCGATGGCGAATTGTATGTCGCAGACGGCTCCGAGTCGTGTTTCGTTGGTGGATGTGCCGTCGTCCACGATGGTTATTTTCTGTGGTTTTGTGTTTGCCCAGTCTTGGAAGTGGCGGGCGAACTTGTGGTTGGAGATGACGATGTATTCGTCGACGAGTCCGGCTCCGTCTATGTCGTCTATGAGCCAGTCGAGGATTGTTTTGTTGCCTACTGTGAGGAGTGGTTTGGGTTGGTTTTCGGTGAGTGGGTATAGGCGTGTGGCATAGCCGGCGGCCAGTATGAGGCATTTCATGTTGTGTGCTGTTGTTTTGTGTGTTTTCAGAGTACTCCGTCGGCGCTTTGGCAGATGTGGTAGCTGTATTTGTCTTTGAGTTGTGGGAATATCTTGAGGTATTCTGTGGTGACTTGTCGGGTGATGTTTTCTTCGTATGCTGGGTCGATGAGTGCCATGCAGCAGCCTTTGAATCCTGCTCCGCTGAATCGTCCGCCGTAGATGCCGTCGGTGTGTCGCATGATGTCGTAGAGTGCTTTGAGTTCGGGCGAGCCTGTTTCCCAGTTGACGATGCTGCTGTGTCCGCTTTCGAAACTGAGTTGGCCGTAGGTTTGCAGGTCTCCTTGGCGCCAGGCTTCGGCTCCTTGTTCTACGCGGTCGTATTCGGTGTACCAGTGTTCTGCTCTTCTGCGCCAGGTTTCGGGCAGTTGGAGTTTGTATTGTTCGTAGATTTGTCGTGGCACGGCTCTGAGGTTGGCTTCGTGGAACTTGCCGTATTCGATGCCGGTGTATGCCATGAGTGCGTAGGCGGCGCTTCGTGCTTCGTCTATGCGCATGTTGAATTTGCTGCCGGCCAGTGTGCGTTCGATGCCGCTGAAGAAGATGGCTATGCGGTAGGGCTTCATCTGCGGGTGGGTGGGTATGAGTTCGTACTGGTCGGTCTTGGTGTCGAGGTAGAGGAGGTGGTCTTTTTTGGAGTAGACTTCGCAGCTTTGGTCGAGTTTGCCGCTGTTGACGCCGACGTAGTCGTTTTCGGATGCGACGGAGATGCGTATCAGTTCTTGTGGTTCGGGGTGTATGTTGTTGACGTGGCAGAGTGCTTTGAGGAAGACGAGGGCTACGGCTGCCGACGAGGAGAGGCCGCCGATGGGGAGGCTGCCTTCGATGATGCCGCTCAGTCCGGACGTGAGGGGATAGCGTTCGCCGAGTTTGAGTGTGACGCCCCGCAGGTAGTCTGCCCAGTCGTTTTCTTTGTGTCGTGGCACGTCGCGGACGTGGAACTGTGCGCGTTTGTCGAACTGCAGGGAACTGAGTTCCACTACGCCGTTGTGCTTGGGGCTGTAGGCGATGTGTATGCCCTTGTCGATGGCGAGGCCGGTTATCTTGCCGAGGTTGGCGTCGCTGTGTGCGCCGATGGGGCAGACGCGGTAGGGGCAGAAGGCAATGGCTTCTGGTTCGCGTTTGTATTTCTCAAAGAATTTTTCTTGGCATTTCATGGTTTTCGGGTATTGTCTTATGGGTTGGTTCGGTGTGCCTTGTTGCTTGTCGCCGGGAATGGTTAACCATTATTGCCAAAAGGGTTAACCATTATGGCCGGAATGCTTAACCATTATTTGGGGAAAGGTTAACCATTCCGGAGCATAAGGCCAGTGGATGTTTTTCTATTTGATGTTTACGTTGCGCACAGTGCCCATGTTTTCGCAGAAACGCAGGCGGTAGTCTGTGCCGTCGTGCTTGGGTGTACGGATGTTGATGACTTGCTTCTGTCCGGGCAGCAGCGTCAGGAAGTTGTCGCTGTAGAAGGTGCCGTGTACGGCTTTGTCGTTGGCATCGGTGAGGAGCAGTTGGCAGAAGAAGGCGATGCGCCGGCTGCTGTTCTTCAGCGTCACCTGCCAGTGGCAGTATCCATCCTTGTCGGCGAGGCGGCGAGCCACTACCGAGGGCTTGGCCTCGGGCATGGTGCCGAGTGCTTCGAAACCGCCTGTGCAGGGGCCGGTCACCGTGTTCTTGCCCTCATACTTGCTGTTGGAGCGCCAGTAGAAATTGCGGCTCACCACGTTGCCCTTGGCGTCGGTCAGTTCCAGGGCGATGAAGTGGACGGGCGTTATGTCGTCGGGGAACCCGACAGTGAGAATGTCGTTCGCCACACCGTCGGCAGGAACGTCCACCTTTGCCGTGAAGGTGTTCCGCTTGCGGCTCTGCAGGTCGTAAACCTCAGCCTTGGCAAGGAGACCCTTCTGCGGTTCGATGTAGTCGTTGCTCACGCTCACGGTGTTCGTCAGGTAGTCGTATTGTATGTGGACAGGCTCCAGGGCATGCATCGTGTGGTACAGCGAAGCCGTCGGCTCCAGGAACCAGTCCCACATGCGGGCACATACCTGCCAGTTGGGGCAGTTGTGATACCAGAACAACAGGCCAGAACACCAGCGGTCGCCATACTGCAGTTTGTGTTCATTCCACACCTCCCAGATGCTCTTGCTGTTCATGGCTCCCACCATCTGTCCACGGCGTGCAAACTCGTCGATGTTGTGGCTTTCGCCATACTGGTTCACCATATCCTTGTAGAGAGTACTCATCAAGTGGAAACCGTTGCCGTCCATGTAGTCCCACGTTGCCTTGTTGATGGGCCAGAGGTCCTCGGCAGGCATCATCTCGCGAAGGCTCTCCACGATGGGCAAGGTGGGCGCACCGTACTCGGGATTAAAGCCATCCACACGACTGCCACGGTCGGAAGCCGTGTTCTCGTAGTGGCGCATCGGGTTCACCTGCTTGTAGGGGCTGCCGTCGTGCACACCGTCGCATTCGCTCTGCATCTGGTAAGGCACATCGGGAGCAAGGCTCTGGATGAGTTCCTTCGCACCCGTAACAGCCGTACTCTCGTTGCTCGACACATATATAATAATGGAAGGATGGTTGCGGATGCGCTTCATGGTGTTCTCCACGTTAGCCAAATAAAGCGATTCGTCCATAGGATGGCGCGTGTCGCCCGTCATCCAAAACTCCTGCCAGACCATAATGCCATACTCATCACACAGTTCATAGAAGCGGTCGCTCTCAGCGATGCCGCCACCCCACAAACGCAACAAGTTCAGACCCGACTGGTCGGTATATGCCAACTCCGTCTCCATTCGCCTGTCATCGGTGCGGAGCATCGCCTCAGGAATCCAGTTGTTGCCACGGACAAAGGTCTTGTGGCCGTTCACAATGAAGACCTTCGACTTGTCGGGCGTCTCGCGGCTGGCAACAATTTCGCGTATGCCGAAACGCGTAGAAAGACTGTCCATCACACCACCCTTGCTGTCGGTAAGGGTAAGACGAAGCGTATAAAGATTCTGAGGGCCCTTGTTCTTCGGCCACCACAAACGGGGATTCTCAATGACAAGCTGCGGAAAATCCTTCGGCGAGAAAGTAACCGTCGTATGCTCGCCACGCTGCAACTTAATCTTTTCCGACTTGAAAGTGATGTCCGTACCATCAATACTTCCGCTCACATAGCACTCGCCGCCTCTCGTATTGGGGTTCCAAACCTCCACACTCACTGTTTCGCTCGCCTTGTCGTAGTTCGGCTTCGACAGTTCCGAGCAGACATAAGGACTGCGCAATTGTTGGGCTCCTGTGGCATAGAGACGCACCGAACGCCAGATGCCGGTGTTGCGGTCGCGTACACCATCCTCGAAGGTAAAGTCCCAACCCACAGTCATAAGTTGCGTCACGTTCTGCCCAATCCAGCCATCACCACCATTGTGCCACTCGCCGGCCGCTCCCCAACTCTTGGGCATCGTAGTGCCCGGCACATCGACAGGCTTTACGCGAATGGCAAGAACCGCAGTCTGCCCGGGCTTCACGCGGTCGGTAATGTCGAAAGGTTGGCTGTTAAACATGCCCGCCATCTGTCCTATCATGTGTCCGTTGACCCACACTTCTGCCCGATAATTAATGCCCATCGGTTCGAGCCAAATGTGCTTTCCTTTATATTCGGCAGGCACTTGGAACTCGGTTCTAAACCAATAAGTATAGAATTCGTGTCCCACTTTTGCCAGATCGGGGATGATGTTGTTGGCAAGTTTATTGGTTTGTCCGTAGTAAGGCTCAGGGTAAACTTTCTGCTCCACGAGGTTCGTCAGCACAGTTGCAGGTACAATTGCCTCTGTCCAGCCTTTCGTGTCGAATCCAATGGTAGATATTTCCGATGCTGTTGCCTGGGCATCTCCGGCACGAAGCATGTGCCATGTCTGGTTACCGCCATGTTTGAGGCGTGAATCAAGGCTGATAAAATTGTTTCTACTGTTGGCTCTGACGGGAAGAATGGCTGTGAGTGTCACCATCAGAAGAGAAAGAATCGTACGTTTCATGTCTTGTTTGTTTGGTTAGATGTAATTCCGTGCAAAGTTAGCCAAAAGTTTGCATATCGTGAAGTATTACGCGATAAATCTTGTATTATTTTGCTCTTCCTTTTGTCTTAGTGGTCTTTTATAATGAAAAGTTTACTATCTTTGCACTATAGAAAAGTAGATTGTTGACAATGGAGAAGCATTTTTGTCTGGACGATTCGCCGGTGTTTCGTATGATTGAGCTCGATGAGGTGGATTCTACGAACAACTTTCTCCGGCGTTTTGGTGCGCCGGGCGACCGTCGTATGACGCTCGTTACGACCGAGTTCCAGTCGGGCGGTCGCGGAGCAGCCACAAACAAATGGGAGTCGGCACGAGGCGAAAACCTGTTGTTCAGCCTTCGTGTGATGCCGGCGGCACTGCCCATTCGCCGTATGTTTGCCATCTCGGAGGCTGCTGCCTTGGCGGTGAAGGCTGCACTCAATGCTTTTGTTCCGGGGTTTTCCGTCAAGTGGCCCAACGACATCTACTTTGGCGACAGCAAAGTGGCGGGCATACTTATCGAGAACGATTTGCAGGGGTCGCAGGTTTTGCGCTCTACTATCGGCATCGGCATCAATGTGAACCAGCGTTGTTTCTTGAGTGATGCACCAAATCCGCGTTCCTTGGCAGACATTGCGGGGCACGATGTTGAGCGACGCTTTGTGTTGGAACAGTTCATGGAGCACTTCACGAGTCTTTTCCGGAAGATAGAAAATGGCAACATTGCCGCACTCGATGCGGTGCACGAGGCGTATAAAAGTGGGCTTTACCGAAGTGGTGAGGAGCACGAATTTGCCGATGAAATGGGAACTTTTTACGCCAAGATTGTCGATGTTGAACCAAGTGGTCACATTCTTCTCTGCGACAAAGAGGGGCTTCTCCGCCGCTACGAATTCAAGGAACTAAAATATATATTATGAGATTCAAACGTATTCTTCTTAAACTCTCCGGTGAAAGTCTGATGGGAGAGCAGGGCTATGGCATCGATGTGAAGCGTCTCAACGAGTATGCTCAGCAGATAAAGGACGTGGCCAGCATGGGTGTGCAGATTGGTATCGTCATAGGCGGCGGCAACATTTTCCGTGGCCTTTCCGGTGCCGGCAAGGGTTTCGACCGTGTCAAGGGCGATCAGATGGGCATGTGTGCCACGGTTATCAACTCGCTTGCCCTGAGCAGTGCGCTGGGTGCCATAGGGCAGAAGAACCGTGTCATGACGGCTATCCGCATGGAGCCCATAGGCGAGTTCTACAACAAGTGGAAGGCCATCGAGGCTATGGAACAGGGCGAAGTGGTCATCTTCAGTGCCGGCACGGGCAGCCCTTACTTTACAACCGACACGGGCTCCTCGCTGCGAGGCATTGAGATTGAGGCCGATGTGATGCTGAAGGGCACCCGAGTGGATGGTATCTACACGGCTGATCCGGAGAAGGACCCAACGGCGACGAAGTTCCACGACATCACTTACAGCGAGGTTATCTCAAGAGGATTGAAGGTGATGGACATTACGGCGACAGCCATGTGCATGCAAAACGATTTGCCCATCTATGTTTTCAATATGGACATCGTGGGCAATTTGCAGCGAGTGCTCAGCGGCGAGGAAATAGGGACGCTGGTGCACAACTGAGAAAAACAAGGCTCGACGCATATTGCTGTAAATCATTGCGTTGAAAAAGCCGTATCTATTCGTCAGACAAGCACTGCCTAATCGGTCAATTAGGCAGTGCTTGTTGGCTATAATGGTTAACCTATTTGGGCAACAAGGCAGTGCTTGTTTTTCGAACAGGTGTGGCGTGTCCGATATTGCCCCTTAAGGAGGGCGTTCCCGACGTTAGGTAGGAAGGTAGAAAAGGGCTTATCCGAAGTCAAACTCCATCTGTGGCGAACCGAGCAGATTGAAGCTGAGCCGGTGGTAAGGCGACGTGCCGTGTTCGCGGATAGCCTGGCGATGCACCGGTGCCGGATAGCCTTTGTTCTTGTCCCAGTGATAGACGGGATATTCTTTGTGAAGCCTTACCATACAATCATCCCTATAAGTCTTTGCCAAAATGCTCGCCGCGGCAATGCTCATGTACTTGCCGTCGCCCTTGACGATAGTGGTGCAAGGCAGGTTGTTGTATGGGCTGAAGCGGTTTCCGTCGATGATAACCTCCTGAGGCCGCAGTTTGAGCCCGTCGAGGGCACGGTGCATGGCAAGAATACTGGCACGAAGAATGTTGATGCGGTCTATTTCTTCATTATCTACAATGCCAACCGCCCATGCCAACGCCTCACGCTCAATCACTTCGCGCAAAGCATAGCGTTTCTTCTCGCTCAGTTGCTTCGAGTCGTTCAGCATGTCGCTCTCGAAGTCGGGCGGCAAGATGACGGCAGCGGCAAACACCGGCCCTGCAAGGCATCCGCGACCGGCTTCGTCGCAACCGGCCTCGATAACATCTTTATGATGGAATGGCAAAAGCATCGTCTTATTTCTTGATGATGGCCCGAACAACGAACCAAATGTGTCTTACAATAGTCGGAATCCAGCCGTAATGGTACGCCATAATGCGAAACCTCTCGAGCAGCGAAGCACGATGATTGCGTGTAGTGAGACCCTCGTTCAGGTAGTCTGTCAGCACAAGATGCGTGTTGACAATCTTCAACCCCAGACGTGTGGCGCGCCGTATGATGCGGATACACCAGTCGAAATCAGCAGAATAACGATAACGGAGGTCGTAGAGTTCCTGTCGGGCGATGTCGGTTCTGACGTAGAACGACTGGTGGCAGACAAGCATCCCGTCCAGGAAACTGTCGGGCGTAAGCCTTTCGGGCGGAGAGAGTCTGCGTAGTCGCAGGAAATGCCCCTCGTCGTCTACGAGATGCGTGTTGCCGTATAAAATGGCAGGCAGACTGCCCTTTTCTTCATGTTGGGCAAGCGAAGAGATGGTGTCACTGTTGCGCAGACAGTCGCCGGCATTGAGAAAGACAATATAATCGCCCTTCGCGTTGAGCAACGCCTTGTTCATCGCATCGTAAAGACCCTTGTCGGGTTCGCTGATGAGGCGTATGCTGTGCGGCGTTAGGTTCTCCTCGATGTACTGTTTCACAAGGGAGAGTGTCCGGTCTTTCGAACAGCCGTCCACGATGAGGTGCTCAATGTAGGCATAGTCCTGCAAGGCAACACTCCTCAAAGTACGTTCGAGGGTTGCCTCCGCGTTATACGTGACGGTTGCTATGGTGAAGAGAGGCTTCATATAGGGTAAGATACTGTGAGGCGATGTTGTTTTCGGAATATCTGTTTACGACGTTCTGTCGCATTGCTGCTTTATCGACTGGATGGCTAATTGCCCAGTTCATGCCTCTTGCGAAGTCTTCGGCTGAGAGGTGTTCTGCGAGATAGCCATCCTGCTTGTGTGTGATGATGTCCATCTGTCCGCTTCCTGAGAATGTCACTGGTGTGCATCCGCAAGCCTGCGCTTCAATGACAGTCTGTCCGAAGGTCTCGTAATGCGACGGGATTGCTGCTACATCGGCTGCGCTGTAGAGTGTTGACAGTTCGTCGTCGCCTTTGACGAAGCCCAGGTAGGTCGCTGGCACTGGGAGGCTTTTCAGAATCTCGAGCCGTTTCATGCCACCGAAGAGAAGCAGGTGAAGTTGTTCTGCAGAATAGACCTTTTGTTCTATCAGCAGCCTTATTGCTTCGCTCAGGATGGTCAAGCCTTTCCTTTCGTCGTCTATCTTGACTGCGCCGAAGAGGATAATGATTTTGTCCTCTGGCAGCCCCAGCGATTTACGTGCTGATAGCTTGTCTTTGATGACATAGCGCGAGAGGAGAAGGACGTTGGGGATTACCGTTACGGATTGATTCTGCAGCAGACGGCTCTCCTTCGCACAGCGTGCCAGCCAGCTGCTCACGGCCACGAAGTTGATTTCTGCATCCCGATAGACTTCAGCCTTCTTCCAGAACGTCTTGTTGGCGAGGTCCGTTTCCTTTTTGCTCTTTAGCAGAGGGCACTGGCCGCATTCTGTGAGGAACTTACGGCATTTGTTTGGGTAGTGACACAAACCAGTGAATGCCCACATGTCGTGAAGCGTCCAGATAATGCGCTTTCCGCTGCTCATGATTTTGCCCATTTCATCGAGAGAAATCATGCCTTGGTTAATCCAATGCAGATGTATGATGTCGGCTTCTTGGAACTCTGGTGTGGTGGTGATGCTGATGCCGGTGTTGGCGATGTCTGCCTGCCAGAGTCGTGAGCGGTTGAATCCTATATGGGGCAGGATGGCGAGGCGTTCCAGGAGTTTGGGGATTTTGTTGCCTACGCGGACGACTCGCGGGTCGTTTGTTTGTTTGTCGCGCACCATCATTTTCACCTCGACGTTGTTTTTCGCCAAGGCTTCCATGAGGCGTCGGGCTGCTATGGCGCCGCCGCCGGTGCGTTCGCTTGTGCTTACGAGGAGCACTTTCATCGGTATGCCTCCTTTCCCATCCATTTGTTGATGCGGTTTTGTATGGCTTTGAGGATGTGTCGGAAGTTGCCGTATCGGAGATTGAGCCATAGTTCTTCGATGGAACGGGCTATTTTTGTTGTCGGACACATCCATGCGTAGGTGTGATAGGCTCGGTGGCGATAGGGGATGTGCTCTATGATGTGTGGTGGATGGCTGAGGTTGTGTCCTTCCGGCCACTCGTGTCGTTGCATGGTGAATATGCGTCGGTAGGCTCGGGGCAGTGTTTGGAGTGAGCCGCCGAAGTGTGTGCTGTCGGCTGTTGCTCCGAGGTTGTTTATCATGTTCTTGACGGGCATGATGGCGAGGCCGTTGGAGAGTAGCATGTGCGACCAGAAGATGCTTTCGTAGAAGGCTTTTCCTTGTTCTCGGTGCTTGCGGCACATGGTCAGGATGTCGTCGCGGTAGCCGCGTTCGCGGATGAGGTTTTCGAGTTGGCGGACGGTGGTTGGGTTGTCGAGCCATGTGTAGTGTTCGTCCCACTGGTCTATGACTCTGCGCCACGATGCCCAGCCCCAGATGCTGAAGTGTGTGGTGAAGAAGTAGTCGCCTTCGGTGTCGGTGGTTTGTTCGTCGATGTTGAAGCCGCTTATCATTGTGATGCGCTGGTCGTTTTCGTAGCGTTCGAGCATTTCTTTGCAGAAGGTGAAGAAGCTGACGGACGGCACGTCGTCGTCTTCGAGCACAATGCATTTGTCGACGTGGCTGAAGGCCCATTTCTGCGAGATGTACTCCGAGGGGTCGCAGCCGTAGTTTTTCTCTTGGAAGAGGGTCTGCACGTTGCATTGCCAGTCCACCTGTGCCACCACTTCCCGGCAGGCAAGTATGCCGGGCATGTCGGCCTCGGAGCGTGGTCCGTCCTGATAAAGGAAGAGTTGCGACGGGCGTGCTTTGCGCACTTGGTCGAAGACTTGGCTGAGTTGCTGTGGCCTGTTGAAGAACAGGATTAGCACTGGTATGTCGATGAGATAGGGCTTCATGTCTGCAAATATACGGATTTTTTTCGTAAACGTGGTGCGGTGACTGAAGAAATGAGGAGGTGTCTGCCAAAATAGGTTAACCTTTCTGCCCGGAAAGGTTAAGGGTTTTGCCCATAATGGTTAACCTTTTCGGCAATAATGGTTAAGCATTATTTTGGGTGTCTACAGGAGGGTGAGCAGAGCCGGGCAGAGGTTCAGTGCGGCCATGCCTGTTGTGAGCAGGAGAAAGACGACGAAGACGATGGTGTTGACAATGCCCTTCGAGAGCGAAACATAGTGGGCGATGAGCGGCGATGCGCTTGCCACGAGCAGTGCCATGGTGGTCTGATACAGTGCAGGCTGCAGGACGAGCAGTGCCAGAAGCAGCAGCGTTTGCGACACATATATATATAGTATCATGCGTACGCGTATCTTGTCGTCGTAGTTCGTGTTGAGGTAGTGCAGTATGCTCACTATGCTGAGCAGCGCAACGATGCCTGCCGAGATTTTCGAGACGAGAGGCAACGATGTGATGGCCTCGAGGGATGGCATTTCGCAGTTCACCATGTTGGCCATTCTCGTCGTGAAGTCCTCCATGTTTCCCATGGCAAAGCACCACACGCCATAGCACCAGTAGGGCACAACAATGCCCAGAATGCCTGCCCAAAAGGCTTTGCGCGTCAGCGAACGCATGAAGATGGCGATGTAGAGAAAGTAGGGAACAACCATCAGAAGCATGGCAGGCGCACAGAAACTACCCATGCCGAGCATCACAAAGGCATGGAAAACCGTCAGTTGCGGACGGTGCTTGCCGTAGCAACGGAAGAGCAGCATGTAACTGATGCAAAGGAACGATGCTGCCACAAGCGGTTCGCTCAAGGGGTGCATGAACGAGAGGCTTGCCGACAGAATGAGCCACACGCACGACATCATTCGCGTTCGGATGCGGATGATGTGCTGCCGTGTGTTCGTTTCCATGACCACAAATGCGGTCAGCAGGCAAAGAAGACACCCCACAAGGTTGAGCGCAGAAACAGCCTGCTGCGGCCACCACCACATGGCCACAGCAGCTGTTATGCAAACGGGAAACGTCAGTTCGCTCCCTGCAATCTTATTCTGGAGTCGGTTCCTTACCATTACTTTATCAGTGCCTCCCTCCTCTTGGGGAGGCTTGGAGGGAGACTATAGGTCGGCACCAATGTCGCGACGGAAATACTTGCCCTGGAACTGAATCTTCTGAGCCTCGGTGAAACTCTTCGTCAGGGCTTCCGCCTTGTCCTTGCCATAACTGCTTACGGCAATGACACGACCACCGTTCGTAACAACCTGGCCGTCCTTCACAGCAGTACCCGCATGGAAAACAATGCTGCCCTCCACATCTTCGATGCCCGAAATGGCAAAGCCGTTCTCGTAAGAGCCCGGGTAACCGCCGCTGACCATCATGACACAAACTGCAGCACGCTCGTCGAACTCAATCTCTTTCTCTGCCAATGTGCCCGTAGCAACACCTTCGAAAAGGTCGACAAGGTCACTCTTCAAACGCAACATCACAGTCTCCGTCTCCGGGTCGCCCATGCGGACATTGTACTCGATGACCTTCGGCTCGCCATCAACATTGATGAGTCCGAAGAAGATAAAGCCTTTATACTCGATGCCTTCCGCCTTCAAACCTTCAACCGTAGGACGGATAATGCGGTCTTCCACCTTTTTCATCCATGCCTCGTCGGCAAACGGAACAGGGCTTACGCTGCCCATGCCGCCCGTGTTTAGGCCGGTGTCGCCCTCGCCGATGCGCTTGTAGTCCTTCGCCTCGGGCAGAATCTTATAGCCGTTGCCATCGGTCAGAACAAACACGCTGCACTCGATGCCGTCCATAAACTCCTCGATGACAACACGACTGCTTGCGCCGCCAAACATGCCGCCAAGCATCTCTTCCAACTCCTTCTCCGCCTCTTCCAGCGTAGGCAGAATAAGAACACCCTTGCCGGCGCACAGGCCATCGGCCTTCAAAACATAAGGAGCCTTCAGCGTACGCAGGAAAGCCTTGCCCTCGGCCAACGTCTCGCTGGTGAAAGTCTGGTAGGCCGCAGTGGGAATACCATGCCTCTGCATGAAGGCTTTGGCAAAGTCTTTGCTGCCTTCGAGCACGGCACCTTGCTTACTTGGACCTATTACGGGAATGCTTTTGAGCAACTCATCTTCCTTGAAGAAGTCATAAATACCCTTCACAAGGGGGTCCTCAGGGCCAACAACAACCATCTGAATCTGCTTTTCAAGGCAGAAAGATTTGATGCCCTCGAAGTCGTTGGCTTTGATATTGACGTTCTCGCCTACATTCGCAGTACCGGCATTACCGGGAGCAATGTACAGCTTTTCAACCTTTGAACTCTGACTGATTTTCCAGGCCAGCGCGTGTTCACGACCGCCACTGCCTAACAAAAGGATACGCATAATGTTATATTCTATTTGAGATAATCTTCGAAATACTGTGTGATTCGCTCGTGCAAATGGACACTCTTATGCCCTGCCATGTTGTGACCCTCGCCCGGATAAGCAAAGAAGTCGGGCTGGGTGCCGGCCTCCGCACAAGCATTCAGGAACTGAAGGCTGTGTTGTGGCACACACGTAGGGTCGTTCATGCCAATGATAATCTGTAGTTTGCCCTTCAGATTCTTTGCCTTGCCTATGCAACTCGTCAGCTCATAGCCCTCAGGATTCTGTTGGGGAGTGTCCATGTAACGCTCGCCGTACATCACTTCATACCACTTCCAGTCGATGACAGGACCGCCTGCCACGCCCACCTTGAACACATCGGGATAAGTCGTCATGAGCGATGTCGTCATGAAACCGCCATAGCTCCATCCGTGAACACCAAGCCTGTTGCTGTCCACATAAGGCAGCGAACACAAGAAATCAACACCCTTCATCTGGTCTTTCATCTCCTCCTGGCCAAGACGGCGGAAGGTAACTTGCTCGAAATCCCTGCCTCGGTCCTCACTTCCTCTGTTGTCGAGAATGAAAAGGATGTAGCCCTTCTGCGCCATATATGTTTCCCAGGAACGTGAGCCCCAGTGCCAAGATGCCTCGACATTATGGGCGTGCGGACCACCATAGACATAGACAACGGCAGGATACTTCTTGCTCGGATCGAAGTCCATCGGCTTAACCATGCGCCAATAAAGCGTCGTTTCACCATCCGCAGCAAGAATAGAACCCTGCTCAAATATAGGTTGATACCAACCATCCCATGGGTCTTTTGCCGTGCGGACCAGGCTTTGCTTGCCTGTCTTCGTGTCGGTCACGGCACAAGCACGCGGCACATCAGGCTCTTGCCAAGTGTCGATAAGGTAACGTCCATCGGCAGAAAGCTGCGCAGAGTGGCAGCCACGGCCATTGTCGAGCAAGGTGCGTTTCTTTGTTTTAAGGCTGAGACTGTAGATGTTGCGTTGCAAATCGCCAGCTTCCTTAGTGATGATGATGGCACTCTTCGTGGCAGGACAGAAACCGACGAGTTCCTTTACTACCCATTTGCCACTGGTCAGTTGACCGAGTTCCTTGCCTTCTGTGTCCATCAGGTATAGGTGCATATAGCCATCCTTCCAGCTCCAATAGATGAATTTACTGCCGTCCCATGGCAGGAAGGTAATGGGGTGCATCGGTTCAACATACTTTTCCGAACGTTCTTCGTAGAGAGTACGGAGCTTTTTGCCTGTGGCGGCATCGTATGCATCGAGCGTCGTATGGTTCTGGTCACGGTTAACTTCGTAGAGATAGAGTGTCTTTCCGTCTGGAGCCCAAGCAATGTTGGTGAAGTATCGGTCGGTGGGATCGCCGAAATCGAGATAGATGGTTTGCTTTGTCTGCAGCGAAAAGATGCCGACTGTCACTTTGTGTGAGGTCATACCTGCCATCGGATATTTGTCTGGGGCCAGTGTTGCTTCGCGTTCAAACGTATTGACTTGCGGATAATCCTTCACCATGCTTTGGTCCATGCGGTAGAAGGCGAGTTGTTGTCCATCGGGGCTCCAGAATGTTCCCTTGTGGATGCCGAATTCATCGCGGTGCACACTTTGGCCATAGACTATTTCTCGTGAGCCATCTTTCGATAGTTGATGTTCTGTTCCGTCAGGAAAAGCGACCCAAAGGTTATTGCTTTTCAGGAATGCTACTGCGCCAGATGCTTTACAATACTCAAGTTCTCCGGTGTGACGCTTGCGCTTTTTTGCATCGATGTCAACGGTTTTGCCTTCGATTGTCTTGCCTGTTTTGGCATCAATGATGTTGGCCGGCTGGGTGGCTGCATCGATGAGTTGGTTGCCGTCCCAGCGCAGTTGCCATCGTTCGGGGTAGAATTGTGAGGCATTCTTGCCGCCGAAGTTGAGTTCTTCGAGTGTGAAGAGTTTTTGGGCGAAGAGTGAGCCGGTGGTTGTGAGCATGAGAAATGCGAGCACTAGGTATTTAGTCTTCATTGTTGTAGCGTTTCTTGCTGTATTTTTTTGTGTGGTTGTTTTTGTCGAACGGCTTGCGGTCTGAGCGGTAGTCTTTGCGTTCGTTTTTGTAATCTTTGCGTTCTCCGTTTCGGAAGTCTTTTCGGAAGTCGCCCTTTTTGTTGTCTCGGCGGAAGTCTTCGCGGTCCTTTTTGCGGGTGAAGCGTTCGCGTGGGTCGTCTTCGAGGCGTTCCTTGAAGTCGCGATGCTGCTTGAATCGTTTGCGATCAGCCATCATGCGACGCTCTTGGGCGGTCTTGATGTCGCCTCCTCCGGCACGCATGTCGTTGAATTTTCCGCTGAACATTTGGTATTTGCGGAGTTCACATTCGAGGCTTCCGTTGTAGAGTGGTGTGCGGAGTGATGGTTTGAGTCCGATTTGGTCGAAGCATTCTTCGCGATAGCTGAGCACCCATGCGTCGTTTCCTGTGAAGTCATGTTTGAACTTTGTGCCAATCATTTTGTACAATCCGAGCAGGTCGGGTGCGGAGATGCGTTCGCCGTATGGTGGGTTGGTGATGATGATGGCTTTCTCTGTGGGCTGTGTGAAGTCGGCAAAGTCTTGTTGTGCGATGCTGATTTCTTTGCTCAGTCCGGCTGCTTTGATGTTGGCTGTTGCTGTGGCTACGGCGTTTCGGTTGATGTCGTAGGCGTAGATGTGGTGGTTGAAGTCGTGTTCTCTGGATTCGTCTTCGTAGATGCTGTCGAAGAGTTCCTGGTCGAAGTCGGGCCATTTCTCGAAGGCGTATTCTTTGCGGTATACGCCTGGTGCGATGCCTCGTGCTATGAGTGCTGCTTCGATGGCTATGGTTCCGCTGCCGCACATTGGGTCGATGAGGTCGCATTCGCCTTTCCATCCGGTGAGCATGATGATGCCTGCTGCGAGGACTTCGTTGAGTGGTGCTTCTACAGTTTCTTGCCTATAGCCTCGGCGATGGAGGCTTTCTCCGCTGGTGTCGAGTGAGAGTGTGCAGTCGTACTCTGCGATGTGTATGTGCAGTTGCAGGTCGGGGTTGGTGACGCGGATGTTTGGTCGGTCGCCGGTCTGCTCTCTCATTTGGTCGACTATTGCGTCTTTTACTTTGTATGCTACGAACTTGGAGTGTCGGAACTCTTGGCTGAAGACTACGCTGTCAACGGCGAATGTTGTTTTGTTGGTGAGGTAGTTTGTCCAGTCTATTTGTTGTACTGCCTCGTACACTTCGTCGGCGGAGGTGGCGCGGAAGTGTTTGATGGGCATAAGGATGCGTATGGCTGTTCGGAGTTGGAAGTTGGCTCTATAGAGGAGCTCTTTGTTTCCGGTGAATGAGACCATGCGTCGTCCTATTTGTATGTTGTTGGCTCCGAGGTCTATCAGTTCTGTTGCCAATACTGTTTCCAAGCCTTGGAAGGTCTTGGCTATCATTTCGAACTCTTCTCCCTTTTTAGTGGCTGGGGTTTGCCAATTGGTATTTTCCATGTTTTAATTGCGTTTCTGTATGATTTGTTCGCCTGGTTTTGTGCTTTCGGTTACCCAGACGTTGCCGCCTATGATGGTGCCTCGTCCGATGGTGATGCGCCCGAGTACGGTTGCGTTGCTGTAGACGATGACGTTGTCTTCGAGTATGGGGTGTCGGGCTATGCCTTTGATGGGGTTTCCGTTGTCGTCGAGGGGGAAGCTTTTTGCTCCGAGTGTGACGCCTTGGTATAGTTTCACGTTATTGCCGATGATGCATGTGGCACCGATGACTACGCCTGTTCCGTGGTCGATGGTGAAGTGGTGTCCTATTTGGGCGCCGGGGTGTATGTCGATGCCTGTTTCGCTGTGTGCCATTTCGCTGATGATGCGTGGGATGAGTGGCACGCCGAGGAGCAGGAGTTCGTGGGCGATGCGGTGGCTGCTGATGGCTTTGATGACTGGGTAGCAGCTGATGATTTCGCTGTACGACTCGGCTGCGGGGTCGCCGTTGTAGGCTGCCTCGACGTCGGTGGCGAGGATGTTTCGCAGTTCCGGCAGTCGTTTGATGAATTCTGTCGCTATGGTTTGTGATTTTTCGGCGAGTTGGCATGCCGGCACCTTTTCGGCGTTCTGGAAGCAGAGTCCTGCCAGAACTTGTTGTGTGAGCAGGTGGTTGAGGCGGTCGAGGCTGACGCCGATGTGATAGGGGAGTGTTTTGCTGTTGAGTGTGGACTTCCCGTAGAAGCCGGGAAACAGGATGGCTCGGCAGAGGTCTACTATCTCGGCAAGTGCCGGGGCGGAGGGTAGCGGGTCGCCATCGTTGTGTTCGTGGAAGAGGCCGTGCAGCGAGTCCGGCTCGGAGAGGCGGCCTACGGTCTGTGTGAACAAGTCGTTGAGTTCGTTGGGACTCATGTTTCTGTGTGGTTATTTCAGTATATACGGCTGCAAAGGTACGAAGAATAATTGAATATCTATGATTGTAAATCATAAAACTTTGTTTTGTGCTCAAATTCTGCTTGCCTTTGTTGGGGTTGCCTTTGTGGCATTATGGCCAGTGGCGAGGGCTGCGGATGTGCCGGCATGCAGTGGGCTGGCCTTGTGAGCCAGTGTGTGTGTCTTTTAGTGGAGTGGCGATACTACGGGAAAATTGTATGACAAAATGCGGGAGAAAACACGATGACTGACGACGCAAAATGTTGTAAAGAATTTTCCGAAGCGTGGAATTTGCCGTGCCGAAACGGGGCGTTTGCCAAAATGGTGTGCCGAACTTCCGGAAACGACGTGTGGCGTTTGCCGACAAGGCACGTCGAGTTTGCCCTTTAGGCACGCCTTTCGGCACCTGAAGGGTAGGCTTTTTTGTGGCTTTTGCAGGCCTTTTTACAAGAGGGGAAAAGTTAAGTTTCTGATTGCCAATAGGGGTTCTCTGCTGCGAGGCGTTGCGCGGATTCCGCCATCTGCAGTCTTGCTCGCAAATTCGCCATTTTCTGCGGGTGTGTTTCGCTGAAAAAAGTTTACAAATGGCATGGCATTTCTGCCTTTTTCTGCCGCAGATTTCTGCTCCCGACGGCTGTCGTTAACGGCTCGGATTGAGCACCTTCCGCCCGTTTCGGATGTAGATGTTGGGAAGGTTGCCGTTAGCCGGATTTCCGTTAGCCACTTGGCGTCCCTGCAGGTCGTAGCAGGCATTGCTGCCGTTCATGCACCCTTCGGCAGGGAGGCTGGGTACACCCGTAGGGTCTTCCTCTTCCAGCAAACCGAGCGACTTCAGTTTCTCGAACATCCTTTGTGCTGCATCTACGCTGCCGGCGGCATCGAAATGGAGGACATCGGAACCGAGTTTGCAGTCGCTCATATCGACAACATGGAAGTTGGGGTCTTCCGTTGCAAGTTGCAGCACTGCCTGTTCCACTACAGCATTGTACTGAGTGCTGTTCCTGTTCACGGTGCCGGCTATGAACGGGAGGGTTGCATAACTCGGGTCGCCCGTCTTTTCGACGATGCAGGCACGCAGGTAAGAAACCAGCTGGCGCAGGTTGTCGTGATAGGCGGCAGGCTGTGTGCGGTCGGCCTCCCCTTGGTGCCACATGATGCACTGTATGCGGTAACCCTCCTCGAGCTGCGAAAGTACGTTGTCTATGCAAAGCCCAATGTTCTCCACGAACTCCAGAGTCAGCGAATGGCCACTGCGAGGCGAGGCAGTGGAAAGCCAGTCGGCATCGGCACACCACCACAGGTTGCCCGTACTGTTGCAGCGTGGGTCGATTGCAGTGCCGCCGCGGCTCTCCTTGATGACATAAAAACGCTCTTGCAAGGCTTCCTCAATCAGGTGATATACAATGGCATCGAACCCACAACGCGACGTCGTGTTGTTGTCTGTATAAGGCATGTAGGGCGTCATCTTCCCGCTGAACATCTGCCAGGCCTCTTCCGTGCCGTTGGCGTAGCTCCAATAGCAGAAGCGGCTTCCGCCTTTGTCCACATAGTCGCGAATGTACTGTGGCATCGTGCCGGTGGCAGAACGGCCGTCGGCATTGCTTTGGCCACCCATCAGGAAGACCTTGCGGGGAGCAAAGGAATAACCGGGCTGCAGGCCGCCGCAGACAAGGCAGTGGCCCTTCGTATACTCGTGTCCCAAGACAACAAGCCCTTCGTCTTCGTTCGAGAAGAACGACTCGCCCTCAATCAAATCACCGTTGCAATAGGATTTTCCACAAAGATAGACCTTCCCGGAGCCGTCGAAGGGCAAGGGCAACTCGTCCTCGCCCAGCGTCTGACGCCATACGTCCGCATTTTGTCCGCAAGACAACAAATAGCACAACTCACCACTCATCTTCGGCGAGTCCGTTATCCAGTTCTTCTTCACCCCTTGCGTGTAGGAGGCACTCGAGTATAACTCGAACAGATTGCGAACAGCAGAAGAACCGCCATGGCGAACCATGTTGCGCTTGCTGCTGTCGATGCCCGTAAGGCGCCCCGTGTTGTAACAGTTCTCCACGAGCGAGCCGGCATTGTCTCCAAGCCAGCCTGCAATGGTAGCAGACTCGCCACTGCCACGTATGATACCCTTGTTGATGCAGTTACGGATGTGGATAGCCGGATGAGGACTCATGCTGCCACCAAAAATGCCGCCAACGGCAGTGCTCGTACCCGTGATGTTTGCCTCGTTAACACAGTTCTCGATTACAATCGGTTCGCCAACGATGGTTTGGGCAAAGGCAGCAATGCCACCCACACGTTGCTTGCCGGCAATCTGGCATGACTTGTCTATGATGAGGTTGCAGACAGTGGTTCCGCCACCACGCAGACCACCAAAGAAACCCTGAAGATCCTTCGAGGTGCGTATCTTCATGTTCATGATGCGATGCCCCTGCCCGTCGAACTTGCCGTTGAACTTCGTGACATCGTTCACACCGATAGGCGTGTGCGTCACATTCGTGAAGTCTATGTCGGCAACCATCTTGGCCTTCGAGAAGATATTGTTGCCGCCCTGATTGACATGCGCCGAGAACCATTCAACATTGCCCGCGTTGGCAAGCAGATACCAGCCGTCCTGCAATGTAGGCGGCTCATAGGGTTCCGTACAATCGGCATCGGTACAAATGCCCTGATTGTTGTAGTTGTGTGCCAAAGCCGGAGTGCTTACAGAAAAAAGAAGCGCAAATATCGCCAAAACAAGACGGGAAATGTAATTCATAATAGTGTAGAATCTTTTGTTTCTTCTGCAAAGATAAGCAAAAAACAAAGTAGCACAAAGCAATACAGAAAGAAACATACAAAAAAAGAAACCGCAGCACTAAATAATAGTACTGCGGCTCCGTTTATCTTATAAGAACAAGATCGTTCTTACTTCTGCTCAGCTTCTTCGGTAATGCTCTTGCCTCTGGTAAGGAAAGCAGTTGGAGCAGCAACGAAGATAGAAGACAATGTGCCGAATACAACACCCAAAATCATTGCGAAGGCGAAGCTACGTATGCTGGCACCGCCAAGGCAGAAGATAACTGCAAGTACAATGAATGTAGATACAGAGGTGTTAATGGTACGGTTCAAAGTGCTGTTCAAAGAGCTGTTGAACAACTCCTGCTTGTCGCGCTTCGGGTACAACTGGAGGAATTCACGGATACGGTCGAATACAACCACCTTGTCGTTGATAGAATAACCGATAGCAGTCAGCACCGCACCAATGAACGTCTGGTCAATCTCAAGAGAGAAGGGCATCCAGCCCCAGCACATACTGTACATACCCAAAATGAGGAGCGTATCGATAGTCAAAGCAGTGATCGCACCAATTGAGAACGACAGATTGCGGAAACGGATGAAGATGTACACGAAGATTGCAATAAGGGCCAGAATGACACTTATAATCGCACCATAGGTAATGTCTTCAGCAACGGAAGGACCAACCTTCTGGCTGCTGATAATAGAACCACCGGCACGTTCGTCGCGGTTGATGAAGTTCTCCAGTGTAAGATCGCTTGCCAACAGATTGCCACCCTTAAGGGTTTCGAACAACTTGCTTTCAATCTCGCTGTCCACCTCAATACCGTCTTCTTCAATGCGGTAGTTTGTAGAGATACGGATGGTCTTACCCTCTGTACCCAATGCAATAGCACTTGTGTTGCTCTCGGGGAATGCATTAGCCAGCAGACCACGAACAGTCTCGGGCTGAACTTCATTCTCGAACAGAACAACAAAGTTGCGACCACCGGTAAAGTCAATACTCTTGCTGAAACCACGTGTAAGCATGAAGCCAACACTGATGATGGCCAGTGTGCCGAAGATTGCAAAACTCTTCTTGTAGGCATTCATGAACTTGTAGTTGGGGTTCTGGAAAGAAATCTTGTCACCAATGCTTGTACGGAAGGTAAGGTTGAGCCACTTGTCCTTCTCCATAACCTGTGAATACACAACACGTGTAAGGAACACAGCAGTGAAGAAGCTCACGCAGATACCAATCAACAAGGTTGTAGCAAAACCACGAATAGGTCCTGTGCCGAAGTTGTAAAGGATAACAGCTGTGATGACAGATGTCAGGTTAGAGTCAAAGATAGCACTGAAAGCATTGCTGTAGCCTGCAGCAAGAGCTTCGCGCACCTTCTTGCCGGCTTTCAATTCTTCCTTCGTACGTTCGTAGATAAGCACGTTAGCGTCCACAGCCATACCCAAGGACAATACCATACCAGCGATGCCGCTCATGGTCAATGCTGCCTGGAAACTTGTCAAAATACCTACAGTAAAGAAAAGGTTCAATACAAGTGCACCGTTAGCAACCATTCCGGGAATGAAGCCATACATCGTAATCATGTAAAGCATAAGGATTACGAAAGCGATAACGCAGCTCCAAATACCTTGGTTGATAGATTCTGCACCAAGAGTCGGACCAACGATTTCCTCGCTCACAATCTTTGCAGGTGCAGGCATCTTACCTGACTTCAACACATTGGCAAGGTCGCGAGTGTCTTCTGCTGTAAAGTTACCGGTAATCTCAGAGTTACCACCAGTAATTTCGCTCTGAACAGTAGGAGCACTATAAACATTATCATCAAGAACGATGGCAACGCTGCGCTTCAGATTAGCCTTTGTGAGGGCTGCCCAACGGCGTGCGCCATCAACATTCATCTTCATGCTTACGCAGGGACGTCCTGCTTGGTCAAAAGAGTCGCTGGCATCGGTCACAACATCGCCTTCAAGGGGAGCACGGCCGTTGCGCTCTGTTACCTTGATGGCATAGAGTTCATAGATGTTAGCGCTGGCACCTTCGCCCATTCCCTTTACGCCCCATTTGAGACGAAGGTCGGAGGGAAGTACTTCCTTAGCTTCGGGAGAAGCAAGAAGTTCGTCGATAGCATCCATGTCGCGCTTGCTGGCAAAACCAACAACGCAGCCATAAGCGCCTTGTGCAAGCTGCAAACGGCTCAGAAGGGGATTCTGCTTGTATGCTTTCTCAAGGTCTGCGGCAGATACATTTGTGGTAGTTGTTTCGCCATTGTTCTCTGCTACTGCTGCAGCGAGGTCGGCTGTTGCCTTAACTGTGTCGGCAGGAGCAACTGTATCGGCAGGAGTCTCTTCCTTGATGTTGCTCAATGCGGCAGCGAGCTTGGTGTCAAGATTTACGAGGAAGGGAACAATTTCTTGTGTGTTGTATGTCTCCCAGAACTCGAGGTTAGCGCTACCTTGCAGCAACTTACGTACTCGTTCGGGTTCCTTGACGCCGGGCATTTCGACCATGATGCGGCCTTCTTGGCCTTCGAGGGCTTGGATGTTGGGCTGAACGACACCGAAACGGTCGATACGTGTGCGGAGAACGTTGTAAGAGTTGTCGATGGCGCTCTTAACTTCTGCACGCAGTACGCTCTCAACTTCCTTGTCGGTGCTCTTTGTGGTTACTTTGTCGCGCAGTTGTTGCGTTGCGAAAAGTTCGGCGAGAGCTTTTTCGGGCTCGAGAGCTTTGTAGTTCTTAATAAATAAGGTAATAAAGTCACTTTGGCTGTTTGCGGCAGCACTGGTCGCCTGATCGACGGCCTTGCGGAAGTTTTCGTCGGTCTCCTCTTTGTGGTCAGCGAGTGCTTTGATGACATCGGGCACGCTAACTTCCAGGATGACATTCATACCGCCTTTGAGGTCAAGACCTAAACCGATGCCCATTTCGCGGCATTCTTTCAGTGTCCAGACGTTGCAGTAAACCTTGTTGTTAAGCAAGGAATCCAGATAGCGGTCGGCAGCGTTCTGCCCTTCGGTCTGTGCGATTTTTTCTGCTTTGCTTTCGAAGTGATTGGTCACAACGGAGAAGCTCAGGTAGAAGATGCATACCAGCGTCAGCAGGACCGCGAAAACCTTTACAAATCCTTTGTTTTGCATTGTTTGAAATTATTTAGTTTTTGTTTATATATGTTATTTTTATGCCATTATAGCGTGCAAAGATATATCTTTTTCCTTAAAAAGGAGTGTAAATGGAGGTTTTTTTATGTAAAAACGATGGTTTACCGTATTTTTTTGGTTAAACGGACGATAAGGGGGTAGTGGTCGGAGGAGGAAATGGTATGGTCTATGCGGCAGGATGTGCATGTCCAGTCGTTGGTGAAGAAGAGGTGGTCGATGCGCACGGGGAATGAGCGTCGGGAGTAGGTGAATCCTGGTCCGGTGCCTGCTTCTCGGTAGGCTGATGTGAGTCTTTTTGCCAGTTGTTGGTAGGTGTAGGAGATGGGTGTGTCGTTGAGGTCTCCGCAGACGATGGTTGAATGGTTGAGGTTGTGGTCGATGATGGAGCAGATGCTGTCGGTTTGTGCGCCTCGGTAGTTTGCGGCTTTGCTGAGTTTGTTGATGAGTATGCGTGTGCTGCTTTTGATGGCTTGTTGGTTTGGGCCGGTGATGGTGTGTGTGTATTCGTCTTTGTCTTTGTTGCTGAGGTGGTTGCTTTCCAGGTGGTTGTTGATGACGAGGAGGCTGTCTCCGTAGTAGTTAATCCAGCATGCGACGCTGTGATTTTTGCGTGTTGGGTAGTCGATGTGTATGGCGTCGCTCAGGAAGGGGTGTTTTGACAGTATGGCTATGGAGTGGTTTTGCCGCACTTGGTAGTCTGTGGAGTCGAGCCATTTGCGGTTTATGTTGAAGAATTGTCGGGATATTTCCTGGATGCAGACGATGTCGGCATTGGTTGTTTTGAGGAATTGCAGCAGTGCTTGTGTGCTTTCTTCTTTGGATTTTGGGTAGTTGGCGTTGTAGGTGACGATGGTCAGTGTGGTGTCGGCAGCGGGGTTGTTGCTGTTGCTTTGCAGGTTTAGTGGTGTGTAGTCGAGGATGTGTCCGCCGACGAGTAGCATTCCTGCTATGGGGACCCATGTGAGGCGTGCTTTGAAGAGGAGCCAGAAGAGCAGGAAGAGTATGTTTGCTGCGAGAAAGACGGGAAAGGCGAGTGTGAGCAGGGAGAGCCGTGGCAGGTGTTCGGGCGAGATGTATGTGAGCGCCACACTCAGCCACAGAAGGAGTATGGTGCAGAGGTTGGCTCCGAGGAAGATGCTGATGGCGAGTCGCTTCAACATGGTTATTTTCGTGTGATGTCGAAGAGTCGTTTCTTTTCTTCGGGGGTGAGTCCGTCGTAGCCGCTTTTCTTTACTTTGTCGAGTATGCGGTTGAGTTCTTCTTCGTTTTGTTTTTTCTGTTGGCGATAGGCTGCATCTTGGTTGTATCGTCCGCCGTATCGGATGTCGATGTGTGGTTCTTTCTTTTTGAACATGGCGGTGAAGTGGTTGCGGAAGTTGTCCCATGTGTTGTTGTGGGAGCCGTAGTTGCCGTATCTGCCGTTGTTGTAGCTGTTTCCTCCGCCGTTGCGCCAGTAGAGCAGGAGCAGCAGGCCTACGAGCATGCCGCCCAGGTGTGCCATGTGTGCTATGCCGTCTCCTTTCTGCGAGAGGGCTGAGAGGAGTTCGATGACGGCGTATCCGACGACGAAGTATTTGGCTTTGACGGGGACGGGGATGGGGAAGATGAACATGCGTTCGTTGGGGAATGTCATGCCGAAGGCGAGTAGTATGCCGTAGACGGCGCCTGATGCTCCGACGGTGTTCCAGCGGTTGAGGTATTCGGCCATTGGTGTGAGGGTGCCGGAGAGGACTATCTGGTTGTAGTTGCTGAGCCCGAGGTACCAGTATTCTGCCAGTTGCACGAGTTCTTGTATGAGGCCTGCGCCGAGTCCGCAAACGATGTAGTAGATGAGGAAGCGTCGGGGGCCCAGGGTTTGCTCCATGATGCGTCCGAACATCCATACGGCGAACATGTTGAAGAAGAGGTGTTGCCAGCCGGCGTGCATGAACATGTAGGTGAAGAACTGCCAGGGCTGGAAGTTGCTGGCCAGCACGAAGTGCAGGCCGAAGGTTTCATCGAGGTCGATGCCGTGCGAGCGGAAAGCGATGCTTGCAAAGAAACACAGCACGTTGATGATAAGCAGGTTTTTGGTTATGGTGGGTATTAAGTTCATGATTTATAGTCGTGGGGGTTTGTATTCGCGTGCAAAGGTACGAAAAATAGGCAAGGAAATGCGGCGGAAAGGTGTTTATCTGTGTTTTTTAGTCATTTATTGTATTTTTTTATGAAAATACTTTGTTGTTCTGTCAACTTTACATAAATTTGTCATGCAAAAGGTGCAAATAGCGAAATTAAAATATTCTAATTACAAACAACTTAACGATTAACTTATGAACAAGACTGAATTGGTTGCCAAGATCGCTGAGGGCGCTGGCATGAGCAAGGTTGATGCAAAGAAGGCTTTGGAGGCTACTCTGGACGCTATCACTGCAGCTGTAAAGGCTGGCGACAAGGTGGCTCTGGTAGGTTTCGGTACATTCTCTGTAAAGGAACAGGGCGAGCGCAAGGGTATCAATCCTGCTACTAAGGAGGCTATCACCATTCCTGCAAAGAAGGTGGTGAAGTTCAAGGCCGGCTCTGAGTTGGCTGTTTAATAAACCGACTGATACAGATTTAGCCTCTCCCTGCACAAGGGTGAGGCTTTTTTTTGCCCTTTCCTCCTTTTGGGGAAGGGGCTTTTTGTTGTCAGCCCAAGGGCCCTGCCGGAAAAGGGTTAACCATTCTGCCGAGAAGGCTTAACCATTATGGCCGTAATGCTTAACCTTTCCGCCCATAAAGGTTAACCTTTCTGCCACACGCGTGCAGGCGTGCATGGATATATATAAGGTGTAGTAGAAAATTTTCACATTTTTGATGAAAAAAACGGGTGTCGGGGTTGACAAAAAGGGGTGTTGGCGGTATATAATAGCAGAAGCGCTTCCGAGAAACAAACCTTATTACTTAATCTAAAAAATCTAAAGACAATGATTAACTACAGTATTGCAATCATGAGTACAAAACCCGGCACACGTAAGGCCGACATTCAGGAAACCAAGGCCTATGGCATGGCGCAGGCGAGCGAGGTGCTCGACATCAACAAGTTTGCCGAACACATTGCCGCCCACGGCAGCGTATATGGGAAAGGCGACATCGTGGGCCTTCTCACCATCGCCTTCGGCTGCCTGCGCGAACTCATGCTCGAGGGCAAGCGCGTACGCCTCGGCGACATGGGCGACTTCCAGCCCCGCCTCAAGACCATCGGCGCAAAGACAACCGAAGAATTCGGCCCTGCCAACATCAAAGACGTACACGTCAGTTGGACCCCAGGCAAGCCCTTCAGAAACCTTCGCAACGAGGCAACCTTCCAACTCGTGCCCAGCCGCAAAGCACAGGGCGAAGCCATCGAGACCATCAAGAACACCGACACCATCCAGGGGCTCGAGTAACCGCCAGACGTAACACCGGAAACAAACCCGAAAGAGTATGCTTACTCGTGGACTCAGAAACTGCAACCCGCTGAACATACGGCGGGTTGCAGGCACAAAATGGAAAGGACAATCGGCGCAGCAGACCGACACCTCGTTCGTCCGCTTCAAGGCGATGGAGTGGGGCATACGTGCCGCCTTCTGCATCCTACGCACCTATGCACGCAGATACCACTGCATCAGCCCGGCAGACATCGTAGGGCGATGGGCACCGCCCAACGAGAACAACACCGACGCCTACATCCGCAACGTCTGCAACTGGACAGGCTTCGGCAGCCACCAACACCTCACAGAGACCGACTGGCCACGACTCGTGCAGGCAATGGCACGCCAGGAATGCGGCACAAACCTTTCCGAAGAGATAATCAACCAAGGATTCAAACTTTACAAAACACAACCATGAAAAAGAACAACATCGCAGAAACCATAGTAAAAATGATAGTAGCAGCCCTCACAGCCTTCCTCACAGCACTGGGCACAACCTCGTGCATGGGACACTGACCTGCTGCCGAACACAAAAAGGGGCTGCGCCAAAACGGCGCAGCCCCATATCGTTCCACAAAGGAATCAGTCCAAAATTATCAATTAAAAGGAGTAATTTCCCCTTAAAGGACAACCTTACGAGTCACCTTAGTCTTGCCATTCAGAATGGTTACAACATAGATGCCGCGAGATAAGGCATCGGTCGTGAACGAACCGGACACATTGCCGGCACCGCAAACAACAGCACCATTAAGTTGAGAAATACATACATTATACGTATCATTATTGCCAAGATCAATAGTAATGCAGCCATTTTGTGTAGAGATGGCAAAGTCACTTGTCTCAACATCAGCAATACCAGTGAAGCTCTTGCCCTCGAAGAGAGTGAAGAAATCGCCCCATTCGCTCAGCCTATAATCTTCAACAGACTGCATGGGGCACACGATTGTTACCAGGCTGCAATCAATGCCGAAGAAAGGACTAGTATAAGTATCCCAAGCATCGAACTCGGCAGGAGTAGTACCAAGACACTCAATCTTAGTGAGCGCCGCACATTGGAAGAAAGCGCGGTTGCCTACAGAAGTCAAACCCGCAGGGAGTGTCACCTCTGTCAGCTTTTCACAAGAAGCGAAGACAGCCTCGTTGAGTTCCTTGATGCCGTTGGGAACAACCACACTCGTCAGTTGAGTTCCGGCAAACGCCTGTTCGAAAATCACCTCAATGGAGTGAGGAAGGTCAACCTTCTCCAGTTGCGATTGGCAGAACGCATAAGCATCAATGCCGATAAAGCCTTCAGGGAATGTAACCTCTTTAACATCGCAACCATAGAATGCACCACCCCATACGGCCACGCAACCATCAACAATGTCGTAGCGCTTGCTCTCCGTAACACGAGGATAGAGATAGATGTAACGCTTGTCGGTTGTATAAAGAGCACCGTCCATGACAGAGAAAGTCTCGTTCTCGCTGTCAACAGTGATGGTGGATAGTGCTACATCATTGAAGGCGTTGGCTTTAATGGTGCTGACATTCTTAGGGAAGTGTATTGTAGTCAGACCAGTATTTTGGAATGCAGCTCCCATGATGGTGGTTACACTCTCGGGGATTGTAACAGAAGTCAGTGCGGTGCAGTCCTGGAACAAACCTGTGGGCAGTTCAATAATGCCTTCGGGAAGGGTGATGCTTGCCAGTTGCTTGCATGCCTCAAATACATAATTGCTCAGTGTCTTGCAAGAGGCCGGCAACACGATAGCCGTAATGGCAGTCTTGTAGAATGCACCCGAACCAATCTTTTCCAAAGCAGCAGGAAGGCCGATTGTGCTGAGTTTCTCGCATTGAGCAAAGGTCGATGCACCAATAGTGGTAACGCCATCGGGGAGGTCAATGCCAGTAAGTTTTGTGTTGTAGAAGGCGTAGTCGCCAATCTGGGTAAGGCCTTTGGGCAAATTTACATTAGCAAGTGGTGACGAACGGAAAGCACCATAGCCAATTTCGGTAATGGTGTTGGGCAGTGAAACACTTGTCACATTGCTCCAATAGAATGCATCTTTTTCTACCGAAGTAACGGTATAGCTGACTCTTTGTTCTTTTACGGTTTCGGGAATGTTGCATTCTACAACTTCGTTAGATACAGAACTGATGCCTACCGTCTTGTTTTCTTTTACGATATAGGTGATGCCATTCTGTGTGAACTTCTCGCCAACAGCGAGCTCTACACCGGGGGCTGTTGCCAATTCGTCGGCAGCAAAATGTGAAACAGCGCCGTAGGTCATGAAGACGGCAACTTGTGTTGCTTCGGTAAGGGTGAAGATGCCATTGCTCCATTCCTGGTTGGAGAAGGCTGGTAGCCAGGTTACGTTGATGGGTTCCTTGCCGATGGTGTAGGTGTTATCTTCGTTCAGGGTGGCGGGGAATACTTTCACTTCGCCGCTTGTGTACTCTGAATATGTGCCACGAGCGGTAATCATTACGTTGCCTGCTACCATGGGTGAAATCATGTAGATTTCGTATTGGCTGGGATATTCACGGCGTGGGTTGGCGTCTTCGTAGATTGTAACGGCTTTTGTGCCGTCGATTTCGGTGCCGACAAAGTATTCTGTGTGGCTTTCGGCCGACTCGTAGAGATAATCATAGATGTCATAACTGTATGTACTCTTCACGTTCCATCCGGCCCATTCCTCGGGGAGAGTCTTGTTTGCGACGTCGAATGCCTGGGTATAACCGGTGGGGGCAGTCATGGCATTGCCAGCCAAGGTCACTTCGAAGACGCCGGCCTGCCCGAGATCTATCTTCAGGGTTGTGTTGTATGCGCCATCGGCTGTGGGGGCAAAGGTAACGGGAATGGTAACCGATGCCAATGAGGGTATGCTCAGGGTTGTCTCTTCGATGGCAAAGGGAGCATCGGCTCCGAAGATTGTGCCGGTGAGGTCGTTGGCACCGCTGTTGGTGATTGTAAAGTTCTTTACCGATGTGCTATTGGTGAAGATTGTGGAGAAGTCGATGTTTTGGGTTGATATTTTTGCACCGTATTCGGGTATGTCTTCGTAGGTGACGGTCATCTTGGGCAGGAAACTCTCGTTGTATTTGTATGAGTTGTTGTAACCATAGGTTGCGTTGATACCGTCGGTGATGTCTTGGCCATAGAAGGGAACTTGCATGTATGTGCTGCCTGTTACGGTGTTTCGTACTTCTACAACAAGGTTTTCGCCTGCATAAACATAGGGGGTTGCGAAGGCGAATTCGAGGGTGTTCATGGTCTCGTCGCCGGACTGGGCTCCGTTGAACACTTCGGTGAAGTTGGTTGAAATGTATGCTGCATTGTCGTCGGCAAGCCTGTCAAAGCCTACTTCTCCCATAGAAACTGCCATCTGGCTGTTCCATGTGCTTGAATAGCCTGCGTTGTAGAACTTTACTCCTGTAATTTGTTTTCCTTTGATGTTTTCCAGTGCAGAGGCGGGGTAGATGACCTGGCAAGTTGTTGAGGCATTGTCGAGGTAATAGAAATAGAAGGGAACATACTTGTTTTCATCTGTGCCATCGCAGATTGTGATAGTTTGCGACTGAGCAGCAGCATTGCTCATGCTCATCAGGGCAACCATACAAAGTGTTGTTTTTAAGAAATTCAGAAATCTTTTACTCATAAATGTGTTTTTAGTGTTTTTTGTTTTGAAATGTCATGTTCGAAAACATCTACTGTTAAATTGCTTGACAAGGCATGTTAAGTCGGCTGGAAAGGCATGCCTAATTGACCAACTTCGCGTGCCATGTTTGGCGACCATGTAGGGGGTGTTTGTTCCCTCCTTTAACGTGCTGATGAATTAACGAACTCACTTCGTTTTAATAATAAAAATAATTTTAGCAAAAAGGGGTTTGTGTAGTGTGCGTTCAGAAAAGGCGATAGGAAATGCCTACCGAGATGTTCGGATAGACCTTGAACTTGGAGATGGTGTTTATGGTTCTGCCCACCTTGCCGGGTGTATCGTGAAGGTCGTGCACGACGTCAACGTGGTCAAGCCGCTGGCCTACGTATTTGTATTCCAAATCTTCCTCGAACCAGCGTACGATCTCGCCATAGTAGTTGCCGTCGATGTCGAATCCCATGCCGCTCACATACCTTCCCTCCTCGTCGAAGCAGATGTCGTCGGCGTTGAACTTATAGACATTGTCCACATAAACACTTGGCGAACCGCAAAGGAACATCACGCCTGCATCGACATTCAGGCGCCATCTCTTGTCTCCCGACAGAGAAGTGTTATAGCCGAAGCCTACATAGGGGCGCACCTTGTTTACCACCATTTCAGCCTTGGCCGAGGCATCCTCGCCGGGGACCATCAAGGCCATATCGCCATCCGCGAACCTGCCGAGGCAGAAGCCTGCAAGGCCATGCTTGTAGAACGGGTCGTCCTTCTCCTTGCCCACACGGTGGAGATAACTGCCATTAATGCCATATTCGGGATAGTCCCTGTAGATTTTGTTGTATGCGTTGACCCCCTCCAGCATGAGGACTTCTTTCTCCAGATTCTCGGCGTAGCCCACCGTGGACGGACCGACAAAGAAACCGGCAGTGAAACTCCAATGCTTGTTGTTCCTGAAGGGCATAACATCGACCATGAACTTGAACTGATGCAGATTCGGCTTAAGTGCCATGGTGACATAATCCTTCCGCTCTACCTTGCTGAACTTGTCGAACAAAGCCTTGTATTCGGCAAAGGATTCGCTGTTCATGTCAATGCCGTACTCCTCGAATTTCTCCTCAATTCGGTCTATTTTATCGATGAGATTGCCGATGCCGCCTTTGCTCGTCTCGACTGTGAAGTCGGTATTCATGCTGATGCGTGGCATATAATTGTAGCCGGCACGCAGGCGTACATAATTGCCTACATTCACACCCACATCAATGCCCAGGCCCGTAGTGCCTACATTCACACCCACATCAATGCCCAAGCTTGTAGTCTCTGCATTCACACCCACATCCATATGACTGAGGATTTTCTCTTCGCTCATAAAGGAATCGATCCTGTCTTGTGCCAGGATACCGGTAGTAAACAACATCGCCAGGAGAAACACACTCGTTCTTTTCATTTTTGCAGGTAGATATATTATATATAATAATGTATATTATCTCCTTACGACTTTCTTCCCACCAATAATGTATATACCGGCAGGCAGCCCTTCTGCCTTGTTGGTCATGCGGAGCAGTGTGCCGTCAAGCGAATAAACGCCACAAGGCTTTCCGCCATCAGTCTTCTCGGATGGCAGACTGTCGATAGCCGTCGGGTCAGAAGTCAGGAAGACTTGCTTTGGCGTGTTAGCATTGGCCTTGAAATAGCAGGTGTTGGCCGGTATGCAAATGGCAGGAACTTGTTCGTAGAGAGTATAATCGTTGACCATAATCTCCTGAAGGCGTTCGGGAGCATTGTCGCTCATAACGAGCTTTCCGTCGGCAACGGTAAGTATTCGCATCGTGGCGGCATCGAACTTCGTATATGCGTCTACAGACTCTTGCGGTCGCTTTCCATTACAGAAATAGACACCGCAAAGCAGATTGTCCGTTACTCGTGCGGTCGTAGTCGGGAGCGGCTCAATACGGTTGTCCGTAGCATTGGCAGATGCACACTCAATAATGACAGGCGTTGCGGCCGGAACATCATCCTCAATCTCCTGTATGAGTGCCAAATCTCCTTCTACATCACTAATGTAATATACATGCATTCCCGGCGAAATGGTTCTGAAGGGGAAACTGGCATAAAAGGTCTGATAGTACTTCCCGTTTAATGTAATAGTTGGACTGATGCCAACATAATTGGTTGCATGGGTAGCCTCAATCTTGTCAACAATCCAGCGACGATATTTGGCTGTCCCGCTTGTGCCTAACTTTCCTTGATCCGAGGAGTTCGTTCTGTCATCAGAAAGGAACTTCGTGACTCCACTTCTGCTGGCAGAAACCTCGTAGGTTCCGTCGGATTTCTTGGTTACATTGACACAATAACCGGTAAGATCATAGACACCAGTTCCCTGTGCCTTAAGGTCAAAGCCGCCAGGATAGAGCTCTTCAATAAAGATAACACTGGCAGGGGACTTTGCTGCTTTTGCTGCATCTTTCCAAAGTTGAATGCCCTGGAAGTCTTCCTTGTCGTGAGCGATGTCGTAATAATCCTTGTTGTCGGTAACGTAGATGTAGCGTTCCGTAGTTAGGTTCCGAACCCTATAGTATCCCTTGCCTACATAACCGGTTCCTTTGCTCTGTGCGTACGCCATACCATACCAACACAAAGTAAATAAAAGAATGCTGTGGAGTCTATTCATGTTTTAAATATATCCTCCGCCATATTGCACGCGACAATACAGCGGAGGTGATATATGTTTGACTACAGAATGTCAATGATTATTCTGCGATACAAATTGTGACACGATTGAGGTCGTTCTGTTCGTAGGGCTGAACTGTGTCGCCCTTGCTGTCCATGCAAATGCGGAGATGAGAGATACCATATTTGCAGGTTAACAGTTTTGCAATAGCCTCTGCACGCTTCTCAGCATAACCGGCATTGATTTTTGCATTGCCTGTTCCTTTGTCTGCATGGCCGGTGACGGAAACTCTTGCATCAGGATACTTGTTGAGATATTCTACAATATCTTCAATCTTGACCATTTCTGTCCGGCTAATCTTAGAACTGCGGATTGCAAAGAAGATGTCACGACGCAAAGGCTCACGTGGCTGTGCCTCCGGTTTGTTGTGGTCGTGATTTATAACAACATCAACTTTAGTTTCTTTGTCTGCAGGCTTTTCGTCTGCTTTCACAACAACCTCCGTAACTACAGGGGCAACAGGAACCTTTTTGCTAACCTTGCCAAGTTTAACCTTCACTCCTGCTAAAGCATTGAAATACCAGTCGGCATTGCCTGCTCTCTTAGAGTTGTAGTGGTCGGATGTGGCATTGCAGTTTACTTCAAGACCTAAAGCAACACGACGGCTAACGTTGAAGTCAACGTACGCACCGAACTTGCCTACAAAACGAGCCTTCGCATCATTCCATAAAACACCCATTTGGTGTGCAGGGTCCTGCATAGCATCAGTCAAAATATTACCCTTTAGGTTCGCGGCATCATCGTTGTTCCAACCGATGTTTGCACCTATTCCGGCCAGCAAACCGAAATTACAAACACGGTTTGCATTGTAGCCAAGAATCCAATTAGCCAAGTCACAGGTTACGTCAACCGTGGGTGCAATGTAATTGTACTTCCATGTCTCGTCGCCATAACCTAAGTAACCAAGATTTGTACCGCCTTTACTTTGCCATGCATTAACGGCAAGACGCAAACCCCATACGGGAGTAAAATTGTATCCGCCAGCAATTTGTGCATTGCCGGAAATAAGGTCACAAAAGTCAACCTCTCCCAATGTGTATTGTCCACCGACTTGTCCTTGGACATACCAATGAGGAACAAATACCTCACGAGTCTCTTCTGCAGCTTGTGACTGCTGCGCGGATGTATTGAGGCATCCGGCAAGCAGCACAGCAGACATTAATATATTCTTGAGTTTCATAATCGTAATCTCTTTAGTTTGAAAGGTCGTTACTATTTAATTGTAACATAATACTTCTGAGTGGAAATGTTTCCTTCGAAGTCAAGAACAGAGTATGCAATCTCGTAGGTATAGCCAGATACCATGTTGCTTACATCAATCTTACGTACTGTACCGTCAATAACAGTGTTCAGTTTTTCTGTGCCGTTGATTGCTTGGAGGCGAGCTTTGCAATCTGCATTTCCATTTTGAGCACTTTCATTGCCCTTGAATACGTTTGTTACTGCAACGTGTTTTCTTGCCAAGGGAACGATGAGTTCCATATTCTTTGTTGTGGGATAGATAGCCAAACCATCTGCAGAGAGTACTGTTGGGTAGCTCTTGCTGCTGCTCAAATACTTGAAGCCCTTATTGTTGTTGCTTGCAACCATAAACGGACCAAAGCGGCGGTTAATGGAATTGAAGAAGTCAACAACATTTTTGTTAATCAGATCCAAGTATTTCTTAAGGAAGTTGTCAACGCCATTGTCAATCCAACCATTGATTGTACCTTGATAATCATTGATGTTCTTCAGCATATCGTTAAGTTGGGTAACGATGTCGTTGATGGTTCCACCTTGACGTTCAATCAGGTCGCGGAGGTCGTTGGAGATTTCAACTGCAATAGGAAGTCTGAGTGAACCTCCATTGCCGGCAACATCGCGAAGGATGAGTCTGTCGGTGCAGTCGTTGGTGTTGATGGATGTTCCGTTAACGTTGGCAAGAGTGTATTCGCCGTCTGTTGTTGTCATTGTAATTTGGTTGCCAGAAACTGTTACAGAAACACTTTCTTCTGCCAATAGTATACTAGCATATGCGGCAACGACTTCGTCTTCAACGCCTCTGGCGGGAACGACGAGTGTAGCAGTCATGCCATTTACAATGTCGCCACCAATTACTACAGCTGCTCTGTAGAGTGTAACGTTGTCTTCGTCGTAAGCGACTTCTGCAGGAATTGATACGGCAGCACCATTAGCTGTCAAGTTCTTGTTGAACTTAACGTCGAAGGCACCTGCACCGGGAACTTCTAATTGATAGCCTATGCCGTTCAATACGATGTGTGATACTCTTGCCTCGAATCTGCTGATGAGTTCTGATGCTTCGCCAAGATATGTCAGTTCGTCAATCTGGAAATGACCGATGAAGTCTTGCATGCCATCGATGTTGATAACATCATTAAGAATAACGTCAACCTGGTCTTTCAGAGTGTTGGAGAATCGGTTCAGCAGGCTATCAGCAAGTTCGTAGCCAGGCATTGTCACGTAGTTAAAGTCTTTGCCCCATTTCAGATTAAGCGGATTCAGGAATGTTGCAGCCAAATTGTATTGAGAGTATACGGAGTGTTCCTTTTCGGTTCCGTCGGCATCTGTTGTTGTGTATGTGCACTTAAGGCCGCTCTTGTCAACCTTCAGTTCGCGGATTACGCTATAAACGTCTGTTGCCAGCTCGCTGAGGTTGAGTTTGCCAGCATCAAAGTCTTTTGCCAAATCGCCAAACTGTTCCTTTGTTTCTTTGAACAATTCGGAGAAGTTCTCTTTGTTGATGTTAAGTCCGCCATTTTCGGTCATAACGGTTTTGGGTGTTACACTTGCTTCTGCTACATAGAAGCCATTGTTTGCACGTGTCCATCCGCTTTGCAGTTTCTCTTCACATTTCTTGATGGGAGAAAGTTTGATGGGCGATTCTTCGTCCAGAGTGTTGACGATGCTCAGGTTCAAACCTGTGAGGTCAGCAGAGCTGGGGTTGATGGTAACGTATACTTTGCCGGCGTTGCCACCTTCGTTCAAGAGGGGGAGATTAGCGGGTGCTTCGAATACTTCGAGGCCTCCGAGCATTTCCATGTCTTTGTCTGTGAGAGCTTCTGATTTGCGAACATAGTTTGCGTCGTCGGATGTGGGGAATTCTACGTCGCTGACGGGAAGGCCATAGAATGCGACGAGGCTTGTTGACATGATGTCTGTGCCGGGAATGCTGAGAGAGCCAAACAGGGGATTGTGTGTGCCCTGGATGATGATGCTGGTTACTTGCTTGCTCAGATATTCTTGGATTGCTTTAACATCACCTGTGAGACGTTCTATTTTGGTTGTAAGTTCGGCGAGAGTTTCTTCTGCTTTTTGAATGCGGTTCTGCAAATCAGTAACGTCTGTCTTTAGTGCTTCGACGTCTGCTTTAAGTTCGCCGATAGTCTTTTCGTTGGTAGCCACGCGTTCGTTCAAAAGCCTGTCTGCTTCTTTGAGGTCGTCGAGGCATTGATAGATTTCGCTCAAATCGATGTTGTCAATCTTATTGCTAAGTTCTTGAAGCATTTCTTCGAGTCGTTTAACATCTGCATCGTGGCGTTCTCGAAGTGCATTAATGCTATCTGTGTTTTCTGTGATCTCCTTCATGAGTTCTCCTTTGAGTTTCGCTATTTCGAGATCGGTGTATGCTTTAGCCAGTTCGAGATTCTGTTTGCAAGTTTCCTGGCAGTCTTTGAGGTCGTCCTTCAGGTCGTTAACTTCTTCAGAGAGGGATTCGTAGTTTGTTTTGAGGCTGTCAACGGTTTCGTTTGTTTTGTCGAGTTCACCTTTAAGCTCATCGCTTAGGTCTTGAATCTTATTGTTTATGGTTTCTTCAAGGGCTTTGAGTGCTTCCTGGAATTCCGTAATGTTGACATAATTGTTTTTGAGGTCCTGTTCTAAAGCATCGATGCGTATGCTGTCTGCGTCTGCTTTGGCTTTTGCTTTGACGGCCTCTTCCCATGCATCGTTTGCTTTGTCGCTGACAAGGGAGAGAGCGTCGTTTGTTGCATAATTTTTCAAATCTTCTTTAATGCCTTGTAACGCATTGTTTAGATCGTCTATTTTTTTTGCGTTTTCATCGATCTTTTCAAGTGTCTTTTTAATCTTTTCAATCTCATCCTTATTATCTCCGATTAGTCCTTCTAAGCGAAGGAGTTCGTCGTTTATTCCAGGAATAATGGTTTCTCGTAAATCTTTAATAGACTTTTGCAATCCCTTGACGTCTTCCACGAGGGCTAATGCGGTGTTGATATCCTCTCTTGCCTCTGACATGAATCGTTCCAACTCAAGCAATCGTTCTGCAGCATCTTCGGGGCAACCGCACTTGGCATCCTCAAGTGCTTTTTGGAGATCATCTATTCTTTTTGTGATGGTTTGCTCCAAAATGGACAGACTCGTGTTGATCTGGGTTGTCACTTGTTCGATGGTCGCATAGTTGTTAATTATGAAATTGATTTGGGTGATAATTTCAAGCAAATCGTCTTGCTCAACATCATCTTCAATATCTTGCTTAATTTGGTTGACCAAGTCTTGCAAATCTTTAATAAGTTTATCAGCATCTTTGGGACAGGTGCATGAGTTGACATCCGGGCAGTCGCATGATTTGATGCTCTTTTTCCATTCCTCCATCTGCGCTTTCCAGCTCTTTAAGTCTTCGATTTGTTCTTCCACTTGGCTGATGCGTATTTCGAGCGCATTGGCAAGGGTTGTGTTTTCGTTGATTTCGTTAAGTAGTTCTGTACGCAGTTCGTTGTACAGGTCTTCGTTTGTGTCCTTACAGGATACGAACGCTCCCATGCTTGCTGCAGCAACCAGCAACATGAAAAGTTTGGTGATTTTGTTTTTCATACTTGTAATATAAAAATTAATTATGTTATTTCTTTTTAGGTATAGTATGCCCCTTTTAGGGGGATAGTAGTTGCAAAGATACGATTTAGGGTGTGGAAATGTGCCTTGCGGTAGTGTTTGGTTAAAGAATTTTAACACTTTGCCACATGGGTTTAATAAAATTAACACAGAAATGAGGCTCTCCTTGCCTGGGGAGGGTGGATTGTTTTCATTCTGCTTTGGGTGTGGTGTGGTTCCAGAAAAGTGTGATGAGCAGTATGCTGAGCATTCCGGAGAGGAGCATGGCGATTTGTGCGGCTGTGTTTCCGCCGAACATTTCGGCATAGGAGAGGTCTGCCATCTCTTCTCCGAGGGTGCAAAGTTGCAGTGCTACGATGCTGTTGTTGAGGATGTGGAGCAGTGAGGGCAGGATGATGTTGCCGGTTTTGTAGCGTATGATGCCGAACATGATGCCGAGTGGCAGTGCATAGAGCCCTTGTGCGAGGTTGAGGTGTACGATGCTGAAGGCCAGTGCGGAGACGATGATTGCTGTCCATGGGCTGGCTTTTCGGCGCAGCATTTCGCCTTCGATGGCTTCGCGGAAGAGGAGTTCTTCGGTGATGGGGCCGACGATGGCGAGTGCGAGCAGTCCCCAGATGCTTTTCGACATGGCCATCGACATTTGCATCATGGAGTCGGGCAGGGCGATGTTTTCGGTCATGATGGAGAGGCTGAAGCCTCCGAGTATGCCTCCGGCTATGGCGAGCAGGCCTGTCTGCCACCGTATGGTGCCGAAGTCGCTTGCCTTGATGGGGCGGATGTATCGCAGTGGGCGGTAGCATATCAGTATGGCAATGATGTTTGTCGCCATTATGGTGAGCGAGAACATCGGGACGGGCATCAGTTCGAGGAGTGGCAGGTCGGTTGTTTCGCCGTTGAGGAATTTTTGCAGTGCTGTGCCGAACTCGGGAGAGACGAATGTGCCGATGCCGAATGCCACGGCGGGGATGAGTGCTTGTGCCAGCAGAAAGACCAGCAGGGAGAGTAGTGCAGGTGTAATTTTGCGCCAATTCATCGTGAGTTTTCGCTTTTTCTTGTTTTACAAAGGCAGTGGTTGTCTTGCCGGAAAGGTTAACCATTATTGCCAATTAGGTTAACCATTATGGGCGGAATGCTTAACCATTGTTGCCGGAAAGGTTAACCTATTTTTGTGGAGTGTATGTGGGGGTGTGGTTGCAGGCAATGGCGAGCCTTTTGTTTTATTTCTTCTTGGACTGCTGGTCAGCCTTTTGGGCGTCCTCAAGGTCTTGACGGCGAATGGCTTCGTCGAGCAGTTCCTCGAAGGTCTTTACGCGCAGAAGTTCTTCGTATTCAGCCAGTGCCTTGCGGTCGCGGGCGTGCTTTTTGTCGCGTTTGCGGTCCTTTACGGCAAAGGGGTGCATGATTTTGTCGGTTGTCTTGCCTCCGATGATGTCGCTCACGGACTTGGTGCCGATGCGCGATTTGCGTTCATTCTCTATCGTCTGCCGTATGGCTTCGTTGACACGCAGCATGGTGTCGGTGCGAACTTCCACTTCTCGCAGGGTGTCCGTCTGCACCGTGTCGCTCGCCATCGTCAGAGGCTCGTTTGCTGTTGCCGAACCGGAAAAGGCAAAGGAGAACAGCGCGGAGAACAACAGAAAGAATATGCGTGTCATGCGTTTCATAGTCTTTTTCGCCACAAAAGTAGATTTTTTTTTGTGAATGACAAAAGAAATCCCGAAATTTGGCGCCCAAAATACCAATTAACACATTTATAAAACTAACAAAATGAAAAGAACAACACTATTTCTTCTGGTTCTCTGTGCCGTTTTGGGCGGCAAAGCAACCGATTATACGAAGTACGTTAATCCCTTCATCGGGACACAGACCGACGACACCGGCGCATTGAGCGGAAGTACATTCCCAGGCCCCACAATGCCACAAGGCATGGTGCAACTCGCACCCGAAACGGAGCAGTACGTCACATGGGACCCCTGCTGCGGCTACGACTACAACCGCGACTCCATCTTCGGCTTCACACACACCCACCTCAGCGGCACAGGTTGCACCGACCTCATCGACATCTCACTGATGCCGACCACTAAGAAAGTCACACCACAGATGCTCAGCAAAGGCATCTTCGCACTGCCATACAGCCACGACAGAGAAGCCGCAACAGCCGGCTACTACATGGTGGACCTCCTGGGCGGCGAAGACATCCGGGTGGAACTCTCTGCCACCGTACATGCAGGCATACACCGATACACCTTCCCCGAAGGCAAAGACCAGACCGTCATCCTCGACCTCGACCGCATGACCTACCGCGGCGATGCCTATTACACCGGACGCCGGGCATACCAAATCATACAGAGCCAGATCAGAGTGATTGACGAAAAGACCATCGAAGGCTTCCGCGTACTCACCGGATGGGCAAAGCTTCGCAAAGTATATTTCCGTGCCGAATTCTCACGCCCCATAGCAAACCGCATCATGATGGACGGCAGTCGCAGCGTTGGCAAGAGCGACATCATCAACGGACGCACACTGCGCGCAGCACTCTCCTTCGACGCAGCCCAAGGCAAAGACCTCATGGTCAAGGTAGCCATCTCGGCTGTCGATAACGACGGCGCACGCAAAAACATGAAAGCAGAAGCACAGTCGTGGGACTTTGCCTACTATACCAAAGCCGCACACGACGCCTGGGAGAAAGAACTCGCCACCATCGACATCGAAGGCACCGACGACCAAAAGACCATCTTCTACACAGGTCTCTACCACGTCCTCATGCAACCCAATACAATGAGCGACGTCGACGGACGATACATGGACACTAACTTCGAGATAAAGCAAATGCCCGCAGGACAAGCATACCATAGCACATTCAGCCTCTGGGACACCTTCCGCGCAGCACACCCCCTCTACACACTCCTCTATCCCGAAGTGGCAGCACAATTCGTCCGCGACATGATACTCCATCACGACACCTACGGATACCTCCCCATCTGGGACCTCTGGGGACAAGACAACTACTGCATGATAGGCAACCACGCCATCCCCGTCCTGGCCGACGCCATCCTCTCCGAACTGCCTGGCATCGATGTGGAACGCGCATACAAGGCAATGGTGGAAAGCAGCACACGCACACACCTCAACAGCCCCTTCGAAATCTGGGAACAGTACGGCTACATGCCACAAAACAAACAGAATGTCAGCGTCTCCATCACCATGGAACAAGCCTTCGACGACTGGTGCGTGGCAGCAGTAGCAAAGAAACTCGGCAAGACAGAAGACTACGAACGCTTCATCAAACGCAGTGAGTTCTACCGCAACCTCTTTAATCCCGCAACAGGTTTCTTCCAGCCAAAAGACGACAAAGGCAACTGGATAGAACCCTTCGACCCGCTCAGCTACGAGAACCCCTGCTTCGTGGAAGGCAACGCATGGCAGTATATGTGGTTCGTTCCGCATAACCCACAAGGACTCATCGACCTTTTCGGCGGTGTGAAACCCTTCATCAAAAAACTCAACGAGAACTTCACACTGACCGAAACCAGCGGCGAGATAAACGGCAATGCCAGCGCATTCATCGGACAATATGCTCACGGAAACGAACCCAGCCACCACACTGTTTACCTCTACAACTTTGCAGGTCAGCCATGGCGCACACAGGAATTGGTAGAACAGGTGCGCAGCTCGTTCTACAACCCCACACCTTGCGGCTATGCAGGCAACGACGACTGCGGTCAGATGTCTGCCTGGTACATCTTCTCAGCACTGGGCTTCTACCCCTTCAACGCTGGCTCGGCAGAGTACGTTATAGGCACACCTCTCTTCCAAAAGGCAGTGTTGCATATGCCCAACGGAAAGGATTTGGTCATCAACGCACCCCGCAAGTCCGACAAAGCCATTTATGTCAAGAGCGTTAAGCTCAACGGAAAGAAGATAACCGACTGGAAACTCACCCATCAACAGCTTATGGAAGGCGGCTCACTCGACTTCACAATGAGCGAAAAGAAATAAGGAAACAAAGAAAGGGCCCCTTCTCGTCATGGGAAGGGGCCCTTTCTTTTGCTGTTTATAGAGTGCCTTGTTTGAGCTTTTCAACAAACTCGTCCACGCGTTGCAACTCGCGAGGAATGTCAATCTGTTGCGGACAATGGCTCACGCACTCGCGGCATTGGATGCAATGGTTTGCCTGACGGAGCTTGGGAACACTGCGGTCGTAGCCGACGAGGAAGGCACGACGAGCCTTCTGGTAGTCCTCTGCCTGCTGACTTTCTGGTACATTTCCCGTGTTCACACATTTATTATAGTGAACAAAGATGGCAGGAATGTCAAGACCATAAGGGCAAGGCATGCAGTATTTGCAGTCGTTGCAGTCGATGGTGGGATAGCTCTTGATGAGAGTTGCTGTTTTGCCTTCGAGCCATTGCTGTTCCTCTTCGGTAAGAGGCTCGAGCGGCGAGTAGGTGCGAACATTGTCTTCCAGGTGCTCCATGTATGTCATTCCGCTGAGAACGGTAAGCACTTGGGGCTTTGAACCAATGTAGCGGAACGCCCATGAGGCAACGCTGTTTTCCGGTTTGCGCTGTTTGAAGAGCGAAACAACGTGGTCGGGCACTTTGGAGAGGCGTCCGCCGAGCAGTGGTTCCATGATGACAACGGGTATGTTGCGTTTGGCAAGTTCTTCGTAGAGGTATTTTCCTGAACGGCCGTTGTCTTCGTGTTCCCATTCTACGTAGTTGGCTTGTATCTGAACGAAATCCCAATGATACTTGTCTTGGTTGGCCAATGCCCAGTCGAAGACTGCGACGTTGCCATGGAATGAGAAGCCGAGGTTGCGGATTCGGCCTGCCTCGCGTTGTTCCATGAGCCAGTCGAGTAGTCCGTTGTCAAGGTAGCGTTGGTGGACGGGGCCCATGCCTCCGCCTCCGATGCTGTGCAGGAGGAGGTAATCGACGTAGTCTGTCTTGAGGTATTGCAGGCTTCGTTCGAACATTGCCTTGCCTTCTTCGAGGCTATATTGTGTGGGTGAGAAGTTGGAGAGTTTGGTGGCGATGAAGTAGTCGCTGCGTTTGTAGCCGCTTGCTTCGAGTGCTATGCCGAGGCTTTCTTCGCTTTTTCCGCGGCAGTAGGCTGGTGATGTGTCGAAGTAGTTGACGCCGTGGTCGAGTGCGAACTTGCAGAGTCGGTTGACTTGTTCTTGGTCTATGACGTCTTGTCCGTTGTTGTCTTTTTTGTTTGGCAGTCGCATCCATCCGTATCCGAGCAGGCTTACTTTGTCGCCTTGTTTGGGGTTGGTGCGATATGTCATTTTGTCTGTGGGTATGGGGCTGGTGTGGTGTCCCATATAGTCTATTTCGCCGTTTTCGTTGCTTCCTTGTATTCCGCAGGATGCCAGGGCTGTTGTGGCTGCTACTGTGCCTGAGGCTTTGAGGAAGTCTCTTCTTGTGATATCTTTCATAGTGTGTGTCTGTGTTGGTTGTCGTTAGGTCAGATTTCTTTGTGTACTTCGTGTCCTTCTACGTGTATTGCGCTGATGGGGTTTGAGGGACAGAGGTTTTCGCATGCTCCGCAGCCGATGCACTTTTCTTCGTTGACGACGGGTATGAGGAGGACTTTGTCGCGTGGTATTTCTTTGTTGTCTGCGTCGAGCCATCGTCGTCCGTCTCGGTGTACGCCGGCTTGGAGTGGTACCATTTGTATGGCTCCTGCGGGGCATTTGCGTGCGCAGAGTCCGCATGGTTTGCCGTCTTTGACGGGTACGCAGAGGTTGCGTGTCCATACGGTGTGTCCTACTTGTATGGCTGTTCGTTCTTCGACGGTGACGGGTTGTATGGCGGATGTGGGGCAGACTTCTGAGCATCGTGTGCATTCGGGGCGGCAGTATCCGCGTTCGAAGCTTACTTCGGGTTGCATGAAGTGGTCGAGGCTGCTGCTGGGTCGGAGTACGTCGTTGGGGCATGCATTGATGCAGAGTTGGCAGGCTGTGCAGTGTGTGCGCATGTGTCGGATGGAGAGTGAGCCCGGTGGTGTGATGGGTTTTTCTCGTTGTGGTTTTTCTTTTTTGATGATGTCTGCCAGCCCGCCGTCGGTTGTTTTGGGTTCTATTTTCTTTTGTGCTTTGGCGAGTGCTGTGCCGGCGAGTAGTGCTACGCCGGTGAGGACGGCGCGTCGGCCGGTGTCTTCGGTTGTTTTTTCTTCTTTGTGGGCGGGTTTGTTGTTTTGTTTTGTCTGTTGTGTGGTTGGTGCGAAGTGCATGGCGTCGAAGGTGCATTGTTCTTGGCAGTTGCCGCAGGCTACGCATCGTGTGTGGTCGATGGTGAGTGTGTTGATGTCTATGCAGGCTGCTTTGCAGTTGCGTTCGCATTTGTGGCAGTTTTTGCACTTGTCGGCGTCGATGTTCATCTTGAGGTATGAGTGTTTGCTGATGAGGCCGAGCAGTGTGCCGACGGGGCAGATGGTGTTGCACCATGTGCGTCCGCCTTTCCATGCGAGTATGGCGATGATGGCCCATGTGAGGAGTGCCACGATGAGTGCTGCTGTGCTCTTGAACCATACGTCAACTTCGTAGAAGGCGTAGCTGTTGTAGTGTTCGGCGATGGCTGCCAGTCCGTTGTTGGCGAGTTTGTAGAGTGGTGCCACAATGGCTGCGACGATGCGGCCGTAGGCGCTGTAGGGGAAGATGAGTCCGCCTATCCATGCTATGTTGAGGGCGAGGGTTGCGCAGGCCAGCACGAGCATTGTGTAGCGCAGTGTGTTCTTTGCCGGCGAGTAGTTGTACTTGTTCTTTTTCTTACGCAGCCATGCGATGGCGTCCTGCATGACGCCCAGTGGGCAGATGACGGAGCAGTAGATGCGCCCCATCAGCAGGGTGAGTGTCACGACGAAGAGCAGTGCTCCTATGTTCAGCGCCAGCAGTGCCGGCACAAACTGGATTTTCGCCATCCATCCCAGATAGGCATGTGCCGTTCCGGTGAAGTCGACCAGGAGCCATGTGATGAGCACCCAGAAGACGATGGCCAGTGTCAAGCGGATTTTCTTTAGCATAATTGAAAGGGTTTAATAAATATGAATTTCTCGGACAAAGATATGAAAAAGATGTGAAACGAATATGCTTTTTATCAAAAAGTTGAAAAAAATCATTACACTGTTTGCCGGAAAATGTATTTTTGTGCGGCTTGCCGAACCGCTGTGCCGATGTGTTCCTGCAGACGGCTCTGGGCTGTCCGCCCGAAAAGGTTAACCATTATTGCCGGAAAGGTTAAGGGTTTTGCCCATAATGGTTAAGCATTCTGTCCATAATGGTTAACCTATTTTGCAGATTGCGCCCGCCTTATGTGCGGATAATGTACGCGTAAGGAAAAAAATACCCCTTCAGGCGGTACAACATAAGCATTTTTTTCTTACCTTTGCACACAATAATATAAATTCTAAGGATATGGTATCATTTATTGCAGACAAGATTGTGATGGACGGTCTCACATACGACGACGTCCTGTTGGTTCCCGCCTATTCAGAGGTTCTCCCCCGTACGGTTGAACTCAAGACGAAGTTCTCACGAAATATCGAACTGAAGATTCCCTTCGTAACGGCAGCGATGGACACCGTTACCGAAGCACCCATGGCTATTGCCATCGCTCGCGAAGGCGGCATCGGCGTCATCCACAAGAACATGAGCATTGAGGAACAGGCACGCCAAGTGGCTATCGTGAAGCGCGCAGAGAACGGCATGATATACGACCCCATCACCATCAAGCGCGGCAGCAAAGTGAGCGATGCGCTCGAACTCATGGCCGAATATCACATCGGAGGCATCCCCGTGGTCGACGACGAACGCCATCTGGTGGGCATCGTCACTAACCGCGACCTCCGTTTCGAACAGAACATCGACCGTCCCGTCGACGAAGTGATGACGAGCAAGAACCTCGTTTCAACACACGTCCAGACAGATCTCGTGGCAGCAGCCAAGATTCTCCAGGAAAACAAAATTGAGAAACTCCCCGTTCTGGACGACGACAACAAGCTCATCGGCCTCATTACCTACAAGGACATCACAAAGGCAAAAGACAAGCCAATGGCATGCAAAGACAGCAAAGGCCGTCTGCGCGTGGCAGCCGGTGTGGGTGTGACAGTCGACACCATCGACCGCATCAAAGCACTCGTAGAGGCAGGCGTAGATGCCATCGTCATCGATACAGCACACGGACACAGCAAGTCCGTAATCGAGAAACTTAAAGAAGCAAAACAGATGTTCCCCGAAGTGGACATCGTGGTAGGTAACGTAGCAACAGGCGAGGCAGCACGCATGCTCGTCGAAGCAGGCGCCGACGGCGTCAAAGTAGGCATCGGCCCCGGCAGCATCTGCACCACCCGCGTAGTGGCAGGCGTAGGCGTACCACAGCTCAGCGCAGTGTACGACGTAGCCAGCGCCCTCAAAGGAACAGGCGTGCCCCTCATTGCCGACGGCGGACTTCGCTATAGCGGCGATGTGGTAAAGGCACTCGCAGCCGGCGGCTACAGCGTCATGATCGGTTCACTGGTGGCTGGCACAGAAGAAAGCCCAGGCGACACCATCATCTACAACGGACGTAAGTTCAAGAGCTATCGCGGCATGGGCTCACTCGAAGCAATGGAATGCGGCAGCAAAGACCGTTACTTCCAGGGCAACGTCAAAGACGCCAAGAAACTCGTGCCCGAAGGCATCGCAGGCCGCGTCCCCTACAAGGGAGGCGTACAGGAAGTCATCTATCAGCTCATCGGCGGTTTGCGCAGCGGCATGGGCTATTGTGGCGCAGCAACCATCCAGGACTTGCACAATGCCAAGTTCGTACGCATCACCAACGCAGGCGTACAGGAAAGCCATCCGCACGACGTTACCATCACCAGCGAGGCTCCCAACTATAGCCGCCCACAGTAAAGGCCAATACTTCCCCGAGTAATCCGACAACCCCGAATACTCAAGAAAGTCAGAAACAACATCATCAACCGAAAATGAAGAAGATATTTGCCGGTATTGCATTAGCCGTAGTAGCGCTGACCGCAGCCGCACAGGAAGACCCCATCGTAATGCGCATAGGCGGAGTGCCAGTCACCCGTAGCGAATTCGAATACAACTACAACAAGAACAACTCAGAAGGTGTCATCGACAAGAAGAACGTTGAGGAATATGCCGAACTCTTCGTCAACTACAAACTCAAAGTCCTTTCCGCACTCGACAACCACCTGGACACCCTCACCAGTTACCAAAAAGAATTCCGCACCTATCGCGACCAACTGATACGTCCGCTTCTCGTCCCCGAAGGCGCAAAGGAGAAAGAATGTAAAGCCTACTACGACGGCATGTTGGCACGCCTCGAAGGCAAACAACTCCTGCAGCCGGCACATATCCTCATTCGCCTGCCACAAGACGCCACAGAAGAACAGCAGGCAATGGCCAAAGCCAAAATAGACTCCATCCATCAGGCACTGAAGGACGGAGCCGACTTTGCCGAACTGGCACAAACCGTGTCGCAAGACCCAGGCTCAGCCGCTCGTGGCGGAATGCTGCCCTGGATCGGCCCCAACCAAGTGGTGAAGGAATTCGAAGACGTAGCCTATTCGCTCGAAGTGAACGAAGTGAGCGAGCCTTTCCTCATGCCCTTCGGCTACGACATCGTCAAGCTGATGGGCAAGAAAGACCTCGAACCATACGAAGAACTGCATGACATGATCTTGAAGTACCTCGAAGGCCAAGGCTTGGAAAACCAGCTTGCACAGCAAGTCCTCGATTCCATCGCCTCACAAAGCAACGGCGAAAAGACCATCGAGCAAATCCTCGACGAGAAGACAGAAGAGTTCTGCGCCAAGGATAGCGAACTGAAATATCTCGTGCAGGAATATCACGACGGTCTGCTCCTCTTCGAAGAGTGCAACAGCCGCATCTGGGAACCGGCAGCAAAAGACACACTGGCACTGACCACTTACTTCAAGAAAAACAAGAAGAACTATGCCTGGGACGAACCGCGATACAGGGGCATGGTGTATTACTGCAAAGATGCAGCCGATGTGAAAGCAGTAAAGAAACTCGTCAAAAAGCAGCCCACAGACAAATGGATGGAAACCATTCGCGAAACATTCAATAAGGATAGCATCATGGTGCGCGTAGAACGCCGCATCTTCAAGAAAGGCGACAATTCCAATGTCGACCGTCTGGCGTTAAAAGTGAAGAGTGCCGAACTCAAACCCGTCAAAGGCTATCCCCATATTGGCATCTTCGGTAAGGTACTCAAGAAGGGTCCGGCAGAATGGAAAGACGTAAGCAATCAGGTAGTCAGCGACTATCAGCGACTCAAAGAGGACGAGTTCGTGGCAGAACTCCGCAAACGCTATACCGTCGAAATTGACAAGGAAGCACTCAAAACCGTCAACAATCACTAAGAAGCCTAAACAACGATAGTGACGAAAAAAAGAAATATGAAACGACACACACTCGGTCTCTTCGCAATACTATGCTGCCTGTTCTCGCAGGCACAAAAGAATGTCATAGACGAAGTGGTATGGGTTGTTGGCGACGAAGCCATACTGCGCTCGGATGTAGAGAAGCAACGTCTCGAGTTCGGCTCACAGACAAAAGGTAACCCCTATTGTGTTATTCCCGAACAGATAGCAATCCAAAAACTCTTCCTCCATCAGGCAGTGATTGACAGTGTCAGTGTAACCGATTCGGAAGTGAACCAGTATGTCGAGTCGGAAATCAACGAGAGAATACTCATGGCTGGGTCAAAGGAGAAACTCGAAGAATACATGAAACTGTCAATGGTACAGATACGCGAAGAACTCTTCGACCAATACAAAAATCGCCTTACAGCACTTCGTATGCGAGACCAACTCACAGCAGACATCAAAGTCACTCCTGCCGAGGTTCGTCGCTATTTCAAAGAATTTCCGGAAGACAGCCTGCCCCTCATTCCTACGCAGGTGGAAGTTCAATTGCTTGTGCTGCAGCCACGTATTCCACAAGAAGAAATAGATCGAGTCAAAGGACTGCTCCGCGATTATACCGAGCGCATCAATAGTGGTTCCACCTCCTTTTCAACATTGGCTCGCCTCTATAGCGAGGATCCAGGCTCCGCTCGTCAGGGAGGCGAAATGCCCTATATGGGCAAAGGCGAACTCGACCCGGGTTTTGCCAACGTTGCATTCAGTTTGACCGACCCTAAAAAAGTAAGCAAGATTGCACAGAGCGAGTTTGGTTTCCATATCATTCAACTCATCGACAAACGTGGCGACAAACTAAAGTGCCGCCATATCTTGAGACGTCCGGAAGTGTCGCAGACAGACATTGACAGTGCATTGGTCGTTCTTGATTCCATCACCAGCGACATCCGAAATAATAAGATATCATTCGAGGATGCAGTCTTATATGCTTCGGACGATAAGGATACACGTAATAATCGTGGCATTCTCTCCAATAATAAGGCAACAGGCGAAACGACAACCCGTTTCGAAATGAGTGAACTTTCGGCTTTTTCTCCTGAATTGGCTCGAGTGGTGGAAACACTCGAAGTAGGCGAAATGTCAAAGCCATTCACAATGATTAATACAAAAGGCAAGACAGTTTGCGCCATCGCCCGTCTTAAAAACCGCACTGTCATGCATCGGGCAAGTATTACAGAGGACTTCCAAATCCTGAAGGCAATGGTAGAAGAGAAAAAGGGAGAAGAAGTCATCGAGGAATGGATTAAGGAGAAACAAAAGAGTACCTACATACGCATCAATCCGGATTGGAGAGATTGCGATTTCCAATATGAAGGCTGGATAAAGTGATACGACAGCGAATATATATCCTTTGCGTATTTCTGTTCTTCTGTTTCTGCTTGCTTACGGCCGTAACGCCAGAACGTAGAGCAACAGAAAGCAGACCGCCATCTGCTGCCAAGGTTCATTTGTTGCATGCCGACCGCCTTTTCTTCGACGATCGAGTACATCGTACGGCACAAATCTTGGTCGGTAATGTTCAACTCAGCCATGAGGGAATGCTCATGAATTGCGATAGCGCGCTATTTTATGAAGCTACCAATTCTTTTGACGCATATGGTAATGTGCACATGAATCAAGGAGATACGGTCTTGCTTGACAGTGAAGTATTCTATTATAATGGCACAGATCGGCTGGCTCGAGCACGCCATTATGTTGTACTTAAGCATGGAACGATGACCATCTATACCGATAGCCTCGATTACGATCGACTGTATAATTTAGGTTATTTCTTTGAGGGAGGGCGAGTACTTGACCATGATAACGAATTGACAAGTGACTGGGGAGAGTACAGCCCGGTTACGCATGAGGCTGTCTTTAACTATAATGTTCGTTTGGTTAATCCTGCTCCGCCTGCAAGACCACAAACGATTCTTATCTCCGATACGCTCCATTATAATACGGAAACAGCGATTGCCCATATAGTTGGTCCTTCGAACATAAAGAACGGCGAGAACCATATATATTCAGAACTTGGATATTATGATACGCAGGCCAAGCGTTCTTATCTTTTGGAGCGCAGTATCTTGAACAACAATGGCAAGCGTCTTGTTGGTGATAGTGTTGTGTGGAATGATGACGTCGCAACGGCTGAGGCGTTTGGCAATATCCTGTATACTGATGCGATTGACAAGAAGATGTTTACCGGTGAGTATTGTTATTACGAGGACAGTACGGGTTACATTATGGCGACGGACAGTGCGTTGGTTATTGATTATAGTCAGGCAGACACTATGTTTGCTCACGCAGATACTTTCAAAATCTTCACATATAATATAGATACGGATTCTGTTTATCGCATTATGCATGGTTATCATCATATGCGTGTTTTCCATAATGATGTTCAGGCGGTTTGCGATTCGATGGTTTATGATAGTCGTGACAGCCTTCTCATTATGTATCAGGATCCGATATTGTGGCAGGCAGGGCAGCAACAACTTGGAGAGGAGATTCGGATGTTTTTTGGAAACGGGAACATCGACAGTGTTCAGGTGTTGAGGCAGGCTCTCTCGGTAGAAAGGATTGACAGCATTCATTATAATCAGGTGTCTGGGCATGAGATGCATTCTTATTTCAGGGAAGGAGAATTGTATCTTACCACATCGGTGGGTAATGTTTTTGTCAATTACTTTCCATTTGACGAGGATAGTGTGATGATAGAAATGAATCATACGGAAACATCGTTACTTAAGATGTTTTTGCGTGACAAGAAGGTTGAGCGTATATGGATGCCTGCTGCCACGGGCACGATGTATCCGATTGTGCTTATCCCTGAAAACATGCGCTATTTGCAGAATTTTGCTTGGTTTGATTATATCCGTCCACGCGACAAATACGATCTTTTCGAGTGGCGTCCCAAGAAGTCTGGTACGGAACTCAAGGAGAGTGTGCGACATTCTGCACCGAGACAGAAATTGAGTGATATTAAGAAGCAGAGGGGAATTGTCAGCCCCCTTCAGGAGCCTTCGCCGAAGAAGGTGGAAGAGGTTTCTGATTCCCTGGAGTTGAAAGAGGATTTGAAGTTGAACGATTAAAAATCAGTGAAGGATGGGTATATTCAAGGCAAGGAAACCTCGCCAATTCCGTAGGGTTAGTATTTATACTGACGAGACGCGCGACCGTTTGCAGAAACTTGCGGACGATGTCAGGCGCGAGCAGGGAGAGGTTGTAGAAACTGAGGAGCGTTATAATCCCGACAAGTTTCGTGGTACGTTCATTAACTTCACGCCTCGTGCCCAGAAGTATAAAGAAGGCGGTTCGAAGCTTGGCTGGCCTATTGTTATAACGCTCATTTTCGGAATGATAATACTTTGGCGTTTCCTGTTAAGGTAATGCGGTAGTACAATAATTATAAGGGCATCGTGGATATTATACATCTTCTTCCCGATTCTGTTGCCAACCAGATTGCAGCAGGCGAAGTCGTTCAGCGTCCGGCATCCGTCATAAAAGAGTTGATGGAGAATGCTGTTGATGCTGGTGCGTCGACTGTTGATGTGCTGGTTCAAGATGCCGGACGAACATCGATTCAGGTCATTGACGATGGGAAGGGTATGAGTGAGACGGATGCCCGCATGGCTTTCGAACGTCATGCAACCTCCAAGATTGCGAAGGCTGAGGACCTCTTTACGCTTTACACTATGGGTTTTCGTGGTGAGGCATTGCCTTCTATTGCTGCTGTGGCGCAGGTGCGGCTTACGACTCGCACGGCCAATCAGGATTTAGGGGTGCAGTTGAGCCTTGAAGGTTCTAAACTTGTTGGGCAGGAGGTGTGCTCTTGTCCTGTTGGAGCCAACTTTGAGGTGAGCAATCTGTTCTTTAATGTTCCGGCTCGAAGGAAGTTCCTTAAGTCTAACCAGACGGAGTTGAACAATATAATCCAAGAGTTCGAACGCATTGCGTTGGTCAATCCGGATGTCGCTTTCACGCTTTCCAGCAATGGCAACAGGCTGATGCAGTTGTCGGCGGGCAGTACTTTGCAGCGTATTTTGGCTATCTTTGGAAAGCGTCTTGGCGAGCAACTTCTTCCGGTTCAGGTGGAGACGTCGTTGGTGAAGATAAGCGGTTATGTGGGCAAGCCTGAGTCTGCCCGCAAGAAGGGTGCTTCGCAGTATCTTTTTGTCAATGGCCGTTTCATGCGTCATCCGCGTTTTCACTATGCTGTGATGGAGGCTTTCAGCCATCTTATTCCGGAGGGCAATCAGGTGCCTTACTTTATATATTTTGAGGTCAGCCCTGCCAGTATAGATGTCAACATACACCCGACGAAGACGGAAATCAAGTTTGAGAACGAGCAGGAGATATGGAGTATTCTCCTGGCTGCTGTACGCGATGCGTTGGGCAAGTTCAATGCAGTGCCTACCATCGACTTCGATGTGGAGGGACGCCCTGATATTCCTGCTTTCCAATCGGGGGGCTATGGTGAGGTGAAGGCGCCCCGGGTGCAGGTGAATACCAGTTTCAATCCGTTCAGCACTCATAGCGAGAGCCAGAAATCCAGTCGCCAGTGGGAGAGACTCTACGAGCAGGCTACAGCACAGGTTGTTCCGAGTGAGCCTCATGCCGAGACGTTGTTTCCCGAATCGAATGAGCGCAGCACGCAACATTTCCAGTATAAGGGTCAATACATACTGACTGCTGTTCAGTCGGGCCTGATGATTGTGGACCAGCGCCGTGCTCATATCCGTATTCTTTACGAGCGTTATCTTGCTCAGATGAAGGGTCACGATGCTGCCACTCAAGGTCTTCTTTTCCCCGAACTGTTGGAACTTTCGCCTTCCGATGCTGCTTTGTTTTCGTCGATGCTCGATGATGTGCGTTCTTTGGGTTTCGACATTGTGCCGCTCGGGGGCAGCACTTTCTCTATTGTGGGCACTCCGTCTGGTCAGGTCAATGCTTTGGCTGTTGTGCAACAGATGATAGAGACGGTGAAGATGCAGGACAATATCGGCTCCGATGCCTTGCACCACAGGCTGGCTTTGGTGTTGGCTCAACACAATGCCATCGAGGTGGGCGAGGTGCTTACGCCTGTGCAGATGGAGACGCTCATAGGCGACCTTTTCTCGTGCGACAATCCCAACTTGTCGCCTAACGGGCAGACAGTGCTTACAATCCTCCAGCAGGAGGCTATGGACAAGATGTTTAACTAACTTTCTTTTCAGGAATAATAAATAGAATCAAATATGGAACCAAAACAGAAAATCATTCTTACCGGCGACCGTCCGACTGGCAAGTTGCACATCGGCCACTACGTCGGTTCGCTTCGCCGTCGTGTGGAGTTGCAGAACTCTGGTCTTTACGATAAGATTTTTGTCTTCGAGGCCGATGCGCAGGCTCTTACCGACAATATTGAGAACCCTGAGAAGGTGCGCCAGAACGTCATAGAGGTTGCTCTTGATTACTTGGCTGCCGGTCTCGACCCCGAGCGCACGACGCTCTTCATCCAGAGCCAGATTCCCGAACTCTGCGAGTTGTCGTTCTACTTTATGGACATGGTGAGTGTGTCTCGCCTGCAGCGCAACCCAACGGTGAAGACGGAGATTCAGATGCGTGGCTTCAGCGGCGAGAGTATTCCCGTTGGCTTCTTCACCTATCCCATCAGTCAGGCGGCGGACATTGCCATGTTCAAGGCGACCACAGTGCCTGCGGGCGACGACCAGGAGCCTATGCTCGAGCAGGCTCGCGAGATAGTGCGTCGCTTCAACTACATCTATGGTGATACGCTTGTAGAGCCCAACATTCTGCTTCCCGAGAATGCTGCGTGCCTGCGTTTGCCGGGCACCGACGGCAAGGCAAAGATGAGTAAGAGTCTGGGCAACTGCATCTATCTGAGCGATTCGGCCGACGAGGTGAACCGCAAGGTCAAGACGATGTATACCGACCCCACACACTTGCAGGTCAGCGACCCCGGCCATCTCGAGGGCAACACGGTGTTTACCTACCTCGATGCCTTTGCTACGGACGAACAGGTGGCTCGTCTTACGACCGACTACGCTACGCTTCAGGAGATGAAGGACCACTACACACGTGGCGGTCTGGGCGACATGAAGTGCAAGAAACTCTTGATGGCTGTACTGGACGAGACGCTCGAACCCATCCGCCAGCGCCGTGCCGAGTACGAGAAGGACATTCCTGCCGTCTACGAAATCTTGCGTAAGGGCTGCGAAGTGGCTCGTGCTGCTGCCTGCGAAACGATGGACGAGGTGCGTCGTGCCATGAAGATCAACTACTTCGACGACCGTGCCCTCATCGAGGAACAAGCACGCCGTTTCCAGAAATAAGAGGGGATTCCCCTTGCAGAACACAACGGGACATTGGCCGAAGGCATACACTTGCCGGGCCAGTGTCCCGTTTTTTCGTGGGAATATCCGTGTGAATTGTATGGCTCTGTCGGTCAGTGCGTTACAATTTGCTGTACTACGACAGAAAACATCTACTGCCAAGTTGTGCGAAATGGTTAACCTTTCCGGGCATAATGCTTAACCATTATTGCCAACAAGGCACACCTGTTTTCAGAACTTGGCAGCAGATGTTTTTTCTTTTGCTTCAGATGTCTTCTGTGCAACCCGTTTTCAGCATCTCCCTCGTCTTTTCGATGAGGTCGAAAACCTCTTCTTTCTTCTCGGCACGAAGCATGGCAATGCGTGTGTCGCGATAGTTGGGGATGCCCTTGAAGAGCGGTGTGGCGGCAAGATGGCGGCGCACATGGCGTATGCCACACAGTTCGGGATTCTTGCCGTGGAGCGTGTTCTGCAGGTTCGCCGCCGCCCTCTCTATGCTGATGACCACCTGTTGTTTCAGGATGTCCACCTTCTCGTCGAGCGACAAAGGCCGTTCTGGGTGCGCTATTTCATGGAATATCCAGGGCCGGCCAAAGGTGGCTCGGCCTATCATCACCGCATCAACACCATATCGCTCGAAGGCTTGCGTCGTCTCTTCGGCCGACGTGATGTCTCCGTTGCCGATGATGGGGATGCACATTCGTGGGTTGGCCTTCACCATGCCGATGTTGGTCCAGTCGGCAGAACCGGTGTACATCTGCGCACGAGTGCGGCCGTGAATGGTAAGCGCCTTTATGCCACAGTCCTGCAACCGCTCGGCCAGGTCCACAATGAACGGTGTGCCGTCGGGCAAAACAAGCTGCTCCTCGCTCCACGCCAGGCGCGTCTTCACCGTCACAGGCGTGTCGGGCACAGCCTCCACCACAGCCTTCGTAATCTCCAGAATGCCCGGCACGTTCTGCAACATACCGGCTCCGGCACCCTTGCCCGCAACCTTCTTCACCGGGCAGCCGAAGTTGATGTCGAGCACATCAGGGTGAGCCTGGTCCACAACAATACGTGCCGCCTCGCGCATGGCGTCGGGGTCCTTGCCGTAAATCTGTATGGCAACAGGACGCTCCTCCGGGCAAATCTCCAACTTGAGCAGACTCTTGTTCACCATACGGATAAGAGCATCGCTCGAGACGAACTCCGAATACACCATCGCAGCACCCAACTGACGGCAAAGCAGACGGAAACCAATGTCCGTGACGTCCTCCATGGGAGCCAAAAGAACAGGCCGATTGCCAAGGTCGATGTTACCTATCTTCATCCTCTCTACTTTATCATAAACCTAAGAAGTTGCCTGCATACTGCTGAATGCCAAAGCATACACCTTCATCTGCTTGAGCATCGCACTCAAGCCATTGCTGCGAGTGGGGGAGAGATGCTCGTGCAAACCGATGCGGTCGATGAAATAAAGGTCGGCATCAAGTATTTCCTGAGGCGTATGGTCCGACAGGACACGCACCAGCAAGGCAACAATTCCCTTCACAATAAGCGCATCACTCTCGGCACGAAAATGCACCATTCCATCGATTAAATCCGCCTGCAACCACACACGGCTCTGGCATCCGTCGATGAGATTCTGCTCGGTTTTATACTTCTCCTCGAGCGCTTCCTGTTCGCTGCCCATGTCGATGAGCATCTGGTAGCGGTCCATCCAATCGTCGAAGTCACTGAATTCGGCAATGATTTCGTCTTGTATTTCGTTGATAGTCATAAACAAATCTGGCTAACTATTGTTCGTTATAAATAAGTTGCACCACGGTCTGACCCACAGCCTCAAGCACATTCGGGTCGATGTTCTCCGGCGTATCCTCCACCGTGTGCCACGTCGGACCGAAACTGCTCGGGCCTTCGCGGAAATATGGGATAATGTCTATGCAAGGAATCTTTGCAACCTCGTTCACGTTAACATGGTCGTCCGTGATATAGCCACCGTCGGCAAGAGGAAAAAACTGCCTGTAACCAAGTTGCCCAGCCAGTTGCCAGGTGCGGTCCACAATGTGCCCCGCCATCTGATTGCTCAAGCCTTCGCGAGAGAAAGTAGCACCACGCGCACCAACCATGTCAAGCAAAACACCGTAGCGCGCCTTGTAGCCCTCCGAATTAGCCCTTTTAGCCCAGTACAAAGAGCCAAGACACCAAGTATCTGCCGAACTCCATCTGTCCTCTTCCCATTGAGGAGTTCCCAAATCTTCGGCATCGAAACAAACAAAGTCAACACCGATATTCACCGGTTGCTGCTGTATGAGTCGGCACACTTCGAGCATAACAGCCACACCGCTGGCAGCATCATTCGCACCAAGAATAGGGGTGCGATGGTTCGCCTCGTCCGGGTCGTTGTCTGCCCAGGGACGGCAATCCCAGTGAGCACAAAGCAGAACCCGGTTGGCATTGGAAGGGTTGATGCGTGCAATGATGTTGCGTGCCGGCAGTTTCGAACCGTCCCAAATGGTGACGTCGAACATCTGTTCTTCCACTTCGGCACCATACGTTTGGAATAGTCCTGCAAGATAATCGCCACACAGGCGTGCCGCTTCAGTGCCCGTAACACGTGGTCCGAACCGACATTGCTCGTTGATGTAGTGCATTGCGCTGTCGGCAGAAAAGCGTGGGCAAGGGGCTAATGCTATGGTGTCTGCCGCGGGAGTTCTGCGTTTCGTCTGCCCTGTGCATGAAAAGAGCAGAAGAGATGCGGCTGCAACCAGAAGGTATAGTAGTGTAGGGGTGTTTCTTGTCATGTTGCTTTATATATTATTTGATGCTTACATTATTGTGTTGTTGCACAAAGTCATTGCCCGAAGGAAGTTTTCACCCATGATGAGGCGGATGTCTTGCTCTGTGAAATGGCGCAACAAGAGGTGTCGTGTGAAGTTGATTATCTCGGATGCGTCGGCCAATCCGGGTACGCCTCCGTCGCCATCGAAGTCGGTTCCCAGCCCGACATGTTCTACTCCCATTATCTTGGCGGCATGGACGAGGTGGTCCACGGCGTCGATGATGGTGGCTTGTCCGCTGTTGCGCAGGAATCCGGGGTACAGGGTTATTTGTGCTACGCCGTCTTTCTTTGCGAGTGCTCGCATTTGGTTGTCGGTGAGATTGCGTGGGTGTTCGCAGAGTGCCCTTGCAGAACTGTGGCTGCAAACGATGGGGGCTTTGCTGAGTTCGAGTGCGTCGTAGAAACTTGTCTCTGCGGAATGGCTCATGTCTATGAGTATTCCCAGGCGGTTCATCTCTGCTACGACTTCGCGTCCGAAGGTGCTAAGGCCTCCGTGTTCTGCGTTGCCTTTGGCGGAGTCGCAGATGTCGTTGTCGCCATTGTGGCAGAGTGTCATGTAGACGATGCCGCGTTGTTTGAAGTGTTGGAGCAGGCTGATGTCTCGTCCGATGGCGTATCCGTTTTCGATGCCTTTTAGTATGGCTTTTTTGCCTTCTGCTTTGAGTTGTAGGATGTCGTTTCTGTTTTGTGCGAGTCCTGCATGTTGGCTGTTGGCTTGTACGATGTTGTCTATTTGTGTGAGCAGGGTGTCGGCTTTTTTTCTTGCTTCCTGGTAGGCGGTTTCGTTGCGTTCTCCTTGTGGGAGGTATGCCACCATGATGGATGCATCGAGGCGTCCTTCGGTCATTTTGGGCAGGTTGACGAGTACTTCGTCGGAGCGTGTGCCGAACATTTGTATGTTCTTTTGGTTGTCGTCCTTGAAGAACATTGGTGTGTCGCAGTGGCTGTCCAGGATGATGGATGTGCGGTGTATGTGTTTTGCTTGTGAGTATGTTTTTGCTTCGCTGGTGAGCCATTGGAAGATGGGCATCATGCTTTGGTCTGCTGCGAGGGTGAAGCATTCGGGATGCCATTGTACGCCGAGCAGTGCTTTGTGCTGGTTGCTTTCTATGGCTTCGATGATGCCGTCGGGGCTTGTGGCGGAGATGCTAAGGTGTGGTCCGGGTTCGCATACGGCTTGGTGGTGGAAGGAGTTGACGGCCAGTGTTTGTTTGCCGCCGAAGATGTGTTGCAGGAGGCTTCCTCCTGTGATGTTGACGGTGTGCGATGCGCTGTGCCGGGGCATGTCCTGCGAGTGTTTGATGGTTGCGCCTTTGCCTTGTGTGTAGATGTCCTGGTAGTTTTTTCCTCCGAGTGCTGCTGCCATTATTTGTATGCCTCGGCAGATGCCGAGCATGGGTATTTGCCGGCGGTATGCTTCGCGTGCGAGTAGGAGTTCTGCTTCGTCGCGTTGTGGGCATACGCTACGGAGTTGTGGCAGTGGTTCTTCGCCGAGGAGCAGGGGGTTGATGTCGCCTCCTCCTGAGAAGATGATGGCGTCCAGTTTGTCGAGCAGTGTGAGGAGTGCTTCTTTGTTGCTGTATGGTGGTATGGCTACCGGTGTTCCTCCTGCTTGCAGGACGGAGAGGTAGTAGCCTTCTGCCAGTTCGCAGCCTTTGTCTCCGTAGTTGCCTGTGATGCCGACGAGTGGTTGTTTTGGCTTCATGCTTCCTCGAGGGATATGGGTTTGATGTTGTGGCATTGTGTGCCGATGGGTACTTCTTTCTTGATGCTTTGTTTGAGTGAGATGAGTGTCTCTGTGGAGAAGACGCCTTCTATTTCTTGGAGTCGGTCGTTGAGCAGTGTCATCAGGTGTGCATTGTCGCGTGCATAGAGTTTGATGAGCATGGTGTAGGGCCCGGTTGTGAAGTGGCATTCCACGATTTCGGGTATCTTTTCGAGTTCGTCCACCACGCTTTTGTACATGGAGCCTTTTTCGAGTGTGATGCCGACGTATGTGCATGTGTTGTATCCCAGGCACGAGGGGTCCACATGGAAGCCGGAACCTATGATGACGCCGTCGTCGATGAGGTGTTGTACGCGTTGGTGAACGGCGGCACGACTTACGCCGCACACGTCTGCTACCTCCTTGAAGGGCAGGCGTGCGTTGCACGAAATCATTTCGAGAATCTTTTTGTCTAAATCGTCTACTTTTAGCATTGTTTTATTTGAGCTTTGTTGTTATTTTGATAGCAAAAGTAGGTTTTTTTATTCATTTTGCAAAGGAAACCGGGCAGAAAAAGCAGAAATGTGTCAGTTTTCCTTGCAAAATGTAAATTCCATGTACGGGGTGTGTGTGAGGGGCGTGTGCCGGTGCTGAAATAATGGTTAAGCATTATGCCGATAATGGTTAACCATTGTGGGCAGAAGGGTTAACCATTCTGTCGATAAAGGTTAACCTTTCCTGGAGGGCACCTCGTGCAGCCTCTTTTTCAGTCTCTGATGTTGCGCGGATGGTGCTCCAGGATTTCGCGTCGGAGGTGCGTCTTGTCGACGTGCATATATATTTCGGTCGTGCCGATATCCTCGTGTCCGAGCATGGCCTGGATGGCTCGCAGGTTGGCGCCTCCCTCCAGGAGTTGCGTGGCAAAACTGTGGCGGAAGGTGTGAGGGCTGATGTTCTTGCGGATGCCGGCCTTGGCGGCATATTCCTTTATATATACGAAGAGCGAGATGCGGCTCAGCCGTTTGCCCCGTCGCAGAGAGACGAAGACGAAGTCCTCTTCGCCGGGCTTGACCTTGCAGCCTTGCCGGACGACGAACCACTGCCGCAGCCTGTCGATGGCACTGTCGCCTATGGGCACCAGACGCTCCTTCCTGCCCTTGCCATGGACGCGTATGTATCCCTCCTCCAGATAGAGCTCGCTCAGTTTCAGGCTGCACAGTTCGCTGATGCGAAGGCCACAACTGAACAGCACCTCCACGATGGCAAGGTCGCGCACGCCCTCAGGCTTGCTCAGGTCTATGGCAGCCTCTATGGCATCAATCTCCGGAAGGCTCAACACCTCCGGCAGGTGCTTGCCCAGCTTCGGGCTTTCCAGGAGTTCCGTAGGGTCGGTCTCCACCTCCTTCTCGATGGTCAGAAAACGGTAGAACGACCGCACACCACTCAGGATTCGCGCCACCGAACGCGGACCGACACCCAACTCCTGCAACGCCTTCGCAAAGCCGTCCAGCTGCTTGAGCGTCACCTGTCGGAAGTCAATGCCCTCGTCGCTGTAATAGTTCAGCAGCTTCTGCAAGTCCTTCAGGTACGCGTCCAGCGTGTTGGGCGTGTAGGAACGCTCCAATCGCAGGTATTGAACATAGCGGCGCAGAATCGCATTGCCGACAATCTGAGTATTGCTCAACTCGTAGCGCATAGGTAACAGCAGAAAAGATTAACAGCAGGGAAAAACATCAAATCTCAAAAAAAAATCCCCATTCATCATTCCCCATTCATCATTTATTTTATATCTTTGTAGCGACAACTAAGACTTTCAAACAACAAAAGTACAACAAAATTATGAGAATCCAAATCATAAACGGTCCAAATTTGAACCTCTTGGGCATTCGCGAACCCGAAATATACGGCAAGCGAGCATGGACAGACTATCTGAAAGAACTGCGCCAACGATTCCCCAAAGTACGCATCGACTACTACCAAAGCAACCTCGAAGGCGAAATCATCAATAAAATCCAGGAAGTAGGCTTCGACCGCGACGGCATCATACTCAATGCAGGAGCATACACACACACCAGCATTGCCATCCTCGACGCCCTCAAAAGCGTCAGCACACCAACGGTAGAAGTACACATCAGCAACGTCTATCAGCGCGAAGACTTCCGCCGTCGCTCCATCATCAGCCCAGGTTGCATAGGCTTTGTGGGTGGCTTCGGACTCGACAGCTACCGCCTCGCCATCGAAGCCCTGATAGACAAAGCAGCAGAATCGCATACCGAAGAATGACACTCGACGAGTACATCCTTCAGCACATCGATGCCGAAGGCGACTACTTGCATGCCCTCTGGCGCGACACACAACTGCGCCTCTCCTACGGACAAATGGCCAGCGGACATCTGCAGGGACGCCTCTTGAAGATGCTCGTCCAAATGATAAAGCCGCTGAAGGTGCTCGAACTGGGCACTTTCAGCGGCTATGCCACCTTGTCTATGGCAGAAGGATTGCCCGAAGGCGCAGAGATTCATACCTTCGAGGTGTTCGACGAGAACGAAGACTTCCTGCGGGAATGGTTCGAAGGAAGTGCCTACAAGGACAAAATACACCTCCACATCGGCGATGCCCTGCAACTTCTTCGCCAAATGGAGGAGCAGTGGGACCTCGCTTTCATCGATGCCGACAAACGGGAATATGTGGCATACTACGAGATGCTGCTGCCCATGATGCGTCCGGGAGGCTATATCCTTGCCGACAACACATTGTGGTATGGCCGAGTTGTGGAAAAGGCAAGGGAGAGCGATCTGCAGACGAGAGGTGTGCAAGCCTTCAACGACCTTGTCGCATCGGACAACCGTGTGGAGAAAGTAATCCTGCCTCTGCGCGACGGACTTACCCTCATCAGAGTAAAAGCATAAACCATTGGCAGGCAAGAAATGCGAGCCTCCCATTAACACAATATACACATACCTAATATAATATCATGAAAAAACCCATTCTAACCCTAATCATCCTCCTCCTTACGGTCTTCAGCGCAATTGCCGACGAATGGAAACCCGGACAATGGCCAATGCTGAAACACTACGACCAAAACCATCTCTTCCAAATCGCCCTGCCCTTGGGCGGCATCGGCACAGGACAGGTCTCCCTCGGAGGACGCGGCGAATTGCGTGACTGGGAAATCATGAACATTCCCGCCAAAGGCTTCAGCACGGTTTACACCGGCAGCAGCAACGCACCCTTCTTTGCCATCTATGCCAAACCCGACGGACAGCAAGCAGTCACAACACTACTCGAAGGACCACTCTACTCACACGAATTCCTCAGAGACGGCGGTGGAGAAGCAGTCAACCACCACGGCTTCCCGCGCTTTTCCGAAGCATCATTCGACGCCGCTTACCCCTTCGGACAAGTTAATCTCTCAGACAAAAGACTGCCCGTAAAGGTTCGCATCAAAGGTTTCAACCCACTCGTCCCCGCCGCAACCGACGACAGCAGTTTGCCCATAGCAGTCCTGGCATACGAAGTCACCAATACGACAACAGCCCCGATGGACGTCGCAGTATGCGGAACAATGCGAAACTTCATCGGGCGAGACGGCAGAGGCTACTCCTTTACCGGTTGCAAAAACAACAAAAACACCTTTAGAAAAACAGATGCATTAGCCGGAATATACTTCTATTCGGACAGTGTGAAGCACGACGACCCGGCATGGGGCACAATGGCTCTCGTTACAACAAGCAGCGAAGGAGTAACCTATCGCACTTGTTCCAAACCAAACAAATGGCAAAATGCCATATTGAACTTCTGGGACGACTTCAGCGAAGACGGCAGTCTTACAGAGAAAGCATGGCCTCTCGAGGTTGACCCAATGGCATCCCTCGCTGTCAAGAAACACATCGCTCCTGGAAAAACCGAAACATTCGTCTTCTTCCTCACATGGAACTTTCCAAATAGAAAAGCATGGTCGGAAACAATCGTCGGAAACTATTACAGCACACTCTATGCCGATGCATGGGATGCAGCACAGAAAATCATTCCGCAAATGTCTCGCCTTGAAAAGGAAACATGCCTCTTCGTCAATTCTTTCCTCGAAAGTTCCTATCCCGAAGAAATCAAAGAGTCAGCGCTATTCAATCTCTCAGTCTTGCGTTCGCAAACCGTCTTCCGTATCCCTTCCGGGCATCTCATGGGCTGGGAAGGCGTCTGGAACCGTTCCGGCTCGTGCAAAGGCTCGTGTACCCACGTCTGGAACTACGAAGTGTCAACACCTTTCCTCTTTGGCGACTTGGCCTGCACCATGCGCGATGTTGAGTTTAACTATGCGACAAAAGACAATGGCCTGATGAACTTCCGTGCCGATTTGCCACTCTCCGAAGCCGCTAAACGCAGTTGGCCTGCAGCCGACGGACAGATGGGCTGCATCATGAAGATGTATCGCGAATGGCAATTGTCAGGCGACAACAAGTTCCTCGCAGATAATTGGGAACAGATTAAGAAGGTCCTCTCGTATGCATGGCTTGCAGACAACGGTATTGACGGCAAGGGTAGTTGGGACGCAAATCAGGACGGAGTGATGGAAGGCTCACAGCACAACACCATGGACGTGAACTATTTCGGACCAAACCCACAGATGGGCTTTTGGTATATGGGTGCCCTTCGTGCGGCAGAAGAGATGGCAAAGGCAATGAAGGATAAAGCATTTGCCAAGAAATGCCGTTCGCTTTTCGAAAAAGGAAGCGCCTGGATGGATGCCAACCTCTTTAACGGAGAATACTATGAACATAAGATAACCGATCCCAATACATTCGCTTACCTCGATATGGATAATCCCGACACAAAGGTTCCTGACTTCCAACTCGGGAAAGGCTGTCTTGTAGACCAACTTGTGGGACAATACATGGCACACATCTGCGGTTTAGGTTATTTGGGGGACAAAGAGCATATCCGTACTACGTTGCAGAGCATCATGAAGTACAATTGGCTTAATGACTTTGGCTTGCACTTCAATAATATGCGTACCTTTGTTTATGCAGGCGAATCGGGACTAGTAATGGGCTCATGGCCAAAAGGTCGTCTCAGTGTTCCATTCCCCTATTTCGCTGAAGCGATGACGGGTTTTGAGTACACTGCAGCAGTTGGCATGCTCTACGAGGGTATGGAAGAAGATGGTTTGAAGTGCATCCGTGCCATTCGCGACCGCTTTGATGGTGCGAAACGCAATCCTTTCAGCGAGCCCGAGTGCGGTCATCACTATTCACGTGCCATGGCAGCATGGGCAGGTGTTCTTGCCATGAGCGGCTTCCACTATTCTGCTGTGAAAGAAAATATGGCCTTTACCGACAGACCTGGTCGTTATTTCTGGAGCACAGGTTATGCCTGGGGATTGTGTGAGGTGAAGGAAGATGGTACAGCCGACATTGAAGTTCTGTACGGCGAATTGCCAATAAAGACATTAACCATAGGAAATAAGACAATAAAATTATGAAGTACGCTCTTTCCCTTCTTTTGTTCGTGTCGATGATTGCTCAGGCACAGACACATTTGCGAGTAAACCATTTGGAAACTCCTATTGGCGTAGATGACCCGAATCCACGTTTCAGTTGGCGCCTGACACAAGACAAGGCTCCCCTTCGAGTGATAGTCAAGGACAGCGAAGGACAAGTTGTCTTCAGACACAACGCTGCGCCAGGTACGGTGCTTGTCAACTATGAAGGTGAACCCTTGCAACCTTTCTCGACTTATATTGTTCAGGTTGGCGAGGCGCAGACTATATTTGAGACGGGCATGATGGGCGAAAGTCATTGGCAAGGTTCTTGGGTGTGCGACAGCCGCGACCGTGAACTTCGGCCAGCTCCTTATTTTCGTAAGACATTTTCCCTGAGTAAACCCGTAAAAGCAGCACGAGCATACATCGCTAGCGGCGGACTTTTTGAGTTGACCGTTAATGGCAAACCTGCTTCCAGAGACTTCCTTCAGCCTGTCTATACGCGCTTTGATCGTCGCACAATGTATCTCACGTTTGATGTTACTTCTTTGCTTGTTCAGGGAAGGAATGCGTTGGGCGTTGTACTTGGAAACGGTTGGTACAACTATCAGTCGAAGGCAGCGTGGGACTTTGATCAGGCTCCTTGGCGCAGTCGTCCGAAGTTCTGTATGGACCTGCGTATTACATATGTCGACGGCACGACGGAAGTCATCCCCACAGACCAGACGTGGCTTACGGCAGGGGGTGCTCTTACATTCAATAATATATATGTAGGCGAGCACTATGACTTCCGCAAGGCAACGGCATGGGACGTTGCATCGTTCGACGACAAGGGCTGGCGCAAGGTTTCTCTCACAAATGCTCCTGCGGTACATATCGTTTCGCAACAGATGACACCCATCGGAAAAATCAAGATTGAAGAAATAAGTGCGGAAAATGTCAGGCGCCTGAATGATTCGACTTATGTCTTCGACTTCGGACAAAATATGGCGGGCATTACTGAACTTGCTGTGCAAGGAGACCGTGACACGGAAGTGCGCATTGCTCACGGCGAACGTCTTGCTCCTGACGGACACGTTCATATGGGGAACATCAATAAGTTTTACGGTGGAGACAAGGTGAAGGAACCTTTTGGTACAGACATCTATTGGCTGAGCGGAGGCAATGATCGCTACGCCTCGACTTTCTCTTATAAAGGTTTCCGCTATGCAGAGGTAAGTTCATCGAAGCCAATCAACCTTACTGCCGAAAGCCTTACTGCTTGGCGCACTAATACGGACATGACGCCTGTGGGCAGCATTAGTTCGTCCAATCCGTTGTTAGGTAAGATTATGGACGCTACGCGTGCAGCCTATCTCTCGAACTTCGTGGGTTATCCCACAGATTGCCCGCATCGCGAGAAGAATGGTTGGACAGGCGATGCGCACCTTGCCATAGAGATGGCACTCTATAACTTTGATGCCATTACTGCATACGAGCAATGGATGAGTGCACACCGCGATGAGCAACAGCCAAATGGTATGCTTCCCAACATCATCCCAACGAGCGGCTGGGGCTACGACTTCCTTATTGGCATTGATTGGGTATCGACAACCGCCATTATTCCCTGGCAACTTTATATGTTCTATGGCGATGAGCGTCCGCTTCGTGACAATTACGATGCCATCCGGCGTTTGGTCGACTTTGTGGAGCGCGGTAGCAACGGTCACATTACGTCGTGGGGATTGGGCGACTGGATTCCTGTGAAGACACAATCCGACCGCGACTTCTGTGCTACGGTTTATTTCTACGTCGATGCGCTCATCTTGAGCAAGGCGGCAAAGTTGTTTGGCAAGTTGGACGATGCTAAGAAATACGAGCAACTTGCTAAGGATATCCGCCAGGCACTGAACGACAAGTATTTCAGCAAGGAGAAGTGCATCTATGCCAGTGGTTCGCAGACGGAGTTGAGCATGGCCCTCTACTGGGGAATTGTTCCCGACGAGTACAGGCAGGAAGTGGCGAAGCGTCTTGCCGAAGACGTTGTGTCGAAGGATTATCATCTTGATGTTGGCGTGCATGGATGCAAGGCTTTGCTGTGTGCCTTGAGCGAGAACGGCTATGCTGATGTTGCTTATCGTGTTGCGGTGCAGGATACTTATCCTTCTTGGGGTGCTTGGATAGCACAGCTTGGTGCTACGACGCTTCGAGAGAACTGGACATTTGACAACAACGACTCGGACAACCATATTATGTATGGTGAGATAGGGGCATGGCCATATAAGGGATTGGGCGGCATCTATCCCGATGAGCAGCAGCCTGGCTTCCGCCACATCATTTTACGACCTAATTTTGTTGATGGGCTGGAGCGTTTCGAGGCTTGCCACACTTCTCCTTATGGGGAGATTCGCAGTGCATGGAGTCGCAAGGGGCGCCGTGTTACATACGATGTTAGTATTCCTCTTGGCAGTACTGCCACTTGGACGAGTCCTGACGGCACGAGGCACGAACTGACTGCCGGCACGCATCAATTCAAGGTAAAACTCTGATTGATGAACTATAAGTTATTGACATTGTTGCTTCTGCTTGCTTGTTGCAGTCCTGCGCCAAGGCAGACGCAGGTGCAGGGCGCAGCAGAAACGGGCTGGGAAGAGGTTCTTGCCGGCCAGATGCCGCTTTTGGGGCATCGCAATTGGATTGTAGTTACGGATATGGCCTATCCCTTGCAGACGAATCCGGGCATTACTACGCTTTTTGCCGATGCTCCTTATGCGGATGTGATTGCTCGGGTGAAGTCGATGATAGATGAGGCTCCTCATGTGTTTGCCCATATTTATCAGGACAGTGAGCAGGGGCGACTCTGCGAGGATCTTGTGCCCGGATGGAATGACTATAGGGCTTCTGTGGAAAAGGTGCTTGGCAAGGACGAGGTGAAGTCTGTGCCGCACGAGGAACTCATCCGTCGTCTTGACGAGGTGAGCAGCCTTTGCCGTGTTGTTATCATCAAGACTCCGCTGACGCTTCCTTATACTTCTACGTTCTTCGAACTGGATTGTGGTTATTGGGACAGTGTTCGGGAGGAGGCGATAAGGAGGGCGGATTAGGTCTTTTGTGCTTTTACAGAGGAGCCGAAGGTTATTTTGCCTTTGGCTCCTCTGCAGTTTTTACCGGTGGTGCGCCGTAGAGGGGTACTGCTTCTTCTGTGGCTTGTTTTCTTTCCACCACTCCAGGTGGTGGTCCGTAGAGCAGCATCATGCTGTCTTCTTTCTGCACTTTTTTGGTTGTTTTGCAGGCGGTGAAGCCGAGCAGGGTTATGATTGAACTCAGTATGATGCGCCAGAGGGAATGGATTTTCTTTGACATTTTATCGGTTACTGTTTGGGGTTTCGTTTGATGGGGGGAGCGATGTGTGGGCTTCTTCCATTTTCTTCAGGTTGCAGAGCAGTAGTTTTCCGTTGTTGTCTCTGAGGTGCATGCCGCCGCCTTCGCAGTAGCGCCAGTAGAGGCAGTCTTTGCAGAGGTCGGTTTTCATCCAGTTGTGGTTGCGGTGTGGCAGGAAGCGTTGTTCCCAGACTTGCATGAAGTTGTCTGTGTAGATGTTGCCTTGTTGGTAGTTATGGCGGATGCTTGTGCAGGCGCTGATGCTTCCGTCGACGAGGACGGAGGCCGTTGTGATGCCGGCTGTGCAGCGGAACATCCAGTCGCGCACGTCGCCTTCGTATGGTCCGAGGAAGCCTTCGCAGCCGTAGGAGGTGTGTATGTTGCCTTCTTTGCGTGTCTGGCGGATGAAGTCGAGCAGTCCTCGGAGTTGTTCTGCTGTGAGTTGGAGGTCTTTGTCTTGCGCGCCTCTGCCGACGGGGAAGATGGTTGTGAGCCGCCAGTCTGTGACGCCTTTGCCGATGAGGTAGTCGCGCAGTTGTGGCAGGGTGTTGTAGTTGTGCTGGTGTACGCAGGTCATGACGTCGTAGACGAGCGACGGGTCGTGTGCAATCATGTCGATTGCCTGGCTTGCCATGCGGAAGCAGTCGGGGTGTCGGCGCAGCCATGTGTGTTGTTCCTCCAGTCCGTCGAGGCTGATGGTTATGGAGCAGAGTCCGGCGTGCTTGAGGTTGTGGAGCATTTCGGGTGTGAGTAGGAGTCCGTTTGTCACCATTCCCCACGGGAATCCGCGCGAGGAGATGCCTTGGGCGCACTCCACGATGTCTTCCCGGACCAGTGGTTCTCCGCCGCCGAGTATGACGAACACTTCGCCGGGGTTGCGCTTCTGGGCGATGTTGTCCAGCACCCGGAAGAAGTCCTCGCGTGGCATGTCAGGTGTGAGGGCAGCCTGTCGGCAGTCGCTTCCGCAGTGTCGGCAATGGATGTTGCAGCGCACGGTGCTTTCCCAGAACAGTTGCCGGAGCGGATGTTCTTTGCGGAGACTTTTGTTCAGGAGTCTGGAAGCCTCGAGTGCCACGGTTCGTCGGATGCCTAATTTCTCGCCTTTCATGTTGCAAAGTTATGAAGAAAAAATGAATTGCAAGGGCCGATTTGCGAATTATTGTCGGTTCGTCATTTCTGCGTCCTTGCGGGTGCCTTCCGACATCCACTGCCAAATCGGCCGACATCCACTGCCTTTCCGACCGATTTGGCAGTAGATGTTGCCCGGAAAGGCAGTAGATGTTTCCGGTGCAGTTGTGGCGTGTCTGCGAAACGGCTGTGAGTGGAGGTTTTTCTTTTCAGGGGAGGCAAAACAATTTTTTGTGTCCGGACGGCAAACAAAAATGCTGTTTACGTTGCATGTTGTCCGCGGTTTTTTGTAATTTTGCAGTACTAACAACTTGAAAAACGATTATATCATGACAAAACGGACTCTGCTGAGCATCTTTTTCTGCTCTTCGTTCCTCGCCCTTTGGGCGCAGACCATCAACATTGCAACCAACAATACGCAACTGGTGTTGCAGGTAAACTCGCAGCAACGGCTCTGCCAGACCTACCTCGGCGAACGCCTCTCCGAGCAGACAGACCTCGGGCAGCTCTACATGCCACTGGCCGGGCTGAGCAGCTCGTGCATCCAGGGCCTCGAAGTTTACCCAGTGATGGGCACGGAAGACTACTACGAACCGACCTTCGAAATACGCCATGCCGACGGCAACCCAACAAGCGTCCTGAAGTATGTCAACCACTCTGCCGACGGCAACCTTACCACCATCCGCCTTCGCGACGAAGTATATCCCGTAGAGGTCACACTCTACTATAAGGTGTTCCCCGAAGAAGACATCATACAACAGTGGACCGAAATAACACACCACGAAAAAGGAAAAGTCTATCTCGGCCGCTACGCCTCCTCCATGCTCTACTTCGAGGCAGACAACTATCACCTCACAGAGTATGCCAGCGACTGGGCAAAAGAGATGCAGATGCAGTCGCAGGAACTCAAATTCGGTAAGAAAGTGCTCGACAGCCGCCTGGGAGCACGTGCCAACTTGATGGCACAACCCTTCTTCGAGGTAGGCCTCGGCGGACCTGTTCGCGAGGACGAAGGCACCGTCCTGATGGGAACACTCGGCTGGACAGGCAACTTCCGCTTCACCTTCGAAGTGGACAACCAGCACGTTCTCCGCATCGTTAGCGGCATCAACCACGACGCCTCAACCTATCTCCTAAAGAAAGACGACACCTTCCGCACAGCTGACTTCTACTTCACCCTCTCCAACAAAGGCGTGGGCGAAGGCAGCCGACGCTTCCAGCGATGGATGATGAACCACCAACTCCACAAGGCAAAAGACGACCGCATGACACTCCTCAACAACTGGGAGAACACCTACTTCGACTTCGACGAAGAAAAACTCGTGGCACTCTTCGGCGAAGCAAAAGACCTCGGCGTAGACCTCTTCCTGCTCGACGACGGATGGTTCGGCAACAAATACCCGCGCAAAGACGACCACGCAGGCCTCGGCGACTGGCAGGTAACACAAAGCAAACTGCCTCAGGGCATACCATATCTCGTCAAGAAGGCCAAGGAAAACGGCGTCGCCTTCGGCATATGGATAGAACCCGAAATGGTCAACCCCCAAAGCGAACTAGCCGAAAAACACCCCGAATGGCTCATACAATTGCCATCAAGAGACACCTATTACTTCCGCAACCAAATGGTGCTCGACCTCTGCAACCCGGAAGTGCAAGACTTTGTCTTCGGCGTTGTAGACAATCTCATGCAGGAAAATCCCGAAATACGCTTCATGAAGTGGGACTGCAACTCGCCCATCACAAACATCTACTCCCCATATCTCAAGGAAAATCAAGGCAACATCTATGTCGACTACGTGCGCGGACTCTACAACGTTCTCGATAGAGTAAAGGCAAAATACCCCGACCTCTATATGATGATGTGCTCAGGTGGTGGCGGACGCTCCGATGTAAGAGGACTGAACTACTTCACAGAGTACTGGTGCAGCGACAATACTGACCCCATCGAACGCATCTTCATCCAATGGGGCTACTCACACTTTATGCCCGCCAAAGCCATGTGCGCCCACGTCACAGAGTGGAACAGACGGGCAAGCATCAAGTTCCGCGTCGATGTAGCCTTCCAGGGGAAGTTAGGCTTCGACATAGGCTTGCGCAACCTTTCCGATGAAGACCGACAGTATTGTCGCCAAGCCATCAAGGAGTACAACCGCCTGAAGAATGTCATCTGGTCGCCCGAACTCTACCGACTCGTCTCGCCATACGAAGGACAGCACTGCGTCGTTCAGCGTGTCACACCAGACAAGTCGCACAGCCTGGTCTTTGCTTACGACATACATCCACGCTATGGCGAGAGCATCCTGCCCACCCGTCTGAAAGGACTCGACGCAGAGGCCAAGTACAAGGTAAAAGAGATTTGTCTTATGCCAGGCAGGCAAAGTTGGTTGTCATGCAACGACAAAGTCTATACAGGCGACTACCTCATGAAGGTCGGCATCAAGGTAACCTCATCGAACGACCTTGTGAGCCACATCATAGAAGTTACGAAAGAGTAGCGACAAACCATATGGAACATAGACAAATAGGATAAATCTGCGTTATGAGGCGACTGTTCCTTTTTCTGCTTTTGTTCTGGACAGTTCGGGCTTTCGGCCAGGATGCGATGCTGACCGTAACAGGTCGTGTGGTCGATGCAGTCACGGACGAACCGCTGCCTTATGCTGCTGTCTATAAGCAGAATGGAATGGGAACGCTGACCAACGTCGATGGTGACTTCCGTCTGACTGCCTTGCCGCAGGACATCTTGACCTTCAGTTTTGTCGGTTTCAAGAAGATGAGCATGCAGGCTTGGGAAGTGCCTTCGAGAATCAGGCTAAAACCCTACGAACAGGCCCTCAAGGAGGTCGAGGTGAGGCCTGTGGATAAGCTGAGCGTCTTGGCTGCAGTCATCAAGAAACTGAAAAGGGACTTCTCAAAGCACAAAAAGGATAGGCAGGCCTACTTCATGCGGGCCCTGATGAAGAACGACAGAGACAGTTACCTCATAGAAAGCCTCATGGGCTGGAGTTCGGCAGTAAATCTTCGCGACGACGAGACATTCAGCGGCATCTACGGCATCAATGCACAAGGAGCAACAAGTCGTATGGGACTCACCACAACAAACATCTCCCGAATGTCTGAGATAAGTCCCAGTGCTTTCCAAAGTGCCTATTGGCAGAAAATGATCAAGCCTCTCTATAGCCTGTCGATGGCAAAGAAATACTACAACATATCGGTGGAGACATTGGTGGGCGATGAGGGCGAAAAACTCTATCGCTTTTCATTCCGTTGGAAAGGGTTGAAGAAAAAGATTCTGGAGGGTAGGCGTCACATGACAGGTGAGGCCTTCGTGGATGCCAAGACGATGCGTCTGCTCCGCTTCGAAGGCGAGGTGGGGAACGCCTTTCAGAGGGTCAACGGCAGACGCATGCCCACATCCATCAAGTTTCACATGAACTTTGACTACACCAAGGGTTATGCGGCGGTGAATAACATTGCCGTGCAGGGAGGAAACGATGCGATGATGTACAGGTACCTTCTGTTCGACGCTCATGCCGACGACCTTGCTGCCGCATCAGGTGGGTTCGTGGGAGGCAATATCATTGATAATCTTACTTATGCCAAGTATGACTCGACGCTTTGGGAAAAATATGATATCGTAAGGCGAACCAGAGAAGAAGAACTTATTGCCTTCGGCGAAACGACACAGCCTCCTCTGGATGTGGCTGAGGAAGAGGAGGAAGGTGAAGAGGAAATACAGGAGGAAGAGGAAGAGACTGAGAAAGATATTCATTTCACTGCACCTTTCACTCCTCTCATGGAACGCCTCATAGCCTTTGGCAAGTCAATTCCACAGGAAAAGGTCTATGTTCATATGGACAACACTTGCTACTTCCAGGGCGACACCATTTGGTTCACGGCCTACACAAGGCAGACAAACACGGACAAACCATCGAATGTCAGCGGCGTGCTTTATGTGGAACTCCTCAACAACGACGGCTATTTGGTGGAGCGAAAGCTAATCGAGATGAAGGAGGGACGAGGCACGGGATTCTTCGCCCTGAACAAGATGATACAGTACAGTGGCTTCTACGAGCTTAGGGCTTATACGCGCTGGCAACTGAACTGGGGAGAGCATGAGCACGAACATCCCAGTTACTTTGGCCTCATGTACAGGGATAAAGCAAGCGAGCGGGAATTCTTCCGCGACTATGACAAACTCTACAGCCGCGTCTTCCCCGTCTATGACAAGCCTCTCGCTCCAGGCGACTACACGCGCGACATGACCTTGCGAGTCCTGCGACGCGAATTCAAGAACGACCCTGACAAACGCTCGCTCAAACTCTCGCTCTTCCCAGAAGGAGGCAATCTCGTGGCAGGCTTGGAGAATCGTGTGGCCTTCGAGGCTGCAATGTCCGACGGAGAGCAGGTCGATGGCGTCTTGACGATAGGAAACGACAGTGCAAAGGTCATCCATCGAGGGCGAGGCGTGTTCTCTGTCGTCCCACAAAAAGGCATGGAGAGAGAAGTGACCTTTGTTGCATCAAACGGTGAAAAGGCCTCTGCCAAGTTGCCAAAGCCAGAAGAAGAGGGAGTCGCCATAAAGGTTCAGCAAGAAAGTGACAGCATCATCATCGAGACAAGCCTTGCAGGTCTCAATGTTGACAGTTTGGCGCTCACCATCATGCACGAAGGAAAGGTCGAGGAGTTCCGTGAGTTCAGTTCACGGATAACAATTCATAACTCGCAATTAAAGGTAGGCATTCATCAGGCAACGGTTTTCGATGTTCATGGAAGAGTCTTTGCCGACCGCCTCTTTTTCGTGAGGAAAGCAGACAAGGAAGAGCCGACACTTGTAGTATCAGGGATGAAAGATGAGTACAGCCCTTACGAGAAAGTAGAGTTGAAGGTGAAAGGCAAAAGGAGGAACGTTCCTGTTTCTCTTTCCATTCACGACAGCTATCAGTCCGATCCGCTCTTCGACAGCGGAAACATCATGACGGAGATGCTGCTCTCCTCAGAGATAAAAGGTTTCATTCCCAATCCAGATTGGTATTTCGAGAAGGATGATGAAGAGCATCGCCAAGCCCTCGACCTCCTGATGATGACACAAGGCTGGCGTCGTTTCGTTTGGCGAGACATGGCGGTAAAGGGAGAGTGGGACCTGACGCAACCCAACGAGAAAACTCCCATCCTGATAGGAAACGTGTCGTTCAACCCCAATCGCATATCTGCTCCTCCTGGCTATCTCGAACTCTCGCTTGAAAGGAGTCGCGACTATAAACATATCTTAGAGCTGGCGAGGAAGAAATTGACACCTGGCTTGCGCCTTCATGCGGAAATAGTCTCTCTCGACAGCCTGAATTGGGAAACGAGCGAAGCACCTTTCAACGGCGATAAATTCACGATAAGATGCCCCAAGTTCTACGGGAACAGCATGTTCTTCCTCTCTGTGGCCGACACGACAAAATGGACGAAGAAAACAAAGAAGAGGTATCCGTGGATTCAGTCGGCAGGTTATGGCGAAGATTCCCCTTTGCGAATCCAGAAGAAGCTCTATGTGGGAGAAGCCGACTTCAGGGCTTATATCTCATGGCCCTATCCACGTTTCGTCTTGCCCTATAACTTCTATCAAACACACCTGCCACCAAAGCTTGCAATCTCTGACTATGATGTGCCGTCCGAACTCCTCGCAGATTCTGCTAAAGTGCTTCGCGAGGTACGTGTCAAAGCCCGTCGCAGGAGCCGACTCAAAGGCTTCGACAGCACCTATCCCGCCTTTATGTTGGATGCCTACGATGTTTGGAACACAATAGAAGACGCCGGAATTCCTTTCTTTGCCTTCGGAAGTATCGGCAAGCCTTTGGTTCGTGTCTATATGAATGAGTACGGGGTAAATGAAGAAGGTGTGAGAGGAGAAGACGGAAAAAGTCTCGACACGCGCATTCGGGTATATTCTGGCTTAACTCCTACCAGACGCTCTTTGCCGCAGTATGCCAGCATCCCGACAGATTCGATTTATCATCCCAAATACTTGACCGTGTTTGCTGCAAACGCTGATAGCATCTCGCCAGGTGAACGCAAAGAATTCCTCGGCGACGAAAGCATATACGAAGACCCACGCTCGCGGTTAGACAGATATGTCGTCTATACTGACTACCAGCCTCGCCTTGAAGGAAGTGACCGCTACTCGGGTTCGAACAGGCCAGAGACGCGAATAGTCGTTTATCCTTTTTACGATGGAAGTCGTCGCACGGTCTATCGCGACCGCTATTACCTCTTGCCAGGCTTCTCTGTGCCAGCCGAGTTCTATCATCCTGACTATTCGCAGCAGACGCCACCAGAGCCGACTGACTACCGACGCACGCTTTACTGGAATCCGAATCTGCAACTGGACAAGAGAGGAGAGGCAAACGTAACGTTCTACAACAACTCTCGCTCAACCATCCTAAGCATCGAGGCAGAAGGACAAGCAACAGACGGAACCCTGCTTTGGACAAAGTAAATAGAAAGACCTCTGCAAACTTAAAAGAAAAGCCCAGCGTTCTGCTGGGCTTGCGCTTCAGGATGGGCTTGAACCAACGACCCCATGATTAACAGTCATGTGCTCTAACCAACTGAGCTACTGAAGCATTTTACAACTACTCAAAAACTTGCGCTTCAGGATGGGCTTGAACCAACGACCCCATGATTAACAGTCATGTGCTCTAACCAACTGAGCTACTGAAGCAGGCTTTTTTAGCGTTTTCTTGTAATTGCGCTGCAAAGGTATAGGTTTTTTCGAAAATATGCAATACCTTTGCAGAAAAAATTACACAATATGGAGAAAATAATCGGAATAGGTAATACTATAGTCGATATTCTTGCCCGTTTGGAGGGAAATAAGATGCCTTGCCAGAAGCAACTTCCGAAAGGGCAAAAGACCCTGAATGATGCTTCAAAAGTCCAGATAAGCGACATTACACCAACACTTTTCGAAGATGTGACGATGGTTCATATAGAAGGCACTCTTGCAAAGAATCACGATTTGGTGGAGGCTATTTGCCAGACTGCAATGGAGCAGAGCGTACAAATCAGTCTCGACCTTGCCGACAAGAATATTGTTGCTGCCAACCTTCCGTTCTTCCAACATCTGGTTCAGGATTGTGTAGATGTTGTTATTGCCAACGAAGAAGAGGCAAAAGCCTTCACTGGCAAGGAGGATGCTCTCGATGCTTTGCGTGCCATTGCTGCCTATAAGTGTCTGGCTGTTGTGAAACTTGGCAGCAAGGGTGCTTGTACAAGACTTGGAGCAGAAGAAGTGATGCTGAAGGCTCAAGATGTTTCCGTTGTGGACACAACAGCAGCGGGCATTTTCTTCGATGCTGGTTTCCTTTATGCTTTGGACAGAGGCGCATCGCTCAAGGACTGTCTTTCTCTTGGCACATGCCTTGCGGAGCACATCGTCGGTGTGGCAGGAACACAGTTGTCCGATGATGTGTGGCAGGAGATAAGGAAGAAGTGCTAAACAGACGTGATATGAAAAAGGTATATATATATATAATAATGTGTCTTCTGCCGCTTGCTTTGGCAGCCCAGAAGAAGGAGAATTCCAATTCGGCCATCAGTCGGAATCTGGAACTCTTCAACGACATCTATAAGCAACTCGATCTCTTCTATGTCGATTCGCTCAATGCAGACTCTGTTATTGGGAGAGGCATACGTTTGATGTTGCAACAGATAGATCCTTTCACCGACTATTATCCGGAGGATGACGAAGACCTTCGTCAGATGGCAACGGGCAAGTATGCCGGCATAGGCAGTGTGATTCGTTATCATCGGAAGGAGCAACGAGCCGTCATCAGCGAGCCATACGAAGGCACACCCAGCCAGTTGGCAGGCGTGAAGGCAGGCGATGTGATTCTTTCCATCGACGGAAAGGATGTGAAGGGCATGCTTACGCCCAAGGTGAGCAGTATGCTTCGTGGCGAGGCAGGCACGACGTTCGAGCTGAAGGTACGCCGTGGCGATGAGGAGAAATCGTTTCTCATTACACGCCAGACGATACAACTCCCGCAGGTGCCATACTCGGGAATGCTTTCCGACGGACAGACGGGATACATCTACCTGACTGGCTTCACCGATGGCGCTTGCCGAGAGGTGCGCAATGCTTTAGACGATGTTCGCCGACAGGGAGCCAAACGTCTTGTTCTCGACTTGCGAGGCAATCCTGGTGGTGCAGTCAACGAGGCTGTGGATATAGCCAACCTCTTCCTGCCGAAGGGCAAAAAGGTGGTTTATACGCGAGGAAAGATGAAACATACGGACCGTGACTACTACACGGCAACCGAGCCGGTGGATAGCCTGATGCCGCTTGTGGTGCTTGTCGATGGCGGTTCTGCCTCGTCTTCCGAGATTGTGGCAGGTGCCTTGCAGGACTTCGACCGGGCCGTCGTTATGGGTGCGAAGACTTATGGAAAGGGACTTATCCAAATGGTGCGTGAGGTGCCCTATCGTGGCAGCCTTAAGGTGACAACCAGTCGTTACTACATTCCCAGCGGACGTTGCATACAGGCTTACGACTATCGTCGGTTGAACCCTGACGGTTCGGTTGGAACGATTCCCGACAGCCTGACAAACGTCTTCCATACGGCAGCAGGTCGTGAGGTGCGCGATGGCGGTGGCATAAAGCCCGATGTCGAGGTCAAGCCCGACAGCTTGCCGACGATGATATACGAGTTGGTACAGAGCGACGAGTTCTTCGACTACGTGACACACTTCTGTCGCACGCATCCCACCATTGCGCCCGTTGGCGAGTTTCGTTTCAGCGACGAGGACTATGCAGCCTTTGCCGACAGTATTCAGAGCAGTGGTTTCGAGGCAGGCAAGCCGGCCAAACAAGTGCTTCAGGTTTTGCGTGATGTCATCAAACGCGAAGGCTATCAGGAGGCCACGAGTGCAGAACTCGATGCCCTGGAGGCCAAGTTGACCTATGACATCCGTGCCGACCTGATGCGTTTCCGCAAGGAGGTAGAACCGTTCCTCTACGATGAGTTGGCCCATCGCTATTACTTCCAGAAGGGAGGAGTGCAGCAGCAACTTATTGGCGATCCGTGTGTGGAGCGTGCCTTGCAGGTGCTTTCTTCTGCCGACGAGTATAAGAAGATTCTGACGCCTGCTGCTGCGAAGCCGTCTGTAGAGAAGAAGAAATCCAAAAAGAAGAAGAAATGAACGAAGTGAGCACTCTCTCTTTGAGGAGACACAGGGCAGGCTGGATGCTTGCGCTTCTCCTCTTGTGCTTTACGGCTCAAGCGCAGATGCCATCCGACTCTTTGTTGCAGAACGATGGCGTGGTCCGCATCTTGGCCATAGGCAACAGTTTCTCGCAGGATGCTGTGGAGCAATATCTTTATGAGTTAGGTCGCGAGGCAGGCATAGAGATGATTATCGGCAACGCCTATCGTGGCGGACAGGGCTTCCATTCGCATTGGGTGGACGTGACGGAGGCCAACAACACCTTCGAGTATCGCAAGGTGCAGGGCGGTCGTCGCACCAACAAGCCTCGGACGGCTCTTGCCGACATCATAAAGGACGAGCCCTGGCAGTATATCACCTTCCAGCAGGTGAGTCAGGAGTCGGGTTTGACCGGCACTTTCGAGCCTTACCTTTCCCATCTTATACAGTATGCTCAGGGCTTGCAGACCAATCCCAATGCCTCTTATGGTTTCCACCAGACGTGGGCCTATTCGCGCGAAAGCACCCATGGCGGCTTTGCCAACTATGGCAATCGTCAGGAGGTGATGTACGACAGCATTTGCAGGGCAGTCCGCTATGCCATGCAGATGCATCCGGAACTGACATTTGTGGTGCCTTCCGGTACGGCCATACAGAATGCACGCACCACTTATCTTGGCGACACGATGGACCGCGACGGCTATCATCTCGACCTCAAGATGGGGCGTTACACAGCCGCTTGTGTGTGGTTCGAGACCATTACGGGCATCTCGCCGGTGGGGTTCAGTTATTGTCCCGATGGGCTCGACTTCGTGGCTGCCCATTCTTGTCAGGTGGCGGCACACGAGGCAGTGAAGCAGCCCTTCCGTCCTACGGTTCTCGATGGTGAAGGCTTCTCTGCAGTCAACAACATAGTGCCGACGGGCTTGGTGAAGTTCAACTTCGGCACAGCGCATTGCACCGACCCGGCATGGAACGATATCACTCCAGACAGGAGAACACATACGCGCATCATGGACTGCAACGGAAATGCGACGGGCATCCTTCTGACCTTTGTGAGCGACTTTGGCGGCTCGAACCTCAACGGAGCGACAGCCACGGATACAAAGATGCAGATGCCTGCCATCGTCTCGCAGTCTGCCCTTTGGGGTTATGCAGCAGGAAAGATGGAAGGTGCAGGCGCCCGACAGAGTGCCACCGTTCTGTTCAGCCATCTCAATCCCAACCTGAAGTACGACATCTCCATCTTCTCATCGCGCCAGCAGTGCAGCGACTCGCGCCAGACGAGTTTCCTTGTGCAGGGCGATGGCGTATGGGCAGAGACCTTGCAGGCAGCCGACAATACGGACGAGACGGTTGTCCTGAAGAATGTTCGCCCCACAGCCGACGGACGTCTCACGCTCTCCGTTATGCCGGGTTTGCAAAACAGCAGCCCCAACCGCTTCTACTATCTTAATGCAATAACAATAAGAACAAGAAAGTAAAGAGGGGAGCAACAGGAGGAGATGTTCTCTTGTCTCTCTCCCGATGGCTCCCCTTCGGTTACTTCTTCTAAAAATAAATAGTCATGTCACAGCAAAACCAAATTCAGATTCAGTTTCGCCTCGTAGATGTCAAGGAGTTGCAGTTTGTCAACCTTGCAAACGAATGGCCCGAAGGCGAACTACAGATCAATAACCAGCTCCAGTTCAACTGCGACACCGAGAAGCGTGCCGTGCGTTGCAATGCCAATTTCGAGTATAAGAAGAACGACATCACCCAACTCATTCTTGGTGTGCAGACCATCTTCGAGTTTACGCGCGAGAGCTGGAGTTCGCTCTATCAACTCGATGGCGACCAGTGGGTGTTGCCTGCCGGCCTTGTTCAGCACCTGGCAGACATCACCATTGGCAGTGCCCGTGGCATCCTGGCTGTTCGTAGCGAGGAAGCAGGCATTCCCAAGCAAATCCTGCCCCTTGTCAATCCCGGTCAGATGCTTCGCAACAACATCGCCTTCAAGCGCATTCCTCAGCAGAACACCGCTGCCCCCATACCAATGGACGGCACACTGGGCACGGCGTAGCAGCCCCCTTCCGGCCTCCCCCAATGGGGAGGAGTTAGGGTTTACTCAAGCCCCTGGATGGTGTCCGTGTTCTTGACGGTTTCTATGGCTTCAGACTGTGCCTTGCGGTTGGGCACGAGTTGGAAGTCCGCTTCGCTGCGGAGGTTCTTGAAGTCTTTTCCGGGCGTCCAGCGCACATTGACGTTTTCTATGTAACTGGTGTTGAACTCTTCGGTGGTCTTTGCACCCTTGGTGGCGAGTTCTACATGGAAGTCGCCCAGATCGCCCAGTTTCACCTTGTTGCCGGCGAGTAGTTGCTCGCGCAGACAGCCTACTGCGTCGGAGAGAACGCCCTTGATGGTGCCTTTCGAGAAAGGTGAGTGATGCTCGGCAATGTGTTTGCAGAACTCGTCGAGACTGAGAATTTCGTCGGTTTGTGCCTCGCCGTAGGCTTTTGTTTCGGTGATTTCTGCCTTCTTTGTGCCAGGTTTGGTGCCTTTGATTGCGATACTGTACTTAATCATGGTTTTTTAGAATTAAATGGTTTATAAATAGATGTATAAGAGGTTTTGTGAGAGGGCAGAAAAGTTCTCTGCAGAAGTTCGCAAAGTTCTCTGCAGAAGTTGTCAAAGTTCTCTGCAGAAGTTTCGAATGTTCTTTGGAGTCGTTGGAAACCCACACCGGCGAAGCAGGCCATTTTGACTGCAGTCGGATTAAAACTTCACTGGTGTCTCGGTCTGTCTTTTGCAGCACCCTCACGTCTGTATATACCGTCACACCCCTGTTTTGTCAACCCCACCCCCTAAATTTCTTTCATTAAAGTGCCGTTTTGCAATCTTAAGTTGTCATTTTTTTGTATCTTTACACCCGAAAATATATTTAAGAGGGACAAATGGCAAACATACATGAACGTGCTGAACTGCACAAGATGATATGGAAGATAGCGAACGATCTGCGCGGTTCGGTATAAAAACAATTATGATCAAGGTGTAACTATAAGTTATGGGACTCATGTAATTATTAGATAGATTTTAACTCAATCTCATTAATATGTTAGTCAATTTTAATACCACAATTACTACATTGTACGAACAGGGATTGATTTCTGTTCGCACATACAATTGTTTACATTCTGCATGTTTGGAAACAATAGGTAGTATCATGAATAGAATTGATAAACCGATAGATTTAATGCGTCTTCGCAGATTTGGTCGCAAATCGTTGCTTGAGATTGAGCCAATCTTAAATAAGGTAAGTCATATCAACGAAGCAGAAATGCCGGATGATAAAGTTTGCTTGTTATCATTATTAGGAGAGATACTGGCTGTAATAATTTCTGAAGCATACAATAGTTTTGTAGATGGTGAATCTAGGGTAAAATCCTATTTGAAGAAAGCGTATCCCCACCCATACGATTTACACAATCTGATAACAGGAGAATTGCCTAAACTGACAGTGGTTGTCGAGGGGTTTTCTCGTGAAGAAAATATAGAAATTCGGTATGCATATAAACAATTTATAGAAGAGGTGCTTCGTAAAATGGAGGGCGCTAAAATTACAGGAGACAAAACCTATGCTAAATACCAAAGCAAAGCCATTGAGCTTTCTCAAAAACTAGATTATTTCAGTAATGAGGATATTGCAAAAAACTTCATGTCACCACTAAAAAAACAATACCTTGAAAAAATATACCATAATCTCATAGAAAAAAGAATAAGTGTTAAAAGTAAAAACATTATAGAAAAATACTTGCCACATTTTGAGGATTTGATAAAATATGCAGATGAACCTTTTGAGTCTTATTTGAATATCAATAAGAGAAGATTCATGGTTAAAACACTACAAGAATTACATCAATTTAATCAATCTATATTTGTACCAGAATTTAAAAAAACAATAATGCAAACTGATGATGAAATAGAATTGGAAATAATTAAACTGAATTTTCCTTTTCTGACAAGTTTACAACAGAAGTTTGTTTTTAATTTTATTCGGACGAATAATCAGTTGCCACTTTTTTTCTTATTACTTCATTATCTACGTCAGTCCAAAATTAAGTCCGATTATATCTATTGCCTTTTTAATGGTATTTTAGATGGAAGACGTTTAACAATAAACGAGGTTGCAAAAATTACGAATCTAACGGGAGCAAGAATTCGTCAAATATTATCTAAGGGAATTGATGCTCAGCAGTCTTTTTTAAAAAACTATGCGAGGACTTTTTATAAAGAATTGATAGAATTACCAGTTGTCTATGAGACTACTGAGGAATATATCAAATTGAAGGAAATGGAATCCCTTCCAAATGATTTTGGAGTGTTTGTCTCATTATTGCAATTGATAGGACATTTCAAATTATTAGAGGTCAAAGGACATTTCATCCTTTTGAACGGAATTTATGCTGATTTGAAACTTGAGGCATGCTTGGGCAATGTTGCCAAAGCTATTAATGCGAAGTATTCAGGTGATACATTCATGTCATTAAATTCGTTCATTCGATCTTTTCCATTACAGGTGCAGTCAATAATGAAAGAGTGTATTAAATATGTAGTAACAGATGTCTATCAAGTGCAGATTATGGACGGTGAGTGTCTCTTTCTCCCACAAACCTTCATTGATATAAAAAAAGAGCTTTACGACATTTTAGTAGAGAATGGAAAACCAATGCATGTTGATGACATTTTTGCCGTATTAAAAAAACGATATCCGAACCACGAATATACGAATTCAGAACAAATAAAATATTATTTATCAAGACATCAGCATATAAAGCCCATCGGGAAATCGTCACATTATGCATTAGATACATGGGACGGTATATACTTTGGAAGCATAAGAGGTTTGCTCGTCGATTTGTTGATGTCATCTGATTTGCCACTCCATATTGACAAACTTTATAATGAGGTCCATAAACATTATCCTAACACGAATAAGAAAAGTCTTGCTGCAACAATGACAGATGAAGGTTCGAAGAGATTTATTGGCTTCGAAGGAGGATATTTCGGATTAAAGTCAAAAATGTATTCTGAAGGATATGAGTTGGCACAAATTAAAAGACGCCATCATTTTGATGAGCGTTTTACTGATTTAGTTAATTTTATTGAAGCAAATCATCGATTCCCATTTGATTACAGTAGTCAAGAAGAGTCATCCTTAATGCGATGGCTTTATAATGTCAATGCTGGAAATATTACTATTTCAAAAGAACAGATAAATAAGCTTAATAATGTGCTACATGAATATGATGAAACTGGTTATCCACGTTCTGCTAGAGAATATACCTTTTGGCTAAAATGTCAAGAAGTCAAGGAATACATTCGCCAGAATCAGGCCTTTCCAACATGTTCTAACAGTGAGACCTTATATAATTGGTTAAGGAGCGCTAAGCGAAAATACATTAATTATACAGACAAACGGCATCAATATATGGTTGACTTACTTGATGTTATTTCATCTTCAACTGACCTTAAGGTAAAGCATTAAATGGAACAGCCGAAGTTTATCATAACAATGGACGGACACTTGCGTCTGGGGATGGTCTGTCAGCATAAGGACCTGCTCGTAGGCAGAGAGCAGTGTCTGGGTGGCGGCTATTATCAGTTCGACTGGATAGGCAATCGCCTTGTGCTCGACCGTGCATCGTATGACTTCGGCCGTCCGCGGTGGCATCTGCTCGACAGATTGATGGTTCCTGCATCGTTTCGTGGACTCCGCATCGTGTATCTCTACGATGACAACGAGGACTTCTGCGTAAGCGACGAACTGGAGATAGAATACTACGAATCACTTGAACAATAAAATAATATAGAAATGAAAACAATCAGCACAACAAAGGCTCCCGCAGCCATCGGACCTTACAGTCAGGCCATCAAGGTAGGCAATCTGCTTTACACATCCGGACAGTTACCCATCGACCCTGCAACCGGCGCGTTCCCCGAAGGGGGCATAAAGGAACAGACACGCCAGTCTCTTCTCAACGTGAAGGCTATTCTCGAGGAAGCAGGCCTGACGATGGCCAATGTGGTAAAGACAACCGTCTTCTTGGCAGACATGAACGACTTTGCCGACATGAATGCCGTCTATTCGGAGTTCTTCTCCGAACCATATCCTGCTCGCTCGGCTGTGGCTGTAAAGGCGTTGCCAAAGGCTGCCATGGTGGAGATTGAAGTGGTGGCAGGAGAATAAGATTGTCCCCACAAATCAGCACGCAAATCAGTGCTCAAAAAGTCTCTAAGGAAGCCGCTTGTCGGGATTTGCCGAGAAGCACGAAGGCTTGTTTAGGCATAACATACAGAGCCTGCACGCTTGTGTGGGCTCTATTTTTTGTCCTTTATTTTGTCAGGTGGATAAAAAATCGTATCTTTGCGCACGTAAAATTGTATAGATATGTCGAATATTGTAGCTATAGTTGGGCGCCCCAATGTGGGCAAAAGTACCCTTTTTAACCGCTTGACACAGACCCGTCATGCTATTGTGAGCGAAGAGGCCGGCACAACACGCGACCGTCAGTACGGCAAGTGTGAGTGGGGGAACCATGAGTTCTCTGTGATTGACACCGGTGGTTGGGTTGTAGGCAGCGACGACATCTTCGAGGAAGAGATACGCAAACAGGTGGTGTTGGCTACCGATGAGGCCGATGTTATCCTCTTCTTGGTGGATATTCAGAATGGCATAACAGACCTCGACGAGGCTGTTGCCGACATCTTGCGTCGCTCGAAGAAACCCGTTGTGCTTGTCTGCAACAAGATGGACAACAACGAAACTTACCTCTCTGCCGAGTTCTATGCTCTCGGTTTGGGCGATCCGCAGTGCATCTCTGCTGCTACAGGCAGTGGCACAGGCGACTTGCTCGACCTTGTGCTCAGTCTCTTCCCGAAGGAAAGCGTAGCGTTGCCCGACGAGGAAATACCAAGATTTGCCGTTGTCGGCCGTCCCAATGCCGGCAAGTCAAGTCTCATCAATGCCTTTATCGGCGAAGAAAGAAACATCGTAACCGACATTGCCGGCACAACACGCGACAGCATCTACACCCGTTACGACAAGTTCGGTTTCGACTTCTATCTGGTTGACACCGCTGGTATCCGTCGTAAGAATAAAGTGAACGAAGACTTGGAGTTCTACAGTGTGATGCGTTCTATCCGTGCCATTGAGAACAGCGATGTGTGTGTACTCATGATAGATGCCACACGAGGCATCGAGACCCAGGATCTCAACATCTTCCAAATCATACAAAGAAACCAGAAGAGCATCGTGGTGGTAGTTAACAAGTGGGACCTCGTGCCTGACAAGGATACGAAGGTCATCAAGACAATGGAAGATGCTATTCGCGAAAGAATGGCTCCCTTTACGGACTTCCCCATCATCTTCGGCTCTGCCTTGACCAAGCAGCGCATCTTCAAGGTGCTGGAAACAGCAAAGGACGTTTTCCTGAACCGCCGTCGCAAGGTCTCTACACATAAGTTGAACGAGGAGATGTTGCCGCTCATCGAGGCTTATCCGCCACCATCGATGAAGGGCAAATACATCAAGATTAAGTATTGCATGCAGATTCCCGACACACGTGTGCCGTCGTTTGTGTTCTATGCAAACCTGCCGCAATACATCAAGGAGCCTTACAAACGTTTCCTTGAAAACAAGATACGTGAGCGCTGGGACTTCAGCGGTTGCCCGATAAACATATTTATCAGACAGAAGTAAATGAAGAAGCTCATCGCCTGTTGTTTGCTGTCCGTTGTCTTGTTTGCTTGTTCTCGCGGTCACTATACGCATAAAGCAGCAAGAAAGGCAGCAGAGAAGTTCTATACGATGCTCATCGAAGGCAATTATCAAGGCTTTGTCGATGGCTATGCCAATGCAGAGTCTTTGCCTGAAGGCTATCGCAGTCAGCTTGTTGATGCAGTGGCACAACTTATGGCTGGCGAGAGAATGCGTAACCTCACCGGAGTGGTGGCAACCAAAGACAGCCTTCTGGAGGACAGTACGGCCTACGTCATGTTACAACTGAACTACTGCGACAGCACGAGCGAACAGGTGGAACTGCCACTCATCCTGATGGAAGATGGATGGAGAATGAAGTAGAATTCTTGAAGGGTTCGACCAAAAAGAATAAGTTCAAAACACATAAATAAGAAAATGAAAAAACTGATTTCTTTGCTGCTGATGCTTGTTGTGGCGTTTGCAGCCAAAGCACAACAAATGCAAATGCCGCCGATTCCTCTTGACCCAGCCGTCAAGATGGGTAAACTGGAGAACGGCCTTACGTATTACATTCGTCATAATGAGTGGCCCGAGAAGCGTTGCGATTTCTACATCGCCCAGCGCGTGGGTTCCATACAGGAAGATGATGACCAGCGCGGACTGGCTCACTTCCTCGAGCACATGTGCTTCAATGGCACAAAACACTTCCCGGGTGATGGTCTGAAGCAGTACTTGGAGAGCATCGGTGTGAAGTTCGGTGAGAACCTCAATGCCTACACGGCTTTCGACGAAACTGTCTATAACATCAACAATGTCAATGTGGAGATTGCCGGTGCCATCGACTCTTGTCTGCTTATTCTGCACGACTGGAGCCACGACCTCTTGCTCGAAGACAAGGAAATCGACAAGGAGCGTGGTGTCATCGAGGAAGAGTGGCGCATGCGTCGCAGCGCCCAGATGCGTCTCATCGAAGAAGCTCTCCCCACCATTTGCAAGGACAGCAAGTATGCCTTCCGTATGCCTATCGGCACAATGGAAGTGGTGAAGAACTTCCCTTATGAAACCCTTCGCAACTACTATCGCAAGTGGTATCGCCCCGACCTGCAGGCGCTTGTCATTGTGGGCGATGTCAATCCCGACGAGATAGAGAAGAAATTGCAGACGATGTTTGCAGACATTGCGCCTGCTGCTGCCGATGCTGCTGTGCGCGAGGAGTATCCTGTGCCCGACAACAAAGAGCCTTTGGTCTTCATTGGCGAGGACAAGGAAAACCCGAGCATGATAGCATCTATGATGTTCAAGACAGACCCGTTGCCCAGAGAGGCGAGGGGAACCTATGCACAGATTGCGCTCGATTTCGTACAGACTGCTATTTCCGGCATGTTGAGCGAGCGTCTTAGCGAGATTGCGCGTCAGGCAGATGCTCCTTTCTCTGGTGCAAGTGTCGACTTTGGCCCTTTCCTTGTGGCAAACACGAAGGATGCTCTTTCGCTCGATGTTATGATGAAGGAGAATCGCAGCACCGAGGGTATTAAGGCTGCATATCGTGAGTTGCTTCGTGCTTCAAGAGGTGGTTTCACGGTGAGCGAGTACGAACGCTTCAAGCAGGAATACCTTTCTCAGATTGATGCGGCATACGAGGCTCGCGACAAGCGCACGAACACTTCGCTCGTCGATGCTTGTGTGCGCAACTTCCTCGATAATGTTCCGGCTCCGGGCATCGAGTGGTTACATAGTGCGATGCATCAGTTTGTGCCGAACTTCCCGCTTGAGGTAATCAACAAGACGCTTGCGGTGCTTCCTCAAGACAATCGTGCCATTCTCATCTTCATGCCTGAGAAGGAGGGCTTGGCTTGCCCGACGGAGCAGGAGGTGTTGTCTGCAATGGCTGAGGTAGATGCCGAGCAGATTGAGGCGTTCACCGAAGAGGTGAGCACGGAGCCTTTGGTGCCCGAACTGAAAAGCAAGGTGAAGGTTAAGAAGATAACGGACGACATCTATGGTGCCAAGCTTATTACTTTGAGCAATGGCATGAAGATTCACGTTTTGCAGACCGATTACAGTCCCAACAAGATAAGTTTCCGCGCTACATCATGGGGTGGCAATAGCCTTTATGGTGAGGAGGAATACATCAACTCGGGCAATGTTTCTTTGGTGCGTCAGGGTGGTCTGGGCAATTTCTCAGCCATCGACCTCAACAAGAAACTGGCTGGCATCCAGGCCAGTGCTTCGGCAGTGGTTTCAGCCCGCACGGAGGGCATTGAAGGCAACTGTGTGAAGAAGGACCTGGAAACGATGCTTCAGCTTGTTTACCTCAGCTTTACTTCGCCTCGCCGCGACGATGATGCTTTCACATCGCACATAGAGCGTACACGCAATGCGCTGAAGAATGCGGACCTCAATCCCCAAACGACTCTTGCCGACAGCCTGGCGAGTGTGCTTTATGGTAATGTTGTCCGTGCCAAGCGTCAGAAGGCGGAGGATCTCGACCGCATCAGTTACGACCGTCTGCTGGAGATTTACCGCGAACGCTTTGCCAATGCCGGCGACTTCGAGTTCTACCTTGTGGGCGATGTCAATGCCGATTCAGTGGCTCCCTTGTTGGCTAAGTATCTGGGTGCTTTGCCTGCAAAGGGCAAGAAGGAGAAGTATGAGGACATCAACCAGCGTCTGACGAAGGGCGGCCGCGAGTGTTACTTCACGAAGAAGCAGGATACGCCCAACTCCATGAATGTGTTTGTATATCATGGCCCGATGAAGAAGACGATGAAGAACGCCATTCTTATAAGTATGTTGGAGCAGTCTATGGACATGCTCTTCACGGAAACTGTACGCGAGGAGAGTGGCGGTGCCTACGGTGTGCCAGTGAGTGCCAACATGTCGGACTATCCCGAAGAGATTGCAGTGGTGCAGGTTGTGTTGCCTACGGCTCCAGAAAAGCGTGTGGCAATGACGGCTCTCATCGACAAGGGCGTCAAGCAGATGATGGAGAAGGGTCCATCGGAGGAGAATCTTGCCAAGATAAAGGAATACATGCTCCGTTCGCATCAGGAGGAACTCAAGAGCAACGACTACTGGATGAGCAGCCTTCTTCTCAAGACACGCTACAACCAGGAGTTCGTGGAGGGCTATGCCGACTGCGTGAACAGCGTCAGCATCGAGGACATCAAGCAGACGGCTCAGCAAGTGTTTGGCTGCGGCAACCGCCTCGTTGTAGGCATGGAAACACCGCAGGAGTAGCAGAGGTGGACGGGAAAGGTGTGGGATGTTGGAAAACAAGGCGTGCCTTGTCGGCCATAATGCTTAACCTTTCTCGCCATAATGGTTAACCTTTCCGGCCATAATGCTTAACCTATTTTTGCAACATGGCTTGTGCATTGATAATCAAAGGCTTGGCATGCTTGCAAGGTAGCAATAAATAGTAAACACTAAAACAACAGACAATACAGATGTTCATTATGAGGTGGCTGGCCGCTTTCGGCCGATATCTGCAACTCATGGGCAGGGTGATGAAGATGCCCGAGCGTTGGCGAATGTTCATGCGGCAGTATGTGCGCGAGATGGGCTCGCTTGGTGTGGACTCCATAGGTATAGTCTTGCTCATCAGTTTCTTCATCGGTGCAGTGATCTGCATACAGATAAAACTGAACATCCAAAGCCCCTGGATGCCCACGTTCACAACCGGTTACACCACCAGAGAAATCATGTTGCTGGAGTTCTCCTCGAGCATCATGTGTCTTATCCTTGCCGGTAAGGTCGGCTCCAACATCGCCTCGGAGATAGGCACCATGCGTGTCACACAACAAATCGACGCCCTGGAAATAATGGGCGTCAACTCCGCCTCCTTCCTCATCCTGCCAAAAGTGATGGGCATGATGTCCATCATCCCCTTCCTCGTGGTGTTCAGCATCGTCTCCGGCTTTGTCGGAGCATACGCCACTGCCATTGCAGGCATCATCACCCCCGACGACCTGACCGTCGGTCTGCTGCACAGTTTCAACCAATGGTACGTCTGGATGAGCATCATCAAGAGCATCTTCTTCGCCTTCATCATCAGCAGCGTGGCGTCCTACTACGGCTACTACGTCGAAGGCGGCAGTTTCGATGTGGGCAAAGCCAGCACCAATGCCGTAGTGTCGAGCAGCATGCTGATACTTTTCTCCGACATATTCCTAACATCCTTGTTGTCATAATCATGATAGAGGTACAGCATCTATATAAGAGTTTCGATGGCAGAGACGTCCTCTCCGACATCAACATGACCTTCCGCGACGGGCAAACCAACCTCATCATCGGTCAGTCCGGCTCCGGAAAGACAGTCCTGATGAAGAACATCGTAGGCCTTTTCACACCCACCAAAGGCAAAATCCTCTACGACGGACGCGACTTCGTCGCAATGTCGAAGCGCGAACGCGTCATGCTTCGCCGTGAAATGGGCATGATTTTCCAGAGTGCCGCCCTCTTCGACTCCATGTCCGTACTGGAGAATGTCATGTTTCCGCTCGACATGTTCTCCGACATGAATCAGACCGACCGCGTGCAGCGCGCCCGCTTCTGCCTTGAGAGAGTCAATCTGAAGGGTGCCGAAAGCAAGATGCCAGGCGAGATAAGCGGCGGCATGCAAAAGCGTGTTGCCATAGCAAGAGCCATCGCCCTCAACCCCAAGTATCTCTTCTGCGACGAACCCAACTCGGGTCTCGACCCCAAGACGAGCCTCGTCATCGACGACCTCATCAGTGGCATCACCCACGAATACGGCATGACAACCATCATCAACACACACGACATGAACTCCGTTCTCGGCATTGGCGAGAGCATTCTCTACATCTGCGACGGACACAAGGAGTGGGAAGGCTCGAAGGACGAAATAATGGCTTCCACCAACGAAAAGCTCAATTCCTTCATCTTTGCCAGCGACTTGCTGAGAAAGGTTAAGGAAGACATGAAGAAGGCATGAGGCAATGCCTGCTGACAGCGCAGCACGAATGAGACAATGCCCCGACCATCGGCCAAAAACAACATAATAAAAGGGTTTCAATGGAAAATGAAAGTTTGCAACTTCGCAGCGAAGGACTGGTAAAGATATATGGCAACCGCACCGTGGTGAACAAGGTCAGTTTCGATGTTCACCAAGGTGAAATCGTAGGACTGCTCGGTCCTAACGGTGCAGGCAAGACCACGTCGTTCTACATGACCACCGGTCTTGTCCTGCCCAACGACGGACATATCTATCTGGGCGACGAGGAGATTACCAACCTGCCTGTCTATCAGCGTGCTCGCCGTGGCATAGGCTATCTGGCACAGGAAGCCAGCGTGTTCCGAAAGATGACCGTCGAGGACAACATCAAGAGCGTTCTGGAGATGACGGGCAAGCCGCGCGAGTATCAAAGAGAGAAGTTGGAGAGCCTCATCAGCGAGTTTCACCTGGAGAAGGTGCGCAAGAATCTTGGCGACCGCCTCAGTGGTGGCGAGCGACGCCGCACGGAGATTGCACGCTGTCTGGCCATCGACCCGAAGTTCATCATGCTCGACGAGCCCTTTGCCGGCGTGGACCCCATTGCCGTAGAGGACATCCAGTATATCGTCTGGAAACTGAAACAGCGCAACATTGGCGTGCTCATCACCGACCACAACGTGGAGGAAACGCTCTGTATCACCGATCGTGCCTATCTGCTTTTCGAGGGACAAATACTCTTCCACGGCACTCCTCAGGAACTTAGCGTCAACCCGGTTGTGCTCGACAAATACCTCACCCGCAGCTTTGTCCTGCGTCTGAAGGACTTCCAGCAAATGGAACAGGAACGCTCTGCTATCGGCTGAGCAGCCCTCAAGAAGGGTGCTTGTTCCAGAACCCCCAGAAACAAATTCAGTTCGACTCCAGAGAGTAGGTAATACTTCTGCAGAGAACTTTGCCAACTTCTGCAGAGAACTTTGCCAACTTCTGCAGAGAAGTTTTTGTGTTACTCTGAGCATTGTCTTTTCCCAAGGATAAGCGGTAAATTACATCCTGCAGTCCACTTGGCGAAATGGACGCGTCCTTCGAGACGAATGGACGCGTGGTTTTCTGCCTGTGTTTGCCATGCGATGGGGAAAATACAGAGATAAACAAAGAATTTCTCACTTTGTTTTTTGTTGTTTCCACATTTTTCGTAACTTTGTGTCGGCCAAGCCAGCCTGTTGTGGCAGGGCGGGCCATAAAAAACTTTATGGAATCCCGGCTTTCTCATCCAACCTCTCCGTCGGCGACGGGGGGAGTGAAGAGAGCCTTCCTCCTCGGGGGAGGCAGGTAGAGGCTGGGGAAAGGCGTTTACGGACGTTATCATTCTGTACTATCAAACTTCGCAAATTTGAAACATGTCACAGAAGATGATGCAACGGGACGTCTGCGTGGGTAGATTGTATCCTGGTAATGCCTTATATGTTGAATAAGGTATTGCCGGCCATATAATCACTTGGCGTGGGCTGGCTGCGTTGCTTATCCTTGACATGGGGCAATGCGAAGGCCCGATAGTGGGGATGGGCAGAAGTAGAAACTCCCATGCCTTTTTTATTTTCACATCTTTACGTATTATGAATGCCGACGCAGGGAGTTCGGAGGCGACAAAAGTTCGACTATGACCAAGTATGGTTTCGCTATCAGGACTTCTAAGCCCGGCATGAAAAGGGCAAGTGTCCTCGCGACAAAAGTCGTGCCGATAGCATTGTTCCTTTGTGCAGTATTGAATGTGTCTGCCGCTGGCGACAATCTCATCGTAAACGAGATATGTGTGGCGAATGTAGACAGATATATCGACCACTCGTACAACTATGGCGGATGGGTGGAACTCTACAATCCAACAACCAGCGACATTGCGTTAGGCAATATGACTCTGCGGCACACGGACGCCGAAGGGAATCAGGAGCACTATACACTGACAAGCAGTCACGGCAAGGTGTCGGCCCATGGACATGCAGTCCTTTGGTTCGACCACAATAGCAAAGAAGGATACTATGGACCCAATGCCTGGAAGCAAATCCCCTTCAAACTGGATGCCGAGGGTGGAGTAGTGGAGTTGTTGGACACCAACGGACGGCTTGCCGACGCCGTGCAGTATCCGCCGTGCATTGCACGCTGCTCATGGATGAGGGAAACCGATGGCGATGCCAACTTTGGGTGGACATCGGCGCCGACTCCCAATGCAACGAACAACACCAGCCGAACTGCAGAAGAAAGATTGCAGGCACCTCTGGTCAGCACGACCGGCGGAACCTTCGCGAACAGTTTCCGGTTCACCGTCACCTTCTCCTCAGGCACAACACTTTATTACACGACAGACGGCTCCACACCACAAGTCGGCAAATCGCCGACGAGTGCCGACGGACGCTTCGATGTCAACGAGAGTACCATCTTCCGTTTCATGCTTGCCCGCGAAGGTTGCCTGAACAGCCCCGTCGTTACACGTACATTCCTTAAGTCCGACGGCCGGCTCACACTGCCGATTCTCAGCGTCAGCACAGCCCCCAAGAACCTTTTCGACAACACCATAGGCCTTTATGTAACGGGCACTAACGGGCGCGTTGCAAATAATTCCAAGGTGATGGCCAACCAAAACATGGATTGGGAACGTCCCGTAAATGTGGAGTACTTCGTTCCCGATGCTCATGGCAACTACAGCGAAGCCATCAACCAGGAGGCAGAGTTCAGCATCTTCGGCGGCTGGACACGTTTCAATGAAGGCAATAAAGACTTCGAATACCGCACACCCTTCAAACTGAAGTCGGACAAGATCTTCGAAGGTTTCAATTATTTTCCCTATCCCATCTTCGACAGCAAACCATACATCAAGATAAAGAACTTTCTGGTGAGAAACGGAGGACAGGACCAGAAAGCCAGAATATGGGACGCTGCCATTCAGGAACTGCTGCGCAGCAGTGGCCTATATCTCGACTGTCAGGCATGGCAACCTGCCCATGTTTACCTCAACGGCAAATATCTGGGCATGATGAACCTCCGCGAGGAAAGCAACAAGCAGTTTGCCTTCAGCAATTACGGCATCGACAAGGACGAGATGGACCAGTGGGAAGGCGATATCGTCATAAAGGAAGGCGACAAGAAGAAACTGGACGAGTGGTATAATCTCAGCAAAAATCTTGCCAACAATCCTGCAGACACCAGCATCTGGAACGCCATATGCAGACTCGTAGATATCGACGAATACTGTAACTACATGGCTGCTGAAATATACATGGGCAACTTAGATTGGCTCAGAGGTGGCTTCAAGAACCTCAAAGGTTTCCGTGCCAGAGACGTCAACGGAAAGTTCCACATCGTGCTGCATGATGTGGATGGCGGATTTGGCGACACAGACATGATTCTGCAAGTGCTTAGCAAAGGCACCGGATCGCTGCCCGTCCGATTCAAGAACATGTTGCGATACGAACCCTTCAAAAAGCAGTTCGTCGATGCTTACTGCATCATGGACGGCTGCGTGTTCGATCCTGAACGGTGTGAACCCATTATAACTGCTATGAAGAACACCATCAATCAGGCATTGAAACTGGAAGGACTTTCCTCCGACGAAAAAGCCAACTTGCTGATAGAACGTATAGGCGACTATAAGGTGCGCCGTCCGGACTTGAAGGAAAACCTCAAGACGGCATTCAATCTGCAAGACGAGTATAACGTCACTTTGAAGTCGAATCTCCCAGAAGCAAAAGCACTTCTGCTCAACGGGCAAGAAATACCGACAGGCAAGTTCAATGGTTATATGTTTGCCCCCATTACGCTTACGGCATCAGCCCCCGGTGGGACGGCGTTCCGGGAGTGGCATGTCAACGGGAGAGTCGTGTCCTCCGACTCTATCCTGCATCTCAGCAATGATTTCTCCGCAGGAACATTCCAGATAGAAGCCGTCTTCGAACACACCGAGGCCAACGAATCCCCCATCCGCATCAACGAGGTGAGTGCAGGCAACGACATCTTTATCAATGAATACGGAAAGAAAGCCGACTGGATAGAACTATACAACGCTACCGATCACGACATCGATTTGGCTGGCACCTACTTGTCCGACGATCCAGACAATGCCTACAAGTTTCGCCTTGCGCCGCTAAATGGCGTAAGCACTGTCATTCCTGCCCGTGGCTACAAAGTCGTTTGGTGCGACGGAAAGGACTCTGCCACACAACTACATGCCTCCTTCAAACTGAAAAATGACGACGAGGCCTACATCTCCATCACTGGCGCAGATGAGGCCTGGGGCGATTCCATACGCTACAAGAAACAATCCCGTTGGTACACTTACGGGCGTTTTCCCGATGGTGGTCACAGCATGGCACAATTCGAACGACCTACCATAGGCAATCAGAATCGTCTATGCACAACCACTGCTCTCGAAACGTCTGGCGACATCGGCAATAGTGTCGGCGAGAAAACGATGCGCCAGATAGCATCTATCAGATACTACAACCTCGGCGGACAGCAAGTCTTGAACACCGAAACCGAACCCATAGTCATTCAGCATATCATCTATACCGATGGTACGACACTCTCGCGCAAGATAGTCAATCGCAGGTGAGTTTTATACTGTGTGTAGGGTATACTGCCGTCGGCAAATGATGAAGGTTTGAAAGAGTAACAGCAGAAGGGTTCTCGTCAAGTGGCATAACATTCTGCCATACAGACGAGGGAGTGCTAAAAATAAGAGGTAATATTTTGTTTTTCGCTGTCTTTTTCGTATCTTTGCACCCGCTTTTGTAAACAAAGACAATAATTTAACACGTATAAAACCCATGAACATTTCATTCGAAAACGTCAGCAAGGTGAGCGCTCTGCTTACCCTCAACATCGAAAAGGCTGACTATGCGGACAGAGTTAAGAAAGCCCTCAAGGACTTCAGCAAGAAGGCAAGCATCCCCGGTTTCCGTGCCGGCAAAGTGCCTGCATCGCTCATCGAGAAACGTTTCGGCACCGAAATCAAGGCCGAGGAAATCAATAAAATTCTTGGTGAAGAGGTAAACAAATACATTCGCGAGAACAAGGTGAACATGTTGGCAGAGCCCCTGCCCAACGAGGAAAAGACTCCTGCCTTGGATTTCGAGACACAAGACGACTTCACCTTCGCCTTCGACATCGCACTCGCTCCTGAGTTCGACGCAAAAATCTCCAAGAAGGACAAAATTACTTGCTACGATATCAAGGTGGACGACGCTCTGGTTGACCAGCAGGTGCAGAGCTACTGCCAGCGCGGCGGTCAGCACGTCAAGGCAGACGACTACAAGGCTGGCGACATGGTTAAGGGCTTGCTCACACAGCTCGACGCTGAAGGCAATGCTCTCGAAGGCGGCATCAGCGTAGAAGAGGCTGTAATGCTTCCCGAATACATGAAGAACGACGAGGAGAAAGGCAAGTTCACCGGCGCAAAGGTGGGCGACGTTATGACCTTCAACCCCTCAAAGGCATACAACGAAAGCCAGACAGAATTGGCCAGCCTCCTGCGCATCAGCAAAGAAGAGGCAGCAGAGATGAAGGCAGACTTCAGTCTCCAAATCTCCGAAATCATGCGCTACGAACCCGCCAAGCTTAGCCAGGAACTCTACGACCAAATGCTCGGCAAGGATGTTGTGAAGAGCGAAGAAGAGTTCCGCCAGTTCATTGCCAACGACATCAAAAAGAACTTCGACAGCGAGGCTGACTACCAGTTCACGCAAGACCTCCGCAGCTATCTGCTCAATCGCATCGGCGAAGTAGAATTTGCAGAAGACATCCTCAAGCGTTTCATGAAGCTTCGCAACCAGGATAAGGACGACGCTTACGTTGAAGACAACTTCAAGAAGAGCCTGCCCGAACTCCTCTGGCACCTCGTTAAGGAGCAGCTCTGCGACCAACTCGAAGTGAAGGTGCAGCACGAAGACGTGCTCGAGACAGCCAAGACCTTCGCACGCATCCAGTTCGCACAATACGGCATGATCAACCTCCCCGAGGAAAACCTCACCAGCTATGCTGCCGAAATGCTCAAGAACGAGCAGCAGGCACAGGGTCTCGTAGAGCGTACCGTAGAAAACAAACTCGCCGCAAAGGTAAAAGAAACCGCTACCATCAAGGTTAAGGAAGTTACCATGGACGAGTTCCGCAAACTCGTAGAGAAGAACTAAAACATAGTTTGAACATATAACGCGTGCGCGCACACCCATGCGCGTACGCGCTATTTATATAATGTATAGTATGAAGAACGAATTCCATAAGTATGCCACCCGACACTTGGGCATAAACAGCATGGTGCTGGACGATGTCATCAGCGCACAGAACCAGTATCTCAATCCATACATCCTGGAAGAACGTCAGCTCAACGTCACACAGATGGACGTCTTCAGCCGTCTCATGATGGACCGCATCATCTTCCTCGGTACACAAATCGACGACTATACCGCCAATACATTGCAGGCACAGTTGCTCTATCTTGACAGCACAGATCCCGGCAAAGACATCAGCATCTACATCAACAGCCCTGGCGGAAGCGTACATGCAGGACTTGGCATCTACGACACCATGCAGTTCATCTCCAGCGACGTAGCAACCATTTGTACAGGCATGGCCGCAAGCATGGCTGCCGTTTTACTTGTGGCAGGCAAGGAAGGCAAACGCAGTGCCCTGAAGCATAGTCGTGTCATGATACATCAACCAATGGGCGGAGCACAGGGACAAGCCAGTGATATCGAAATCACAGCCAGAGAGATACAGAAACTCAAGAAAGAACTTTACACCATCATTGCCGAACATTCACACACAGACTTCGATAAGGTTTGGGCCGACAGCGACCGCGATTACTGGATGACAGCACAAGAGGCTCAAGAGTATGGCATGATTGATCGCGTCATGATGCGCAAAGGATAAAAATCAATGGCAGGAAAACATAAGAACCGTTGCTCCTTCTGTGGGCGAAGCGAGGATGAAGTAGCACTGCTGCTGACCGGTGTAGAAGGATTCATTTGCTCCGACTGTGTTCAGCAGGCAGACAAGATAATCCGCGAAAGCATGGGTAGTATGGCACAGTCGAAGAAGAAGGGAGCCGCCGATGCAGCACCAGATTTTGGCGAACTGCCTAAGCCTCGCGAAATAAAAGCCTTCCTTGACGAATATGTCATCGGGCAGGACAGCGCCAAGCGTTATCTGTCGGTGGCCGTCTATAACCACTACAAGCGCCTGTCGCAGAAGGTGGACGATGACGGAGTGGAAATAGAGAAGAGCAACATCATCATGGTCGGCTCTACCGGAACGGGCAAGACTCTCTTGGCACGCACTATTGCTAAATTGCTCAAAGTGCCTTTTACGATTGTCGATGCCACAATCTTTACCGAGGCCGGTTATGTGGGTGAGGACGTGGAAAGCATCTTGTCGCGATTGCTGCAGGTGGCAGACTTTGATGTGAAGGCCACGGAGCGTGGCATTGTCTTTATTGACGAGATGGACAAGATAGCACGCAAGCAGGACAATCCCAGCATTACTCGCGACGTGAGTGGCGAAGGTGTTCAGCAGGGCTTGCTCAAGTTGTTGGAGGGTTCGATAGTGAATGTTCCGCCAAAGGGTGGACGTAAGCATCCCGACCAGGATTACATTCATGTCGACACACGCAACATTCTTTTCATCTGCGGTGGTGCTTTCGATGGCATAGAGCGTAAGATTGCGCAACGTCTGAACACCCATGTAGTGGGTTACGACAGTGTGCAGAACCAGCAGCGCGTTGACACGAAGGACCTCATGAAGTACATTGTGCCACAGGATCTCAAGAGTTTCGGACTTATCCCCGAAATCATTGGCCGTCTTCCGGTGCTGACTTATCTCGATCCGCTTGGCCGTGATGCCTTGCGTCGTATTTTGACGGAGCCGAAGAACTCGCTCGTCAAGCAGCAGATAAAGCTCTTTGCCATGGATGGTATCAAGCTTTCTTATGAGGAGGAGGCATTGGATTATATCGTTGACAAGGCGGTGGAGTATAAACTTGGTGCACGTGGCTTGCGCAGTATTATGGAGTCTATCATGATAGAGGCGCAGTACAGTGCTCCGTCTGAAGCGAAGGATACGCTTGTCATCACTCGGCAGTATGCCGAAGAGCAGTTGGAAAAGCAGAAGGAGAAGCTTTCCAACGTAGGCTGAACATATATCGAAGAGCGAAATAAGAAGGGCAAGGAACAGCTCCGTCTCGTTTGATGCGAGGAGGTGTTCTTTGCCTTTCTTTTTATTTTTTATGACTTTTGTGTTTCCTTTTTGATGGTGGTCATTACTTTTTTGCGGTATTTATTTGGTGGATTGTTCAAATAGTTGTAACTTTGTCTTTAGCTAATACGGCAAAAATCACCTAAATGAACAATGAAATTAACCTGACAGACCAGCTAAAGCGCTTTTTTGGCTTTGACTCCTTCAAGGGCGATCAGGAGGCGATAATCCGCAATTTGCTCGAAGGGAAGGATACTTTTGTGTTAATGCCCACTGGTGGTGGCAAATCGCTTTGTTACCAGTTGCCTGCGCTGATAAGCGAGGGCACGGCCATTGTGGTGTCTCCCCTCATTGCGCTCATGAAGAATCAGGTTGATGCCATACGTCAGGTGACTGACGACGACGGCATTGCGCACTATCTCAACTCGTCGCTTACCAAGACGCAGATTGACATGGTGAAGCAGGACATTGTTGACGGAAGGACGAAATTGCTTTATGTGGCTCCCGAGTCGCTGACCAAGGAGGAGAACATGCGTTTCCTTTCCAAGACGAAGATTTCGTTCTATGCTGTTGACGAGGCGCATTGTATTTCGGAGTGGGGCCATGATTTCCGCCCGGAGTACCGTAACATTCGTCCGCTCGTAGACAAGATAGGCAGTGCGCCCATCATTGCTCTGACGGCAACGGCAACGGACAAGGTGCGTGCCGACATCAAGAAGAGTCTGGGAATTCCGGATGCTACGGAGTTCAAGAGCTCGTTCAACCGCCCGAATCTTTACTACGAAATCCGTCCCAAGACGAAGGATGTGGACAAGGATATTACGCGCTTTGTGCTTCAGAACCGAGGCAAGAGCGGCATCATCTATTGCTTGAGCCGACGCCGTGTAGAGGAGTTGGCGGAGATGTTGCGTACGAATTCCATCAGTGCCCGTGCCTATCATGCCGGTATGGAGTCGGCGGAGAGGGCTGCCACGCAGGACGATTTCCTGATGGAGCGCATCGATGTGATAGTTGCTACGATTGCCTTTGGCATGGGTATCGACAAGCCCGATGTGCGCTACGTCATACATTACGACATTCCCAAGAGCCTCGAGGGCTACTATCAGGAGACGGGACGAGCCGGTCGCGATGGTGGAGAAGGCCTGTGCATTACATACTTTTCACCTAACGACTTGCGGAAACTCGAGAAGTTCATGCAGGGAAAACCGGTGGCGGAACAGGACATTGGCCGACAGTTGCTGCAGGAGACGGCTTCGTATGCCGAGACATCGGTGTGCCGTCGCAAGTTCTTGCTTCACTACTTCGGCGAGGTATATGAGCCGGAGAACTGCTGCAAGTGCGACAACTGCCTGCATCCGCGACAGTTAGTGGAAGCAACAAGCGAGTTGCAACTCGTGCTGCGCACCATCAATGCCGTAAAGGAAGGCTTCAAGACGGACCACATCATAGACATGCTCGTCGGCAATGAGACGGACGATGTCATTGCCCACAGGCACGAACTCCTCAGCTGCTTCGGCAGCGGCGATCGCCATGAGGCACCATTCTGGAACGCCGTCATCCGCCAAGCCATGATATCCGGCTACATCTCCAAAGGCATAGAAAACTATGGCCTGCTCAGCATTACGCCCGAGGGCCGCAGCTTCATGAAGTCGCCCCAAGAGTTTTGTATCACAGAAGACCGTGAGTTCGACGAATACAACGACATGGCCGGCGAAGGAACATCAGTGCTCGACGAGACACTCTTCGCCATGCTCAAGGACTTGCGCCGCGACGTTGCCCGCCGCAAGAACCTGCCTCCCTACGTCATTTTCCAGGACCCGTCGCTCGAAGACATGGCCACTTCGTACCCCACAAACATTGAGGAACTGAAGAACATCAAGGGCGTCGGCGCCGGCAAGGCACAACGCTATGGCGCAGAGTTCTGTCAACTCATAGCACGCTACTGCGAAGAAAACGAAATAGACCGCTTCGAAGACTTCCGCGTCCGAACCCTCGTCAACAAGAGCGCCGAAAAAGTCAGCATCATCCTCGCAGTGGACCGTCAGGTGGACCTCGACGAAATAGCCAAGACCAAAGGCCTCTCCCTGAGCGAACTCCTCGACGAAATATACAGCATCGTGGACAGCGGCACAAAACTCAACCTTGACTATTACATAAACGAGGTGATGGACGACTACCACATGCAGGACATCTACGACTACTTCCGCGAGGCAGACAACAACGACATCGACGAGGCACTCGACGAATTCGCCGACGAAGAAGACGAATACACAGAGGAGGAAATAAAACTTGTCCGCATCAAGTTCCTCGCCGAAAACGGACATTAGAAAACTCCCCAGTAGGGACGATAAAATAATGGTTAACCATTCTGCCCGGAATGCTTAACCATTACACGAAGAAAGGTTAACCTTTATTGCGATAATGGTTAACCTTTCTTGTTTATTAGCCACACCATTGTCGGTGTGCTGGTGTGTGGTGTGTTTTACTTCAGTACGCCAAGTTCTTTTCCGACCTTGACGAAGGCGGCTATGCACTTGTCGAGGTGTTCGCGCTCATGGCCGGCGGAGAGTTGTACGCGGATGCGTGCTTCGCCTTTCGGAACGACGGGATAGTAGAAACCTGTCACGTAGATGCCTTCTTCCTGCATCTTTGCGGCGAACACTTGCGAGAGCTTTGCATCGTAGAGCATCACGGCGCAAATGGCACTCTGTGTTGGCTTGATGTCGAAGCCGGCTGCTATCATCTTGTCGCGGAAGTAGTTCACGTTCTCCACCAGGCGGTCGTGCAGTTCGTTTGACTCCTTAAGCATCTTGAAGACCTCGAGCGATGCGCCGATGATGCATGGAGCAAGTGAGTTGGAGAAGAGGTAGGGACGTGAACGCTGGCGCAGCAGGTCGATGATTTCCTTGCGGCCTGTGGTGAAGCCGCCCAGTGCGCCGCCGAAGGCTTTGCCCAGTGTGCCGGTGTAGATATCCACGCGTCCGTAGGTGTCGCAGAGTTCGCTTACGCCGTGACCGGTCTTGCCTACAACGCCGGCCGAATGGCTTTCGTCCACCATGACGAGTGCGTCGTACTTCTCGGCAAGGTCGCATATCTGTGTCATAGGTGCTACGTTGCCGTCCATGGAGAACACGCCGTCGGTGACGATGATGCGGAAACGCTGTGCCTGTGCTTCTTGCAGACACTTCTCCAGTTCTTCCATGTTGGCGTTGGCATAGCGGTAGCGTTTTGCTTTACAAAGGCGTACGCCGTCGATGATGGATGCGTGGTTGAGTGCATCGCTGATGATGGCGTCTTCTTCCGTAAGGAGGGGTTCGAACACGCCGCCGTTGGCATCGAAGCATGCGGCATAGAGAATGGTGTCTTCTGTCTGGAAGTATTCGCTGATGGCTGCTTCGAGTTGCTTGTGAATGTCCTGCGTTCCGCAGATGAATCGTACGCTGGACATGCCGAATCCTCGTTGCTGCATCATCTTGGTAGCACCTTCGATGAGGCGGGGATGGTTGGAGAGTCCGAGGTAGTTGTTGGCGCAGAAGTTCAGTACTTCCTGACCTTTCACTTGAATGGCTGCCTGCTGTGGGCTTTCTATGAGACGCTCTTCTTTGTAGAGTCCTGCTTCGCGAATCTCAGCAAGCGTCTGGCTGAGATGCTGTTTCATCTTTCCGTACATAGTATATAGGGTTTAAGGTTTGTTGTAATGCTTGTGCAAAGGTACGAAATAGTTGTGAAATAGTTGGTGGATTATGCATTAAAAATGTGTGAAAAGTTTCGGGTAAAATTGTGAAGTCTGCTGTTTGTTTGATTTTTCTTCTGTTGATTGTTTATTTTCTTGGCTGTGTTCGTTTTGTATCTCGCAGAATTTATGTAATTTTGCAGCCGTAAAATCTAAACTTTCAGTAACCGAATGAAAAACATTCTTATTATTGGTTCTACAGGTCAGATAGGTTCTGAACTGGCCATGCACCTCAGGGGAATTTACGGAAACGAACATGTTGTGGCCGGTTATATTCCTGGTGCCGAGCCGAAAGGCGAGTTGTTGGAGAGCGGTCCGTGTGCCGTTACCGACGTTATCAATGCGCAGAGTATTGCCGATGCTGTGAAGAAGTACAACATCGACACCATCTATAATCTGGCGGCTCTGCTGTCGGTGGTTGCCGAGTCGAAGCCCCGTCTGGCCTGGCAGATTGGCATTGATGGTCTTTGGAATACGCTTGAGATTGCTCGTGAGAACAAGTGTGCGGTGTTTACGCCCAGTTCCATCGGTTCGTTTGGCCATGAAACGCCACACGACATGACGCCCCAGGACACTGTGCAGCGCCCCCGAACCATCTATGGTGTATCGAAGGTGACGACGGAATTGTTGAGCGACTGGTATTTCCACAAGTATGGTGTGGATACGCGCAGCGTACGTTTCCCGGGCATCATTTCTTATGTTACGCCTCCGGGTGGTGGTACTACGGACTATGCTGTTGACATTTATTACTATGCTGTCCGTGGTGAGCGTTTTACTTGCCCCATCAAGGCCGGCACACACATGGACATGATGTACATGCCCGATGCGCTTCAGGCGGCACAGATGCTTATGGAGGCCGATCCTTCTCGCCTGAAACACCGCAATGGTTTCAACATTGCTGCCATGAGTTTCGACCCCGAAATGATTTTGGAGAACATCAGAAAGTACAAGCCGGAGTTCGAGATGGTTTACGATGTGGACCCCTTGAAGCAGTCGATTGCCGAGTCTTGGCCCAACATGATGGACGACAGTTGTGCTCGCCAGGAGTGGGATTGGGCGCCGAAGTTCGGTCTTGACGAGATGACGAAGGATATGCTGGAGAAACTCTCCGTAAAGCTTCTGAAATAAGACAGTTAGCGAACACGCAAAAAAGGGTTAACCATTTCGTCTGGAAAGGTTAACCCTTTTTGCAATAATGGTTAACCTTTCCGGGCAGAATGGTTAACCATTATTTTCATATAGGCTGTGGTGTTTGCAGCCTTGTCAGTTCACTTCGATGAGTACCTCCGAGAGGGTGGGGTGGATGTGCACTGTCTCGCGGAGTTGACGGAGTGTGGCTCCGAGTGTGATGTATGCTGTTACTTCCTGCACGAGGTCGGCGGCGTGTGCGCCGAAGATGTGTGCGCTGAGCAGTTTCCCTTCTTCGGGTTCGCAGCAGAGTTTGACCATTCCTTCCGTTTCGCCCATGGCCAGTGCCTTGCCATTGGCACGATAGAAGGCCTTGTGGCACTCGAAGGGTGTGCCTGCCTCCTTCAGTTGGTCTTCCGAAGGCCCTACGAGGGCGGCTTCGGGGTTGGTGAAGATGGCTGCAGGCATGATGTCGAAGCGTATGTTGTCCTCGATGCCGAGAATCCTGTTCACTACGTGGATGCCTTGCATCTCTGCCGCATGTGCCAGCATCTGCCGTCCGTTGACGTCGCCAATGGCGTAACATTGGCCGCTAAGGGTCCTGAAGTGCTCGTCGACGGGGATGGTGCCATTGGGCGCAAGGCTGATGCCTGCTGCTTCGAGGTTAAGGCCTTCGGTGTTCGGTTTGCGGCCTGTTGCCATCAGCACATAGTCGGCCTCCACGCTCACCTCCTTGCCTTTCTGCTCAAAGAGGACGGCTGGGCCGTCGATGCTCTTCACGCCTGCTCCCATGTAGAAGGCGATGCCACGCTTCTCCATCAGTTTGCGCAGGCGCTTGGCTATGTCGCTGTCCAGCATGGGCAAGCACTCCTTCAGATACTCCACCACGGTTACTTCCGAACCGAACCTCTGGAACACGCTCGCAAACTCCATGCCGATGACGCCGGCACCAATGATGCAGAGTCTCTTGGGCAGTTCCTTGAGGGCGAGCAGTTCGGTGGAGGTCACCACCTTCGGACTGTCTGCTCCGGGAATGGGCAGCACCTTTGCGCTGCTGCCCGTGGCGATGATGATGTGTTTTGCCGTAATGCCATTCACTGTTTGTGCGTCGGTGAAGACGCCTTTCTCGCGAATCAGAGTGATGTTTGGGTGCGAAAGCAATGTCTCCACACCGCCTCGCAATGCGCTCACCACTTGCTCTTGTCGCTCTATGGCTTCGCCGAAGGTGGCGGAATGTACGTAGGTCTTCGTCGGAATACAACCCACATTCAGGCAGGTTCCACCAACATTGGCATCTTCAAACACCGTGACTTTGAGCCCTTTCTTTGCCGCATAGACAGCAGCCTTATAGCCACCCGGACCGGCTCCTATGATGATGAGGTCTGTGTTATTCATTGACTGTTGAACATTGACCATTGAACATTAGGAATCAGCAATAGACTTCCAGTAGGTTGTTACAGGTTGTTTGGCTGCCAGCACGTCGTCCACACGGCCGATTGGTGTGTTGTGTGGTGCCGTCTTCACCAGTTCAGGATCTGTCTTGGCCTCCTCTGCAATCTTGTGCATCACGTCGATGAAGGCGTCGATGGTCTCCTTGCTCTCGTTCTCCGTTGGCTCAATCATCAGACTTTCATGGAAAAGCAACGGGAAATAGATGGTCGGAGCATGGTATCCATAGTCCAGAAGACGCTTGGCAACATCCATTGTAGTGACGCCGGAACTCTTGTCTACGAGCCCGTCGAAGACCACTTCGTGCTTGCATAGCCCGCCGATTGGCAACAGATAGTCGCCCTTCAGGCACTCCTTGATGTAGTTCGCATTCAGTGTTGCCAGTGGGCCAACCTGCTTGATGTTCTCGCTTCCGAGCGACAGGATGTAGGCATATGCCTTCAGCATCACAGCAAAGTTTCCGAAGAAACTGCCCACGCTGCCGAGCGAGGAGTCGGTTCCCCAGTCGATGATATAGCCTATCCATTCGTAAGGCTCATTATCGCCGTCGTAGTTCACAACAACCTTGTTGACACGAGGCGTAGGCAGGAACTGCTCCAGACCCTCGCGTACACCGACAGGGCCACTGCCCGGGCCACCGCCACCATGAGGCGTGGAGAAAGTCTTGTGCAGGTTGATGTGCATCACGTCGAAGCCCATGTCGCCGGGACGACATTCGCCGAGCAGCGCATTGAGGTTCGCACCGTCATAATACATCAAGCCACCTGCCTCATGAACCATCTCCGTAATCTCCAGAACCTGCGGCTCGAAAATACCTAAGGTATTGGGATTGGTCATCATCATGCCTGCCACTTCGCCACCCATCTCATTCAGAAGTTGGCGCAGATGCTCTACATCTACAGTGCCGTCGGCAAGGCTTTTAACCTCCACAACCTCCAAACCGCAGACAGCCGCCGAAGCAGGATTCGTGCCGTGGGCAGAGTCGGGGATGAGAACCTTGGTGCGGCCACTGTCCCCTCGGCTTTCATGATAAGCACGAATCACCATCAAACCGGTCAACTCACCGTGTGCACCGGCACAAGGATTCAAAGTGAATTCGCTCAATCCGGCAAGCTCGGCAAGCGATTGCTGCAAGTTATAATAAACCTCCAGCGCACCTTGGCAGGTCACAGCCGGCTGCAGAGGATGCAATCCGGCGAAGGCCTTCATTCCGGCAATCTCTTCGTTTATAATGGGATTGTACTTCATTGTGCACGAACCAAGCGGATAGAAACCATCGTTCACACCGAAATTGTTATGACTGAGGTTCGTGTAGTGACGCACAACCGTCAACTCATCGCACTCGGGCAGCCTTGCTGCTTCCTTTCGGCGCAAGGCCTCGGGCAGTTCCGCCGTAGTGTGAGTGCGGTCATAATCTTGTGGCAAAGAATAACCCTTGCGTCCCTTCTTCGACAACTCGAAGATGAGGTTCCCATATAATGTTCTGTTCATACCTCTGCCTCCTCCGTCTTAAATTGTTGAATAATATCGACAAGTTCGTCAATCTCCTCCGGCGAACGCTGTTCCGTGACAGCCAACATAAGCGTCTTTTCACTAATCTTTATGCCGGCAAGGTAGCCGTTTGCAGTACATTCATCAAGGAGTGCATCGAGATATCCCTCGTAATCGACACAGAATTCATTGAAGAAAGGCTGTCCCGGGAAAGTATCCTTGAACTTGCCTGTTGCAACAAGTTTGTCGCGAAGGCAGTGCGCTCCGGCATAACTCATCTCGGCAACCTCGCGAAGACCCTCTTTACCCATGAGACTGAGGTATATCGTAACGTACAACGCCATGAGGCTTTGGTTAGAACATATATTGGAGGTTGCCTTCTGGCGACGTATGTGTTGCTCCCTGGCCTGCAAGGTCAAGACGAAGGCACGCTGCCCACGATTGTCGAGAGTCTGCCCCACAATGCGTCCCGGAAGCTTTCGCATCAGCTTTTCTGTACAAGCCATATAGCCAACTCCGGGGCCTCCGAAGGTCATGGGAATACCAAGACTTTGGCCTTCGCCTACTGCCACGTCAGCTCCCCACTCTGCAGGCGTCTTCAGGATTGCCAGGTCGCTGGGATTGGCATTCACAACGAAAATACCTTTCTGCTCGTGGATTTTGTCGGCAATTCCTGTGTAGTCTTCGACGATGCCGTAGTAGTTGGGTTGCTGAACGATGAGCCCTGCCACGCCTCCTTCTGCAAGTTCTTGATCGAGAGCGTTGCGGTCGATGGCACCATTGACAGCGGGTACGAGTTTGATGGGAAAGCCGTTGAAGTGTGCATAGGTCTCCACAACACGCCGAATCTTTGGGTCTAATGTCTCACTTACCAGCACACGAGTTGCTTTCTTGGCATTGCCCCATGCCATAATGGCTGCCTCTGCCGTTGCGGTTGCGCCGTCGTACATCGAAGCGTTGGCAATGTCCATGCCTGTCAACTCTGCAATCATTGACTGGTATTCAAAGATGTAATGGAGTGTTCCTTGTGATATTTCGGCCTGATAGGGTGTATATGATGTCAGGAACTCTGAGCGTTGGATGATGTTTTGCACTACGCTTGGAGCGTAATGGTCGTAGCATCCTGCACCGGCGAAACAGACGAGTTGACGGGTGTTGTGCGGTGCTGTCAGTTGATTGAAGAAGAGTCGCAGGTCGGTTTCTGAGAGGGCTTCGGGCAAATTGTAGTCCCTCTTGAACCTTGCAGGCTCAGGTATGTCGTCGAAGAGGTTGTGTATGCTCTCTACTCCGGTTGCCTTGAGCATCTCCTGCAGGTCTTCCTCTGTGTGAGGGAAGTACTTGAACATGGTGGTTTGGGTTAGTTGCAGATTGTTTTGTATGCTTCGGCATCCATCAGTTTGTCGAGTTCTGATGGGTCGGAGAGTTTTACTTTGATAATCCAGTTGGCAAAGGCGTCTTCGTTCAGGAGCTCGGGAGTGTCTTCGAGAGCTTCGTTGATTTCGACAACTGTGCCGCTTACGGGGGAGATAAGGTCGCTGGCTGCCTTGACGCTTTCCACGGCTCCGAACTCTTCGCCTGCTGTTACTTCGTCGTCCACTTCTGGCATGTCGACGTAGACAACGTTGCCGAGTGCGTGCTGGGCATAGTCGGAGATGCCAATATAACCGTATTCACCTTCAACGCGAATGTACTCGTGTGACTCGCTGTAGCGGAGTCCTTCTTCAAATTTAGCCATAGTTTACTTATTTTTTATAATGTTTGTCATAGAATTTTTTCTTTACTACTTTGCCCTCGAATACTTTCTTTCTTATTTGGATGTAGAGGGTTGTGTCGAGTTTTGCATAGTTTGTTTTGACGAGTGCCATGCAGACGCTTTTGTCGACGCTGAGGCAGTGGTATCCGGTTGTTACTTCGCCCACTTGTTCGCCTTCTGCGTTGAGGACGGGGTAGCCGTGGCGTGGTATGGCTTTGTCTGTGAGTTCTATGCCGACGAGTTTCTGTTCGACGCCGTTTGCTTTCTGTTCTTCGAGGGCTTCTTTGCCGATGAATTCGGGTTTGTCGAGTTTGCAGAACATGGAGAGGCCTGCCATGACGGGTGAGATGTCTGCGCTGAGTTCGTCGCCGTAGAGTGGGAGTCCGACTTCGAAGCGCAGGGTGTCTCGGCATCCAAGTCCACAGGGTTTGCAGCGGCCGCTTTGGATGAGTTTGTCCCAGGCCTGTTGTGTGAATTGGTGTGTGCCGTAGATTTCGAATCCGTCTTCGCCTGTGTAGCCTGTGCGGCTGACGATGAGGTCGCCCACAACTTTGGTTGTGTAGAATTTGAGTTCTCTGCATGGTATGCCGAGCACTTCTTCTACGACGGTTTCTGCTTGTGGTCCTTGCACGGCGAGTTGTCCGTATTGGTCGCTTTGGTGTTCGAGGTTGATGTTGAAGCCTGTGGCGTGTTGTTTCATCCAGTCGACATCTTTGTCGATGTTAGCGGCATTGATGACGAGGAAGAAGTCGTTTTCGCCCATTTTGTAGACGAGGAGGTCGTCGACAGTGCCGCCGTTTGGGTAGAGCATCATGCCGTAGTAGATTTGTCCGACTGGTGCTCCGGCGATGTCGTTAGTGAAGATGTGTTGAACGTATCGTTCGGCGTCGGGGCCGGTGATGCGCACTTCGCCCATGTGGCTTACGTCGAATACACCGCAATCGTTGCGTACGGCGTGGTGTTCGTCTGTGATGTTGGTGTACTGAATTGGCATGATGAAGCCGCCAAAGGGTGACATGAGTGCGCCGAGTGCCACGTGGCGGTCATAGAGGCAGGTTTTCTTTTCCATAGATGAATTCAGTGTTTAGGTATTTTTTTTCAATGGTTTCGATGTTTTTGATGTCTTCTGCGTTGAGTTGCAGTTCTTTGTTGCAGAGTTTTCGGACTGCGAACTGTTTGAATTGTTCGATGCTGAGGTTGGTGTGTTCCTTGAGGAGTGTGATGCGTTGGCGTACGCTTTCTACGCCGTGCTTGTTGAGTTTCTGTGTGGGTGGTGTGATGGCCTGGAGCATGTGTTGCATGTCGGTGTCGAAGAGCATTGTGCCGTGTACGATGCTTCGTCCGGGGAGGTGGTAGAAGGCATTGCCCGAGACTTTTCGGCCGCCGATGAGTATGTCGTTGTTTTCTGTGGATGTTGCTTCCAGTCCGAGTTCCCGGAGCATGGAGCAGACCATGTGCATGTATTCCTGGAATGTGGTTTTCACGTGGTCGGAGCATGTGATGTAGCTCATCATGACGTTGCTCTTGTCGGCATAGACGCAGCCTCCTCCGCTTTTGCGGCGGTAGAATTGTATGCCGTGCTCGCAGCAGTATGGGATGTTCACTTCGTTTTCGATGACCTGATGCCTGCCGAAGATGACTGTGGGCTCCACTTGCCAGAGGAAGAAAGCCTCCTCTAAATCTCCTTTTTGGGAGGCCACATATTCTTCCATCGCCAGATAGAAGGAAAGGCGGCGTGTTTCGTCCGTAGGAAGTGTGATGTGGGTCATTCGAGGTGTCGTGTTAGATTTTTAAGCCGTTGTTAGCAGTGTTCCGCCTACAAAGTTAGCAGATTTTCGAATAGAGCCAAATGTTTTAACGATTATTTTGTTGGGATGTGAAATGAGAGCCATTCCGTGTGTGAGAGTCTCTTGGGCTGTTGTTGTCGTGCTTTTTCGTTGTTTTGGGTGGTGGAGAATGGCTTGTTTTCTGCCGACGTATGGCTTGCGGGAGAAAATGCTGTTCTTTTGCCTGGAGGCATCGCTTTGATTATCAAGGGACTGGCTTTCGCGGAATGTAAAATATCTGTGCCAAAAGCCCCTAAAAGCCCCGTTTTTTGTGCCCGAAAGGCATGGCAAAAGTGCTGAACAGGCGTGCCTTGTCCGGCAGAAGGCTGTGGCTTGTCGGACGGGAAGGCGTGGCTTGTTGGCGGAGTTCGTCTTTTTCGTCGTCGATTTTGGCAGAGAGGAAAATTCTTTACACAATTTCGAGTCGGAACGGAAGCCTTGTTTTGTAAATATCTTTCCTGTTCGAGGCCATGTTTTCCGCAGCGGGACTGTTGGCAGAAGGTTGTTGCAATAACTTGCCTTTTGAGTCGGATTTTTAGAGAAGAATCTCGTCTGTCTTCCTCGTATGGCAAGATGGTTGTTCGCCGAAAGGGTGCGGAAAAGAATGTTTTACAGCACCAGACGATACATCGTATCGAAATAAATGCTAACTTTGTAACAGGAAAACAAACGAAACACATACTATGGAAAACTCCTTTTTTGCAGTGGATTTGGGAGCGACAAGCGGCCGCACCATCATAGGAACACTGCGCAACGGAGAACTGGAACTGGAGGAACTGACACGCTTCGACAACAATCTCGTCGAAACCAGCGGACACTTCTATTGGGACATCTATGCCCTCTACAGCGAAATCGTGCGCGGACTGAAACTCTGTGCACAACGGCAACTGCCCATCCGGAGCATCGGCATCGACACCTGGGGCGTAGACTTCGTCTGTATAGGCGAAGACAAACAGATTCTGCGCAACCCCCTTGCATACCGCGACCCACACTCCATTCCCGCAATGGACGAGTATCTCGCGCAGGTGAACACGCGCGAAAAGGTCTACGAGAAGACCGGAATACAGTTCCTCAACTTCAATTCCCTCTTCCAACTCTACGCCATGCACCGTGCCGACAACAGCGCACTGCGCCACGCCGACAAAGTGCTCTTCATGCCCGACGCACTCATCTGGATGCTCACAGGGCACGAAGTCTGCGAATACACCATAGCCTCCACCTCCGCACTGCTCAACCCCCGAACCGGAGACCTCGACGACGAACTCCTCCAGAGCGTAGGCCTGCACCGCAATCAGTTCGGCCCAATGGTCGCCCCCGGCACCATCGTCGCCCCGCTCAGCGAAGAACTGCAGCGGCAGACGGGCTTGGGCCCCCTGCCCGTCGTAGCCGTAGCCGGACACGACACCGGCAGCGCCGTAGCCGCAGTGCCAGCCGCCAACGAACACTTCGCCTACCTCTCCAGCGGAACATGGAGCCTTATGGGCATAGAAAGCCCACAGCCCATCATCAACACACAAAGCCTCGCATGCAACTTCACCAACGAAGGCGGCATAGAAGGCACAACACGATTCCTGAAAAACATCTGTGGCATGTGGCTCTACGAACGCTGCCGCAAGGAATGGAAAGAGGCAGATGCAAACAACCCCAACGCCGCAACCGACCTCGCACACCACACCCTGCAGCAAGCCGCCATGCAGGTCCAGGCCTTCCGCAGCATCATCAATCCCGACGATGCCGCCTTCGCCAACCCCGAATCCATGGTGGAAGCCATCCAAAACTACTGCCGCCAGACATCACAACCCCTGCCGCAGACCCGGGCAGAGATATGCCGATGCATCTTCGACTCACTGGCTCTCCGCTACAGACAAGTCTTCGAACTCCTCAAAACCTTCGCCCCGTTCCCCATCAATGTCCTGCACATCATCGGCGGAGGCTCGCAAAATCCATACCTCAACCAGTTCACTGCCAACGCACTCCACACAGAAGTCCTGGCAGGACCACAAGAGTGTACAGCCATCGGCAACATCATGCTGCAGGCAAAAGCCGCAGGCGTCGTAGCCGATATCTGGCAGATGAGACACATCATCCGCAACAGCGTCAAGGTAGAAACCTATCAGCCACAAGACAAATCCGCTTGGGATGAAGCCTACGAACACTACTGCAAAATAGTAAATGCCAAAGCATAAAAACGAAAACAAACTAACAAATACAATATTATGAAACAAGAACATATCGAAAAGGCATACGCCATAGCCAAAGAACGCTATGCAACCATCGGTGTCGACACAGACGAAGTCCTCGCACTACTGCAGAACCAACAAATCTCACTCCACTGCTGGCAGACCGACGACGTAATGGGTTTCGAGCGCAACGAAGCACTCTCCGGCGGCATACAGACAACCGGAAACTACCCCGGCCGTGCCCGAAACATCGACGAAGTAAGGCAGGACATCGCTTTCGTCAAAACCCTTCTTGCCGGAAACCACCGCCTTAACCTGCACGAAATATACGGCGATTTCGGCGGAAAGTTCGTAGATCGCGACGAATGTGGCGTAGAACATTTCCAAAGTTGGATAGACTGGGCAAGAGAAATGAACATGAAGCTCGACTTCAACTCCACATCATTCTCACATCCCAAGAGTGGCAATCTCACACTTTCCAACCCCGACAAAAGCATCCGCGACTTTTGGATAGAGCACACAAAGCGTTGCCGTCGCATAGCCGACGCCATAGGAAAGGCACAAAACGACCCATGCATCATGAACATTTGGGTGCACGATGGCTCGAAAGACGTACCTGTGCAGCGCAAGAAATACCGTGAATTGCTTGCCGCGTCGCTCGACGAGATTATGGAAGAGAAACTCGATGGTGTGAAGAACTGCTTTGAAGCCAAACTGTTTGGCATAGGCTTGGAAAGCTATACGGTTGGCTCGCACGACTTCTACACTGCATATTGTGCCACAAGAAAGCAGATGTATACACTCGACACAGGTCACTACGAACCCACGGAAAACGTGTCGGACTTTGTCTCGACGCTGCTCATGTATGTTCCCGAACTGATGCTCCATGTCAGTCGTCCTGTTCGTTGGGACAGCGACCACGTGACCATTATGAACGATCAGACGCTCGATCTCTTCAAGGAACTCGTACGTGCCGATGCTCTCGACCGTGCCCATGTCGGCCTCGACTACTTCGATGCCAGCATCAATCGCATAGGTGCTTACATAATTGGGGTGCGTTCTACGCAGAAATGCATACTTCAAGCCTTGCTCGAACCAAAGCAGATGTTGCGACAATATGAGGACAACGACCAACTCTTCGAACGCCTCGCTCTGATGGAGGAAGCGAAATCGATGCCATTTGGGGCAGTCTATGACTACTTCAACATGAAGAACAATGTGCCAATCGGCGAAGAGTTCATACAACTTGTCCAGCAGTATGAAAGGGATGTAACCAGCAAACGATAGGAGAAACGTCTTATGGGAACCATTATAGGGCTTATCATTATTGCAATAGGGGCCATGTGCCAATCGAGCAGTTATGTTCCTATCAACAGGATTAAGGAGTGGTCGTGGGAATCATACTGGGTGGTGCAAGGTGTGTTTGCCTGGCTTTTGCTGCCGCTTTTGGGGGCGATGCTTGCTGTTCCGGCAGGTGAATCGTTGTTGGGACTGTTTGCTTCTGTGCCATCGTTTAACTTGTGGATGACGGTTTTCTTTGGCATCTTATGGGGAATTGGTGGTCTGACTTTCGGTCTTTCTATGCGTTATCTTGGCGTCGCTCTTGGCCAGTCGATTGCTCTTGGCACGTGTGCTGCTCTCGGAACCATTATGGGGCCGGTGCTGATGAATGTGTTTTTCCCGGAACTTGGTGCGTTGGAGTCGCTTACTTTCGCTGTTGTTCTTGGCGTTGTCGTTACCCTTGTAGGTATTGCCGTCATTGGTGTTGCGGGTTCGATGAAGGCGTCAACCTTGTCCGAGGAAGAGAAGAAGATTGCAGTAAGGGACTTTAATTTCCCCAAGGGGCTGGCCATTGCTTTGCTTGCCGGCTTCATGAGTGGTTGTTTCAATGTGGGTCTGGAGTTTGGAAAGGATATTAATTTCGGTTCTCTCACAGACCCTATGTTCCGAACTTTACCTGCTACGCTGCTTGTTACTATTGGCGGTTTCTTTACGAATGCCGTGTATTGTTTCTGGCAGAACCAACGGAATGGGACTTGGAGCGACTATGGGAAGGCTGAAGTGTGGAAGAATAATCTGTTCTTTTGCCTGTTGGCTGGTGCTTTGTGGTACAGTCAGTTCTTCGGATTGTCGTTGGGCCGTTCGTTTTTTGAAGCGGGTGGTGCGCTGGATACGCTTTCCTTCTGCATCCTTATGGCACTCAATGTTGTATTCTCCAACGTGTGGGGAGTCCTTCTTGGCGAGTGGAAGGGTTGTTCCAGGGCAACGATAGCGGTTCTTGTGGTTGGCATTATTGTTCTGATAGCCTCCAGTTTTGTACCGCAATGGATAGTTTAGTCTATATTATATATAAGTATATTCATGATGAAAAGCATTTTAGACGGCCGTCCGGCCTTGCAGTGTGAGGTGGAAAAGACGGCAGAAGTTGCGGGCTACCTGTGGCAAAACGGGTGGGCGGAGCGCAATGGCGGCAACATAACGGTGAACGTTACTGACCTCATCGACGAGGAGGTGCGTCGGCTTCCGCCTATCAGTGAGGTGAAACCGATAGGCATTACTCTGCCTTCCTTAAGGGGTTGTTATTTCTATTGCAAGGGGACGGGCAAACGGATGCGCGACCTTGCACGCCAACCTATGCAGAATGGGTCGATTATCCGCATACTCGACGATTGTGCTTCCTATGTGATTATTGCCGACCAGGCCGTGATGCCTACCAGTGAGTTGCCGTCGCATCTTGCTGTGCATGCCCGTCTGATAGAGAAAGGTTCCCCTTATAGGGCAACGGTACATACACACCCCATAGAACTGGTGGCCATGAGTCACAATCCGGCTTTCCTGGGCAAGGATGTCCTGACGCAACTTCTGTGGTCGATGATACCTGAGACGAAGGCTTTCTGCCCACTCGGTCTGGGCATAGTCCGCTACGCCTTGCCCGGTTCCAACTGCCTGGCAGAAGCCACGCTTAGCGAGTTGGAAGACTACGATGTGGTGATGTGGGAGAAGCATGGAGTCTTTGCCAAAGGCCTGGATGCCATGGATGCTTTCGACCAGATAGACGTTCTTTCCAAGAGTGCGAAGATATATCAGAGTGCGAAGGCAATGGGCTTTGAGCCGGAAGGCATGAGCGATGCCCAGATGAAGGAGATGTCCGTCGCCTTCAACCTGCCTCGTTTGTAGGAAGAGTCAGGTGGGTCATTTGCGGTGTCAGGTTAGATTTTTAAGCAGTTGTTAGTAATGTTCCGCCTACAAAGTTAGCAGATTTTCGGATAGGCCCAAATGTTTTAACGATTATTATGACACAAAGGCAAAATAAAGCTGAAACCTATATATTGCTCCATACGGCAGGTGGCTTTTCCTTTGTCTTTTTGTATATCCGCAAAGTGTATTCTGCATAAACAGAAGGAGCAGATGTCAAGGCGCATTCCCAAATGCGAACAAATAAATAGCTTGGCTCTATATGAAAGTGATGTAAATACCGTATAAACAAAAAATGTATCAATATAACCTTAATTTGGTCGTATTGATACATTCGTTTTGTATTAGACTAATCTAAAATATCTTATTGATATAAAAAATTATTTGTTATTTTCATTAGAACAGCGGATTTATTGATATATTTGCAAAGTGGTGTAATAAACCACATACATATTCTTATTACAAAGTTTAATACATAAATTGATTTTTATATGAAAAGATTATTGTTATTTTTTATCGTAAGTTTTACTATTATAAATGCAAAAGGACAATTTGTCACATTTGAATGGCAGCCCAATGGTTCTATGTTAACAAAAAATGGAGAGTCATCTCAAGTGGTTTCTTTTCCCGAAAAAACAAAAGAAAAATTATACCAAGAATTACTTGTTTCAGCATCATCTATATACAATAATCCACAGAAAACTATCAGTTATGTTGAAAACAAACTAATTAGTATTAATGCTGTTCAGCCTATCATTTGGAATGTTGGAGGTCTGTTAGGTGCTGTTGAGGTAAACTTTCACTATGTGCTAAAAATGCATATAAAAGATGGGAAAATTAAGGTTGATGCTCCATATTTTTCTTTACTAACATTTAGCACTGGAGCTAGTCAGCCAAACATTCCTGAGTGGGTCAAAGCACAAAAGTTTTTTAAGTCCGATGGAACTTATAGTACAAAAAAAGGTAAACAAGAGTTTTGTTTAAGTGTAAATGAGGAATTTAATGCCTTAATAAACCAAATTCTAAAAATGCAAGCAGAGGACGAAGATTGGTAAAAAAAATTATCTTATTAAAATTTGGCATAAAAGAAAGTGTACCGTTTAAAATGGTACACTTTTTTATTTACTATTATTTCAATAGATTTTCCAATTCAACCCTGCTGTTGAACGATATATCTTTCCTCTTATCTTTATAAATCCCTCTACAGCCTCATCGCCCATAGGTTCAAAAAGGGATTTTACGCTGACTCCAAGAGCAACAGCCATCTTTTCTAAAGTTGCTTGGTTCGATGTTTCCTCAAAAAATAGAGTTTGACGGAAATAAATATCGAACCAATGAATATAACAAGGTGCTTGATTTAATATATCAGCAAACCAATGAGTTACGGGTGGGTAAAAAAGAAAACGGAGAGAGTTTTTCAACTTTCTCCGTTTCAGTACCCAGAGGAATACCTTTTTTCGAACCAATTCATGGAAGACTTGGAACGTATATATCGTCTCCGTAAGTATTTTCCTTCGTTTGAAGAGCCGAGGCAAAGCCGTATTTCTTCGTGATTTTCTGCAAAGTTAGGGCTTTTTCTTCGAGTGACAAAGTTTTGCAAGAAAAATAACACCTTGGAAAAGGGGGCGTGTTCACTAATTAAATTTGGTGAGCCCCTCCCTACACCTCATAATTCAATAAGTTACAGCCGTAAGCGCTTATAATTTACAAGCCGCCTATGGTAGGTATAATAGGTATACATCGTTGCTTGTAAAAATTTTACTTAATTTTTTTCGTAAATCAAGTGCATCTTACCAAACCTTTTAAACTTACGAGATATTTATGATTATATAATAATAGTTTCCTAAAAATAAATAAGCATGGAAAATGAACACAGGAGAAAATTTCGTGAGCGTGATGAGATTACGAAAATGAAGATTAGCAATAGCCTCCGCAACCGCTCTAAGAGCTTATCTCATCGACAAGCTATATCACAAGGATTAAAGAACTTTTATAAAAGCTTGCCATCAATGAAGAATAATGATTACAACAGCATAAATAGTAATGAGAAGAAAGGATTTTAAGTGGGCAGTAAATATAGATAAGCTGCGAATTTGCTTTAATATGCCCGAAAACTTGTATGAATATTTGCACGACCATTACAGCAGATATGATAAACTAAATAAATCCCGTATATTGGATGAAGATGACTTTAATTTAGTTTTTTTTGATGAGGATGAAAATAAGATGTCGGCAGTTCTCAATGTAAGAGATGTTGAAGGTTTTTTTCGTCTGGGTACATTTACATTTAGTGCCAGTGCGAAATATCAAGGTAAAGCGTTCTTCGCTTTTGAGAATAGTGCACTATACCGTATTTATACAAAACAACTTAATTCAGTTCATCAAAATCATATTTGTGATTTACTATATGTGGCCGAGTTCTATGGAATGACGTTCAACAACGTTACCGAACTTGAACTTGCTTTTGATAGCACTTGTAACTATATTAACTCAATACGTACCCTAATCAAGGATGTAGAAAACTATGATTTATACCTCAATGGTAGGAAAGTGAAGGATGAGGAAATCTTGGATGGATATGGAGAATACTACACTCGAACTCGAATTAAGTTATCCAAACTGCCAACTTTATACTTTTCTCAGGCAAAAAAATCAGATATGAAAATGAGAATATACAATAAAGCTAAGGAAATCGAAGAGAGTTCTCCTCAGAAGGAAGAGCAAGTTAAAGAGTGGCTTGGGTGGGAGGATATAAGTAAATTATACCGTGTTGAGGTAGTTCTCCATAATGCTAATATTAGAGAATTTGTTGAAAGGGCCGAGAAACAATTACTAGAAGAATGGGGGGTACATGCAAACATACTCAATTTGCTTTGTGTGCCTGATTTTCGCCTTGCAATGTTCTTGGATAGTATCGATAGACTTGTCTATTTCAGAAATAAGAAAACTACTGAAAAAATCAGTATTGTTGAGGTGGCGTAGGTATATAACCAATATACCTGAGCGAACAGAAGTGTGAGCGATATTTGCAGGGTAAGGCCAACGGCAATTCGGCCTAGGGGTGCAACCCCTGATGAGATTTGCACCCCCCAAAAAAAAGAAAAAGTATTGTACTTTAAGTTAATTAATGCTGATAACTCCAATTTATAACTAATGATTTGGGTGTTATATAATGAAGATGAGGCTTTCCGTAAAAGAGAGCCTCATCATTTTGTAACATAGCTATTTTGTGTTATTTTTATGTATAGACAATACTATCACAGTGTGACATTCTTGTTCTTTTAGATATAAATGGTATATAAATGCGATTTATATTATTTACTTTTGTACACCAACAAAGACTTCCCCATCAATATTAATGTGTATTATTCCACTATCAGTCTTTGATATAACGTACACAGGTTCTTTTCCCTCTCTTTCTTCTTCCATTGATACAATAGCTAAATTATGAAATAGCATTGTCTCATTATTTTTAGGAGAATAATGTTTATGTTGGAAGTAAATGGTGTTGTTCCCAAAGGCTATGGGGACAACATCTAGCGTTTTCTTGTCTACATACGATTTGATACTTCTAAATAATCTTTCGACTCCATGTTTGATAGAAACTTGCCATTCAGATAATTCAAAATTCGTATTACAACTATATCCTGATTTTATTGCTTGCATACCCATTTTACGCATATATTCTTTAAATTCTTTCTCTTGAAAGACATCAAAATGGAACAATCCATGATTCCTGCAATAATCCATATAAAATATTTTATTCTGAAAAATATGCTCTTTCCCATTGTTTTTTTTAAAAAAGTCTTCAAGATGTTTTTGTGGATAATTGATTTCATCACACATTATCCCTTTTTCCGTAAAAGTAAAATGGAATTTTGGCAATGCGTCAATAATATCTTCGCTTGCAGCTTTAAAGTGTTCGTCTCGAATAGTTTCAAACTTTTTGCCGTTTAGCAACTCTTCCATCAGTCCACTAACAGTTTTTACAGATTTATTTTCTGTTGAAAAGTAAAAGATTTCATCATTAATTGTTAATTGACCTTCTTTCATTATGGCAATCTTGTCATCTTTAAGTCCAACAAGAGTATTATTTTTTCTTTTAGCTTTAAAATCTTCACTAAATCCTGTGGGAGTATTAATTGTAATAATCCAAGGGTTTGAATTAATGTTTGTGTATTTGAGTTTTATATAATGGATTCTTCCCAAAATATCTTTTGATAGAGGTTGAGAGACCGCAAGCACAGCCTTTTCACCATATTTCCAAATATCGGAAATTTCTTCATATTGTTGTTTTTTCTTTTCCTCTTCAATTTTTTTTTGTTCCTCTTTTTTGATTCTTTGTTCTTCCATTATAATATTTTCTACTTTTATCTTAGAAAGAATCCATAGGATTGCGAATAAGGATGTGCCTCCAAGTCCCACCGACACCAGTTTCGCCACTATTAAATCATCAGTGTCCTTATAAAGTGCGTTTGCTAATAGCATTGCAAACATAATTGTTAACACTCTTGAATACCCTAAAATAGTTTTCCACTTATTTTTCATATTGCTTTTTTAAATAAATTATTGCAAATATAACATAGAATTTGATTAGTAATATCTTTATACTATTAATATAAAGAAGCATAAAAAGTAGCGTCACTTTTATCTTGGGTGATTCATATAGAATCTTACTTCAAGGCCAAAGACGCTACTTTTTATTTATTAGAGTCTTCTTTCTTTCATCTGCCCCAAAACACATTGGCTACATTCATATCCAGCTCCATGCTTGCTCTTATGCACACCTATGCGAAAGGCAGATTCTGAATCCGTATTTATCGTAGATATGCCAATGCCAATCAAGTGGGTATTCTCTTCCACGATTTTGACAAAGGATGAAAACCCTATTAAACTCGTTCTATCCTTTCTATTACAAGTTCACTAGCTTTTGTGGCAGGAACAGTACACTGCCTGATTAGAGTCTCCTTTGCTGCGCTTTCTGATGGGTAGTCGAGATTCATTGTGCGTGCGCTGTGCGAAAAGCCGACTTTGAAATAAACTTTGTAGAGTGCCATAATTTAAATTATTAAGTTCGCCTCTGCCCCTCAGGAGATTAATAAAAGAAAAAGTGTGAGGCAGTTTCTTTATCCAGTCGAAGGTTGTGGTAGAACCCATGCAGAGATAAATCGTACTATTCTCACACTTGGTGTGTATACAAAGGAAGGTATATAATATACCCCTTGGTAATAAACAATACCAAAAGTGAGTGTTGTCCGCTTTGCCATCTGCTTTGAAAACTACCACATTTTCGACTAGGCAAGGAAAACACTTTCCAATATATAATGTCACTTATTTAATGACATGCAAATTTAGAAAGAAATTTTCAAACGAACAACACTCTTTGAAGAAAAACTATAAAAGTTGTATGAGTATTTAAATTTTATTCATATACGTCTTCGATGAAATCCATTATATCATCTACTAAATGGTTTTTATGGTGACTTTGAGGTGCATCTGATTGGTTGTACTTTGCGAAATCGAAAGTCATAAACTCGATAACACTGTTGCCTTTGCATAGTGTGAGGCTAAATCTCTTGTGGTCGGAGTCGTAGGTAAGTGTAAAAACCTCGTTAATTCCATACCTCATCATTATAGCCCCACTTTCGGCATTGTTAATGGACTTGTAGTAGAACGCTTCAATATTCTCTTTAAGGTTCTTTCCTCTTGTACATGATGGAATCTGAACAATGCCATCTACCTTATCTATTATGCCGATGAGCTGTTCTTTGCTTTTTACAGGGTATAAGTTATTTCCAGTCTCAATATATCCGTTGATGTACGAAGAATCTTGTATGAATAAATCAGAAATCTCTACACCTAATATTGCTGCAACTTCCTGCAATCTGTTGAGGGTAGGATTTCCATTCAATGATGCACTAAGGTTTACAGGATTGATTCCCATCTTATCGGCAATCTCACCCATGGTAATACCTTTTGCTTTTGCAATTTCTTTTATTCTAAGTGCCATTTTTCGATTAATTTATGTGCAAATATAGCAATTTTTACCGACATAACGCATAAAACACTAAAAAAAGTGAAGTTTTTAATGAAAAACTACTAAAAACATTTGGATGGTAAGTAATAAAGCATTAACTTTGCGTCGGTAATTAATGGTAAAGTACTAAGTGTTATGAAAGCAGAAGTTGGGAAATATAAGTTTGGTCGCCATTATAACTTATGGGGCATTTGGCAGTGGGATTGGGTTTCAGAGACGGGTTCATCTGCAAGATTCATCAAGGATGTATTTTCTTACGAAGAGGCAGTGAGAGAGGTATATCACCTGAATGGTTGGGGCGAGCCAAAACAGATTCGAAGAAGTTTTTAAGAATTGTGTAACTAATAATATAATAAGTATATGACAGCAATAGTAGCATTGGAGAATAAAGCGCTGAAAAGAGCATTGGTTATCAACTCTCGCATTGAGAATCCATTTATGACAGGCGTGATTATGGAGCGTATATCCGAACTCAAAAGACGTATGCAGAAAGAGGTTGTGGAGATTGAATTTCGTAAGAAGGACGGCTCTATCACTCGTAGATTTGCGACCACTATGGGTTCGTTGGCAAAACAACACATCAACGGCAGAGGTATTTCAGGCGATGACAGAAATGTTGTGACTTTTTGGGATTGTGAAAAATCCGCTTGGCGATGCTTTCAGGTTCAATCACTCGTAAAGGTTTACTAAGATATGGCTAACTACATATATACGATTCTGATGTCCAAGTTGATGGTGGTTCTAAGTTGGGGATTTAATAGCCCCAACGCCATCACAAACGGCTTGCGTTTTAAGGTGCAGGGGGTCAAGTTTACAGGCATTGTTGAGGTTATCTACAACGCAGGAATGGATTTGTTTGAGATTTATCTAAGCGATGGTCGTGTTGAGGCTGATGTGTACGCAGATTGCCTTGTGGATGTCATTGATGGCTTGGTTGAGCGTACAGATGACTATGCTGATAGGGTTAAAAAGGAGTATGGACTTGTCAATAGATAGAGGTATGAAGAAGGTTGTTTTGTTATTGCGAGTTTCAACAAACTCTCAGGACTATGAGTATCAGCGCAACACTTTGACTGATATATGTAAGCGCAATGGCTGGGAGGTAGTACATACAGTAGAAAACAAGGTGTCCGGTGCTAAAAAAAGCGAGGAGCGAGAAGAGATAGTCGAACTACTTGATTATGTCAAGAATAATGATGTTGATATTGTTGTGGCAACTGAGGTTAGCCGATTAGGGCGTGATACCTTGGAAGCCTTGAAGATTATTGAAATCCTCAACGAGAACAAGGTAAATCTATACTTTGCGAACTATGGCATTGAGACATTATTGCCCGATGGCACAGTGAACCCTATCGCACGTCTAATACTTACTATCTGCCTTGAAATCTCGGCTTACGAGCGAAATCTCATTAAGTATCGCATGAAAGCGGGCTACGAGGACTACCTTAAAAGACGGAAGGAAAATCCTGAGCTCAGACTTGGTAGACAAGGCTATAAGAAAGATGAACAGTCGTACAGAGAGGATTATGCACAGGAACTCTCGCTGTTGAGAAAAGGCATCAGCCTACGCAATATTCAGAAGCTAACAGGCACATCAGTGGGAACATTGCAAAAGATTAAGAAATACATATAGTTTTCGTTTAAGTAATACAGAAAAGCATGAATAGCAGTTAAAGAAAGAGATAATTCGCATATATGATGCAAGGGTTTTACGCTTATCCCTGCCATACAAGAACATCAAAGAACGATGGGCGAAAAACAAATAACCTCTATGCCTTAAATAGCGTATAGGGGAGTGCCAAGAGCACAGAATGCTAATAATAAATGCTTAGTATTGAAAAATGTCGTACAATCCTAATGCAAGAGAATTATGAGCTGGATAATGACGAGATAAAATTATTGAGAGAATTCTTATATCAGATAGCTTCGTACCAAATAAAGTGCGAGATAAATAATGATTCTGAAAAAATAATCAACTAATATAAATAATATGAAGAAAGTTTTAGCGTATTGTAGAGTTAGTAGTGAGGAGCAAGAAAAGACTTGCTCCCTTGATGAACAGGAGAGACAGATACGTTCGTATTGTGCACGCCACGGGTATTATGTCGTAGAAGCCTATCATGAAAACTATTCAGCAAAGAATTATGACATGAAACGTCCTAAAATGAAGCTGATGTATGAGTATTGCAAAAAGCATAAAGGGGAGATTAGCAAGATTCTTTTTCTGCGTTGGGATAGATACTCAAGAAATGTAGAGTTTGCTTTTGCATACAAACGTAAATTCTATGACGAATTGGGAGTTGAGATAAATGCCATAGAGTCACCAATTGATTTCAAAGGAACAGAATGGTCTACGACTATGGCAATATATTGCGGAGTTGCACACACTGAGGATGATAAAATTTCTCGAAGAACCCGAGATGGAATCCATGGAACACTACTCAAGGGTAGATGTTCAAATAAAGCTCCAAGGGGCTATAAAAACGTAATAGGACAAAAAATCGTTATTGTCGATAAAGACACAGCTCCATTAGTAAGTGAAGCCTTCGAAGAAGTTGCCAAAGGCATTAAAACACCTACATTGGTAATGAAAGAAGTCAAAGCTAAGGGATTGAAGGTGTCTAAAAGTTCGTTCTTTGAGATGCTTAGAAATCACTTCTATTGTGGCGAGGTGTATGTTCCTGCATATCTTGATGAACCTGCACAGTATGTAAAGGGTATTCACGAACCGTTGGTTAGCATGGAGACATTTATGCAGGTTCAAAGCCGAATAAACACCGTAGCTGAGCGCAATCGAAGCATAGAGAGTAAAAGAAAAGCGAAAGTAGTAAAACTTCCTCATGATGACTACTACTTTTATCCATTCCTACAATGTCCTATTTGTGGGGCAAAAATAACTGCATCGCATAGCACGGGAAGAAGTCAGAGATATGCCTACTATCATTGTAATAAATGTAGGAAATACCGTATTCCTGCTCAGAAGATGAACGAAGATATACTACGCTATATTAGTAAAATTCGTCCATGCAAAGCTGTTTTAGACTTATACGAAGAAGTATTGGGTGATATTAGGACTGAGAGGTTCAAAGGCATCAATAAGGAAAAGAACCGTATTATGGAAGATATAAATAAAATCAAGGCACGTTTGGAGAGGCTTCAAGATGAATATTACGATAAAGAAGATAGAAGTGCAGAGGATATTGAAGAGTTCAATGAAACAAAGCAAAGGTATAAAAACGAAATTCATACCCTACAGTGTAAGGTTGAAGCAATGAAAACTCCAAATCGAACTGTTATCGAACCTCGTGTAGCCTATGCTATGTCGTTCATTAACAATATGGTAAAATGCTTATCAGATGTTGAAATGTCGGTTAAAATGGATGTCTTAGGTTCGATATTTAGCGGAAAAATGGTGTTTGAGGATGGAAAATGTCGAACCGCTGAATTTAACCCTGTGATTTCGCTAATGATAGGGAAATCAAGTATTTGCGAAGATGAAAATAAAAGCGGAGTCTTAGATTTCTCTAAAACTCCGCTTCAGTACCCAGAGCCGGGGTCGAACCGGCACGGGTTGCCCCACTGGTGTTTGAGACCAGCGCGTCTACCGATTCCGCCATCTGGGCTTAAAGCGAGTGCAAAGGTAGGTTTTTTTTTTATTCCTGCCAAACTTTTTGGCGATTTTGTGCAAAAATATGTTCTAAACTTATGGGTGGGGGCTGAATTAGCACTATTCCATCCTTATTGGGTGGGCTTTTGGTGATGTTGGTGTGTGTGTTGTTTGGCGTGGTTTTGAGGTTTCTTTTTACCTCCTAAAAATGTGATGTGAACCTCTCCGCAGAAGATCGTGAACTTCTCTGCAGAAGATCGTGAACTTCTCCGCAGAAGTTTGTGTGGTTCTTTGCAGACGTATTTTCCCTTGATTTTGGTAAGCGTTTTTTTGCTTCATTAGCTGAACGGGTTTGCACTTTTCTCTTTGCTATGCGAAAGTGCTTTATGTGTTCGGTCAATCTGCGCTGTCGGGGTAAAAAAAGAGAGGGCATTCTGCGGTGTGCGAATGCCCTCTCTCTGATGTGTTTGTGAGAGATATGCTTTTTGTGCTTACTTCTCAATCTCCAGAAGTTCTACGGTGAAGATGAGGCAGGAGAAGGGAGGAATCTTTGCCTGCTCGCGGTCCTTGTATGCCAGTTCCTGTGGCACATAGAGCATCCATTTGCTGCCTACGGGCATCATGCAGAGTGCTTCTGTCCAGCCGGGAATTACCTGCCCTACGGGGAAGGTGACGGGCTTGCCGCGCTTGTATGAGCTGTCGAACTCGGTGCCGTTGATGAGGTGGCCTTCGTAGTTGACCTTCACCTTAGCCTCCTTTGTGGGAATTTCGCCGGTGCCTGCGGTGAGAATCTTGTACTGGAGGCCGCTGGGGGTTACCTTCACGCTGTCCTTCTTGGCGTTAGCCTTGAGGAATTCCTCGCCCTCGATGCGGTTCTTGCCATACTTCTTCTCCATGTTGACCTTGTGGTAGTACTCCATCTGCTTCTTCACGAGCTTCTGGGTGCTGTCCATGGGAACTGAAACCTTTGCGCCTGAAACGCCGTCGCAGAAGCCCTTGATGAACAGAGCCTTGTTCAGAATGTCTGCGCTGTCGTTTACTTGTTTGCATGCTCCGGGATAGACCTGTTCCTCCACCTGCTGGCGAATCTCAATGCCTGCCAGGCGAGCCTTCTCCTTCTTGTCGGCCTCGGTGAGAACTTTCTGCTCGAAGCCTTTCATGAAGTCTGCAACATAGGTGGTGTCGATGCCCATGCGTTGAGCCAGATACATCTTCAGTCCGTTGCTGTTGGCACGGCCGAAGTGATAGCTGAACGTGTCGATGCTGACGGTGTCCACAACCTCTACGGGCTGCTTCGACTTCTTTTTCTTCTTACTTGTCTTTTTTGCTGCACTTACGCCCAACGAGAGAACGGCGCAAAGGGCAAAGAGAATATACTTTTTCATGATGCTGTCTGTGGTTTATTGGTTAGAAAAAATTAGAGGCTGGCAGTTAGAAGTTGAGGGAAACCTTTGGCTTCGAAGCCGAAACCGTAGGCCAATCTCTCTTGTCTAACTGCCAACCTCTATATCTTAAGGCTTAGATTATTCAATACCCAGAAGGTCGATCTTGAAGATAAGGCAAGAGAAGGGAGGCAACTTCTCGCCTCTGTTCTCGCTACCATAAGCCTGCTCCTGAGGAATATAAACCATCCAAGATGAGCCAACAGGCATGTTGGTCAGAGCCTTTGTCCAGCCGGGAATAACCTGGTTGCAACGGAACTTGGCAGGCTCACCACGCTTGTAGCTGCTGTCGAAGATAGTGTCGTTGAGCAACTTGCCCTCGTAGTTCACGCTTACACGGTTGGTGTCGGCAGGAACGGCGCCAGTGCCTTCGGTGAGAACCTCATAGTAAACGCCGTCGCCCAGCTCTTTGATGCCTTCCTTCTTGGCAACGCCGGCCATGTACTCCTCACACTGTTTCTTCCAATCACCAAACTTAGCCTCCATGGCATTCTTCTTTACGATGGGCATCAAGGTCTCGGCAGTTGTAACAGCTACCTCAACACTCATGATGTCGCTGTTGCCTTTGCTGCCGTCGATGAAACCGGCCAAAAGGTTCTGCAGGCTTGCAGTCTGCACGCTGTCGTCGCCGAACATCTCGTAGCTGATACCGGGAATCCACTGAGTGCTAATTTGCTGACCCATCTGCAGGCCAGCATAGTAAGCAGCCTTCTTCTTGTTCTCGCCGGCATTTGCGCCTTCAACGATACCCTTGATGAACTCGTCGATGTAAGTTGTGTCAACGCCCATGCGCTGTGTCAGATACTCTTTCAAGCCACGGCTCTGTGCCATACCGATAGAATAGCTCAACGTATCAACGTCGTTCTTCATGTCTGCTTTGGGAGCACTGTTTGTGCAACTTCCCATAATGGCAGCCAAAACAACAGCTGCCAGAATTGAAAACTTCTTCATTTCGTTTGTGTTTTTAGTTTATTTGATGTTTCGTTTGTGCTGAATTAAAGAACCTTGATAAGTTCCACGTCGAAGACAAGTGTGCTGAAAGGAGGAATGCTTGCACCAGCACCCTGTTCGCCGTATGCCAACAAGTAGGGGATGGTGAAGCGATACTTTGCACCTTCCTTCATCAGTTGTACGCCCTCTGTCCAGCCAGGGATGACCTGGTTCAGACCGAAGTCAGCGGGCTCTCCACGCTTGTAGCTGCTATCAAAGACAGTACCGTCGAGCAAACGTCCTTCGTAATGGCAGCGAACAGTGTCGGTCGCCTTGGGGCTCTTGCCCGTACCTTCTTGGAGTACTTCGTATTGCAAACCGCTCTTTGTTACGGTGACACCTTCCTTCTTGGCATTTTCGTCGAGGTAGGCTTTGCCTTCAGCAATGAATTTCTCTGCCTCTTCCTTCTGCTTCTTCTGGAAAAACTCTTGCAGCATTACCTGTGCCTCACGGCTTGTAAATGCTGTTTCCTTGTCTTCCATTACATCGCTGATGCTTTTCGCAAAGTCTTCAATACTGAAGTTTTCGATATTCATGCTCTTAATCTGTTGGCCGATGCCAAGCCCCAGAGCGTAACTTATTTTATCCATTCTATATTATATTATTATTGTTAAATGCCGCGCAAAGTTAAAACTTTTTCTCTATACCAGGCATATATGCTTTAAAAAATTTAGTATATTTGCATGTCTTTAACATAAAAAAGGGAATTTATGAGAATTGTGGTACTGAGCGGTGCTGGTATGAGCGCAGAAAGTGGCATTAGCACTTTCCGCGACAATGGCGGTTTGTGGGACCAGTACAACGTGGAAGACGTGGCAACCCCAGAGGGATGGATGCGCAATCCACAACTTGTGACGGACTTCTACAATGTTCGCAGGAAGCAACTTCTCGAGGTGGAGCCTTGTCTTGGGCACGAGCTCGTGGCAAAACTGGAAGACGAACACGCCGTGACAGTCATTACGCAAAACGTCGACAATCTGCACGAACGTGCCGGCAGCAGTTACATAATTCATCTGCATGGCGAACTGATGAAGGTCACAAGCAGCATCTCGCCCAACGACTCCCGATACGTCAAGACGCTCAACGAAGAACATCTTGAGGTAAAAATCGGCGATCTTGCAGACGACGGAAGCCAGCTTCGTCCCTTTATTGTATGGTTTGGCGAGTCTGTGCCCGAAATCGAAAAGGCTGCCGAGGAGTGTGCAAAGGCTGAGATGCTTATAGTCATCGGCACAAGTCTCAATGTCTATCCTGCTGCAGGTCTTACCCGTTGCGTCGCTCCCGGCACACCGATATATCTCATTGACCCCAATCCTGTTACATGGAACAGCAATGAGAAGGTGCATCACATCGTGAAGGGTGCCAGCGAAGGCATGAAGGAACTGTTTTCTATACTTAACATAAGTTTATGATGATGGGAAGTGAATTAAAAATACGCTGTCGCAATAATGGCCGACAGATAAGTGTGCCTTTGGGCAGTACGCTCTCCGAAGTATATGCTCTTGCAGGCTTCACGATGGACTATGGACCAGTGTCGGCTATTGTCAATAACAAGGTGCAGGGCATGAACTATCGCCTTTATAACAATAAGGATGTAGAATTTCTTTCGCTGACATCATCGAGTGGAATGCGAACCTACACACGTTCTTTATTCCTGATCTTGGCCAAAGCAGTGGAGGATGTGTTCCCGGGAGTTCAATTGTTTATTGGCGGTTCACTTTGTCGCGGTTATTATTGTAAACTTCGACTTGGCCGCCCGGTGGAGAAGGAGGACATAAATCGCCTTAAAGCCCGGATGCAGGAAATCATTGATGCCGATATGCCTATCTGCCAGAAGCAGTGCCCTACCGAAGAAGCCATCGAGATGTTTGCCAAGCGTGGTATGAAGAGCAAGGTTCTGTTGCTGGAAGGTTTGGACAGACTCTATACATATTACTATCAATTGGGCGAGACCGTCGATTATTTCTACAGTTGCTTGCTTACCCATACCGGTCAGATTCATTTGTTCGACCTTGTTAAGTTCTATGATGGCTTTCTTCTTTGTATCCCTTCCCGTCAGGAGCCATGGCGACTGGAGGAGGTGGAAGTGTATGAGAAGATGCTCGATACTATTCGCGAACACCATCATTGGCAGAAAATATTGGGTGTGCAGACGGTCGGTGAACTGAACCGGGCCGTCGAAGCAGGCCATGCTACCGACCTCATAAATGTCAGCGAGGCGCTCCAGTTGAAGAAACTTAGCAACATTGCCGACGAGATAGCCGCCCGACATGCCCGTTTGGTCCTGTTGGCAGGCCCGAGCAGCAGTGGCAAGACAACAACATCCAAGCGTCTGGCAGTCCTCGTGATGGCATGTGGTTTGCGTCCTCACACCATCAGCACAGACGATTATTTCGTCAATAGGGTCGATACTCCTCGCGACGAAAATGGTGTTTATGATTTCGAGCGTGTCGATGCCATCGATATTCCTTTCTTCAACGAGCAGATGAGCGCTCTGCTGCGAGGTGAGGAGGTAGAACTGCCACGCTATGACTTCCCCAGTGGCGAGCGTGTTTTCGAGGGAAAGAAGTTACGCATCGGCCCCGATGATGTCTTGATTTTGGAGGGCACTCATGCGCTCAATCCCATGCTGACACAACAGATTCCAGACGAGAGCAAGTATCGTATTTATGTCTCCACGCTGACAACTGTCCAACTCGACGACCATAACCATATCCCAACAAACGACATTCGTTTGCTGCGTCGCATATTGCGTGACTATCGATATCGTGGTTATTCTGCTGTGGAGACCATACGTCGTGCGCCAAGCGTCAAGGCAGGCGAGGAGAAGTGGATTTTCCCGTTTCAGGGTTTGGCCGATGCGATGTTCAACAGCGCATTGCTCTACGAGTTGGGTGTGATACGAGAACAGGTGATGCCTATCCTGGAGCAAGTGCCGGAGCGTGCTCCGGAGTATGCGGAGGCGTCGCGTTTGCGCAAGTTCCTGACTTATTTCCGAGGTATCCCGGACGAGCAGGTTCCGCCTTCGAGTCTGCTCCGGGAGTTTGCCGGAGGCAGTGTGTTCGGCCATTAAACCCATTCTGTCCGAACTTTGCTTCAGGTGTCTTTCTCCGTTCTCCGATACTTTTAACTTATTTTTTTATTGTTCACATAGTGAAATTCAATTATTTGTTATACCTTTGCACGCGAATAATTGATAGCGCTCCTGTAGTTCAACGGATAGAATAGAAGTTTCCTAAACTTTAGATAGGGGTTCGATTCCCCTCGGGAGTACTACATGTAAGGTGAATAGTTAAGAGCGAGGTGTTACGATTTGAGGCAACAACTCGTCGACTTGTTTACTTGTCAACTGTAAAAAGATATGGAAATAAAGGAAAAAGAATCTGTAGTAGTTAGGTTCTCTGGTGATTCCGGCGACGGCATGCAGCTCGCCGGAAATATTTTTTCTACTGTGTCTGCTACCGTAGGCAATAGTATTAGTACATTCCCCGACTATCCTGCCGACATCCGTGCTCCGCAGGGTTCGCTCACCGGTGTCAGTGGATTCCAGGTACACATCGGTGCCGGACAGGTCTATACACCCGGCGACCAGTGCGATGTGCTTGTGGCTATGAATGCTGCTGCCCTCAAGACGCAGTATCGTTTTGCCAAGCCCGATGCTGCCATCATTATTGATACCGATAGCTTCGGACCAAAGGACTTGGAGAAGGCGCAGTTCCAAACCGAGGACTATCTTGGCGAGATGGGTATCGATCCCGACAGAGTGATTGCCTGTCCTCTTACGACGATGGTGAAGGATTGTCTGAAGGACAGTGGTATGGACGTCAAGAGCATCAGCAAGTGTCGAAATATGTTTGCCCTTGGACTGGTGTGTTGGCTCTTCGACCGCGACCTCGACATTGCGTTTACTTTCTTGCGTGAGAAGTTTGCCAAGAAGCCAGAAGTGGCAGAGGCAAACATCAAGGTCATTCAGGCAGGATATGATTACGGACACAACACGCACAGCAGCGTGGCAAATGTATATCGTGTGGAAACCAAGAACAAGGTGCCTGGCCGTTACATGGACATTACGGGCAACAAGGCTACGGCTTATGGTTTCATTGCTGCTGCCGAGAAGGCCGGACTGAAACTCTTCCTTGGTTCCTATCCCATCACACCGGCAACGGATGTTCTCCATGAACTGTCCAAGCATAAGAGCCTTGGCGTGATTACCGTTCAGTGCGAGGACGAGATTGCAGGCTGCGCAAGTGCGGTAGGTGCTTCTTATGGTGGTGCATTGGCTGTTACCAGCACAAGTGGTCCCGGTATCTGCCTGAAGAGCGAGGCAATGAACCTTGCTGTCATCATGGAACTGCCGCTCGTGGTGCTCGACGTGCAGCGTGGCGGACCTGCTACCGGCTTGCCTACGAAGAGCGAACAGACCGACCTCTTGCAGGCTCTCTTTGGTCGTAACGGCGAGAGCCCCATGCCGGTTGTTGCTGCAGCCAGTCCCACCGATTGCTTCGAGATGGCATATGCTGCCTCGAAGATAGCGTTGGAGCACATGACGCCTGTCATTCTTATGACCGATGCCTTTGTGGCTAACGGCTCGGGAGCTTTCAAACTTCCCGACCTGAAGCAGTATCCTGCCATCAATCCGCCTTATGTTCCCGAGGAACTCAAGGGCTCGTGGACACCATATATGCGCAACGAAAGCGGTGTCCGCTACTGGGCTGTGCCCGGTCGTGAAGGCTTCGAACACATCCTGGGCGGTCTCGAGAAGGACGACAAGACGGGTGCCATCAGCACAAATCCCGAGAACCACGACCTGATGACACGCAAGCGTCAGGCAAAGATAGACGCCATTCCCGTGCCCGACCTCGAGGTCTTGGGCGACAAGGACGATGCAGAACTCCTCATCGTTGGCTTTGGTGGCACTTATGGCCATCTGCATGCGGCGATGGACGAACTGCGTGCCCAGGGCAAGAAGGTTGCTCTTGCACACTTCCGTTACATCAATCCCTTGCCCAAGAATACAGCAGAGGTGCTCCGCAGGTATCCGAAGGTTGTGGTGGCAGAACAGAACATGGGACAACTTGCAGGCTGGCTCCGTATGAAGATAGACGGCTTCGTGCCCATGCAATACAATGAGGTAAAGGGCCAGCCCTTCAAGGTCAGCGAATTGGTAGAAGCGTTAAGCCCCCTCCTAACCTCCCCCATGGGGGAGGAACAATAGTCCTAAAACGGGGACGCGATGATTGGACGTACAGAATTTCAGTGTTATAAGTTTTGCCGAAGAACAAGTATTGTTCGATACAGATAAAGTAGTAGAAAAATATAAAGAAGAATATTGAATAGAGATATGGAACGAGCACAAATAAATTCCAATCCCTCCCCTCTTGGGGGGAGCAGGTGGGGGGCTGCCGATTATAAAAAGGGACAGCCGCGTTGGTGCCCCGGATGTGGTGACCACTTCTTCCTTGCCAGCCTCCACAAGGCAATGGCAGAGATAGGCGTGGCGCCTCACGAGACTGCCGTCATCAGTGGTATCGGCTGTTCAAGCCGCTTGCCTCACTATATGGCCACCTATGGCATGAACACCATTCACGGCCGTGCTGCAGCGATTGCCACTGGCTGCAAGGTTGCCAACCCCAATCTCGCCGTCTGGCAGGTCAGCGGCGATGGCGACGGACTGGCCATCGGCGGCAACCACTTCATACATGCCAACCGCCGCAACATCAACCTGAACATGATTCTGCTCAACAATCGCATCTATGGCTTGACCAAGGGACAGTACAGTCCCACCAGTCCTCGTGGCTTCGTCAGCAAGTCCTCGCCTTACGGAACGGTTGAGGATCCCTTCCGTCCTGCCGAGCTTTGCTTTGGCGCAAGAGGTCATTTCTTTGCCCGTGCCGTTGCCACCGATGCCCCCGGAACCGTCGAGGTGCTCAAGGCGGCATACAATCACCAGGGAGCCAGCGTCTGCGAAATCCTGCAGAACTGTGTCATCTTCAACAACGGCACACACGATGCAGTCTATTCGAAGGAAGGCCGCACCAAGAACGCCATCTACCTGAAGCATGGCGAGAAGATGCTTTTCGGCGAGAACAACGAATGGGGTATCGTGCAGGAAGGCTTTGGCGTGAAGGCCGTAAAGTTGGGTGAGGACGGCTCGACCGAAGGCCAATCGGCCGAAGGTCAAGTATTTCATAAATGCTACACAGAAGCCGACGTTCTGGTTCACGACGCCAAGTGCGAAGACAATACCTTGCAACTGAAACTTGCCGAGATGGAGTGGCCCGTTGCCCTCGGTGTGATACGCGACGTTGAGGCACCCACATACGACGACTGCGTATGGCAGCAAATCGAGGAAGTGAAAGCAGCGAAGAAGTATCACAACTTCGCAGAGTTGCTCGAGACGAACGACATCTGGGAGGTGAAGTAAACACAAAGACACATAACCACAAGAGGCGGCAAGGACAATGTTCCCTGCCGCCTCTTGCTTTTACATGCAGCAAAATTGTCCAGCAAGACGCGAATGAAATCCCAACCTTCCAGAGAAGTTGCCCGACTTCTGCAGAGAAAATGCCCAACTTCTCTGCAGAACTTTGGCAATTACTCACGAGAAGTTTCGGAGCCCGACGAGTGGCAGGTTTTCACCCCTGCTGTCCACTTGCTAAAATGGACGCGTCCTTCGAGGCAAGAGGACGCGTGGTGTTCTGCCGGTGTTTGCCATGCGACGGACAAAATACAGTGATAAACAGAGAATTTTTCACTTTTTGCCTTGTTGTTTCCACATTTTTCGTAACTTTGTGTCGGTCAAGCCAGCCCATCGTGGCAGGGCGGGCCATGAAAAACTTTATGGAATCCTGGCTTTCTCCTCCAACCTCTCCGTCAATGACGGGGCGAGTGAAGAAAGTCTTCCTCCTCGGGGGAAGCTGGTAGAGGCTGGGGAAAGGCGTTTACGGACGTTATCATCTGTGTTCTCTAACTTCGCAACTTAGACACACTTCACAAAGGTAATGCAACGTTAAGCGTCTGCGTGGGTAGATTGTATTCTGGCAATACCTTATATATAATAAGGCATTGCCGGTTATATAGTCGCTTGGCGTGGGCTGGCTGCGTTGCTTATCCTTGAAGTGGGGCAATGCGAAGGCCTGAGAACAGGGATGGGCAGAAGTAGAAACTCCCATGCCTTTTTTATTTCCGAACGAAACCTATTATTAACGCCGAATTTGGGAGCAGGAGGCACAAAAGTACATAGATATGAAACGAATCTTCATCTCATTGCTCACCGTCATTGCCTGCAGCATGGCAGCGATGGCACAAGACAGCCGTGTCGCCACCCTGCAACATGGCACAAACATCAAGGCATACTACGGCCCCGATGCTTTGGTGGAAGCACACAAAGGCGCTGTGGATGGCGACATCATCACACTCTCCGCGGGCGAATTCAATGCAGGCGAAATATCCAAAGCCATCACCATCAGAGGCGAAGGAATGGATAAAACAGCGATAGCAGATTATAATGCTACAACTTTCATAATCCCAGGAGGTACTTCCTATCCTTTGTCGTTGGAGGGCTTGACTGTACGTCCAACATCAGATTACGCTCCTTCTATAAAAGGAACAACAGGATCAGAGACAGTACTTATATCAAAATGTCGTTTTTATGCTAACTATCGTTCCACGAGGTTATCTATTTACAAGTGCAATGCAGTAATAATACAATCGATTATCGACCATGGCGAGTATGCTATTGGGGCATATGAGAATGCCAATGTGACCTGTATAAACAGTATTTTGGCAGGAGGTTTGTCGTACAGTTCAACGGGAAAGTATGACTTGCAAAACTGCTTTATTGAAGGCAAATTGGATGTTGCTTACTCGTCTATCAAGAATTGCATCATCAGCGAGGTTTGCACCGTGAACGAAACAAACACCACCAGTCACTGTCTTGTAAAGGAAGGCAGCGAGGGCTTTGCCGATTCTTGGTACATAAAGAGCGTAGCTCCCGACCCAGGTCCATGGGACGAACCGGATGCAGTGGTGGTATGGGACAACCTTTTCACCGGAAACTATCACCTGACCGACGAGGCTTCGCAGACATACATCGGCACCAATGGCACCGAAGTAGGCGTCTATGGCGGTACCTATCCGTATGAGAAGACACCCGACTACCCGGTGGTGAAGTCGCTCGATGTGATAGGCAGCCACAAGGATGGCAAACTGAACGTACAGATAAACGTAGAGTAACGAAGCAATATGCGTAGGTTGATATGTTTAATCATGCTCCTTGCCTTGATAGGCTCGGCAAGGGGACAGTCTGCCTATAGTTACCGCTATTGGTTCGACGACGACCTCTCCACCCTGCGAGAGGGCACGGCTCAAGGCAAGACAACCATGGAACTCGACATCGGCATGCTGGCGAAAGGACAACTCCATGCCTTGCACGTTCAGGCACTTGATGCGAGAAACAAGTGGGGCGCAGTGCACACACAGCACTTCGTTGTTCCGTCGGGGGCAAGCACATCTGTCCGTTACTGGTTCGACAACAACCCGGAAACGGTGTGGACGACTTCTCAGGCAGCAGGCGTGATTCCCATCGACACCAAGCACCTGAGTGCCGGCATCCATGCTGTGCGCTTTCAGATGGTTAATGCCGATGGCGAGACTTCGCCGGTGCATACACAGCACATCTATGCAGCAAGCAGCAAAGAGGCTACCGCCCGCTATTGGTTCGACGGCGACGAAAAGGCTGCCCAAAGCACATCTGTAGTGAACGGACTTGTCAGTATCGACATAAGTTCTCTGCCTGTAGGTCTTCATGCTCTGCACTTCCAGACATTCAATGCTAAAGGCGAATCAATGCCCGTACGCACCCAGTATGTCCACAAGAAGAACGAACTGGAACTCTCTTCGCTGTCATGTCGTTTGTGGATAGACGACGATGCAGACAAGGCGATGACCTTTGGCATGACGGAAGACATTATGGTTGCAGTGGAAGACCTTGCTGCCGGAGTGCACGACCTGCACGTCGTTCTGGTCAATGCTATGGGAGAACAGTTGGCAGAGGCAACGACAATGTTCGAGGTGGACGAGTTGAGGAGCATTTCCATCACACTGCAAGCCCCGATAGTTACATTCTCAAGCGAGAAAGGACTCGACTTTGGCAGCATAGAAGGCCTTAAGGCTTACACTGCCATCGGTTTCCACAGACCTACGGGCAATGTGCAGATGGGGCGTGTGGACGATGTGCCTGCTGGCGAAGGTTTGCTCCTTGTAGGCGAACCGGGTACATACGAGGTGCCTGTCTTGCAATCCTATTCTTACTATGCCAACTTGCTTGTAGGCACTCCACAGTCGGTTGTCATCATGCAGAGTTCCGATGGTTTCAACAACTATCTGCTCTCGTTCCGCAATGGCGATGCAGGTTTCTATCTTGCCGACGATGAGAGTACCGTTGCTGCAGGCAAGGCATATCTGCGTGTTCCCGGTGGCAATGGTGTTACTGCCAAGATGCTACATATCAGTTTCGGCGACGACGCGGATGCAATTGTATCACCTCTTGCAGAAACGGACGACGACGCTATGTACAATCTTGCTGGTCAGCGCATCCAAAAGATTCAAAAAGGCATCTATATCAAGGGTGGCAAGAAGATTCTTCGTTGATACATAAGTGCAGACATCTGTTGTCTGCTTATGCTCGCAGATATCTGCAAAACAAAAAAGGTCAGACTCCTTATTGGAAGCCTGACCTTTTTATATTATATCCTTTGTCTGCTTAGAATCTTCCGCCGCCGAAACCGTTTTCGCCGCGAGGACCATATTCGCCTTTGTCTTTGTCCTTGCTTTTGCCACCGCCCTTGCCTTTTCCGCCGAAGCGACCGAAACGCCAATAAGCGGAAAGCAGGACGTAACTGCGCACCATTTCACTCTGTGTGTCTGTTCGGCTTACCGCACTGACGCTGCGGTTTATGTCGTCGCGTTCGTTCAGGATGTCGATGGCACGAAGACTGACAGTCAGTTGTTTGTGAGGCAGGAAGCGTTGGCTGATGCTGCCGTTCCAAATGAGACGGTTGGTGTTCATTGAGGCATCGGAATAGCCTCGGCGGCTTTGCTGCTCTATGTCGCTGCTGATGGTCATGCCCCAGGGAGTGGTGATGACGAAACTTCCGCCATAGGAGAAGTACTTGTTGTCGAGGTTCGAGGCGGTGGCATTGTTGCTGCGGTGGAGGTTATAACTGAAGTTGCCGTGGGCATTGAACTCCACTTGCCATTCGCTTTCCCAGTCTCTCCGATAGGTGATACGCATCCATTCGTTGAAGTTTGCACTTCGGGTGTGGTTCTCCACTGTGGCTTTGTCCTGGCTTCGGTAGAGGTAGCCCACGCTTTTCGAGGTGTTTATTCGTGTGTTTGTATTGATGCGCCAATACTTGTTCTTGTCGAGTGCGGTGTTGAAGTTGAAAGAACCCGACGCATTCCAGTTGCCGTTTACATTGACAGGCATTGAGACGCGGCCGCCGGTTACCTCGTTGTATTCCGTTCGGTTAGCGGTTGCGTTGCGTGTTGTGCGGAACTGCAGGTTGACAGAGGAAGTGCGTTGGTATTCGACCACCGTGCGGCGATAGTCGAAGTTGAGGTGTTGGGTGAAACTTGGCTTGAGTTCTGCGTTACCGATGCGTATGTTGAGCGGGTTGGCATCACTCAGTGTGTCGGGAATCATGTCGGTGATGTTGGGCCATCCGGTGTCGGCATTGTAGCGGAAGTCGAGTTGCTCCTGACGGCTGAACTTGTAGCGGAAGTTCACGACGGGCGAGGCGTTGACGACGGTGCGGCGAAGCAATGTGTCGATTCTGCCTTTCTGGTAATCGACTTTGCTGACTTGTGGCTGCACGTTTGCTCCGATGGTCAGGCGGTATTTGGTGCGGTTCATGCGGACTTGCAAACGGAGGTCGTGGTTCTGTCCTATGTTGCGTGTGTAGCTGCACTGTTGCTTGTCTTGCACCACATACTCGGAGTTGTAGAAATCATCGTAGTTTTCTGCGTTCACGCCCAGCATGTCGTTGTATGGGTCGAAGATGGAGCGGACGTCGCGATCGTTGTCGCGGAAGCTGTATCGGTAGTTGTAGGAGAACTGCAGGGTGGTTTGATATGCGATGGGTTCGCTGTAGCTGAAGCGGGCGTTGAGGTTGTAGTTGTAGTTTGTGCCGCGGTTGTATTGCACTTTATGATAGACGGAGTCGCCGCCGTTGAGTGCTTGTATGAGGTAATAGTCTGTTTGTGAGTAGTTGTTGCTTTGGCTTTCGGAGTCGCCGTAGCCGCCTCCGAAGTTGAATGTGATGTTGCGTCCGGGCTTCTTCAGCCGTTTGTTTATCTGGAGGGAGGCGGAGGCATTGATGTTTTTAGAGCGGTTCCAGTTGTCGCTCAGGCGGTGGTTTACGCCGATGGTCTTTGAGAGTTTGAGGTAGTCGGCCAGTGGTGTAGGGGAGTGGAGGAATGGGTTGTCGTTCCATGTGGCAGACTCGCTGCCGCTTGCGCCACTGTTTTTGCCCAGACTGAATTCGGGTCGGAAGAGGATATTCCATGTTGTGTCGGGTTCCCACTCTATTTTGTATTGGAAGCCGAAGTTGCCCGAGCGGCTGTTGCTTTGGTTTTTGCTTGCCGAATAGGCTGAGTTCTGGAGTTCGAAGTTCTGTGAGTTCGACTGCGAGGCGCTGCTGCTTTGGTTGAAGTTGCCGTTTATGCTGCCGTTGAGTTCCAGTTTTTCGTTCTCCCAGTTCATGGTTGTTCCGAGCGACTGGTGGTCGTTCAGTCCGTTTCCGCTTGTGTTGTTTGCGTTGCCTACGAAGCTGAATTTCTGGTCTCCCTTGAAGGAGTTGACGTTCATGCTGCCGTTGTATCGGTCGTGTGTGCCGTAGGCGGCGTTGGCGTTGCCGAAGAATCCTTTCTTTTTGTCTTTTTTGACGGCGATGTCGAGTACGGTGCTTTCGTTGCCGTCGTCGATGCCTGTGATGCGTGCCATGTCGCTTTTTTTGTCGTAGGCTTTGATTTTGTCGACGATTTCGGCAGGTATGTTTTGGAGTACGAGGTTTCGGTTGTTGCCGAAGAACTCTTTTCCGTCCACGAGTATCTGGCTGATGTTTTTGCCGTTGAATGTGAAGCCTCCGTTTTCGTCTACGACGATGCCTGGCAGTTTCTTGATGAGTTCTTCCACCATGGAGCCTTCGGGCAGTTTGAAGGCGTCGGCGTTGTAGGCGACGGTGTCGTCGACTACGGTCATTTCTGGCAGTTTGCCTTCGACTACGGCTTCGGCCATGATGGTTGCGTCCTCGCGCATCATGACGTCGGCTACCTTGAAGTTGCCGGAGCGTTGTGGCAGGTTGAGTTTGAACTTCTGTGTCTTGAAGCCCATGAACGATACTTGCAGGGTGTATGTGGCGGAGGGGATGCCGGGCAGGAGGTACTGGCCGTTCTGCTTGGTTGTGGCGCCGGCTATCATCGAGTCGCGTTCGTTGTAGAGTTTCACGGCTGCGCCTTCCATGCCGTGGAGTGTTTCGTTTTCGAAGACTGTGCCGCGGATATTAAGTAACATTGCCTGCTTTTGCTGGGCCGACATCTGGGTGGTAGCAAGCAGGAGCAAAAGCGAGGCAATGTATTTGACAATCGTACTCATTGTATTATATATGATTTGTGGAAACGTAAAAGGTTTAATCCGGAGTGGAAAATAGTGTAATGAGTTGATGCGTGTGCAGTCTGTTTGTCAAACATGGTGTGCCTCGTTGGCAATAATGGTTAACCTTTCGGGCAATAATGGTTAACCTTTCGGGAGATAATGGTGTACCTTGTTGGGCATTAGAATTCAGGGCGACTTACGAACCAGGTGGGGTGGGCGGTCGGGTTGCCTTTGTGGTCGACGAAGGTGAGCCTGCCGTTGATGTCTTTCAGTTCCATGAGAATCATTGGTCGGGGGCGGTAGTCGCCGCGGCGGGGTATGAGTCCTTCGCAGTGGGCGTGCATTATCATGAACATGCGGCCAGCCTTGTCGGTGATGATTTCGCCGTTGTGGCCGGCGCCGTTCAGTATGGCATCGGGGCTTTTGGAGGTGAGAATGGGCTCGGGCTCTGTCCATCCGGACAGGAGTTGGCTCGAGGTGCTCAGGCAAAGGGTGTACTCGTAGTTGTTGAAATGGTTCTTTGAGCAGAAGAAGTAGTATAGCCCCTTATGTTTATAGATGTAGCCGCCTTCGTAGGCCGTCGTGATGTAATGGGGCTTGCTGCCTTTGGCGTAGTGGATTCCGTCCTTCGCCAGTTCGCGTATGAAATTGCCTTTGCTGTTCACGTCGCCATAGACGAGGTAGTGCTTGCCGTCGTCGTCGAGGAAGTATTGCCCGTCCTGAGGTGTGGGATGCTCGGGCGTGCCTACATTCAGGGTGTTGACATAGCGGAAGGGACTGTCGATGTCGTCTGCCACGCAGACCACCTGGCGGTCGTTCTCCATTGAGACAAAGAGGGTAAGATAGACAACGAGTTTGCCCCGTATGAGTGCAGGGCTCGGCGCCCAGTAGTTGATGTTCTGCTTGCCGGCACCGGTCTTCATGGGGTCGAGCTTGCCGTCGCCATACGGGTCGTGCGGCGATGGGCCGGGGAACATATCGCGGTAGTAGGTCCAGTTGCACAGGTCGCGGCTGCGATATATCTTGATGGGGTAGCCCGTCTTGAAGCAGTAGAACCACTCGTCCACCTTCACTATCGACGGGTCCGGACAGTCGAAATCCGTCACAGGGTTCATCGCCACAGTCTTGTCGGGCATACCCTTACGAAGTTCGAACATGGCCTTGTCGGCAACAGCATGTTCGTCAATACTCTGTGACATCATGCTCAGACTCCCCAAACAAGAGAGAAGAGCAACAAGAAAACAAGCTTTTTTATCCATAAACCTTCAGTCTTTTACCATTTGTCTGCAAAAGTACGAAAAAAACATCTACAACAAATTATGCGTAATGAACTTTTTCGTATTTTTGCTCCCAACGCAAAAACATTGAACTTATGAAAGCAAAGGAACTGATACTTCTTGCCCTGGCACCTGTGGTGGTCTGCTGCACAGGCAGACAGGGCAGTGCCGAGAGCGAAACCGAATCTTCGTGGGCAACGACTTCCCTCAACATCAAAACCCCGATTGCTCCGGACGATACACTCTGTTACCAAATCAAAATCGAACTCGACACCCTCTCTGCCGACAACTCTTTAGCAAGAAATCTCTCCTCGGCCATCTGCGAGAATCTCTTGCCCGGACGCAACGAAACATCGGTCGGTTCGGCAATGACCGCCCTGGGCGACAGCCTCGAAACAGAATGGAAAGAGATAATCGCCGATATGTACGACCCGGAATCGGACTTCAACGACATGTTCCAGTATCACTTCGCCGTCAGCGGAAAGCCCCTGGACAATGGACGCGACGACATCCTGTCCTACAAGATGACCACCGACTGCTACCTCGGCGGAGCACACGGCAGTTACATGGTGAACTATTACAACTTCGACATGAACACAGGCAAACTGCTCGACATCAAAGACATCGTGCCTGCCGACAAAGAACAAGCAGTGCTGAAAGCAATGGAGGAACAGCTATGCAAGGACTTCGATGCAACCGATTTGCCCGACTTGCAGAGCAAAACCGGCATCACCGCACTGGGCGACCTCTACCTTACCAATAACTTCTGCTTCAAAGGCGACAGCATCCAGTTCCTCTTCAACCAGTATGAGATAGCCCCATACGCAGCCGGACTCATTAAGGTGACACTGCCCTGTCCGTAAGCCTTACCAGCCCGTCTCCGGCCATCCCATAGCAGCATACCAGGAAGTCTTCTGGAATTCTTTGTTCCAGCCGTAGAATTCATACTCCTCCATCGGGACAAACATCGACACACCGCCATAACATGCCGGGTCTTTGACGTGAGGGGTATGACAATACACTGCATTCCAAGTCTTGGTGTGTGACAAGGTTCGCAACGGAACGGCTTTGTCGAAAAGTGCCATCCAGGCAATATAATCCTCCTCCGAAAGCAAGCGGCACATCGTTGTTCGCATGTCATAGCAATGGGTAAACATACTCAGTTTTGTGCAGTATGCCTGAAAACCTTCAACGGAAGGCAGTGCTCGGTCTTGGTAAAAAGGCAGCAGATAGTGCCCCGTGGCTTGTGCCAAAGGTTCAATCTCCGGCAGATAAATGCAGGAAAGCAACGTGCCGGTATAGTAATACTCGTCGTAACGGCCGGGATAACCGCTGTCGTAACCTTCCACAATACCCTTTGCGTCACCCAAACAAAGAGCCCCCATTATCTTGTCATAAGGTGCGCCAGGCCCCGGAATCTCTGCCGGAGAACCTATCATCCAATCGGCTTGGTGGCGCAGTTCGCATGCCACTTCAACACTCTGCATGAAGCAAGCGTCGAAGAAAATATAATCAAACTTGGGCAGTTGGGCAAGCACGTCGCGCAGAACGGGTATCTCCATCTCTGGTACTTTAGCAGTAGGTCCGGGCGTTTCGTCTACCCCGAAGGTGTTGCGGCGTGGCACCCAACCCGAGGCGTGCGACCAGAATGTGATGCCATAATGGCGTGCCGGGAAATAATGCTGTATCTCCCGAAGAACCTTGAGCATGGTCTCTCCGTCGGTACTGCAAAGTTCTTCGTCGGACTCCTTCAGTTTTTTCATGCCATTCTTGGCAGACAATTCGTAGAAAGCAGGCTTGTGTGTATTGTCATCCAGGTAGATAACAAAATTCACGTTCTCGGGAATCAACCCCTTCCCCTTAATCATCTCTGCCGTATCCCCGCGGACAATCTCCGTAAGATTGTTGTCGGCAGCCATATAAATAATGACAGTCCGCTCGGCTTCGGCTTTGGGCTGAAGAACTTCTCCTGAAGACGCAGGGTCTTCTTCTGGTGGAACTAATCTGTCGCGGCAGGCAGTCAGCGATAATATACTATATAATATGATAATGTATAGTGCGAAATGTTTCATGGATGCAAAGGTACAAAAAAGTTAAAAGCTACACATCGCCTTGCAATAATTTTTTGCTTTATACCCTTATAAATCATTGTAAAGACAATAACCAGACAACCCTTTACGTTATTATAGCGTATGCAATGGATAAATAGGATTCGCAGAGTGAAGATAGTTCTGGTGGTGCTGGCAGTCGTGTTGAGCATCGCTTCGCTCGTCGTCTCAAACTTCCTGGTGCGCGATCTCAAGGTTGAGGAGCAAAGGAAAATGGAGATTTGGGCCGAAGCCATGCGCTCGCTGAATAATGCCGACGAGACAACCGACCTTACACTGGTGTGGACAGTACTCAATAGCAACAATACTATTCCTGTCATTGTGCTTGACAAAGAAGGCCGAGTGCAAGACTATCGCAACATCGAAGACGGTTCTTTGTCAGGAGCATCGCTCGATACACTAGTTCGGCAGCGTGCCTTTTCTATGCGTAAGGCAGGACGGGTAATCCGAATCAATCTGGGCAAATCGGATTACATGGAGATCTGTTATGCCGATAGTTTAATACTTCGTCGGCTCGCATGGTGGCCCTATGTGCAGCTTGGCATAGTGCTGATATTTGTAGTTGTTGCTATTTTTGCCTTGCTCAGCAGTAAGAAAGCAGAGCAGAACAAAGTGTGGGTTGGCTTAAGTAAAGAAACAGCTCACCAATTAGGGACGCCTATTAGCAGTCTTATGGCATGGCAGGAGGTACTGAAGGAAACATATCCCGACGATGAATTGTTGCCCGAGATGGGAAAAGACGTACAGCGGTTACAACGCATTGCCGAACGTTTCAGCAAGATAGGTTCGCAGCCGGAACCAAAGCCGGAGAACCTCAACGATGTACTTGCAAGTGTTGTTCAATATATAGGCCGCCGGACAAGCAACAGAATTACAATAAGCCTACAACTCCCTCATGAGCCGATCATTGCTTCGGTCTGTGCTCCTCTTTTTGAATGGGTAGTAGAAAATCTCTGTAAGAATGCTATTGATGCGATGGAGGGGAGTGGAAGTATCACCTTGACAGCAAGGGAAGAGCCCACATGCATCAGTGTTGAAGTAGCAGATACAGGAAAGGGTATGCCTAAAAACCGTTTCAGTTCTGTTTTCACTCCTGGCTATACGACCAAAGAACGTGGTTGGGGGCTGGGACTTTCGCTTGCCAAACGCATTGTCGAGGAGTATCACGATGGGCGCATTTATGTTAAAAATTCCGAGATTGGAAAAGGCACAACGTTCCGTGTAGAACTCAAAAAACACTAATATGGCATTTTTTCGGGCAAAATATTGCACAAGTAATTGATTTTTTTTGTAATTTTGCAGCCCGATGGGAAAACTGGATGGATATAAAGTCGATTTGAAAGGCATGGCAACCGATACTGTGTCGTATCGTTGGCAGGCAGATAACGACTTCTTCTCCGCCGTTCAGGGTTCGGAAATCAAGCAGGGTTTGCTCGATGTTGCATTGCGGGTGAAACGTACATCTGGCGCTTATGAACTGGAATTTCAGTTGCAGGGCGAGGTGGAAGTGACGTGCGACCGTTGCCTTGAAAGCATGAACCAACCTATCGATGCCTTTTGCACATTGCGTGTTGTGATGGGCGAAGACTTCGTCGACGACGGTGATGTGGTGGTCATTCCCGAGAGGGAAGGCGTCATCAACGTGGCTTGGAATATCTACGAGTTTGCAGCTCTTCAGATTCCTTTGCGTCACGTTCACCCCGATTGCGAAGCCCTTTCCGAGTCCTCAGAGGAGGAGAGAGTAGATCCGCGATGGGCAGAATTAAAGAAATTGATAAACAGTAAACAATAAATAGTAAATATTATGGCACATCCAAAAAGAAGACAGTCCAAGACCAGGACTCTCAAAAGAAGAACTCACGACAAAGCTGTAGCTCCTGCATTGGCAGTTTGCCCTAACTGCGGCGAGTTCCACATTTACCACACTGTATGCCCTGCTTGCGGATACTATCGCGGCAAGGTTGCAATTGAAAAAGAAGCTTAAAAACAAAAAGAGATTAGAGATTAAGGAGCGGCGTTCCTTAATCTCTAATCATAAATAGACCTAAGATGGAGAAGATTAATGCTGTCATAACCGGTGTGGGAGGATATGTGCCCGATTATATCCTGGACAATGAAGAGATGTCGCAGATTGTTGATACCAGCGACGAATGGATAATGGAGCGCATTGGCGTTAAGACGCGCCACATCCTTAAGCCCGAACAGGGCAGCGGAACATCTTATATGATGTCGCGTGCAGTAAGTCAGTTGCTCAGAAAGACGCAGGTTGCGCCCGAATCGGTGGAGCTTGTGATTTGTGCTACCACTACACCTGACTATCATTTCCCATCTACGGCATCGCTTGTCATTGGCCAATGTGGGCTGCCGGCTGCTTTCGGCTTTGATATGGAGGCTGCCTGTGCCGGTTTTCTTTATGCGATGGAAACGGGTGCGAGCTTTATCCGTTCGGGTCGATACAAACGCATTATTGTTTGTGGTGGCGACCATATGAGTTCCATGACTAATTATGAGGACCGCAATTCCTGCCCCATCTTCGGCGATGGTGCTGCTTGTGTTATGATGGAGGCGACGACGGAAGAGGTGGGACTCCTTGATGGTTATTATCGTGTTGACGGTCAGGGTTTCCAGAATCTGCACATGGCGGCTGGTGGTTCGGCCAAGATGCCAAGCCATGAGACTGTGGATGCCCGCGAGCATTTCGTTTATCAGGAGGGTCGTGCTGTTTACAAGCATGCTGTTCTCGACATGGCTTCTGCGGTTAAGACTATTACGAAGCGTAATGGTTTGAACAAGGACAATATCGATTGGGTTGTGCCTCATCAGGCAAATATCAACATCGAGGTGTCTGTGGCACAGCGTATTGGCATTGACGAGGACCATGTGATGATTAACATTGACCACATGGCGAACACCAGTGGCGGTACGTTGCCTTTGTGCCTTTGGGAGTATGAGCCGAAGCTGAAGAAGGGCGACAAGCTTGTCTTTACTGCTTTCGGAGCCGGATTTACATGGGGTGCGAGCTACATGGTTTGGGGCTACGATGGTGCGAAGGAGGCGGCTAAAGAGCCTGCTGAGTTCTACAAGGAGGGATTGATGACTCGTGAAGAGTGGTACAAACTCCGTCGTGATGCATAAGTCGGGCTTTGTGAACATTGTCGGCAACCCGAATGTTGGTAAGTCGACGCTGATGAATCTTTTGGTGGGTGAGCGTATTTCCATTGCCACTTTTAAGGCTCAGACTACTCGTCACCGCATCATGGGTATTCTCAATACGCCGGAGATGCAGATTTGTTTCAGTGATACGCCTGGTGTGTTGAAGCCCAATTATAAGTTGCAGGAGCAGATGTTGCAGTTCAGCGAGAGTGCTTTGCAGGATGCTGACGTGTTGCTCTATGTCACCGACATGGTGGAGACTCCCGACAAGAATAGTGATTTTTTGGATAAGGTGCGCCGCCAGAGTGCTCCTATCCTTGTACTTATCAATAAGATAGATCTTAGCGACCAGAAGGCTTTGACCGAGAAGGTGGAGCTTTGGCATGAGGCTTTGCCTGAGGCGGAGATTGTTCCTATCAGTGCTTTGCACCGTTTCAATGTGGACAATCTGTTGAAGCGTATTCAGGAACTTTTGCCCGAGTCGCCTGCATACTTTGACAAGGACCAGTGGACGGACAAGCCTGCCCGATTCTTTGTTACGGAGATTATCCGTGAGAAGATTCTGTTGTACTACGACAAGGAGATACCTTATTCGGTGGAGGTTGTTGTGGAGCAGTTCAAGGAGTCGGAGCGCAACATCCGCATCGGTGCTGTTATTTTTGTGGAGCGCGACTCGCAGAAGGGTATTATCATTGGCCATCAGGGTGTTGCTCTGAAGCGTGTTTCTACGGAGGCGCGTAAGAGTCTGGAGAAGTTCTTCGGCAAGAGTATTTTCCTCGAAGTGTTTGTGAAGGTCGACAAGGATTGGCGTCAGAGTTCTCGCGCCATGAAATCCTACGGTTACAGTCTGGATTAGGATTGTCCGGAGGTTGTTTCCCGGCTGATTTTTAGGGTTCTGTTATCTCGCTGATTGCGAGGCGCTTGTCGTTGTGGCGTTTTGTTTTTGGGAACATCGCTTGCGTTGTTGTAAAAATAGGTTAACCTTTCCGGCAATAATGCTTAACCTTTCGGGACATAATGGTTAACCTTTCTGCCCGATTAGGTGTACCTTGTTTTTGCCACTCTTGTGTTCCACTTTTGTCTCCTTCCTTTTGTTTTCTGTTTGTTCGCTTGCATATTTTCGGGAAAAGGAGTATATTTGCAGCAAATATACGAAAACTAACAACTATATGACTAAGAATTTTTATGCAAGTCTATACGGGTTGCTGGTGGCAATCTGTATGTGTTTCTGTCCGGCAGATGTTATGGCGGTGACGGAGGTCCATGTGGAAAAGGCCGGTACGCTGTCTTCTCTGCTGACTTCTACCGACAAGCAACTTAAGTTGTCCGGTAGCATTAATGGTACAGACATCAAGTTCATTCGCGAACTTATTTCAGCCGGAACGGTGATAGGTCTCGACCTTGATGCTGTGCGCATCGTGGCCGGTGGTGAGGCTTACACAGGCTCTTTCACTACGGAGGACAATGCCATCGGCGAGGAAATGTTCTATGGCCTCTCCAAACTCCAGACCATTGTGCTGCCATCCACCATTACCAGTATCAAGAAGAATGCCTTTGCCAAAACGGGAATCAAGAAGGTAGACATCCCCAACAGCGTGTATAGCCTCGGCGAAGATGCCTTTGCCTACTGTAATTCTCTGGCACAAGTCGTTATTGGTAAAAGAGTAAAGTCCATAAGCAAAGGTGCGTTCTATGGTTCAAGCTCACTCAAGAAGGCATACGTGAAACCCTTGACACCTCCCAGCATATCAAGCTATCTGTTCAACTCAAAGCCTACAATATATGTTTACAAGGAGGCATTGGCCGACTACAAAACATCGGGCTGGAAGGAATACTATGGTATTATATATGGCACACTCGCCACATATTACCCCCAAGAACAGGACGAGAACGACGTCGCAAAGGAACTGTGCAGCACATTCTTCGAAGATGCAGCATGCACCCAACTCAAGGCCGAATATCAAGCCATGACCGACGAACAACTCTCACAATCCATGGCAGAGGCAGGAATGCCAACCGGTATAATAGACATCGCCCTCAAGGTGAAGAACCAGACATGGGCAGAATATGAACAAGAATTCCGCATCCATAACTACAAAGCATACAGCGATGCCAACTATTGGATCGAGAAGTTGTTTATAGAAACTGGCTCATATATGGGCAACCCCACCGGCATCTATACCAAGAACGATGCAGAACCACTCTACGTTTTCGTGGGCGATGACATCCCCGAGGATGCCACTTTGTACATGGCTTGCCTTGGTGTCAACAAGATGTTCAATACCGGTAAGGCAGGGCAGAAACTCCAGAAGGGACTCAATGTTGTAGAAGGTGAAGCCGGAAAGTACTTCTATATCCTGTATACGGCAGACACAAAGAGCATGACCAAAAGGGTAGAAGAGTGGCCGGAGTTAAAGATTCACATCGAAGGCGGCACCCTTGATGGCTATTTCGATGCATCTCGTCACACCGATGCCGACTACAAGAAACTGCTTGCAGCAGCCACTTACGAGACATTTGTCATTAAAGGAACATACTCGGTCCAGAACCTTAAAACCTCTCTCCTAAGAGAAACATTCCCCAGCAAAATACATAAAGCAAGCGAATGCATGGACAGTCTTTATGTATGGGAGAACGATTTGTCCGGTGTCAGCGAGAGTGTTGCCAACGGAGAAAAGGCTGGAGCCCCCTGGTACCTAACAGGAGGTGAGGCATATTTCCCCGGCTATTTCAATAATCCGGCATACATAGACAACGATTCTGAAGGCGTTTATGCACATGCCAACCGCTATGGAACTCACTATTCTCTTGGTGCTTCCAAGTATTGTCTGAACCCTTATATTTCAGATTATGACGAGGGCGGCACCTCGCACGAGCTGGGTCATCAACACCAAAGGGCTATCAAGTTGGAAGGAACAGAAGAGGGAAGTAACGACTTGTTTGCTAATGTAAACCGTTTCTTCGTAGGCCATAGAGCATCTACCGGCCGACCTTTGAGCGTTACTATGCAGGAGTTTGCAAATCGAGTGCCATTCTCTTGGCGAGGTCCGGACAAGGCAACTCTCAGAATGTACTACTCCTTGTACCTCTATTATCACCAGGCGCAGAAGAATACATCCTTTTATCCTGAGCTCTTCAAGGCTTTGCGTAACGATCCTTTGTCCATATATGAATCAAACTCTAACAATTCTTTGTTGAAGTTTGTGCGTAAGGTTTGTGAGGTTGCTCAAGAGGATCTTACCGACTTCTTTACCGTTTATGGTTTCTTTGAGCCTACCAATAAACGTTACCTTGAAGCCTATGGCGACCATTATGTAACGACAAGGCAGGAGGATATTGATAACACGAAGGCTGTTATTGCTCAGTATCCGGTGAAGAATCGTGAGATTATCTTCATTGAGGACCGTGTGGATTATGTTCCCACCACAGGTTTTGTGACAACGGCAGGTCAGCATCGTAAGTACAGAAGCGAGGAGCAAGTTGGCATGTGCGGCGACGTTGGACAGTATACTGATTATCTTCCCGGGGCTTGCGAGCCTTCCTCTTACACTTATTTGCGCTCGGATTCTCTCTATGCTCTTGAGGGTAAGGGTGGTCTTGGCTTCTTGATGCTCGATGGCGAGGGTGACATTAAGTATGCGGCCAATGCTAAAAATTTCTTCATTCCTACGAATGTGGAACGCGACTTCACTATCTATTCTTTGGATGCTGATGGTTCTCTCCATGAGGTTCCTTATGCCGGTAGTGGTACGCAGAGTGTAGAACTTTCCATGGCAGGCAAGCTTGAGGCGACGCTTGAGGATGCGAATGTCATTAAGTTGATTGTTAAAGGCAGAATACATGGTAAGGACATCAAGTATATGCGTAAGCTTCTTACGGAAGGAAACCTTCAGGTTCTCGACCTCGAGAATGCGCAGATTGTCGCCAATACGTCGTACTCTTATTACAAGACATACAAGACTTCTAAGGATGTTATGGGCGATTATGCTTTCGAGGGCTTTTTGAATCTTGTTGACATAAAGTTGCCAAAGACTATTACCAAGATAGGTACGTGGGCGTTCTCCAGAACCGGAATTCATAAGCTTGTGGTGCCCGACAAGGTGACAAGCATTGGTAGCGATGCATTTTCTTATTGCGATAATCTGACTACCGTAGTCCTTGGCAAGGGAATGAAGACGGTGTCGGGCGGTGCGTTCTACAGCACTAAGGTTAAGGATATATATGCTATGCCTCTCACACCTCCGTCCATTAGTGGTTATCAGTTCTCGGGTGACCATAAGCCAACTCTCCATGTTTATGCCAGCGCACTTGAGGATTATCAGGCATCGACTTGGGCTGAATATTGTACAATTGTGGGCGATTTGACTGATGATATAATCGATAGTATTGAGGAGATTAGCAGTGTTGAAGAGACAAAGCACGAGCCGGTGATTTATGACCTTCTTGGTCGTAAGGTAGCAAAGACTCAGCCGGGCAATATGTACATCTGCGACGGCAAGAAGATTGTAAAGTAAAAAATCGATAAGCCGATATATCTTTGCGGTAACTCACACGAACTGCGCCAAGAATGCCTGGCGCAGTTCGTTTTTTATTGTGCCGAGCATTTGACCTTCTGCAAGGTAAATCCGAATAGGGGAATGCTTGATGTATGGCATTGGTAAAGAGCGTCTTCCGGAGGCGTGTGCCCCGCTATAAAACATCTACTGCCACGTCCTCGACAATGGTTAAGCATTCGGGGCATAATGGTTAACCATTATTTGCAGAAAGGTTAACCTATTTTCCCTGCTTCCCATAGGCGTTTCTCTGCAATGCCTTTGCAATCACTTGTTTTTTATGTTCTTTTCACATCTATTTCTTGTAGATGTCAATAGAAAAAGATAATTTTGTGCCCAAATAAACATCTGTAAACTAATATCAAAATGAAGAACAATTACTTTGTAACAATGCTCAGATCGCTATTGGCAATCTTGGTGTGCATCTTCTCTACTAACCTCCTTGCTGTGACCGAGGTTCACGTGGAAAAGGCAGGAACCCTTTCCTCTCTCCTGACTACCACCGATACGGAACTCAAGGTGACGGGTGTCATCAACGGTACAGACATTAAGTTTATTCGCGAACTCGTAACGGCAGGAACGGTGACACGCCTCGACTGGTCGGGGGTAAAGATTGTGGCCGGCGGCGAAGCATACTTTGAAAGTTTCAAAACGGAAGACAATGTTATCGGTGAAAAGATGTTCACCGAGTGCTCCAATCTGCAATCAATTGTCCTGCCTTCCACACTGTCGTCAATCCTAAGCAATGCCTTCTCCCGAACAGGTCTAAAGCAGGTTGACATCCCGAACAGCGTGACTCGTATAGGAGGCGACGCCTTTGCTTATTGTAATTCACTGCAAAAAGTCATTGTAGGCAAGAGGGTAACTCATTTAGGGCAAGGCGTATTCTTCTCTTCTGCAGTAAGATATGCCTATGTTAAGCCTATTACGCCTCCTGCTCCGCCAGTATATCTGTTCTCCTCAAATCCGTCGATAACTGTCTATTCTACCGCCTTGGCCGATTACAAGGATTCAGGTTGGAAGGATTATGGCACAATCAGAGGCGGATTGGAAAACACCTATCCCATGGAGCCGGACCCCTATGATGCCATGAAGGCTCTTTGTGGCAACTATTTTGAGGATGCTGCTTGTACGCAATTGAAGGCAGAATACCAGGCAATGAGCGATGAACAATTGACGACAACCTTGACTGAGGCCGGCATGTCGGAACTCCTGATAGCTACTGCTATCAAGATAAAGAACCAGGATTGGGCTGCTTACGAACAGGATTTCCGCATCCATAATTACAAGGCATACAGTGATGCCAACTATTGGAACGAGAAGATGATGAGCAGCGGCGGCTCTTATATGGGCAATCCCACTGGTATTTATGCACAGAACGATGGTGACGAAATCTATGTTTTCGTTGATTGCGATGTTCCTGCCGATGCAACACTTTACTTTGCGGGCTGTGTTGAGAACGACCTTATCACGAGTGCAAAGTCCGGACAGAAACTGACAAAAGGTCTTAATGTCATAGACGGAACGAAGGATGCCATCTATTATGTTCTATATACTGCTGATACGAAATCCCAGACCAAGACACTTAGTGAGTGGCCCGAGATTAAGATTCATATTGCAGGCGGTAAGGTGAATGGTTATTATGATGTGTCTCGTCACAGCGATGCCGACTATCAGGCAATCTTGAAGGCTGCCACTTTGCCGCGCTTTACCGTTAGGGGTGGCCATTCGCTCTATCATTTGAAGACCTCTTCCTATAAGAGTGTTTTCCCAAGAAGTATTGACAAGAGTATTATTTGGTTCGACAGTGTGGCTGTATGGCAGAAGGAGTTGATGGGTATGTGCGAGTCTGTTGCTTCGGGCAAGAAGGCGGGTGCGCCTTGGTTCCTGACGGGCGGCGAGGCCATCTATCCTTTGTATTACAACAATCCTAACTTTGCTATCGAGGGCGAGGAGACCGATGCCGGTTATGCCAACTCTTCGACTTATCGTACGGCGTATAATAGTTTGACATGTATCCGCAACTGTCTGGATGCTACCAACCCGGAGATGGACGACTGGTGTGCAGGCCATGAGTGTGGACACAACAACCAGAGAGCCATCAATCTTGAGGGTTGTGGCGAGAGTTCCAACAACCTTTTCTCTAACTATGTGCGTTATCTCGACGGACTTGTTACGTCGAATGGCTCGCCACTCTCTACCGTGATGGGTGAGTTTGCACGTCGTGAGCCTTTCTACACAAGAAATGTTGACAGCAAGCTCCGCATGTATTGGAACCTCTATCTGTATTATCATTTGGGACAGAAGAATACTTCTTTCTATCCGGAACTCTTCAAAGCTTTGCGCAAGGACCCCATGACATTGTGGAATGCCAGCAATAACAACAATAGTGGCATGAAGTTTGTGCGTAAGGTTTGCGAGATTGTGCAGGAAGACCTTACTGACTTCTTTACTGTTTGGGGTTTCTTCGAGCCGATGAACCGCCAGACGATTGAAGACTATGGTACGTATACTATGACCGTGACCAAGTCCAACATCAATTCTACGAAGTACAATATCAGCAAATATCCTGTGAAGAACCGTGAGATTCTCTTTGTGGAGGACCGTGCGGACTATGTGCTTACCAATGGTTTCCTTACTACGGCTGGCAAGAAGCGTCGTGGTTCGGAGGTTGTGGGCCAGTGTGGCGATTTGGGTCAGTTCACGGATTATTGGCCCGGTGCTTGTGCGCCGTCGGAGTATGTCTATATGTATGCCGACTCTCTTTATGCTATGGAGGGCAAGGGCGGCTTGGGCTTTTTGATGCTCGACGCTGACGACAATCTCAAGTATGCTGCCAATGCTAAGAACTTCTGTATTCCCTCGAGTGTGGGACGCGACTTCAAAATCTATTCTTACGATGCTGATGGTTCGCTGCATGAGGTTGCGAAGGGCGGTAATGGCATTGAGCGAGTGGAGAATAACACTGCAGGAAGGTTGAACAAGGGCTTGACGGAATTTGCCATCAAGGCTATTGTCAGTGGTAAAATCAATGGTACTGACGTGAAGCATTTGCGTTCGCTTCTTACCGATGGCAATCTTCAGTCGATAGACCTTTCGCAGGCGACTGTTACGGGTGGCGGTACGCCGTACTATACTTCGGGCACCACTTCCTATAATACTTCCACTAATAATTTGGGCGATTATGCTTTCCATACCTTCAAGAAGTTGTCGTCCATTCAGTTGCCTCAGGGTTTGGTGAAGATTGGTTCTAATGCTTTTTCTCGTTCTGGCCTTCAGATGATTGAAATCCCCGATAAGGTGGTCAGTGTTTCGGGCGATGCGTTTGCTTATTGCGACCAGTTGACGACGGTTATTGTGGGCAAGGCTGTCAGGTCTATGGCTCAGGGTATTTTCTACAATTCGCCAGTTAAGCATGCTTACGTCAAGGCACTTACTCCGCCAAATGTTAGTACTTATCTGTTCTCGAGCAACCCTGTCATCCATGTTTATGCCAGTGCGGTAGAGACATATAAGGCTTCGAAATGGGCGGAGTATGGTACCATTGTGGGCGATTTGGACGACGATTTTATCGATGCCATCGAGACTGTTCAGGCAGAAACGGAAGGCGGCTTTGGGGAACCGGTTGCAACCTACGACTTGATGGGCCGTGTGGTTTCGGAGACGACTCCCGGTTCTCTGTATATCCGTAATGGCAAAAAGTTTGTGGCTGGCAGATAAAAGTTGACTTTTTGTTGTCGGTTCGTGCGAAAAGCCGTACCTTTGTCAACGCAAACAGGATAACATATAACAAAAGAACACAAGACATGGATAAGTTGAGAGTAGCAGTTGTTGGATACGGAAACATTGGTAAGTATGCTGTTCAGGCGTTGCAGGCCGCTTCGGATATGGAGATTGCCGGCATTGTTCGCCGCAGTGGTACTGCTGATGCGCCTGCCGAGTTGGCCGGCTATGCTGTGGTGAAGGATATTGCAGAGTTGGGCAAGGTGGATGTTGCCATTCTGGCTACGCCTACGCGCTCCGTGGAGGAGTATGCGCTGAAGTGCCTGGCGCTGGGCATCAACACGGTGGACAGCTACGACATCCACTCGTCTATTCTCGATTTGCGCCGTTCGCTTTCGGCTGCCGCCAAGCAGTATGGTGCCGTGAGCATTGTGTCTGCCGGCTGGGATCCGGGCAGCGACAGCATCGTCCGCACGCTCATGGAGAGCCTTGCTCCCAAGGGACTTACCTACACCAACTTCGGCCCCGGCCGTAGCATGGGCCACAGTGTCTGCGTCCGCAGCAAGGCTGGTGTGAAGGATGCCCTCTCGATGACCATCCCCGTGGGCGAGGGAATCCATCGCCGCATGGTATATGTGGAGTTGGAGGAGGGTGCCAGCCTGGAGGAAGTGACGAAGGCCATCAAGGCAGACCCTTATTTCTCCCACGACGAGACGCACGTCTTCCAGGTGGAGAGCGTGGATGCGCTGAACGATGTAGGCCATGGCGTGAACCTCGTCCGCAAGGGCGTGAGCGGACAGACGCACAACCAACTCTTCGAGTTCAACATGAAAATCAACAACCCGGCCCTTACGGCTCAGGTGCTTGTCAATGCAGCCCGTGCCACGATGAGGCAACAGCCCGGTGCCTACACCATGATAGAAATCCCCGTCATCGACTATCTGCCCGGCGACCGCGAACAGATTATTGCCCATCTGGTTTAGAGCCTCTTACGCCCCGAGCCGGAGGAACTCAGAATACAAGGCGTGCCTTCCCAGCGAGAAAGGCACGCCTTTATTGTAATAATGCTTAACCATTATGGGCAGAATGCTTAACCATTATTCGCCGAAAGGTTAACCATTATTTTGGCACCCCAAGTATGCCCTTCCTAACACGGTGCTACACGATTTTGCCTTATGAACACTTTGCACGGCACATTTTGCAAGCAAAAAATCGCTATTCTCACAAAAAAGATGTATCTTTGCATCGAAAATGGAGAAGTCTGCACTGAAAGGAAGATGAAAAAACTGCTTATAGAAACATACGGATGCCAAATGAATGTGGCAGACAGCGAAGTGGTGGCCAGCGTGATGGGCATGGCCGGCTATGAAGTAACCACAAACATAGACGAGGCAGACGCCGTCTTCCTCAACACATGCTCCGTGCGCGACAATGCCGAACAAAAGATAATCTCACGCCTGGAATACTTCTACAGCCTGCAGAAGAAAGGCCGCCGGCTCATCGTCGGCGTGCTCGGATGCATGGCGCAGCGTGTGAAAGAAGAACTCATCGAGAAGCATCACGTCGACATCGTAGCAGGCCCCGACGCCTATATGTCGCTGCCCGACCTCATATCCCAAGTCGAATGCGGACACAAGGCCATCAACATCGAACTCTCCACCACAGAAACCTATCGCGATGTCGTGCCCAGCCGCATCTGCGGACCACACATCTCCGGCTTCGTCAGCATCATGCGAGGCTGCAACAACTTCTGCCACTACTGCATCGTCCCCTACACACGCGGACGCGAACGCAGCCGAGACGTGGAAAGCATCCTGCGCGAATGTCGCGACCTGCAAGAACGAGGCTACAAAGAAGTCACACTGCTCGGGCAGAACGTCAACTCCTACCTCTGCGGCGACACCGCCTTCCCACAACTGCTTCGCCTCGTGGCACGCGAAGTCCCGCAAATGAGAGTGCGCTTCACCACCTCACATCCCAAAGACATGAGCGACGAAACCCTCCACGTCATTGCAGAGGAACCCAACATCTGCCACCACATACATCTGCCCGTACAAAGCGGAAGCGACCGCATACTGAAACTCATGAACCGCAAGTACACACGCCAGTGGTACCTGGAACGCGTGGAAGCCATACGCCGCATCATACCCGATTGCGCCATCTCCACCGACATCTTCGTCGGCTACAGCAGCGAGACAGAAGAAGACCACCAGCAGAGCCTCGACCTCATGCGCAAGGTAGGCTACGACAGCGCCTTCATGTTCAAGTACAGCGAACGCCCCGGCACATACGCCAGCAAACACCTTCCCGATGACGTCCCCGAAGAAATCAAGATACGACGCCTCAACGAAATCATCGCACTCCAGAACGAACTCTCCGCCGAAGCCAACCGACAAAGCATCGGCAAACAGTACGAAATCCTCGTAGAAGGCGTCAGCAAACGCAGCAAAGACGAGCTCTTCGGCCGAACAGGGCAGAACAAAGTCGTCATCGTGCCACGCAAAGAACTCCGCATCGGACAGACAGCCCCCGTCATCATAACAGAAAGCAGCAGCGCAACCCTCAAAGGAAACGTCATAGAACAATAACGAAAAACAATGGCGCACAAAAGGAGAAAGAAAAACAAGATGCACTGGAACGTGCAGACCATCACCAGTACCATCAGCACAAGCCTCGTACTCATCCTCATCGGACTCGTGATACTCCTGTCGCTAACCGCACGAGTCGTGGCCGATAGCGTCAAGGAAAACCTCACCGTCACCATCGTCCTGAACGACGACGTACAGACAACCCAGGCCAAACAACTGCAAGACTCACTCTGCAACCTGCGCTACGTAGGCAACATCGACTACATCAGTCGCGAACAAGCCATGCAGGAACAGATAGAAAGCATGGGCATCGACCCCACAGAATTCCTCGGAGCCAACCCATTCTCCATATCAATGGAAATAAAAGTCAAGCCCGAATACTCCGTCACCGACAGCCTGCAATGGATAAGCACCGAACTGCGCACCACAAAAAACATAGCCGAAGTCATCTACCAGAAAGACCTCGTCGACAGCCTCAACCGCAACCTGCAGCGCGCATCCTTCTTCCTGCTCGCCATAGCAATGCTGCTCATCATCATATCGCTGAGCCTCATCAACAACACAGTAAGGTTGAGCGTATATAACCACCGCTTCCTGCTCTACACAATGAAACTCGTAGGCGCAAGATGGAGCTTTATAAGACGCCCGTTCCTCATAAAGGCATTCTGGATGGGCATAGCCTCCGCAATCATAGCCAACGCAGCCCTCTTTGCAGGAATCTATTGGGCAGCATCCCACGACGAAGAAGTATTCCGCTACGTCACACAGCAAAATATGACATATACCGCAGTCGCAATACTCGTAGTCGGACTCGTGTTGACCATCCTTTGCACATTCTTCTCCGTAACACACTGCCTGAAGATGCGCAGCTCGAAACTCTATTAAGAGCAAGAACACTCGTCCCCTCACCGGCAGAAGCACAAGAAAAAACACAGAAAACAGCAAAATAGCAAAACAAAAACAATATGGCATTCAGTAAAAAGAACTACATCCTGCTCGCTATCGGCATGGCCATCGTTATCATTGGCCTCGTCCTGATGTCGGGCGAAGGCAGCGCAGAAGGCGTCTTCAATCCGGACATTTTCAGCGTTCGCCGTATCAAAGTGGCACCGGTGGTAAGCCTCTTTGGCTTCATATTCATTATGTTCGCCATCATGTACAAGCCCAAAACAGAAAAACAAGACAAGGATAACAAATAAAAGGGACAGGCATGACAGCTATCGAGACAATCATTATTGCCATAGTCGAAGGCCTTACCGAGTTCCTTCCCGTGTCCTCGACGGGTCACATGATTATCGCACAGAACCTGCTCGGAGTGGAGAGTACACCTTTTGTGAAGGCCTTTACCATCATCATCCAGTTCGGTGCCATCCTTTCCGTTGTGTGTCTTTACTGGAATCGCTTCTTCCGTCTGAACCGAACACCAGCCCCTGCAGGCAGCACACCTCTTCGGGCTTTCCTCCATAAGTGGGACTTCTATTGGAAATTGCTTGTGGCTTTCGTGCCGGCAGTAGTGATAGGTTTCGTCGGAAAGATGACGGGATTGATAGATCGCTTTCTCGAAAGTGTGGAAGTTGTAGCAGTAATGCTGGTCGTGGGCGGCATCTTTATGCTTTTTTGCGACCGCCTTTTCAACAAAGGCAGCGAGCAGAACCAACTGACAGAGAGTCGTGCTTTCCGTATAGGCCTGTTCCAGTGTATCGCCATGATACCGGGTGTGTCGCGTTCGATGGCAACCATTGTTGGCGGCATGGCACAGAAACTGACGCGTCGTGCTGCAGCAGAGTTCTCGTTTTTCCTTGCCGTTCCTACGATGGCGGCAGCCACTGCTTTGGACTTTCTGCAGTTGTTTTTTGGCGATGAGGCTGATGCGAGCTGGGCAACACGCGACAATTTGACGATGCTTGCCCTTGGTTGTGTGGTGGCTTTCGTTGTGGCATTGCTGGCAATGAAGTGGTTTGTGGATTTTCTTGCCAAATATGGTTTCAAGGCTTTCGGTATCTATCGTATTATTGTGGGCCTTGTTATTCTCGGCTTTCTATGGTCGGGTCATTCACTTGTAATGGTTGACTGATGAATTTTCAAGAAGGAGAAATACTTTGTTTCGACAAGCCTTTGAGGTGGACGAGCTTTGATGTGGTAAGTAAGATACGGTGGCAATTGAGCCGTCGGCTGGGTGTGAAGCGCCTCAAGGTGGGCCATGCCGGTACGCTCGACCCTTTGGCTACTGGTGTGATGGTTGTCTGTACGGGTAGGGCGACGAAGCGTATTGATGAGCTTCAAGCTGAAGTTAAGGAATATGTTGCTACGCTTCAGCTGGGTGCGACGACGCCTTGTTTTGACCTTGAAAAGCCTGTTGACCAGACGTATCCTACGGATCATATCACTGAGGAGTTGGTTCGCGAGGCTTTGGGCCGTTTCCTTGGCCGTATTGAGCAGGTGCCGCCGGCATATTCTGCTTGTAAGGTTGATGGGAAGCGTGCTTATGATCTTGCCCGAAAGGGTGAGGAGGTAGAACTGAAGCCGAAGGTTTTGGTTATTGATGAGATAGAGTTGCAGTGCTTTAATCCTGCCACGATGCAGGCCACGATACGTGTTGTTTGCAGTAAGGGTACGTATATCCGTGCTTTGGCCCGCGACATTGGCTTGGCTCTCGACAGTGGTGCTCACCTTGTGAGCCTGCGCCGTACTCGTGTGGGCAATGTCAGGGTGGAGGACTGCATGCAGGTGGAGGACTTCTCTGCCTGGCTGGATGAGCAGGAGATTACAGAGACGGGAACCGAATAATTGTATAAAGTTGTAAGATATTTAATGTCATAACGCCAACAAGATATGAAACTTCAGCAATTCAAGTACAAACTGACAGAGGATCGTATTGCGCAGGAACCGACGCCTTTCCGCGACGATTGTCGTTTGATGGTTATTCATGCCAAGCGTGGAATTATCGAGCATCATGAATCTTTCCGCGATGTGCTCAACTATTTCGACGAGAAGGATGTTTTTGTTTTCAACGACACGAAGGTTTTTCCGGCGCGCCTGTATGGTAATAAGGAAAAGACGGGTGCGAAGATTGAGGTGTTCCTTTTGCGTGAGTTGAACAAGGAGATGCGTTTGTGGGACGTGCTGGTCGATCCTGCTCGCAAGATTCGTATTGGTAACAAGCTTTATTTCGGCGAGGACGAGTCGATGGTGGCCGAGGTGATTGACAACACTACGAGCCGCGGACGCACGTTGCGTTTCCTTTACGATGGCACTCACGAGGAGTTCAAGCGTTCGCTCTTTGCGCTTGGCGAGCCACCCATTCCAAAGCATATTCTCAGGCGTGACGCTTTGCCCGAGGATGTGGAGAACTTCCAAACCATCTTTGCCGAGAAGGAGGGTGCTGTTACGGCTCCTACGGCGGGCTTGCACTTCTCGCCCCAGCTCATGAAGATGATGGAGATTAAGGGTGTGGACTTTGCCTTTGTCACCTTGCACTGTGGTTTGAGCAACTTCCGCGACATTGATGTGGAGGACTTGACGAAGCACAAGATGGACAGCGAGGAGATGCACGTCGAGCAGCAGGCTTGCGACATTATCAACCGTGCTCGCAAGGAGGGTCATAAGGTTGTGGCAGTCGGCACCACCGTGCAGCGTGTTCTGGAAACTGCGGTTTCCACCGACGGTCAGCTCAAGGAGTATCACGGCTGGACGAACCGTTTCATCTTCCCGCCCTACGATTTCCACTTGGCAGACGCTATGGTTGCCAATTTCTACCTGCCTTACAGCACGTTGCTCATGCTGACATGTGCTTTCGGAGGCTACGATCTTATCATGAAGGCTTACAAGGAGGCACTTCGTTTCAACGAGAACGACCCCGAGCGCCGCTACCGTTTCGGTACCTATGGCGATGCCATGTTGATATTGAATGACTGATAAGACGGCTTGCGCCCATTCTCCGAAGGAGGAAAATCTATACCTTTCTCTGGGCTCGAATCTGGGCGACAGAGAAGAGATGTTACACCGTGCCATTGCGTTGATAGAGGAGCGCATCGGCACGGTGCAGCGTGTCTCGTCGTTCATCCAGACCGAGCCCTGGGGCTTTCACAGCGAAAACCCGTTTCTCAATGCAGCCTGCCTGGTCCGCACGGCACTCGCCCCCGAGCAATGTCTCGAGCGGACACAGCAGATAGAGCGTGAGTTGGGGCGAAAGACGAAGTCGCATGACGGCATATACCACGATCGTCCCATCGATATAGACCTGCTTATGTATGGCAACCTCCACCTTTCCACCCCCACACTCACTTTGCCTCATCCCCGTATGCAGGAGCGAGATTTCGTGATGATACCCTTGCGCGAAATCATGTCAGCAGCAGAGCATTGACACTGCCGTCAGACCATCTTTCCGACACCCCCTTGCCGTGCCCCAAAACATCTACTGCCAAGTAGGCCGGAAAGGTTAACCATTCTGCCCATAATGCTTAACCATTATTGCCAACAAGGCACACCTTTTTGACAGATGCCCCGGCAGATGCCTCTCCCGGCCCGATAGGACTTTGCATAAGAAAGCCACCCAAAGCCTCACAACACACAAGGGAAAACCACCACTCGGAAGGGTAAAAAGACGAAAAAGTGCTGATAAACAAATAATTTTTCTTCATTTGCTTTTCGCTTTTCACTTTTCTTCGTACCTTTGCACCCGCATTTGCGAAACAGTGCCGACGAGAGGTGCTGTTCGACAAACAAGTTCAACACATAACAAATATCATTATGTACTTAGATTCAGCTAAGAAAGAAGAGATCTTTGGTCAGTACGGCCAGAGCAAGACCGACACAGGTAGCGCAGAAAGCCAAATCGCTCTGTTCACCTATCGCATTAAGCACCTGACCGAGCACATGAAGCAAAACCGCAAGGACCACAGCACCGAACGTGCTCTTACTGGCCTCGTAGGTAAGCGTCGCGCCCTGCTCAACTACCTCAAGCGTCGCGACATCAACCGCTATCGTGCCATCATCAAGGCTCTCGGCCTGCGTAAGTAATCTGCGCAGCACCGCTGGAAAAAACAAAAGGCTGCATTCCCTCAGCGGGTATGCAGCCTTTCTCATTTTATAATAAAGAACTATGAACTATAAACGTATCCTCCCCGATGTGCTGGCAGTCCTCTTCTTCGTGGCCGTCAGCATAGCATATTTCTATGTGCCCATCCGCGACGGACTCGTCCTGACAGGGCACGACCACACAGGAGCCGTAGGCAGTGGTGTGGAAATGGAGCAGTACAGAGCAACCCACAACGGCGAACGAACACGCTGGACCAACACCCTCTTCTCCGGAATGCCCACCTACCAGATGAGCCCCAGCTACCGCAGCACCGAAACACTCAGCACGCTGGAACGCGTCTATCAACTCGGGCTGCCCGAACTTTCGGCCTACGCAGCCTACGTCTTCATGATGCTTCTGGGCTTCTACATCATGCTCCGAGCCTTCGACTTCCGCGTTTGGATGGCAGCACTCGGTGCAGTGCTGTGGGCCTTCAGCAGCTACTATTTCATCATCATACAAGCCGGACACATCTGGAAACTGCTGACCCTCAGCTTCATTCCCCCAACAATAGGCGGCATGTTGCTGTGCTACAGAGGCAAATACCTCCTGGGCATTGTCGTCACAGGCTTCTTTACAGCCATGCAAGTGCTCAGCAATCACGTCCAGATGACATACTATTTCCTCTTCGTCATTGGCCTTATGTCCCTCGCGTTCCTTGTCGATGCCATTCGCAAGAAAGCGTTTGCCAAGTGGCTCAAAGCATCCTGTTGCTTTGCCATCGGTGGCATTCTGGGCGTTTGCATTAACCTCAGCAACCTGTATCACACATGGGAATACAGCAAGGAAAGCATGCGAAGCAAGAGTGAGTTAACCCAAAAGACAAAAGACCCTGCCGACCAAACCGACAGCGGACTGGAAAGAAGCTATATCACCATGTGGAGTTACGGCATTGGCGAGACCTGGACGCTGCTTGTGCCTAACACAAAGGGCGGAGCAAGCCAGCTTTTGGCCGACAATGAAACGGCGATGAAGCATGCGGACTCAACCTTTGCGCCTCTTTACCGTGCCTTTACGCAGTATTGGGGTGAGCAACCCGGCACGAGCGGCCCTGTATATGTCGGTGCTTTCGTGTTGATGCTCTTCTGGTTGGGCTTCTTTGTTGTGAAGGGTCCTATGAAGTGGTGCCTGTTGGCTGCTACGGCGTTGAGCATTATGCTGTCGTGGGGCAAGAATTTTATGGGGCTGACCGACTTCTTTTTGGACTACATTCCGATGTACGACAAGTTCCGTACGGTGGCGAGCATACTGGTTATTGCGGAGTTTACTATTCCGATGCTTGCCATGTTGGCATTGAAGAAGGTGGTTGAGGACCCTGATTGTTTGCGTGGCAGGGAGGACCATTTGCCCCGTGTGCATTACATTACGGTTTCTTTTGCCTTGACGGGTGGTATGGCTTTGCTCTTCTGGCTTATGCCCGACGTGTTCTTCGGCAATTATATTTCCACGTCGGATCAGGCTTACATGCAGCAGTATGTGAGTGCGGGCTACATTCCTCAGGAGATGGTGGCACGGATTTTTGCCAACATGAGCGAGATGCGTTGTGCGATGTTTACTGCCGATGCTTTGCGCAGCTTTGTGATTGTTGCCATCGGCACTGTTCTGCTGTTGGCTTTCCGTGCGGGGAAACTGAAGGCGACGCCTATGGTGGCTTGCATTATTGTGCTTTGCCTGGTTGACATGTGGGGTGTGAACAAGCGTTATCTCAACGATGGTATGTTCCGCAGACCTCAGACAAACGAGCAGGCTTTCCCGATGAGTGATGCCGACAGGATTATTTGTCAGGATACGACTTACTATCGTGTGCTGAATCTCAGTGTAAGTACTTTCAACGACAACTCTACGTCGTACTACCACAAGAGCATTGGCGGTTACCATCCTGCCAAGTTGCGCCGTTATCAGGAACTTATCGAGGCGCATATTCAGCCTGAGATGCAGGTGTTCCACAAGGCTGTTTTCGAGGGCGAAGGCCGTTTGGATTCTTGCAGTGGCGACCGTCTGTTCCCTGTGCTTAACATGCTGAACACGAAGTATGCCATTGTCGGCTTGAAGGACAACGGCAAGTTGCCTGTGCTGAATCCATGGGCTTTGGGCAACGGATGGTTCGTGGACGAGGTGGCTTATGTGGCCGATGCCGATGCCGAACTGGCGGCTCTTGGCAGTACGGACCTTGCCCGTGTGGCTGTGGTGGATGGCAAGTTTGCCGACATCCTTGGTTCCGATGCTTTGCAGAGCGATTCGACGGCGACTGTTGAACTCACGGGCTACGAGGCCAACCGTCTTTCCTATAAGGTGAAGAGCCGTAATGGCGGTGTTGTTGTGTTGAGCGAAATATACTATCCGGGCTGGACTTGCACCATAGACGGCGAGCCGACCGACATTGCCCGTGCCGACTATGTGCTGCGTGCCGTTCGCGTTCCTGCCGGAGAACATGAATTGATTTTCAGTTTCGACCCGCAGACCGTTCACATCACCGAGACCGTTGCCTATGGTTCTCTTGTGTTGTTGGCACTGATGCTGGTGCTTCTTTTGGCCATTAGCGTGTACAGAAAAACTCGCCGCTAACGGCACTCTCAGCCATGGGCTGCAGCGCGATATTGCTCGTGCCGTAGATACCCCTTCGGAAAGGTTAACCATTATTGCCAAAATGGTTAACCTTTCTTGCAATAATGCTTAACCATTCTGCCCATAATGGTTAACCTTTTTTGTCAGGCTCCCCCAACCATTTTGGAAAAGGGACTGACGAGGCTATGAAAAAATGTCAGTCGTGACAGGGAAACTGCCGCGGAGCGTGAGTTTGGCACGCACTTTGTATATAAGTAAGCAGAATGTTTAACTAATTAACCTAAATAAGACAATGAACGTAAAACCATTGGCAGACCGCGTGCTCATCGAGCCCGCTCCTGCAGAGACAAAGACAGTAGGCGGCATCATCATCCCCGATACCGCTAAGGAAAAACCTTTGAAGGGAACAGTCGTAGCCGTAGGCAACGGCACAAAGGATGAAGATATGGTGCTCAAAGAGGGCGACGTAGTGCTCTATGGCAAGTATGCCGGCACAGAACTCGAAATTGAAGGCAAGAAGTATCTCATCATGCGCCAAAGCGACGTGGTGGCAGTACTTGCGTGATAAAAAGTAAATGGTAAACGATTAAATAGTAAATAAGGTTATGGCAAAAGATATCAAATTCAACCTCGAAGCCCGCGACCTCATGAAGCAGGGCGTTGACCAGCTGGCAAATGCAGTAAAGGTAACACTCGGCCCCAAAGGCCGTAACGTTATCATCGAAAAGAAATTCGGCGCACCCCACATCACCAAGGACGGTGTGACAGTGGCAAAAGAAATAGAACTCGCCGACCCCTTCCAGAACGCAGGCGCACAGCTCGTGAAGAGCGTAGCCAGCAAAACCGGCGACGATGCCGGCGATGGCACAACCACAGCCACCGTGTTGGCACAGGCCATCGTGCGTGAAGGCCTCAAGAACGTAGCAGCAGGTGCCAACCCAATGGACCTCAAGCGCGGTATCGACAAGGCAGTCAGCGCCGTAGTAGAAAACATCAAAGCACAGGCAGAACCCGTTGCAGCCGACTATCAGAAGATAGAGCAGGTGGCAACCGTCAGCGCAAACAACGACCCCGAAATCGGTAAACTCCTGGCCGACGCCATGCAGAAAGTAAGCAAGGACGGCGTCATCACCATCGAAGAAGCCAAAGGTCGCGACACAACCATCGGCGTAGTAGAAGGCATGCAGTTCGATCGTGGCTACCTCAGCTCATACTTCGTGACCGACACCGAGAAGATGGAGTGCGTCATGGAAAACCCCTACATCCTCATCTACGATAAGAAGATCAGCAACCTGAAGGACTTCCTGCCCATCCTCGAACCCGCAGTGCAGAGCGGACGTCCACTCCTCGTCATCGCAGAAGACGTCGATAGCGAAGCACTTACCACGCTCGTAGTGAACCGTCTCCGCACACAACTCAAGATCTGTGCAGTGAAGGCTCCCGGCTTCGGCGACCGCCGCAAAGCAATGCTCCAGGATATCGCCATCCTGACAGGCGGCCTTGTCATCAGCGAAGACACCGGCCTCAAACTCGAACAAGCAACAATCGAGATGCTCGGCACTTGCGACAAGGTAACCGTAAGCAAGGACAACACCACCATCGTCAATGGTCATGGTCAGAAGGAACTCATCCAGGATCGCATCAACCAGATCAAGAACGAAATCAGCAACTCAACAAGCGACTACGACAAGGAGAAGCTTCAGGAGCGTCTGGCTAAACTGAGCGGCGGCGTTGCAGTGCTCTATGTTGGCGCACCCAGCGAGGTAGAAATGAAGGAAAAGAAGGACCGTGTGGACGACGCCCTTTGTGCAACCCGTGCAGCCATCGAGGAAGGTATCATTCCCGGCGGTGGCGTGGCATACATCCGCGCTCAAGAGGCAATCGTTGCCCTTAAGGGTGACAATGCCGACGAAGACACCGGCATCCAAATCGTACGCCGTGCCATCGAAGAACCACTTCGTCAGATTGTAGAGAACGCAGGCCTCGAAGGCAGCGTAGTAGTCAACGAAGTGCGTAACGGCAAAGGCGACTACGGTTACAATGCACGCGTGGACAAGTACGAGAACATGAAGGCTTCCGGCATTATCGACCCTGCAAAGGTAACACGCGTAGCCCTCGAGAACGCAGCCAGCATTGCCGGCATGTTCCTCACTACAGAATGTGTCATCTGCGAGGCTAAGGAAGACAAACCCGAAATGCCTATGGGCGGAGCTCCAGGCATGGGCGGCATGATGTAATCCTGCCAAGAAGTTACTAACATAGAAGAGCCCCCGAGGATTCTCGGGGGCTCTTCTTATACATGTATAATCTGTTTTATTCTGATTTTGGCAATGTCACATTATCTTCTTTGACGGCGTGCACTGACACGAGGAGAGGCACTTGCCGGAGCATCATTCTTTTCCTCCTTGGCCGTTGCTCTGTTCGTGTTTGCGCTGCTGTTCTTGCTTATAGTGTCTTTACTCTTGCTGCGACCGAAAAGAGGACCTCTCGTTGTTTTCTCTTTCTTTACATCCATCTCTGCATCCACACTGTCCTTCTTCGTCGTATCCGGCATGAAACCGCTGCCCCATACATTCTTTTCGAAGTTGCTTATCTCCTTCTCGATGCGTGTCTGCTCTGCCACCATGGCGCTATCGGTAGGACAATAATTGGCCAGGACTTTGCCCTGCATGTTGTTAGTCTTGTAGATCTTACCCTCGTAGCGGTTCATTGTGAAGAAATCGTCCGCAGTCATATTGGTAACATTGTTCAGGTTGCTTGCCATCATGGGTAATTTTGCAAACCATGATGCCACATCGTCATACTTCACCCAGAAGAGCGGGTAGGGTGTCGCATCTGTGGTGAACTCATCTGCACCACGCATAAGGATGGGGCAAAGCGCAGTTACTTTGGTCGAGAAAGTTCCTGTGCGCTGATCCATATAGATGCTTTCCTTGATATAGTAGCGTGTGGCTTCGGCACTTGGAACATCGCTGTCGGCAACAGTCAACTTACCATCCTTCTCTTCATAGTAAATGCCATAGCGTTCCAGCATGTCCTTCACGGCAAGTTTATCCTTGTCCTCAAATGACTCGTTACCGTCCAATTTGTATGTATAGGCTGTGACACGTCCTGTAAGGATAAGGCGGAAAAGGTAGGTAAAGAGGTTCACTTGCCGGCCCACAGGCTCTACAGGATAGTACATAGGTGCGTTCTTGTCTTTCGTCAGGTCAAGTTGGCGGTAGATATCTCTTTTCCATACAACATCTTCAGGCATAGACATTGTTGTAGGGAACATGAGTGATGCACGGTCAGTCGCTGCGGCTTTTGCTGCTTTTTCTGTTGCAGATTGTGTTGTTGGGCGACGCTTTTGCGGCTGTGCCGTTGCAACACTTGCCACGAGTAGTGTGACCGTTATGAGAGAAAGTATGCGCTTCATATCTTAATCTTTAGTTCTGTTTATTATTTAATAATGACCTCCATAACCCCGTTGAGCGTGCGTTCTACGCCGTCAGGACCAGTGGCATGTATTTCTCTGATGTAGAATCGTTTGTTACGAGCCAACCCGCGCATCTGTGCCTTCTGTTGGTCGGAGAACTTGGCACCATTGCTTTGATAGGGAACAGCGTTGCCCATCGCATCGAAGAAGACAATTTCAAATCTGTTCACGCGGAAGGCAATGTTGAGCAGACCATCATCGATGGCAGCACCGATGCCTTCAGTACTCATAAGAATTTGTTTCGAAAGCGAACCACCCGTAAAGTGTTCTTCGCCACCTCCTTCGGCGGCATAGGCAATAAAGGCAGTTGGGTCGGGCAATTTACGCACTCGGAATGTGAACTTACCCATCTCCTGCATACGCCCTTCGCTCTCTGCAGCAACTGTAATGACAGCTTCTGTGCCAGGCGTTGTAGGACGAGCATTGTATTTGCCTTCTCCTTTCTGTTCGAAGGTGCCGCCGGTCATGCTGACACGCAACTTACTGCTGGGTACACCGGGAACAGAGATGCTCATTGGGTTGTCATAGCCTGCATAAAGAACATTCATGATGTCTGCACTAACCGTAGCACTGGGAGCCACGACGCTGTATTTCTGCGAGAAGTCGCGACGCACCTTTTCGCCTGAGCCGTTTAGCATTTCTATATGACCGCTGAAGGTGAAGTCACCAGTTTTGCTGCACACAGTTTCATAGTACCCTTTGTCGCTTTGTATCTCTTTGCCGCCAATGTAGATGGTAGGTCTGCGGGTAGTATCTACTGCAGCCATGATAATCTGTGCACTGAAACGTCCGCCTTGCACAATTGTTTGCGCGTTTGGAATGACAAATGCACTGATTTGGTTAACGCGGATGTCCTTAACGTCTACATTACTTATAAGGTTATGAAGCACCTCGCCTTCTGCGTAGCGCACATCGTTTTGCAACTTTGTGAGTAAGGTTACGGCAGCGGCTGTAGGCATATTCTCGAAAGTGTATTCTTGCCAGTTCTTGCCAAGGTTCTTATCTGGAACTTCGGTGTCAAGACTGCTGGTGATGATGTCTTTCTTCTCTTTGTCTGTCACCATGTGGACGATACGTTCGCGATAACGATTGATGGCATTGTAGAGCTCTTCGCCTCGTCCTGTGCCAGGAGCAAGCATTATTTGAGTGCTGGCTTCCAGGTCTTCGCGGTTACGTATATTGTTGACATCGGCATCCTTGCCATCGCTCTTCCTTACAATTGCCTCCTTGAGTTCTTCTGCAAGATTATAAAGCGAATCGCTCATGCCACGAACATATTGCGCCTTTTCGTACCATACTTTCACCTTAGCAGGATTGTTTTTCATCTGCTGTTCGAGAGTATTGTAGATGCCTAAATTAGATTTGCTAGCATTCTCGGCACTTTTCTTCAATCCGTCAGCCACAAGAGAGAAACCATTGAGCACGTCGCTCGACACGTTCAGTGCAAGCATTGCCATAAGGACAACGTACATCAGGTTGATCATCTTCTGGCGAGGTGATATCCTTTTTTTCTTTATAGGCATTGTTTTATTGCTTTCTGATTATTCAGAGCACTTTGACTCTTTTTTGAAGAATCCGTTTTATTTCTCGTTTGCCGGAGTGCCGGCTACACCATTCATATTGATGGTGAGGGCATTTATCATACGTGCATAGACATTATTGAGTTCTTCAATTTGTTGTGCCATACGACGTGTTTGCTCATCGATTTGTTCGATTGTGCTAACTTGCTTGCTGATGTTGCGCAACTGAAGTTCGTAGACAGTGGCAATGCCGGTAATGGAACGGTTGAGGTTTTCCATTTCTTCGCTGTCTGTAGTCATGCGTTCTGCTTGTTTCTTGACACGTGAGAACACCTCGGTCAGTTCGGCAAGTTCTTCGGTGTAGTTCTTGATTGCTTCCTCTACGGTGGCGGGATCTGTTGCCTTTATCTGGTTGGGGTCGATGAGAGGAGTTCCGTTCTGGAGTTGTTCGAGTGCAAGTTGTGCTTGTGCTGCAGCCTGTCCTGCTGCTGCAAGGTTGGCAGCTGCAGCGCTCAAGCCGGCTCCGGCTTTAAGGGCTTCTGGGTCAATTGTGCCACTGCCCACTACTGGACTACCTCCGCCAATGACGATAGGACCTTGCGTTTCAATGTTTTCGGGGCAAGGTGTGCCGCCAGCAATAATGACGGGCTGTCCTGCGATGGCTGCAACCTCGTTGTCTGTGTGTGGAGTTTTTTCGTAGGTCTTTTCAAAACCGGAGAGAAAGAAGACGAACACCTCTGTGCCCATGCCGATGAAGAGCATAGCATTGGCTCCGGGAATGTGTGTCAACTTGAAGAGTGTGCCGAGGATAACGATTGCTGCACCCCAGCTATAGGCATAGTTCATGAACAATTGCCCGGACGGAGAGTCCATCCACTTTTGTATTTTTATTATAGGATTCATATCTATTGTTACTTTATCTGTGATTGTTTATGCTGGAGTGTTTAATTATCGACGTGTTTTGCGAGTGCTGAGTGTCTGACCGGAAGAGGTGGATTTACTACTCTTACTGCTGGATTTAGCCGAACTGCCACTTACTTTGTTGCTGCCCGTTCTGTCGCTGACCATTGTGCGTACGCATCGGAAGCCTACAAAACTTCTTGGTTGATTTTGGTATTCGTAGGAACGCCATGCACTGCGTATCATGCTTTCCGGATCTTTCCATGAACCACCGCGCACGGATTTTTTCTTCAGGCGATAGGGGTCTTCCTTGGCAGCGTTGTAGGAAAGTTCGGGATTGATGTCGGCCATGCTTTCTACGCCAGCTTCAGTGTAGACTGTGCTTGTCCATTCTGCCACATTGCCAGCCATATCGTAGAGGCCGTTGCTGTTGGCACTAAAGATGCCGCACTTGCTTGTAATGAGCGAGCCGTCTTGTGTATAGTTGCCTCTGTCTGGTTTAAAGTTAGCATAGAAGCAGCCTTTATCGCTCTTGACTTCGGTGCTTTCCCATGGGAAGGGGTTGCCTTCTTTTCCACGAGCTGCGTATTCCCACTCCACCTCGCTTGGCAGACGGTAACGCTGTATTTGTTTAGCATATCCGCCCAAACCTTTCATGAGGAAGTTTGTACGCCATGCGCAGAAGGCATTTGCCTGTTCCCAACTAACGCCAACTACGGGATAGTCGTCGTAGGCGGGATTGGAGAAGTACAACTTCATGTATCGCTCGTTGTTGGCATTTTGGAAGTCATTGACCCAACATGTAGTGTCGGGATAGATGTTGACGATGTATGTGTTGAGGAAGTCCCATGGACCAGAGAGCGGACGCGTGATGGTCTGGCGTACGATGCGTCCGTCGTCGTCAATCCATGCGGTGTCCTTGCTGATGATGACTTGCTCGTTGCTGACAGCGTGGTCTGTGTTGAGATCGCGTTCTTCTGGGTTGAGGCGATATTTACGCTGTGCTGCTGCCACGTAGTCGTAGACTTCGTAGCGGTAGTTCATCTGGCTGGCATCGAGCATTTTTGTGCCGTCGATGGGGTGTATGACGTAGACACTTTGAATGGCACGGTCTTCGTCTTCGTTGGCTTTGCGCCAGGGAATACTCTTGCTCCAGTCGAGGTGTGGAGTAACGGGGTTGCCTTCGTCGTCTTCTTCAATCTTGTAGGTCTCGTCGCCACCATATGCGGGATCGGCCAGACGTTCGCGGATGATGCTGTCACGCACCCAATTGACGAACTGGCGATACTTGGCATTACTTATCTCGTGCTGGTCCATCCAGAATCCGTCCACACTGATGTCGCGCAGAGGGAACTCTGTGCCCCAGAGGGTATCGTTCTTTTCAAGGCCGATGCGGAGTGAGCCTTTGTGTATGGGAACCATACCGAAGGGCGTGGGTTCCGAGAAAGATGTGCCTTTGACACCTGTCAATTCTCCTCCGACGGCATTTGCCGACGAGCTGGAACCGAAGCAGGAGGCCAAGACCATGCAGCTGATGGCTGCACCTACTAATAGCAGAATTTTCTTATTCATATTTTATTTTTAATAGGCTGTCCTAGGTTTTACTAGGTATTTTCTGGTTGTTATTATAGCAGACGGACGGTTTTGTGTAGGTTTTTTCCTTTTTTTGTGATGTCGATGTCGTGCTGGTATCCGATGAGTATTTCGTGTGTTCCGTTGAGTGCTCCGATGCCTCCGGTATAAACTTCGTAGGAGTATCCGATGTTGATGCCGTGAAAGTCGAAGCCGAGTAGCAGTCCGACACTGATGGTGGGGCTATACATGAGACCTCCGTAGAGTTTGTGTTTGTTGCCGTCGTACATGAGTCGGGCATTGATGTCGCCTCTCCAGTTTGTGAGGTCGGACCTTACCATGGCGTCTGTTGCCAATTTGTATCGTGGCTGGCGGAAGGTGTATGTGTATCCGCCTTGCACCATGATGGTTGGGTCTATGGTGACTTCGTGTGTCTTTTCGTCTCCGAGTGTGACGGTGGGACCGAGCAGATGTGTTGCGCTGACGCCGACGTACCAGAGTTTCTTGTATGTGTAGCGCAAACCGATGTCGAGGTCGAAGGCGTTGCCTTTGATGTCGTTTTGTGCGAAGGCAGGGTCGCCACTATCGTTGAGGTCGAGGTCTGAGCCGTTGAATCCTACCATAAGGAGTGCAGGTCTGATGCCGGCACTTACTCGTCCGCCGAAGAGTTTCTGGTGGAAAGCGTATTGGAGTTGTATCTTCTTGTTTGTGAAGGCTCCAATGGCGTCGTTGAGGAAGGCTGCGCCCACGCCGTGCTTTGGTCCGATGAAGAACAATGGCATGTCGGCATTGATGACCATTGTCTTGGGTGCTCCTTCGAATCCTACCATTTGCAGACTGTAGGCTCCCTGGACATTTAGTTTGCTGTCCAGTCCCGCCGCTGCGGGGTTATAGTAGGACTGCAGCGCCCAGGTGTTGGTAAACGCTGCGTCGAATTGTGCCCTTACTGTAAGGGTCAAGAGGAGCATACCTATCCAGAGCAGTCTTTTCATCCTGTGTTATATAACGATGTGAATGGCCAGTTTATTGTATGGCCTTGAGTATAATTTTGTGCAAAAGTACAATTTTTCTTGCGTTCAGCCAAGTGGAAGGGATGTTTTTTGCTTTTTGAGTGTTTGGCAGGCATCGTGTATGCCGATTTGTCGGGAGCGGTGTTTTAATGGTTGAAATAGGTTGTGCTTTTGCTCTAAATGCATACAGGAGATTGCCGACGAGTCTATTTGTCGAAGAAAAAGTGGAGGAACTGCACCGACTTTCGTCAAAATTGACTATCTTTGCAGGCGGAAAATCTATATATAGTTAATAAAGTACAAGAAATGGCACAACAAGATGAAGTTTTCAAGAAGATCGTGTCGCACTGTAAGGAGTACGGCTTTGTCTTCCCCTCAAGCGATATTTACGATGGTCTGGGCGCTGTCTATGATTACGGACAGAATGGTGTAGAGCTCAAGAACAACATTAAACAGTACTGGTGGCAGAGCATGGTGCTTCTGCACGAGAACATTGTCGGCATCGATGCCGGCATCTTCATGCATCCCACCACATGGAAGGCCAGCGGACACGTTGATGCCTTCAACGATCCCCTCATCGACAATCGCGACTCCAAGAAGCGTTACCGTGCCGATGTCCTCATCGAGGACCAGATGGCAAAGTACGAAGATAAGATACAGAAGGAGGTAGAAAAGGCAAAGAAGCGTTTCGGCGACAAGTTCGACGAGGCACAGTTCTGCGCTACAAACGAGCGTGTTCTTGAGAACCAGCAGAAGCGCGACGCTTTGCATCAGCGTTTCCAGGATGCCATGAATGCAGAGGGCGGCATCGACCTCGAGGCTCTCAAGCAGATTATCCTCGACGAGGAAATCGTATGCCCCATCAGCGGTACACGCAACTGGACCGACGTACGTCAGTTCAACCTCATGTTCAAGACAGAGATGGGCAGCACTGCCGACGGCGCAAGCACCATATATCTTCGTCCCGAAACGGCACAGGGCATCTTTGTCAACTACCTCAATGTGCAGAAGACCGGCCGCATGAAACTGCCTTTCGGCATTGCACAGATTGGTAAGGCTTTCCGCAACGAAATCGTAGCACGTCAGTTCATCTTCCGTATGCGTGAGTTCGAACAGATGGAGATGCAGTTCTTTATTCAGCCCGGAACAGAACTCGACTGGTTTGCCAAGTGGAAGGAAACCCGCATGAAGTGGCACCAGAACCTCGGCTTCGGTGCGGAGAACTATCGTTTCCACGACCACGACAAACTGGCACACTACGCCAATGCTGCTACAGACATCGAGTTCCGCATGCCATTTGGCTTCAAGGAAGTGGAAGGCATACACAGCCGCACTAACTTCGACCTCTCGCAGCACGCCAAATACAGTGGTAAGAAAATCGAATACTTCGACCCCGAGCGTAACGAAAGTTACACGCCGTATGTCATCGAGACCTCTATCGGTGTAGACCGCATGTTCCTTTCCATCATGTGCCACAGTTACGAAGAACAGCAGTTGCCCGACGGCCAGACACGTACCGTTCTGCACCTGCCTGCTGCACTTGCTCCCGTCAAACTCGCCGTCTTCCCCCTTACCAAGAAGGATGGCATGCCGGAGAAGGCACAGGAAATCATCAACGACCTGCGCTTCCACTTCAACTGCAAGTACGAGGAGAAAGACCAGATAGGCAAACGCTATCGTCGCATGGACGCCATCGGTTGCCCCTATTGTGTTACTGTTGACCCCCAGACACTCGAGGACAACACCGTAACGCTGCGCGACCGCGACACCATGGAACAGAAGCGTGTACACATCAGCGAACTGCGTAGCATCATCGAGGACAAGGTGAGCATCACCTCTCTTCTCAAGAATCTCCTTTAAGAAACAATGAAAAAAGTCCTTCTCCTTATAGTCCCGTTACTGCTTCTTGCCTCTTGCAAGGACAGCGAGGCAGAAAGCAATGTCCGCCAGAATTGGCCGGAACGCAATGTCCAATGGTTTGCCGAGATCTACGATGCCGCTCGTGCAGAAATAGAAACTGCAAAGGCACAGTATGGCAACGATTGGGAGAAGCACTGCAACTGGCGTGTCTATAAGACGCTGCTGAAGAGTCAGGACGTGCAAGGCCCCCCGTCGGACTACGTTGTCTGCAAGATAAACGAGAAGGGCGATGGCGATTGGAGCCCTGCCTATACCGATAGCGTCCGCCTCTACTATCGTGGCTGGATTATGGACGATAACTATCCTGCCAGCAAGGACAATATGACCGTCTTCAGCCAGACGTATTATGGCGACTTCAATCCGGCAACGGCAGCACCGGTTGCAATGGCAGCATCGGCACTTGTAGAAGGATTTACCACAGCCATCCAGTACATGGTCGAGGGCGACGACTGGTCTGTGTATATTCCGAGCGAACTTGCATACGGCGCGAAAGCATCCGATGCCATACCGGCATACAGCACACTACTCTTCCGCATCAGAGTGGAACGCGTCCACAAGAGTGGTACGGGAATGCCGGGCTGGAGATAACATAAGCCGAAAGAATAAGAGTGCCCCGACGAAACTTCTGTCTCGCCGGGGCATTTTTGTATCAGGAAGAGTCAGTGTGTTTAACCTCTTGTTGCAGCCGTTCGCTCAGCATACACCCCAACCAAAGATGTGCCTGTTCTGCATACAAAAGGGTAGGAGTCTCAACACCACGCGTCCATTTCGCCCAGTGGACTGCAGGCGCGAAAATCTGCCACTCGTCGGGCTCCCAAACTACTCGTGAGTAATTGCCAAAGTTCTGCAGAGAAGTTGCCAGACTTCTCTGCAGAAGTCGGCGAAGTTCTCTTGAGTGTTTAGGAAATCTCTTGCGAGGAGTGTTAGCGGATGTTGTTGCGTATCTTGGCGAGGTAGGCATCGAGTGCCTTCTCGTCGCGGTTGTCTATAATCTGTATCAGTTCTTTCAGTTCGGTGCGAATGCCTTCTACGTGTGTCTTTGTGCGTGGGTTGAAGAGGATTTCGCGCAGCAGCGTGCTGTCTTCTCCCAAAACACCTTTGGCTATCTTCAGGTGTCGCTTGAATGTCGTGCCGGGTGAATCCTGATGTTTCATCACTGCGGAGAAAACGAAGGAACTGACGAAAGGCACCGACAGGCTGTATGCCATTGCCTCGTCGTGCTCGTCGAAAGTGTATTCGTGGACGTTCAGACCGAGTCGTCTGTAGAGGTCGAGGAAGAAGATGCGCCCCATGTAGTCGCCCTCGTTGATGACGATGGCGTTCTCCGACGAAAGGGCTCCGAGGTTGGCAAACGTGGGGCCGAACATCGGATGGGTAGAAACATATCGCATCCCAGAGTGTTCGTAGAAGTCTTTCAGCCCGGTCTTTACGGAAGAGATGTCCGATATGATGCAGTCTTTAGGCAGGCATGGAATGACTTGCTCAAAGACATCGATGGTATATTTTAGGGTTACGGCATTGATGACGAGCTCGGGCTGGAAGTTGCGTATCTCGTCGAGTGTAGTGAAACGCTGTGTGTTGTAGAGAAAGCGCATGCGCCGTGGGTCAATCTCATAGACGGCACATTCGTGGTCGAACGACAGGACATCGGTGAAGAAACTGCCCATCTTGCCTGCGCCCAAGATAAGAATCTTCATAGTGTAATATGTTAAGAACACTCCCCCCAGGGGGAGCGGGGAGGGGGCTGTTACTTGTTGATAATCTCCATTTGCTGACGGACGCTCTCTTCGTGTATGTTTTCGAAGATGTTCTTTATGCACTCGCGACCGATGCCCAGCAGCGAACCTTGTGCACCTCGCTTGTCGAGTATCTCGCTATAGCGGCGTGTCTGCACGACTGTGAGCCCTTTCTCTTTCTTGTATTCGCCAATGTTACGGCATATCTTCATGCGTTTGGCAAGCAGTTCGATGAGTTCGTCGTCCAACTCGTCAATCTCGTGTCGGAGGTCTTTCAGCTTGTCGTAATGTTCTGTCTTGTCGCGGAAGATGAGGCGTGACACGATGAAGTCGAGCACCTCGGGTGTCACCTGTTGCGAAGCGTCACTCCACGCCTTGTCGGGGTCGCAGTGGCTCTCCACAATGAGACCGTCGAGACCGAGGTCCAATGCCTGCTGACAGAGAGGAGCAATCAGGTCGCGGCGTCCGCTGATGTGGCTTGGGTCGCAAACTACAGGCAGATGGGGCAGGCGACGTTTCAGTTCGATTGGGATTTGCCACATCGGCTCGTTGCGGTAGAGTTTCTTTTCGTAATTGGTGAAACCTCTATGGATGGCTCCCAGTTTCTGTATGCCGGCACCGTTTATGCGTAGCAGTGCACCAATCCACAACTCGAGGTCCGGGTTGACGGGATTCTTCACGAGCACCGTTGCGTCAGTTCCTTTCAGTGCATCGGCTATGGCTTGTACGGCAAAGGGATTGGCTGTGGTGCGAGCACCAATCCAGAGAACGTCGATGCCATACTTGAGAGCCAGTTCGACATGCTCAGGTGTAGCCACTTCCGTTGCAGTAAGCATGCCTGTTTCCTCCTTTACTTGTTTCATCCAGGAAAGTGCCGGTTCGCCGTGCCCCTCGAAGCCTCCGGGCTTTGTTCGCGGTTTCCATACACCGGCGCGGAATATGTGACAACCTTTGCCGGCAAGTTGTTTGGCCGTTGTCATCACTTGTTCTTCGGTTTCAGCACTGCAAGGACCGGCAATGATGAATGCACGTTCCTGGTCGCTTGGCAGGTTCAGGGGTTGTAGTTGGAGTTCCATATATGATGATTCTATGTGTTAGCCTCTCCTAAATCCTCCCCTAAAGGGAAGGACTTATTAAGGTCTGTATTATTGTATAATGTTTGTTTTGATGCGTTCCAATGCTTCGGCGAACTTGTCTTCTTTGGCACAAAGACTGATGCGGATGTAGCGTTTGCCGTTGCTTCCGAAGATGAAGCCGGGCGTGATGAACACTCTTGCTTCGTGGAGGACACGTTCCGTGAGTTCTTCCACATCGTTATATTTGTCGGGGATGCGTCCCCAAAGGAACATACCCGTTTGTTTAGGGTCGAACTGACACTCGAGGAGTCGCATGATTTCCTCTGCCATACGACGTCGTCCGGCATAGATATCGACGTTGGCAAGCCTGTGCCAGAGGTCGGTGTTGTCGTATGCTTTGGCTGCCGCAAGCTGCAGGGCACGGAAAGTTCCGCTGTCTATGTTCGTTTTTACCTTCAGTATCCATTGTACGAACTGAGCGTTAGTTGCCAGCATGCCGACGCGCCAGCCTGGCATATTATGGCTCTTCGACATCGAGTTGAACTCGATGCAGCATTCTTTTGCACGCGGAACTTGCAAGATTGAAAGTCGTTCTCCGTCGTTCAGGATGAAGCTGTAGGGATTGTCGTTTACCACAATGATGTTATGGCGTAAGGCGAAATCGACGAGTCGCTCGTATGTCTCTCGTCTTGCCCTTGCCCCTGTCGGCATGTTCGGGTAGTTTGTCCACATGAGTTTCACGTGGCTGAGGTCCATCTTCTCGAGTTGCTCAAAGTCGGGCTGCCAGTCGTTTTCGGGCAGGAGGTCGTAGTTGACAATCTTTGCACCAAGCAGTTTCGAGAGACTTGTATAGGTGGGATAGCCGGGATTGGGCACGAGAACTTCATCTCCGACGTTGACAAATGCCAAAGTAACATGCAGGATGCCTTCCTTGCTGCCTATGAGAGGCTGAATCTCGCTGCTCGGATCGAGGTCGACACCATACCAGCGTTTGTAGAATCCACTCATTGCCCGGCGCAATTCGGGGATGCCAATGGTGGGCTGATACCCGTGAGCTGTGGGCTTTTGGGCTTCCTGGCAGAGTGTTTCGACTGTCTCGGGCGAGGGAGGCATATCGGGGCTTCCGATGGCGAGGCTGATGACGTCTTTCCCTTCGGCGTTCATTGCTGCCACTTCCTTCAGTTTGCGACTGAAGTAATACTCTGTGACGTCGGTCAGTCTGTCGGCCGGCTGGATGTTATATGCTTTGTCTTCCATTTTCGTAGATGCCAAGTTGTTTGAGTTCTCGGGTCAGCGGAGTGATTGCGTTGACGGCCTGTTGGTAGCGTTTCTCATCGTTGAACGAGAGGTCGATGTAGAACATGTATTGCCATTCCTGACCGATGATGGGCAGACTTTGTATTTTAGTCAGGTTGAGTTTGTAGAAGGAAAGGACCGACAGGATGGCGCTCAGAGAGCCTTCTTCGTGTGGAAGTGTGAAGACGAGGCTGGCTTTGTCGATGTGTTTGGTACAGCGAATGGTCTGAGCCTTCTCGGGGTGGGCGAGGACGAGGAAGCGTGTGAAGTTGTGTTTGTTCGTTTCGATGCCTTCTTGCAGCACTTTCATGCCGTAGATGTCGGCAGCGTCGCGATGGCAGATGGCTGCATGTCCGTGTCGGCGTTCGCGGCTGATGTCGGCAGCGGCCCCTGCTGTGTCGTCTGTTTCGACGGCCTTCAGGCTCGGATGCTCCGAGAGGAACTTGCGGCATTGCATGAGTGCGACGGGATGTGAGTTGACCTCTGTGAGGTCTTTCCAGTCTTCGTCGGGCAGACACATGATGCTGTGGCTGATGCGGAGCTTGTGTTCGCCCACAATAGTCATGCCGCTGTCGCGCAGCAATTCGTAGTTGTGGAGCAGACTTCCGGCAATGGTGTTTTCTATTGCCATGAGCCCCAGCAGGTCGGCGTCTGTTTTGAGTTGGGCAAACATCTCTTCGAAGGTGTTGCAGCAGACGAGTTCCACCTCTTCTCCTTCAAAGAAGCGATGAGCGGCTATGTCGTGGAAGCTGCCTTCGATGCCTTGTATTGCTATGCGTTTCATACTGTTTTTATACCAAAACATCCCGCTTCACTGTGTGAGCGGGATGTTCCTTTATGTTGTCTTTGTTATACCTTATCTATATCTTATATATACGAGCAACCCGCTTCACCTTGTTTTGTCAAAGTAAAAGTAATAGTAAAAACCAAAATAAAAGTTGCTGCTGTATGCCATTTTCGTATGTTTGTAGGGCAAAGATACGCTATTTTCTCAATTCCTTCCAAGAAAATAATCCATTTTTTTTGTTAAGGCACGGAAAAAAATGAGTCAGCCCCGTGTCAGCCACCCATAGAGCAGTGCTCCAGGAAAGGTTAAGCATTCTTGCCATAATGGTTAACCTTTCCGTCCATAATGCTTAACCTATTTGGCAATAATGGTTAACCTTTCCGGCAGGCCTGCCACACCTGTTTCTGTTTGCCTTTCGTGCGAATTCTTCCGCTTAGTGTACTTTTGTAATGATAAAATTTCATAATGTGTTGTCTTTTTCCTAATTTTGCAGGCAATTTTGAGGGTTGTATATTCAAATCCAAGAAGATAAATTTTATTTCGATGCGCTCGTTATGGGAGCGCCCTACACTATTAAACCTACAAGGATGAATCTTTATATCAGATACTTCGACGAAGAAACACTTGTCAGCAACGCGGCAGAAGCATTGCACTTCCTCTCTTCTCTGGACGGCGTGGAAGTCACCGAGGAAATGACCGGCGAGCTGGAGAGGTTCATGGCCAGCAGTGCCCTGTATCCCAAACACGTCAAAGTGAACACACGCTCTTTCTTTATCGCCATTAAGACAACAGCAAACACACTGGAAGAGTTCAAGACAAAAGGCGCAAATCAAGTGAAGACCGAGAAGCCGGCACAGAAGGAAACACAGTCGCAGTACACCAAGTCGCAGCCCGGATGGTACGAGGCACGCCTGGTATTCAAACGTGTCATCTCACTTCCCGAAACGCAAAAGTCCCACTACATTGACACAACTTTCGCCTGCAAAGTGAAAGCCGACAGCGTTCAGGAGTGCTACAACAAGGTAATAGCCCATCTGCGTGGCCGTCAGGACATAGACGTTCGTAGCCAGTTCCCCAGCATAAAGAGTCAAAACTTCACATACAATTACTTGGGAAACTGATGCTTCTCCCTGCTCTTCCCCTCAAGAAGAGAAGCCCTGCCACTACACCTTTCATGCAATTCCGTACGATACTCCTTACCGCCCTTCTCTGCGTGGCAACCCTCGCCCTTGCAGAAAAGAAGGACGGCACACCCATTTCTCCCCTCTACCTCCTTCCCGAACCCGAAAAGCCACTGAGCATACCACAGCCCGACCGTCCCTTGCAGCCGGTGGCCGAACTGCGTCCTGTCGTAATTCATACAGATGTTCCGCAGCAAGGCATCGACGTTTCGCACTACCAGGGACGCATCAACTGGGAAATAGTAGCACACAACAAGGACATACGCTTCGTCTATGTCAAAGCAACGGAAGGCTCCGGCTACGTAGACGACTACTATTTGCGCAACCTTTACGGTGCAAAACAGGCTGGCATCCCCGTCGGAGTCTATCACTTCTATCGCCCTACGGCCAGTGTACTAACGCAGTTGGAGAACTTTCGCGACAACGTTGACCCACGACAGCAAGACCTGATTCCCATTGTCGACGTGGAAAAACGCGGCAGAGGCTCGCTCGTACACTTCCAAAGGAACTTGCGTGCGTTCCTCGAAGGTGTGGAGCGAATGTTCGGAGTCAAGCCCATTATCTATACAGGCGTTAACTTCTATGCCAAGTATCTGCGGGGGAAGTTCACCCAATACCGTTTCATGGTGGCCCGTTACGCTGAGGAGTTTCCCGGTTTGTGTGAAGATGTTCCCATCCTTATCTGGCAGTATTCGTGCACAGGGGAAGTGGATGGCATCAAGGGAGACGTTGACCGCAGTGTCTTTTTGGACCGCTATTCTGTGGCAGACATTATGCTTCCGCCCCTGAAGAAAGGGAAGAAGTAGGCCACAGGGTTGGGGAAGTCTGCAGAAGAGGTTATTCGCCGAGGATTTCGGCCAGTGTCTCGCCGAGTTCGTCGCCACGCAGATCGATGGCGATTATCTTTCCTTCTTTGTCCAAAAGGATGTTGGCGGGGATGCCTCTGATGTTGTATGTTTTTGCTCCGAGGCTGTCCCATCCGGCAAGGTCGCTCAGGTGTACCCATGGCATGTTCATGGTTCTGATGGCGCGAAGCCATGCTTCTTTGTTCATGTCGAATGAGATGGCGACGATGTCGAGTCCCTTTTCGTGGTATTTTTCATAACATTTGGAGACGTTGGGCATTTCGGCGCGGCACGGACCGCACCACGAAGCCCAGAAATCGACCAGTACATATCGGCCTTTCCCGCACCATTCGCTCAGTCGGCGCTGCTGGCCTGTGGTGTCGTTCATGGCGATGTCTGTGAACATTTTGCCAATGGCGCGGGGTGCTTGGCTTGAGGCCATGTCCTGTTGTTCCTTTTGGAGTTTGGCGAGATGCTCTTTTGCTTTTTGCATGGAGGGGTGGTTTTCGTATGGTGCGCCGGTGTAGAATATCTTTTGCAGGTCTTTGAGCGAGAGTGCTTCGTGTATCATGGGCACGAAGATGATGGGGAACATGGAGTCGAGATTACCCATGGTTGCGTTGCGAAGCAGTTTGAGGGCGTCTGTCCTGTTGTTGCTTTTCATGGCGGACATCATTTCCTGGAAGATGGTGCTTATGGTCACCGATGCTTTCGAGCCTTTGACTGTTCCTTCGATAAGGTCTATTTCTGTGGGTATGCTGTCTGCCATGATGGTGACGACGCCTTTCTTGTTGTCTTGTTTCAGTGATTCGAATGGGGCGATGTAGAGTGTGTGTACGTCGGCCGGCAAGGTCTTTTCGTATTTCCATTTGCCTCGTTTCACTTTGACGCTGTCGGAGCCTCCGCTGCCATCCATGTTCTTGATGATGAATACGGACTTGATGCCTTTGGGGGCGTTGCCGCGGATGTTGACTTTTGTCTGTGCCTGTGCGGCTATGCCGGCAAGGGCAAGCAGCATGATGAGGAGTTGTTTTTTCATTTCGGATGTGTTTTGTTTCTGCAAAGATAACGCTCGAATTGTCACGTTGTTGCTTGCTGTGAAGGATTTTAAGAATAATTAACTATGGCGAAGGCAGCATGATGTTCGCCACGGTTTGCTGCCGCAGGTCAATTCTTTTTCTTCACTTTTTGCAGTTGTTGCTTTTTCTTCGTACCTTTGTGCCACAGAGATAATGATTTCGCGTTGAGAGAGGAAACGAGCCCCGAAGAACACTTGCTGAGGATGCCGCTGTGGGAGGTGGAAATAATGGTTAACCATTCTCCCCATAATGCTTAACCTTTCCGACCATAATGCTTAACCTATTTGGCAATAATGGTTAACCTTTCCGACACGAACCGTAAACACTTGATTTCCATGAGACGTTACCACCTTCTTCCACTCCTGTTTGTCTGCATTGCATCTCTTGCGGGCGATAATGTTCTGCCCTATTGGGCCATAGGCGGCTTTGTTCGCCCCGAAGGCAAAAACCCGATGGTGGAGCCCATCGCAAACAACCTCTTCTATTGCCCGATGAAGAAGGCACAGGTGAAATGGGAGTGCGCCGATACGTTCAATCCTGCAGCAGTGGTGAAGGACGGCAAGGTGTGTGTGCTCTACAGGGCTGAAGACGACCCCAATGCCGGCATCGGGAAGCGCACCTCGCGCATCGGCCTTGTGGAAAGTGCCGACGGCCTAAGCATCGACTATCGCTCGCCATCGCCCGTCATGTACCCCGACCAGTCGGCCATCTCGCAGGAGTACGAGTGGCCGGGCGGCGTAGAAGACCCGCGTGTGGTGGAGGCAGAAGTGGACGGCAAGCCCCTCTTCGTCATGATACACACATCGTGGAACCGTAAGACAGCACGCTTGAGTGTTGCCACAAGCCGCGACCTCAAGACATGGACACACCACGGCCCATGCTTCCGCACAGCACACGACGGCAAGTTTGCCAACCTTGCCTGCAAGTCGGGTTCCATCGTCACAGAAATCAAAGACGGACGCCTGCAGGCAGCAAAGATAATGGTCAACGGCGAAAGCAAGTACTTTATGTACTGGGGCGAGTCGTGGGTGTGCGGTGCAACAAGCGACGACCTCATCACCTGGACCCCCATCGTGGATGCAAACAAGGAACTGCTCTACCTGGCAAGGACCCGTAAAGGATACTTCGACAGCACCTTCGCAGAATGTGGTCCGCCGGCAGTCATCACCAAAGACGGCATAGTGCTCATCTACAACGGCAAGAACGCAAGCGGCAGCAGCGGCGACCCTTGCTATGCCTCTGGCACTTATGCAGCCGGACAAATGCTCTTCAGCCGAGACAATCCCCTCCAACTCCTCGACCGGCTCGACAAACCCTTCTTCCGCCCCATTGCAGACTTCGAGAAGAGCGGCCAGTACGCTGCCGGCACAGTCTTCACGCAAGGTCTCGTCTGGCACCAAGGCAAATGGTTTCTCTACTATGGCTGTGCCGACTCCTTCGTCGGCGTTGCCGTCTGCGACCCCACAACCTCGTCGCACGAAGGCGACCCCATCATTTCGGCACAAGTACCGCCAGGCGTCATCAATCAGCAGACCACATTGGGCACAGGAAAGATGGCCTGTTTCGTAAACTCCAGCAGCGGATACGTCTCCGAAAGCGAGAAACCGCAACACATGAACACCAGTTACATCTATCCCGGCAGGAAATGGTGCGACTCAAGCACAGAGCAACCATGGCTCATCCTGGAGTTCACAGCCATCTACGAGGTGAACCGTCTGGTCTTTCGCGACGTGGAAGGACACGAGACGAACTGCGGCAATGTGCCCGAATACTGGGTTTACGGCAGAACAAAGACAAGCGAAGACTGGACACTCCTGGCCCACGAAGACGGCGTAGGCAACCAGGCAACGAAAGACATCTCGTTCCCTCCGGCAGAAGTGCGCTACCTCAAACTCGTCTTCTCACGAGGCATACGCCCAAGCGGTGAACCGGACAATGCCATACGCCTCTACGGCTGCGACGTTTACGGCAGCTTTGTGAGCGAAATACCACGTTCCGACAGCAACATTAGCATCGGCAAAACCATCCTTGCCGCACACAACACACCCAACGCAACCCATAGTGCACTCAATCTTCTCACTGGCACACCGGCTGCCGAACGCCCCTGGAAACCAACAACACCCGTTCAGGGAACAGACCCATACCGCTACGTCATAGTCGATTTGGAACAGACCTACGACATCAAACGACTGCTCCTGTGGGACGCAAAAAGCATCGATGCCGCCGCAACCAACATGAATGCCTACCAAATATACATCAGCGAAGAAACGCCAAACCTCAGCCTTATCACCAAATCAGGCGATACGAATACATGCTGGACACAGGTTGCAGACAAGAAAAACACAGGCTCCATCAACAAGAAAACCGTTTCGCTCGCCACACCAATCCGTGGCCGATACGTCAAACTCCTCTTCCCTCGCACCTCTTCAGGCATGAATAATGCCGAATCACCCACACTCTATGCCTTCCACATCTACGGCACATTGGCGGAAGACGATGACGCCATCGGACAAATACCCAGTGCCAATCCTTCAGACAAGGACGACGAAACCATATATACACTTTCAGGCATCAAGGTAGAAAAGGGTAAACAAAAGCCCGGACTCTACATAAAGTCCGGGCAGAAAGTATTACTTCGTTAAGTGATTCAGAACTTGAAGCCAAGCGTACAGGTGATGGTCTGACGTGTCAAATCAACACCCACAGGGTCGATTGTCAAGCCGCTTAGTTCAGGATTGTCTGCCGTGAATTGCGTGTCGCCTTGTGCAAAACTTGTGTCGAAGGCATAGAAGTCGCCCTTTTGGTTGCGAATCTTGTATGCAAGGTCAACGTAGAACTTCTTGTAACGATAGCCCATACCTAAAGTAAGGATGTTCGTATTGCCCAGTCGCATATAGTTTGTGCTTGTGGCATAGTCCATCGTTGCGCTGTTTAGGTTGTACTGATCGAAACCAATGTTCTTCTCATAAGCCGATGTACTAAGGTTATAACCGACTCTGAATGCAAGACTCTTGGTGGCATTGACTTCGATGCCGGCACGCAAGGTATGTGTTCCGCGCAGAATGTCACGGGTGAATTGGTTCATCGCCACGTCCTTAATGTTGCCAGCCCCATCCCAGGAATCGTCATTCGGATAGCCTAAATGTGTTCCGGCATATGCGGCGAATTCGTAGTCGATGTCCCATGCAAGTACTGAACCCACGGTGCTTCCGATGCCGGTGCGAACCTTCCAGGGCGAACGCAAGTTGAATTTGAGATAACTTTCCCATGGGTCAATGCGGGTTCCGCCATAGTAGTCACCTCTTGAAAGGTCGAATAAGGTGCTGTTCGTAAGGCGAAACCAGGTAGGTGTCTCAACCACAAAGGCGAATCGGAAAGGTTTGTTCTCGAAGGGACGTACGATGGTGCCGAGTTTTACGTTAACGCCTGTTCCGGTGATGCGGTAGTCGTTGTTGAGGTCATACTTTGCATATCCGTCCATATCGTATTCCCTATAGTATGTCCAGCTGTTGTAGTTCAGGTTATCTACACCGATGGTCAGACCGATGAATGCACGGTTTTTGATGTTTGTGCTCATGTTTAGGTCGATTGCCTTCAGTGAGCCTTCGCTATGATGTGTGTATTCGTTGGCAGAGGAGGAGTATCTGTTGTAGCGATATTCCTCGCCATTGGCGTTTTTCCCTGTTGAGAAGTATCCGTTTTCCAATGCCATTCCTGCAAGGTTTTCTTGCCATCCTTGGTCCCAATCGGTGAGTTCTGCCACCTGGTCCATTTGGCTTAGTCCGTACAGATAGTTGTTGTCGGCATAGAAGTTTTGGTTGTAGTTGAGTTTCTTCTGATAGTTGAAGGCGAGGTTGAGATAGGGGCAGGTTTCGTTGCCGGTTTTGATGTTGAAGACGAAGCCTGCTTGATCTATGGTTCCTTTGCCGCGATTTTCTTCGACGATGCTTGACTTTCCCCATGTTCCGCCAAAGGTGAAGGCAACGTCGTGCTTGCGGTAGAGGCCGATGCCTGCGGGGTTCCAACTGATGACGCTCATGTCTGCACCGAGTGCACCGAGTGCGCCGCCCATGCCGACGTAGCGTGCTGTGCCGATGACTTCACCGGAGTTGTTGGTGAGCCGTTCGTTCATGTAGGTGTCCTGTGCCTGGGTTGTGAATGCGATGGCAAGGAGTGGTAGTAGGATATAGCGTTTCATGTTAGGATAATGGGTTAAGCGTTTTGTAATGTGTTCAAGGGGCTTCTGTTATCTGTTATCTGCGACCTCCGCCTCCTCCTCCGCGACTGCCGCCACCGCTGCTGAAGCCTCCTCCGCCTCGACTGCTGCCACCGCTGCTGAAGCCGCTGCCTCCTCGACTGCTTCCGCTGCTAAAACTACTGCTGCTTCTGCTTGATGAATTGCTGAAACTGCTACTGCTTCTGCTTGGGCTGCTGTTGTAGTTTCTGCTTGTGGATGTGGTTGTAGTGCTGCGCGATGGTGTTTGTCGTGTGCCACGCGTTGTGTTTGTTGTAATGGTTGAATTGCTTCTGCGTGTGCCGTTGCTTGTTGTTGGTCGTGTGTTTATGCCTCTGTTTGTTCCGCGCGATGTTGTTGTTGTGGCGGAACGTGAGGGGCCTACGCGGCCGTTGCCAGCTCTGTTGCTTGTGATTCTGCCGTTGTAGGTGGCGGAGCGTTGTCCGAGGTTGCGGCTTGGCGTTGGGTGTGGGCGTGACGGTGTTGGCTTATGTCCGCCGTGATGTCCGCCTCCGTGGTGTGGTGGGTGGTGCCATCCGTAGTCCCATCCGTAGTGAGGCCATCCCCATCCCCAGTTGTACCAGCCGGTGTAGCCGTAGTGGTAATAGGGAGAATGCCAGCCGTACCAGGGGTCGTACCATGGTGAGTACCAGCCATAGGTGATGTCCCAGATGTAGGGATCGTAGATGCGCAGGCCGCGATAGCGTGTCAGTCGGGAGGTGTAGTAGAAGTCTCCGTCGTGGAAGCCGTCGGTGTATCCTGCATAATAGCCTGCGTCGTAGTCTGCCATCTCTTCCTGTGCGGGAGTGGTTGTTACGAGGAGTGTGTCGCCCTTGAATTGGTATGAGGGCATTTCTGCCTGTTGTGTGCTGCCACGTCGGTTGTATTCGTCTATGTCGCGAAGTTGGCCGGTGTGGTAGTCGGCATTAGGGTCTCTGTCGTCATCGTAGCCGGTTTGTGTTTCTTCCGGCAGATAGACGGTTGTGTTCTTCTGTGCTTTCTTCTTGGACGAGAAGGAGTACATGTCGTCGTCCTGAGCCTGTATGGCAAGGCATACGAGTGAGGACATCAAAAGGGTAATAATCTTTGCTTTCATAGCGTACTACTCTTAATGTTTGATGCAAAGTTACAGACTTTTATGTAATGGGCGAAGGGGAAACACCTATTTTGTGGAGGAAATTTCCCCAAATGGATAAAAAACCTTATATTTGCAGAGAAAATGACAGACTTATCACAATGTAATGCCCGGGATGGCAGATTGTCTTGGAAAACATGACGTGGGATGTTGATTGTTTGGTCATGACCATTCAATCGTTGCATCATGACCATTCAATTGTTGGGTCATGACCAAACAACGAACCTCTCTTGTCGTCTGGGGCAGACAAACATAGGAGATTGGCGTATGAAATACTTCGAAGTGACTTGCAAGTTGCAGCCTTTCAGCGAGATGGCTGCAGATATTTTCTCTGCTTCGCTTGCCGAGATTGGCTTCGAGGCGTTTTCGGTCAACGACGATGGGCTGACGGCCTACATACAGCAAAGCATGTGGAACGAGGAGATGATGCAGGAGGCAATCCGCAACTTCTTTATGCCAGAGGTAGGCATTGCTTACACATTGGCAGAGGCACCCGACGAGGACTGGAATCAGGTCTGGGAAGAAGAAGGCTTTCAGCCTGTGGTTGTGAGCGACGAGATAGTTGTCCACGACGTCAAGCACACGGATGTGCCGCAGGTGGAGTACGACATAATCATCACGCCTCGCCTGGCTTTCGGCACCGGTAGCCACGAGACAACACGGCTCATCCTGCGCACTCTTGCCCAACTCGACTTGGCAGACAAGCACGTCGTCGATGCCGGAACGGGTACAGGCATACTGGCCATTATGGCGATTAAACGAGGCGCGTCGAGTGTCTTTGCCTACGACATCGACGAATGGAGTGTGGAGAATACGAAGGACAATCTGCTCCTGAACCACATATATAATAATGTAGAAGTCCGTGTCGGCGACAGTGCGCTGCTCGAGGGACAGCAGAAGGCCGACCTCCTCATTGCCAACATCAACCGGAACATCCTGCTTCAGGACCTGCCGCGTTTCGCCGCTTCGCTGAAACCGGAAGGAAAAATGATACTGAGCGGCTTTTATCTGCAGGACATTCCTGCTCTGGCAGAAGCCGCAGAGCAACAGGGGCTTAGTCTGAAGAAAACAGAAAAGGAAGACGAATGGGCAATGCTCCTATTCGAAGCGAATGCTCTTGGCGGGCGTAATGTTTGACACCACGAAACTCGGAACAATCATAGCCAGGACACTTATCACAAGCGTGCCGAGGTCGATGGCAAGCACCCACCACCAGTTCACCAGCACAGGAACAGCCTCCACATAGTAAACCTCCGGGTCGAGCGTGATGAGACCAGTATGTTTCTGCAGTAGAATGATGGCGAAGGCAAGCACGTTGCCCAACACAATGCCTCGCAGAATAATCAGCATGGCATAATTGAGGAACAAGTGACGCACCTGCCTGTTGCGCGCTCCCAAAGCCTTCATGATGCCGATGAAATTGGTGCGTTCCAGAATGATGATAAGCAAACCACTTATCGTCGTAAAGATAGAAACACAAGTCATCAGGATGAGAATGACGATGACGTCCATGTCGAGCAGTTGCAGCCAAGCGAAAATCTGCGGATGCTCCATGCGGATGCTTATGCTTGAGTAGTATTCGCCATAGGCATCCTGCTTGCGGTTGACCTCGTTCACCACAGACATCAGCGTCTCGTCGAGGCGTTCGAAGTCGCATAACCTCAGTTCCGCACCCGCATATTGCAGCGAGTCCCAGCCCAGAAGACGGTGGATAGTATAGAGGTCAGTGTAGGCAAAGTTCTTGTCGAAGTCGGTAAGATTCGTCTTGTAAATGCCTGCCACAGTAAACTTCCTTGCCCTGACCGTTTGTTCAAAGAAGTAAGCATAGATGGTTTCGCCGACATCAATCTGCATCTCCCGAGCCATTGCCTGAGAAATAACCAGTTTGCCCGAGTTGACAGAGTCTGTGAACTCAGGCATTTCGCCCTTCACCAAGTGGCTGCAAATAAAGTTGCGATCGTAGTCCTGCCCAATGCCCTGGATGGCAATACCCTTGAAGTTCGCATCAGTCTTCAGCATGCCCGGCTTGATGCAGTAGCGTGCAACCGAAGCCACATTGGGGATGGCAGAGAGACGCGACGTGATGGAATCGTCGATAACAATGGGGCTGTACTCCTGCTGGCCAAGGCTCTTGTAGTTCATCACCTTGATGTGGGCACCAAACCCCAACACCTTGCTCTCCACCTCGCGCTGGAAACCTTGCACAATGGCAACACTGACCAGCATGACAGCCAAGCCGATGGCAACACCAAAGGTGGCAATGCCAGTGGCAAGACGCGATGCCCGCTCGTTACTCCCGCCTTGCGAGAAGAGCCGTTTAGCGACGTACCAAGTGAACATTATACTTTTCCGGAATATGCTTCGAGTGCTTTTCTGAGTACGAACAAAGCACGGACAAGGTCTTCTTTCTTCAGCACATAAGCCAATCTGACTTCGTTCTTGCCGATGCCGGGTGTAGTGTAGAAGCCGGCAGCAGGTGCCAACATGACTGTCTCGCCCTCGTAATTAAACTCGCTCAGACACCATTCGCAGAACTTTTCTGCATCGTCGACGGGCAACTTGGCGACGGTATAGAATGCTCCCATCGGGATGGGACTATAGACGCCTGGTATCCTGTTCAGCCCATCGATGAGGCATTTTCGCCTTTCAACATATTCGTCATAGACCTCTCGACCGTATTCCGCTGGTTCGTCGAGACTCGCTTCTGCCGCAATCTGCCCGATGAGTGGGGGGCTGAGGCGTGCCTGGCAGAACTTCATCACTGCCTTTCGGACCTCTTCATTCTTGGTGATGAGGGCGCCGATGCGTATGCCACATTCGCTGTAACGCTTGCTCACACTGTCGATGAGCACAACGTTGTTCTCAATCCCCTCAAGGTGGCAAGCACTGATGTAAGGGCTGCCAGTATAGATGAACTCGCGATAAACCTCGTCGCTGAACAGATAAAGGTCATACTTCTTGACCAGGTCGCGTATCTGATTCATTTCGCGACGGGTGTAGAGGTAGCCCGTCGGGTTGTTCGGGTTACAGATAAGTATGGCACGCGTCTTTTCGTTGATAAGTTCCTCGAACTTCTCGACCTTCGGAAGGGAGAAGCCTTCTTCGATGGTTGTGGTGATGGTACGGATGACGGCACCAGCCGAGATGGCAAACGCCATGTAGTTTGCGTATGCAGGTTCCGGCACAATTATCTCGTCGCCGGGGTTCAAACATGCCAAGAAGGAGAACAGCACGGCCTCGCTGCCACCGCTGGTGATGATGATATCCTCAGGTGTGAGGTTGATGTTGTACTTGCTGTAGTAGCCGACCAACTTCTTGCGATAGCTGAGATAACCTTGGCTGGGGCTGTATTCGAGGATGCTCCTGTCGATATTCTTTATGGCATCGATTGCCGCTTTCGGTGTCGGGAGGTCTGGCTGACCGATGTTGAGGTGGTAAACATGTATTCCTTTCTCCTTGGCGGCATAGGCCAGGGGAGCCAACTTGCGGATGGGTGATTCGGGCATTTCAATGCCTCGAACGGAAATTTGTGGCATATCTTTTATCTGTTCGTTTGTGTATGCAAAGGTACGAAAAATAGTTTACAGTACATCTTTTTTGTGGAGATATCTTAATAATTAGGGACAACGCGCTATAATCTATGAACTAATTTATGTACTTTTGTGGTGCGAAGTGTGCGGAAGTGTCGTGCAACATGGATTTCACTTCATTTCTGTACGGTCGATGATATTAGCTTTGAAAACAAACCAAACTGACTGTGTTATGCAATTTCGAACTATACTTTCACTACTTGCCATCGGTGTGGCAACCATCACGACACTGGCCAACGACAAGGACGATGTTCTGAGGGACACGACTCAGCTTGGCGAGGTGGTTGTTACGGGCAGCCGTTCTGCCACAGATGTCCGTCATCTTCCCATGACGGTGAGCACCATTGACCGCGAAAGGCTCTTGATGAACGAGCGGACCAGTGTGTTGCCTGCTGTTATGGAGGAGGTGCCTGGTGTTGTTGTTACCAGTAGAGGTGTGATGGGTTACGGTGTAAGTACGGGTGGTACGGGCAGCATCAATGTCCGTGGCCTCAGTTCGAGTAGCGGACGGATGTTGGTTCTTATTGACGGTCATCCTCAGTATCAGGGTGTTTTCGGTCATGGCATAGGCGACAGTTACCAGACGATGATTGCCGACAGGGTGGAGGTGCTTCGTGGTCCGGCAAGTCTTCTGTATGGCTCCAATGCAATGGGTGGTGTTGTGAACATTGTGACACGCAAGCAGGAGCCTGTTGCTGACGGGAAACTTTCGCAGCATACGACGCTGAATGCGGGTGCGGGCAGTTATGGTACGGTGCAGGTGGAGGGCAGCAACCGCTTGCGCGTGGGACGTTTTTCGAGCAATGTTGCCGCTCAATATCAGCGTTCGGACAACCATCGTCCCAATATGGGTTTTGAGCAATATGGCGGTTTTGTGAGTCTGGGCTACAGGCTTTCCGACCATTGGAATGCGAGTGCGATGGCAGACATTACGCGCTTCAATGCGAGCAATCCGGTGAAGGTGTCGGACAATGGGCTGGTGGAGCCGATTTCCGACAACGACCAGGGCATTGTGCGTGGTTCGGCAAATCTTGTTTTTGAAAACCGTTATGAGCGGACGAGCGGTGCCTTGAGCGTTTACAACAACTATGGAAATCACCGTATCGACGATGGCTATGTGGCTGGCAAGGCTGCGCAGACGGATTTTTTCCGTTCTCGCGATGCTGTTGCGGGCGTGTCGTTGTTTCAGAATTTTCAGGCTTCTTCTACAACGAGCATTACGGCCGGCATCGACTATCAGCATATCTATGGCCGTGCGTGGTACGAGGACAAGGCGACCGGGGCTATGGTTACGAGCGGTCAGCGCATAACGATGAGGCAGAGCGGGCATGCTCATGAGAACGAGGTGGCTGCCTATGCCGATGTTCGTCAGGAGGTGACCAAGTATGTAACGCTCAGTGCGGGACTTCGCTACGACCATCATTCCGCTGCCGGCGGCGAATGGATTCCGCAGGCGGGGCTTGTTGTGCGCCCCATCGGGACGGGCGAATTCAAATTCATGTTCAGCAAGGGATTCCGTAACCCTACGAATATGGAGTTGTATCTCTATCCTAAGGCCAACGAGGAACTGCGTGCCGAGCGTATGCTCAACTATGAAATCGGCTGGCGTCAGCGTTTGACGGACGGGCGTCTTACTTATGGTGTCAATCTTTTCCTTATTGATGGCGACAACATGATTATGACGGTGAACAGGCGCAACATCAACACGGGCGAGTTCCGCAACATGGGTGTGGAGGCAGAGGCTGCATGGAAGGTGAACAGCCACTGGCGCCTCTCCACCAACCACAGTTACCTGCACATGGACAAGCCCATAGCCGGTGCGCCGGACTACAAGGGCTACGTCGGTGCCGACTGTGTGTATGGCCGATTCACGGCTACGGCAGGATTGCAGCAACTGGTGGGCCTGCATACCCGATTCGACAAGGAGAATGCCACTCTGCTCCATATGACGCTTGCCTATCGCCTTTGCCCGCAGGTCAAGATTTGGGCTAGGGGAGAGAACCTGCTCGCAGAGCAATACGAGATAGAGTATGGCTACCCCATGCCCAGGGCAACCTTCATGGGCGGTGTGTCGCTCGACTTTTAATGTCCCAGGCGACAGGCATCAATATAATAATGTATAGGGCAGAAACAGACTCCCCGTGCCTTGCCCGAAAACATCTACTGCCTTTCTGCCAATAATGCTTAACCTTTCCGGACGATAACTACTGCCTTGTTGAACAAAAAGGCAGTAGATGTTTTTCCTGCCGATGTTGGTTGAGGCGAATAAGGCTGAGGATAAAGATGTTACGTCAACAATAAGCCCCTTCCCTCGCAAGAGAGAAGGGGCTTGCTTTATTCCGTCGGGACGGATGGTTACTTCATCTTGTCGGCCAAAACCTTCATCCAGTAACCACCGATAACGCTACGTGCCTTGAAGCCAACCATGTTGCCGGTCTTTGTGTCATACCAGTCGGAAGCAGGAACACGGCTCTTGGTCTCGTTGGTGTACTTGTAGAGAGGCATGAGGAACGCCTTGAAGTCCTCGTCGCTGTCTGCCATTGAAGCAGTCCACATAATCCAGTCGCTCTTCGTGTAGTCCTTACGAACGTCGAGAGGAAGACCATACTTGTTCTGCTTTTTCAGGTAGTACTTCACCTCGGTCTGCATAGCATTGTTGGGGATGATGTTAGTCTTCCAAAGCTTGTCCCAGATCATGTTGTACTTCTGGCTCCAGGTCTTGCTGCCTGCACCATAAGCAAGTTCGTAGTGATCCTTCACCTTAGTCTCCTTCTCCCATGCAGCAGCCATTTCCTTAGCCTTGGCATTGTACTTTTCATAAACGTCGTCCTTGCCCATCATCTTAGCGATTTCGGCATAGCCGGCAATACCCATGATAGCCTTGATGGCGAGGTTACAGTTGCCAGCCCAGTGGCCTGCGAAGTCGTCGGTACAGAGCTGGTTGGCAGGATGCAAACCGTTCTCAACGAGGTAGTCAGTCCAAGTAGTCATGATGTCGAAGTACTTCTCAACATAAGAAGTGTTACCCTCGAGCATGCAGATAGTAGCAGCCAAAGTAATCATGTTGCCAGCCTCCTCAAGAGGCATGTCGCCACCGTAAACCTGACCATTTGCACGAGGATAAGTGCCGAGGTCGTGAGCAGCGAAAGGCTTTGTCCAACGGCCAGAGAGGCTATAGTCGAAAATAGAAGTCATCATAGCCTTCTGCAACTCAGGATTGTAAACGAGGAAGAGAGGAGCCTCGGGATAAGTCAAGTCAACAGTGTTCACACAGCCGTTAGAGTTATTCTCCTTAGAGAACCAAAGCAGGTTGCCGTCCTTGTCCTCGAACAACTTGTGAGCAGCCATAACGTGGCGATATGAACCAGAAAGAAGCTCAGCATATTCCTTACCACCAGCCTTCATGCCATCGTCGTAAATCATCTTGTCGAACTGACGGCAGCGCTGCATGATGTTAGCATAACGGCTCTGCATAGACTTGAAGGCCTGGAAGATGCTTACGCTACCACCGTGTGCCCAATAGCCCTTATAGCGATTGTAGAAATACTCAATGTCTTCAATCTCATCATAACCCATCATCATGAAGTTAGATGCAGTCTCCACAGAACCGAAGTTGTGCATGTAAGCCAAAGTGGGCATATCAGTTGCCTTGCGAGCCACAATCTCACGAGCAAAACCGAAGCCTGCTCTGCGGTTGCCCTGCTGGCGTGCGCCCTGCTGACGACGGGGGAAAATCTGACCATTCTCAATGAAAGCATTCTCAATCTCAGAAGGCATACCCATCATAACCTGACCATTGATGGCAGGAATGTAGAAGTAACCCCAGTCAATGCAGATGTGGTCGCCCGTCTTGGCAAGGATAGGTTGCTCAACAGTACCGGTGCGAACATAGCGAACGCCGTCCTCGGCGCCCATGCTGGTAACGGTGGGCTGGCTAGCTTTGTTGACAGCCTGCAGAGGATTGGCACTGAAGTAAACCTGAACATCGTGCTTCTGCTGGTCGGTAGAACGAACCTGATAAGAAATATAGTTGATGGGCATAGAGATAAGATCATAGTCATCAATCAGCATAGGTGCTGTGAAAACAAGATCAAGCTCAACAGGACCGCAAGAGAAGGTGTAGTAAGTGTTCGTTGCAAGAACATCAACACTCTTCTGCTCGGCAAGCTTCACGTCCTGACCCTTAGGCTTAACATTCTTATACAGACCAAAGTCAGCATATGCACCGCCAGTTGTGTTGTGGCAATGAGCGGCAATAACGTTGCTTCCACTCTTGAGAAGTTTTTTCACATCGTCACCGAGGCGGTACACAATACCATTGCGCCATGTCTCGCCGGTATCGGCAACTTTCTTGCCATTGACGTAGAGCTCGAATACATCGTCGTGGCTGTACTTAACATAAAGGTCTTCCTGGAGGTCGGCATCGCTGAGTTTTACTTCGCGACGGATGTAGATGTCGCTGCCTGCACGTCCCCAACGACTGCTGATGTTCTCGCCCTCGCTGCCCCATGCAGCCTTCTCGGTTTTCCAAGAACTATCGTCGAAAGAGGGCTTTGTCCAGTCCTCGTTGTTCTGTTTCTCACGATTAACTTTGCCTTCCCACAGCAGTTCGTCGGACATGGGGGCAATGGCAGCGAGGATATAGTCCTGCTGTGCACCCATGAAACGATAAGTGGTACCGTCAACACGGATGAGGCCGAGGATGGGTTTCTCGTCGTTTGTCCAGTGGCGTGTTGTGCCGTCTGTGAGCTTGTCGTAGGGGCTCCAAACGGAGAAATAGGGGTCGTTGACAATCAAGGGTACAGAGGGCAAACGCAAGTCGGTTGCCGTGTAGGGCTTGAAGAAGTCAGCTGTCTGTGCACTTACTGTGGTGGTTACAGCCATAAGTGCGGAGATAAGAATTTTTCTCATAGGGTTTTTATTAAAGTTAATTGATAAAAATAGTTTTTATGCTGGGTGAAATTATTTAATTGGTGGGAATGCACTGATGCGAAGGCGTGCGGCTCCCATGGGAATGAGTGTGATGTTTTCCATTTTTCCACGAGGTGCATCGGCATCGGGCAGTATCTCGCACAGTCCGCTGGCGTCCATTCCCCAGCCTTTTACGCGTGCTCCTTTGGCTTTAATGGTGATGGGTGTGCCTTCGTGGCTCCAGGGGTAGTTGTTCTCGGGCCATGGGCGGAACTCGATTTTCATGTTGTTCAGATTGCTGTTCAGTGCGTAGTTCCATGGGCTGTCGGCATAGATTTCGTAGGTTGGCCACTTGCCGGGGTCGGCTGTTTCTTGCCAATGGCTATCGCCGATGGCCGTTGTGCGGCTGTCTTTCTTCTCGTAGCGTTCGGTTATTTTCAGGCTCATGGTGAGTGGTCCGTAGTTGACGGAGACGCTGTTCTTGTTGAGTGCCCATGTGCGTTTAGTAAGGCGCATGGGGAAATGGAGGTTGACTTGGTCGCCGTTCTGCCATTGGCGGTTGATGCGAAGCAGGCCGCTATTGGGTTTGCAGTCTATGGTTTTGCCGTTTATGGTGATGTGTGCGCCCTCTGTCCATGTGGGTATTCGGAGGTAGAGGGGGAAGGTGGCGGTTGTTTTCTTTTTGAGTCCTGAGATGCTGACTTTGATGTCTTCGCTGAAGGGGTATTGTGTTTGTTCGTCGATGGTTATTTCTTGTCCGTCGGCTACTTTGAGGCGTGCGGTGCAGTCACCGTAGATGAGTAGTGCTGCTCCGCCGTCGGCGCTAGCGAGGACGAGGTTTTGTGCGTAGTAGGGCCATCCCATTGCGTGGTTGTGTTGGCAGCATCGGCTGCTGAAGGGGTTCATGCTGAAGAATGGTCCGCTGTTGTCTACGCCGGGGTTGTGGTTGCGTGAGTCGCTTTGCACCATGTTGGGGCAGGTGAGGTAGCGCAGTGCTTTCATGTCTTCTGTCAGTGCTGCGGGGTAGTCGTTGAAGGCGACGTCTTCGAGGTTTTCCATCCAGAGGAGGTCGCCTGTCTGTGCCATGAGTATTTGGTCGGAGAGCATTTGTTCTACGAAGCCGCAGGTTTCTGTGCCTTGTCGTGGGTCGATGTATCCGTGTCGACAGTTTTCGTCGCTGCCGAACATGCCTCCGGGCACTTGTCCGTAGATGCGTCGGATGAGCCAGAAGTTGTTGTATGTGGCTTTGAGGGCTGCTTTGTCGCCGCTGACGAGGTACCATGTTGCGGGTTCGCGGAAGCATTCTGCTACGTTTACGTTGTGCCAGTTTGGCAATCCGCTTTCTTGCATCCAGTTGGCTGTGCAGCGGTGTATTTTGCGGCAGAGGTCGAGCAGGAAGGGTTCTCCTGTTCTGTTGTAGAGCCAGATGACGGAGAGGAGGTTATCGCCGCCTCGGCTGTTTTCCCAGTAGTGTCGGAGGAATTTCTCGTCGGGGTAGGCGAGTTGCCATTTGTAGTAGGCGGTGAGGATGGGTATGACGCGTTCGTCGCCGCACCATTCGTAGTAGTCTTGGAGGATTTGGAGTGCGAGCATGTTTGCCCAGAGCTCTCTTCTGCCGTTGTCTTCGTTGATGGGACCGAGGAATCCGTCGGGCTGTGCGCTGCGCAGGATGCCTTCTATCCAGAACTTTGTTTCGTTGAGCATTGCTTCGTCGTTCAGGATGTATGAGAGGCAGGCGTAGCCTCGGAGCCAGTAGGGTACTTCTTCCCATCCGTGGTCTCCTTTCGGTTCGAGCCAGGCGTTGCCTTTTTTATCGAGCCAGTCGCTGATTTCACCGAGTTGTCCGCTCAGTCCGTTCTTTTGTCTTGTCAGCATTTCGCCTACCCATCCGCGTGGTGTGACGGCTGCGGGTGGCAGTTTGATGAATGGGTTGGCCGGCAGTGGCGCACGGTTATTGACGTATAGTGTTGCTGTGGGCTTGATTTCTGCGGGGGAAACCATGCTCGATTCTTGTGCCGACAGTGGCAGATTGAGTAGTAGTCCGAGAAGGGCGAAAAGTGACTTTTTGCGCATTGGAATGGGTGTTTTTGTGCAATTTGCGTGTAAAGGTACGATTTTTCCTCTCGAAAAGCAAATGTGGCCTTTTATTTTTTGTTTAATAGCCTGAATTTGGAACGCTGTGGCTGCTTTGATGGCGTAGTTTGTTGAAAATTTGGAGGTTATAGGTTGTTTGTGGTATGCCTGTATGCTGGTGTGGAGAATGGTTAAGCATTATTGCCGGAATGGTTAAGGATTATGGGCAAAAGGCTTAACCATTATTTGTGGTCCCCTTTGCTTGTGTAGGGGAAAAAAGAGGCAGGCCCGACATGTCTGCCGAGCCTGCCTGCTGAATAGGTTTGTATGAAGTGTGATTACTTCTTGATGAGTTTCTTGCCGTCTACGATGTTCAGACCCTTCTGAACCTTGCTCATGCGCTGGCCGAGCATGTTGTAGATACCCTTGCTTGCGGGAGATACTTTCTTGATTTCGTCTGATTCTACGCCACGGATGCCGTCGGGATCGATTTCGCCGTTACCGTAGTAAGTCAGGCGCCAGTTGTCCATAACTACCCAGTCGCTACCGGGGTTGTTCTCGTCGTAAGCCTTGTAGATACCGATGGCCAGGTGACCCTCTTCGCCTTCGTTGATTGTGAACACGAGGTCGTTCTTGTAGAGACCGCTGGGGAAGTAGTATCTGCCGGCGTTGTAGCAACCGTCACCCTGACCGGGCATGCGGAGATTGCCGGGGTTAGAAGTCCAACCGATACCGGGAACCTGGTTAGCTTCCTTCGTTACGAGTGCGAGAGGCATTGTCTGGCAAGATGCCATGTCGGTAGGATCTGCACCTGCGAAGAGGAGAGCGCGTTCTGCAATAGGTTCGTTGTTGAGAAGCTTGTTAACGTGAGCCTGCTCGATGCCGTCGCGATAGTATGCCTGTACGCTGAGCTTGTAGGTACCTACGGGCAGAGCTGCGTCATATTCATCTGGCCAGAGTTCCTGGTAGATAGAGAATTCGTTGCTGTTGTAAGCCTCATATACGCGGTAGTCACCACCATTCACCATTACATTGCCACCATCGGTGAGAGAAATCCAATCGTCCATGCTCAAGCGCTGGTCGTAGCCAGGGTTCTTGATGAGGAATGTCATGTCGGCAGGAGTCTCGGCAGTTGCCTTGGAGATGAAGCTGAGCATCTCGGCGCGAGAAATGAACATCCACTGGTTGGTCTCCAGCTCGGGAGTGTGCATGTCTGTGTCAACAAGGTAGTAAGAGGGAGCATACTGGTTGTCGCCACTACGCAGACCCAAGTACTTCTTGCCACCGCCGGTAACGATTTCCTCGCCTTCTTCAGTGAGAGTTGTGTCTGTGGGGAAGGTCATGCCGTACTGGGCAATGTTGAATACATTCTCCTTGCCTTCAACGGGGATAATCTCCCATGCGTCGGTGCAGACAGCATCAATAAAGCCGTTCCAACCTACGAAGTCACCCTCACCATAAGCACCGTTAGGACGGAAGGTCTCGATGCGAACGGCACCTTCAACAACTTCCTCGTCAATAAACTCGCCAGTCTCCTCGTCATAATTCTCCTTGATGGACTGAACAAGCAACATGGGGTTAGATTCGTATACGAGAGCAAGGTGTGTGCCATAAGCCTCGCCAGCACCCAGCAACAACTTCGCGCCTACATTATATAAATAATACTTGGGAGCTTCATCCTCTGAAGAGAAAGGATCGCCAAGATATTCAGGACCTACAACAGTAGGAACAGAGCCCTTGAAGTTTTCAGTACGACGTTCCATTGCAGTAGCCATGCGAGCGTCACGCAGTCTGTCGATGTAAGGATTCAGCTCGTTTGCAGTAGCGCAAGTGTCGAGAGCAGCAGCAACATCAGTCAGAGCAGTGCCCCAGTAGCCCTTGTCTTGCATCTTGCGGCAGATGGCATAAGTGTCCATCAATGTCTTAACAGTACTGCTGTAAGCGAAGATTGCATTTACACGAGGACGCAACTCGCGTGCATAGTTTCTCAGTTCAGCAGCATCCTTGTTGTTGGCAAGTTCGTGGTTTGCTTCATCGATGATGGCCTGAATAGAATCCTTCATCGCATTGGTCAGCAGAGTGTCGGTCTTGGCATACTCAATAGCATCAACCAACATCTGGTAGCACTCTTCGAAGTTAACCTCTGTAACATTGATACCACAGTCGTAGAACTTGCCACCCCAGTTCTGCTGGATGTAGGTTGCAATAACATTCTTACCAACATTGAGGTAACGAGCAGGAATGTGAACCTGTACGGGGTTCTTGCCGTCGGTCCAGCCTACATTCTTCTGCAACAGGTGACCATTAACGTATGTCTCGTAAACGTCATCGTGGCAAACATTCAACTCGTAAGAAAGGCGCTCGTTAACCTTGTCGAGCTCGAAGTTACGGCGAATCCAGTAGTTTGTATTGTCGCCGCCGGGCCAGATGCTCTGCAATTCGGGCATGTAACCTTCTTGGCCTACAGGCATCATCTGGTCGTCCCACATAGAGTCGTCAAAGTCGGGCAAAGTCCAAGCCAAAGTCTCTGTACGGCCGCTAATCTCGGGAGCATCGATTTCTTCAAAGTGGGTTTCGATGTCAGCATACTCCTTCTCTTCTTCAGTCTTGGCCTCTCTGTAATCGCCCATACCATCGTTAAGAGTGTCGTCCCATACCATGTACTTGATGGTAGTCTTGTGCATGGCAATGTAGTTGAAGTAGTGTGTGCCGACCCAAAGTTCCTTTTCATCGCCGGTTTCTGTTACGTCAACCAAAGAAATGTCCTTGATGGTAACTGTGGTGCTGTCTTGACCGCCACCGAAATCGAGGTCAATCATGAAGTTGTTAACACCGGGCTGACCCTCGAAATCAATGTTAACAGTAGTGCCCTCATATTCCTCTCCTTCTACGGGAGCGTCAATTGTCATTTCTTCGTATGCCAGTTCGATAGCATCGTCGTCATTGTCAGAAAGTTTCAGGATGAATGCCTCGAAAGGCTTGTCAGCCTGGAATGTAGCCTTGAAGTTATAGGTGCGGCCTTCTTCGATTCTGATAGGAGTCTTGAACTGCAAACGTTCCATCCATACATCCTCGGTAACAGAACCGGGAAGCATGAAGGTGTATTCGTCGCCTTCCTGAGCTTCATAAAGCTTAGACCAGGGGTGTCTGGGGTTGTTGCTGGGAGATTGACCGTCAAAGTTGTAGCCACCAATGTTGTTGAAGAGCACTTTGCCTTCCCAAGGTGTGGTGTAACCCATGTCGAGACCGCCTTCAAGTCTTGTGTAAATACCGCAGTCTGCAAAAGCACCACCCCAGTTCTGGTGAACATAGAATGCAATAACGTTCTCTTCGCCGTTGAGCTTGATAAGTGCTTTCTGCTCGTCGGTCAAGAGAATGTACTCGCCATTGTTCCAACCATTGAGGATGTTGCCATTGTCATCGGTTTCGTAACCGGTCTTGGAGAAAACAAGTTCGCCGTTGATGTAGTATTCGCAGGGAGCATCGTCATGGCCGCAAGCCAAGTAAACAGGACCGGAAAGGAGCTGGTCTGTTGTGAAGGTACGGCGAACATAGATGTCAGCCATAATGTCAGATGTAGTCCATCGGTACGAAGGACGGCCGTTATAATATTCATCACTGCTGAAAGGAGCTGTGTGCTCTTCCCAAACAATGGGCTCATTAGTGTCCCAGTTGATGTCGCCCATCAAGTTGTCCAGGTCATATTTTGGACCCATATCATAACCAGGTTCGTACCATTTTCTGCCTTCGGCATCATCAGAAGGTGCTCCGAAAACCATGTTGTAGTTAGGGTTGTCTGTATTCCAGTCGCCATAGGCAACACCAGAATTGTAAACCCATGTCCAAGCCTTCCACTCGATGTCGCCGTCGTACTGCGTAGATGGCAGTACAATAACGTTTGCACCAACAGCAAGAAGACCGTCGCCAGCTTTTGCTACCAATGAGCAAAGAGCAACAGCGCAAAGAAGTAATGTTTTCTTCATCATGTTAGTTTTTGTTATAAGGTTAATAAAAAGTAAATTTGCTTGCAAAGTTATAAAAATAAGACTCTCGCACAAATAAATTCTTATGAAATTTTGCGTTGTGGGCTTTTTTCTTTAATTTTGCAAATAAAAATTAATAGGTAGAGGATGAAATTTGTGTCACTTGGCTCTGGTAGTAGTGGAAATTGCTACTTGTTACAGTCGGGCGAAACATCCATACTGCTTGATGCAGGTATCAGTATGCGTTCCTTGAAGAAGCATCTCAAGGATTTCGGTATTAGTCTGGATAAAGATATTTCAGCTGTGTTCGTAACGCATGATCATGCCGACCACATCAAATCGGTAGGAAACATAGCTTGTGATTGTGGTAAAAAGATATATGCAACGCAACATGTGCATGAGGGCATCTCTTGCAATCGTTGCTTAAAGGTTAAGGTCCCGACGGAATGTAGGGCATTCTTAGAGAAAGGTTGTGTGCTGGAGGTCGGACCTTTCCGCATTACTCCGTTTGATGTTCCGCACGACAGCCGCGATTGTGTGGGTTATGTTGTAGAAGCAGATGGCGTGCGTTTCTGTCTTATAACCGATGTCGGGCATGTTACGGATACCATACGCGAACAGGTGGGGCTGGCCAATTATTTGGTGTTGGAGTCGAATCATGATGTGAATATGCTACGCATGGGCAAGTATTCGGCTTTCTTGAAGAACCGCATCAGTAGCGATAAGGGCCACCTGAGCAACGAACAGGCTGCGTATTTGCTGGCCGAGTTTGCAACTCCGCAACTTCGCCATGTATGGCTTTGTCATTTGAGCGAGGAAAATAATCATCCGGTTCTTGCTCGCAAGACGGTAGATGCGGTGCTTCGTCAGCATGGAATCATTCCGGGTGTTGACTTTGGACTTGATATATTGAAGCGAAAAACGCCTTCAGAACTATATTCTCTTACGTAAATCGAAAAAAACAAAGCAAAACATTTGGCGAATTAAATAAAAGTTCATACCTTTGCAGCCGCAAAACAAAGATATTACGCGTCCTTAGCTCAGTTGGTAGAGCAATTGACTCTTAATCAATGGGTCCAGGGTTCGAGTCCCTGAGGGCGTACAAGATTTGGAAAAGTTTGCGATGCGTCCTTAGCTCAGTTGGTAGAGCAATTGACTCTTAATCAATGGGTCCAGGGTTCGAGCCCCTGAGGGCGTACAGAAGAGAAGGATGGGCTGGATAACAGCTCATCCTTCTTTCGTTAAGGAGTAAACAGTTCCCCTTTGGCTCTTCTTCGAAGAAGAATGTTTCTCTTTCCTTGAGGAGAGTTCAGTTGGGGCTTAATATAATAAATATGTATAGAACTAAGACATGCGGCGAGCTTCGCCTCGCCAACATCGGAGAGAAAGTGACTCTGGCCGGCTGGGTGCAGAGTGTTCACAACCTGGGCGCACTCACTTTTGTTGATTTGCGCGATCGTTACGGTATCACTCAGCTTGCCTTCAATGAGGATGCTGCCGAGGAGCTCCGCCAGAAGGCTGGTCGTTTGGGCCGTGAGTTTGTTGTTCAGGCAACCGGTGAGGTTGCGGAACGTTATTCGAAGAACAAGAATTTGCCAACGGGCGAGATTGAGATTCTTGTTACCGAACTGAACATTTTGAACGAGAGCCTTACGCCTCCCTTTACGATTGAGGAGGAGAGTGATGGTGGCGATGACATCCGTATGAAGTATCGTTACCTTGATCTACGTCGTCCCAATGTACGTCAGAACCTGGAGTTACGTCACAAGTTTGCTTTCGAGGTACGCCGTTACCTCGACGAGCAAGGTTTTCTTGAGATTGAGACACCTATTTTGGTGAACAGCACGCCCGAGGGTGCTCGCGACTTTGTTGTGCCCAGCCGTATGAATCCGGGGCAATTCTATGCGCTTCCCCAGAGCCCCCAGACACTGAAGCAGCTGCTGATGGTGTCGGGCATGGACCGTTATTTCCAGATTGTGAAGTGTTTCCGCGATGAGGATTTGCGTGCCGATCGTCAGCCTGAGTTCACACAGATTGACTGTGAGATGTCGTTTGTTGACCAGGAGGACGTGTTGCAGACGTTCGAAGGCATGAGCCGTCACCTCTTCAAGGCGCTGAAGGGTATCGATATTCCTGCTTTGCCTCGTATGTCTTGGGCAGACGCCATGAAATACTATGGCAGTGATAAGCCCGACACACGCTTCGAGATGACGTTTGTGGAACTGAAGAACGAGCAGCCCGACAATGCTTCGCGTGAGTTGGTGGAGAGCATCTTCCCTGCCGGCTTCCCTGTATTTGATGAGGCAGCCTACATTGGTGCCATCTGTTGTGAGGGCCAGGCTGCCTATACTCGCAAGCAGTTGGACCAGTTGACAGACTTTGTGAAGCGTCCGCAGGTGGGTGCCAAGGGCTTGGTTTATGCTCGTGTGCAGGACGATGGCAGCGTGAAGAGTTCGGTGGACAAGTTCTATACTCCCGAGACACTCGATGTGTTGAAGGAGAAGATGAATGCAAAGGCGGGCGACCTTATCCTTATCCTGTGTGGTCCGGATGCCATGAAGGTGCGCAAGCAGTTGTGCGAGCTTCGCCTTGAGATGGGCAGCCGTATGGGCTTGAGGGACAAGAGCAAGTATTCTTGCCTCTGGATTGTGGACTTCCCTATGTACGAGTGGAGCGACGAGGAGCAGCGCCTGATGGCTATGCACCACCCGTTCACTTCGCCAAAGCCAGAGGATGTTCCTCTGCTCGACACTGACCCGGCAAGGGTGCGCGCCAATGCTTACGACATGGTGGTGAACGGTGTTGAGGTTGGCGGTGGCAGTATTCGTATCCACGATGCCAAGTTGCAGCAGAAGATATTCGAGATACTGGGCTTTACACCCGAACAGGCTCAGGAGAAGTTCGGCTTCCTGATGAATGCCTTCAAGTATGGTGCTCCTCCACATGGTGGACTGGCTTACGGCCTCGACCGCTTTGTCAGCCTCTTTGCAGAACTCGACAGCATTCGCGACTGCATTGCCTTCCCCAAGAACAACAGCGGCAGAGACGTGATGCTCGACGCTCCCGGATTTATCGACCAGCAGCAACTCGATGAGCTTTGCATCAAGATAAAGGAATAACAACGAAACCCCGAAGGTCCTGCAGAAGACTTTCGGGGTTTTTCTTTATGCTTACCATCTCTTTCTGTTGGCGTAAAAATCATGAATCGTTTCAAAAACAACATTTCCCCGGACAGCAATAGTCTTAAATATATCTTGGTGAAGGATTGTAAAGAGTTCGCGGTAGCCATTAAAAATGGGAATTTCATTAATCCCCAGTGCTCGCTTCTTTGGGTGAGGAAGTATGATTGTTCATCCCTTTCGATATAAGCACGGCTTGCTTTTTCAGTGATTCAATTGCCTGGCTGTCGGTGTCGTTTGACAGAGAAAGTAGCGTAGCAGTTCTCTTCCATAGTGGCTTTTCGTCGTCTACAGACTCAGCCGCTTCCCGATGTTTCACAACAAGGGTGCCACCTATATCCTCGAAAGTCATTTGATAGCGTGTATGATGAATATGTGAGAGTAGTTTCTTTGACTTTATTCCGTGTTTATCAAATGATGTCGGAGAAACTATGTCAGCCGCAATTCGTTTCATGCGTAAGGTTTTTTTGTCAACATACGCTGTGCCGGTAAATCTACCAAAAACATAGTATTTATATTTGGTGTTTGGCGAGAAATCTATGCGATACACTCCTTCTCCGGATTCATAGCTGATGCGGTATACTTTTATATGATGTCGTTGCATAAGATTCTTAAAGGTTTGAAAGAGTGACGTTACATTGTTTTCGTCACTTCTTATCAGTACCTCTCTTAATATGCAATCATCAAGTTCAACGTAACTTTTCAAATCGTTGTACAGTACGGCTGTATCATTCAGATTTTTGAGTTTTCTTCTTCCTTCATAGTGGAAATTCTCCGCTACTCCAGTTGTCTTAATCTGTATATTCGCTTTGGTATGAAGGATGCATTGGTAGAAACAGTGAGAAGGGGCATCTTTGGTAGAAGCATGTGTTGTAAGATACTTGCACGCAATAGGTTTTTGCCAGTAATCATAAATCACCTGCTCTATGATGCTGTCCAGCACTTCTTCGGGCTTTTCTATGTAGACGATGGAGATGGCCTTCATAGAATCTTCCATTTCTGCCCATTGGTATGTGGAATCCAAAGGTGTTTGGCTGTAGGCAAATAAACCGAAGAGAAACAATACAGTTGTGAGTATGTAACTGCGTGTAGTCATTATTTATAATATTCTGTGGGAATATAAAATCTGCCATCTATTGAAAAATCGTGTTGGTCATGATTGTGCTGAATTTTGAATGTTCCGTGAATTGACATCACATATGGAGCAACCCATGAAACATATGAATGATTTTCGAGAACACAAAATGTATAATCAGAGATTCTAATTGACGCTGTAACTTCTGACAAATTTTCTTGCCCGTTAGTGTTTCCGGCTGTCCAAGTAATGTAAAAGTCACCGATATTTTTTTTCCCGTTTTCGAATTTAGCACTCACATTGCCGGCATTATGGGTGCCAGCCGATATGGGATATCCTTCAAAGGGTGAGCTTCCTACGTTGCTTCCACAGCCACAACCACAGCCACAACCACAGCCACAGCCACAACCCGAACCTGAACCAGATCCTGAGCCACATCCGCAGCCACTCCCCGAACCTGATCCGCTTCCACTTCCGCATCCACATCCGCTACCGGATGTTAAGATCAAATCAAAACTCTGTATATAGCGAGACTCTCCAAAACTATCTATTATCCATCCACTCTCCCAAATGCCATTCGACACCATTTCGTTGTAAATAGCTGTAGAACAGGGATTGCTCTGGTTTCCCAAAGTGCTATTATATTCGTTTTCATTGGAGTCAACATACTTAAGTGTTGTTCCAAATTTAACCCATCCTCCCAACCAAATGCGGTTTTGTCTCATCTCCTCGTAGATATCCCCAGGAACGGGATTGTATTTGCTACACTGTCCGGTATATGTTATTACCCGTATTGTTGTTCGATAAATTAGAAACTCGTCGCTGTCTATTATCCAGCCACCACGCCAATCGCCGTTGGAATTGTATTCACTCAGTGTGTAGGGATTTTTTCTTGAACCTTTTGCAGCCATAGTTTTAAAATTTAGAGTTAATGAATAGTATTAGTTGTAGTAGTTAACAATCCTTCGTGTAGCAGTATTCGTATTTCATTTATCCACAATGTTCGCATCTCTTCTGATGATGATGTAAGTCTGTTTAATACATCAGAAATCCGCATGGGTTGTTTTCCCAGTAATCCAATTATCTGACTTTCCAGCTCATGAAGGATGTATTCCTTCCGACGTTCAGATGTGAGTGTTGGGATAATTGCGATTCGTTCAACTGGTACATCTGCGTTTGCAAGCAAGCGTTTCCGTATTGTCTGTAGTTCTGTTTCGTTCCACGATGCAGGAACATCAAAACATCTGAGGTACGGATTGCGGTAAATAAGTATGTCTGCTTTCAGCCTGTTTTCTTCTAACGAAAGCATCTTGCCATTGAGGCGTCTTTTTTCTACTTCGAACAAGTCTTCCCAAGAAAGTTTGCTCCATTCCAATTCCGTCTTGTTTAGGAAGTCTATATATGACTGAATCGGAAGGTCGTCATTCATTGTGGGGATGCAAATAATGTTGTTTCCAACGCCTCTTTGTATGATGTGCGGAAAGAGTTCTACGATTCTTTTATAATAATCGGGGTAACGTGTGATAAGTATTTCTTCAAGAGAGGCGGTTAAATTCCGGTTTCTTTTATGCCCGCCAAGAAGGTGAAAGCAGCGTTTATGCTCATAGTCGTCTAATTGGCAAAATTCATTTGCAGTATAACCATTGTCCTTATAGACATGTGGGAAGATGGTCTTGACAGACCATTTCTCTTTTTTAGCCTTGTAGGCGAAAAGTATCTGCTCGAAGAGTAGATTGAAGTTGCCATTCGAACATGTAGTTCTATTGGTATTATAAAGATTGATTGCTTCTTCGCAGTAGGCTTGGATATAGGTAAGGTTATTTCCTCCGAAAAGCCCCATGTTATGCGATGCAAGAGAGTCGTCTTGTATGAAATTGTTCCTCATGTATAAAGGAAGTTCAATAAGGTTGGACTCTTGTATGAGGCTATTCATCATTTGCCTATAATATTCCGTCCCTTTTTCTTCGTTTTGAGTGATAAGATCCGCATCAATAATCTCCTCGGATATTGGGCAGGGCAGGTAGATGTCTGCATCAATATGTATGAATGGTTTTGTCTGGACCGAATACGTCTTTATTTTTGCATATGCCCAATGCTGAGGCAGACAAAGGTTTTTATCATATGCAACGTTTACTTCTGAATAAGGTAGATGCAGAAGGTCTATGAGGATATGCTTCCCTCGTTCATCGGTGTAGAGTACTACTTCATCGTAGTGCTCACGAATTGAGAGGCAACTCAGTGCCCATGACATGAGGTTGTGTTCGGGACGAAGCCATCCGAAGCTATAATTCAGAGGGTCGAAATCTGCCGTCCAAAAGGTCTGTATAATACGCATTGGACTGAATTTGGGTGGTTAGGTGCGGTAAAGATATGAATCTTTCACATAACCTCCAAATTTTCTGCGAAAAAATATGACAGATGCGGTCGGCTGCCGGTGCTCCGAGGCGGGCGTTTTGTGCAGGGGACTGTGAGGTGCTGACGGGAGGGGTTGACCTGCTCGAAAATAATGGTTAACCTTTCTGCCAATAATGCTTAACCTTTCCGAGCATAATGGTTAACCTATTTTGCAATAATGGTTAAGGGTTTTCGGCAGCCCGGTGTGGGTTACTTTTTGTCGTCGATGTGGGAGAGCCAACTGTCCCCTCGGAATCTGATGAGGAAGATGATGCCGCGGAAGGTGAGTTCCACTGCCATGGCAATCCAGACGCCTTGCAGTCCCATGTGCGAGGCAAGCAGTGCGGCAGGGATGATGCGCAGGAGCCAGATGCATGTGAGGTTCATGGTGCAGGGGATGAGTGTGTCGCGTGCGCCGACGAAGATGCCGTAGCAGACGATGCTGGCTGCAAACATGGGTTCGGCAAATGCCTCTATGCGGAGTATCTCCACCGTGAGTTGCTGCACTGCCACGTCGGGCGTCATGATGCTGAGCAGGGCTGGCGATGCGGTGTACATGACGACGGCCATCAGCGTCATGAATGCTATGCCCATGCCCAGTGTTATGCGGCCGAAACTGCGTGCCAGATATCGGCGGCCGGCGCCGAGGCTCTGGCCCACAAGGGTGGTGGCTGCGTCGGACATACCATAGCCGGGCATGTAGCAGAGGGCTTCCACGGTGATGCCGAAACTGTTGGCGGCAATGGCTATCGTGCCGAGTGGTGCCACGATGACGGTGCTCACAATCTGTGCGCCGCACAGGACGATGTGCTCCACGGCAATGGGGGCGGCGATGTGAAGCCCTTCGCGCAGGGTGCGCAGTTGGGGGATGAAGGTGCCGCAGTCCTGCCGGAGCGAGAGTTCTTTGCTCCTTACAACCGTGAAGTAGCACATCAGCAGTGAGCAGATGATGTATGCCAGTGCGGTGCCCAGCACGGCTCCCGTCACACCGAGGTCGGCTCCGGGGAACGTGATGCCGAAGAGTGTGCACGTGGGGAAAATGAGCAGCCAGTTGAAAAGCACGTCGAGCAGACACATCAGCACGTTCAGAATGCTCGGCGTATGTATGTTGCCGCTGCAGCGGAGCATGCCGGAGCAGAGCGAGTTGAGCATGGAGAATGGCAGGCACAGCGAGAAGTACATGAAGTAGGTGCTGGCGTCGCCACAGATGTCGTCGCCCCCTCCCAGCCAGTGCGGAAGGTGGTTGCTGATGCCGACGCCTATGCCGCAGAGCAGGAAAGAGAACAAAATGCACGACAGGAAACTCTCTCGCAGCACCTGACGCGCGCCAGCGAAGTCGCCTGCCCCTATCTTGTGTGCCACCTGCACGTAGAAACCCACACTGGCCGCCGAACAGAGACTGCCGAACAACCATATCGTGGTACTCACCAGGCCGATGCTCGCACTGGCCTGTGCGCCAAGGCTGCCCACCATGGCGGCATCGATGTACTGCATCATGATGTGCACCAGTTGCGCCATCATGCTGGGGAAACTAAGCAAGGCGGTAAGCTTGATCTGCGCTAATGCATCAAGCTTGCCGCCTTCTCGTATGAGCGAGAGCAATTGGTCTTTACTCTGCGTGTAGTTCATGAATGGTGCAGTCGGCAGGTTCCTTCCTGTTCTGGTCGATGATTATCTCCCCAATGTGGCCGGCAACGGTGATGCTGCCGCTCGTGGGATTCTTGATGCTCGTGACGTCGCCCTTGATGCTTGCTCTGACCGTGCTGTACTCCAGCATCAGGTTGGCATCGGCGCCGAAGGTGCAGTCCACCAGCGTGAGGTCCTCGCAGTAGCACAAAGGCTGCTCACCGGTGATGTGGCAACGCACGAGTGTAAGGCCACGGCTGTACCATGCCAGGTACTCGCCGTTGATTTCGCAGTCCGTAATGGTGACGTTCTCGCTGTCCCAAAGCGCATCCTTGCTGTTCAGGAGCGAGTTCTTTATCTCAACATTGCGGCTGTACTGAAAGCCATAGTTGCCTTCGAGGTGAAGGTTGTCGATGCGGACATTGTCGGTGTGCATGCCAAAATAATCGGCATTCTCAATCAGGCAGTTCTTGATGTCAACCCCGTTGCAGTCCCACAAGGTCTCCTGCGCATCGGTGAAGTGGCAGTCCAGCAACTCGATTCCCTGCATGCGGCGGAACATCTTCGGCGCATCGACATGGCAGCGGACGAGCCTTCCGTTCTCGCTATACCAGAGCGACGAACGTGCCGAAGCGTCGAAGCGGCAGTCCTGGGCAAGGAACTTGCGACATTCCCAGAAGACATACTTGCCCTGGAACGTACAATCGTATGCCTCGATGTTGCCACTTTCCTTAATGCTGGACTCGCCAACGTGTATCGTCACACGCTCCAGACGTGCATCGTGCAAGGCGTAGAGCGGCCTTTCGCCACCAAATTCCTTATCCTTGATTTCAACCATCTACCTTATTATATATATAATCCCTCCCCCGAACGAGGGAGGGACGTAGTGGAAGTTAGTCCTCCATTAACTTTCTATATCTGATTCTCTTCGGCTCTTCCAGACCGAGACGCTTGAGTTTGTTGGCCTCGTAGTCGGTATAACTGCCTTCGAAGTAATAGACCTTTCCGTCGCCTTCATAGGCAAGGATGTGCGTACAGATGCGGTCGAGGAACCAACGGTCGTGGCTGATGACCACCGCACAGCCGGCAAAGTTCTCGAGACCTTCTTCCAAAGCACGCAACGTGTTGACGTCGATGTCGTTGGTCGGCTCGTCGAGCAGCAGAACATTGCCTTCCTGCTTCAGTGCCATGGCAAGGTGCAGACGGTTGCGTTCACCACCGGACAGCACGCCACACTTCTTCTCCTGGTCGGCACCGCTGAAGTTGAATCGGCTCAGGTATGCGCGGCAGTTGACGTCGCGGCCACCCATGCGGATCAGTTCGTTGCCCTGGCTGATGACCTGATACACGGAGAGATCGGGCTTGATGTCTTCGTGACTCTGGTCGACGTATGATATCTTTACCGTTTCGCCTACTTCGAAAGTGCCTGCATCGGGTGTCTCCAATCCCATAATCATACGGAAAAGCGTCGTCTTGCCCGCACCATTGGGGCCAATGACGCCCACAATGCCACCCGGTGGCAACATGAAGTCGAGGTCCTTTATCAGTTCCTTCTCGCCGAAAGCCTTGCACACGCCATGTGCCTCGATGACCTTGTTGCCCAGGCGAGGGCCATTGGGGATGAAGATTTCCAGTTTCTCTTCACGCTCTTTCTGCTCCTCGTTGAGAAGCTTATCATAACTGTTCAGACGGGCTTTACCCTTTGCCTGGCGTGCCTTAGGCGACATACGTACCCACTCCAACTCGCGTTGCAGCGTCTTGCGGCGCTTGCTTGCCACCTTCTCCTCCTGCTCCATGCGCTTCGTTTTCTGCTCGAGCCAGGAAGAATAGTTGCCCTGCCAGGGAATACCCTCACCGCGGTCGAGTTCGAGAATCCAGCCTGCCACATCGTCGAGGAAGTAACGGTCGTGTGTTACGGCAATGACAGTGCCCTCATATTGTGTAAGATGCTGTTCCAGCCAGTCAATGCTTTCTGCATCAAGGTGGTTGGTCGGCTCGTCGAGCAACAGTACATCCGGCTTCTGCAACAGCAGACGACAAAGTGCCACACGACGGCGTTCGCCACCACTCAACGTTTTGATTTGCTGGTCGGCACGTGGACAACGAAGCGCATCCATAGCACGTTCCAGTTTGCTGTCCAGGTTCCATGCGTCGGTGCTGTCGATGATGTCCTGCAATTCACCTTGGCGGGCAAAGAGTTGATTCATCTTGTCTTCGTCCTCATAGTATTCCGGAAGACCGAACTTCTGATTGATTTCCTCATATTCAGCCAGTGCATCAACGATGTGCTGCACGCCTTCCTTTACCACTTCGATGACTGTTTTCTCGTCGTCAAGTTTCGGCTCCTGCTCAAGATAACCGACGCTATAGCCTGGACTCCATACTACATTTCCCTGATACTGCTGTTCAATGCCGGCAATAATCTTCATGAGCGTTGACTTACCGGCACCATTCATACCTACGATGCCAATCTTGGCTCCGTAGAAGAAGGAAAGGTAGATGTTCTTTAATATCTGTTTTTGATTCTGCTGGATGACCTTGCTTACGCCGACCATCGAGAAGATAATCTTTTTATCGTCTGTTGTTGCCATAAAAAGTATAAGTCGTTATTCCAGTTTGTCGTCACTTAATTTCATTGCCTTGTATGCCTGCTGTGCAGTAAGAACAGTTTTGAACTTTGCGTAGTGCTTGCGGTTCAAAGCCGGCTCTTTGTCCTCTTGTTTCTGTTTTGTTTCGAAGAGTTGGTCGCACTGCTCTGCTGTGAGCTTGTTCGTCATAATGGCATCATCCAGTTCGTCCTTAAGGGCTTTGTATGGATCCTTAAGGTCGGAGAGCTCCTGAAGGTAGGCTTCGAGTAAAGGCTTGAATTTCTCCTGGACATCTGCTTTAAGGCGTAGGTTCTTCAAGATATAGGCTATACGTGTGTCTCTCTTCTTGCCTGCTTGGGCAAAAGATGGCGAAATGACGGTCAGGCTTAGGAACATGACCGCAATGTGCATGAAATGTTTCATAGTCTTTTGGGTTTAGATGGTTAATAATTATTGTTGGCCGGCAAAACGGCTGTATATAACTTGCATCTTGATAGGATTTGTTTCTGTTCCTCGCACAAGTTTTGTGCTGCAAAGGCTCAGGTCTTGGTTGACAGAAACTTGTGTTGTTGTGCCATAACTATCGGTGGCGGATGCTACGGTTACTGGCACGAGTAGGACATGATTCCAGTCTGGGTTTGCTGCTTCCCATACTTTTTCTGCATCTTCTATGGGGCCGAGTGCCTCTATGCCTGCTTGTTTTTCGTGTTGGCAGTAGGAGATAAGTCGACTAAGGTTGTCGAAGGTGTAGCAATTGTATGTCTCGTTAAATTGGGTGGTATATGATTGTTGTGAGTCGCTTACTTGGTTGTTCTTGAAGAAGTTTTTGAAGTCTTTTTTGCGAACGAGTAAAAGGTTCTTAGGAATACCGAAGGCATAGCTTACGTCCAATTCCGTGTCTCTATTGTTGATTCGTGTGAGTGTGAGTGAAGCTCGGCTGATGCTGTCCTTTTCGTGACCTTTGTATATGTCGTTGATGGGCAGTATCAGTTCTGTGCATATGCCTGCCGGTGTTTTGAGCATTGTGTATTCTTCGTTGCCAATGAGTTGGTCGACATTGCTATTCTCGAATTGTGTGCTTTGAATGACTTCTGGTGTTGCTGCAAAGCGACATAACCCTTGTAATTCTTTATCGTTTGATTTGTCGTTTTTATATTTGAAGATGAGGTTCATGGTGCAGACTTCGAGGTTGACCATTGTGCCTGTTCCGCTGACTGTGCGGAAGAGGAACCCGGGGCAGACGTTGCGAATGAAGGAATAGGAGTCGCGGAAGTTGTTGGGGTCGCTATAGAATTTTTGCATGATGCTTTCTCCTATTTCGCGTGGAAGTACGATGCGTATGTTGTCTGAGTAGTTGCCGTCGGCGCGTTGTGCATCGCTTAGAGCATAGTCTGTGGCGGTGAAGACTTTGGTGGCGATAGGGCCATTGCTGTCGTCTACGTATTGCCACAGGTCTGTGTTTGTGTAGAGTTCTGCTGCTTCGTTCAGGAGTTTGTCTTCGCTCATGCTGAGTGGCCAGACTTCTACCTTCATGGGATTGTTTTTGTCTCCGAAGGTATCTTTGATGAAGAGGCGTAATTCGATGGAGTCGCAGAGGAAGCCTGTTTCTTTGTTGGCTACGATGTTTTCTTTTGCGGGAAAGGTGTAGTTTTCGAAGGTGTGGAACTGTGCGGCAAAGGTTGCTGTGATGGCTTGGTTGGTTTCCGGGTCAAGGACTTTTCCCAGGTAGCATGTTGTGCTGCCTGCGGGTACGACGTTGTTGACGAAGTCGCTTGAGAGTACGTTGACGAAGTCGCTGGATGTTGTGATGTCATCTTGCTGCGGGTAGACTCCCAGTGAGCCAGTGTCTTCGTCGCATCCGGCGAGGATGAGTACTATTGCCAATATGATGGCGTTCCATGCCTTTGTGGCGTATTTCATGCGTTGTGGTTGTTTGTTGAGGGGGATGTTATTTTGTGTCTTCGTCGTCGGGCCTGCCGATGCTCCAAACGTTGTCGTAGAAGGTTGGGTAGTTTGCGCCGTATTCTTCTTTGGCGATGGGCTGCATGCAGGGTTTGCCGAGTCCTTCGGCGTAGTTTCGTAGTGTTTCGTTTTCTTCGATGAAGCCTATGCCGTCGGCGTATTTGGTGCCGAGCTTGTTGAGCATGGGTATGAGTTTCTTCTCGCCCAGTCCTTGTGTGGCGGATATGGTGGCATTGCGGAAGGCTATGATGCCGTCCATGTTTGCGGGGATGGGTGATGTGAGTATTTGTGTGGAGGGTGTGAAGACGACTTTACAGTCGCGGAAGGAGGGTTCTTCTGCGTATGCAGTTTTGATGTAGAGGGGTACGAAGCTGCTCATCCAGCCGATGCAGTGTATGATGTCGGGCGACCATTTGAGTTTTTTGATGGTTTCCAGCACGCCTCGTGCATAGAAGGCTGCGCGTTCGGCATTGTCGTTGTATTCTTTGCCGTCGTCGTCTGTACCCATGCCGCGTCCGGTGAAGAAGTCGTCGTTGTCGATGAAGTATATTTGCATTCTGGCTGCGGTGATGCTTGCCACTTTGATGACGAGCGGATGGTCTGTGTCGTCGACGACTATGTTGATGCCGCTCAGCCTGATGACTTCGTGCAATTGGTTGCGTCGCTCGTTGATGATACCCCATTTGGGCATAAAGGAGCGTATTTCCCTGCTTTTCTCCTGGGTTGCTTGGGGTAGGTATCGCCCCATTTGGGCCATGTCTGTTTCGGGCACGAAAGGCACCATTTCCTGGGTGATATAGAGTATCTTTTTGGCTTTGGTCATCTCTTTATTATTTTTGCTTACTATCAGTGCAAAGGTACGACTTTTTTCCCGATTTACAATGCTTTGGTTCGCGTTTTCGAACTTTTTGGAATAAAAATGCACCAAATGTTTCCTTGTTTCATAAAAACTATGTTATTTTGCATGATTTTCTATTATTGTGATGAATATAGTTAACAAAATCAGCGAACTACGCCTTGCCTTGGACGAATGTCGTGGCAGGGGTTGCAGCATAGGTTTGGTGCCCACGATGGGTGCTTTGCACGAGGGTCATGCTTCGCTCGTAAGGAGGAGTGTGGCGGAGAATGATGTGACGGTGGTCAGTGTCTTTCTCAATCCTACTCAGTTTAATGACCCGAAGGACTTGGAACGCTATCCGCGTACGTTGGAGGCCGACTGTGAGTTGCTCGATGCGTGTGGTGCGGACATTGTGTTTGCGCCAGGTGTTGAGGAGATTTATCCTGAGCCGGATACGCGTTGCTTCAGTTATCCGCCGACGGACAGTGTGATGGAGGGTGCCATGCGCCCGGGCCATTTCAATGGCGTCTGCCAGATTGTGAGCAAGTTGTTCTCGTATGTTGAACCGGACAAGGCTTATTTTGGCGAGAAGGACTATCAGCAGATTGCCGTCATTCGACGTATGGTGGCAGACCTTGGCTTTGGGCTGGAGATTGTTCCGTGCCCGGTTATCCGCCAGAGCGATGGCTTGGCAATGAGCAGTCGGAACACGCTTCTTTCCGACGAGGAGAGGCAGACGGCTGCCCATATCTATCGTGTTCTGAATGAGAGCCGTACGCTTGGCCTGACGGTGCAGCAGACGCACGATTATGTGGTGAACGAAATCGACGCCATCCCCATGCTCGAGGTGCAGTATTTCAACATCGTCGACGGCGACACGCTTGCAGATGTGTCTTCGTGGGACGAGGCGCAGAGCGTTGTAGGCTGCATCACGGTTTTCTGCGGCGAGAAGCCTATCCGACTTATTGACCATATAAGATATAAATAGGACGATATGATGATAGAAGTATTGAAGTCGAAACTGCACTGTGTCACCGTTACGGAGGCGAACCTCAACTACATGGGCAGCATCACCATCGACGAAGACTTGATGGACGCGGCCGGAATCATTGCAGGCGAGAAGGTGCAGGTGGTGAACAACAACAATGGCGAACGCTTTGAAACATACGTCATTCGTGGCGAACGCGGCAGCGGCTGCATCTGCCTCAACGGTGCAGCAGCACGCAAGGTAGTCGTGGGCGATACGGTCATAATCATATCCTATGCGCTCATGGATTTCGAGGAGGCTCGCACCTTCAAGCCCAGCATTGTCTTCCCCCAAAACAACCGTCCCTGAATCCCCTTTAGGCATAGTCACAAAAAAAGGTTAACCATTCCTGCAATAATGGTTAACCTATATATAAATAATGGTGTACCTTTATCGCAAGAAAGGTACACCATTATTTTTGTGCCACCGTAGCCTTGAAACTTCGGCGGCACAGAGGTGGGGGAGGGAAGGAGGATTACTCCTCCACTCCCATCAGTATCTTCATCATCTCGCAGGCAGAGTAGGGCACGGGTGTGCCAGGGCCGAAGATGGCTGCAACACCTGCCTCGTAGAGCGTTTCGTAGTCCTGAGCAGGAATAACACCACCGGCAATGACCATGATGTCCTCGCGACCCAACTTCTTCAACTCCTCGATGAGCTGAGGAACCAAGGTCTTATGACCTGCTGCCAGAGAGCTGGCACCTACGATGTCTACGTCGTTCTCCACTGCCTGACGCGCTGCTTCGGCAGGAGTCTGGAACAGCGGTCCCATGTCCACGTCGAAGCCACAGTCGGCATAACCCGTGGCAACAACCTTAGCACCACGGTCGTGACCATCCTGTCCCATCTTGGCAACCATGATGCGGGGACGGCGGCCTTCCTTCTTAGCGAACTCGTCGGTCATGGCACAAGCCTTGTCGAAGAGCTCGTCGTTCTTGCTTTCGCTTCTATACACGCCTGAAATAGTTCTGATTACTGCTTTATAACGGCCCACGATAGCTTCGCAGGCATCGCTGATTTCACCCAATGTGGCACGGTGTCCGGCAGCCGTAACAGCCAGGTCGAGCAGGTTCTTCTCGCTCTTCTTGCCCTCGCTGAACTCGCGAACACACTCGGTGATAGCCTCAAGGTCCTTCTTCACCTGAGCCTCGTCGCGGTTAGCACGAACCTCCTTCAAGGAAGCCTCCTGCTGCAGACGAACAGCGGTGTTGTCAATCTCAAGAATGTCAATGGGATCCTCATGCTCAAGGCGGAACTTGTTAACACCAACAATAGTCTGAACACCACTGTCGATGCGAGCCTGAGTACGTGCAGAAGCCTCCTCAATACGCATCTTGGGCAGGCCGGTTTCGATAGCCTTAGCCATACCGCCCAGCTTCTCAATCTCCTGGATATGTTCCCAAGCCTTGTGATACAACTCGTAGGTGAGCTTCTCAACATAATAGGAACCAGCCCATGGGTCAATCTGCTTGCAGACCTCAGTCTCGTTCTGGATGTAAATCTGAGTGTTGCGGGCAATGCGGGCACTAAAGTCAGTAGGCAGAGCAATGGCTTCGTCCAGAGCGTTGGTGTGCAACGACTGAGTGTGACCAAGCACGGCAGCCATAGCCTCGATACAAGTGCGGCCGACATTGTTGAAGGGGTCTTGCTCTGTCAAAGACCAGCCAGAAGTCTGAGAGTGAGTGCGCAAAGCCATAGACTTCGGGTTCTTCGCACCGAAACTCTTCACAATCTTTGCCCAAAGCAAACGGCCTGCACGCATCTTCGCAATCTCCATAAAGTGGTTCATGCCAATAGCCCAGAAGAAGCTGAGGCGAGGAGCGAAGGCATCAACGTCGATGCCGGCATTGATACCAGCACGCAGGTAGTCCATACCGTCGGCAAGAGTGTATGCCAACTCAATGTCGGCCGTAGCACCAGCCTCCTGCATGTGATAACCGGAAATAGAAATACTATTGAACTTAGGCATCTTTTGAGAAGTGAACTCAAAGATGTCGGCAATAATCTTCATGGAGAATGCTGGTGGGTAGATGTAAGTGTTACGCACCATGAACTCCTTCAAGATGTCGTTCTGGATGGTACCAGCCATCTCCTCCAACTGAGCGCCCTGCTCCAAACCTGCATTGATGTAGAAAGCAAGTACAGGCAGCACAGCGCCGTTCATCGTCATGGAGACAGACATCTTGTTCAAGGGGATACCATCGAACAGAACCTTCATGTTCTCCAAAGAACAAATGCTAACACCTGCCTTACCTACGTCGCCTACCACACGCTGGTTATCGGGGTCGTAGCCACGGTGTGTGGGAAGGTCGAACGCTACGGACAGACCTTTCTGGCCGGAAGCGAGGTTTCTGCGATAGAAAGCATTACTCTCTTCTGCTGTAGAGAAGCCGGCATACTGACGGATAGTCCACGGACGGAAGGGATACATCATGCTGTACGGGCCACGAAGGAAGGGAGGAATGCCGGCAGCGAAGTCCAAATGCTCCATGCCTTCAAGGTCTTCCTTGGTGTAAACGGGTTGAATGTCAATCTGCTCGGCTGTCTTCCAGTTGGCAGTGATACCATTCTCCTTTTGCCAGGCTTGGCCGTTCTTAGCCTCAATGCCTGCGTAAATGTCTATGTTGTTAAATGATTTGCGTGCCATAATTAGATACCGAGTTTAGCGTTATACTCTTTGAGAGTTTCAAGCTGGTTAGACCTTACATTGATAAAGTTCTCGATGCCTGCAGCCTTGAGTTCTTCTGCGCAAGCAGGTGCACCTGCTACGACATAGAGCGCACGACCGTTCAAATACTTGAAGGCAGGGATTGCATACTCTGCATATTCGTCGTCGCTTGAGCAGATAACAACGATGTCTGCACCGGCAGCGATGGCAGCGTCAACACCTTCTTCAACAGTCTTGAAGCCGAGGTTGTCGATGACCTGATAGCCTGCAGCAGCCAGGAAGTTGCAGCTGAACTGGGCACGAGCCTGACGCATTGCCAGGTTACCGATGGTCAGCATGAATGCAACGGGTACTTTTGCTGCGTTTTCGGTTGTGAGGCGCAGTGACTCGAAGTCGCTTGCCAGACGAGAAGTCTCGATGGCAGGAATGTTGCTTTCGCAACCGCAGCCTTTGCAGCATGCTTCGACGGGTTGCTTGCCTTCGCTCTTTTCTGTGAAGTTGGGGAACTGGTTTGTGCCAAGCAGGAACTCTTTGCGCTTGCCGGCATTGGCATGGCGGCTGGCATTTGTTTCGTTGATGACTTTCTGCACAGAACCTGCCTTTGCTGCAGCGAGGAAACCACCTTCTTCTTCAACAGCGAGGAAGAGTTTCCATGCCTGGCCTGCAAGAGCGTTTGTCAGTTCTTCGATGAAGTAGGAACCACCGGCAACATCGACCATGCGGTCGAAGTGACACTCGTCCTTCAATAACAACTGCTGGTTGCGAGCGATGCGTTCTGCAAATTCTGTGGGCACTTCGTAGGGAGCATCGAAAGGTGTTACGACAATGCTGTCTACACCGCCGAGAGCAGCCGACATGGCTTCTGTCTGTGTGCGAAGCATGTTGACATAGCTGTCGAAGACGGTCATGTTGTAGGTTGTGGTGAAAGCGCATACGTGCATTTTTGCACTCTCCTGGTCGCTTGTGTACTGGCTTACAATCTGAGCCCACAGCATGCGAGCGGCACGGAGTTTGGCAATTTCCATGAAGTAGACGCCATTGATGCCCAGGTTGAACTTGATGCTTTGTGCAGCGAGTTCGGGAGCAACGCCGGCTTCTGTCAGTTCTGCCATGTATTCGTTACCCCAAGCCAAGGCGTAGCCGAGGTCCTGATAGCTGTACGCACCTGCATTGGTGAGTTTGTAGGCATTTACTGCAATGGGACGGAATTTGGGATAAGCGGCAAAGGTTTCAACGAGTGCCTTGGCGTTTGCCAGTGCCTGTGTGGTGTCTTTGCCTTTGAGAATCATTTTCTCCAGGGGGTCGAAGCTGATGCTGCCTTCAATCTTTTGTGCGTCTGCACCCTTCTTCTGGAAGTATGCCACAAGGATTTGAGCGAGTTCGAGCGACTTGCATTGGCAAGTGCAGAAGTTCAGTTCGATGCAATCCACGTAGATGCCTTCGAGAAGTGTCTCGATGTACTCTGCGCTGACTTTGTCTTTGGGAATGCAGAAACCGAGGCTTGTTACGCCTTTGTTCAGAATGTCGAGAGCCTTGGCGTTGGCTTCTTTTGGACATTCGCACTTGATGTCCTGACGGACATACCATTCGTTGTCGGCGGCTTTGTTGCCACGCACATAGGGGAACTCACCGGGCAAGGCATTGACGAGGGGCAGTTTGTCCGCGTCTTCCTTGAGGTAGAAGGGCTCCATGCTGAAGCCTTCATTGGTTCTCCACACCATTTTCTTCTGATAGTCTGCTCCCTTGAGGTCGGCCTCAATCTTCTCGCGCCATTCCTGACGGCTGGGGGCGGTGAAGTCAGAAAAGAGTCTTTCTTTACTATCTGCCATGATTGTTAGTTATTATAATAATGTTTACGATTATACGCTAAGTAGCATGCAAAGGTACGCAATTTTATGCTATCGGCAAACTTTTTTTTGGGAAATCATTTATTTCAGTACCTTAATGGCAGGTTTTCTGTCGTTATGATAATAACGTATGCTATTATTTTGTACCTTTGCAGCCGAAAAGAGGTAATAAACCGTAATTAGTAAATTGTCAAATCGTCAAAGTAAAGATGGATTGGTTGCAATCATTATTCTTTTCGACTGACAGTGTGGCACACATTGTGTTGCTCTATGCGTTGGTCATTTCTGTGGGTATTGGTCTTGGGCGTATTAAGGTTGGCGGTGTCTCGTTGGGCGTCACGTTCGTGCTTTTTGCAGGTATTGTGGCAGGCCATTTTGGCTTTACTGGAACCTACAATGTATTGACGTTCGTTCAGGACTTTGGTCTCATTCTTTTCGTGTATTGTATAGGCTTGCAGGTGGGCCCGGGCTTCTTCGAGAGTTTCAAGAAAGGTGGCGTCCAACTGAACCTGATGGCAATGAGCATCATCTTGCTCAACGTCTTGTGTTGCATAGGGTTGTACTTCCTCGTTTTCTACGATGGCGATGCCTCTGCCACAGATAATTCCCGCAATCTTGCCATGATGGTAGGCGTGCTTTGTGGTGCCGTCACCAATACACCCGGCCTTGGTGCGGCAACAGAAGCCTGCAATCAGATTTTCGGAGCCAGTGCCCCGGCCATCACCAACGGCTATGCCTGCGCCTATCCGCTCGGTGTGGTGGGCATCATCGGTGCCATCATCGCCATCCGATTCCTGTGTAACATCAGCATGAAGGACGAGCAGAAACGAATGGAAAAAGAGCAGGCAGCCAATCTGCATGTCGTTCCGCATCGCATGACACTCGCTGTGCAGAATGCCTATCTTTCAGGCAAGACCATCTTGCAGATACGCCAATTCCTCGGACGCGACTTCGTTTGCAGCCGAATCCTTCAGGACGGACATGTCAGCATCCCCACTCGCGACACCGTCATTGCCGAGGGCAACAAGATGTTCATCACCTGTGCCAAGGACGATGCAGAAGCCGTGCGAGCCTTCATCGGCCCAGAGGAAGATGTCGTTTGGGAAGAACAGGATGTCCCCATGGTCAGCAAACATATCCTCGTTACACAGCCGTCTATGAACGGCAAAACCTTCGGACAGATGCACTTCAGCTCAGTCCATGGCGTCAATGTCACACGCATCCGCCGAGGCGATATGAACCTTTTTGCCGACCACAGCCTCAGAATGCAGATAGGCGACCGCATCGTGGTGGTAGGCCCCGAAGATGCAGTAGATCGTGTGGCACGTGTGATGGGCAACAGCGTCAAGAAACTCGAGCATCCCAACCTCTCGGCCATCTTCATCGGCATCTTTGTCGGCATCATCTTTGGCGCAATACCCATAGCACTTCCAGGCATCCCCACACCCGTCAAACTCGGTCTGGCAGGCGGTCCCCTCATCGTAGCCATCCTCATCGGACGCTTCGGATATCGCGCCAAACTCGTGGCTTATACCACCACGAGTGCCAACCTCATGCTTCGTGAGATAGGCCTTGCCCTCTTCCTTGCCAGCGTCGGCATCAAGGCAGGCGCAAGTTTCGTCAACACCGTCGTCGCAGGCGATGGCCTGACCTACGTCTGGTGCGGCTTCCTCATAACAGTACTCCCCATTTTGATAGTCGGACTCATAGCACGACTCTGCTACAAGACGAACTACTTCACCCTGATGGGACTGATAGCCGGCAGCAATACCGACCCACCGGCACTCGCATTTGCCAACCAGTCGACCACAAGCGACGCGCCCGCAGTAGGCTACAGCACAGTCTACCCCCTCAGCATGTTCCTGCGCATCCTTACAGCTCAACTCATCATCTTGCTGCTCTGCTTCGTATAGCAGCACAAGAAACCGCATAACACCTGCAGAGAAGTCGCCCGACTTCTCTGCAGAACTTTCTCCACTTCTCTGCAGAAGTTCGCAAACTTCTCTGCAGAGATTTTTTGTACATTTCAAAGGTACTTGTGTTTTTACTATGTCCCAGTTTTGTTGGTTACAAGTATGTTATATCAGACAGCAAAAACGAAGAGTTTTATTTCATTTAGCAAATTTCGTGTTTCTCCTTTCGTAATAATAATTATAATTTGTAACTTCGCAGCAGAAATTCAATATTATGAAAGTCAAGACAATTATCGCTACCATTCTTTTGATAGCAGCAGGTATTCAAATGGCAAAAGCACAGAAAGTGGTGCTTAATATGATTAACAATCAAAGTGCCGAGTACAATACTGCCCAAATAGACAGTTTGGCGTTTACGAAACAAAAAGTGTCGCTTCATTTCGTAAACAAGCATGTAGCAGAATATAGTGCCCAGCAATTAGACAGTATTACATTCGTTCAGACAGACTCTTCGGAGAACGACGATGTTACAGATCCATCAGTAACGGGTGGTGCTATTGATATTACTAATATGTCCGCGACCCTTGTGGGCTATGCGAGTAGTATTCGCGACAACCTTTCGAATGATCTTCGTGTAGGCTTTATATATAGCCTTGATGGAACGCCCAATAAGAATAATGGCATTCAAGTAGATGTAAGTGCTAATGAAGTTGCAGAAGACGGACGCTATTCCAAGACGATAACTAACCTCCTGTCAGATGCCACGTACTATTTCCGCTCATTTGTCTATCAAAGTGGACTTTGGTTCTATGGCAAGATAAAATCTTTTGTTACCGACAGTTCTAATGCGAACTTTGCAACAACTGGTGTAGCGACATCTATTACATGCTTTAGTGCCAAAGTATCTGGTTGTGTAGATATACAATCGCCCTATTCTACCTTGGAATGTGGTATTTGTTATGGAACAGGTATTAAACCAACATTAAATGATAATATGGTGCCTGCAACGTCAAATGAATTTGCTTTACAGTTACGGCGGTTGTTAGGCAGTACTATTTATTACTATCGCACATATGCCATTGTCGACGGTCAAATATACTATGGGACGGTCCGCACATTTCGCACTCTCGATGACAATGTAGTAGAGACTGGTACTATTGACGAGGAGACACTGGCAGTGACTTCACGCCTTACCATCGGCGGCGGAGCATATAGTTCTCTCGTTCTTGGTGTTTGTTATGGTACAACAGAACAACCAACAATCTCTAACATGACGGTGACCTCAGATGAAGTGGACGAAGAAAATAGATACACGGTCAAGCTTCCTCCTCTAGGTTATGGGGTTTACTACTATCGAGCATATGTGCTCATTGATGGTGTACCACATTATGGTGAAGTGAAGACATGGGATGATCATTACAATATCGATGGCTCTGCTTCAACGGAGACAGCGACATTATGGGAAGTCATAAAGAGTAATCCTAATTATAGTCGTTTTGCAGATATTGTGCAGCATGCCAAATACTATAAGGATGATACGCAT